>NZ_CP166792.1:4800000-6651121 GCF_059695905.1 Pseudomonas sp. LBUM1663 | reverse complement strand
GGATATCCCCTAAGTTGAAAGCCGGTGAGGCAAAAACAAGCGGCCATTGTAGCGGCCAGACGCCCACTTATCCACATGCAGGTTGCGCACAGGCCATGAATTATCAACGCGTTAACCGCCAAAAAGGCGACCAATGGTATGTGCATAAGCTCTGTGGATAACCGCCCATGAGGGCACTGGACAAGTGGGGGCGAAACTCGGTGGATAACCTGCCTGTGGATAACTGGCCATTCCACACACAGCTTATCCGACAGCGCAGCACAGGCTGCCCCCTGTTTTCCACCGTAGTTGTCATTCTCTGTACAGCACGGGATAGAAGGGCCAAAGGTAGTTATCCACAGATGATCGCCTCCCTAGCTTTTATAAGCTTTACAGAAAAGCTTTAAATAACTTCCTTCTTTATTTCTATATCTACCGAAGGACCTGCGGACGAGAAAACGCCTGGAGATCTATTTATAAGGAAACGCTGGTTGGAAATTGACCTAGAGGCTTGCTTTCTCTAGAATCCCCGGTCTCTTAAAACGGGGGCCATTCCGGCCCGTTGTGGACGAACCAGGTAACACGACAATGAAACGTACTTTCCAACCAAGCACTATCAAACGCGCTCGTACCCACGGTTTCCGTGCTCGCATGGCTACCAAGAACGGTCGTGCCGTCCTGTCGCGTCGTCGCGCCAAAGGTCGTGCGCGTCTGGCAGTTTGATAATCCGGCACTGGAGGTGAGTCAGGACTTCAGTCGGGAAAAGCGTCTGCTTACTCCCCGGCATTTCAAGGCAGTCTTTGACTCCCCTACCGGCAAGGTTCCGGGGAAAAATCTCCTGCTCCTTGCGCGCAACAACGATCTCGATCACCCCCGTCTCGGGCTGGTTATCGGGAAAAAGAGCGTAAAGCTCTCCGTCGAGCGCAATCGCCTCAAACGTCTGATGCGCGAATCGTTTCGCCTGAACCAGGATTCACTGGTCGGTTGGGACATCGTTATCGTCGCGCGCAAAGGTTTGGGTGACGTAGAAAGCCCCGAATTGATTCAGCATTTCGGCAAGCTCTGGAAGCGTCTGGCACGTAGCAAGCCGGTACCAGCAGTCAAAACCGAAACTGTAGGGGTAGACAGTCCCGATGCGTAAACTGGCACTCGTTCCGATCCAGTTTTATCGCTATGCCATTAGTCCCCTGATGGCCAGTCACTGTCGTTTCTACCCCAGTTGTTCCTGCTACGCGTATGAAGCCATAGAAAATCATGGCCTTCTGCGCGGTGGCTGGCTGACCTTTCGTCGTTTAGGTCGCTGTCATCCGTGGAATCCCGGTGGTTATGACCCGGTTCCACCTATCCCTACCTCCCGTTCTTCTTCGATGGCCGAGTAATCATGGATATCAAACGCACGATCCTGATCGTCGCCCTGGCAATCGTGTCCTACGTTATGGTTCTTAAATGGAACCAGGACTATGGCCAGGCTGCCCTGCCGACTCAGAATGTTGCTTCCAGTACTACCGCACCGGGCCTACCGGACACGGCGACTGGCAATAATGCTTCTGTCAGTGACGACATTCCACGCGCCGCAAGTGATACCAGTGCAACTGCACCTGCTGAAACTCCAGTAGCTGTAAGCAAAGACCTCATCCAGATCAAAACGGATGTGCTCAACCTGGCTATCGATCCACAAGGTGGTGATGTTGCGCAACTGACGTTGCCGCTGTATCCACGTCGCCAGGACCATCCGGAAATTCCATTCCAGTTGTTCGATAACGGCAACGAGCGGACTTATCTGGCCCAGAGCGGTCTGATCGGCACCGACGGTCCGGACGCAAGTCCAGCTGGTCGCCCGGTTTACTCCTCGGAGAAGAAGATTTACCAGTTGGCTGACGGTCAAGACCAATTGGTCGTGGACCTCAAGTTCAGCAAGGACGGCGTCAACTACATCAAGCGTTTCACCGTGAAACGTGGCCTGTATGACGTAACCGTTTCCTACCTGATCGATAACGAAAGCGCCAAGCCTTGGTCGGGTGCGATGTTCGCCCAGCTGAAGCGTGATGCCAGCTCCGATCCTTCTTCCAGCACTGCCACCGGCACCGCGACTTACCTGGGCGCAGCCCTGTGGACAAGTAACGAGCCGTACAAGAAAGTGTCGATGAAGGACATGGACAAGGCTCAGCTGAAAGAAACCGTTAACGGCGGTTGGGTTGCCTGGTTGCAACACTACTTCGTGACCGCGTGGATTCCGGCGAAGGGCGAAAACAACCTCGTCCAGACCCGTAAAGACAGCAAAGGCAACTACATCATCGGCTACACCGCTCCGGCAGTGACCGTTGCGCCAGGTGCAAAAGCCGAAGTCAGCGCTGTTCTGTACGCCGGTCCAAAAAGCCAGGCTGTGCTGAAAGAGTTGTCCCCAGGTCTGGAATTGACTGTCGACTACGGCATTCTGTGGTTCATTGCCCAGCCAATCTTCTGGCTGCTGCAACACATCCACGCGCTGATCGGTAACTGGGGCTGGTCGATCATCTTCCTGACCATGCTGATCAAAGGGATTTTCTTCCCGCTGTCGGCTGCCAGCTACAAATCCATGGCGCGCATGCGTGCAGTGGCACCGAAACTGGCTGCGCTGAAAGAGCAACATGGCGATGACCGGCAGAAAATGTCGCAAGCCATGATGGAGCTGTACAAGAAAGAAAAGATCAATCCGCTGGGTGGTTGCTTGCCAATCCTCGTGCAGATGCCGGTTTTCCTGTCGCTGTACTGGGTTCTGCTGGAAAGCGTTGAAATGCGCCAAGCGCCGTTCATGCTGTGGATCACTGACCTGTCGATCAAGGATCCATTCTTCATTCTGCCGATCATCATGGGTGCAACCATGTTCATCCAGCAGCAGTTGAACCCGACTCCTCCGGATCCGATGCAGGCGAAGGTAATGAAGCTGATGCCAATCATCTTCACCTTCTTCTTCCTGTGGTTCCCGGCTGGTCTGGTGCTGTACTGGGTTGTGAACAACTGCCTGTCCATCGCCCAACAGTGGTACATCACTCGTAAAGTCGAAGCGGCTACCAAAGCAGCTGCCTGATTTACACTGTGGATAACCACTCAAAACGCCCCCTAGTGGGGCGTTTTGCTATCTGTCACTTTTGTCTGGGTACCGATTTATGAGCGTTCCTCGGGAAACCATCGCAGCTGTCGCCACCGCCCAAGGTCGCGGCGGTGTAGGCATCGTCCGTATTTCCGGGCCGTTGGCGAGCCTTGCCGCCAAGGCAATCAGCGGTCGGGAATTGAAACCTCGATTTGCCCACTACGGCCCGTTTCTCAATGAAAACGAAGAGGTGCTGGACGAAGGAATCGCGCTGTATTTTCCGGGACCGAACTCATTTACCGGCGAAGACGTGCTTGAACTGCAGGGTCACGGTGGGCCGATCGTTCTCGATATGCTGCTCAATCGTTGCCTGGAACTGGGCTGTCGTCTGGCTCGACCAGGAGAATTCAGTGAGCGCGCCTTCCTCAACGACAAGCTCGACCTGGCCCAGGCGGAAGCCATCGCCGACTTGATCGAGGCCAGTTCTGCACAGGCTGCACGAAATGCCCTGCGCTCCTTGCAGGGCGCATTTTCTGAGCGTGTGCATAACCTCACCGAGCAATTGATTGGCCTGCGCATCTATGTCGAAGCGGCGATCGACTTCCCTGAAGAAGAAATCGACTTCCTGGCCGACGGACACGTACTGGCCATGCTCGACAAAGTGCGCGATGAATTATCCACAGTGCTTCGCGAAGCCGGGCAAGGTGCCTTGCTTCGCGATGGGATGACCGTGGTCATTGCCGGCCGACCTAATGCCGGCAAGTCTAGCCTGCTGAATGCCTTGGCCGGTCGAGAAGCCGCGATCGTAACCGAGATTGCCGGTACCACCCGGGATATTCTTCGCGAACATATCCACATCGATGGCATGCCGCTGCACGTGGTCGACACCGCCGGTCTGCGGGATACCGATGACCAAGTGGAAAAAATTGGCGTCGAGCGGGCGTTGAAAGCCATCGGCGAGGCAGATCGGGTGTTGCTAGTGGTCGATGCGACCGCTCCTGAGGCACTTGATCCATTCGCGTTATGGCCAGAGTTCCTCGAAACCCGCCCGGATCCAGCCAAAGTTACGCTGATTCGCAACAAGGCTGACCTGACAGGTGAAGCCATTGCGCTGGAGGTCAGTGAGGATGGCCACGTCACCATCAGCCTCAGTGCAAAATCCGCCGGCATGGGACTGGAACTGCTGCGCGAACATCTCAAGGCCTGCATGGGCTACGAGCAGACCTCGGAAAGCAGCTTCAGTGCACGCAGGCGTCACCTTGACGCATTGCGACACGCCAGCGCATCCCTTGAGCACGGCCGAGCACAGCTGACATTGGCGGGCGCCGGTGAACTGCTGGCTGAAGATTTGCGCCAGGCTCAGCACTCTTTGGGTGAAATCACCGGCGCGTTCAGCTCCGATGACCTGCTGGGACGCATTTTTTCCAGCTTCTGCATCGGTAAATAGTCCTTCCGATATTCACAGACAGGCCGTTCGCGCCTGTCTGTTCAATCCCTTGTCTTAAATTTCCTCCAGTGCCGAGCAGATTCTTTCTACTTGAGCGGGTTTTCCGTGTCCGGGATTCGCTCGATCAGCACGTTTCTGTGGATTAAGACCTGTGAGTAAGTGCCCGTAAGGGCAGTTGATAACAGGGCCTGAAAACTGAAGATAACCGCCACTGTGGATAACCACCCCTTTCATCCACAGGCTTAAACCGGTTATCCAAGGGCCTCCTTGGCACATGACCACAGGTTTTTGAATCTCTGTACATATTGAATATAAAGGCTTGTAGAGATCTATCCACAGAAATGTGGGTCAGTAGAAATAAACATAAAAACAAAGATTTAATAAATTTCTCTCTTTTTAATTTCTATAACCCCGACTTCTCCACAGCTGGTTAAATTTTGTGCAAAGGGTTCTTTAGGAAGGTCGAAGTCCCTATACTTGCCGACCAGGTCCAGAAACCTGAACTCAAACTATTCCTGATTACCTAACTGAAGCAGGCACGAGGTGCGTGGTGGATTTCCCTTCCCGTTTTGAAGTGATCGTCATCGGCGGCGGTCATGCCGGTACCGAGGCAGCACTGGCCTCAGCACGTATGGGTGCAAAAACCCTGTTGCTGACGCACAACGTGGAAACCCTCGGTGCCATGAGTTGCAACCCCGCCATCGGTGGGATCGGTAAAAGCCATCTGGTGAAAGAAATCGATGCCCTCGGCGGCGCGATGGCCATGGCTACTGACAAAGGTGGTATTCAATTTCGCGTATTGAACAGCCGCAAAGGCCCGGCCGTGCGTGCCACTCGTGCTCAGGCAGACCGGGTTCTGTACAAGGCCGCTGTCCGTGAAGCATTGGAAAACCAGCCGAACCTGTGGATATTTCAACAAGCCGCTGATGACCTGATCGTCGAGCAGGAACAAGTGCGCGGTGTTGTCACCCAGATGGGTCTGCGTTTCTTCGCTGATTCCGTGGTGTTGACCACTGGCACGTTCCTCGGTGGACTTATCCACATCGGCTTGCAGAATTATTCGGGTGGCCGTGCCGGCGATCCGCCGTCAATTGCCCTGGCTCATCGCTTACGTGAATTGCCATTGCGGGTCGGTCGCCTGAAAACCGGTACGCCACCGCGTATCGACGGTCGTTCTGTGGATTTCTCAGTGATGACCGAGCAGGCAGGGGATACACCGATCCCGGTGATGTCCTTCATGGGTTCCAAAGAGCAACATCCGAAACAGGTGAGCTGCTGGATTACCCACACCAACGCCCGCACCCATGAAATCATTGCCGCCAACCTCGATCGTTCGCCGATGTATTCCGATGCAGGGTTGATCGAAGGCATCGGCCCGCGGTATTGCCCGTCGATCGAAGACAAGATCCACCGCTTTGCCGACAAGGAAAGCCACCAGGTCTTCATCGAGCCGGAAGGTTTGACGACGCACGAGCTGTACCCGAACGGGATATCCACATCCTTGCCGTTCGACGTGCAATTGCAAATCGTGCAATCGATTCGCGGTATGGAAAACGCGCACATTGTTCGTCCCGGCTACGCCATCGAGTACGACTACTTCGACCCGCGTGACCTGAAATACAGCCTCGAAACCAAAGTCATCGGCGGTCTGTTTTTCGCTGGGCAAATCAATGGCACCACCGGTTACGAAGAAGCCGGCGCCCAGGGTTTGCTGGCCGGCGCCAACGCGGCGCTGCGTGCGCAGGGCAAAGACGCCTGGTGCCCGCGTCGCGACGAGGCGTACATCGGGGTGTTGGTCGACGACCTGATTACTCTCGGTACTCAAGAGCCGTACCGGATGTTCACGTCCCGTGCCGAATACCGCCTGATCCTGCGTGAAGACAACGCCGACCTGCGCCTGACCGAAAAAGGTCGCGAACTGGGTCTGGTGGATGACGCGCGTTGGGCGGCTTTCTGCAAGAAACGCGAAAGCATCGAGCTCGAAGAACAGCGCCTGAAAAGTACCTGGGTCCGCCCGGGCACTGAGCAGGGCGATGCGATTTCCGAGAAGTTCGGTACGCCACTGACTCACGAATACAATTTGCTCAACCTGCTGAGCCGTCCGGAAATCGACTACGCTGGTCTGATCGCCGTGACCGGTGGGGGCGCGGAAGATCCACAAGTCGCCGAGCAGGTTGAAATCAAGACCAAGTACGCCGGCTACATCGATCGCCAGCAGGACGAAATCGCTCGTCTGCGGGCCAGCGAAGATACAAAACTGCCTGTGGATATCGATTACACAAACATTTCCGGTCTCTCCAAAGAGATCCAGAGCAAGCTCGGTGCGACCCGTCCAGAGACTTTGGGCCAGGCGTCGCGTATCCCGGGTGTGACGCCGGCAGCGATTTCGCTGTTGATGATTCATTTGAAAAAACGCGGCGCGGGCCGTCAGTTGGAGCAAAGCGCTTGAGTTCGTTGGTCACCTCGCAACATGCCGAAGAGTTATCCACAGGTGCTCGCCAGCTCGGTGTCACGCTGACAGAAGCCCAGCACGCGCAGCTGCTTGGCTACCTGGCCCTGTTGATTAAATGGAACAAGGCTTACAACCTGACCGCCGTGCGCGATCCGGACGAAATGGTCTCCCGCCATCTGCTCGATAGTTTGAGCGTGATGTCGTTTGTCGAGAACGGTCGCTGGCTGGACGTTGGCAGCGGCGGCGGCATGCCGGGTATTCCGTTGGCCATTCTGTTTCCAGACTCGCAAGTGACTTGTCTGGACAGCAACGGCAAGAAAACCCGCTTCCTGACCCAGGTCAAACTCGAACTCAAACTGGATAACCTGCAAGTTATCCACAGTCGTGTCGAAGCTTTCCAGCCTGCCCAGCCATTCAACGGGATCATCTCCCGGGCGTTTAGCAGCATGGAAAACTTCAGCAACTGGACTCGCCACTTGGGCGATGCCGATACACGCTGGCTGGCAATGAAGGGCGTTCATCCGGCTGATGAGCTGGTAGCATTGCCGGCAGACTTCCACCTCGATAGCGAACACGCCCTGGCCGTACCTGGTTGCCAAGGCCAACGCCATCTGCTGATACTGCGCCGCACGGCATGATTGGGAACACAAGCAAGAATGGCTAAGGTATTCGCGATAGCGAACCAGAAAGGTGGTGTGGGTAAAACCACCACCTGCATCAACCTCGCAGCTTCCCTGGTCGCTACCAAGCGCAGGGTGCTGTTGATCGATCTCGATCCACAGGGCAACGCCACCATGGGTAGCGGTGTGGATAAACACGGGCTGGAAAACTCGGTCTACGACCTGCTGATCGGCGAGTGCGACCTGGCTCAGGCCATGCACTACTCCGAGCACGGCGGATACCAGCTGTTGCCGGCCAACCGTGACCTGACCGCGGCCGAAGTGGTTCTGCTGGAAATGCAAATGAAGGAAAGTCGCCTGCGCAGTGCGTTGGCGCCGATCCGTGAAAATTACGATTACATTTTGATCGACTGCCCGCCGTCATTGTCGATGCTGACGCTGAACGCGTTGGTCGCGGCTGACGGGGTGATTATCCCCATGCAGTGCGAGTACTTCGCGCTCGAAGGCTTGAGCGACCTTGTGGATAACATCAAGCGCATCGCTGAATTGCTCAACCCGAATCTGAAAGTCGAAGGCCTGTTGCGGACCATGTATGACCCGCGCCTGAGCCTGATGAACGACGTGTCGGCGCAGCTCAAGGAACACTTCGGCGAACAGCTGTACGACACCGTCATCCCGCGCAACATCCGTCTGGCCGAAGCACCCAGCTATGGCATGCCGGCGCTGGCCTACGACAAAGCATCGCGTGGCGCTATCGCCTATCTGGCGTTGGCCGGCGAGCTTGTTCGTCGTCAACGCAAAAACTCACGCACCGCCGCCGCTCAGGCAACTTAAGGAATCCCCATGGCCGTCAAGAAACGAGGTCTCGGACGTGGACTGGATGCACTGCTGAGTGGTCCGACTGTCAGCTCGCTGGAAGAACAAGCGGTCCAGGCCGATCAGCGTGAGCTGCAGCACCTGCCCCTGGACCTGATCCAGCGCGGCAAGTACCAGCCGCGTCGGGACATGGATCCTCAGGCGCTGGAAGAACTGGCGCAGTCGATCAAGGCCCAGGGCGTGATGCAGCCGATCGTGGTGCGTCCGATTGGCAGCGGTCGTTTTGAAATCATCGCTGGTGAACGCCGCTGGCGCGCCAGCCAGCAGGCTGGCCAGGAAACCATCCCGGCGATGGTTCGCGATGTGCCGGATGAAACCGCGATCGCCATGGCGCTGATCGAGAACATCCAGCGCGAAGACCTCAATCCCATCGAAGAAGCCGTGGCCTTGCAGCGTTTGCAGCAGGAATTCCAGCTGACTCAGCAACAAGTGGCCGAAGCCGTGGGCAAATCCCGCGTGACCGTGGCCAACCTGCTACGCTTGATCGCGTTGCCGGAAGTTATCAAGACCATGCTGTCGCACGGCGACCTGGAAATGGGTCATGCCCGTGCTTTGCTCGGTTTGCCGGAGAATCAACAGGTTGAAGGGGCGCGACATGTTGTCGCACGTGGGCTGACTGTGCGCCAAACCGAGGCACTGGTTCGCCAGTGGTTGAGTGGCAAACAGGAGCCTGCTGAACCGGTTAAACAGGACCCTGATATCGCCCGACTCGAGCAGCGCCTGGCTGAACGCCTAGGCTCTGCGGTGCAGATCCGCCACGGAAAGAAGGGGAAAGGGCAGTTGGTTATTGGTTACAACTCCCTCGATGAGCTTCAAGGTGTGCTCGCGCACATTCGTTGAAACATTTCCTCATGTAGCGTGCAGTCGGAAATCACTACCTGACAGTTGAATAGGGGCTGAACCGCCCCTATACTCTGCGCGCATTTTGTCGGCACAAATTATGCCAAGTTATTGAATTCTGGCAGCCGACCATTGGGGAGTAATTGTGATGGAAAGCCGCACGCCAAACCGCTTGCCGTTCCATCGCCTGGCAGTTTTTCCGGTGTTAATGGCTCAGTTTGTCGTTTTGCTGATTGCCGCTTTGGCGCTCTGGCAATGGCACGGAGTCGTTGCCGGGTACTCAGGACTCTGCGGAGGCCTGATAGCCTTGCTGCCCAATGTTTATTTCGCTCACAGGGCATTTCGGTTTTCCGGCGCCCGAGCAGCCCAAGCCATCGTCCGGTCTTTTTATGCCGGTGAGGCGGGCAAACTGATTTTGACGGCAGTGCTCTTTGCATTGACGTTCGCAGGTGTGAAGCCATTGGCGCCGCTAGCTGTATTCGGCGTCTTCGTGTTGACCCAACTGGTCAGCTGGTTCGCGCCCCTGCTGATGAGAACAAGACTTTCGAGACCTTAGGGCGTTTGAGGCAACCATGGCAGAGACAACCGCTTCGGGCTATATCCAGCACCACTTGCAGAACCTGACCTTCGGTCAGCACCCAACTGGCGGGTGGGGTTTTGCCCACACCGCAGCAGAAGCCAAAGAAATGGGCTTCTGGGCTTTCCACGTCGATACCCTCGGCTGGTCGGTTGCGTTGGGTCTGATCTTCGTTCTTCTTTTCCGCATGGCGGCGAAGAAGGCGACTTCCGGTCAGCCTGGTGCTTTGCAGAACTTCGTTGAAGTATTGGTCGAATTCGTCGATGGCAGCGTGAAAGACAGCTTCCATGGCCGTAGCCCGGTGATTGCACCGTTGGCACTGACCATCTTCGTCTGGGTCTTCCTGATGAACGCCGTCGACCTGATCCCGGTCGACTGGATTCCTCAGCTGGCCATCCTGATCACCGGTGATGCGCACATTCCGTTCCGTGCCGTATCCACTACTGACCCGAACGCTACCCTGGGCATGGCCCTGTCGGTGTTCGCGTTGATCATTTTCTACAGCATCAAGGTCAAGGGCATCGGCGGCTTCATCGGCGAACTGACCCTGCACCCGTTCGGCAGCAAGAATATTTTCCTGCAAGCGCTGCTGATTCCGGTGAACTTCCTGCTGGAATTCGTGACCCTGATCGCCAAGCCGATCTCCCTGGCTCTGCGATTGTTCGGCAACATGTATGCCGGCGAGCTGGTGTTCATTCTGATCGCTGTGATGTTCGGCAGCGGTCTGCTCTGGCTTAGCGGCCTGGGCGTAGTTCTGCAGTGGGCGTGGGCTGTGTTCCACATCCTGATCATCACCCTGCAGGCGTTTATCTTCATGATGCTGACCATCGTTTACCTGTCGATGGCGCACGAAGAGAACCATTAAGACCAGTCTCGACTAGTCTGATGTCCCACCCGGTCAAACGGGTGGGTGCCCGAACAGGGCTATGAAACGATTTGTTTTACCGCTTTAAAATCTAAAAAACCTAAACCATACGACGTAAAAGTCGGGAGGAAAGATGGAAACTGTAGTTGGTCTAACCGCTATCGCTGTTGCACTGTTGATCGGCCTGGGCGCACTGGGTACCGCAATTGGTTTCGGCCTGTTGGGCGGCAAGTTCCTGGAAGGCGCAGCGCGTCAGCCAGAAATGGTTCCAATGCTGCAAGTTAAAATGTTCATCGTTGCCGGTCTGCTCGACGCCGTAACCATGATCGGTGTTGGTATCGCTCTGTTCTTCACTTTCGCGAACCCATTCGTTGGTCAACTCGCTGGCTAATTACTCGAACCTTCGAGTAATTGGTGTGATGTGCAACGAACGAGCGAGGTGTTGGCGTGAACATTAATGCAACCCTGATTGGCCAGTCCGTTGCGTTCTTCATTTTTGTACTGTTTTGCATGAAGTTCGTGTGGCCTCCGGTCATCGCGGCTTTGCACGAACGTCAGAAGAAGATCGCGGATGGACTGGACGCTGCCGCCCGAGCAGCTCGCGACCTGGAGCTGGCCCAAGATAAAGCGGGTCAGCAACTGCGCGAAGCAAAAGCTCAGGCAGCCGAAATCATTGAGCAAGCCAAGAAACGCGGTAACCAGATCGTTGAAGAGGCTGTTGAAAAAGCCCGTATCGACGCTGACCGTGTGAAGGTTCAGGCTCAGGCCGAGATCGAGCAGGAACTGAACAGTGTCAAAGACGCGCTGCGTGCCCAACTGGGTAGCCTGGCAGTCTCTGGTGCCGAGAAGATCCTGGGTTCCACAATCGATCAAAACGCGCACGCGGAGCTGGTAAACAAACTGGCTGCTGAAATTTAAGCGAGGGCGATCATGGCAGAATTGACCACGTTGGCCCGACCTTACGCTAAGGCAGCCTTCGAGCACGCCCAGGCCCACCAGCAACTGGCCTCTTGGTCAGCCATGCTCGGCCTGGCTGCAGCAGTGTCGCAAGACGACACTATGCAGCGCGTGCTCAAGGCCCCGCGACTGACGAGCGCAGACAAGGCCGCCACGTTTATTGACGTGTGCGGCGACAAGTTTGATGCCAAGGCACAGAACTTCATTCACGTCGTTGCCGAAAACGACCGTCTCCCGCTTTTGCCGGAGATATCCGCTCTGTTCGACCTGTACAAGGCCGAACAAGAGAAGTCGGTAGACGTTGAAGTGACCAGTGCTTTTGCATTGAACCAAGAACAGCAAGACAAACTCGCCAAGGTTCTCAGTGCACGACTCAACCGGGAAGTGCGCCTGCAAGTCGAGGAAGACAAATCCCTTATCGGGGGCATTGTCATCCGCGCCGGCGACCTGGTTATCGATGGCTCGGTTCGCGGCAAACTCGCGAGCCTTGCCGAAGCATTGAAATCTTGAGTTTGAAGGGGCAGCAGAGCAATGCAGCAACTCAATCCTTCCGAAATAAGTGAAATTATCAAGGGCCGCATCGACAAGCTCGATGTGACCTCCCAAGCCCGTAACGAAGGCACTGTCGTCAGCGTATCTGACGGTATCGTGCGGATTCACGGTCTGGCCGACGTCATGTACGGCGAGATGATCGAGTTTCCGGGCGGCGTCTTCGGTATGGCTCTCAACCTGGAGCAAGACTCCGTAGGTGCCGTTGTTTTGGGCTCCTACCAGTCTCTGGCTGAAGGCATGAGCGCCAAGTGCACCGGCCGCATCCTCGAAGTTCCGGTTGGTAAGGAACTGCTGGGTCGCGTAGTCGACGCACTGGGTAACCCAGTTGACGGCAAAGGTCCGCTGAACAACACCGAGACCGATGCGGTCGAGAAAGTTGCTCCAGGCGTGATCTGGCGTAAGTCGGTAGACCAGCCTGTACAGACTGGCTACAAGGCTGTCGATGCCATGATTCCTGTCGGCCGTGGCCAGCGTGAGCTGATCATCGGTGACCGTCAGATCGGTAAAACCGCTCTGGCGATCGACGCGATCATCAACCAGAAAGACAGCGGCATTTTCTGCGTCTACGTAGCGATCGGTCAGAAACAATCGACCATCGCCAACGTGGTTCGCAAGCTGGAAGAAAACGGCGCACTGGCTAACACCATCGTCGTGGCGGCGAGCGCTTCGGAATCTGCAGCACTGCAATTCCTGGCACCGTACTCCGGTTGCACCATGGGTGAATTCTTCCGCGACCGCGGTGAAGACGCGCTGATCGTTTATGACGATCTGTCCAAGCAAGCAGTGGCTTACCGCCAGATTTCCCTGCTGTTGCGCCGTCCACCAGGCCGTGAAGCTTATCCAGGCGACGTGTTCTATCTCCACTCCCGTCTGCTGGAGCGCGCATCCCGCGTTTCGGAAGAATACGTAGAGAAGTTCACCAACGGCGCAGTGACCGGCAAAACCGGTTCCCTGACCGCACTGCCGATCATCGAAACCCAGGCTGGCGACGTTTCCGCGTTCGTTCCGACCAACGTGATTTCCATCACTGACGGTCAGATCTTCCTGGAATCGGCCATGTTCAACTCCGGGATCCGTCCTGCTGTGAACGCCGGTGTTTCGGTATCCCGTGTGGGTGGTGCCGCTCAGACCAAGATCATCAAGAAGCTCTCCGGTGGTATCCGTACCGCTCTGGCTCAGTACCGTGAACTGGCGGCATTCGCCCAGTTCGCTTCTGACCTGGACGAAGCGACCCGTAAGCAACTTGAGCATGGTCAGCGCGTTACCGAGCTGATGAAGCAGAAGCAATACGCACCAATGTCGATCGCTGACATGGCGCTGTCGCTGTATGCCGCTGAGCGTGGGTTCCTGACTGACGTCGAAATCGCCAAGATCGGTAGCTTTGAACAAGCGCTGATTGCTTTCTTCAACCGCGATCACGCCGATTTGATGGCGAAGATCAACGTGAAGGGTGACTTCAATGACGAAATCGACGCTGGCATGAAAGCCGGTATCGAGAAGTTCAAGGCCACCCAAACCTGGTAAGCCGCAGCGGGAGCCGCAAGGCTCCCGCTTGCTAACCTGATAGGTGTTACATGGCAGGCGCAAAAGAGATTCGCAGTAAGATTGCGAGCATCAAAAGCACGCAAAAGATTACCAGCGCCATGGAAAAAGTGGCGGTCAGTAAAATGCGCAAGGCACAAATGCGCATGGCTGCTAGCCGTCCTTATGCGGAGCGCATCCGCCAGGTTATTGGCCATCTGGCCAACGCCAACCCGGAATATCGCCACCCGTTCATGCTCGACCGTGAAGTAAAGCGCGTCGGTTATGTCGTGGTGAGCAGTGACCGTGGTCTGTGTGGTGGCTTGAACACCAACCTGTTCAAGGCTTTGGTCAAGGACATGGCGGTAAACCGCGAAAACGGCGTCGAGATTGACCTGTGTGTTGTTGGTAGCAAGGGTGCGGCTTTCTTCCGCAACTTCGGCGGTAACGTCGTAGCAGCTATCAGCCACCTGGGTGAAGAGCCGTCGATCAATGACCTGATCGGCAGCGTCAAGGTGATGCTGGATGCCTACCTGGACGGCCGTATTGACCGCCTGTCCGTGGTGTCCAACAAGTTCGTCAACACCATGACGCAAACGCCTACCGTGGAGCAGTTGATTCCGCTGGTGGCAACCCCGGATCAGGAACTCAAGCACCACTGGGATTATCTGTACGAACCGGACGCCAAAGAGCTGCTTGACGGCTTGATGGTCCGTTACGTGGAGTCGCAGGTCTACCAGGCGGTGGTCGAGAACAACGCGGCTGAACAAGCTGCGCGGATGATCGCGATGAAGAACGCTACCGACAACGCCGGTGATTTGATCAGCGATTTGCAGCTGGTCTACAACAAGGCGCGTCAGGCTGCGATCACCCAAGAGATCTCGGAAATCGTCGGCGGCGCTGCCGCGGTTTAACGGTTCAAATATTCAGAGGATCCAGCTATGAGTAGCGGACGTATCGTTCAAATCATCGGCGCCGTTATCGACGTGGAATTTCCACGCGACAGCGTACCGAGCATCTACAACGCGCTGAAAGTAGTGAGCGCGGCTGAAACCACCCTCGAAGTTCAGCAACAGCTGGGCGACGGCGTGGTTCGTACCATTGCGATGGGTTCCACCGAAGGCTTGAAGCGCGGTCTGGAAGTCACCGACTCTGGCGCTGCCATCTCCGTACCGGTCGGTAAAGCGACGCTGGGCCGGATCATGGACGTTCTGGGCAACCCGATCGACGAAGCGGGCCCGATCGACACCGAAGAGCGCTGGGGCATTCACCGTCCTGCGCCAACCTTCGCTGAACAAGCGGGCGGCAACGACCTGCTGGAAACCGGCATTAAGGTTATCGACCTGGTTTGCCCGTTCGCCAAGGGTGGTAAAGTCGGTCTGTTCGGTGGTGCCGGTGTAGGCAAAACCGTAAACATGATGGAACTGATCCGTAACATCGCCATCGAGCACAGCGGTTATTCCGTGTTCGCCGGTGTGGGTGAGCGTACTCGTGAGGGTAACGACTTCTACCACGAGATGAAGGATTCCAACGTTCTGGACAAAGTGGCACTGGTTTACGGTCAGATGAACGAGCCGCCGGGTAACCGTCTGCGCGTAGCACTGACCGGCCTGACCATGGCCGAGAAGTTCCGTGACGAAGGTAACGACGTTCTGCTGTTCGTCGACAACATCTATCGTTACACCCTGGCCGGTACTGAAGTATCCGCACTGCTGGGCCGTATGCCTTCCGCAGTAGGTTACCAGCCGACCCTGGCCGAAGAGATGGGTACTCTGCAAGAGCGTATCACTTCGACCAAGAACGGTTCGATCACCTCGATCCAAGCGGTATACGTACCTGCGGATGACTTGACCGACCCGTCGCCAGCGACCACCTTCGCCCACTTGGACGCCACCGTCGTTCTGTCCCGTGACATCGCTTCCCTGGGTATCTACCCGGCGGTCGATCCACTCGACTCGACTTCGCGCCAGCTGGACCCGAACGTAATCGGTCAGGACCACTACGACACCGCTCGCGGCGTACAGTATGTTCTGCAACGTTACAAAGAACTGAAGGACATCATTGCGATCCTGGGTATGGACGAGCTGTCGGAAGCCGACAAGCAGTTGGTAAACCGTGCTCGTAAGATCCAGCGTTTCTTGTCGCAGCCGTTCTTCGTGGCTGAAGTCTTCACCGGTGCATCGGGTAAATACGTTTCCCTGAAAGACACCATTGCTGGCTTCAAAGGCATCCTCAACGGTGACTACGACCACCTGCCAGAACAAGCGTTCTACATGGTCGGCGGCATCGAAGAAGCGATCGAGAAAGCCAAGAAACTGTAATCCCGGCGCCTGGCAACGGGCGCTAATTTAGGTTGAGGCAATCAGATGGCTATGACAGTCCATTGCGATATCGTCAGCGCGGAAGGGGAAATCTTCTCCGGCCTGGTCGAGATGGTGATTGCGCACGGTGCACTGGGTGATCTTGGTATCGCCCTGGGTCACGCGCCGTTGATCACTAATCTCAAGCCGGGCCCGATCCGCCTGGTCAAGCAGGGCGGGGAAGAGGAGGTGTATTACATCTCCGGTGGTTTCCTCGAGGTTCAGCCGAACATGGTCAAGGTTCTTGCCGACACCGTGCAACGTGCTGCCGACCTGGACGAAGCCTCCGCTCAGGAAGCCGTTAAGGCTGCCGAGAAGGCCTTGCATGAGCGGGGCGCGGAATTCGATTACGGTTCTGCTGCCGCACGTCTGGCCGAGGCTGCAGCTCAGCTGCGCACCGTCCAGCAGATCCGCAAGAAGTTTGGCCACTAATAGGCCATTGCTTGTTGCGCGATTGATTAAAAAGGGTAGCCTCGGCTACCCTTTTTTCTTTTCCGATTTTCATAACCTGGTCGCAGCCGCTGACCACCCAGGATTGGTAGCCAGTCATGTCTCTTGAAATCGTTATCCTCGCTGCCGGCCAAGGCACTCGCATGCGTTCGGCGTTGCCAAAAGTTCTGCACCCGATCGCCGGCAACTCGATGCTGGGCCATGTTATCCACAGCGCCCGGCAACTTGATCCACAGCGCATCCACGTCGTGATCGGCCATGGCGCCGAAGCGGTGCGCGAGCGTCTGGCGGCGGACGATCTGAATTTCGTCCTGCAGGACAAGCAGCTGGGTACCGGTCATGCGGTGGCTCAGGCCGTGCCGTTCATCGAGTCCGACACCGTTCTGATCCTGTACGGCGACGTACCGTTGATTGAAGTCGAAACCCTGCAACGTCTGCTCAGGAAAGTTGCGCCGCAACAACTGGGCCTGCTCACCGTCGAACTGGATGACCCGACCGGTTACGGCCGCATCGTCCGCGATGCCGCGGGCAAGGTCACGGCCATCGTCGAGCAGAAAGACGCCAACGAGTCCGAGCGCGCGATCACCGAAGGCAACACCGGCATTCTGGCGCTGCCTTTCGCGCAACTGGGCGGCTGGATGAGCCGTCTCTCCAACAACAATGCCCAAGGCGAGTACTACCTGACCGACGTGATTGCGATGGCAGTCAGCGATGGTCTGGTGGTGGCCACCGAGCAGCCCCATGACGCGATGGAGGTGCAGGGCGCCAACGATCGCAAGCAGCTCGCCGAACTCGAGCGTCATTATCAGTTGCGCGCCGGTCGCCGCTTGATGGCTCAAGGTGTGACCCTGCGTGACCCGGCCCGTTTCGATGTGCGCGGTGAAGTCACTGTCGGCCGAGATGTGCTGATCGATATCAACGTGATCCTCGAAGGCAAGGTCGTCATTGAAGATGACGTGGTGATCGGCCCGAACTGTGTGATCAAGGACAGTACCCTGCGAAAAGGCGTGGTGATCAAGGCCAACAGCCATATCGAAGGCGCGATCCTGGGCGAAGGCAGCGATGCCGGTCCATTCGCACGCCTGCGTCCGGGCACGGTGCTTGAGGCTCGCGCGCATGTGGGTAACTTTGTCGAGCTGAAGAACGCTCATCTGGGTGAAGGCGCCAAGGCCGGTCACCTTACGTATCTGGGGGACGCCGAAATTGGCGCGCGCACCAACATTGGCGCGGGCACCATCACTTGCAACTACGACGGTGCCAACAAGTGGAAGACCGTATTGGGTGAAGATGTGTTCATCGGTTCCAACAACTCGTTGGTGGCACCTGTGGATATCTCTTCCGGCGCGACGACGGCGGCTGGTTCGACCATTACCCAGAATGTGGATAACGCACAGTTGGCGGTGGGTCGGGCACGTCAGAAGAACATTGATGGCTGGAAGCGGCCGGTGAAGATCAAAAAGAGCTGAGTTATCCACAGCGCTTTGCGGCGGTTTGAGATTGCCTTCGCGGGCAAGCCTCGCTTCTTCAGGATCCAGGTCGTTTACAAATTTGTTCACAACTCAGGCCCTGTAGGAGCGAGCGGGCGGCGATCCGACTTGCCCGCGAAGCTTTTTATCCACAGATATTTTTCTTGCGCAGCTTGACGAAGTTTCGCCAATAGGTTTTGATTGCTTCCGTTATCTTTCGAATCGAAACTTACCAGCTCATGTCGAAGCGCAATACCCCCCAGCGCCGCCACAACATCCTCGCCTTGCTCAATGAGCAGGGCGAAGTCAGTGTGGATGAGCTGGCCAAGCGCTTCGAAACTTCGGAAGTTACGGTTCGCAAGGATTTGGCCGCGCTTGAAAGTAATGGTCTGCTGCTGCGCCGCTATGGCGGAGCGATCACCATGCCTCAGGAGTTGGTCGCCGACATCGGCCAACCGGTTTCCAAATACAAACAAGCCATTGCTCGCGCCGCTGTTACGCGGATTCGCGAACATGCACGGATCATCATCGACAGCGGCAGCACCACCGCCGCCATGATTCCGGAACTCGGCCAGCAACCGGGACTGGTGGTGATGACCAACTCCTTGCACGTTGCCAATGCTTTGAGCGAGCTCGAACACGAACCGGTGCTGTTGATGACCGGTGGCACCTGGGACCCGCATTCCGAGTCCTTTCAGGGGCAGGTCGCCGAGCAAGTACTACGCTCTTACGACTTCGACCAGTTGTTCATCGGTGCCGATGGCATCGATCTGGTTCGCGGTACCACCACCTTCAACGAATTGCTGGGGCTGAGCCGGGTCATGGCTGACGTCGCCCGTGAAGTAATCGTGATGGTGGAGGCCGACAAGATCGGCCGCAAGATTCCCAACCTGGAACTGCCCTGGAGCAGCGTCCATACCCTTATTACCGATGAACGCCTGCCACTTGCGGCGCGCGATCAGATTCAGGCCCGCGGCATCAATTTGATTTGCGCGGCTGTCAGTCAGGAGAAATAGCATGTGTGGAATTGTCGGCGCAGTCGCAGAACGTAACATCACCGCCATCCTGCTCGAAGGCCTCAAGCGCCTGGAATACCGTGGCTACGACAGCGCCGGTGTCGCGGTTTTCACCAACGACGAAAAGCTCGAGCGCATGCGTCGTCCGGGCAAGGTCAGCGAGCTGGAAATCGCCCTTGAAGCCGAACCGCTGGTCGGTCGCCTCGGCATCGCCCACACCCGTTGGGCTACTCACGGTGCGCCGTGCGAGCGCAACGCGCACCCGCATTTCTCCGGCGACCTGGCCGTGGTCCACAACGGCATCATCGAGAACCACGAAGCCCTGCGCGAACAGCTGAAAGCCTTGGGTTACGTGTTCACCTCGGACACCGACACCGAAGTCATCGCTCACCTGTTGAACCACAAACTCAAGGACCTGCGCGATCTGACCGTGGCCCTCAAAGCCACCGTTAAAGAGTTGCACGGTGCTTATGGTCTGGCCGTTATCAGCGCCGATCAGCCGGATCGTCTGGTGGCAGCGCGTAGCGGCAGCCCGTTGGTGATCGGTCTGGGCCTGGGTGAAAACTTCCTCGCTTCCGACCAGTTGGCCCTGCGCCAGGTCACCGACCGTTTCATGTACCTGGAAGAAGGCGATATCGCCGAAATTCGCCGCGACAGCGTGCACATCTGGGACGTGAAAGGCCAGTCCGTCGAGCGCGAAACCGTGCAGTACCGCGACGGCGCCGAAGCGGCCGACAAGGGTGAATTCCGCCACTTCATGCTCAAGGAAATCCACGAGCAACCGGCCGTGGTTCAACGCACCCTCGAAGGTCGTCTTAGCCCGAACGGTGTGCTGGTACAGGCATTCGGACCACAGGCTGCCGAGCTGTTCGCCAAAGTGCGCAACGTACAAATCGTGGCCTGCGGCACCAGCTACCACGCCGGCATGGTTGCCCGTTACTGGCTGGAAGAACTGGCCGGCATCCCGTGCCAGGTCGAAGTCGCCAGCGAATTCCGCTATCGCAAAGTCGTGGTACAGCCGGACACCCTGTTTGTCACCATTTCCCAGTCCGGCGAAACTGCCGACACCCTGGCCGCGCTGCGCAACGCCAAGGAACTGGGCTTCCTCGCCAGCCTGGCGATCTGCAACGTCGGCATCAGCTCGCTGGTGCGTGAATCCGACCTGACCCTGCTGACCCAGGCCGGTCGCGAAATCGGCGTGGCCTCGACCAAAGCCTTCACCACCCAATTGGTCGGTCTGCTGCTGCTGACCCTGTCCTTGGGTCAGGTTCGCGGCACCTTGGCCAAAGGCGTCGAAGCCACCCTGGTTGAAGAACTGCGTCGCCTGCCAACCCGTCTGGGCGAAGCCCTGGCCATGGACAGCACTGTGGAGAAAATCGCTGAGCTGTTCGCCGAGAAGAACCACACCCTGTTTCTCGGTCGTGGCGCGCAATTCCCGGTAGCGATGGAAGGGGCCCTGAAACTCAAGGAAATCTCCTACATCCACGCCGAAGCCTACCCGGCGGGCGAACTGAAGCACGGCCCGTTGGCGCTTGTGGATAACGACATGCCCGTGGTCACCGTGGCGCCGAACAACGAACTGCTGGAGAAGTTGAAATCCAACCTCCAGGAAGTCCGTGCCCGTGGCGGCCAATTGATCGTCTTCGCAGACGAAAAGGCAGGCATGAGCAACGGCGAAGGCACCCACGTTGTGCACATGCCGCACATCCACGACATCCTGTCGCCGATCCTCTACACCATCCCGCTGCAGTTGCTCTCGTACTACGTGGCGGTGTTGAAAGGCACGGACGTTGACCAGCCGCGGAACCTGGCGAAGTCGGTGACGGTGGAATAAGTTATCCACAGCTGACTGAACACTAAAAATCGCAGCCTATGGTTGCGATTTTTTTTATCCGAATGAAGGACATTGCCCCATGGACAGATTCCAGGAAATGCAGGTCTTCGCCGCCGTTGCCCAGGACCAAGGCTTCTCTGCGGCAGCGCGGCGTTTGGGGATGTCGGCGGCCAGTGTCACCCGGGCGGTGGCGGCGCTGGAGAAGCGCATTGGCACGCAGTTGCTGACGCGTACCACCCGCAGCGTGCATTTGAGCGAGGCGGGGCAGCGTTTTCTGGAAGATTGTCGGAGGATTCTCGCCGAGGTGCAGGAAGCCGAGGATTCGGCAGCCGGAAGTCACGCACAACCTCGTGGGCAACTGACGATTACAGCACCGGTATTGTTCGGTGAGTTGTTCGTCACGCCGCTCACGGTCGGTTACCTCAACCAGTTTCCTGAGGTCACCATCAATGCGCTGCTCGTCGACCGGGTGGTGAGCATGGTCGAGGAGGGCATCGATGTAGCGGTGCGCATTGGTGAATTGCCTGACAGCAACCAACATGCGATTCGTGTGGGCGAGGTGCGGCGGGTGATTTGCGCCTCTCCGGAGTTTCTGGCGAAGCGCGGCAAGCCTCTGCACCCAAATGATTTAAACGGGGTGCCGATTATCGCCACCTCGTCCATTGGCCAACTGAGAACCTGGCCGTTCCTTGAGGCGGGGGAGCCCCTGAACGTTCGCCCGGAACCACGGCTTGTGGTCACAGCCAATCAGGCCGCCATTACCGCCGCGAGCCTGGGGCTGGGTTTGACCCGAGTCCTGTCGTATCAAGTGGCGAGCAAGGTCGCCGCCGGTGAGCTGGAAATCGTGCTGGCTGACTTCGAACTGCCGCCGTTGCCCATCCATGTGGTCTATCAGGGTGGGCGCAAGGCGCCGGCTCGGATCCGCAGTTTCGTGGACTTCGCCGTGAAAGTGCTACGTGAGCACCCGGCGCTGCACGGCTGATGGGTTATTGCGTTGGCTGAAATAATGGATTGCGTTTTCTGGTTATTCTGTTGTTTTGGTTGAGAGGGGAAGATAGCTCCCATCGGCGCTGATCTTCCCTGAACGGCGCCACCATCCAGCGGAGTCGACCATGCAAGCCATCAAACTCTACAACTTCCCTCGCTCTGGCCATGCTCACCGTGTGGAGCTGATGCTGTCCTTGCTGCAACTGCCGACCGAGCTGATCTTGGTCGACCTGGCCAAGGGCGCGCACAAGCAGCCGGATTACCTGGCGCTCAATCGCTTTGGTCAGGCACCGGTGATTGATGATCAAGGCGTGGTGCTGGCCGATTCCAACGCGATTCTGGTCTATCTGGCGCAGAAATACGGCAATGGTCGCTGGCTACCAACCGATCCGGTCGGTGCGGCCAAGGTGCAGCGCTGGTTGTCGGTCGCTGCCGGGCCGATTGCCTTTGGCCCGGCAAGAGCCCGGCTGATCACCGTGTTTGGTGCGCCTTACAACGCCGAAGAGGTGATCGCTTACGCCCACACCGTGCTTAAAGTGATCGATCAGGAACTGGCCGCCACCCCCTACCTTGTCGGCAACGAGCCCACCATCGCCGATGTTTCGGCCTACAGCTACATCGCCCATGCACCGGAAGGCAATGTGTCGCTGGACGACTACGCCAATATCCGCGCCTGGCTGACACGCATCGAAGCCTTGCCAGGGTTTGTCGCCATGCCGCGTACCGTCGCCGGCCTGCAAAAAACAGCCTGATGCTCACGGCCCGATTCAGTCGGGCCGTTCTTATTGCGCGATCAGCGCAGGGGAGAAGCCGTTATGGAACGTTCACCTTGGCACGCAGGCGAGAAACAGTTGCAGGCCCACGTGGGTGTGGCCGAGCGAATGGACACATTAGGTCGTAGGGTGATTCGCGGCGAGATGCCGGATCAGCACCGCCAGTTCTATCAGCAACTGCCGTTCATGCTGTACGGCGCGGTGGATGCCGACGGCAACCCTTGGGCCAGTGTTCTTGAAGGGCCGCCGGGGTTTGCTCATTCCCCGGCGCCTGCGTTGTTGCAGTTCGACGGCCTGCCCGGCAGCGATGACCCTGCGCAATTGCAAGCGGGCGCGGCGATCGGTCTGCTCGGTATCGAACTGCACACCCGACGTCGCAACCGTATGAATGGCCGGGTCGGTGCTGTCACCGAGAACGGTTTCGGGGTCACGGTGGAGCAATCGTTCGGCAATTGCCCGCAATACATTCAATTGCGTCAGTTTCGCTCGGTGCCCCTGGCGGACCCGGCAACCCGTGTCGCGCAGCACCTCAATGCGCTGGATGAGGCGGCCCAAGCGATGATCGCTGACGCCGATACCTTCTTTGTCGCCAGTTATGTGGACGTCAACGGCCAACGCTCGGTGGATGTTTCTCATCGCGGTGGCCAGGCCGGTTTCGTACAGGTGGAAGGTAATCGCCTGACCATTCCGGACTTCGCGGGCAACCTGTTTTTCAACACCTTGGGCAACCTGCTGATCAATCCTCGGGCCGGTTTGCTGTTCATCGATTTCAATTCGGGCGATCTGCTGCACCTCAGCGGCCGCGCGGACGTCATCCTCGAAGGCGCGCAGGTCGAAGCCTTTCAGGGGGCCGAGCGGCTCTGGACCTTCGAGGTGGAGAGCGTGGTGCGCCGGCCTGCGGCGCTGGCCTTGCGCTGGCGCTTTGACGGCGTATCACCCACCAGTTTGCTGACCGGCACCTGGGATCAGGCAAACGCACGCCTGCAAGCCAAGGCCTTGGGCGATCACTGGCGGCCGCTGCGGGTGGCGCGCATCGAACAGGAAAGCCACAGCATCCGTTCTATTTATCTGGAGCCGGCCGATGGCGCCGGGTTGCCGCTGTTTCAGGCCGGGCAGCATTTGCCCCTGCGATTCAACATTGCTGGCGATGTGCATATCCGCACGTACAGCCTGTCGAGCGCGCCGTCCGATGACTTTTTCCGCATCAGCGTGAAGCGTGAAGGCCTGGTGTCCTCGCACCTGCATGAGCAGATCCGTGTTGGCGATGTGCTGGAAGCCCGCGCACCTCAGGGGCATTTCACCGTGGCAGCCAATGAGCGGCGACCGCTGGTGCTGTTGGCGGCGGGCGTCGGTATCACGCCGCTGCTGTCGATGGTGCGTGAGGTGGTTTATCAAGGCCTGCGCACGCGGGGCATCCGCCCGACCTGGTTTTTCCAGAGCTCGCGAACCTTGGCCGATCAACCGTTTCGTCCTGAGCTGGACCGTTTGCTTGATGGCCTGGGTGACGCGGTACGCGTGCGGCGGTTGCTCAGTCAGCCGGAGCCGGATGCTCGCGAGGGGGAAGATTTCGATCTAACCGGGCGGATTGACGGCGACTTGCTCAAGACGATCCTTGAACTGGAAGACTACGACCAGGTGGACTTTGTCCTCTGCGGCCCGGGCAGTTTTACCCAAGCGCTGTACGACACCCTGCGGGAACTGGACATTCGCGACTCAAGGATTCATGCCGAAACCTTTGGCCCGTCGACGCTGCGTCGCACGCCGGACCAGGACGCCGTGGTCATCGAGCAACCACCGGCTGCCACGGTTTCGGTGCCGGTGGTGTTCCAGCGCTCGGCCAAAGAGGCGCGCTGGCAGCCGGAGAGCGGCAGTTTGCTGGAACTGGCGGAAAGCCGCGGATTGCACCCGGAATTCAGCTGCCGCGGCGGTTCCTGCGGGACCTGCAAGACGCGCCTCATCAGTGGCGCAGTGAATTATCCACAGCCTCCGGCGCAAGTGCCTGATGCGGGTGAGGTGCTGATTTGTTGCGCAGTGCCGGCGCAGGGTTCGCAGCCGTTGGTCCTGGATTTGTGAACAATCCAGAGCACCCAGAAAATCCCTTTGTGGGAGCGAGCCTACTCGCTCCCACAAAAAAGCGATTACGCGTAGGACAGGGATTTCTCTTCCAGCAGTTCTTCGTACAACGCCGTCCACTTGCGGCCCATTTCATCAGCGGTGAATAACTGCCGATACCGCGCTTCAGCCTTCACGCCCATTTCCGCTGCACGCGTCGGGTTTTCCCACAGCGTGCGCATCGCTTCACGGAACGCCTGTGGATTACTCGGCGGCACCACCAGCCCGGTTTCGTTGTGGATGTTGATGTAGCTGGTGCCGGTGCCGATTTCGCTGGAGATCATCGGCTTGCCGTACATCGCGCCTTCGAGCAGCGAGATGCCGAACGCTTCGGAGCGCAGGTGCGACGGAAACACCACCGCGTAACTCAACTCCAGCAACGCCACTTTGTCCTCGTCACCCAAACGCCCCAGGAAGTGCAGATTCTGCAGGCCCAAGGCCTTGGCCTGAGCATGCAGTTCGGCTTCCAGTGGTCCGGCCCCGACGATCACCACCGGATAATTCAGCCCTTGCATTGCGTCGAGCAAAATATGCAGGCCCTTGTAGTAGCGCATCACGCCGACGAACAGGAAGAACCGGTCACCCACCTGTTTGCGCCAGCGTTCGGTACGTGCAGCATCGGGCTGTGGATAACCTGACTTGTCCAACCCATAGGTGATGACTCGGGTTTTCTCGCGGTAGTCCTGAAGCACATCGCTGGTGTGAAAGTAGTTGGGGGAGGCCGCGACGATTCGGTCGGCGCTGTCCAGAAAACGACGCATCAATGGACGGTAGAGTTTGAGCAAATGGCGCTGACGAATGATGTCCGAGTGGTAGCTCACCACGCAGGGTTTTTGGGCGGCGCTGAAAAAATGCACCAGGTCCATGAAGGGCCAGGGGAAGTGATAGTTGACCACGTCGGCCTCAGCCGCCAGCTCACGAAACTGCTTGAAGACGCTGTAGGAAAAACCGGTGGAGGCCATCTGAAAATCCATCCGGGCCTGATGAAGCTGGTGCTGGCCAATCTGCAATACGCCAGGTGCCGGGTCGTTGCTCAACGTCAGTACCGTACTGTCGACCGAGTGGCGCGCGCCGCTCTCGCAGAGTTGAAAAATCACCTGTTCGATGCCACCCATCGAGTCGGGCAGGTAGGTCTTATAAAAGTGCAGTACGCGCATATCAGTCTCCCATTGCCTGGCGGTAAGCGCGGGCCGTGGCCTTCGCGCAACGCTCCCAGGAAAAAAGCTTCGCTTGTTGCAAACCGGCTTCGCGACAGACCTGCCAATGCAGCGGGTCATCGATAAGTCGGATCATGGCATCGCGCAAGGTGTCTGGATCGTCCGGTGCTATGTAGTTGCCGGCGGCGCCCGCGACTTCCGGCATGGCCGAATGCCGGGTCAGAATCACCGGGGTGCCGCTGGCCATGGCTTCCAGGACGGGCAGGCCGAACCCTTCGTACAACGAGGGAAAGATCAATGCCCGGGCGCCGGCCAGCAGCTGTGCCAGCGCTTCATCGGGCAGATACCCGAGCAGGCACACATCACCGGTGGCCAGGGCGGCGCGCAATTCATCACTGAACTGTTCGCCCTGCCAACCGGCCATGCCGGCGATCAGCAGTGGAAAACGCTGGCGCACGGCTTCTGGTAATCGGGCATGGGCGCGCAGGGCCAGCGTCAGGTTCTTGCGCGGCTCCAGGGTGCCGACACACAGGAAGTATTCCCGCGCCTCGACGCCGTGGGCCTTGAGCACCGCTTTGATGGCTTCAGGTTCCCTTGGGTGGAAACGTGCGGCCACGCCCAACGGCGCGACGACAAAACGCTCGGCCGGCAGCGCAAAATACGCTTGAGCTTCGTCGGCAATGTACTGCGAGTCGGTGAGAATCAGACGCGCACGCTGCACGCCGTCGGCCAGTCGCCGCTCTATTTCCCGCAAACGCGAAGGGGGCTGCGTCTCGGGGTAGTGCAGGTGCGTCAGGTCATGCAGGGTGATGACGGTCGGGCCATCGAACGACAGCGGCCACAGGCTCGGTTCGTGATAGAGGTCGATGGTCTGCGAGCGACCCTGATCGAAGCGTTTCTGCTCCAGCCAGCGCCGCGCCTGATAAGCCCCCGGAATTTGCCGCAGCAACGGCGTCAGTCGCGAATAACCGGGCATGGCGGCTTCCGGCAAGTCCGAACTCCAGCCCCAACCGTGGAACAACGTCAGTTCGACATCGGGCTCATCAGCCAGGGCTGTCACCAGTTCGGCGACGTAATGGCCGATGCCGGTGCGCGGGGCTTGCAGGATCCGGGCGTTAAGGGCAATTCGCATGTTGCCTCTCTTGCACGACCGGCGCTTCTACCAGATTGCGCAGGGTTCGCTCGGCCAGTTGCGCACTGGCTTCACGCCAGCCGATCCATTGCCAGTCCGCGACGTTGCGAGCTGCGGGGAATTGCCCGGAACGTTCGAAACCGGTGACCAGGTTTGCCAGGCTTTGCGGTTCGGTGAGGTCAAAGTACGCCATGAACTCGCCACCGATTTCGCGAAAGATCGGAATGTCGCTGCCCATGGCCGGCAAACCGCGCTGCATCGCTTCGACCAGGGGCAGGCCGAAACCTTCGACCCAGGACGGAAACACCAGTGCGCTGGCGTGGGAATAGGCGTGTTCGAGACTGGTGTCGCTCAGGTCGTTGAACATGAACAGGCGCTGGTTCAATTGCGGGTGGTTGCGCACGCGGGCGAGCAGGGCGTCGCACTTCCAGCCGATGCGCCCGGCGATGCACAGCCGGGCTTGCGAACCTGAGGCCCAGGCGCGTTCGAAAGCGTCGAGCAGGTAGTCGTGGTTCTTGCGCGGCTCGATGGTGCTGACCATCAAGAACACCGGTTCCGGTGTTGTGAACACGCGCGTCAGCCGCGGCTCGACGGTAGCAGTGGCTTCGCTCAAATCCAGCTCGGAGCCGAGGTGAAAATAATCGAACCACAACGTATTGGCTTTGGCCGGACCCAGCCGACGCTGCAATTCTTCTCGCACCTGATCGCGCACCGTCGCGGAAATCGCCACGTAGCCGTCGGCGGTTTGGGTGATCCAGTTGAACCACTCGTTGAAAATCTGCACCAGCCGCGTGTCGTAGAACTGTGGGTGAGTCAGCGGGATGAGGTCGTAGATCACCGAAACGATGCCCACGCCTTCACGCTTGAGCTGTTCGGCAAACGGGAAGAAATCGCTGTGCCAGGAAGAGTCCAGCAACACCAGTTGATCGCCCGGCTGATGTTGCAGCGGCGAGCACCGTTTGGGCAGTTGATACTGGTTGATGGCGTCGATCAGCCGTATTGGCAGGCTGAAACAGGTGATTGCCGTGAGACGGTAGGCCACGTGCAGAAGGCGCTTGACCACTCGCGAGTGGCTGCGATTGTGCAAACGTTGATGCAGTTGCCAGAAACGATGAGCCAGCCGTCCCAGGCGTCCGCCGAAGGTCATCAAGCCATCGAAAAACGGGATGTTCAACGCGCCGAGTTTCAGCACCCGATAGAGCTTGCCCTTGAGCATCACCACCGGAATGCACTCGACACCGTCGACAGTGTCCGGCAGCTGATTGATGACGTTGCGCACCACGCGCTGAATGCCCGAATTGACTTTGGGGTGCTGGAATACGTGGGTGCATTCCACCAGAAGACGGGTCATGGCGTGCGCTCCGAAACAGTCGATCCGGAGCGGGTAATGGTGGTTTTCGCCGCCAGCCACGAGCAGCCGACGAAGTCTTCATGCCGGTTGTTGATCACATGGAACACCAACCCGTAATCGCGCCATTCGTAGTTGCGGTCCAGGTGCGAGTCCAGCCGCGACAGGCTCAGGGACACGGAATAGTTGCCCTTGCCCAGGCCCATGACGAAGGCAAAACGATAGGTGTAGCGTTCTCCGGCGTGCAGATCGGTCAGGGCCTTGTCCTGACGATGGGTGTTGATGCCATACATCATCTGACCCAGGCGGTCCTTGAGGATGAAGCCAAGCACCAATCGCTCGATGTCCTGACGGACTTCGACCTGGACCTCCAGCACCACGGGCTGACCGACCTCGGCGGCGTCGATGGAGCGGTCATTCTCGTCCAGCAACCGCACGCTGAGGATGCCCGCTTCACCGGTGCCGGAAATCGTTTGCACTTCCCCGTCCGCGAGCATTTCCTGACGCACGATCTGGCCTTCACGTTCAGCCATCATCGCGTTGTAGTAGTCCAGGACCGCTTCGGGTTTACCGTGCATGGCCATGCGGCCGTCCTTGAGCAGGATGGCCGAATCGCAAATCGCCTGGATGGCCGAGCGGTCATGGGACACGATCAGCAGGGTGGTGCCGGCCTTGCGGAAGCTGCGGATGCGTTCGAAGCTCTTGTGCTGGAAGTAGGCGTCGCCCACGGACAGCGCTTCGTCGACGATCAGGATGTCCGGACGCCGAGCGGTGGCCACGCTGAACGCCAGGCGCATCTGCATGCCGCTGGAGTAGGTACGCACCGGATGGTCGATGGCTTCGCCGATTTCCGCGAAATGTTCGATCTCGGGCATCAACGCTTCAATGTCATCGACCTGCATGCCCAGCAATTGCCCGGCCATGATTGCATTCTGTCGGCCGGTAAAGTCTGGGTGAAAGCCCATGCCCAGTTCCAGCAGCGCCGCCACCCGGCCTTCGAGTTCAATCTTGCCGCAGGTCGGTTGGGTGGTGCCGGTGATCATCTTCAACAAGGTGCTTTTACCCGCACCGTTGACCCCGACGATGCCCACCGCTTCACCGGGGGCGATCTCGAATTCGACGTCTTGCAACACCCAGTGCTGGTGGTGGCGCTTGGGCGAAAACGGGATCAGCCACTCGGCCAGTCGGCTCCAGCGGTTCGGGTATTGCTTGTAGGCCTTGCCCAGGCCGGTGACGCGAATATGCCCCATCAGAGTTCATCCACCATTTCACCGACGCGCTGGCGAAACAGACGCAGCCCGATCAGACAGAACACCACGCCGGTTACAAAAATCGGCAGCAGCGAACTCCAGACCGGCCATTGCCCGTAGAGAAACAAGTTTTGATAGCTGACGATCAGGTTGGTCAGGGGGTTGAGTTGCAGCAGGCGCTGAACCCAGTCCGGCAGGATGCTCATGGGGTACACAATGGGCGTCAGCCAGAACCAGAATTGCAGGCAGATGCCGAAGAGTTGCCCGACATCACGGAAGAACACATTCAACACGCCGAGTATCATTCCCAGCCCGGCACAGAACATCATTTGCAACGCCATCAGCGGTATCAACGCCAGCAACGCCATGCCCGGCCAACGTCCCGTGACCAGCAGAAACCCCAGGAACAGGCCGATGATGATCGCGAAGTTGATGCCGGCGTTGATCAAGACAATCACCGGCAGGCAGACCCGCGGGAAGCTGATTTTCTTCAACAGGTTGGCGTTTTCCAGAAACATGTTCTGGCTGCGCAGGGTGATTTCCGCAAACAGTCCCCAGGCCAGCAAGCCACCGCACAGGTACACGCTGTAGGCCATGCTGTCGTCCACACCCGGCAGGCGGGCGCGCATGATGTGAGAAAAAATCACGGTGTAGACGACGATCATCGACAGTGGATTGAGTACGGGCCACAGGGCTCCGAACAGCGAATTGCGGTAACGCGCCTGAAACTCTCGCTGGACGCTACCGAGGATGAACCCTCGGTGGCTGCACAGTGAGCGGTATAGGGAAAGCAGCATTCAAACCGTCCTGCCATATTGGTCTTCGAAGCGAACGATATCGTCCTCTCCCAGGTATTCGCCGCTTTGCACTTCGATGATCACCAGGTCGATCACGCCCGGGTTTTCCAGGCGATGCTTGTGACCGGCGGCGATGAAAGTCGATTCGTTCTTGGCCACCAGGTGGGTGCCGGTGCCATTGTTGGTGACCTTGGCCATGCCTTCGACGACCACCCAGTGTTCATTGCGGTGGTGGTGCATTTGCAGCGACAGCTTGGCGCCGGGCTTGACCACGATGCGCTTGATCTTGAAGCGCGGGCCTTCTTCGAGCACGGTGTAGGTGCCCCAAGGCCGACTGACCGTACGGTGCAGGCGATAGGCCTCGTGCTTTTTGTCCTTGAGTTGCTTGGCCACCCGGCGCACATCCTGGGCACGATCGGCGTGGGCCACCAGCACCGCGTCGGCGGTGTCGATGATTATCAAGTTATCCACACCCACCGCCGCCACCAGCCGGTCTTCGCTCTGGACAAAGTTGTTGTGGCTGTCGATGAACACCGCGTCGCCAGTGGCGCGGTTGTTTTGCGCATCCGCCGGCACCAGCGCGGCCACCGCGCCCCAGGAGCCGATGTCGCTCCAGTCGAAACCGGCGGGTACCACGACCACTTTGTCGGAGCGTTCCATCAAGGCGTAGTCGATGGAAATGTCAGTGATCTCGGCGAACAGCGCCGGGGACAATTCCTGTTGCAGGCACCCGGCCGTTTCCACGGGGGCGCTTTGCGCCATGCAGGTTTGCGTCTGCTCCAGCAGCTCGGGGGCGTGGATCTGCATTTCGGCCAGCACGGTCGCGACGGAGAAGCAGAACATCCCCGAGTTCCACAGGAACTTGCCGCTTTCCAGGTAATGCGTGGCGGTTTGCAGATCCGGTTTTTCGACAAAGCGCTGGACCTTTGCGGCGCCTTTTCCGTCCAGCGCCGCACCGGTCTCGATGTAGCCGAAACCGGTCTCCGGGGCCGTCGGTACCACGCCGAACGTCACCAGGAAACCATCCTTGGCCAGTGCCACGGCGTGTTCGACCGCAGACTTCAAGGCGTCTTCGTTGAGGATCAAATGGTCGGCGGGCATCACCACCATGATCGCGTCATCACCGTGCAAGGCTTGCAGCGACAGGGCGGCGGCGGCGATGGCCGGGGCCGTATTGCGGCCTGTCGGCTCCAGCAGAAAGTGCCCGCGATGGCGACTTAGCTGCGCCTCCTGATAGTGATCCTTGCTCTGGAAGTAGTAGTCGCGGTTGGTCACCGTGACGATATCGCCCCAGCCATCGAGCAAACCGGCCGCTCGCCGATAAGTCTTGCCCAGCAGCGACTGACCGTCGGGCAGGGTCATGAACGGCTTGGGATGGCCCTCGCGGGACACCGGCCACAGGCGAGTACCGGCACCGCCGGAGAGAATCACAGGAATCAGCATGGCCTACTCCTTGGCGACGCGTTTCATGTCCGCATCCATCATCATGCGGATCAAGGTATCCAGATCGGTTTTTGGCTTCCAGCCCAATACACGCTGGGCTTTGGCCGGGTTGCCGAGCAGCACTTCGACCTCGGCCGGGCGGAAGAACGCCGGGTCGATTTTCACGAAGTCGCGGTAGTTCAGGCCGACGTGATCGAAGGCGATGCGGCACATCTCGCGCACGGTGGTGGTCACGCCGGTGGCGACCACGAAGTCGTCAGGCTTGTCCTGTTGCAGCATCAGCCACATGGCTTCAACGTAATCGCCGGCAAACCCCCAGTCGCGTTTGGCGTCGATGTTGCCCAGGCTCAGTTCCTGCTGTTTGCCCTGCTTGATGCGGGCGGCGGCGTCGGTCACTTTGCGGGTCACGAACTCGATGCCGCGCAGCGGTGATTCGTGGTTGAACAGGATCCCGCTGCTGGCGTGCAGGTTGAAGCTTTCGCGGTAGTTCACGGTGATCCAGTGGCCGTACAGCTTGGCCACGCCGTAAGGGCTGCGCGGGTAGAACGGCGTGTTCTCGTCTTGCTGCTCGGCCTGGATCAGACCAAACATTTCGCTGGTCGACGCCTGGTAAAAACGCGTGTGCGGACTGAACTGGCGGATCGCTTCGAGCAGGTGGGTCACGCCCAGCCCATCAACGATGCCGGTGGTGACCGGTTGATCCCAGGAAGCCGCGACAAAACTTTGCGCCGCCAGGTTATAGATTTCGTCCGGGGCGGACTTGATCACCGCACGCTGCACCGAGCAGGCATCGGCCATGTCGCCGTCCAGGTAAACGATGTCGCCCTCGACCCCCATCTCACGCAGGCGCCAGCGCGCATCGCTGCTGCGGCGTGCCACCAGGCCGTGGACCTTGTAGCCCTTGTCGAGCAGCAGTTTGGCCAGATACGCGCCGTCCTGACCGGTAATCCCCGTGATCAATGCACTTTTTGTCATTCTTCTTTTACTCGCTTCTCCCAGTCGGACAGGATCGCCCGCAGGGATTGTTGTGTTGTGATTTCAGGCGTCCATCCTGTGGTCTGGGCAAGCTTGGCAGAGCTGCCACAAACGCGACGCTGATCCGCGCGGCGAAGGCGCGCCGGATCCTGAATCAATTGCAGGTCGACCTGGGCGAGGTCCCCCAATTGTTCGATCAGACTGCGAATGCTCTGCTCGCGCCCCGAGCAAATGTTGTAGACCTGCCCCGGCGTGCCCTTTTCCAACAGCGCCAGATAGGCCGACACGACATCGCCCACATCGAGGAAATCGCGTGTGACGTCGATGTCACCGACTTCCAGTTGCGGGGCTTGCAGGCCTTGTTTGATGCGGTTGATCTGGCGCGCGGCGCTGGCGATGACGAAGCTGTCCTTCTGGCCGGTGCCGATGTGGTTGAACGGGCGGGCGACCAGGACCGGCCAGCCTTCGCTCAGGCCCCATTGCAGGCTCAGGAATTCGGCTGACAGTTTGCTCACCGCATAGGGATTGCGCGGGCAGGGCGGCTGGAGTTCGGTAATCGGCAGGTCCGACTCCATCACTTGGCCGTAGACGTCGCCGGAGCTGACGTACAGGAACTTACCTTTAAACCCCCGGGACTTGAGTGCCTGAAGCAAATTCAAGGTGCCGAGCAGGTTGATCGTCAGCGTGCGTGCCGGATCGCGGAAGGCGTCGGGAACGAAGGTCTGGCCGGCCAGGTGAATGACTGCGTCGGGCATCTCGGGCCAGAGGCCGTCGAGGGTGCCTGGCTCAGCGAGATCGTAACGGGCGGCGACAGGCAGAAGCGCCCATTCCGAGGCGTCAGCCTTCAGGCGAGATTGGATGTGTTGTCCTACGAATCCACTGAGACCCGTAACGAACAGACGCTTTTTCAAACAGCGGCCCCTTGGTCATGCATTTCGTCCATTCCCCACAGGCTTTATGGAAATGTCTGACGGACCGGGTGGATTCCTTGGTCGAAAGACAGGCGAAATGTTTTGTTGTAGTTGTTTGGTAGCCAATCTGTGCCAATTGCGCAGCAATTTCAACAGGTCCCACCGTGACCGGTCAGTTCTCGTTAGCGTAGCCCGATTTATTCTCGCCGGGCGGTTCACGAATCCTCAGCGGATGTGTTTAGAATGCCCCTCGTCACGATTATCCAGGGTTCGGCCGGGTGGTATTCACGCCCCGCGAAACTGACCATTAAAACAAGAACGTAGACGGGCAAGAAGACGATGGACGACGACCGGAAAACCCCGGGTCGATCCGTGGCTTTGCCGTCATAGAGTGAGGCTGCCGGGATGGCGGCTTCATCGTGGGATGCCATGAATTTCATTCTTTACTCGGACGTCAACGACAGTTCCATCAGTCAGAGCCTTGGTCGTCCTGAATACAGTTATTACTTCGTGCTCAAGGCTTATCGCCCGGTGCTCGAAAGCCTCGGGCGGGTGCATGTGGTGTCCTCCACCGCCGAGGTCGATCCTCTCTATCGCCAATTGCTGGCCGCCGGCCAAGACAGCCTGTTCCTGTCCTTTACGCCGCCGCAGAAAACCCCGAACGACCTTGAATGCCCGACGATCTGCGTGGTGGCCTGGGAGTTTGACTCGATTCCCGATGAGCAATGGGACAACGACCCGCGCCAGGACTGGACGCAGATGCTGGCGCGCCAGGGCCGGGTCATCACGCTTTCCAGCCACACCGCCCGGGCGATTCGGCGGGCCATGGGTGAAGACTTCCCTGTGCTGGTTTTGCCCACGCCGCTGTGGGAGAACTTCGCGGCCATTCGCAGCAACCACACCAGCGTCCCGGTCAATGCCGGTTCGACACTGGAGATCAAGGGCTGCATTTTCGACACCCGTACCCTCGGGCTCAGCGCTGACGCTCTGATCCCTGTCGTGCCCACGGCCGAAGAAATCGCCGCGCGAGAGGCTGCAGCGGAAGCCGCGAAGCCACCGCCGCTGACCTTGAAGCGCCGCTTCGTCATTGCTCGCCATTACCTGCACCTGTGGCACCGGGACATGGGCAAAACCCTGCCCGTCCGGGTGCATCGCACGCACTTTCTGAGCCAGTGGTATTGGGAAGGCATTCGCGACCTTCTTTCAGATACCGCCCATGAACGGCTTGCCGGATTTTTGCCGGCCATCGCTGGCCCGCAGACGATGGCCGTGCATGAGCCTGAACCGCGTCAATGGCCGGACACCACCGGCCAGGTCGAGACTCAGGTCGACGGCGTGGTGTACGTCACGGTGTTCAACCCCCGGGACGGTCGCAAGAACTGGCATCAATTGATCACCGCCTTCTGCTGGGCCTTCCGCGAAACGGAGGATGCCACGCTGGTGCTGAAGATTACCCAAAGCGACCTGTCGTCCTATTACGACGAACTGATGACCTTGCTCGCGCAACTCTCGCCGTTCGCCTGTCGGGTGGTGGTGATGCACGGTTACCTGGACGATCCGCAATATGCGCGGCTTTACGAAGCCGCCAGTTATTACGTCAACGCGTCGCGCTGCGAAGGTTTGTGCCTGCCGCTGATGGAGTTCATGGCCAGCGGTAAGCCGGTGATTGCCCCGGACCACACCGCCATGGAGGATTATATCGATGAGCGTGTGGCGTTCGTGATCAAGTCCAGCGAAGAGCTGACCATCTGGCCCCAGGACACGCGGATCATCTATCGGACCCTGCGTTATAGACCGGACTGGGGTTCGCTGAAAATCGCCTACGAAAACAGCTACCGGATGGCCAAGGAACAACCGCTGGCGTACCAGCGCATGTCTGGTGACGCGGTCGAGCGCATGCACGACTACTGCGCCTTCGCCCCGGTGCAGAAGCGCCTGGCGGATTTTTTCGGGCTGACGCCGCAGGCTTTGCCGGCAGCGGCCGTGACGGATAGCGCCTCATGCTGATCATCATTCATTCGGAAACCAACCAGCACACCATCGCCCAGAACCTCGGTCGTTCGGAGTACAGCTATTACTTCGTGCTCAAGGAGTACCGGCCGGTGCTGGAACGCCTGGGCCGTGTGGTCGAAGTCAGGGACCCGCAAACCGAGGTCGATGCCTTGTACCTCGACGCGCTGTCCCGTGGGGAAGACTGCGTGTTCCTGTCGTTCTCACCGCCGCATTGCACGCCTGTGCACTTCGCCTGTCCGACCTTGCCGGTGTTCGCGTGGGAATTCAGCACCATTCCCAACGAACCCTTTGCCGGCGAACCGCGCAATGACTGGCGCACGGTTTTGCGCGCCTCAGGCGCGGCGATTACCCATTCCGGCTATACGGTGAACGCCGTGCGCGAGGCGATGGGTGCCGACTATCCGATCGTCGCGGTACCGGCGCCGGTGTGGGACCGATTCTCGGCGCGTGGCGCCCAGTTGCAACGCCAGCCGCTGGCCAGTCAGGTGCGACTGAAGATCAAAGGCCTCGTGGCAGACAGCCGCACGCTGGATTTGCGGGCCTTTGGGCCGGCGCAGTTACGCGAAGGTGAAGGTATCGATTTCGAGGCGCCGCCCCGTGAACACGAGTTGGTGCTCGACGGCGTGATCTACACCTCGGTGTTCAACCCCGGTGACGGGCGCAAGAATTGGGAAGACATGCTCAGTGCCTTCTGCGTGACGTTCCGCGAGGTCGATGACGCCACGCTGGTGCTCAAACTGACCCACCACGATGCCGAAGCAGCGCTGACCGACATCCTTCACCATTTGTACAAAAACCAATCTTACCGCTGCCGCATCGTGCTGATTTACGGCTACCTCGCGGATGCGGACTACGAGCAACTGGTGCAGGCAACCAGCTACGTGGTGAACACGTCCTACGGCGAAGGCCAGTGCCTGCCGCTGATGGAGTTCATGTCTTGCGGCAAACCGGCGGTGGCGCCACGCACCACGGCAATGATCGATTACTTGGACGCCGATAATGCGTTCCTGATCGACTCCACCGACGAACTGACTGCCTGGCCTCATGACCCGCGCCGGGCGTTCCGGACCCTGCGTTACGTGACGAACTGGGCGTCGTTGTGCCGCGCCTATCGCGCCAGTTATGACGTCGCCAAAAACGACGCCGGGCGTTACGCGCAGATGTCCGCGCATTCGGTGGCCAGCCTCGAGAAATTCTGCAGCCAGGCCACCGCCGAGCAACGACTGAAAGCCTTCTTCGCACAGCTCCTTGAAACCCGCGTCGCCTTGGATACCCCCGAAGCATGATCTGCGCAGCGTTGAAGCGAGTGGATAGCGCAGTAGCGTCCAGGAGGACGACATGAGTAACGACCGACGGATCATGGACATCGAGTTATTGCGCGGCATTGCGGTGCTCGGCGTGTTGTTCCATCACCTGCAAGACAGCCTGTTTGCGGCCCCGGTGCCGCTGTTGCAAGCCATCACCGCGTGGGGGCAGCCGTGGTGGGGCGTCGATCTGTTTTTCGCCATCTCCGGATTTGTCATCGCGCGCAGCCTGATCCCGGCGTTGCAGGGTTGCAGCACGCGTCAGGAATACTGGCAGCAGACGCGCAATTTCTGGCTGCGCCGAGCCTTTCGACTGTTGCCGTCGGCGTGGTTGTGGCTGGCGCTGATGTTGCTGGCGTGTATTTTCCTCAATCGCTCCGGGGCGTTCGGCACGCTGCACGCCAACCTGCAAGCGACCCTGGCCGGGGTCGCGCAGTACGCCAACTTCCGCTTCGCCGACAGCTTCTATAACTATGAATACGGCACCAGTTTCGTGTACTGGAGCCTGTCGCTGGAGGAGCAGTTCTACTTGCTGTTCCCGCTGCTGATCCTGATCTGTCGCAGGCATCTGGTCTGGGCCTTGCTGGCGCTGGTCGCGGTGCAGTTGTTCACGTTGCGCACACCGATCCTGATGGTGGTTCGCACCGATGCGCTGGCACTCGGCATCCTGTTGGCGATGTGGAGTGCGCAACCCTCGTATCTACGCTGGGAGCCGACGTTCTTGCGCCGCCCTTGGGCCGGGGTGACGGCGCTGGTCGTGCTGTCGCTGGTGCTCAGTTTCATGGCGACGGATCGCTTCACTTTCACGAATTACCGCATCGGCACGATTGCCGTGTTGTGCGCGGTGCTGGTCTGGATCGCTTCCTACAATCGCGATTACCTGCTGCCACAGGGCGTGTTCAAGAATGTGATGACGTGGGTCGGCAGCCGCTCCTACGGGATCTACCTGATCCACATTCCGGCTTATTTGCTGGTGCGCGAATTCACCTTCCGCTTGCAGGGCGCTGGTCTGCCCAACCCGGCGGGTCACCCGATCCTGACGCTGATGATTGCTGGCGGGTTGATCGCCTTGTTGAGTGAACTCAACTACCGCTTTATCGAAATGCCCATGCGCAACCGCGGTGCCTCGCTGGTCAAACGCCTGGGCACGTCCCGAACAGCCGCCCAAACCTCTGGAGCTACCTCATGCTGAGCCTTTTGAAGAAACTCACGGCGGGTACGCCCGCTCCCGCGGCGCCTGTGGCGGAAAAGGTCGAGAAGGTCGATCCATACATGCTCGGGCTGCACGACGCGATGCTCAGCGGCTGGTTCAACCAGCAAACCGGAGAGCTCTTCACCGGGTTCCCGGTGACCGCCGAGGACACGTTGCTGGATGTCGGCTGCGGTGATGGCGGCAACGTGCATTTCTGCGGCATGCGCGGGGCGAAGATCATCATCGCCGACATCGATGCGGCCAAGGTCGAAGCCACCCGTCAGCGCCTGAGTGACACACCGGCGCGTGACGTCGAATGCCACGTCACCGACTGCAACCCGCTGCCGATTGCCGATGCGACGGCTACTCGGGTTGTGTCCACCGAAGTCATCGAACACGTGGACGATCCGGCGCAGTTCCTCGCTGAACTGGTGCGTGTCGGCAAACCGGGTGCGCTGTATTTGCTCAGCGTCCCGCACCCAAGCTCCGAAGACCTGCAAAAAGACATCGCGGCGCCCGAGTATTTCCAGAAGCCCAACCACATTCGCATCATCAGCGAAGAGCAGTTCAAGGCGATGGTCAGCGACGCCGGCCTGGAAGTGCTCAGCCACAGCCAGTACGGGTTTTACTGGTCGATGTGGATGCTTTTGTTCTGGGAAGCCAAGGTCGATTTCAGCAATCCTGACCACCCGTTGCTCAACCACTGGGCCGACACGTGGCAGGCCATTCTGGCGTCGCCGCGGGGTGCGCAGATCAAGCAGGCGCTGGACGCGGTCGTGGCGAAAAGTCAGGTGATCATTGCTCGCAAGCCCTTGGTGTAGGCACTCTTTGTAGCAGCTGCCGAGCAGCGCAAGGCTGCGTTCGGCTGCGAAGCAGTCGTAAAATCAGGCGACGCGGTTTTTTAGGTAAATCGTGCACTCAGGGTTTACGACTGCTGCGCAGCCGAACGCAGCCGAACGCAGCCGAACGCAGCCTTGCGCTGCTCGGCAGCTGCTACAGAGAAAGGGGATTCATGGATTTTTTTGTTCGACTGGCGGTGGTGCTTGCCGCTTTGATGCTGCTCAACGGTTGCGAGCAACACAACGCGCCACCGCTCGATCAGCAACTCTACGTCTGGCAACGGCAATGGACGTCGGCGCATGACGCTGCCCTGCAAGACAGTCGCGCTGACTTCTCAACCTTGCGGGTGCTGGCCTTGCAGGCGTTTCCTCAGGCGGGCTGGAGTCGGGCGCGGATTGATCCGGCGTTGCTCAAACGAGATGGCCGGCCGCTGATTGCAGTGATCCGTCTCGATGGCCAGCTCAAGGCGCTGGATCAGGACGACGTCACGGCGCAGATTCAGCAAGTGCTCAGCGATTGGCAAGGGCAGGGGCTAACGCTTTCCGGCGTGGAAATCGATCACGACGCCGGTAGCGCCCGGCTACCGGCTTACCGCGAATTTCTCACGCACTTGCGCGCGGGTTTACCCGCCGCGTTGCCGTTAAGCATCACCGCATTGCCGGCCTGGCTCGACAGCCCTGAATTGCCGGCACTCTTGGCGACCGTCGACAGCAGCGTGTTGCAGGTGCATGCGGTGAGCGATCCACGTCGCGGCTTGTTTGACCCCGATCAGGCCCGGCAATGGGCCAAGGCCTGGGGCCGCATCACCCCGAAACCCTTTTACCTGGCGCTGCCCGCCTATGGCGTGGCCCTGTTGCCGGGCACCAGCGGTGCGCCAGTCGTGGAAAGCGAAGTGCCTATCGAGCGCACCGGTAAACGCCAGGAATTGCTGGCAGACCCTTTGCAGCTGAGCGCACTCGCCGCCGAGCTGCGCGCCGACCCACCGACGCATCTGGCCGGCCTGATCTGGTTTCGCCTGCCGCTGGCGGGTGATCGTCGGGCCTGGAGCCTGAACACCCTGAAGGCCGTAGCTCGCGGAGATGCGCTCGACAGTCGCTTGAGTTTGAAACTCATCGCGCAAGACGACCTCTATGACATCAGCGTCAGCAATCAAGGCAATCTCGACAACGCCTGGCCCGAACGCGTGACACTGGCGGTTCGCGGCTGCGATGGCGCCGATGCGCTGGCCGGTTATTCATTGCAACAAAGCCCGGATCTGCTTACCTTCACCCGCTTGCGCGACGGCCGGATACCGGCCGGCGAGCAGCGCGCCATCGGTTGGGCACGCTGCGCACACATTGATCAAGGAGGTTCGAATGTTCACCCGTAACTGGCCCCGCCATTTGCTTTGCCTGGGCCTTAGCCTGCCGCTGGGTTCGGCGATGGCCTGCGGGCCGGACTTTCCGATGCGCTTGCTGGACAACCGCGCCCAGTCGCTGGCGGAGCTGCCGGAAGGCAACTTCCAATTCGAGATCAATCGCCTTGGGCATCTGATCGCAGGGCTCAAGAACGTTGAGACGTCCCCTTACAGCATGGAGTTGACCGACTACGCCGAGCAGCGGGACAAGGCCGAACAGGCCGGGTTGACGGTGGAGCAGCAAGCCCTGGTCAAACAACTGCGCGCCCTGAGCGATGCCCATCAAGTCGACACTCAGGGCGCGAGCCTGCCGGCCGAGCTTCGGTTCTATCTGGCGGGTGCGGCGGCGTTCAACGCCGGTGATCACGCGCTGGCCGCCGAATACTTCCAGAAAGTGCTGGCGCTGCCGGCGGATCAACGCGCATTGCGCAGCACCTGGGCCGCTTATTCATTAGGCCGGACGCTGTTTGCCCAGAGCGCCGAAGCAGACGCAGCGCCTGACCTGTTGGCACAGTCGCGCAAAGCCTTCGAGCAGGCCCTTCAGCTGAGCATCGAGGGCTTCAACGACCCGCTGGAACTCGGTGTCGCGAGCCTCGGCGAACAAGCCCGCGTGGCGCGCACCGCTGGCGACTGGAACAGCGCCATCAACCTGTACGCCACGCAAAATCGCCACGGTTCGGCGGTGGGTTACACCTCGCTGAAGCTGTTGATGGCGGATCTGCTGGCGATACCTGAAGATCAGTTGACCGAGTTGCTCAAGGGCAAACCGGTGCAGCAACTGGTGACGGCGTCGCTGATCAGTCGCCTGGGCTGGTCCTTCGGTGATCAGCCGCCGAACGAACTGAAGCTGATCAAACTCCTGCAAAGCAGCACGCGCGGCAGTCTGGACAACGCGGACCGACTGGCGGCGATGAATTATCAACAGGGCGATTACACCAGCGCCAAAGCGTTCCTTGAGCATGCCGGGGACGGCGGTCTGGCGTGGTGGCTGCGGGCGAAGCTGGCGCTGCGTGAGGGCGACAAAAGCGCAGCGGCTGCGGCATATGCCAAGGCGGCCCAGGCCTTCCCGCAGAACGAGTCGTGGGGCGAGCGGCGCACACCCGACTACGATTTCGAAAGCCTGCAGCCCAAGTGCCGGGTCGAGGGTGAAAGCGCGATACTGGCGCTGCAACGCGGGGATTACCTGCAAGCGTTCGATCAGCTTTATCGCAGCCAAAGTATCTATTGGTTCGATGCGGCGATCGTTGCCGAGCGGGTGCTGACCGTCGATGAGCTTAAGCATTACGTCGACACCCAAGTGTCGGCACCGCCCGCGCTGAGCCAGCAGGATCGTGACAACTACGTGCCCTTGCCGGTGGCGGCGCAACTGCGCAATTTGCTCGGGCGTCGGTTGTTGCGCGAGGAGCGCTACGACGAAGCGTTGGTGTACTTCGACAATCCCGACCTACAGAAAAAAGCCCGGTTGTATGCGCAGCAGCGGCAGTTGGCTGATGCGGCGTGGTGGCCGACCAAACGCGCCGCCGCCCTGTTCAACGCAGCCTGGACGGCGCGCGAGTGGGGCATGGACATTCTGGGTTATGAAATGGCCCCGGACTACGCCACGTTTGGCGGCAATTACAGCCTGGAGACGGCTGAACTGAAGGTCGGACCATTGGTGGCCGAAGGTGAAGTCCAGCGCCAGCAAGCCAGCGCCGCGAAGCCTGACGAGCGCTATCACTATCGATTCGTCGCAACGGCTTTGGCCAACCGTGCCGCCGATAACTTGCCTCACACCAGCCAGGCCTTTGCAGCGGTATTGTGTTCGGCGGCAGGGTGGAACAGCAGCCTTGAAGACCAAAGTGCGCTGTACCAGCGCTATGTCAAAGAAGGGCCTTACGTGGAGTGGGCGGTGGATTTTGGCCACCAGTGCCCGTATCCCGACTTCGAAAATGCGAGCAAACGTTATGTCACCCAGGTGACTGACGCCACGCGTTCGGTGTTGCGGCCGTACAAGTGGCCGTTGCAGATCGGCGGGGTTATCGCGGTGGTTGCCGTGGCGCTGTTATTGATCAACCGGCGCCGCCGTCGTAAGGCGCAGTAAGGTTCAGGCCTGTTGAACAAAGGTCAGCCGCACGGCGAAGCCGATCAACAGGCTGCCGAACACCCACTGTTGCAGGCGCTGGGCCGAGGGACTGCGTTGCAGCCAGCGGCCCAGTGCGGCACCGGTCAAGGCGTAGGCGCTGTCGAACAGCAAACCGACGCCGACCAGCAGTACGCCCAATACCGCAAACTGCGCGAGCACCGGTCCTGCGTGAGGGTTGATGAACTGCGGCAATAACACTGAGCAGAACAGCAACGCCTTGGGGTTGAGCAGGTTGGTCAGCAAGCCGCGCTGGATTGCGTCTTGCCAGCGAGGTTGTTCGAGGGGGGCATTGCCGCCATTCAGGTTCGGCAACATCGTGGTTCGCAGGCACTGAATGCCGATCCACAGCAGGTAAGCGGCCCCCGCCAGACGCACCACGTCGAAGGTCCACGGCGCAGCCTTGAACAGCGCCGCCAGCCCCAACGCGGCAAGCGCCACATGGCATCCACGAGCAATGCCCAGACCCACCGCCGTTGCCAACGCCGCGCCTTTGCCCTGACGGGCGCCGGTTTGCAGCAGCAGAATCATGTCCGGGCCGGGCAACAGATACACCACCGCCAGCGCCATGAAAAACAGCCAGAGTCCTTCCACGTTGCACCCCATTCGTTGTCGATTTGGTAGCGCCAGTCTAGGGCTCAAGGGTGGGGCAGGTGCTTGCGTAGTCAGCTTCTAAACGCTTGGGAATTGGCATAACCTGCCACTTTGTGAAGAATAAACCATCAGGATCTACCAAGCGATGAAACTGGATACCTACGACCGAAAGATTCTGGCGGCCCTGCAACGGGACGGGCGCTTGAGCAATGTGCAATTGGCCGAGGAGATCGGTTTGTCCGCTTCCCCCTGTTTGCGCCGGGTGCGGATGCTGGAGGAGGCCGGCGTGATTCGCGGCTATCAGGCCAATCTTGATCGTGACGAAGTGGGGCTTGGGCTGACGGTGTTTGTCGGGGTTAAGGTTGAGCGCCACAACGATGAGCAGGCCGAAGCCTTTCGCCTGGCCGTCACGGCACTGCCGGAGGTGATTTCGGCGTTCCTGGTGTCAGGGGAATCGGATTTTCTGCTGCAAGTGGTGGTGCCGGATTTGCGCGGGTATGACCGCTTTCTCACGGAACGACTGCTGAAATTGCCGGGCGTGAGCGACATCCGCAGCAACTTTGCGATTCACACGGTGAAGACGCCGGGGGCGTTACCGTTGGGGCATTTGCCGCTTTAGACCGAGTCGGCCCCATCGCGAGCAGGCTCCCTCCCACACTGGTTTTGTGTACGCCACAAATCCCTGTGGGAGCGAGCCTGCTCGCGATAGCGGTAGACCTGTCACCGCCAATGTTCAGGGTTACATCTGCGTCGCCATCCCCTCCACATTCATCGCCGCCTGACGCAACGCCTCGGATCGCGTTGGGTGCGGATGGCATGTCAACGCAATGTCCTCAGCCGATGCGCTGAACTCCATCGCCACACAATATTCACCAATCATTTCACTGACACTCGGCCCCACAAGGTGCACGCCGAGAATCTCGTCGGTGCGCTCATCGGCCAGTACTTTGGCAAAGCCCTCGGTCTCGTGGTTGATCTTCGCCCGGCTGTTGGCGGTGAAGGGGAATTTGCCGACCTTGTAAGCGCGGCCTTCAGCCTTGAGCTGCTCTTCAGTTTTGCCGACGCTGGCCAATTCAGGCTTGGTGTAGATGACGTTGGGGATCAAGTCGTAATTGACCTCGCCTGCCTTGCCGACGATCTGCTCGATGCAGGCCATGGCTTCATCTTCGGCCTTGTGGGCGAGCATCGGCCCGGACGTGACGTCGCCGATCACCCACACGCCAGCGGCTTCGGTGCGGTGGCCTTTGTTGGCGAGCATGCCGCGCTTGTCGGTGGCGAGGCCAACGTTCTCTAACCCCAGGCCCTGGGTATAAGGTCGGCGGCCGATGGACACCAGCACGTAATCGGCTTCGATCAACTCGGCGGTGCCGCCAGCTGCGGGCTCCACGCTGAGCTGAACGCCGTTTGCCGAGGTGGTGGCACTGGTCACTTTCGAGCTCAACTTGAAGCTGATGCCCTGTTTACTCAATGAACGCTGCAGGGTTTTGCCTGCTTCACCGTCCACACCGGGACAGATCCGGTCGAGAAATTCGACCACCGTCACCTGAGCGCCCAAGCGCCGCCACACCGAGCCCAGTTCCAGGCCGATGACGCCGGCCCCGATCACCACCAAGTGCTTCGGCACTTCGGCCAGCGATAACGCCCCGGTGGAATCGAGGATGCGCTTGTTGTCGATCTCGACGCCGGGCAGGGGAGTGGGCTCGGAGCCGGTGGCGATGATGATGTCTTTGGCACTCAGTTCGGTCTTGCCGCCCTGGCTGTCGGTCACCGTCACTTTGCCCGGCCCGTCGATGTGGCCCCAGCCTTTAATCCAGTCGACTTTGTTTTTGCGAAACAGAAATTCGATGCCCTTGGTCAGCCCGGTCACGCTTTCATCTTTCTGCTTCATCATCTGGGCGAGGTGCAGGGTGGGTTTGACCTCGATGCCCAGGTTGGCAAATTCCGAGCCCATGGCCGCGTCGTAGAGTTCCGAGGCATGCAAAAGCGCCTTGGAGGGCATGCAACCGACGTTAAGGCAGGTGCCGCCGAGCGTCGCCCGACCTTCCACGCACGCCGCTTTCAGGCCCAGTTGACCTGCGCGGATCGCTGCGTTGTAGCCGCCGGGGCCACCGCCCAGTATTACGACGTCATAAGTGCTCATGGATGTACTCCTGGACTGAAAGGGGAATGGGCTGGATAACCGTAGTCTTTGATTAAAATTACGGACGTAATATGTGCGTTTGCGGGTATTTCGGTCAAGGCTTCAGCAACGCGACAGGTTGAGCGTCTTTAGATAGAGCGAATGAGTACAAAAATTTCACCACTTTCGTTATATGGTAACGAAATGCGATGTAGCCAATGATAAGCACTGGGGTGGTATGCAAGTCGATCTCGAAGTCGATGGAACGCAGGTAGCCGGGCTGCCGCGCTTTCAGCAGGCGGTTTTTCAAGGGCGGCGATTGCGTCAGTTCGCCATCGGCCTGAGTGCCTTGGCGGCGGTCGGGTTGGTGTTGTCGTTTTTTGTCGGGCTGTTTGCGCCGTTGACGCTGTGGGCCCCGTTGCTGGTGAATCAGGGCGCCGGTTTGCTGGTGCTGATTGCGGGGCTGCAATCAGCCTGGTGGGTGACAAAGTGGCGCGCACAAGCGATGAGCCCACCGCTGCCCGTGGTGGTTTTGGATGAAATCGTTTCTCCCGAAGGCTGGTATGAGCGACTGCTGGAGCGGCTCAGCCAGCGCTGGGTGCGCTTGCTCGGGCAGATCGGCGCACCGACCCTCTGGCTCGCCGGTTGGGCGCTATTGGCGATCTACAGCATCAGCCAATTCTGGAACCTCGCGTTGCCGCCCGCGGCATTGGGATTATCGGCGAGCGTCGGCGCCGCGCTGTCGTTGTTGCTGGCCTTCGGATTGCTGGTGCTTGAGCGTCAACTCGCCCAGGAAAACGTTACCGAGTGGCCTGAAGCGGGGCAGGTGGCGCAACTGTGCCGGGTAGCGATCATTTGCCTGGTGGTAAGCGCTTTGTGTCTGTTGTTCGGCAGCGAAACCTCAGTCTGGCCGGCGCGGTTGGCGGTGCTGATCGGTATGCTGCCAGGACTGGTCGCGGTCGAGTTGCTGCTGCGTGCGGTGTTATCGCTATTCAGCCCTCGCCGTGAACAACTGGAACCGACGTTGTTGGCGCGAAGTGTTGTCGCCGACATGCTGCGCTGGCCGCCACAACCTTTGCTGGCGTTGCAGCACGAACTTCACAACCGCTTCGGCATCGACTTGCGGCAGATTTGGGCCTTCACCTACATGCGCCGGGCGTTTTTGCCGGTGATGGCAGTGGTGGCGATTGTCGGCTGGTCGCTCACCGGCATTCACGAAATACCCCTGCAAGGGCGGGGCATCTATGAACGTTTCGGTAAACCGGTTGAGGTGTTCGGTCCGGGTTTGCACGCCGGTTTGCCGTGGCCCCTGGGCCGGGTACTGAACGTTGAAAACGGCGTCGTACACGAGTTGGCAACAAGTGTTGGCGAAACATCGGCGCCGTTCGTTCTGGAACCAGCAGAAGGCCCGGCGCCGGCGATTGCCAATCGCTTGTGGGACGCCAGCCATGTGAACGATAAATCCCAGGTCATCGCCAGCAGCCGTGCTGACAAGCAGAGCTTTCAGATCGTCAACATGGACGTGCGTTTTGTCTATCGCATCGGTCTGACCGATCGAGCGGCGTTGGCCGCGACGTACAACAGTGCTGATGTACCGACGTTGATTCGCAGCACCGCCAGCCGGATTCTGGTTCACGACTTTGCCTCGCGAACCCTCGATGGTTTGCTCGGCGAAGACAGGGTAGGGCTGGCCGAAGAGATAGGCCGCGCCGTGCAGTCTGATTTGCACAAACTCGACAGCGGCGTAGAAATTCTCGCCACGGTGGTGGAGGCGATCCATCCGCCAGCTGGTGCAGCCAACGCTTATCACGGGGTTCAGGCGGCGCAGATTGGTGCCCAGGCATTGATCTCGCGTGAGCGCGGGGCGGCAACGGAAGCGACCAATCAGGCGCAATTGCAGGCCAGCATCGCACGCGATCAGGCGACGGCCAGTGCGCATGAAATCAATTCCACCGCCAAGGCGGCTGATCTGAAATTCACTGCCGAGCAAAAAGCGTATGCCAGTGCCGGCCAGGCGTTCGTGCTGGAACAGTACTTCAGCCAACTCACCCAAGGCCTGGCCAACGCCCGGTTGCTGGTGCTCGATCATCGTCTGGGTGGCAGCAGCAACGCGCCGACCATCGACCTACGTACCTTCACGCTGCCGGCCGATCCTGCGTCGCCGCGCACCAGCGCTCAGCCAGGAGCCACCCATTGAGCCAGTCGCACTCTCAAGATCATGACGACCACGCCGGCCACGATCACGGCCATGGCGGACATCACCACGGTCACCATCACCATCATCACGGCGATCCACAGGAAGCCGGTCCATTCCCGTGGCGGCGCATGGGTTGGGCGGCATTGCTCGTGGCGTTCGCCATCGCGGCAGCCAGTCTGGTGCAGGTTCGCTCGGGGGAGGCCACGGTGATCACTCGCTTCGGCAATCCGTCGCGGGTGTTGCTGGAGCCGGGTCTTGGCTGGCGCTGGCCGGCACCGTTTGAAGCGGCCATTCCTGTCGACTTGCGGCTGCGCACCACCTCCAGCGGCCTACAGGATGTGGGCACGCGCGACGGTTTGCGCATTATCGTTCAGGCGTATGTGGCGTGGCAGGTGCAGGGCGACCCAGACAACGTGCAGCGATTTATGCGCGCCGTGCAGAATCAGCCGGACGAAGCGGCGCGGCAGATTCGTACGTTTGTCGGTTCTGCACTGGAAACCACCGCGAGCAGTTTCGATCTGGCCAACCTGGTGAACACCGACGCCAATCAAGTGCACATTGCCGACTTCGAAGCGCAGCTGCGGAAACAGATCGATCAGCAGTTGCTGACCACGTATGGCGTTCGCGTGCTGCAAGTGGGCATCGAACGTTTGACCTTGCCGTCGGTAACGCTCACTGCCACCGTCGATCGCATGCGCGCCGAGCGTGAAACAATTGCCACTGAACGCACCGCCATCGGCAAGCGAGAAGCCGCGCAAATTCGATCGGCTGCCGAGCGTGATGCGCGAATCGTACAGGCCGACGCGACGGTCAAAGCGGCTGATATCGAAGCTCAATCCCGTGTCGAAGCCGCGCAGATTTACGGCCGTGCGTATGCCGGTTCGCCACAGCTTTATAACTTGCTGCGCTCCCTCGATACCTTGGGCACGATCGTCACCCCAGGCACCAAACTGATATTGCGCACCGATGCCGCGCCTTTCCGGGTGTTGGTTGACGGTCCGCCGACCCTCGATAACAAGTCCGGGTCGCAGCCATGAATTTAGTTCCACGTGGAACACATGAGTTAAGTAGCCCCTGGATTCAGGCTGGGCGATTGGCTTTTTTGGCGCTGTACGGAGTGACAATTCTCGCCGCGTTAGCTTGGGCATTCTCCAATGTGCGGCAGATTGATCCTCAGAATCGGGCGGTGGTCCTGCACTTCGGCGCGCTGGATCGCATCCAGAATGCCGGGTTGCTGTTGGCTTGGCCGCGCCCCGTTGAACAAGTGATTTTGTTGCCGGCGGCTGACCGGGTGATCGAGCGTCGGGTGGAGAATCTGCTTCGCAGCGATGCTGCCTTGCAGGCCGATCGGGTGGCGTCCTTCGCGACACCGTTGAGCGATGCGCTCGCTGGGTCGGGCTATTTGCTGACCGGTGACGCGGGCGTGGTGCAACTGGATGTGCGGGTTTTCTACAAAGTCACCGAACCTTACGCCTTCGTGCTTCAAGGTGAACATGTGCTGCCAGCACTCGATCGGCTGGTCACCCGCAGCGCCGTTGCCCTGACTGCCGCACGAGACCTGGACACCATTTTGGTGGCGCGACCGGAGCTGATCGGCAGCGACAATCAGGCGGCCGAACGTCGCGAACGCCTGCGCGGCGACTTGGTGCAAGGCATCAATCAACGTCTAGCCGAGCTGACAGCGACGGGGCAGGGACTGGGCATCGAAGTGGCACGAGTCGATGTGCAATCGAGTCTGCCCGGCCCCGCGGTGAATGCGTTCAATGCGGTGTTGACCGCCAGCCAGCAAGCCGATAAAGCCGTCGCCAATGCGCGCACCGAGGCGGAGAAACTGACACAGACCGCCAATGAACAAGGCGACCGGACACTGCAAGTCGCCCACGCCCAAGCGAGCGAACGGCTGGCCAAAGCTTCGGCTGATACGGCCACGGTGTTGAGCCTGGCCCAGGCGCAACAACAGGGCACCGACCCGCAAATGTTGCTGCGTATTTATCGTGAGCGGATGCCGAAGATTCTCGGCCAGGCCGGCTCGGTAACGACGGTCAATCCGAAAGACGATTCCCGCCTGATCATTCAGGGAGCAGCGCAATGACCACCCAAACCGCCGCCGCACCCAGCCTGTTGTCCTCGGCGGAACAACGCAGCGCTGCACGCCAATTGACCCTGGCCATGTTTGCCCTTGGCTTGCTCAGCCTCGGGTTGATCTGGCGCTGGCTGTCACCGGAGCAGACGGGCGTCAGTCAATTGCTGTTGGGTTTTGCTTCGTTGCTGGTGGCCGTGCCGGTGATGCGTTCGGCGTGGTACAGCCTGCGATATCCGAGCTTGCACGGGATCACCGATCAGCTGATCGCCCTCGCCATGCTCGGTGCCTGGGCGACGGGTGATTTGCTGACTGCTGCGTTGCTGCCGATCATCATGATCTTTGGTCACGTACTGGAAGAGCGCAGCGTGATCGGTTCCCAGGAAGCGATTCGCGCCCTCGGAAAATTGACCCGCAGTCACGCTCGCAAGGTTCAGGTGGACGGTGCCATCGTCGAAGTCGACAACGGCACACTTAAAACCGGCGACATTGTCGAGGTACGAGCGGGTGACCGAGTGCCGGCCGATGGTCGGGTGTTGTCCGGTCAGGCGAGCCTCGACACGGCATCGATTACCGGTGAGTCGGTGCCGATCGAGGCACGCGTTGGCATGCAGGTCTTTGGCGGTGCGATCAACCTCGACGGCCTGCTGCGCATCGAAGTGACCCGCACCGGCAACGAATCGACGCTCGGTAAAGTCATCGCCCTGATGCAAAGCGCCGAGCGTTCGAAGCCGCCGATCACTCGTTTGCTCGAACGCTACGCCGGCAGTTACATGGTGCTGGTGTTGCTGTTGGCGGCGGTGACCTGGTTTGTCACCAACGATGCCCAGGCGATGCTCGCGGTGCTGGTGGCGGCGTGTCCTTGCGCGTTGGTGTTATCGGCACCGGCCACGGCGATTGCCGGCGTGACGGTGGCGGCGCGGCACGGGATTCTGATTCGCAGCTCAGCGTTTCTGGAAGAGTTGGCGGACCTCACGTCGCTGGTGGTCGACAAGACCGGAACCCTGACGTTTGGCACCTTGCGCTTGCAGTCCATTGACAGCCCGCTGGAGGATCGCAGTCACGTGTTGAAACTCGCCGCCAGCCTCGGCTCGGCCAGCAGTCATCCGGTCAGCCGTGCACTCGCCGGGTTGGTCACGCAGGAACATTTTCTGCTGCTGTCGGACATCCACGAGCGCCAGGGTCTGGGCGTGGTCGCGATGACGGAGCAGGGCGAGGCAGCGCTGGGCCGTCCAGAGCTATTCGCGCAGTTGGGCATCGCCACGTCGACCGTTCCCGAACACGATGGCCCGATTGCCGGGCTGGCACTCAACGGTGAATTCCTGGCTTGGCTGTTGCTGGCTGACAGCGTCAAACCAGAAGCGCGATTTGCCTTGAGCGAATTACGTGAGTTGGGTTTGGGTCGCCAGTTGCTGCTCACCGGAGATCGGCAAAGCGTCGCGCACACACTGGCACGTGATGTCGGCATCAGCGATGTTGAGGCGCAGGCACTGCCTGAGGACAAACTCAACCGCGTGCTGACAGAAATCGACAACGGTTTCCGGCCGATGGTGGTAGGGGATGGCATCAACGATTCACTGGCACTCAAGGCCGGCGTCGTAGGGGTGGCCATGGGCGCGGGTGGCGCGGACATCGCGCTGGCGTCGGCGGACATTGTGTTGATCGGCAGCGACCTGCGTCGCCTCGGAACCTGTGTCCGGTTGAGTCGCCAATGTCGGCAGACCTTGCAGGTCAACGTGATCATCGGTCTGGGCTGGACCCTGGCGATTGTCACATTCGCGGCGTTCGGCTGGCTCGGTGCAGCAGGGGCGATGATCGCGGCGTTGCTGCATAACCTCAGTACGTTGTTGGTGCTCGGTAACGCGGGGCGCCTGCTGCGCTTTCAGGAGCCTTTGCTGAAAATCAAAGACGAGGCTTGAACGCCTCTAAAACAGGGCTATGGGGGCAAAACCAACTTTTTAGAACTGTGCATCAAGTTTGTAGTCATCTAGGGTGAGGACCATCTGCTTTTGTGGACTCACGACGGCTGGTTTAAGCGCCGCGAGTTATAGAAAAACGCTATTAAATCGATAGCCAGCTATTTTTCCAGGATGGTCTACCCTCACATCAGACGTCTGAAACAAGGGGGACTTTCCATGCTCGCGCAACTTCCACCGGCCTTACAGAATCTGCAGTTACCGATACGCCTGCGACTCTGGGACGGCCATGAGTTCAACCTGGGGCCGACGCCCAGCGTCACTATTGTGGTCAAGGACCCACAAATGGTTACCCAGTTTACTCATCCAAGCCTGGACGCGCTCGGAGCGGCGTTTGTCGAAGGCAAGTTGGAACTCGAAGGCTCCATCAGCGACGTGATTCGCGTCTGTGACGAATGGAGCCAGGCGTTGCTCGGTGACCAAGACAGTCATCCCGTGCGCACTGTCCACGACAAGGAAACCGACGCGAAGGCGATTTCCTACCACTACGATCTTTCCAACGCGTTTTATCAGCTGTGGCTCGACAGCGACATGGCGTATTCCTGTGCCTATTTCGAGACCGGCAGCGAAACGCTGGAGCAAGCTCAGCAAGCCAAATTCCGTCACCTGTGCCGCAAGCTGCGGCTGCAACCGGGTGAATACTTGCTGGACGTCGGGTGCGGTTGGGGTGGGCTGGCCCGGTATGCGGCCCGTGAGTTCGGCGCGAAAGTGTTCGGGATTACCCTGAGTAAAGAGCAATTGGCGTTGGCCCGTGAACGGGTTACCGCGGAAGGCCTGGACGATCTGATTGAACTGCAACTGCTCGACTATCGCGATCTGCCTCAGGACGGTCGCTTCGACAAAGTGGTCAGCGTCGGCATGTTCGAACATGTCGGCCACGCCAATCTGGCCGAATACTGCAAGACCTTGTTCGGCTCGGTGAAAGAGGGTGGCCTGGTGATGAACCACGGCATTACCGCCAAGCACACTGATGGCCGTCCGGTTGGACGCGGTGCCGGTGATTTCATCGAGAAATACGTGTTCCCCAACGGCGAGTTGCCGCACCTGTCGATGATCTCCGCCGAGATCAGCGAAGCGGGGCTGGAGATCGTCGACGTCGAGAGTCTACGTCTGCACTACGCGCGCACCCTGGACCATTGGAGCGAACGCCTGGAGGACAATCTGGAAGCCGCTTCCAGGCTGGTTCCGGAACAGGCGCTGCGGATCTGGCGTTTGTACCTGGCTGGATGTGCTTATGCATTCGCCCGAGGCTGGATCAACCTGCACCAGATTCTCGCGGTGAAAGCCCACGCCGATGGCAGCCATGAACTGCCATGGACTCGCGACGATATCTACCTTTAGAGAATCGGTGAAATAAGCCGGGCGATCCGCATGCCGACCTGTTGCAGGCGGCGGGTCTCCCGGCTTTCTTCTTTGGCGATCTCGTGGGCCTGGGCGAAGTCATCGTTGAGCATCTGTTCCACCTCGGCGGCAAACGTACTGTCGACGGTCAGCAACATCACTTCGAAATTGAGCCGGAACGAACGGTTGTCCAGATTGGCGCTGCCGATGGCGCTGATTTCACTGTCGATCAACACCACCTTCTGATGCAGGAAACCCGGCGCGTACCGGAACACTCTCACGCCTGCGCGCACGGCTTCGAAGGCATAGAGGCTCGAGGCCGCGTAGACGATTCGATGGTCCGGTCGTGAGGGCAGCAGCAGCCGCACATCCACGCCTCGAAGAACGGCCAGTCTCAACGCGGCAAACACGGCCTCGTCGGGGATGAAGTAAGGGCTGGTGATCCACACCCGTTCTGTTGCCGCGTGGATGGCTTCGACAAAGAACAATGAGCAGGTTTCGTAGGAATCGGCCGGGCCACTGGCGAGCAATTGGCAGAGCACACCGTCGTCCGGATACACGTCCGGCAGGATCAGCGGCGGCAATGATCGCGCCGCCCAGAACCAGTCTTCGGCAAACGATTCCTGCATGCAGGCCACCACCGGCCCGCACACGCGGACGTGGGTGTCGCGCCAGGGCGCCAGCGGCGGTTTCTCGCCCATGTATTCGTCGCCGACGTTATGCCCGCCGACGAAGCCCAGAATGCCGTCGACCACGACGATCTTGCGGTGATTGCGGAAATTGACCTGGAAGCGGTTGAGCCAGCCGCTGCGGGTGGCGAAGGCTTTGACCTCGACGCCGGCGTCACGCAACGGCTGCACGTAACCGTGGGGCAGGGAATGGCTGCCGATGCGGTCGTACAGCAAGTGGATCGCCACGCCTTCGGCGGCTTTCTTCAGCAACAACGTTTGCAGGCGCTGGCCGAGACGGTCGTCGTGGATGATGAAAAATTGAATCAGCACCGCTTCCTTCGCGTTGTCGATGGCTTCGAAAATCGCGTCGAAGGTGGCTTTGCCATTGATCAGCAAGCGCACTTCGTTGTTCGCCAGGCACGGCATGCGGCCCAGTTTCGGCATCGCCCGCAGGGACGCGTAGGCGTTGGAAGCGCGTGCGGTCAGCGCCTCTTCTACCCAGGGGCGCCAGTTGAGCTCGGAGATGGCCTTGCGCATTTCCTCGTTGGCTTGTCGCCGCGCATTGATGTAGCCATCGAAGGTGCTGCGGCCGAAGACCAGATACGGAATCAGCGTGAGGTAAGGCATGAAGATCAACGACAGGGCCCAGGCGATAGCTCCCTGGGCGGTCCGGACGGTGAGTACGGCGTGGATGGCTGCGATCAGGCCCAGCGTATGAAGCAGTGCAATCATGTAGCCGAAAATGTGCGGTCCAAAGTAATCCATGGGGCAGCCTTGCTCCTGAAGATTCAATGCTTAACAGACCATGTTCCGTGCAGAATGTCGCTATTTAATTGGCCCATGAACTGAAGCCTATGGCTGACGTCTAACGGCCACTACTGATCAGGAGTTACTCGATGAACGTTCGTCTGCTGGGTTTGGCCGTGGCTCTAGGTTTAGCACTTCCTGTGGCCGCTCAGGCGCAGATGCTGCAGCCAGGTTTGTGGGAGTTGACCACGAGCAACATGAAGGTCGATGACCAGAACCTGCCGGACTTGCAGCTGATCCTCGGTCAGTTGCAGGGCCAGATGACCCCGCAACAGCGCGCGCAGCTGGAGAAGCAGGGCATCACCATGGGCGGAAAGGGGATACGGGCGTGTCTGACGCCGGAGCAAGTGAAGTCAGACAATATCCCGCTGACGGACCCGCAATCGGGCTGCAAACAGGAAATCACTGAGCGCAGCGGCAATCAGTGGAAATTCCGTTTCAGCTGTCCGAAAGCGCAGGGCGCGGGTGTCGCCACCTTCCTCAGTGATCGTGAGTTCACCACCAAGGTCAACGGCACGTTCAATGCGACCGGCATTCAGCAGAAGGGTAGCCTCGATACCCGTGCGGTTTGGCTGGGTCAGGATTGCGGGACCGTTAAGCCGAGAGCTTAAAAGCTTCGCGGGCAAGTCGGATCGCCGCCCGCTCGCTCCTACAGGGTCGGTGTGTATCCTGTGGGAGCTAGCCTGCTAGCGATGGCGTCGCTTCAGACACCCGCAATACCCGTTGACCTCAACCACTCACACACCGCATCAACTGCCATCCTGCCGAAATCCTCCCCGGTACGGCTGCGCACACTGACAAACCCACCGGCTTTTTCTTTCTCCCCGATCACCACCAGATACGGCACTTGCTGACTGTGCTCGCGGATCTTGTGGCGGACTTTCTCGGTGCGCAGATCAGCACGAGCGCGCACGCCACCTCGGCGCAATGCCTCGGTCACCGACTGTGCGTAATCCGCCTGACGCTCGTCCATGCTGACAATGATCACGTGCGGCGGCGCCCGCCAGTCTTCCAGTTCCTGTTGGCACGACCAGCACGTGCCATAGATCCGCTGTGGCTCCGTGCCGCTGATGTGATCGAGCGCGAATGCCTGCAACACCCGGGTCGCGGGCACATGCGGGCCCACCGACACACACTCGAAGTCTCCAAGAAGATAGGGCAATGACGTTTCCGTGAGCGTCGATGGGGATGACTGTTTGCGGCGCCGGATTGAATGGTTGGTTGCTGCCAGGGTCTTCATGCGCGCTTCGATGCCGGCAAGGTCGACCAGATTCAGAGGCCGCTCAAACGCAAACTCATGAAAGAACCCATCACCCAGCTCCGCTCCGTTGTACAACTGCGCTCTTGGATAGAGTTGTTTGATGGCCACCGCCAGCATCAATGCACAGGAGCGTCGCAATATCTCCAACCCATCGGGCTCTTGAGGCGTGACGATGCTGACCCGGGCATCGGCCTCGATCATGAATTCACAGTCCACCAGAACGCCGTCCACCCGACCGGCGACGGCCGCTTTGGCCAGACCGGCGCCGATGCTCGCTGCGAACTCATACACCGACAACGGTTGGTCGTATTCACGCAATGAACCATTGCTCAGGGTGATGTGAATCATGTCGGTGCTCTCGAGTGCAATAAACGCGCGTTAGCGCATAAACCGTAGGGGTAAACCCTGACAGTTGTCATTAAGACGTTTGTCGTGCCAGGCGATTTGCCCCGATACGATTGTGGTGCTGACGCTGTGGCGAAAACGCTGGCGAGCGAAGGGTGTCCAGCCGCATTGCGACAAGATCGGCTGCCTGGAAACGGCCACGCCTTCTGGCTCGGGTTTGATCAGAACGAGGTCGGCCCAGTAGCCTTCGCGCAGATAGCCGCGGTCGGGAATGGCAAACAGATCAGCCACGCGGTGACTGGTCTTGGCCACGAGGGTAGTTATCGGCAGCACTTCGTCGATCACCAGTTCCATTAACGCGGGCACGGCGTGTTGCACCAATGGCAAACCGGACGGGGCCCGGTGGTAGGGCCGTTGTTTCTCCGCCCAGGTGTGCGGCGCGTGATCGCTGCCGATGACGTCCAGTCGATTGCTCATCAGGGCTTGGCGCAGGGCATTACGATCGGCCTGGGTCTTGATCGCCGGATTGCACTTGATCAGGTTGCCGAGGCTCGGGTAGTCACGATCAAGGATGGTAGGCACTTCGGCGAACAATCGTTCAAGTGTCTGCGGGTCGTCCACCAACATGTTGCCGGTAGAGGCGCCCATGAACACTTTCACGCCAGCCACTTCGCAGGGATTGAGCGCCGCAACGGTGTCGAGGTTGTCGTTGCTCACACCAAAGTGGAAGCCGTAGTTGGCGACGGAGTTGATCGCCACTCGCCGCTTCTTGTCAGCGAGTGCCGCGAGGGTCAGGGTGGCCGGATTTGTGTTGGGCATGTCCATGAAACTGGTGATGCCGCCCGCCACGGCCGCCCGCGATTCGGTGTAAAAGCTACCCTTGTCGGGTGCCCCGGGATCTCGGAAATGCACCTGGTCGTCGATCATGCCGGGCTCTAGCCACTGCCCTTGTGCGTCGATTTCGACGTGGGCATATTCGCCGTGGATGCTGCTGGCGATCTTCACGATCCGGCCGTTGGTCACCAGCAGATCACCATCGAATTCCCGACCTTCGTTCACCAATCTGGCATTGCGAATCAGCACGCTGCTCATGGTCAAAACTCGTTCTGCAGGGCTTTGTAGCCGCGCACCAGATCGACGTTGGTGCGCGCCACGTCTTCGGAAAATTCCGAGGCACTGACGCTCACCGGTGGGAACTGCGACAGGTCGGTGTTAGGGCCGATGCGGGTGGTGGAGGGCACGTAGAAGTCCTCGGGCAAGTCACGACCGTCGACCACTGAGTTGTGCCGCACCACGCAGCCATCGCCGACCGCGCAGTTGAACAGCACGCTGTTGAAACCGATGAACACTCGATCACCAACCGTGCAAGGGCCATGAACGATGGAGCGGTGAGCGATGGAACTGAACTCGCCGATGGTCACCGCCGCGCCGGACTTGGAGTGGATCACCACGCCATCCTGAATGTTCGAGTTGGCGCCGATGGTGATTGGCTCCATCTCGCCTGACGCATCCACTTCGTCGGCCCGAATAACTGCGTAGGGGCCGACAAAAACGTTTTCGCCGATCACCACTTTGCCGCAGATGATTGCAGTTTTATCCACGTAGGCAGACTCCGCAATCAGTGGCAAATCGCCTGAGGGGTTCTTTCGGATCATGGCGTGCTCAATGCGTCGTAGAGGGTGTTGAGGTTGTATTCGAACAGTCCGGCGAAGGTGCTCGCCGGACCGGTCGCGGCGAGCGCGTCGGAGTACAGCGTGCCACCGATGTGCGCACCGCTTTCATCGGCAATCTGCTTGAGCAGACGGGCATCCTTGATGTTTTCCATGAACACCGCTTTGACCTTGGCCTGACGGATCTGGGTGATCAGCGCGGCGACTTCGGCGGCCGAAGGTTCGCGTTCCGTAGACAGGCCTTGCGGTGCCATGAAGTCGATGCCGTAGGCCTGGCCCAGATAACCGAACGCATCGTGAGAGGTGACGATCTTGCGATTGCCCGGTGGCAGCGAACCGAGCTTGGCCTTGGCTTCGGCGAGCAGTGCGTAGATCTGTTTCAGGTAGGCCTGACTGTTGCGTTCGTAGTCGGCTTTGTTCGCCGGGTCGGCAGCGATCAGCGCCTTGGTGATGTTGCTGATGTACAGCTCGGTGTTGGCCAGGTTGTGCCAGGCGTGAGGGTCGGGCACGGTCTCGCCATCTTCATCCAGGGAGCGCGGAATGACTCCGTGGCTCGCACTGATGACCGCGGCTTTGGTCTCGGTGCTGGTCACCAGGCGATCCAGCCAAGATTCGAACCCCAGGCCGTTTTTGATAATAAGTCTGGCCTTGAGCAAGGCTTTGGCATCGTCCGGGGTCGGCTCGTAGGTGTGGGCATCGGCGTCAGGACCGACCATGTTGGTGATCTGGATATGGTCTCCGCCGACCTGATGGGTCATGTCGGCGAGGATGCTGAAACTGGTGACCACTTGAAGTTTTTCCGCAGCAGACAGCGACATCGGCAGCATCAGACTGAACAGCACGAGTAAAGCGCGCATCGGAAAGCACCTCATTGGGATGTGAGCAAAGGCGGGCGGCGCAGCAAACCGTGCAGCGGCCCGAACACCACGGACAGCACGTACAAACCGCCCGCCACCAGCACGATCGCCGGGCCGCTGGGCAGCGAGTAGTAGAACGACAGCAATAATCCGAGCCATACCGAGAGGCAGCCGAGCAGGGCGGCGATTGCGATCAACACCGGCAAACGGCGACTCCAGAAGCGCGACGCGGCGGCGGGCAACATCATCAAGCCGACCATCATCAATGCGCCGATGGCCTGGAAACCGATCACCAGGTTCAGCACCACCAGAGTCAGGAACACGCCGTGTGCCAATGGACCGAGGCGACTGACGGTTTGCAGGAAAAGCGGGTCGAGGGTGTCCAGCAACAACGGTTTGTAGATGAGTGCCATGGCGATCAGGCTGAACCCGGAGACCCACAGCATGCCTGTCAGCGTCGGCCCATCGACCGCCAGTGCCGAGCCGAACAGCAGGTGAAGCAGGTCCAGGCGTTTGCCGGCGATGCCGAGGATCAGCACGCCGCTGGCGAGGGAAATCGGGTAGATCGCGGCGAGGCTCGCGTCTTCGCGCAATCCCGTCCGGCGGGTGATCCAGGCCGCGAGTCCGGCCATGCTCAGGCCTGCGCCGAGGCCGCCAATGGTCAGTGCAGGGAGGCTCAAACCGGCGAACCAGAAACCGAGGGCTGCACCCGGCAGGATGCCGTGAGCCACTGCGTCGCCGATCAGGCTCATGCGACGAAGGATCAGAAACACGCCCAACGGCGCGGTGCTGCAAGCCAGGACCAATCCGCCAACGAGTGCCCGGCGCATGAATACAAACTCGTGGAACGGTTGCCATAGCTGAGCGGCAGCGAGCATCAGGCCACCTGCGTTTGCGGTTGTTGGCGGATCAGTTCGGTACTGGGTCCAAGGACGCAGCCGCTGCTCTTGATCAACAGGCTTTGAGGAATATGTTGTCTAACCGCGGCCAGGTCATGACACACGACCAGCAGGGTTCGACCTTCGGCGTGCCAGTCGTGGATGTGCTTCCAGAGCAGCGACTGACCCAGTTCATCGAGTGCAGCGTGGGGTTCGTCGAGCAACAACAAAGGTGCTTCGGCGAGGCTCAAACGGGCGAGCAGGGCGCGCTGCAATTCGCCACCGGAAAGGGCCATCAACGGTCGCTGTTCCAGACCGCTCAGGCACCAATCTTCCAGCACGGCTTTTAGGCGTTGGCGGCGTAGCTCTGGTGATTGTTTGCTGCCCCAGAAACCGGCAGCCACCAAGTCCTGGAGGCTGATTGGGAATTGCCTGTCGAGGTATTGCTGCTGGGGGAGGAAGGAGAGCGAGCCCTTGCGTGGAACATCGAGGCTTACTTTTCCGGCTAGGGGTTTTTGCAGCCCTGCGATGACTTTCAGCAGACTGCTTTTACCCGAGCCATTGGCGCCGATCACGGCAGTCAGACTGCCTTTTGGCAATTCAAAATCCACAGGCGGCGTGAGCGGTTGACCGGGCGCACCCCAGCGCAATGCCTGGCAACGGATCATGCGGACACCCAGTTCCATCGGCTTTCGGCAACGGCATCGTGGGCATGAAGGCTTTCGGCGTGGACGACGCGTATGTGGAAAGCGTTGATGCCGGGGGAGCGTTTCAGGGCCAGATTCAAACGGCGAGCGGCGTCCTCGCAGAACATCAGGTTTTGCCCATTGGCCAGGGCGAAGGCTTGTTCATCGGCGCGTTTCACGGCGGTTTGTACGGCAGTGCCGAGTGCCGCTTCGGCGTCGTTGATCAACGCTATCAGCGGCAGGTCATCCAGATAGTCGTCCAGCCGCAGCTGTAAACGTGCGTTGCTGCGTTGGCTGTGAGGTGTCGCAACAATACCTTTGGTAGAACCCAGCCACGCCAATACATCAGCATGTTGCAGCGATTTGTTGGCGAAGTCGTCGATGAATTGTTGCTGAATCAACTGCCGAGCAAGTGCGGCTGAACACGGACACGTTGAGGAATATGGAACATCGATTTTTAGTTCCACGTGGAACATCGCGTTTTTCAAACGGGCTTCGATGCTCACTGGATAGGTTTTCCAGCCGGCCAACGGACTGATCAACGCCGGCCTTTTAAGCAGTAAATTCGCATCAATTTTTAAGTAAGCGCTGTGGGACAGCCCTTCATGACTGTCGAGAAAACTTTGCAGAACTCGCCGCAACAGGGTGGGCGTCAGGTTTTCCTGCTCAAGTGCTTCCAGCGCTAAATACAGCCGGGACATGTGAATGCCGCGCGCTTCTCCATCATCGAGGCTCACGCCGGCGTCCGCCTTTGCGCTAAGCCGTTGGCCATCGAACAACACAGGAAGAGCGATGCCGCACATGCCTACCCAATCGAGAGGCAGGGCTTGGCGTGAAGCCTGCGCGGCGATATCCGGCAGAGTCAGCGCATTCATGGGCAGGTCCGTCGTGGGTGTGGGGTTTCGTATGTTATGTTATTACATTGAAATCGACCATGCCTTTTTCACGAGCGGCTTCCAACATGCACAGACGTCACCTGCTCAACTGGATGCTGGCCTGCGCGGCCTTCGCTTTGCCCTTTGGTGTTTCGGCCACGCAGATTCGCAACGCGCGGCTCTGGCGATCGGATGACAAGCTACGTCTGGTGTTCGATTTGAGCGGGCCGGTGCAGTACAAAACCTTTTCACTGAGCGCTCCCGAGCGGCTGATCATTGACCTGCGTGGTGCCAGCCTTAACGGCGACTTCAGCCAACTGGCACTTGGCAATACGGTCATTCGCTCGATCCGTTCCGGGCATTTTGGTCAGGGCGATACGCGGATCGTCCTCGACCTCAGCGGCCCGGTGCAGGGCGCGTTTCATGGCGCAGCGGGAGAACGGCGCGGATCTGTTGGGCGCCACCAGTCTGCTCAATCTCAAGGACAAGGACCCGATGCTCGCCGGGGTAATTCTCGACATGTCGATGAACGCCACCATCGCCGCGAGCTTGCAGCTGGGCAGCACCGTGCTCGGCAGCCTGGCGGGCATCACCACGCTGCACCAGAAGCGCGTGGAACAAGCGGGATTCGCGGTGCTGAAGTCGCCGGACGTGCCGTCGATCCTGGTGGAAACGGGCTTCATTTCCAACGCCCGCGACAGCCAGCGACTGGTGACCGCACGCCATCAGCAGGCTGTGGCTGATGGATTGTTCGAGGGATTGCAGCGCTATTTTCAGAAGAACCCGCCGCTCGACAGCTACATCGCCTGGCAACAGCAGCAGAAAAAAGCGCAGGCCTAGCAGCCGCTGATCCTGCTACAGGTGAACCTGGCGCTACTGCCGCCTGAGCTGGAGAAGCGATTGATCGTAGTCCAGCCGACTCGCCGGTTGTAACCAACCCAGGCTTCGCCGTCGGAGGCGAGACCGGTGAAAAACGTGAGCTGACCGTAACGGCTGTTGGTCTGCGCCCAATAGCGTTTGCCTGCCTTTTCGAAGCCGCGCAAATAGATCGTTCTGCCGACGGTGTTGACGCTATAGGCGTTGCCATCGGCATCCACGCAGGCGAGCAGATTGGCGCTTCGTGTGCACTTCGCCAGGCTCGGCACTTGCGCCCAGGCGCCTACGGCAAATAACAGCGAAAAGCTTATCAGCGCTGATTTCAGGGCAATGCGCATGGGAGTTCTCACGGAGTGGGCGGTTTTCAGCATCGTGCCCTTTATCGTGGTGGACAAGAGCGGGCTGGCGTGATTGCATTGTTACACTATAACATTCAAATCAGCCCGACACTGCGATCGGGCATCTCTGTGAGGAAATCCTGATGCCCAATCGTCTCCCCGTGACCGTCCTGTCGGGCTTTCTCGGCGCCGGTAAAAGCACGCTGCTCAACTACGTATTGCGTAACCGCGAGAACCTGCGAGTCGCCGTAATCGTCAACGATATGAGCGAAATCAACATCGATGGCAGCGAAGTCCAGCGCGACGTCAGCCTGAACCGTGCCGAAGAAAAACTCGTGGAGATGAGCAACGGCTGCATTTGCTGCACCTTGCGCGAAGACCTGCTCGAAGAGGTCAGCAAGCTCGCCAGGGATGGGCGTTTTGATTACTTGTTGATCGAATCCACCGGCATCTCCGAGCCATTGCCCGTGGCCGAAACCTTCACTTTCCGTGATGAAGAGGGGCAGAGCCTGGCCGACATCGCGCGGCTCGACACCATGGTCACGGTGGTCGACGGCATGAACTTCCTGCTCGATTATCAGGCCGCTGAAAGTCTCGCTTCCCGCGGAGAAACATTAGGTGAGGAGGACGAACGCTCGATCACCGATCTGTTGATCGAGCAGATCGAATTCGCCGACGTGATCCTCATCAGCAAGATCGATTTGATCAGCAGCCGCGAGCGCCAGGAACTGATCGCGATCCTTGAACGCCTCAACGCTCAGGCAGAAATCATCCCGATGGTCATGGGTGAGATTCCTCTGAAAAAGATCCTCAACACCGGTCGTTTCGACTTTGAGAAGGCTGCCCAGGCGCCGGGCTGGTTGCAGGAATTACGCGGTGAACACATACCGGAAACCGAAGAATACGGCATCGCCTCGACGGCCTACCGAGCCCGCCGACCGTTTCATCCGCAACGTTTTTTCAGCTTCATTGATCGACCGTGGGTGAACGGCAAACTGCTACGCTCCAAAGGCTTTTTCTGGCTGGCCAGCAAGCACACGGACGCGGGTAGCTGGTCCCAGGCCGGTGGCTTGATGCGCCATGGTTTCGCTGGGCGCTGGTGGCGCTTCGTGCCGAAAACCCAGTGGCCGCAGGACGAAGAAAGCACGGCTGGGATCATGGAGAACTGGACCGCCGCCACCGGCGATTGCCGCCAGGAACTGGTGTTCATCGGTCAGAACATCGACTTCGCGCAACTCACCGCTGAACTCGACGATTGCCTGCTGAGCGATGATGAAATGGCCTTGGGTGTCGAGGGTTGGCGTTTGCTGTCAGATCCGTTCGGTCCTTGGCACGAAGAGGTTGCCGCTTGATGTTGGCGCCCAGCCTGAAGCTGCGGCCGGTCGTTCATCAGGTTCAAGGTGAAACGCCACAAACCCTGTCTCGAGTTCTTGAAGACGGGGTAAACCTGGCCGTTTGGCAACGCCAGCTCCCGGCGCACATCAGTGATTTCGGGTGCTTGTTGCTGTCCCTGAACGAACCGCTGGCGGAGTCGCTGGTCCTGGAATTGTCCAGTGATGACGCCGAACCCAATCTGCATGGGCTGGCCTCAGGATTCAGCGATCTCGAAGGGTATGCCGGTTTCATTGCCGACGTGTCCTGGCTGGTCAGCGCATTCGCTTGCCTGTTGGGCGCCAAGCGCATCGGCCTGCGCGTGCGCGTTCTGGACAAGGCCATGTGCCCGCGCTTTCACGTCGATCATGTGCCGGTGCGGCTGATTACTACGTATTGCGGCATCGGCAGTCAGTGGCTGAAAGAAGGGGTGATGGATCGCCGGCAACTGGGCAAGCCTAAGGCCGAGCCCACCGAAAATTCGCTGGTCGAGCACATTGCGACCGGCGAAGTGGCACTGCTCAAAGGCGAGAAATGGCACGGCAACGAAGGATTCGGCCTGATCCACCGTTCGCCGCAACCCGCGCCGGGCGAACGCCGTTTGATTCTGACCCTGGATTGGCTGGCCTAAGGCTTGAGCCAGTTGCCCTGGCTCTGACCTTCGCAAAACGGCTTCAGATACGCCGCATCGGTCGCCACGCCGTAATAGTGAATATCCTGCCGGTAAGGCATATTGGCGACTTGGGCGTTGCTGCATACGCCGAACGCGCCGGTGGGGCATTGGTCGACGTATTGCACCTCGACGTTCTGCCCGGGAAGGTTCGGTTGGCAGAATCCGTCGGCAAAGAGCTTTTCCGGGATGTTGCGGTTCTGCTGGCAGACTTTAACGTCGAGTCGCTCGGCTGTGCTATGTACCACGCAAGCCTGTGCCAGCGCCTCGCCGGAACAGAGCGCCAACACCAACGACAATCCCATCAACCGCATCCATTACCTCCTCAGAAAACATCGACCATGTTGCAGAACATTCCCACTCACGTCATTGCCGGCCCATTGGGCGCGGGCAAGACCAGTTTGATCAAGCACTTGCTGGCGCAGCGGCCAGCGAACGAACGCTGGGCGGTGCTGATCAACGAGTTCGGCCAGATCGGCCTCGATGCCGCGCTGCTGACCGAGGGCGCCGATGGTATCGCACTGGGGGAAGTGGCCGGAGGCTGTTTGTGTTGCGTGAACGGTGCTCCGTTTCAGATCGGCCTCGGGCGGTTGCTGCGCAAGGCGCGGCCGGACCGATTGTTCATCGAACCTTCCGGATTGGGCCACCCGGCGCAGTTGCTCAAGCAATTGAGTGAGGCACCGTGGCAAGGCGTACTGGCGGTACAGCCTTGTGTATTGGTTCTGGATGCCCAGGCACTCGCCGCTGGCAAACCACTGCCCGAGGCGCAGCAGGAGGCGTTGAGCAGTGCCGGTTTGTTGGTGCTGAACAAGGCGGAAGGTCTCGACCTCAATGATCGCCAGCGAATCGCCGCGCAGCTGCCTGCTCGTCCTTTGTACTGGACGCAGCAAGCGCGCCTGCCGTTGAGCGAATTACCGGGCCTTGGCGCTCAGGCGGAGGCGGGTGTGGATAGCTTCATCGTGCCCAAGGGATTGGCGCAGATGCCGGCCATCTGGACCGATCCTGCGCTGCCGATTTGCTTGAGTCAGGCACAGGAGGGCGGCTGGAGCGTCGGCTGGCGTTGGCATCCGACTCAGACCTTCGATGTGGCGCGCGTCGGCCAGTGGCTTGAAAGCATTGCCTGGCGGCGGGCGAAACTGGTTATCCACACCCTCGATGGCTGGGTTTCGGTGAATGCGCTGGATAACTCGCCGTTGGAATGGCGGCCCAGCGAATGGCGCCAGGATTCTCGGATCGAGTTGATTTTTGGTGATCCGCAGAATATGGATTCACTGCAGAAAGCGTTGGTCGACTGTCGGACCGGTTAAGGACGCCACTTGGTGTGTTCTTGCCGCCACTGGCTCAGCTCGATCACTTCAGCGCGAGGCTTCTCCACGTCGACCACCGCAGGCGTGTCGTCGAACGGCATCGGGTAAGGCGCCAGTTCGATCTGCGCGCTGTGGGCGCCGAATTGGGTGATGGTGCCGTTGTGGCGGGTTTCGCCGGTCACGGTGAACTCGAAGTTGTACACCCGGGCCAGGCGCCGCCGGTCGTTGGCATCTTTGATGAACGCTATCTTTTTCAATGCCACGTTGCCGTCCAGCAGCTCGATGCCGAGCTTGGTGCAATGCAGCTTGACCCGTTCCAGCGCGCGCTCGCGCAGCCCGTGGTTATGCCACAGCCACGCGCCGCCGGTGGCGAGCAGCATCAACACGAAGATATTTCCGAGGGTCAGCATCAACAGGTTGCTCCAACAAGATAGTGCCAGCTTAACTGCGTCGCCGGTCTGTCGTACAGGCCGTGTTTCGTCGCATACTGCGCGGCTCGAATTTCAATCGTTTGACGGAAAACACACCGCATGAAACGCACGCCCCACCTGCTCGCCATCCAGTCCCACGTGGTGTTCGGCCACGCTGGCAACAGCGCCGCGGTTTTCCCGATGCAGCGGGTCGGGGTGAATGTCTGGCCGCTCAACACTGTGCAGTTCTCCAACCACACGCAATACGGCCAGTGGACCGGTGAAGTGCTGGCGCCGCACCAGATCCCCGAATTGGTCGAAGGGATCGCGGCGATTGGCGAGCTGGGCAACTGCGATGCGGTGCTGTCAGGTTACCTGGGCAGTGCGGCTCAGGGCCGGGCGATCCTGACGGGCGTGGCGCGGATCAAGTCGATGAACCCCAAGGCGCTGTATTTGTGCGACCCGGTGATGGGCCATCCGGAGAAGGGCTGCAGCGTGCCGGCCGAAGTCAGCGATTTCCTGCTGGAGGAGGCGGCTTCGGTAGCGGACTTCATGTGCCCGAACCAGTTGGAGCTGGACAGCTTCTCGGGGCGCAAGCCGCAGTCGCTGTTCGATTGCCTGGCGATGGCGCGCGCACTGCTGGCGCGCGGGCCTAAAGCAGTGTTGGTCAAGCATCTGGACTATCCCGGCAAACCGGCGGATGGCTTCGAGATGTTGTTGGTAACGGCTGACGGCAGCTGGCACCTGCGGCGTCCGTTGCTGGCGTTTCCGCGTCAGCCGGTGGGTGTGGGTGACTTGACGTCGGGGCTGTTCCTGGCACGTGTGCTGTTGGGCGACAGCCTGTTGGCGGCCTTCGAGTTCACGGCGGCAGCAGTGCATGAAGTGCTGCTGGAAACCCAGGCGTGTGCCAGCTATGAGCTGGAGCTTGTGAGGGCTCAGGACCGGATTGCGCATCCACGCGTGAAGTTCGAAGCGACTGCGATCAGTCTCTGAATTTGCGGTGAGCCCATCGCGAGCAAGCTCGCTCCCACAGGGGAATTGCGAACACCCCCGATCCAAAGCGGGAGCGAGCCTGCTCGCGATGGCTATCTGAAGTTACCCGCAGGCCTCAGGCATCACCCTTGATTTCCTGATACCGCTTTTCCAGTTCCTGCCGAATCTGCCGACGTTGCTGGGCCTGGATGAAGCGGCGTTTGTCTTCGCTGTTCTGCGGTTGCAGCGGCGGGACTGCGGCCGGTTTGCGGTCGTCATCCACCGCCACCATGGTGAAAAAGCAGCTGTTGGTGTGGCGAACCGAGCGCTCGCGGATGTTCTCGGTCACCACCTTGATGCCCACCTCCATGGACGTGTTGCCGGTGTAGTTGACCGAGGCCAGGAAGGTCACCAGTTCGCCGACATGAATCGGCTCGCGGAAAATCACCTGGTCCACCGACAAGGTCACCACGTAGCGGCCGGCGTAACGGCTGGCGCAGGCGTAGGCCACTTCGTCGAGGTATTTGAGCAGGGTACCGCCGTGAACATTGCCAGAGAAGTTGGCCATGTCGGGGGTCATCAATACCGTCATCGACAGCTGGGCGTTTCCGGGTTCCATAGCGTTCTCACGGGTCAAGGCAGAATGTCGGAGGGGCGGCACCTCTGCGGATGCCTGGTCGGTTTTTTCAAACCACAGTTATCGGGACGCCGGGCGGGTCGCCGCCGTCACGCCAGATCGATCTGTTTCCATATATTGCACCGCCTTTCTGGCGGAAGTCGCGGTGTTAACCTCCGAACGTCCATCTCAAGGAGCCCCACACCATGCATGCCATCAGTTTTATTCAGGACCTGGCAGTGATCATGTTGGTCGCAGGTGTGGTGACCGTGCTGTTCCACCGCTTCAAACAGCCGGTGGTGCTGGGGTATATCGTCGCCGGCTTCATCATCGGCCCGCACACACCACCGTTCGGCCTGATCCACGACGAAGAAACCATCAAGACCCTCGCTGAACTCGGGGTGATTTTCCTGATGTTCTGCCTGGGCCTCGAGTTCAGCCTGCGCAAACTGTTCAAGGTCGGTGCCACGGCATTCATCGCGGCGTTCCTCGAAATTGTGCTGATGATCTGGATCGGCTACGAAATCGGCCGATGGTTCGACTGGAACACCATGGATTCACTGTTTCTCGGCGCGATCCTGGCGATTTCCTCGACCACCATCATCGTCAAGGCGCTCAACGACCTGAAGATGAAGAACGAGCGCTTCGCCCAGCTGATCTTCGGAGTGCTGATCGTCGAGGACATCCTCGGCATCGGCATCATTGCCTTGCTGTCGAGCATCGCGGTCAGCGGCACGGTCAGTTCCGGCGAAGTGTTTTCCACGGTGGGCAAGCTCTCGCTGTTCATGATCGTTGCGCTGGTGATCGGCATTTTGCTGGTGCCGCGATTACTGGCCTACGTGGCGAAGTTCGAAAGCAATGAAATGCTGTTGATCACCGTCTTGGGATTGTGTTTCGGCTTCTGCCTGCTGGTGGTCAAGCTCGAATACAGCATGGTCCTGGGCGCGTTCCTGATTGGGGCGATCATGGCCGAGTCGCGGCAATTGCTGAAGATTGAGCGCTTGATCGAGCCGGTTCGCGACTTGTTCAGTGCAATCTTTTTCGTGGCCATCGGCTTGATGCTCGATCCGATGATCCTGCTGCAATACGCCTGGCCGATTGCGGTGATCACCGTAGCCGTCGTGCTCGGTAAAATGCTTTCCTGCGGCCTCGGGGCCTTTATCGCCGGCAATGACGGACGCACCTCACTGCGCGTGGGGATGGGGCTTTCACAGATTGGTGAATTCTCCTTCATCATCGCCGCGCTGGGCATGACGCTGCAGGTCACCAGCAACTTCCTCTACCCGGTCGCCGTAGCGGTCTCGGTGATTACCACGTTGCTGACGCCGTATCTGATCCGCGCGGCTGATCCACTGTCGATCAAGCTTGCTGCGGTGATGCCGCAGCGACTGGGTCGGGTGTTGGGGATGTACGGCGAGTGGCTGCGCAGCATCCAGCCCCAGGGCGAGGGCGCGTTGCTGGCGTCGATGATCCAAAGGATTCTGTTGCAGGTCGGGGTCAATCTGGCTTTGGTGATTGCGATCTTCTTTTCCGGCGCGTATTTCGCCGAACGCATGTCCGTGTACCTGCAAGACTGGATCAGCGATCCGAGCTGGCAGAAAGCGTTGATCTGGGGTGGGGCGTTGCTGTTGTCGCTGCCGTTCCTCATCGCCGCTTATCGCAAGCTCAAGGCGCTGTCGATGCTCTTGGCGGAGATGGGCGTGAAACCTGAGATGGCAGGGCGCCACACGCAGCGATTGCGTCGGGTGATCGCCGAAGTGATCCCGATCCTCTCGCTGCTGGTGATCTTCCTGCTGCTGGCAGCCTTGTCGGCCAGTATCTTGCCGACCAACAAGTTGCTGGTACTGATCGTCGTGGTCGCCGCCACGGTGGCGGCGCTGCTCTGGCGCTGGTTTATCCGCGTGCACACACGGATGCAGGTGGCGTTGCTCGAAACGCTGGACAACCACAAGGAATCGGCCGGGCATTGACCAAGCGGCGCGTCAGACGACTCAGCTTTCCAGCCAGACGTCCCGCGCCCAGTGCCACACCGATTCCCAGGTTTCTTCGGCGATCAGTTCTTCTTCGGCCTGCCACAGCACCACGGTGCCGTCTTCTTCGACCAGGTAGTAGTCATCACCGTCCTGGCAGATCGGGATCATGCTGCGGTCGACGCCTGCGTCCCAGGCGTTGGCTGCAACGTCCGGCAGGTAGGTGTGGGATTGCGGGTCGGTGACGGTCACCGGCTCCAGGCTGCCGTAGACGACGTCGCTGACAGTCAGCAAAAACTCTCTGAAGACGAAGGGAATGTCGATGAACAGTTGTTCCTCGATTTCCACGATCTGGTCTTCGTCAGGCAACTCCAAGGGGACCGGTACCGGTTCGTTGGCTTCACGCAGTTGTTCGATGATTTCTTCCACGTCCGGGATCCTCTTGCTGATGGCGCGGTTTAGTTGGGGCGGTTTATACAGTAGCTCGCTACAGATGCAACTGCGAAATAGAAAACCCCGGCCGAGGCCGGGGTTTTCTATTACAGCATGCGTAACGCGGAGGGGATCAGCCGTTCTGGCGGATACCGGCCACCAGCCAAGGCTGGTTTTCGCCCTGTGGACGTTCCATGTTCCAGCTTTCGCTGAACACTTCGCCCTGGTCGAAACGCGAAGTCTTCGACACGCCGGTGAATGTCAGGGTGGCGATGGTCTTGTCGGCACGATCATCCACGCCGTCCAGTTGAACATTGAGGTTATCAATGTAGGTGGACTGGAAACCTTCGCCCAGGTCGGCACGTTCGCGCTTGAGGAACTCCAACAGTTGCGGGGTCACGAACTCGGCAATCTTGTCCATTTCGTTGGCGTCCCAGTGTTGCTGCAGGGACTGAAAGTGGTTGCGGGCCGCTTCAATGAAGTTCTGTTCATTGAACCAGGCTGGCGCGTTGATTACCGGACGAGCGGCAGCAGGTGCTGCCGAGCCGCCGAAGATCGAACCCATGCCGGCTGGCTTCTGCTCGAACACTTCACGTTGCATCGGTGCGCCAGCTGGAGCCAGATGCTCCTGTTGCTTGCGACGACGAGCGGCGATGAAGCGGAAGATCAGGAACGCAATGACCGCCATGATCAGGATGTCGAAGATCTGCATGCCCTGGAAGCCGCCGCCCATGAACATGGAGGCCAGCAGGCCACCGGCAGCGATGCCGGCCAGAGGGCCGAGCCAGCGCGAAGCTCCGCCGGCCTTGGCGGCAGCGCCAGCGGCACCGGCCGCGCCCGCAGTGGCAGCAGCACCACCGGCGGCAGAAGAAGGAGCCATTTGGCTGGTCTGGTGAGTCGGCGCAGCGCCGGAGCTCTTGCCGCCACCAAAGCGCTTGGCGTTGGCGTCGAGGCTCATCGTCAGGCCGATGCACAACGCCATGGCGATGCTAAGAAAACGTTTCATAAAGGGAATTCCCATTTGTGGATGGCACGCGCGCCATGTTGCACAGCTGAACTGTTACTGGCTAGCGGCAGAGTGTTTCGGGCTTTTGCCTGACAGGTTGCGTTCAGCTTCGGTCAGCGCAATAGGGCCTGTTAACTTTGGTCTGTAGGACGAGTGGATAAGTTCTGTAGGAAGGATATCTAGCGTCGCAAGGCCAGCATGACCACCCCGGCCGTTATCAGGCTGATTCCGCCCCATTGGCGCAACTCGAGCCGTTCTCCCAGTAGGACCACCCCCAACACCGCCACGAGCACCACACTGAGCTTGTCGACTGGGGCGACGAGCGACGCCGGGCCGAGCTTCAACGCACGGAAATAGCAGATCCACGATGCGCCGGTGGCGAGCCCTGACAGCAGCAGGAACACATAGCTCTTGGCGGAGATAGATCCTAATGACTGATATTGGCCCGTGGCGTACAAAATCAAGGCCAGACTGACCAAAACCACCATTGTGCGTAACAGGGTGGCGAAGTCGGAGTTGACGTTTTCGATGCCGATCTTCGCGAAGATGGCGGTCATGGCAGCAAATGCCGCTGACAACAGGGCCCAGAATGTCCAGGAGGAAAAGAAGCCTGAGCCCATGGTTTGCACCTTTATAAGTTCAACCGATCGCTTGGATGCCACACAAAACCCTGTGGGAGCCGGCTTGCTCGCGAAGAACGATAACGCGGTGTTTCTGAAAAACCGCAGCGTTGCCTTCGCGAGCAAGCCCACTCCTGCATTAGTTCTCTGGCGGGCTTTAGATCGCCTCCAGCTTCGCGTAACCCACCATCAGCCACTTGCTGCCTTCGCTGAAGTTCACCTGCACGCGAGCTTGAGCCCCGGCGCCCTCGAAGTTCAGGATCACGCCGTCGCCAAACACCGAATGCCGCACGGCCTGACCGAGGCTGAACCCGGTGTCCGGGATCTCGCTGCCGCCAAACAGGCTGCTGGAGCTCTGTTGCTGACCACCACCGAACGGACGGCTGACGCTGTTGGACAGCCGTACCTCCTGGATCAAGCCTTTCGGCACTTCACGCACGAAACGCGACACCTTGTTGTAGGTCTCGCTGCCGTACAGACGTCGGGTTTCCGCGTAGGTCATCACCAAGTTCTGCATCGCCCGTGTAATGCCGACGTAAGCCAGACGGCGCTCTTCTTCAAGACGCCCCGGCTCTTCCAGGCTCATCTTGTGCGGGAACAGGCCTTCTTCCATGCCCACGAGGAACACATAAGGGAATTCCAGGCCCTTGGCGCTGTGCAAGGTCATCAGCTGAATGCTGTCTTCGTGCTCGTCGGCCTGGGTATCACCAGCCTCCAACGACGCATGGCCAAGAAATGCCGCCAACGGCGTCAGGTCTTCGTCTTCTTCAGCGTTTTCGAAGTTGCGCGCGGCGCTGACCAGTTCCTCAAGGTTTTCTACCCGGGCCTGGCCTTTCTCGCCTTTTTCCGCTTCGTGGTAGGCAATCAGCCCCGACTGTTCGATAACCGTCTGGGTCATCAGGTGCAGCGGCATGTCCATGCATTTGGCGGCAAGGTTCTCGATCAGCTCGATAAACGCGCCGAGCGCGCCAGCTGCGCGACCGGTCAGGCCTTTATTGGCGACCAGCAAACGCATGGCTTCCCACATCGACACATCGCTGTGGCGCGCATGGTCGCGAATGGCTTCGACGGTTTTCTCGCCGATGCCACGGGCCGGAACGTTGATGACCCGCTCCAGCGCTGCATCGTTGCCACGGCCTTCCAGCAAACGCAGGTAGGCCATGGCGTTCTTGATTTCTGCCCGCTCGAAGAAACGCTGACCGCCGTAGATGCGGTACGGAATGCGCTCGCGTAGCAAGGCTTCTTCCAAAACGCGCGATTGGGCGTTGGAGCGGTACAAAATCGCGATATCGCTACGGGCCAAGCCGGTTTTCAGCGCGCTTTCAATGGTTTCCACCACGTAGCGTGCTTCATCGTGCTCGTTGAACGCGGCGTACAGATTAATCGCTTCGCCTTCGCCGCCATCGGTCCACAGCTCTTTACCCATGCGCCCGGTGTTGTTAGCAATCAGGGCGTTCGCAGCCTTGAGAATCCCGGCGGTGGAGCGGTAGTTTTGCTCCAGACGAATGGTCTCGGCATCCGGGAAATCGTCGGAATACTGATAAATGTTCTCGATTTTCGCGCCACGCCAGCCGTAGATCGACTGATCGTCGTCGCCCACCACCATCAAACTGTCGCCGCCCTTGGCCAGCAGACGCAACCAGGCGTACTGCACGGCGTTGGTGTCCTGGAACTCGTCCACCAGAATGTGCCGGAAGCGCTTCTGATAATGGGCCAGCAGGCCCGGGTGATCGCGCCACAGGTCGAGGGCACGCAGCAGCAATTCGGAGAAGTCGATAACACCGGCGCGCAGGCAAGCGGCCTCGTAGGCCTCATAAATGCTGCGCATGGTCGCCAGGAACAGGTCGCCGCTGGCTTGAATGTGTTGCGGACGCAGACCTTCGTCTTTCTGCCCGTTGATAAACCACTGAGCCTGACGGGCCGGCCAGCGTTGCTCGTCCAGCCCCAGCTCGCGGATCACCCGCTTGACCAGCCGTTGCTGGTCGTCGCTGTCGAGAATCTGGAAGGTCTGGCTCAGGCCGGCGTCCTGCCAATGCGCCCGCAGCAAGCGATGCGCCAGGCCGTGGAAGGTTCCGACCCACATGCCGGCCGGGTTGATACCCATCAGCTGCTCGATGCGATGACGCATCTCGGCAGCAGCCTTGTTGGTGAAGGTCACCGACAGGATCGAGTGGGGCGAGGCGTTCTCGACCTGGATCAACCAGGCGATACGGTGCACCAGCACTCGGGTTTTACCGGAACCAGCACCGGCCAGGACCAACTGACGACCCACGCGGGCAGCTACGGCCTGGCGTTGGGCATCGTTGAGGGAGTTCAGCAGAAGGGAGAGATCATCGCGCATCGGGGCATTCTAGGGTGCGCCGTCACACCGGGCAAACCGAGCTTTGCATTAGCCGATGAAAGAAGCACGAATGACGACCGGTCAGTCACTGGCTGCAAGCGTTGGCGGGGCTCGCTCGAAGGGATTTCAGGGGGCGGCGGGGGCCGGAAATTTTGTCGATTTTATGATCCGGGGCAGTTTGGTAAGGGCATTGGCTTGTGTATGCTCCGTCCACGTTTCGGGCTCATGCTCATCATTATAAGAACAAGAACATTGCCTATGACCCTCAGCTCCGACCTGTCGGGCCCTTCTGTGGAGCCTCGGGTTATCCGTAAACGGTACGCCATGGAAATGGCGGTCGAGCGCACGCGCCTGCTTTACCAGGGCTCCCTGCTGCCTACGCTGTTCATGCTGATCAACGGACTGGTCTGCGCCGCATTGCTCTGGAGCCCGCAGCGCTACTTCATTGTCAGCGTCTGGCTGATCTGGCTTTTATCGCTGGTGGCCTTGCGGGTGATCCAGGTCGCGGCCTTCGATTCGGCCATCCCCAACCGTCAGGCCCATCCGGTCTGGCGTCGAATGTTTCTGCTGGGTTCTGCCATGACCGGCCTGACCCTGGCCGGTGCCGGCATTGCCCTGGTCCCCGCTGACAATTTCATGCAACAAGCCTGGGTGTTTGGCCTGATCGGCGCCGCCGCCCTGTCAGCCAGCGTCGCCTACGCGGTCAGCCTTCCGGCGTTCCTGTCCTTTACCTTACCCTGCCTGTTGCCCGCCATCGCCTATCTCTTCTGGGGTGGTGATGAACAAGGCCAGGGTTGGGGCTGGTTCGGTCTGATTTTATTGGGCGCGTTGAGCGTGGTGGCCTGGCAGGTCAATCGGTTGATCGACAGCGGCTTGCTGCGGCGCTTTCAGAATCAGGCCCTGATCGAGCATCTACAGCAGGCGCAGAGCTGCGGTGACCAGCTCAATCACGAATTGGCCAAAGAGATTGATCACCGCCGGTGCGCCGAAGACAAGTTACGCGAAGCCCAAGTCGAGCTGGAAAACCGGGTCGCCCAGCGCAGCCTCGAACTGGACGCGGCCAACCAGGCCCTGAGCAAGAGCGAAGCACGGCTGGCGCTGGCGTTGAAGGCCAGTGAACTCGGGCTGTGGGACTGGAACCTGCAAACTGACGAAGTCCATCACACCCAGCTTCAGGAGTTGTTCGGCCTGGAACCGGAATACGTCACAGCGATGCTCAGCCACCTCAAGCCGCGCCTTCACCCCGAAGACTTGCCGTCGCTGCGCCGTGCTCTCGTCGAGCATCTGAAAGGCCGCAGCGAGGATTACCAGATCGAATACCGGGTGCGGCACGGCGACGGTCACTGGGTCTGGATCGAGGACCGTGGACGAGCGGTCGAGCGCAGCGAAAATGGTCGGGTGATCCGCATGGTCGGCACCCGCCGCGACATCAGCGCGAGCAAGGGCCAGGAAGAACAGCGCCAACTGGCGGCGACGGTGTTCGAGGCGGCCAGTGAAGGCATCGTGATTTTCGACCCCAATTACGCGCTGATCGCGGTCAATCAGGCTTTCAGCCGGGTGACCGGCTACGACATCGACGACATGCTCGGGCGCAATGTCGTCGAGTTGCCGTGCAGCCGCGATGCGCGCCGACACTACGGCGCTATCCATCATGCTCTGGAACAGCACGGCACCTGGCAGGGCGAACTGGTGGAAACCCGCAAGAACGGCGAACTCTATCCGCAGTGGCTGCAACTGAACGCTGTTCGGGATGCTCGGGGAAAGGTGAGCCATATTGTCGGCTTCTTCGCCGATCTGTCCGCTCGAAGGGAATCCGAAGAGCGCATGCGCTACCTGACCCATTACGATGAACTCACTGGCCTGGCCAACCGCTCGCTGTTCCGCGAACGGCTGCGCGAGGCTCATCAGCGGGTGCGTCAGGGCGGGCGTCGCAGTTTGGCGCTGCTGCATATCAACCTGGATCGTTTCAAGTTGCTCAATGACAGCCTTGGCCATGAAGTCGCCGACCAGTTGCTGCAGAAAATGGCCCGGCGGCTGGTCAACGCATTGCCCGAGGCGGACACCATCGCGCGGCTTTCCGGTGACGAATTTGCGGTGATATTCGATGCCTACGGCAACCTGTCGAGCCTGGCGCGCGTGGCGACCCGGTTGTCGACCAAACTGCGTTTGCCGATCACCGTCGATGGCCATGAACTGGTGGTCAGCGCCTCGATGGGCATCAGCATGTTGCCGGACACCGCGAGGGAAATTTCCGCGCTGGTCAGCCAGTCGAACATTGCCATGCAGCACGCCAAACACTTGGGCGGCAACAATTTCCAGTTCTACACCGAAAGCTTGCAGGCCAGCACCCTTGAGCGATTGCAGCTTGAAAATCAGCTGCGCAAAGCCATCGAAGAGAAGCAGCTGCAAGTCTATTACCAGCCGAAACTTTGCCTCGCCACCGGACGCCTGAACGCGGCCGAAGCGCTGGTGCGTTGGGATCATCCGACCATGGGGCGGGTGCCTCCGGGGGACTTTATCGGTCTGGCTGAGGAAACCGGGCTGATTGGTCCTATCGGCGAGTTCGTGTTGCGCCAAGCCTGTTGGCAGGCCTGCGAATGGCAACGGCAGGGGCTTGAGCCGATTCGCGTGTCGGTCAATTTGTCGGTCCATCAATTGCGCCAGGGCAAGTTGGTCAGTCTGGTGCGGCAGGTACTGGAGGAAACCGGCCTGGCGCCGCACTACCTGGAACTCGAACTCACCGAAAGCCAGTTGCTGGACAGCGTCGAACACATCATCGCGACGTTCCAGCAGTTGCGGGATCTGGGCGTGAAACTGGCGATCGACGATTTTGGCACGGGGTATTCGTCCCTGAGCTATCTCAAGCGCATTCCTGTGGATTACGTGAAGATCGATCAGGCGTTTATTCGCGGGCTGGGGGAGGGCAGCGAGGACGCAGCGATCACCCGGGCGATCATCGCCATGGCGCACGGCTTGTCGCTGAAAGTGGTGGCCGAGGGGGTCGAGCGGGAAGAGCAACTGGAATTCTTGAAAGCCGAGCGCTGCGATGAAGTGCAGGGTTACCTGATCAGCCGTCCAGTCGAGGCCGATGACCTGGCTGTACTTTTACAACTAGACACGAAACCCCTGTAGCAGCTGTTACGGGGGCCGCAGTGCTACATGGAGCGCATGTGGCGTGGAATGGGGGCATCGAGTTATGCATTGAGCAGGCAAAAAGCCGATTCATGTAGTATAACTACAAGCTTGCTACATCCCCGGCACCTGCCAATAACAAAGAGTCCAGCCCCTTGAATCTGCTGCAACACATCGCCCAGTCACGCCACCTCTTACGCAAGTCGGAGCTCAAGGTCGCCGACCACGTGCTGCTTGATCCGGCGGCGGTGATGCACAGCTCCATGGCCGACCTGGCCCATAGCGTGGGCATCAGTGAGCCGACCATCGTGCGCTTCTGCCGCGCCATCGGTTGTTCCGGTTTCCAGGACTTGAAACTGAAGCTCGCGCAGAGCCTTGCGGCAGGCGCGAGTTTTGGCCAGTTTGCGATCCATGAAGACGATTCGGTCGCCGACTACAGCCTGAAAATCTTCGACACCACCCTGCACACCTTGATGGAGGTTCGCGAGAAGCTCGATCCGGTGGAATTGCAGCGGGCTGTGTCGCTGATGTCCCAGGCCCAGCGTGTCGAGTTCTACGGCTTTGGCGCATCGGGCGCGGTGGCGGCGGATGCCCAGCACAAGTTCTTCCGTTTGCTGCTGACTGCGGCGGCGTATTCCGATCCGCACATGCAGGCGATGTCAGCGGTCACCTTGAAACCGACCGATGTGGCGATCTGTATTTCCCAGTCCGGGCGTTCCAAGGATTTGTTGATCACCGCTAACCTGGTGCGCGAGAGCGGCGCCTCGTTGATCACGTTGTGCCCGAGCCAGACGCCGTTGGCCGAGCTGTCGACCGTCAACCTGGCGATTGATGTGCATGAAGACACTGAAATCTACACGCCGCTGACCTCGCGTATCGCTCACCTGGTGGTGATCGACGTATTGGCGATGGGCGTGGCCATGGCGCGCGGGCCGAGCCTGGTCAATCACCTCAAGAGCGTCAAACGCAGCCTGCGCAGCTTGCGGCTGTCGCCAAAATCAGTGAAAGCACTCGACGACTGATAATGGCTGGAATTGTGGCGAGGGAGCTTGCTCCCGCTGGGCTGCGCAGCGGCCCCAAAACCATTCACAGCAATTGTTGACCAACCGCATCAAGCTCATTTACGACTGCTGCGCAGCCGAGCGGGAGCAAGCTCCCTCGCCACAGGTTTGCGGTAAGTCTGCGAGTTTCATCGTTCTGTAACCCGCCCGCCGCCAAACCGTCATCCCTCGCGCCTATCTTGAAACTCCCGTAATCGCCTTGGGAGACTCGAAATGGCCCAGCCCTACGAAGAACGCAACAGCGCCGTCAAAACCCGTCGTCAGCAAGAAGATCAGCGCCGCATGGAGTTTCGCCGCGCCATCGAAGACCGCTGCGAACGCCGTCAGCTGCTGGCCGAGATCGGTGATTTCCCTGAGCTTGAGCTCAACTACTGGCAGGCAGCTCCCGCAACTTCCCGTCGAAACGCTCAACCAGGGCGCTGATTTGCACCCGTTCGCTGCGGATAAACGCAAGGAATGCGTGGGCCACCGGTGACAACCGTTTGGCCTTGGCCTGCACCAGGCACCAGCTGCGGTACAGCGGCAGTTCTTCGACCGGTAACTCGATCAATCCACCGGTCGCCAACTCAAGGTTCAGGGCGTGGCGCGTCAACAGCGCGACGCCCAGACCCGCCAGCACACATTCACGCTGGGCTTCGGCCGAAGCGACCTCCTGGGTCTGGTTGAAGTGCACGCGTTTCTCTTTGAAATACTCTTCACACGCCAGACGCGTTCCGGAGCCGGGTTCGCGCAGCAACAGGGTGTAAGGCTCGAGGTCTTGCAAGCGCAGCGGCCCCATGTGGCACAGCGGATGGTCCGGCGGCGCGACGGCAACGATCGGATTGTTGAGGAACGGCAGAAACTCCAGCCCCATGTCCTGCGGCACCATGGACATGATCACCAGGTCGTCGCGGTTATCAGACAATCGACGGATCACCTGCCCTCGGTTGACCACCGTCAGTTGCAGATTCACTTCCGGATGTTGGCGCTTGAACGCAGCAAACAAGTGCGGGACGAAATACTTGGCGCTGGATTCCACCGCCAGTTTCAGCTGGCCCTGCAGCGATCCCTGCATGTCCGAGAGTTGCATATCGAGGTTTTCCAGGCGCCCGAAAATGTCCCGACTGGCGCGCTGGAGTGCTTCGGCGGCCTCAGTCATGTAGAGTTTTTTGCCGACGTAATCGAACAGAGGTTGCCCAATCAGCTCTTCAAGTTGACGAATCTGTAGGCTCACGGCCGGTTGGGTGAGAGACATTTCATCGGCTGCACGGCTGTAGGACCGCAAATCACAGACTTCATTGAAGATTTGTAATTGACGCAATGTCATACGCATCAAGGACTTACGCATTTTCTAGGCGCTCTCACCGCAGGCTGATGAGTCAACTATAAGTCTTTACTTATGCCTGACCCAATTATTATTCATTTTTGTTAATCCCTTGTGGGGGCTAGTGTGGGGCTGCGACTAAATCGAAACATTTAGTCACGCGTCGACCTGTCTAGCGGGTCGTGGGTACCACCGGCTCAAGGGAACCTCCAAGTGATAAAAAAGATCCTGATCGCCAACCGTGGTGAAATTGCCGTGCGAATCGTGCGTGCGTGCGCCGAGATGGGCATTCGCTCGGTCGCGATCTATTCCGACGCCGACCGCCATGCCTTGCATGTGAAGCGTGCGGACGAGGCCCACAGCATTGGTGCCGAGCCACTGGCCGGTTACCTGAATGCGCGCAAGCTGGTGAATCTGGCGGTGGAAACCGGTTGTGATGCCTTGCATCCCGGCTACGGCTTCCTCTCGGAAAACGCCGAGCTGGCAGATATCTGCGCTGAACGCGGCATCAAATTCATTGGTCCATCGGCTGAAGTCATCCGCCGCATGGGCGACAAGACCGAAGCGCGCCGCAGCATGATCAAGGCGGGCGTGCCGGTCACTCCAGGCACCGAAGGCAACGTCGCGGACATCGCCGAAGCCCTGATCGAAGGTGATCGCATCGGTTATCCGGTCATGCTCAAGGCCACCTCCGGTGGTGGCGGCCGGGGTATTCGTCGTTGCGACAGCCGTGAAGAACTCGAACAAGCCTTCCCGCGAGTCATTTCAGAAGCCACCAAAGCGTTTGGTTCGGCTGAAGTGTTCCTGGAAAAATGCATCGTCAATCCGAAACACATTGAAGCGCAGATCCTCGGCGACAGCTTTGGCAACGTGGTGCACCTGTTCGAGCGTGATTGCTCGATCCAGCGCCGCAACCAGAAGCTCATCGAAATTGCTCCAAGCCCGCAACTGACCCCGGAACAGCGCGCCTACATCGGCGACCTGTCGGTGCGCGCAGCCAAGGCTGTGGGTTACGAGAACGCCGGCACCGTGGAGTTCCTGCTCGCCGAGGGCGAGGTGTACTTCATGGAGATGAACACCCGCGTGCAGGTGGAACACACCATCACCGAAGAAATCACCGGGATCGACATTGTCCGTGAGCAGATCCGCATTGCGTCCGGCCTGCCGCTGTCGGTGAAACAGGAAGACATCCAGCACCGCGGTTTCGCGCTGCAATTCCGGATCAACGCCGAAGACCCGAAAAACAACTTCCTGCCGAGCTTCGGCAAGATAACCCGTTACTACGCACCCGGCGGCCCCGGCGTGCGCACCGACACGGCCATCTACACCGGCTACACCATTCCGCCGTTCTACGACTCCATGTGCCTGAAACTGGTGGTGTGGGCGCTGACCTGGGAAGAAGCGATGGACCGTGGCTTGCGCGCCCTCGACGACATGCGTCTGCAGGGGGTCAAGACCACCGCCGCGTACTACCAGGAAATCCTGCGTAACCCGGAATTCCGTAGCGGCCAGTTCAACACCAGCTTCGTTGAAAGCCACCCTGAACTGACCAACTACTCGATCAAGCGCAAACCCGAAGAGCTGGCCCTGGCCATCGCCGCCGCCATCGCCGCCCACGCAGGCCTGTGAGGAATAAAACAATGTCCAAGAAAATCCACGTTACCGACACAATCCTGCGCGACGCCCACCAATCGCTGCTCGCCACCCGCATGCGCACCGAAGACATGCTGCCGATCTGCGACAAGCTCGACAAAGTCGGCTACTGGTCGCTGGAATGCTGGGGCGGCGCGACGTTCGACGCCTGCGTTCGTTTCCTCAAGGAAGACCCGTGGGAGCGTCTGCGCCAGCTGCGCGCTGCGCTGCCTAACACGCGCCTGCAAATGCTCCTGCGTGGCCAGAACCTGCTGGGCTACCGCCACTACAGCGATGACGTGGTCAGGGCTTTCGTCGCCAAGGCTGCGGTCAACGGCATCGACGTATTCCGCATCTTCGATGCCATGAACGATGTGCGTAACCTGCGCGTGGCCATCGAAGCCGTAAAAGCGGCCGGCAAACATGCCCAAGGCACCATCGCGTACACCACCAGCCCGGTGCACACCATCGACGCGTTCGTGGCTCAAGCCAAACAAATGGAAGCCATGGGTTGCGACTCGGTGGCGATCAAGGACATGGCCGGCCTGCTGACCCCTTACGCCACCGGCGAACTGGTCAAGGCATTGAAATCCGAGCAGTCGCTGCCGGTATTCATCCACTCCCACGACACCGCTGGCCTGGCCACGATGTGCCAACTCAAGGCCATCGAAAACGGTGCCGATCACATCGACACCGCGATCTCCAGCTTCGCCTCGGGCACCAGCCACCCAGGCACCGAGTCGATGGTCGCTGCCCTGAAAGGCAGCGAGTTCGACACCGGCCTGAATCTGGAACTGCTGCAAGAGATCGGCCTGTACTTCTACGCCGTGCGCAAGAAGTACCACCAGTTCGAAAGCGAATTCACCGCCGTCGACACCCGCGTGCAAGTCAACCAGGTACCGGGCGGGATGATCTCCAACCTGGCCAACCAGCTGAAAGAGCAGGGGGCCCTGAACCGCATGGCGGAAGTGCTGGCCGAAATCCCGCGGGTTCGTGAAGACCTCGGTTTCCCGCCGCTGGTAACCCCGACCTCGCAAATCGTTGGCACCCAGGCGTTTTTCAACGTGCTGGCCGGCGAGCGCTACAAGACCATCACCAACGAAGTGAAGCTCTACCTGCAAGGCGGCTACGGCAAGGCGCCGGGCACCGTTAACGAGAAACTGCGTCGTCAGGCGATTGGTAACGAAGAAGTGATCGATGTGCGTCCGGCCGATCTGCTGAAGCCGGAAATGACCAAGCTGCGTGCCGAAATCGGTGCCGTGGCCAAGTCTGAAGAAGACGTGCTGACCTACGCCATGTTCCCGGACATCGGCCGCAAATTCCTCGAAGAACGTGCGGCCGGCACCCTGACGCCAGAAGTACTGCTGCCGATTCCTGAAGCAGGCGGTGTGACCTCGGCTGGTGGCGAAGGCGTGCCAACCGAGTTCGTCATCGACGTCCACGGTGAAACCTACCGCGTCGACATTACCGGTGTCGGCGTCAAGGCCGAAGGCAAACGTCACTTCTACCTGTCCATCGACGGCATGCCGGAAGAAGTGGTGTTCGAACCGCTCAACGAATTCGTCAGCGGCGGTAGCAGCAAGCGCAAGCAGGCCACTGCTCCGGGCCACGTCAGCACCACCATGCCGGGCAACATCGTCGACGTGCTGGTCAAGGAAGGCGACACCGTGAAAGCGGGGCAAGCCGTGCTGATTACCGAAGCAATGAAGATGGAAACCGAAGTCCAGGCGGCCATCGCCGGTAAAGTCACCGCCATCCATGTGGCCAAGGGCGACCGGGTGAACCCGGGCGAAATCCTGATCGAGATCGAAGGCTGAGTTAACAGCCTCGATACACCGTTTTAAACCTCGGGGGGGCATGTGCTCCCCTTTTTTTTCGTCCGGAGTTTCGCATTGGAAAATGTGGGAACGTCGCCCTGAGCAGGCGCGCTCCCACAGGTATTGCGGTGAATCAGTCGTTGATCAGAACGCCATCTTCCACTGCCCCATCACGCCATGATTGCGGCTATCAGTGCCGACCTCACCACTGAGGCCGACTCCTAGCGAGTGTTTCGCTGACAAGCCAAGGTCCAGACCTGCATCAACCAGCAAGCTGTCACGGTCCAGCGGCGCACCGGAAACGGTGAAGTTCTTCCCGCCCGTTGCCAGTCTTTGACGGGTGTCGCTGTCGATATCCCCGTAGGTGTGTTTCCAGCCGGCACTGAACCGCGGGGTCAGTTGCATGCCGTTATCCAGCGTGTTGATCTTCGCCAGTCGCAGGCCGAACGTGCTGTTGAGGTTGTTCTGGGTTTGTCCTTGGACTTTCAACGCTGCCGCGCCGCCTTTTTCCGTGTAACCGTCGCGCTGATAGCGTTGGTAGCCAAGGCTGGCAAACGGTTCGATGCTGACATTGGCTCGCCCCAGGTTGTAACCCACTTCGGCGAAGGCCTGCTGGGTGCTGGCCGCGTAACGGCCTTCGGGGCGGTCGCTGAAACCGTTGAAGGCAACCCGGCGTTTAGTGCTCCCGTCGTGATTGCTGTAGGTCGCGCCCAGGCGCAGTGACATCGGGCCGTTCTGGCGCAGGGCATAAGCACCCAAGTGCCAGCTGTCGAGATCGCCGTCGAGTTCGCGGCTGTCCAGGCGGGTGTCGGACTTGCCGCCCATCACACCGATACGCCATTCCTCATCGACGCCCCAATCCGCGCCCAGGACAAGGCCTTTGGTAGAGGTTTGCAGAGCGTCGTGGTCGCGATCCAGCGTTCCGCCGTGCCCCAAGGCTTGCAGCCAGACCCTGCCGTTTCCTTCGCTGCCGGCGGCCTGGCGTGGTGCGTTGGATCGGTGGCCGGGTTTGTTGTACGCGCTGGCGCTGTCCAGTTGGCGCATGGTCGAGAGCAGGGAGGCGCTGACCGGGCTGTCACTGTTCAGGGTTGCCTTGGCGAGGTTGGCGTTGTTGCCGGCGGCCAGTTGTTCGATTGCGTAGGAGGCGGTCACTTTGTCACTGCCGAGCAGGGCGCTGACAGCGGCGTTTGCGGAGGTGGTTGGTTTTGGTGCTGTAGCGACGGGATTGGTCGTTTTTGAAGGATTTGAAGCAGTGGCGGGCTTGGGTGAATCGGAGGTTGATGATGGACCCGCGGCTGTCGGGGGTGTTTCGGCTGGAGCGGTCGGCGTGGTTGCGGTGTCGGGAGTGTCGGTGCTTGCCGGTTGATTCAGGTTTTCAGCGATAGGTAGCGGAATTTCTGATGAGGCCTGTTCCTGCGGTATGTCCTTCGGCTCTTCGATGCTTTTAGCGAGCTCCTTTCCGTTCTCGCTGCTCGCGGCACTCTCGAAGGGCGCACCGTTACGGGTGAAGATCAGATCAACTTTCTTCTCTTTTGTGTAGTCGACCTCAGGCGTTAAAAACGCAAGGTTGTTGAGAACTTTTCCAAATCTGCCTTCTACTTTATCGGCAACAAGGATCGTGTTTGCGCTAACCAGAGGGTAGTCACCGGGTGCTGCGACGATGTTCAGCGTGGCGCCACCAAGACTTGCTGTGCCACCGACTAATATCGCTTCACTTTTGCGGTCGGCATCGACCTCGTAGGTCAGTTCGGCTGTTTTAGAAAGTGTTAAGTCACCTGATATTTTCGGGGCGCCGTGCATTTTGTCTACGGAGAATTTCCCGTTCACCTGCAGGGCGCCAACTAATCCATTGCCAACAAATGCACCTTTTTCATCAATAACAACGTCACCTCTAATTTCCCCCGAGTTTTTCAGGATTCCTCCTGATTGCACCGTCACGCCGCCGCCAATCTTGCCAGTATTGACAAGCGTACCCTGGGCCAGCGCTCCTCCTGTGATATGCCCATCGTTTATCAGCGTTGCTTTGGGACGGACTAGAACGCCGGTATTGAAGTCACCGGAACCATTCAAACTCCACGTACTTCGTTTTAGCTCCAGACCTTCGAAGCGACGACTCTCGCCTAACGTGCCGCCGCTCGCGGTATCAAGTTGCAGGAAGTTGGTACCGCCACCACCGTCAACTGCCCCAGTGAGGCTTCCGCGACCAGAAACGATGACTAACTCATTTTTATCACTGAGTTTCGGATTTGCACCTTCCGCTACCTTGCTGATTGGGACCTTGATGGTGTCGGGGTCGGTGATGAATGCTTCAAGAGCCGCCAGGAGTTGAGCCGGGGTTTCAGCAGCAGGCGTTAGGGTTTCGGCAGGCAGCTGTTGGGCGAGTGATATTTCGGTACAACCCAACGCAAGCGCAATGGCCAGTGCCAAGTGTTGTGGGCGAAATTTGTGTTGAACGGGCATCGTGTTTGACCTCAATTAACGGGAGGTCAAACTCTAAATAGAGCGCTTCTATGCCGATGTCAGCCGGTTCCGGCGCGTTTGCGGGCGGTGTCAGATTGTTGAGTAGAAAATAGCCGCTCGCTTGATCGAGAGGATTTTTGGCCGCTCGAGCGAAAGACCTTTCTTACAAGTAATCAAGACACCGCCGGCTAGCGCAAACTCAGAAACTCATCTGCCACTGCCCAATCACCCCATGATTGCGGCTATTGCTCCCCCTCTCTCCGCTGTACCCAACCCCCACCGAATGCCGCGCCGAAATGCCCAGGTCCAGCCCGGCTTTCAGCACCAGACTGTCACGGTCCAGCGAACTGCCATCAACGCTGAAGGCTGTCCCCCCGACCACGAATGCCTGGCGCGTTGAGTTGCTGACATCGCCATACGTGTGCTTCCAGCCAGCGGTCATGCGGGGCGTCAGACTCATGCCGTTTTCCAGCGAACTCAGGTGCGCCAGGCGCAGGCCGAAGGTGCTGCTGAAGTTGTCCTGGGTTTGCTTGTCGACCTGAAGTGCAGCCGCGCCACCTTTTTCCTGGTAGCTGTCGCGGTAATAACGCCGGTAGCCGAGGTTGGCAACGGCTCGGCGCTGAGACGGCCGCTGCCCATTGCATAGCCCAGTTCGGCGAAGGCCTGTTGGCTGTCGTCGTAATCGCCTTTTGGCCGGTCGCTGAAGCCGTCGAAGGCCACCGTGCGTTTGCTTTCACCTTGATGACCGCTGTACGCGGCACGGAGACGCGAAGCGAGTGGGCCGCTTTGGCGCAAGGCATAAACGCCGGCGTGCCAGCTGTCGACATTGCCATCGACGCCCGGGGCATTCACCGCCAGGGTTGAGCTGTTCAGGTTCGCCGACCCGCCGACCTTGATTGGCGCGCTGCTGCCATCGGCATTGACGCTGTAGGCCAGGGTGTTTTTACAGATTGATGTCTGCGTGTGCACCTTAAGCCTAACTCCGACTCAAATACGCCTTCCCATAATGCCGCTCCATCCTTGCCTGAATCAGCTCCAGCCCAATCGACATTACCCAGTAAATAATCGCCGCGGTCGTCAACATCTCGATATACCGATAGCTCGACCGCCCATACGATTGCGCCAAAAACATCACCTCCCAAACCCCCATCACCGAGATCAGCGACGAGTCTTTGAGCATCGAGATGAATTGGTTGGTGGTCGGCGGGATGATGGTGCGCATGGCCTGGGGCAGGGTGACGCGCCAGAAGATCACGGTTTCGCGCATGCCCAGTGCCAGGGAGGCTTCGCGTTGTCCGTGGGCGACGCCGAGGATGCCAGCGCGGAAGATTTCGCTCAGGTAGGCGCCGTAGTTGAGTGACAGGGCAATGATGCCGGCGGTGACTGCGCCCGGGACGACGCCCAGTTGCGGCAGGCCGAGGTAGATCAGCAGGATCTGGATCAGCAGCGGCGTGCCACGAAAGAACGAGGCGTAGAAACTGGCGATGCCGAAGGCCACGGCGCTTTTCGACAGCCGCGCCAGAGCGGTGATGAAACCCAGCAGTGACGACGTCACGATTGAGGCCAGGCACAGAAACAGCGTCAGCGCCGCGCCTTGCAGGAAGCCGTTCGGCGCCAGGTGCAGGCCGATCAGGTTGGGCAGTTTGTCGAGGATGATCGAGAACTTCAGGTCGAAGCTCAGAAAGAAACTGGCGAACAAACCCAGCATCGCCGCCCACGTCAGGTACAGCCGCGTGCGGAAACCGAAGATCCGTTGCAGTCTCGACTCAGCCACCGGTTGCGGCGGCTGAGGAGGTTTTGGGAAAGAAGTCATTGACTGATATCGGCGCCGATCCATTTTTGCGAGAGCTTGCTCAGGGTGCCGTCCTGTTTCAGTTGCGCAAAGACCTCACGCACCTTGGCGTCCCACTGAGCGTCACCTTTCTCGATGGCCACCGAGTTCGGCTCCGAATACAGCGGCTCGCCGGCCAGCTTGAAGCGTTTGTCTTCGGTCAGGCGCGGTTGCGCGGTGACGAGGTTGGTGAGGATCGCATCCAGTCGCACGCCGGCCCCCAGCCCCAGGTCCTGGAACGCCACGTTATCGGTGTCATACGGCGCGATTTGCACGTCCTCGAACGGGTACTGCAACTGGGTGTCTTCAGCGCCTTCGATCACCAGATTTTTGTTCAGGTAACTTTCGTAGCTGGAGGCGCTGGTGAGGCCGACTTTCTTGCCGCTGAGGTCCTTGGCGCTGTGAATGCGATCATCCTTGGCATTGACCACGATCACGGCTGGCGAAGCGTAGTACTCAACCGGGAAATCGAAGACTTCGGCCCGTGCCTTGCTGGGCGTCATCGAGCAAACGCAGATGTCGTAGCGACCACTCCAGCGACCGGCAGCGATGACGTCCCAGGACGGCGTTTCCAGACGCAGTTTGACCCCCAGTTTGTCCGCCACGGCTTTGGCCACATCGACGTCAAACCCGTCGAGCTGGTTCTGGTCATTGAGGAACGAGAACGGTGGGTAGCTTTCCATCAACACGCCCACCAGTTCGTTCTTCTGCTCGATGCGGTTAAGTGTCGCTCCGCCAAAGGCTTGGGTGGAGGCAGCCAGAATCGTCAGGCCCAGGGCCAGGAGTGGTTGATATTTCACAGTCGATCCCTGAAAAAAGTGGTTGTGATTAACCGAATGGTGCGTATTAAATAGTTATAAGAACTACCTTGGTAGTGAGTTATTTTCATAAGCATATGAGTGAAAAGCATATGAGCGCAGGAAGCACTGTAATTCTGGATGGCGGCATGGGTCGTGAGCTGCAGCGCGCAGGCGCGCCGTTCAGGCAGCCCGAATGGTCGGCGCTGGCCTTGAGTGAAGCGCCGCGGGCAGTGGAAGCGGTGCACGCGGCTTATATCGAAAGTGGCGCCAGCGTGATCACCAGCAACAGTTACGCGGTGGTGCCATTTCACATCGGCGAAGAGCGTTTTGCAGCAGAAGGGCAGGCCCTCGCTTCGCTGGCCGGTGAATTGGCGCGGCGTGCGGTGGAGGCTTCGGGCAAGGCTGTACGTGTAGCCGGTTCGTTGCCACCGTTGTTCGGCTCCTATCGCCCAGACCTTTTTGACGCTGCTCGGGTGACTGAATTGTTGACGCCGTTGGTCAAGGGACTGGCGCCTCATGTCGACCTGTGGCTAGCCGAAACACAGAGCTCAATCGTTGAGGCGCGGGCGATTCACGCCGGTCTGCCGAAGGATGGAAAGCCGTTCTGGCTGTCCTTTACCTTGAAGGATGAGGACACGGACGAAGTGCCGCGTTTACGTTCCGGTGAGCCCGTAGCTGAGGCCGCTGCGGTGGCGGCTGAACTGGGCGTCGAGGCGTTGCTGTTCAACTGCAGTCAGCCGGAAGTGATCGGTGCTGCGATCGATGCGGCGCGGGAAACCTTTCAGCGTTTGGGGGTGAAGATTCACATCGGCGCGTACGCCAATGCCTTCCCGCCACAACCGAAAGAGGCCACGGCCAATGACGGTCTGGACCCGTTGCGTGAAGACCTCGACCCGCCGGGGTATGTGCAGTGGGCGGCCGACTGGAAAGCGCGCGGCGCCAGCCATCTGGGCGGATGCTGCGGGATTGGGCCGGAGCATATTGCGGTGCTTGCCCAAAAGTTAGCGTGATGCCAATTGTCGGAACGCCGCCCGGAGCCGGCTCGCTCCCACACGGGTTATGTGTTGATCACAACAGTGTGGTCAACCGAAAACCTGTGTGAGCGAGGCTTGCCCGCGAAGGCGTCCGTCCAGGCGCCGTAAATTACCCGCGGCACTCGACCAGTGTTTTCACCTGCCCGGAATCCGTCTGGTTTTCATCGGATAGCCACCGCTCAAACCCCGCACCTATCGCCGGCCATTCTGAATCCAGAATCGAATACCACGCCGTATCCCGGTTCTGCCCTTTCACCACCATGTGCTGACGGAACACGCCTTCAAAACTGAACCCCAGCCGCTCGGCCGCATACTTGGAGCGGGCGTTGCCGTTGTTGCATTTCCACTCCAGGCGCCGGTAGCCCAACGCGAAGGATTCCTTGGCCAGTAAGTAAACCGCCTCGGTGCTCTTCGGCGAACGCTGCATCGGCGCGCCGAAGGTGACGTGGCCGATTTCGATGCGACCTTGGGCCGGGACGATCGACATCAGACTCAGGAGGCCCTGCACATCACCGCTGGCACGGTCGATCACGCTGAAAAAATACGGGTCGCTGTTGGCCGCATGGTTGTTCAGCCAATCGTTGAAAGCGCTGCGTTCCGGGAAAGGGCCGTAAGGCAAATAGTCCCAGAGTTTCGGGTCCGATCCCGGGCCTTGCAGGGCTTTCCACAAACCCTCGGCGTGACGCGCCGGGTCGAGTTTTTCCAGGCGGATGAAACGCCCTTCGATGGTTTGAACCGACGGCGCCGGGGCGCCTTTCCAGTCTGCGAGTGAAGTCGACACGGTGTTCTCCTTGAACCTTAAAGGGCTTTGCGAAACTGGATGAAACCGGGGCGTTCGGCGATGCGCTCGTAGAGCTGGATCGCGGTGGCGTTGGTTTCGTGGGTCAGCCAGTGGACCTTGCAGCAACCGTCCGCTTTAGCGGTGGTATACACGAATTCGATGAGCTTGCGGCCAATGCCGGTGCCTCGGGTTTGCGGTGTTACCAACAAGTCTTGAAGGTAGCAGGAGTTTTCGATGCTCCAGTTCGAGCGATGGTAGATGAAGTTAACCATGCCGACCGCTTTGCCATTGACCCACGCCAGCGCCGAATGAGTCGGTTCATTCTGGTCGAGCATGCGCTGCCAGGTGCTGTCCGTGACAGCTTCGGGCAATTCGGTGTTGTAGAAGCGCAGGTAGGCTTGCCACAGCGGCAGCCAGGCGGCGTGATCGTCTGCGCAGACCTGGCGAATTTCAATCTGACTCATGTTCATTCCTTAACGCATCAACTGGGCGAGGGCTTGGTCGTGCACATCAGGGCTGGCAGCGAGCCCCTCGCGCACACCGGCGATGTCTGCGGGGCTGCGGTTCTGACTGAGCTTGCGCTTGCCTTCCAGGCGCTGGATCGGCAGGGCAAACCCGACGATGGCCTTGAGCATGCCGTCGATGTAGTCGACGGGCGCGTCGGTGACTTTCCATGGCTGCTGGCGACTCGCTTCGTGACGATCGGTCAGCGCGCTCACGAGGTTGAGCAGGCGATCGGCATCGGTGAACACCTCGGCTGTTCCGTAAGCGTGTACGGCGACGTAGTTCCAGGTCGGCACGACTTTGCCGTGCTCGGCTTTGCTCGGGTAAAACCCCGGGCTGACGTAGGCATCGGCACCGGCAAAAATCACCAGGGCTTCGGCACCGTTCTGCAGTTCCTTCCACTGGGGATTGCCCCGGGCGAAGTGGCCGTAGAGGGTGCCATTGGGGCCCTGCTCAGGATTGAATAACAGCGGCAGATGACTGGCTTGCAAGCCTTGTTCGCCGTGGGTGACCACCATGGCGAGACGCGTGTCGAGTATCTGCTGCTGCAGTTCATGCAAATCGTTGATGGCAAAACCGCTGGGGTTGTACATGGAAATATTCCTTGGCGAATGCACCCATCCTAGGCAGGCTATTGGTCTGTTGTAAGAGCCATTAATGACCAATTTCATAGGTCCATTGTCATGAGCGAAACGCCGCTGTCACTGTCGTTCAACCCCGCCGGTATCGAACTCGACCGCCGACAGGGCCTGAGTCGCCAGCTCTATCAGACCTTGCGCCTGCGGGTGCTCGACGGACGACTGGCCAGTGGCACGCGATTGCCGGCCACTCGGGATCTGGCGGCGGCGTTGGCGATTTCTCGCAACAGCGTGGTGCGGGCCTACGATCAACTCTATGCCGAGGGGTTTATCGAAGGGCGTGTCGGTGACGGGACTTACGTTGCGCAATTGCCTCAAACCGCGGCATCGCAAAAAAAATTATCCACAAAAGTATCCACAGGGTTGTCAACAGGGTTACCCACAGCCTTATCCACAAATCGGCTGGATTTACTTGTTATTTCATCCAGTAAAGTTATCCACAGTGGCGCGTTGGGGCGTGTAGAAAAGAACCATTTGGCCCTGCCGCCGAGCGGTCCGCCGCGAGCCTTTCGGGTCGGTGTGCCGGCGTTCGATCTGTTTCCTTTCGAGGTCTGGGCCAAGCTGAATGCGGCTTTCTGGCGAAAACCGGATTTACAGCAACTGTGTTATGGCGATCCGGCGGGGGACGAGCGTTTGCGTGGCATGATCGCCGCGTATTTGCGCAGTTCGCGAGGGATGCAGTGTTCGGCTGAACAAATAGTGATCACCAGTGGCGCGCAGCAGGGGATTAGCCTTTGTGCACAGCTGCTGGTGGAGCCGGGCGATGGGGTGGCGATCGAGAATCCGGGGTATCGGGCGGCAGGTCATGCGTTCGCCGTGGCCGGTGCGCAATTGCATGGTGTGGCGGTGGACAGTGAGGGCATCGACTGCAACGAATTGAACGGCCTCAGCGATTGTCGACTGGCGTATGTCACACCATCGCATCAATACCCGACCGGGGTGGTGATGAGCCTGGCGCGACGTCTTGAGTTACTGGCCTGGGCCGAACGCACCCAAGGCTGGATCGTCGAGGACGATTACGATGGCGAATACCGTTACAGCGGCGCGCCACTGGCTCCGTTGGCCGCACTCGACCGGCAGGGCCGGGTTTTGTACGTCGGGACGTTTGGCAAAGTCGCCTTCCCGGCACTGCGCCTGGGTTACCTGGTGTTGCCGCCAACGCTGGTGCAGGCGTTCTCGCAACGGCGGGCGGTGGACGTCCGGCATTCCGAGGTCAGTACTCAGGCGGTCATGGCCGAGTTCATGGCTGCCGGGCATTTCCAGCGGCACATCCGCCGCATGCGCCGGGCGGCCCTGAGCCGCCGCAATACCTTGCTGGCCGGTTGGCCGCAGAACATTCCCGGCATCGGCAGCCTGCCGAGTGTCGCGGCAGGGCTGCATCTGACCGTGGCAGTCGACTCACAGGCCCGCGAGCGCGAACTGGTGGCGCAGGCGGCCAGCGTCGATGTCGAGATCAATGCGCTGAGCGGCTACTGGTTGCCCGACTCGACAAAACCTGCGGACCAGCGCGCCGGGCTGGTCCTGGGGTTCGCGGCGGTGCCCGAGGCGGCCATCAGTGCCGCACTCGGGCGACTGGAAAAGGTCTGGCGTCGTTAAGTGGCTACGCCTCGGGATTTGCCTGTGGTTCCAGGTCCAGGAACAGTTTTCGTAGCGCAGGATCTTGTAACTTCCTGAACACCCCATCGATGGGTTCGAAGGAGGTCAGCGCCTGTTGCTGTTCCAGTGGCAGCGTTTTCAGATAGTCATCTGACACTTTCAAATGGGCCGCGGTGGGTGTACTCGCCGGACTCGACAGCGTCTCGTAGTGGAAGTGCGCCACCCATAACGGCTGATTGCGGGCCTTGTCGACAATCCGGTACTCCTGGAAAAAGTCGCCGAGCCCTCGGGTCTGTATGCGCCCACGTCTATCGCGGCTGATGTCGAGCTGCCCGTTTTCATGCATCCATTTGAAAATGCTCTGGGACGGTTTGCGGCGCGTGTAAAGGTCGGCGCGAACACTGACCCCTTCCTTGCGCAGACGAGTGGCCCCATCACGTAACTCGCGGCTCAACGTGGCAACCGGGACAGGCGAGGCTTCGTGCTTGCTGCTGTTAATCACGGCTTGATCAACGCTGCTGGCAGCCTGCTCCAGTTTCAATGCCTGCTGATCGAACACATCCTGAATGTCGGCAGGGATGCGTCTTGGGAGTAAAGCGTCCTTGCGGGTGCGTTCGATGAATGTGTTGGTGTCCAGGTTCAGCTCGATGCCGGCCTCGATCGTTCCCGCATCATCCAGCACCGGAACGGTTTGTTGATAAACCGCGGGGGTAAATGACCTGAGCGGATTGACGGTGGTTTTTTCGGGTTCATTTTTGCCGAAGTCCCGCGGCCGGGTCTTGCGCACCTTGATTGGTTGTCGTGACGTACCCGGTTGTACTCGTTCTACAGGCGGCTGCACGGCCATGGGTTCCGGTTTCGGGAGCAACGTCTGTAACCGGTTTTGTGCGAGCTGCGCGAACTCATCGATGAGCGATTGCACATGATCGAGCCTGGTTTGCTTGACCAGTCCAGGGTACGTGCCCGGCAATTCCTGAAGGCGCTGGTCAGCGTCGGCAAATATCTCCACGAGACTGTTCAATTCCTCGACATGCGTCTGCACATCGGAGTGTTCGCCTTCGCCTTTCATCAGGTCCGCCATTTGAATCGCGGCCCTCGCGGCGCTCGCAGCAATATGCCCCATCGCCTTACGAGCCTGCTGCATCAGGGGGCTAACCTGGTCATTGAGGCACAACTCCTGCGCCATGCCGATCTCGTTGGCCTTGATATCCAGCACGGTAAACGAAGGCGCCAGTTTTCTGATCTCCATCGCGCGCTCAATGCCTGGTCGTCCGGCCGCGTGCATGTCCTCAAGTGTTGACGTAAACAGGGTCAGCTTTTCAATCATCTCGTCACCGATGTCGGACGCTTTCTGCACATTGTCGACGAACGTTTGCCAGGCAACGGGTTCGTTTTGCTGGCCTTTGGTCAAAGCCCGGGAGGCCAGACCATACTCGGATCGTTTCAGAACAAACCACAAAGACAGATTCTTCTGCAGCACCACGCTCATGCGAAGCAAGTCTTCCCGGTAGTTTTCCGTGCCGCCGAGGGTGCGCCATTCGCGCAGTTGTTCCAGCGCCTGGCGATACTCGCCGATCGTTGTCCCCAGTTTTTCCATGTACGCCGCCGTTCGTTGATCGTAGTTTTCGGCGTTGGCCTGTTCGATGCGGTCATGTAGCGTTTTCAGTTCGGTTTCCTTCGCCTTTTCCAGGCTTTTGAAGGCGCTCAGGACCTCCTCCAGATGGCCTCTGCGCTGCTCGTCAACCGCCTCCTGGTGGCGGCTGAACGCATTTCCGGCCCCCCCTCGCAAACGCAGACGCAGGTCGAGCACCCATTGCCCGTGGCCGTTATCCATCAGCATCGGACCGTTGCGGTCAGGCTGCTCCGGGTAAACGATATGAACCCCCTCGTCGCCTTTCACGTCGACGTAAAACCACCGATCACCTACCTGTGCGTAGTTTCTGAAGTTATGTTGGTAAAAATGCGGAGGGGCTTCTTTAGCCTTCGTAACGTTTGCGCTGGCAGTATCGAGAGCCGCGACTTTGAGCGTGTCCAGGTAAGCGCCCAGTGCGGTTGGTGTTCGGCGTGGAACCGAGCCGGCCAGCGCCAGGGAAGAAAGATGACTGGGCGGAAGATCCGGGGCCAGTGGGGCGGGATTGAGCGTGACAGCCACGTGTTCGACCAGGGGCTGTGCAACCTTCTCCCTCGACAGCTGCTCGATCCGGGGTTTGCTTGAAACCCTTCTGCGTCGCATCACCGCGTGATGGCTGAGGATAATGCCGATCGCCAGCAGAATGTCCGACACCGACGTCCATTCGATGAAGCGGTCATCCTGGTCATGGGCATCGAGTGCCTGTTGAATCTGATTGATGGTTTGCCAGACCCAGACGGCGGTGCCGACCGCACCGCTGAGAAAATTCGAGGCGACGTTGAAGAGCGCCCAGCCACTGTCCTTCAACACGTCCCAGCGCCGTTCGGCATTGGAGCGCGATTGCCGGTCGGCAAGGTTGACCAGCATCCGTGCGTTGCTTTTGAACAGCGCAGACAGAATGTCGCCGGTGATCTCGACGCTTTCGAGCACCACGCGCCCGAACTTGTCTGCGCGCTGTAATGGATTGACGATCTGTTCCGCGATCAGCCACGGAGAGGGCAGTCCGGTGGGAAAAACAGAGCGGGCATATTCAACGCTCAGGTTTTCATCGGGCAACCAGGCCAGCACCGTATCCCTGAGGTCACCGGGTTGGTGCAACGCGTACAAAAGGTTTTGCCTTGAGGGGTATTGCAGCAGGGGTTCATCGAGCATCGGCCGATAGAGCAGACAAGGTCCGCTGTGTGCGTCTCGAGGACTGATGACGAACACGTTGTCGACGGTATCGCTGCTGCTGATCAAGCGATGTTGCGGTGTCAGGGTCAGCGGGTAGAGGGCGATGGTTTTGGTGGCGACATCGGGATCGAGCAGCTCGCAGATGTATCGATAACCGCGCTCGTCCACACCGGTTTCTGGCTTGAATCTGGCCTCTAATGCCTGTAGCGGCAGCAAAGAACGCAATTGATCGCGATAGAATTTTTCCTGACGTCGGGAGGCAACCGGGTCCTCCAGCAGCTTGGGCTTGATCAGTTCGGGGTAAGCCTTTGCGATGTCCACTCGAGCAGACACGGTGGTTAGAAATTCAGCGGTGAACCAATCCGGTACGGTCTCCCCACTCTTGAAAAATACGGTCGCCATGTAGGGCGCTTCGTTCTCCAAAGCGAAGTCGGCCAGCGTTTCAATGCGTTGATCAAGGGGGTTGGGGAGGGTGAAATTGCCGGAGGTAAAGCTATTGGTGATTTTGATCCGCACCTCATCGAGCGCAAGATTCGCGGCGCCGACCGCCAGTGGATCGGCGATGATCGCTTCACGCATCAGCTGCTGGGCATAGTCGGTGATGGACGGGATCTCTGCGCTGGCCAATTTGCTGTCCGGTTGGCGATACAACTTGCCGAGCGCATTGATGTATCGGCTGTAGTCTTGGATATCCTCGGATGAGGCTTTGCGCAACCAATCGGGAATCGCTTTGTTCAGTTGCAGGAGTCGCGCTTTTTCGTTGGGGTCGAGTCCGGTATCGGGCTCGACCTCGACCTCGTCTGCAGCGGCCTCAATAAACTGCAGTGAGTTAATGGCATCCATTTGTGACGACACCAACGCCCACGCCACGTGATCGAAGACGTTGCCTTCCGGCTCGTAAAGCCGCCACGTCAGATCGCGTCCTGCGCGTTGTTCTTCCAGGCGTGCGGGAAGCGAGTTGCCCAATTCTTCCATCGAACTGAATGACTCATACGCGCGCTCGATGGTGTACATCACCAGCAGTTGGCGCTTGCGATACGTGGCTTTGAGCACTAGCGCGCCGCCGATCAAAAGATGGCGGGTGATGTCATTCTCGACGGTATCGATATCGAGAAGGCACGCCTGAATGGCGGAAAATTCGCTTTTTACATTTTTACGAGTGGTTTTGTCCGGGTCGCTGAACACTTCCCGCGCCATCGCGCATTCATCGGCGTCCCAGCCTTTGACCTTCTGCACGTTCAACGCCTTGCGCAGCGTGTCGGAAAGCTCGTGCCAGCGGGGGATCGCATGCCCCTTGGCATTCCAGAACGCCAGTTGCCGTGCTTGAGCCTCGACGAACAGTATCGACGCCGAATCATTGAGTATCTTTGCAATGTCCTCGATGCAGACGGCGAGGTGAACCGGGTTTTTGCTGCCCGGCTCGAGGGTCAGGAAGTGCTCGCCTTCGAGATAGTTGGTCGTTGTTCCATACAGGCCCTGGCGCATCAGCGCCAAGGTCAGTGACTCGAACTCGGTTTGGCCCGCCTCGACATGGTCGTCCACGATGAGCCATTGAGGGGTGCCGACGTAGGCGTCATCAGGGTCGATCTGCAATTCTGGCGAGGTTTTTTCCAGCGCCTGGCGCAGCAGGTACGAAGCCACTTCGTTGAGCGTCGGACCGTGGCTGGTCAGGCTCACCAGGTCACTGGTTTCCACTAAGGGTGTCGAGTCAGTTCGGGGCAGTGAAGTGTTGTTACTCATGGCGGATACCTCGGCGCAATGACGAGACCGGGAAAGCCTCTTGGGGCATCGAAGGTAATCAGCCATCGCCCATCGGGGGCGGTAGATAGATATTGCGGGCAAAAAAATAGACCCGCGAATGCGGGTCTCGGGTTCAGCACGGTTTAGGACCCTGAGGCCGGCACTTTCGCGAAGAACAGGGTGGTCGCCAGTTGCGCACTGATTTCGCTGCGGTAGATCGAGATCGCCTGGAGATCGTCGTTGGCGTGGCGGGCCTCGGTTGCGCCGCCCAGCAGCCGTTGCTGCACGGTTTTCAGGTGCGCCGCGGTGAAGGTTTGTGCAGGCGAAGCGGGCTGCGCATAGTGGAAGTGGGCATACCACAGAACACTTTGGCTGCTGTGATCGCGGATCTCATATTCCTCGAGATAGTCTCGTTTTCGGCTTTTGAGCAAGCGTCGGCCGGGGTTCTTGACGATGTCGACCTGACCTTCGCTTTGCAGCCACAGGACGCGCTCCGCCGTCGGTGGCTGTAGTTTGGTCATGCTGATTCGCGTCACGCGTCCCTGGTTGTAGAGTCTGGTTGCTCCGTCGTTCAGTTGCTTGGCCACTATGACGGCGGATCCCGGACCACCGTCGGTGGAGTTGGTGGCGATCAGCGCTGCGTCGATTGAGCTGGCGGCGTCCTGCAGTCGGTGAGCCTGCTGATGAAACATTTCCTCAATTTCCACGGGTATTCGTCGCGTGCCTTTTGAGTGGGCCTGCGTTCGACGAATGAACGCATCCAACCCATCCAGCAATGCCTGGCCTTGAGCAGTGCTTGCACTCAAGTCTGGTTGGACGCCGCCGGGGGTGACCTGTTTCGGGGCCACTCTTTCAACCCAGACCCCCGGGGTCTTCTCATGAAAGGTCGAGATGACTTTACCGGTCAACGCCGAGGTCACATCAATCAGTTCTGACCCTTGCGTCACGGAGTCGGCACGTGGCTGGCCCACCACCGTACCTTTGTAACGGGTCTTGATGATTCGTTTGGCGGGAGCGGTCGGCGGACGGGAAGGGCCGGGTAGCGGCTCGAGCGCCTGGCGTTCCCGCAGCAAGTTCGCCAGATGTTTCACGGTGCGCTGCTGAAAACCGTCGAGACGTTGGCGCATCAAGTCGAGGGGTGGTTGCAGGAACTGCCCGGGAAACTCCGTGGGCAGATCGACGATGCGCTGGTCGGTGATCGTCAGTTGCTCCACCAGATCGCTGAGCCCGTCGATCCGCTCCGGCAAGTGCAGCACTTCTTCGTCAGCGATCAGGTCCAGCGAGGCCTGAATCGCAAGGCCTGCATTTTCGACAATGCGCTCCAGTGCCTGGCGCGCTTCAGGTGCGGGCTCAACGCTGTTGTCGAGGCACAACTCTTGACCGAGTGTGATCTGGAACAGTTTGAGGTCCTGTACATCGAAGGACGGCATGTTGGCTTTGACGTCGCGGATCACTTCGATGGCTTCTTTGCCGAGCAGGTTCAGTTGCTCGAAGCACGCATGCGCAGATTCGATTTTGTTGATGTAGCTGGCGGTCAACGCTCCGGTGAGTTGATGGGTTTGCCGCGTGGTCTGTGTGTTTTCCGTTGGCGGGTTGTCGAGAAGTTCGAGGGAAAGGCGCATTTGATTGCCGAAAACCGGCTGCTGGTGAACGAACCATTTCTGCAGCAGCGAAAGCTGGAAATCCAGGCGGCTGATCATTGCTTTTCGGTAATTGGGAATCGCCTCGCGAGCATTGAAGGCTTTCAGCTGTTCCATGTTGGTGCTGAGGAGTGACGTCTGTGCGTCGAGCATTTCAAGGTACACGCGGCGATGGGTGTCGGTGGCTGCCGCCGCCTGGGCGTTTTTTTGAGCTTCCTTGAGTTCTGTTTCGCGGCTTTGGGCCTGGCTTTCGAACGCGATCATTTGCTGTTTCATTTCAGCCAGGCGTTGCCGGTTCTGTTGCTCCAGCCGTTTTTTCTCCTTGCCCCCGGCCTTGAGCCTCAGCCGCGTATCGATAAACCATTCGCCCCTGGCGTTCTTGGTCAGCAATGGCCCTGTACGTGCGGGAGACCGGTGTGAATCAATGATCTGCACATCGTCATTGTCGTTGAGGGTGACCTCGAACCATCGCTGGCCAACCTTCGCATGCCATTTTCCCGTGAGTGAACGGAGGTGTTGGTGAGGGCCGGGTTCGCTGGAGGCGGCTGCCATTCCTTTGGGTTCGGCGATGGCCAGTTCATCGAGCAAGACCCCCAGGGATGTAGGCGGCAGCGTGGCGATGGCATGCAGCGACGTCTCATGGGCCGGTGGAAGCTGATTGAGGTCGGGCAGACGGGTGACCGTGATGGTGTGGACAGGCTTGCTTTCGGGTGTGAGGGATGACGGCTCGACCTTCTCGGGTAACCGCGAGATGGGCTTGTTGCGAGTGGCAGCGCGATGGGCCAATACCATGCCGAGGGTCAACAGCAAATCGGTCAGGGCGGACCAGCCGAGTTGGCTGTCGTCGCTCTCTGCTGCATCGGTAATGCCCTGCAAGTCGTCCATGATCTGCCAGATCCACGCGGCCAACCCGGCGGTGCGACCGAGGAAGGGCAGCGCGACATTGAACAGCATCCACGTGCCGTGCTTGAGCGTTGCCCAGCGAGCTTGCGCATTGGACACCGATTGATGGTCCGCCAGGGTGATCATGGCGTTGGCGTTGGCTTTGAACAGGGCCGCCAGTGGCGCGTCATCGAGGGCCGCGCCACTGAGCGTCACGACGCCCATCTTGCCCAGGGCTGACGTGGGATCGACCAGCAATTGGGTCAGCGTCCAGACCGAAGGCAACTCACCCGAAAACACATACTGGGAATAGTTGAAGCGCACATCGTCGGACAGCCAGGCCAGGATCGATTGGCGAAGCGGTTTTTCGTGCTTGATTGCATACAGCAGATTGGCCTCGCTCGGGTACTGCACCAACGAGGGGGTGAGCAGTGGTCGGTAGAGCAGGCACGGTCCTTTGTCGGTGAGTCGCGGACCGATGACGAACATGTTGGCGACTTCATCGCCTATGCTGCCGGCGCGATCACCGGTCTTGAAGGCCAGCGGTCGAATGACAATCTCCAGCCCGTTTACCCTGCGGTCGGCAGCGTTTTGCTGCATGACGGCATTGACGTACTGGTAGCCACGCTCATCAATACCCGCCTCGCCGCGCATCTTGTGCTGCAGCGCCTGCATGGGCAGCTGGGTACGCAGATGGCGTGTGTAGAGTGCCTGTCGTCGCAACGCTTCTTGCGGATCATTCAGCAACTTGCGCTTGATCAGCGCCGGGTAAACCCCGCCGATATCGACCAGCGTGACGAGCTTTTCCAGATAGGCTGGGGTCATCCAGGCGGGCACAGCGTCGCCGTTTTTGCAGCCCACCGTCTTGTTTCCCAGCGGAACGGCAATCAGGTTTTGCAGCGCCAGCTCGATCAGCGACAGCGTGGTGGTTTGCGTCTTGCCGGGTATCACGACAGCGCCCAGCACCACGACGCTGGTGATGCTGATTTCAATGTTTTGCAGGTCAAGGTCCGCTGCCGCTGAATGATCCTTGATCATCTGCGCTTGCAGGGCCTGAAGCGCAAACGCCGGCAGTGACGCGATGCCTTCGTCGAAGGTTTTTCCAGCGTCCTGTTCCCTAAGCTGCGCCAGGTCCATCAAGTGTCGGCTATACCGGGTGAGGTCCGCCGACGAAGCGTTTTTCAGCCAGCCTGTCAGTAACCCCTGAACCTTGTTGAAGCGTGACGCTGGCAAGGCTTCAAATTCAGTGAAGCCTTTTGCCGCAGCACTGATTTGTGGCGAAAGATGTGTGGCAGAAGTGCGCTGGACCCTACTGAATGCGCCGATGGCTTCGACCTCGAGCGCAATCAGCGCGCAGGCCTGGTGGTGAAAGAAGTTGCCCTCGGGCTCATACAGACGCCATTGCAGGGTCTGCTCGATGCTTGACATTCCAGGGTGTGCGAACACTGCTTCGCCCAGTGCGGCAACCGAGTCGTAACGCTTGAACCCTTCGGTAATCGAGTGCATCAGCACCAGGGTGCGCGTGCCCAATGTGCCCACGATCACGGCGACATCCAGAACGCGCAGGTGTTCGCTGACGGCGTTCTCAAGCCGATCGGTGTCGATCAGGCAGGCCTTGGTCTGGTACTTGTCCTGTGTCCGAGTTGCGCGATTCGGAAAATCGAATACGGCTTGGGCCATGGCTTTTTCATCCGCATCCCAGTCTGAGGCGGGATCGGGGCTCCAGATGTCCTGCAACGATTGCGCGAGCGAATGCCAGCGCGGCGTCGAAGGGCTTGTCTCCTGGTTCCAGTAATCAAGCTGCTGTTGCTGATAGGCGATGAACAACTGCGGTGCGAGCGCATTGAGCAGACACCCGATGGCGTCGATTTTTACCGGCAGTTGAGCCTGCGGTTCAGCGCCCGGTTGCAGGGTCAGGAAATGCTCGCCATCGATGAGCGTCACCGTCGATCCTGATAAACCGAGCCGTACCAGCAAATCGGTGAGCGATTCATACACGTTAGGGCCGGACACGACCTCGGTGCCGGTATCTACCCAGGTCGGGGTGACGACCGTGGCGAGCGTCGGATCAATCTTGAGCTGCGGATACAGCGCGTTGAGCGCAGGGCTCAGCGCGGTCGCTGCGACCTCTCTGATCGAGGGGCCAGTGACCAGCTGGGTCAGTACCTCTTCTGCACTCGGGGCAACGGTTTCGGGCATGGTCGTCTCCTGACTGAGAACGCGCCGCTGCTGATTGCGCAGCGCGGAATCGGGAGAAGGTATCGGGCGGCCCAAGCAGTCGGGTGGTACATAAATATTGCAGGCAAAAAAAGACCCGCGTCGCCGCGGGTCTTCGGTTTTCAGTCGGGTATCAGGTCCCGGACTTGATCTTGGTCCAGACCCGGGTTCGCGCACGTTCAGCATCGCGCGGCAACGGTTGCAGGGTGTACAGCGTACCCATCGCCGTTTCGGTCGGGTACAGGTTCGGGTTGTTGCGGATCGCCGGGTCGACCATTTCCGTGGCGTCCTTGTTCGGGTTCGGGTAGCCGACGAAATCGCTGACCGGTGCGATCACCTGGGGTTGCAGCAGGTAGTTGATGAAGGTGTAGGCGTCTTCCGGGTTCTTCGCGCCTTTGGGGATCGCGAGCATGTCGAACCAGATCGGCGCGCCCTCTTTGGGCAGGCGCATGTCGACGACCACACCGTTCTTGGCTTCCTTGGCGCGGTTGGCGGCCTGGGAGAAGCTGCCGGAATAACCGACCGCGACGCAGATGTCGCCGTTGGCAATGTCCGCCATGTATTTGGAGGAGTGGAAGTAGGTGATGTACGGACGGATTTTCATCAACAGCGCTTCAGCCTTTTCGTAGTCCGCCGGCTTCTTGCTGTTGGGGTCCAGGCCGAGGTGTTGCAGGGCCAGGGGCAGGATCTCCGACGGCGAGTCGAGCAGGGCAACGCCGCACTGCTTGAGCTTGCTGATGTTCTCTTCCTTGAAGATCAGGTCCCAGCTGTCCACCGGCGCATTGTCGCCCAGCGCCGCTTTGACCTTATCCGGGTTGAAGCCGATCAGGATGGTCCCGTACATGTACGGCACGGCGAATTTGTTGCCCGGATCGTTGCCTTCGAGCAGCTTCATCAGCTTCGGATCGAGGTGGTTCCAGTTCGGCAACTTGCTGCGGTCCAGAGGCTGGAAGACGCCGGCTTCGATCTGCTTGGCGAGAAACACGTTGGACGGCACCACTACGTCATAGCCGGAGTTGCCGGTCAGCAGCTTGGCCTCGAGTGCTTCGTTGGTGTCGAAGATGTCGTAGACCAGTTTGGTCTGGGTGTTCTGCGCCTTGAAGTCTTCCAGCGCCTTGGGGGTGATGTAGTCGAACCAGTTGTAGACGCGCAACGTTCGCTCTTCAGCGTGGGCGGCGCCACCGAGTACCGTGGCGCACAGTACCGGTGCGATAAAACGCTTGAGACTTTTCATTGTTCTAATTCCTCATTGGGCGCTTTCAAAACCTTCGAGAACGTTCACGGCATTGATGCCGATTTCTTCTACCGCGTAACCGCCTTCCATCACGAACAGCGTCGGCTTGCCGAGCTTCGCGATGCGCGCGCCCATGGCCAGGTAATCCGGGCTGTCGAGCTTGAACTGGGAGATGGGATCGTCTTTGAACGTATCGACGCCCAGGGACACGACGACGATGTCGGCGCCGTATGTTTCGATTTCGTTGCAGGCTTGCTCCAGCGCTGCACTCCAACGGTCCCAGCCGCTGCCAGCCGGCAAAGGGTAGTTGAAGTTGAAGCCTTCTCCGGCCCCTTCGCCGAGCTCGTCTTCATAGCCGAGGAAGAACGGAAACTCGGCTTCCGGATGGCCGTGGATCGAGGTGAACAGCACATCGCTGCGTTCGTAGAAAATCGATTGGGTGCCGTTGCCGTGGTGGTAGTCGACGTCCAGGATCGCGACCTTTTTGTGGCCCTGATCGAGGAACGCCTGAGCGGCGATGGCGGCGTTGTTGAGGTAGCAATAACCGCCCATCAAGTCGCTGGCGGCGTGGTGTCCTGGCGGACGGCACAGGGCGAAGGCACTGCGAGCGCCGCGCTGGATGGCCGCTTGCGCGGTGAGGGCCACTTGCGCTGCGCTGTATGCCGCTTGCCAGGTGCCGGCGGTAATCGGAGCGCCGCCGTCGAAGCTGTAATAGCCGAGCTGGCCGTGCAGGCTGGTGGGGATGATCCGGCGCAAGGTGCGGGCTGGCCAGGTGTAGGGCAGCAAGTCGCCGTCGGTATTGAACTCGGTCCAGCGTGCCCAGGCGCCTTTGAAAAAGTCGAGGTAGTCGCGGCTATGGATGCGTGCGATCGGGTCGAGGCCGAAATCCTGCGGCGCTTCGACCGGGCCGAGGTTTTGCTTTTGTACACGTTGCAGCACATGGTCGGCACGCGAGGGCATTTCGAAGCAGGGCATTAGTTGCCCGTCCATCAATTCACAACGGCCGTGGTGCAGGTGGTGATCGTCCGAGTAGATCGTCAGCATTTCTTGTTCTCCGCAGGCTGATTCGGTTGAACACAGTCTTGCGGCGCAGCGCGATTCGGAGAACGGCAGGAAAGGCCAAAAGGGGATTGATATGGCCAAAATATCTGACCGGAATTCGCCCTTTATTGGCGCGGGCGCGCCCCGGTTCAGGGCATGGAATGCAGACCCTGTGGCGAGGGGATTTATCCCCGTTCGGCTGAGAAGCAGTCGTAGACACGTTTTAACTTTGAAATGCCGGGGCCGCTACGCAGCCCTACGGGGATAAATCCCCTCGCCACAGGGCTCGCTTCCACAAGGGTTATCGGTGTGGGCGGAACTGGCTTGGCGCCACGCCACTCCAGCGCACAAACGCATGGCGGAAACTCGCGGTTTCGCTGAAGCCCAGCGCCTCGGCGATCCGGTAGATCGGCAGCTGATCTTCGCAAAGCATCAACTTGGCCTGCTCGAAGCGTAATTCATCGAGCAACTCCTGATAGCTGCATCCCAGATCCTTGAGATGGCGGCGCAACGTCCGCGCCGAGCAATTCATCTGTAACGCCAAACCTTCCAGCCCCGGCGCTGCGTTCAATTGCGCACGGAGCAACTGCCGAATCCGCCCCAGCCACGCCTGACGCCCGGTGAATTCGGTGTTCTGCTTGCGACAGCGCTCGACCATGGCCTGATGGGTGATGACATCGGCCAGCGGCAAGGGCTGGTCGAGCCAGCGCTTGTCGAAGGCGAAGGCGTTATCTCGCGCGTCGAAGTGCAGCGGGCAGTCGAAGTGTTCGGCGTAGCTTGCCTGATAATCCGGTGCGGCATGTTCCAGGCGAGCCGCGAGCAATGGCAGCGGGTGCCCAAGCAGGTCGTCGCAGATGACTTTCAACGACACCAGGCAGAACTCGGCGTTGAACACGGCCAGCGCCGGGTTCTCCCGGTAATCGGCGGCCACAAACCAGATGCGCTCGCCGTCCTCTTCCAGGCTCAACGCGAAAAGTGTTCCCAACAGCGCCGGAAAACGTATCGCCAACCGCAAAGCGTCACCGAAGGTGGCACTGGTGAGCAGCGTATAACCGAGCATGCCGTAAGACGAAACGTGCATCCGCCGGCCCAGTTCCAGGCCGATGTCACGCTTGAGCGCGACCGCGTTGGCGCAGACCTGCATCTCCTGATTGGTGGTGATGCGCGTGTCCGCCCGGCTCAGATCCGCCGCGCTGATGCCACTTCCCGCCAGCAGCGCGTCGCTGGACAAGCCTTCGGCCTTGAAGGTGTTGAGCACCAGCGAAACCGCATTGAGCGTTGTGAGGTGGGAGTGGAGCATGGGCGCTTCCAGCCTTGGGATGCCGGAAATGGAGCAAGTTGTATGCCGCGAAAAAATACCTGTAGGAGCGAGGCTTGCCCGCGAAGCTTTTGGCGTCTTCAAGGACGCCTTCGCGGGCAAGCCTCGCTCCTACAAGGGCGGTTTTTGTGTCAGCTGAGTTCGCCGCAGAGGTCGAGCTCGACCAGGCGCCGCACTTCAGCGTTGTCCAGGCCGGCCCCCAGCAACCCATGCAACTTGCCAAACGCCGCCTCACGGGTCATGCCGCCACCCGACAACACGCCAACACCACGCAACCGGCTACCGGCCTCGTAGACATCCAGCTCAACGCCACCTTCATGGCATTGGGTGACGGCGACAACAACCACACCTTTGTCCCGCGCCCGCTCCAGAGCGGCGAGAAATTCAGGGTTGTCGCTCGGCCCGGTGCCGCTGCCATAGCACTCCAGCACCAGGCCTTGAATGCCGCTGTTCAGCACGCCATCCAGTTGCTCGGCGCCGATGCCGGGAAACAATGGCAGCACCGCGACTTTCGCCAGTTGCTTGCTTTGGTTGTAATGCAATTGAGCCGGCAGCGAAGTGACCTTCACACCACCGCCCTGACGCTCCAGCCGCTTGAACGGATGGCGCCCGAAGCTACGGACCTTCGCGCAACGGGTCGGGTCCAGCAGTTCGCCGTGGAAATACAGATGAACGCCCGGCGCCAGGCCAAGGCCCAGGGCAACCAGCGCCCCGCTGAGGTTTTCCCAGGCATCGCTGTCGGTCACGCCGGCCGGCAGCATCGAGCCGGTGAAGACCACGCGGGCATTCAGGCCGAGCAATTGAAAACTCATCGCGGCGGCGCTGTAGGCGAGGGTGTCCGTGCCGTGCAGGATCAACACGCTGTCGCAGCCCTGGACATCCACGGCGTCGACCACCGCTTCCCGCAGTTGCTGCCAGTACGCCGGGCTCATGTTGGCGCTGTCGATCAGCGGCGACATTTCGCGAAAGCGCCACTGCGGCACGACAAGGTCAGGCTGGCTGTGCAGATACTCGCGCATCCGCGCTTCAAAACCGGACGCCGGGGCCAAGCCATTGGCGCTGGCTTGCATGCCAATGGTGCCGCCGGTGTAGAGCACCATGACGTGCTGGGCGGCAGGGTAGGAGTTGGGAACCATGGGAAAGTCTCCGCAAGAGATGACATGTGGGAGCGAGCCGGCTCGCTCCCACAAGTTGTGCACTTTAACTGACGGGCGCAGAGGATGCGCCCGTCGTTTACCCATCAGCGTTGCGCTGCGGGTACGCCTTGCAGCTCGGCTTCTGTCTTTGGAGCAGCGGCCGGCGGATTGGCTGGCCAGGCGTTCAAGTCCAGGTCCAGGTCCGGGAACTTGCTCGAGTCGAACACCGGCGTCTTGATCCCGGCGGCGCGTTGGTCGTCGTAGTCACGCAGGATGCGCATGCCGACCTTGAACAGCAGGAACAGCGCGATCAGGTTCACGAACGCGAGCATGGTCATGGTGATGTCGGCGAAGGCGAACACCGTGCCGAGGTTTTCGATTGCACCCCAGAAGATCAGTACCAGCACCAGCACGCGGTAACCGATCAGCGCCTTGCGGTTTTCACCGATCAGGAAGCGCAGGTTGCTCTCGCCCAAGTAGTAGTTGTAGAGGATCGAAGTGAAGACGAACAACGACAACGCCACGGAAATGAAGCTGCGGCCCCAGTCACCGACTACGGCAGCCAGCGAGTTCTGGGTCAGGGCAATGCCGTCGCCTTCGAAGCCCGGGGTGTAGAAGCCCGAGAGCAGGATCAGCAACGCGGTGCAGGTGCAGATCACGAAGGTGTCGAGGAACACGCTGAACGCCTGAACCACACCTTGTGCCACCGGGTGCTCGACCGACGCGACCGCAGCCACGTTTGGCGCACTGCCAAGGCCTGCTTCGTTGGCGAACACGCCGCGCTTCACGCCCATGACGATGGCGCTGCCGATCAGGCCGCCGAAGGCTTGATCCAGACCGAAGGCGCTTTTGACGATGGTCATCAGCATCGCCGGAACGTGGTCGAATTGCAGCACGATCACATAGATGGTCACGCCGATGTACACCAGGGTTTTCACCGGCACCAGCAGGTCAGCGACCTTGGCGATGCGCTTGATCCCGCCGACGAACACCAGGCCGAGCAACACCGCCAGGGCCAGGCCCGTGTAGGTGGTGTCGAGGCCGAACGCGTTGTTCAGCGAGTGGGTCACAGCGTGGGATTGCAGACCGTTGAAGGCGAAGCCGAAGGTGATCAGCAGCAGGAACGCCATGATCATGCCCAGCCAGCGTTTCTGCAGGCCGTGCTGGATGTAATAGGACGGGCCGCCACGGTACGTGCCGTCGGAATCGCAGCGCTTGTAGAGCTGGCCAAGGGAACATTCGAAGAAGCTGCTGGACATGCCGACCAGTGCGGTTACCCACATCCAGAACACCGCACCCGGACCACCCAGGGTCACGGCGATACCAACACCGGCGATGTTACCCGCACCGACACGGCCGGCGAGGCTGAGCATCAAGGCCTGGAACGAACTGAGTTGGCCGGCGCTGCTTTTCAGGCTGTCGCGGAATACCGCGAACATGTGGAAGAAGTGACGCAATTGAACGAAACGCGAGCGGATCGTGAAGTAGCTACCGAGCCCGACAATGAGCACGATCAGTACTTTCCCTGAGAGGAAGTCGTTAATGACTTCGAGCATGGATTATTCCTCGCTGTTTTTTGTGTAGGCAAATGTTGGGCAGGCAGAAACATCGCGTTACACCGGTGTGCACGTGGCACAACAGATGAGGCGCGTATTCGTCCCGGTCCCATTTCGCAGGTTTGTTATTAGTTCGGGTTTCGCATGGGTTTGGGCCTCGTTACCGACGACCGCTCACGCGAAGAGGGGCGGCACTATACCTATGAGCGTGCCGTCCGTCTGCACGGTTGTGGTGCAAGCGATGAATCGAAGCCTTTGAAACACCTGACTTTTTTGAAGTCAGGCTCGTGTGGAAGGGCGAGAGCCCCAATTCCACAAAAGTCTTTTTTCCTGCCAATGAGTTAAAAAAAAGGGCTTGGGGAATAAATCCCCAAGCCCTCAAAAGGTGAGAGGTGTCTAGTCCCTCGACCTGGTGAGCGTTGTGGCTCTTGGTGCTCTTCGTTAAAAGAGCAAGAGCCTGCGTTCGGTTAAGCCTTCAGAGGCACCAGACGCGGAGCAATCATGTTTTCCGGGCGCAGGATGTCGGCGAGCATTTCGTCGTCGAGCAAGCCTTCTTCGCGCACCAGCTCCAGCACGCCGCGGCCGCTTTCGAGGGCGATACGGGCGATGCGGGTGGCGTTTTCATAGCCGATGTACGGGTTCAGCGCGGTGACCAGACCGATCGAGTGCTCGACCAGTTCGCGGCAGCGCTCTTCGTTGGCGGTGATGCCGACGATGCAGTGCTCGCGCAGCATGTCCATGGCGCGTTGCAGCAGGCGGATCGAGTCGAAGATCTTGAAGGCGATCAGCGGCTCCATCACGTTCAGTTGCAACTGGCCGCCTTCGGCCGCGATAGTCAGGGCCAGGTCGTTGCCGATGATCTGGAACGCGACCTGGTTCACGGCTTCCGGGATCACCGGGTTGACCTTGCCTGGCATGATCGAACTGCCTGGCTGACGCGCCGGCAGGTTGATTTCATTGATGCCGGTGCGTGGGCCGCTGGACAGCAGGCGCAGGTCGTTGCAGATCTTCGAGAGCTTGACCGCGGTGCGCTTGAGCATGCCGGAGAACAGCACGAAGGCGCCCATGTCTGAGGTGGCTTCGATCAGGTCGGCCGCCGGAACCAGCGGTTGACCGCTGATCAGGGCCAGGCGCTGAACGGCCAGGTGCTGGTAACGCGGGTCGGCGTTGATGCCGGTACCGATCGCGGTGCCGCCCAGGTTCACTTCGGTCAGCAGTTCAGGTGCGAGAGTCTTCAGGCGTGCCAGGTCTTCGCTCAACGTAGTGGCGAAGGCGCGGAATTCCTGGCCGAGGGTCATCGGCACGGCGTCTTGCAGCTGGGTACGGCCCATCTTCAGGACGTGGCTGAACTCAACACCCTTGGCAGCGAACGCCTGGATCAGGCTGTCGAGGCTGGCCAGCAACGCGTCATGACCCAACAGCAGACCCAAACGGATCGCGGTCGGGTAGGCGTCGTTGGTCGACTGCGCCATGTTCACGTCGTTGTTCGGGTGCAGGTATTGGTATTCGCCCTTCTGGTGACCCATGGCCTCCAGCGCGATGTTGGCGATGACTTCGTTGGCATTCATGTTGGTCGAAGTGCCAGCGCCGCCTTGAATCATGTCCACCACGAACTCTTCGTGGAAATCGCCGCGGATCAAACGTGCACAGGCTTCGCTGATGGCAGCGTGCTTGGCTTCGCTCAGGTGACCCAGCTCGCGGTTGGCGTCAGCGGCGGCCTGCTTGACCATCGCCAGACCGACAACCAGCTTCGGGTAATGCGAAATCGGAACGCCGGAGAGACGGAAGTTGTTCACCGCTCGCAGGGTCTGGATGCCGTAATACGCTTGAGCAGGTACTTCGAGTACGCCAAGCAGGTCTTTTTCTGTGCGGAAAGATGCAGCGGAGGACATGATAGAAATCATCTCGATAGGGACCCGGTCTGTGCCGGAACACTGCAAATGCTAGGCTTGTAGAGAATTTTCGGCCAATGCTGTTAAACACTAGCCTATGCACATTCGGCATAATGCCCATGTGACGCCGCGTAGGCGGCGAGCGTGTGACCTAAATTGGTGCGTGTCCGGGAGGACGTGATGAATCTGGAAAGTAAATGGCTCGAGGACTTCAGCGCCTTGGCCGCCACCCGCAGCTTCTCCCAGGCTGCGGAACGACGCTTCGTGACTCAACCCGCGTTCAGCCGCCGGATCCGCAGCCTTGAAGCCGCGCTGGGGCTGACGTTGGTCAACCGCTCGCGCACGCCTGTCGAACTGACGGCGGCGGGGCAGTTGTTTTTGGTGACCGCGCGGACCGTGGTCGAACAGCTCGGCGAAGTGCTGCGCCACCTTCATCACCTGGAAGGCGGGCAGGGCGAAGTGATGCAAGTGGCTGCCGCTCACTCATTGGCATTGGGTTTCTTTCCGCGCTGGATCGCGCAGTTGCGCAATGAAGGCCTGAACATTGCCACGCGGTTGGTGGCGACCAACGTCGGCGACGCTGTGCATGCGCTGCGCGAAGGTGGTTGCGACTTGATGCTGGCGTTCTATGACCCGGACGCGGCCTTGCAGATGGACCCGGAAATCTTCCCGTCGCTGCACCTTGGCCACACCGAGATGCTCCCGGTGTGCGCGGCGGATGCGGAAGGCAAACCTTTGTTCGACCTGGAAGGCGAAGGCAGTGTGCCGCTGCTCGCTTACAGCGCCGGTGCGTTTCTCGGGCGTTCGGTGAACATGTTGCTGCGCCAGCGTGCGCTGCGCTTCACCACCATCTATGAGACCGCCATGGCCGACAGCCTGAAAAGCATGGCGTTGGAAGGCCTGGGCATTGCGTGGGTACCGCAACTCAGCGTGCGCGCTGAACTGGCGCGCGGTGAACTGGTGGTCTGCGGCGGCCCGCAATGGCACGTGCCGCTGGAGATTCGCCTGTATCGCTGCGCGCTGGTGCGCAAGGCGAACGTGCGGTTGTTGTGGCGCAAACTTGAGGGGGGCGCCGCGCAAGGCACAACCGGTCAATGATGTTTTGCAGGAGCCAGGCTTGCCGGCGAAATCGTCCGTAAGATCGCCTTCGCCGGCAAGCCTGGCTCCTACAGGATCGGGGTAGATTTACGCTGTTTTTGGCTGACCTCCGAGTCAATAAAACCGGCGCTTTGCGCGGTATGACAGATGGTCGTTTCGGGGGCTGTTTATCTGCTTCATTGAGGTATACTGCGCGGCCTTCGGCCGGTTCGTCCGGCCATTTTTCGTACAATCAAGCCACGCATTTCTGCGTGGCTTGTTGTTTTTGACGCGCCTGCGGGCGCCCAGAGAGAAGAGGCACGACGATGAGTGCACTGGTTGGCGTGATCATGGGCTCCAAGTCCGATTGGTCCACCCTTAGCCACACCGCCGATATGCTGGAAAAGCTCGGCATTCCTTACGAGGTGAAAGTGGTCTCTGCCCACCGCACCCCGGATCTGCTGTTCCAGTACGCCGAAGAGGCCGAGGCGCGTGGCATCGAGGTGATCATCGCCGGTGCCGGTGGCGCGGCCCACTTGCCTGGCATGTGTGCGGCCAAGACCCACCTGCCGGTGCTGGGCGTTCCGGTGCAGTCGTCGATGCTCTCGGGCGTCGATTCGCTGCTCTCGATCGTGCAGATGCCAGCGGGCATTCCGGTTGCCACCTTGGCCATCGGCAAGGCCGGCGCGATCAACGCCGCCTTGCTGTCGGCGAGTATCCTCGGCGCCAAGCACCCGCAGTTCCACGCGGTGCTGAAAAAATTCCGCGCTGAGCAGACAGACAGCGTCCTGGAAAATCCAGACCCACGCATCGCCTGAGGTTGTTGACGATGAAGATCGGTGTAATCGGTGGCGGCCAGTTGGGTCGCATGTTGGCGTTGGCGGGCACTCCGCTGGGCATGAACTTCGCTTTCCTGGACCCGGCACCGGATGCTTGCGCAGCCGCGTTGGGCGAACACCTGCGGGCCGATTACGGCGATCAGGACCACCTGCGTCAGCTGGCTGATGAAGTCGATCTGGTGACCTTCGAGTTCGAAAGCGTCCCGGCCGAAACCGTCGCTTTCCTGTCGCAATTCGTCCCGGTCTACCCGAGCGCCGAAGCCCTGCGCATCGCCCGTGATCGCTGGTTCGAGAAGAGCATGTTCAAGGACCTGGGGATTCCAACCCCGGCGTTCGCCGACATTCAATCGCAAGCCGACCTGGACGCCGCTGTCGCGTCGATCGGTCTTCCGGCCGTGCTGAAAACCCGCACCCTGGGTTACGACGGCAAGGGCCAGAAGGTCCTGCGCAAACCGGAAGACGTGGTCGGCACCTTCGCCGAACTGGGTAGCGTGGCCTGCCTGCTGGAAGGCTTCGTGCCGTTCACCGGCGAAGTCTCGCTGATCGCCGTGCGTGCTCGCGATGGTGAAACGAAGTTCTATCCGCTGGTTCACAACACCCACGACAGCGGCATTCTCAAGCTGTCCGTGGCCAGTACCGACCACCCGCTGCAAGCGCTGGCCGAAGACTACTCCAGCCGTGTGCTCAAACAGCTGGAATACGTCGGCGTGATGGCGTTCGAGTTCTTCGAAGTCGACGGTGGCCTCAAGGCCAACGAAATCGCCCCGAGGGTGCACAACTCCGGCCACTGGACCACCGAAGGCGCCGAGTGCAGCCAGTTCGAAAACCACCTGCGGGCCGTTGCTGGCCTGCCGCTGGGTTCGACGGCCAAGGTCGGTGAGAGCGCGATGCTCAACTTCATCGGTAAAGTGCCGGAGACCGAGAAGGTCCTGGCCATCGCCGATTGCCATCTGCATCACTATGGCAAGGCGTTCAAGGTCGGCCGCAAGGTCGGTCATGCCAACCTGCGCTGCGCTGACAAGGCCACGCTGGAGCAGCAGATCCTCAAGGTCGAAGCGCTCATTGCCGAATAAACAGTTTCATTTGGCAGCGGCGGAACCATTCAGGGGCCGCCGTTCTCTCATGGCAGGATGCGAAAGTCTGTCTAGGCTTTGGCGAGGTGTCCTGTCTCACCAATACTGTTCCTTTTTAACGGAGCCTGTTGCCGTCATGCTGCGTTGCCGCTCCTGACGACAACAAACCCTCGTCAAAAGAGGAACATTATTGGTGAGACAGGACACCGCCAATTCAATCAGAGGGAAATGTCATGGGAATTATTGGAACCATCTTTATCGGCTTGATCGTCGGCCTGCTGGCTCGGTTCCTGAAACCGGGCGATGACAGCATGGGCTGGATCATGACCATCCTGCTCGGTATCGGCGGTTCGCTGGCGGCCACTTACGGCGGTCAGGCTCTGGGCATCTATCACGCGGGCGAAGGCGCAGGCTTCATTGGTGCGCTGGTCGGCGCGGTGGTGTTGCTGGTGATCTACGGCTTGATCAGAAAGAACTGATTCAAGCGACAAAGTCCTCTCTGCGGCGCGCGCGGGGAGGGCTAGAATGCTCGGCGTTAAACCGTCCTTTCCTTACCGAGCACCTCCATGCGCCGTCTTTTTTTGACTCTCCTCCTTTTGGGCAGCAGTTTGGCCCATGCCGGCGAACTGCCGGAAACCGACTGGCTCGAACTGATGCCCAAGTCGGACCAGCAAGCACTCGAAGCCATGCCCGAAATCGACCACAACTCCCCTGAGGGTGATGGCACCTTTACCGAAAAAGGTGGCATGAAGCAGAGCAAGGGCTTGCCGGCGGTGATGTATTCGACCAAAACCGTGCCGTCGATGAACGACAAGAACATCCGAATCGGTGGTTACCCGGTGCCGCTGGAGTCCGACGCCAAGGGCCGCAGCACGTTGTTCTTCCTTGTGCCGTACCCGGGCGCCTGCATCCACGTGCCGCCACCGCCACCGAATCAGTTGGTGCTGGTGCGTTATCCCAAAGGCTTGAAGCTGGATGATATCTACACACCGCTGTGGGTGACGGGCACGCTAAAGGTCGAGAAGGTCAACAACGATCTGGCTGACGCGGCGTATGCGCTGGATGCGGCGAAGGTGCGGGTCGTGCAGGAGTCGGATTTGTAACAGCGCCAGTCAATTTGGCAGTGATCAAATGTAGGAGCGAGCCTGCTCGCGATGGCGGATTAACAGTCAACATTGATGTTGGATGTTATGGCCCTATCGCGAGCAGGCTCGCTCCCACATTGGTTTTGTGGTGTTGCTTATAAAGGGTTGCTGGCGATGCTGACGCCGAGTGTATGGGTGGCGCCTGGTTTCAGCGTCACCACATCATCCATCACATTCGCCGTCTCGATGCACAGCATCTTCTGCCAGCCATCGTCGGCCATATCGTTGAACGCCGCTGCGCGTTCGATCCACGGGTTCCAGATCACCGCCGTGCGCGAACCGCTGCTGGTCAGCTCGATGCGTCGTTCCCAGGCCGGGTCGACAATATTCAGCTTCGCCGGGGCATTGAGGTAGATGCGGTCGGTTTCGCCAGTGAAACGCAAATCGCCGCTCTGAGTGACGGTTTTCCAGTCATCCAGCGTCTCGATGTAGCTCAAGCCATCCAACCCCTCAACGTGCACATTGCGCACATCACTGACCGCGAAGTAACTGTGCAGCGCCTGGCTGATGGTGACGGTATCGGAGCCCTGATTGTGGCTGGTCAAGCTGATGTGCAGTTGCTCATCCAGACGGATGCTCAACTTCAGATCCACCTGATGCGGCCAGCCCGGAAAACCGCCTTCGGGGTAGGGCAGGACGAATTCCACCTTCAGGCTCTCGCCCTCGGCTTCTATGCCGCCCAATTCCCAATCCATCGCCCGGACGAAACCGTGGGCGGTCGGCGGTTCGTTGCTGACGCGCATCGCCTGGACGCTTTGCGGGTTGCGCGGGAAATTGCCGAACCACGGCCAGCACACCGGCACGCCAGCGCGGATGCTCTTGCCGGTCTTGAACACGGCCTCGTCGTTGAGCCAGATCAGCGGCGGTTGGCCGGCCAATTGATAACTGAGGATGTGCGCGCCTTGCTGGGCGACCAGCAATTCGGCCTGACCGTGGCGGATGCGCCAGCAGTTCAGTTCATCCAGTTTCACGGCTTCAACGTTGGGCGTGCTCATGGGGCAACTCTCGATCAGGAACAATGACTGCAATGGACCGCAGAAAGGTCGCAGTGTTTAACGCGCGCGAGGCGGAACCGAACGAGTACGGCCGCTGCCATCGATCGCGACAAACACAAACACGGCTTCAGTCACTTTACGCCACTCGCTGGACAGCGGATCGTCACTCCAGACTTCGACCATCATCTGAATCGAGCTGCGGCCGATTTCCAGCGCCTGGGTATAGAAGGAAAGCTGAGCGCCCACCGCCACCGGGACCAGGAACGCCATGCGATCAATCGCCACGGTCGCCACGCGTCCGCCAGCGACTTTACTGGCCATTGCGGTGCCGGCCAAATCCATCTGAGCCACCAGCCAGCCGCCGAAAATATCGCCGAAGCCGTTGGTTTCACGCGGAAGCGCGGTGATTTGCAGGGCCAGATCGCCTTGCGGAATTGGATCTTCTTGTTCGAGCTCTATCATGCCGGGGGGGCCTCTGACCCGTGACTCTTCATTGGTACTTCAGGTGAATAGCCGTCTCAAGGAAAAACGATTCAGCCCGAACATACTACGTTCGTCACGTTTTTCGAAAAGCGCCTAAAGGGGAAACTCTGCGAAAGCGACTGAGCCACGCAATGACCTTGCCAGTCATCCAGCGCGTTTTCGCACAGCAACCCCTTACAAAGCTGCAACGCAGCGAGTATATCGATCGGTAGACTCCGAGACGACCGTCCGGTTCTCATTTTGACCGTCAAATACGCACCTCTATGTGCTTTTTCGAACAATTTGCTATCGTGCCGGACCTGCCCAAGCCCTCGCCAGCGTTGTTGGGGTTGCAGATCCGACTATAAGAGAAGCCCTTGCCATGACCACAGCGCCCTCTAGCATCGCGCAGCCGACTCAGCCCGCACGCCCGTTGACCCGCAACGACTACAAGACTTTATCGCTGTCTGCTCTGGGCGGCGCGCTGGAGTTTTACGACTTCATCATCTTCGTGTTCTTCGCCACGGTGGTGGGCAAACTGTTCTTTCCGGCGGACATGCCCGAGTGGCTGCGCCTGATGCAGACGTTCGGCATCTTCGCCGCCGGCTACCTTGCTCGTCCGTTGGGCGGCATTGTAATGGCGCATTTCGGCGACCTGTTGGGCCGCAAAAAGATGTTTACCTTGAGTATTTTCATGATGGCGGTGCCGACCCTGATCATGGGTCTGCTGCCAACCTATGCGCAGATCGGCATGTGGGCGCCGATCCTGCTGCTGCTGATGCGGGTGATTCAAGGCGCGGCGATTGGCGGCGAAGTGCCGGGCGCGTGGGTATTCGTTTCCGAACACGTGCCTGCGCGTCATATCGGTTATGCCTGCGGCACCCTGACGAGCGGTCTGACGGCTGGCATCCTCCTGGGTTCATTGGTCGCCACCGCGATCAACAGCATTTACACCCCGCTGGAAGTATCCGATTACGCCTGGCGGATCCCGTTCCTGCTGGGCGGCGTGTTTGGCCTGTTCTCGGTGTATCTGCGCCGCTGGTTGCACGAGACCCCGGTGTTCGCCGAACTGCAACTGCGCAAGGCCCTGGCCGAAGAAGTTCCGTTGCGTGCCGTGTTGCGTGACCACCGCGGTGCGATTCTGATTTCCATGTTGCTGACCTGGCTACTGTCTGCCGGCATCATCGTGGTCATTCTGATGACCCCGACCGTGCTGCAGACCGTCTACCACTTCTCGCCAACCACCGCGTTGCAGGCCAACAGCCTGGCAATCGTGTTCCTGAGCGTGGGCTGTGTGGTTTCCGGTGCCTTGGCTGACCGTTTCGGTGCTGGGCGAGTGTTTGTGTTCGGCAGTGCGGCGTTGTTGATCAGCTCGTGGACGTTCTATCACAGCCTGTTCAATCACCCGGACTGGCTGTTCCCGATGTACGCCTTGACCGGCTTGCTGGTCGGGACCATCGGCGCGGTGCCGTATGTGATGGTCAAGGCCTTCCCGGCGGTGGTGCGGTTTAGCGGGTTGTCGTTTTCCTACAACCTGGCCTACGCGATTTTTGGTGGTTTGACGCCGATGGTCGTAACGCTGCTGCTGAAGGAGAGCCCGATGGGGCCGGCCTACTATGTGGCGATCATATGTGGTGTCGGGATTCTGGTTGGTGCGTACCTTTGGAAAAAGGGACGCTGATCCCCGAAACTGTCTGTAGCTGTACCGGCCCTATCGCTAGCAGGCTAGCTCCCACATTGAAATGCATTCCAATGTGGGAGATAGCCTGCTAGCGATTTGGGGTGCATGAATTATCCGGTAAAAACTCGAATGCTGGCCTTTCATCCAATTGTCATATTTCAGCCATAGAGTGTTCACACGGCCTGCTGATACTTGGCCCCGACTTAACACACCCTATCTGCTAGGAGTAAGGCATGAAACTGAAGCGTTTGATGGCGGCAATGACTTTTGTCGCTGCTGGCGTTGCGACTGCCAACGCGTTCGCCGCTGTTGACCCGTCGATCCCGAGCTACACCAAGACCACTGGTGTGTCGGGCAACCTGTCCAGCGTCGGCTCCGATACTCTGGCCAACCTCATGACCCTGTGGGCTGAGAACTACAAAAAAGAATACCCGAACGTCAACATCCAGATTCAGGCCGCTGGCTCCGCCACTGCGCCACCTGCGCTGACTGAAGGCACCTCTAACCTGGGCCCGATGAGCCGCAAGATGAAGGACACCGAACTGGCTGCCTTCGAGCAGAAGTACGGCTACAAGCCAACCGCTATCCCGGTTGCCGTGGACGCCCTGGCTGTCTTCGTTCACAAAGACAACCCGATCCAGCACCTGACCATGGAACAAGTCGACGCGATCTTCTCGTCCACTCGTCTGTGCGGCGCTAAAACCGACGTCAAAACCTGGGGCGACCTGGGTGTGACCGGCGACCTGGCCAACAAGCCGGTTCAGCTGTTCGGCCGTAACTCGGTTTCCGGCACCTACGGCTACTTCAAAGAAGAAGCCCTGTGCAAAGGCGACTACAAGCCAAACGTGAACGAACAACCAGGTTCGGCTTCGGTCGTGCAGTCGATCAGCTCCTCGCTGAACGGCATCGGTTACTCGGGCATCGGCTACAAAACCGCTTCCGTGAAGACTGTGGCTCTGGCTAAGAAAGGCAGCACTGACTTCATCGAAGACACCGAAGAAAACGCACTGAACGGCAAATACCCGCTGTCGCGTTTCCTCTACGTTTACGTCAACAAAGCCCCGAACAAGCCTCTGGCCCCGCTGGAAGCCGAGTTCGTGAAACTGGTTCTGTCCAAACAGGGCCAGGAAGTTGTAGTGAAAGACGGTTACATCCCACTGCCAGCCAAAGTTGCAGCCAAAGCACTGGCTGACCTGGGTCTGCAGGAAGGCGGCGCTGAAGTCGTAAAGAAGTAACACCCTAGGTTCGGGGTAAACCCGGACCTGTAGGAGGGAGGCTTTCCCGCGACCGCGGTGGTTCAGTCAGCGTTGACGTTGAATGTAATGACGCCTTCGCGAGCAAGCTTCGCTCCCACAAATGCCGGTACGCCGGCCCCCAAATTTCCGGTCCACTGCCAGTTCCCGCTGGCGGCGGATTTGTTGCGTCACTGCATTGTCATCTTTCTGTCATACAGGATCGCTAGGGTGTGCGCATGAATGATCTGGCCAATTCCACCATGACTACTAATCCCCCCAAGCGAATTGATTTCAATACGCCTGAACTGCAACGCAAGCGCCGCATCCGCGCGCTCAAAGATCGCCTGACCCGCTGGTACGTCCTTGTGGGCGGCCTCGCCGTTCTCGGCGCGATCACGCTGATCTTTTTCTTCCTCGCCTACGTCGTCGCGCCGCTGTTCCAGGGTGCCGACCTGACCGCCAAGGACGCCATCACGCCTGCCTGGATGCAAGATGCCGGCAAGCCGCTGATGATCTCCCTGGAAGAACAGAATCAGGTCGCCATGCGGGTTTCCGACAAAGGGCAGGCACTATTCTTCGATATCGACAGTGGCGCCGAACTAAAGCGCGTCGATCTGCCTATCCCGGCGGGCACCACGGTCACGTCCATTGCTGAAGACCAACCCGGCCATCCGCTGGTGGCGGTTGGCTTGTCCAACGGTCAGGCGCTGGTGTTTCGCCACACGTACAAGGTCAGCTACCCGGACGGCAAGAAGACCATCTCGCCAGCCATCGAATACCCGTATGGCGAAACCCCGATTGCGCTCAACGAGACGGGCGGTGCGCTGGAGCATGTCAGCCTCAACGCCACCGATACGACCCTGATGCTGGTCGGCTCCACCGGTTCGCAACTCAATGTCCTGTCGCTGACCAGCGAAGAAAACATGATGACCGGCGAAGTCACCAACGAGCAGAAGCGTATCGATCTGCCGCAGATGACCGAGCCGGTGAAGAACATCTTTGTCGACCCGCGTCAGCAATGGCTGTACGTGATCAACGGTCGCGCCCAGGCCGACGTGTTCAGCCTGCGCGACAAGAGCCTCAACGGTCGCTACAAGCTGCTTGAGAACGGCGATGCCGAGATTACCGCCAGCACCCAGTTGGTGGGCGGTATCTCGCTGATCCTCGGTGACTCCAAAGGTGGTCTGGCCCAGTGGTTCATGGCTCGCGACCCGGACGGCGAACTGCGTCTGAAGCAGATTCGTACCTTCCAGATGGGCACTACACCGATTGTTGAGATCAGTGCTGAAGAGCGTCGCAAAGGCTTCGTAGCCCTCGACGCATCCGGCAAGCTTGGCGTCTTCCACAGTACCGCTCACCGCACGTTGCTGGTCGATCAGGTGGTGGAAGGCCAAGGCATTTTCGGCATGTCGCCGCGTGCCAACCGTATCATCGTCGAGGCCAACGGTAAGGTGCAGCCGCTGCTGCTGGACAATCCGCACCCGGAAGTTTCGTGGAGCGCGTTGTGGAGCAAGGTCTGGTACGAGAACTACGACGAACCTAAATACGTCTGGCAATCGACCGCTGCCAACACTGACTTCGAACCGAAGATGAGCTTGTCGCCGCTGACCTTCGGTACCCTGAAAGCCGCGTTCTACGCCATGCTGTTGGCGGCACCGCTGGCCGTCGCTGCTGCGATCTACACCGCGTACTTCATGGCCCCAAGCTTGCGCCGCAAGGTCAAGCCGGTGATCGAGCTGATGGAAGCGATGCCGACGGTGATCCTCGGTTTCTTCGCCGGCCTGTTCCTCGCGCCTTATGTGGAAGGGCATTTGCCGGGCATCTTCAGCCTGCTGATGCTCTTGCCGGTTGGCATCCTGGTCGCCGGTTTCGTCTTCAGCCGCCTGCCTGAGTCCATCCGCCTGAAAGTGCCGGACGGCTGGGAAAGCGCGATCCTGATCCCGGTGATCCTGTTTGTGGGCTGGTTGTCGCTGTACATGAGCCCGTACATGGAAACCTGGTTCTTCGGCGGCGACATGCGCATGTGGATCTCCCACGACCTGGGCATCACCTACGACCAGCGCAATGCTCTGGTAGTTGGTCTGGCCATGGGCTTCGCGGTCATCCCGAACATTTACTCCATCGCTGAAGACGCCGTGTTCAGCGTGCCTCGCGGCCTGACCCTCGGTTCCCTGGCCCTCGGTGCCACACCGTGGCAGACCATGACCCGTGTGGTGATCCTCACCGCCAGCCCGGGCATCTTCTCGGCGCTGATGATCGGCATGGGCCGTGCGGTCGGTGAAACGATGATCGTGCTGATGGCCACCGGTAACACCCCGGTCATGGAAATGAACCTGTTCGAAGGCCTGCGCACCCTGGCGGCCAACGTTGCGGTGGAAATGCCTGAATCGGAAGTCGGCGGCAGCCACTACCGCGTGCTGTTCCTCTCGGCGCTGGTGCTGTTGCTGTTCACCTTTGTCATGAACACCCTCGCAGAACTGATTCGTCAGCGCCTGCGCAAGAAATACTCGTCGCTTTAAGAAAGGTAGAAGTCTGTGAAACAGAACTCCCTGAAAGGATGGTTCAAGAGCGGCGCCCCCGGCGTCTGGATCAGCGGTGGCGCGGTGTCCATCGCGGTCATCATGACCATTGGCTTGCTGGCGGTGATTGCCGTGCGCGGTCTGGGTCACTTCTGGCCGGCGGATTTGATTCACGCCAGCTACGACGTACCGGGCCAGGCCAATCACCTGGTCATCGGCGAAGTGGTACAGAAGGAAGAAGTGCCACGTGAGCGTCTGAAAAGCGCTGGCCTGCCGGTGCCCGATCAGGGCCCGGAGTTCATGACCCGCGAGCTGATCAAGGTCGGCAACCGTGACCTGAACGGCAACGACTTCACCTGGATCGTCGGCGAGTGGCTGACCAACCAGAAGACGCCGCCGGAGCTGATGGCCATCGAGCGTCGCGAGTGGGGCAACTTCTACGGCTACCTGGTCAACGTCAAACAGGACGGCAAAGTCATCGCTGAAGGCGAAGCCGCATGGCCCGAGTTGCAGGCGCGTGTTGCTCGCGTCAACCAGCTCGCAGCTCAGCTCAAGACCCTGGAAAAGGTCGACATCGGCGCGATCAACGCCGGTCTGGAACGTCTGCGTCTGCACGGTCGCAAACTGGAACTGGCCGGTCAGCTCGACGCCGCCGCGCAAGCGGACATGGAATCCGAGCGCGCCGAGCTCAATGCCCGTTATCAGGACATCGAAGCCCGCCTGAACGACCTGCACGCCCAGTTCAATCGCGACAGCCTGACGGCCCGCGATGCGAACGGCAAAGAGATTGAGATCGGCATCGGCAAAGTGGTCCACGCTTATCAGCCGAATGCCATGAGCACCTTCACCAAGATCGGCTTCTACGTCAGCAAGGTCTGGGAATTCCTCAGTGATGACCCGCGTGAAGCGAACACCGAGGGCGGGATCTTCCCGGCCATTTTCGGCACCGTCATGATGACGTTGATCATGGCGATGATTGTGACGCCGTTCGGCGTGCTGGCGGCGGTTTACCTACGTGAATACGCCAAGCAGAACGCGTTGACCCGGATTATCCGTATCGCCGTGAACAACCTGGCAGGCGTTCCGGCCATCGTTTACGGCGTGTTCGGCCTGGGCTTCTTCGTCTATGTGCTCGGCGGCTCGGTTGACCGGTTGTTCTTCCCTGAAGCGTTGCCGGCACCGACCTTTGGTACGCCGGGTCTGCTCTGGGCGTCACTGACCCTGGCGCTGCTGGCGGTGCCGGTGGTGATCGTGGCCACGGAAGAAGGCCTGGCGCGAATTCCTCGCACCGTGCGTGAAGGCTCGTTGGCCCTCGGCGCGACCAAGGCTGAAACCTTGTGGAAGATCGTGCTGCCGATGGCCAGCCCGGCAATGATGACCGGCATGATCCTCGCCGTCGCGCGCGCCGCCGGTGAAGTGGCGCCGCTGATGCTGGTGGGTGTGGTGAAACTGGCGCCGTCGCTGCCACTGGACGGCAACTACCCGTACCTCCACCTGGACCAGAAGATCATGCACTTGGGCTTCCACATCTATGACGTCGGCTTCCAGAGCCCGAACGTCGAAGCCGCACGACCGTTGGTGTACGCCACGGCGCTGCTGCTGGTGCTGGTGATCGCCACGTTGAACCTGTCGGCCGTCTATATCCGAAACCATCTGCGCGAAAAATACAAAGCGCTGGATAGCTAATCAACACCGAACTGTAGGAGCCGGCTTGCTGGCGAAGGCATCACCGCGGTGAGCCTGCGGGACCGAGTTGTCTGCATCGCCAGCAAGCCGGCTCCTACAACGAATTGCGTAACCGCGGGCCTGGCCTGCGGCCTCGAACCGAATTTGTTAGCACAGGGAGCCTCCCATGCAGCACGAAGCACATACCCACGGCATCAACATGTCTGCCCTGGGCCGCGACAAACAGAGCCTGAGTCTTGAGCAGGAAACCGTTGCCATCGAAGTGCCGGGCCTGAACCTGTTCTACGGCGACAAACAAGCGCTGTACGACGTCAGCCTGAACATCCCGAAACAGCGCGTGACCGCCTTCATCGGCCCGTCCGGCTGCGGCAAGTCCACGCTGCTGCGCACCTTCAATCGCATGAACGATCTGGTCGACGGTTGCCGCGTAGAAGGTGAAATCAACCTCTACGGCAACAACATCTACCGTAAGGGCGAAGACGTGGCCGAACTGCGTCGTCGCGTCGGCATGGTGTTCCAGAAGCCGAACCCGTTCCCGAAAACCATCTACGAAAACGTGGTCTACGGCCTGCGCATCCAGGGCATCAACAAAAAGCGCATCCTCGACGAAGCGGTCGAGTGGGCGTTGAAAGGCGCGGCGCTGTGGGACGAAGTCAAAGACCGTCTGCATGAGTCGGCACTCGGCCTGTCCGGTGGTCAGCAACAACGTCTGGTGATCGCGCGCACCATCGCCGTGGAGCCGGAAGTGCTGCTGCTCGACGAACCGTGCTCGGCACTCGACCCGATCTCAACGTTGAAAGTCGAAGAACTGATCTACGAACTGAAATCGAAGTTCACCATCGTCATCGTGACCCACAACATGCAACAGGCCGCGCGGGTTTCCGACTACACGGCGTTCATGTACATGGGCAAACTGGTGGAATTCGGCGACACCGATACGCTGTTCACCAATCCGGCGAAGAAGCAGACCGAAGACTACATCACTGGTCGCTACGGCTAGGAAGCTGTTGTTGCTCACTGAATTGACGCTGCGGTCCACCGCACCTAACCGGACGCTCCAAGGACGCCAACATGATTAGCAAAGAAGGCCTTACCCATCACATCTCCGCGCAGTTCAACGCCGAGCTCGAGGAAGTGCGCAGCCACCTCTTGGCCATGGGCGGGCTGGTGGAAAAGCAGGTCAACGACGCGGTGACCGCGCTGATCGAGGCCGACTCCGGCCTGGCCCAGCAGGTTCGTGAGATCGACGACCAGATCAACCAGATGGAACGCAACATCGATGAAGAATGCCTGCGCATTCTGGCCCGCCGTCAGCCGGCCGCGTCTGACTTGCGTCTGATCATTAGCATCTCCAAGTCGGTGATCGACCTGGAGCGCATCGGTGACGAAGCGACCAAGATCGCCCGCCGCGCCATTCAGTTGTGCGAAGAAGGCGAGGCCCCGCGCGGCTACGTCGAGGTTCGCCATATCGGCGACCAGGTGCGCAACATGGTGCGTGACGCGTTGGACGCCTTTGCCCGTTTCGACGCCGACCTGGCGTTGTCGGTGGCCCAGTACGACAAGATCATCGACCGCGAATACAAGACCGCACTGCGTGAGCTGGCGACCTACATGATGGAAGACCCGCGCTCTATCTCGCGGGTCTTGAGCATTATCTGGGTACTGCGTTCGCTGGAGCGCATCGGCGACCACGCGCGCAATATCTCGGAGCTGGTGATTTATCTGGTGCGCGGCACGGACGTGCGTCACCTGGGCCTCAAGCGCATGAAAGAAGAAGTTGAAGGCACAAGTGGCGAAACCGCTAATGTTCCGGGCAAAGCTGACGATAAGTAAGACTGCCCAAGAAAAACGCCCGGTCCTTTGGCCGGGCGTTTTTTTGTGTGGTTTTCGATTTCAAAAGCAGCACCCGCGAACGAAAAGTCCCGGCGTGACTGAAGGTTTTTGGCAATGTGCCATCAGCAAAGCGGTATGCTTGCCGGGATTTTTTCGAGGGGTGATGGATGAGCAAGATCAGTGTGTTGGTGGTGGACGATGCGGCATTCATTCGTGACCTGGTAAAGAAGTGCCTGCGTAACTACTTCCCGGGTATCCGGACCGAAGATGCCATCAACGGCAAAAAGGCTCAGGCCATGCTGGCCAAGGAAACGTTTGACCTGGTGCTGTGCGACTGGGAAATGCCGGAAATGTCTGGGCTGGAACTGCTGACCTGGTGCCGCGAGCAGGACAACCTCAAGACCATGCCCTTCGTGATGGTGACCAGCCGTGGCGATAAAGAGAACGTGGTCCAGGCGATCCAGGCCGGCGTTTCCGGCTACGTCAGCAAGCCCTTCACCAACGAACAACTGCTGACCAAGGTCAAGCAAGCGCTGAACAAGGTCGGCAAGCTCGACGCCTTGATGAACGGTGCGCCGACCAAAATGAACTCGGCCTTCGGCAACGACTCCCTGAGCGCGTTGACCGGCGGCAAGGCCGCCGTGGTCGCTCCCGCCCCGGCGCCTGCACCGACCCGTGGTTTGCTCAACAGCCCACCGGTGAAGGCGCCGGTCGCTGCTTCCGCTCCTGCCAGCGGTCGGGGTCAAGGCCAGTTGCGTTTGCCAAGCGGCATTCAGCAGTGCGTGATCAAAGCCTTGAGCATCAAGGAAGCGCTGCTGGTGGTGAAGCGCACCAACACGTTGCCGCAAGTCCTCGACAGCGCCGTGCTCGACCTGGAGCAGGGCGACAACGCTGAAGTCGCCCGCCTCAATGGCTACCTGCACGCCATCGTCGCGTTTGAACCGAAACCCGACAGCGACTGGCTGCAACTGACCTTCCGCTTTGTGGACCAGGATGCGCAGAAGCTCGACTACATCTCCCGATTGATCGCCCGGGGTACGGCGCAGAAGCATTTCGTACCTGGCGCGTAATCTTCGTCGCCTGAGAGTCCGTGTTCGCGGGCAAGCCTCGCTCTTATAGATCACACCGACCTGTAGGAGCGAGGCTTGCCCGCGAAGGGCCATCAAATTCACCGCACATCCCCTTCGCTGCCCATTTTGAAACATCTGCCGACTACCCGGGTCCATTGCAGCTGCTAGGCTCCTTCCCAGGCCTTACTCGACAGACTCTTGCCCATGCTCGCGCGCCTGCTGTTTTTCTGTGGTCTTTTCATGGCCTCCACCTCGGCTGTGGCCATGACGATCTACAAGTCCAAAGACGCCAATGGCGTGGTCTCGTACAGCGACCGCCCCACGAAAGGCTCCCAGGTGTTCGTTTTTCGTGATCGCATGGTCGAGCACCTTGAGCGCCAGGTGTACCTGGAGATCAAGAAGCAGAAGGGCGTGGACAACGTGTACGTGCGCAACGACCTGTATGCGCCGGTCGAGATCGAGTTGAGCTTTGCCGGTCTGAGCAATGTCAGCGGCGCACCGAGCCGACCCATCCGCCGGGTCATGCCGGCCCGCAGCAACATCCGTCTGGCGCTGCTCACGGCGACGAAGGCCGGAAGGCCGCTGGCGTACACGCCAAGGTTCGAATATTCCCTGGGCGACCCTTCAGGGGCTGCCATGGCCTATCGGTATCCGCTGCCCTGGCGTGGCGGGCCGTTTCGCTTAAGCCAGGGCGCCAACGGCCAATACAGCCATTTCGGCGCCAAGAACCGCTACGCCATGGACATTGCCATGCCCGAAGGTACGCCGATCATCGCGGCGCGTGGCGGGGTGGTGGTGAAAACCGAGAACGCTCAGACCGGACGCGGCACCGATCCTTCAGGCAATTTTGTTCGAGTGCTTCACGATGACGGGACGATGGGCGTGTACCTGCACCTCAAGCAAGGTTCGGTGGGCGTTCGCGAGGGGCAACGGGTAGCGGTGGGCAGTGCGCTGGCCCTGTCGGGCAATACCGGCAACAGCAGCGGGCCGCATTTGCACTTCGTGGTGCAGCGCAATACGGGGTTGGGCCTGGTGTCGATTCCGTATCAGTTCAATCAACCGGTGGGCAGCCTGCCGAACTTTGCGCTCGGCAAGCAATAGCCGGATCAGCGCGATTAGTGTGGCGAGGGAGCTTGTCGAATCGTCGCACCGTCCCGTCCGGCTGCGCAGCAGTCGTGAACCGGTGAATGCGGTGTGCCTGGAAGATTGCGGTTGCAGGATTTGGGGCCGCTTCGCGACCCAGCAGGAGCAAGCTCCCTCGCCACAGGGATCGCGGTTAATCCAGCATCAACACCTTGGCCAGAATGATCTTCGGCCCTTTCATCTTCTTGATGATGATCCGCAAGCCTTCGACTTCCAGCACTTCTTCCTCTTCCGGCACCCGCTTCAGGGTTTCGTAGATCAGCCCGGCGAGGGTTTCGGCTTCGATGTGGTCCAGGTCGATGCCCAGCAGGCGTTCGACCTTGAACAGCGGCGTATCACCGCGCACCAACAGCTTGCCTGGCTGGTAAGCGAGGATGCCGCGCTCAGCCTTGCGGTGTTCGTCCTGAATGTCGCCGACCAGCACCTCAAGCACGTCTTCCATGGTCAGGTAGCCGATGATGTTGCCATCGGCTTCTTCGACCAGGGCGAAGTGCGAGCCACCCTTGCGGAACTGCTCCAGCAACTGCGACAGCGGCATATGCCGCGACACGCGCTCCAGCGGCCGGGTCAGTTCGGCGAGGTTGAATGACTCGGGAATGTGGTCCAGGGCCGCCAGTTCCAGCAGCAAGTCCTTGATGTGCAGCAGGCCGACGAACTCCTGGCTCTCACTGTCGTAGACCGGATAACGGCTGAACTTGTGGCGACGGAACATCGCCAGGATTTCCTTGAGCGGCGCGTTGAACTCCAGCGTCACCAGGTCTTCCCGGGAGTTGGCCCAGTCGACCACTTCCAGCTCGCCCATTTCCACGGCGGAAGCCAATACACGCATGCCTTGGTCGCTCGGGTCCTGGCCACGGCTGGAGTGCAGGATCAGTTTCAGTTCTTCACGGCTGTAATGGTGCTCGTGATGCGGGCCGGGTTCGCCCTGGCCGGCGATGCGCAGGATGAAGTTGGCACTGGCGTTGAGCAGGTAAATCGCCGGGTACATGGCCCAGTAGAACAGGTACAGCGGCACGGCAGTCCAGAGCGACAGCAGCTCGGGTTTGCGGATCGCCCACGACTTGGGCGCCAGTTCACCGACCACGATGTGCAGGTACGAAATCACGAAGAACGCAGCGAAGAACGATACGCCCTTGATCACTTCGGCCGACTGCACGCCGACTGCTTCAAGCATCGGTTCGAGGATGTGCGCAAACGCCGGCTCACCGACCCAGCCGAGGCCGAGGGAGGCGAGGGTGATACCCAGTTGGCACGCCGACAGGTAGGCATCGAGCTGACTGTGAACGGTGCGCAGGATGTGTCCGCGCCAGCCGTTTTTTTCAGCGATGGCCTCGACCCGGGTCGAGCGCAATTTGACCATGGCGAATTCCGCCGCAACGAAAAAGCCGTTGAGCAAAACCAGGATCAGAGCAAAAAGAATCATGCCGAAATCGGCGAAGAGTGTCGCGAGGGTCAAGCCAGGGGAAGGGTCCATGATGGAGTTTTGCGGGTTCCGTGTATTCGAATAGGGGGTCAATGCGGTGCCTGAAGGGCAGGCACAAGTCAGCCAATGTAGCGGCTGACCGGGCGATTGCCTAGTAGCGAGTGCTGGCCGGTATCAGTCGGCGGTGCTGATGACGCGCGTTTTCGTCACTTGGGCGGGCGCAAAATGGCAGGTAAAGGTGCTGCCGTGGCCCGGCACACTGCTGATTTCCATCCGCGCGCGGTGGCGCAGCAGCACGTGTTTGACGATCGCCAGGCCGAGGCCGGTGCCGCCGGTGTTGGAGTTGCGGCTTGAGTCGACGCGGTAGAAACGTTCAGTCAGGCGCGGCAGGTGTTTGCTGTCGATGCCGATCCCGGAATCCTGCACGCTCAGGTGTGCGCCTTGCTCATCGCCCCACCAGCGAATGCGGATATTGCCTTCGGCCGGGGTGTATTTCACCGCGTTGAACACCAGGTTGGAAAACGCGCTGCGTAACTCGGCTTCGCTGCCCTTGAGCAGAATCGTCGGATCGGCTTCCAGGGTGATGCGCTGGTTTTTCTGGCCGGACAACTGCTGAGCGTCGCTCGTGATCGATTGCAGCAAGCCGTCGATGGCCACGGGCTGGTTGTCTGAGGGGTAATCGGTGGCTTCCAGTTTGGCCAGCAGCAGCAAGTCGTTGAGCAAGGTCTGCATGCGCCCGCCTTGCTGCTGCATTTGCTGCAAGGCACGGGTCCAGCGCGGGTTCACTTCCTCGACGTTGTCGAGCAGGGTTTCCAGGTAGCCGCAGATGACCGTCAGCGGTGTGCGCAGTTCATGGGAGACGTTGGCGATGAAGTCTTTGCGCATCTGTTCCAGCTGATGGATGCGTGTCACGTCGCGCACCAGCATCAAGTGTTCGTTGTTGCCGTAGCGGGTGATGTACAGCTGAATGCGCAGGCGATCGTTGATCGGCGAAGGGATTTCCAGCGGTTCGGCGTAGCTGTCCTGCTCGAAATATTCCTTGAAGCGGGGATGGCGCACCAGGTTGGTGACCGGCTGGCCGCTATCTTGCGGCGTCTTGAGGCCGAGCAGGGTTTCGGCGGCGCGGTTCCACCACTCAAGGTTGCCGTCGCTGTCGAGCATGATGACGGCGTCTTTCAGCGCGGCCGTGGATTCCTGGACACGATCGATCACCGCTTGCAGGCGTCCGCGCACGCGTTGGTCGCGCCGTTGCAGGTGGTAGATGCTGTCGAACACTTCACCCCACAGGCCATAGCCGTCGGGTGGTGCCTCGTCGGGTTTGTGCAGCCGCAGCCATTCGTGCAGCCGCAGCAATTGCTTGAGGGTCCAGGCCAGGTAAAGGCCCAGGCCCGCGGCGAGGCTCCAGCCGTAGTAGCCGGTAATCAGGCCGATCACCAGACACCCGGTCACCAGCAACAGCATGTGGCGGATCAGGGTGCCATGCCAGTTTTGGTTCAATTGAACACGCGTCCTTGTCAGCTTGTCGGGCGGGAAAGGTCCGAGTCAGGCCTTGGTGGAAAACCGGTAACCGGTGCCGCGCACGGTTTGTACCAGATTTTCGTAAGCATCGCCGAGCGCTTTGCGCAGGCGGCGGATGTGCACGTCGACGGTGCGCTCTTCGACATACACGTTGCCGCCCCAGACCTGATCCAGCAACTGGCCGCGGGTGTAGGCCCGTTCCTGGTGGGTCATGAAGAATTGCAGCAGGCGGTATTCGGTCGGGCCCATCTCGGCGGGTTTGCCGTCGATGGTCACGCGGTGGCTGATCGGGTCCAGCAGCAGGCCGCCGACTTCGATCGGCGTCTCGCCATCGGTTGGACCGGCCCGGCGCAACACGGCTTTGAGGCGCGCCACCAGCTCACGGGGAGAAAACGGTTTGGTGATGTAATCGTCTGCGCCGACTTCCAGGCCCTGGATCTTGTTGTCCTCTTCACCCTTGGCGGTGAGCATGATGATCGGGATGTCCCCGGTCAGCTCATCGCGCTTGAGGCGACGGGCCAGCTCGATACCGGACGTGCCGGGCAACATCCAGTCGAGCAGGATCAGGTCCGGCTTGCGGTCGACGATGATGGCGTGGGCCTGCTGGGAGTTCTCGGCCTCCAGGCAGTCATAGCCGGCCATTTCCAACGCAACGGCGATCATTTCGCGAATGGGCGCTTCGTCGTCGACGATCAGAATGCTCCTGCCAACCATGCCATTAATCCTCTTGTCATTTAACTGTCTTGCGCCGCATTAGATAACGGAATTATTGCAGTCGTGTGACAACAATTTAGCAGCTCGGCGATTGTCATGATCCTGAACTAAGCTCTAAGTCCGAATCCTGACAACCACAAAAGGAAGGTTTCCATGAAGCACATCTCGCAATCCTTCAAGGCCCTGCTGCTGGTCGCGGCGTTTTCGTTGCCGGCCATGGCCTTCGCGGCTGAGCCGGGCATGATGAAAGGCGACATGATGGTCGACCACAAGGGCATGACCCTGTACACGTTTGACAAGGACACTGGGGGCAAGTCGGTATGTACAGGTGAATGTGCAAAAAACTGGCCACCGCTGGAGGCAAAAGCAGGCGACAAAGCTGAAGGGAAATGGACCATTATCAAACGTGACGACGGCATGATGCAGTGGGCTTACAACGGCAAGCCGCTGTATTACTTCATGAAGGACAAGGCTCCTGGAGATATGACGGGCGACAAGATGAAGGACGTCTGGCACGTTGTTCGCGAGCATATGTAACGGATATTGCAAACCGCAAAAGATCGCAGCCTGCGGCCACTCCTACAGCGTCGCTCTGAGCAAAATAGAAGCTGGCCGCTGGCTGCGATCCTTCCAATTTTTCAGCGCAGCGCGTAATCCAGCACGATCCCGACAAAAATCGCCAACCCGGCCCAGTGATTGTGCAAAAACGCCTTGAAGCAACGCATCCGGTCCTTGCCGCGGGTGTACCAGAATTCCCACGCGAAACAGCCTGCCGCCGCCAGCAGTCCCAAGTGGAACCAGCCCCCGAGTTCGAATTTCGACCCGGCCAGCAATAAGCAGCCCAGCGCCAGCGCCTGTAAGGTCAGGATGATCACCCGATCCGCGTCGCCAAAAAGAATCGCCGTGGATTTCACGCCGATTTTCAAGTCGTCGTCACGGTCGGTCATCGCGTAATACGTGTCATAACCCACGGTCCACAGCAGGTTGGCAATCCACAGCAACCACGCCGCCGCGGGCAGTTCACCAGTTTCGGCGGTGAACGCCATCGGCATCCCCCAAGAAAAAGCAGCACCCAGCACCACCTGCGGGTAATAGGTATAGCGCTTCATGAACGGGTAGCTGAAGGCCAGTGCCAAACCGCCAAAGGACAACCAGATCGTGGCCGCATTGGTGCACAGCACCAACAGGAAACTCACGCCCATCAGCAATGCGAAGAACACCAGAGCTTCTTTGGAGCTGATCTTGCCGCTGACCAAAGGGCGCTGTTCGGTGCGCTTCACGTGGCCGTCGACCTTGCGATCCGCCCAGTCGTTGATCACGCAGCCACCGGCGCGGGTCAGAATCACGCCCAAAACAAAAATCACCACGTTGGCCAGGGAGGGCGAACCTTTGCCGGCAATCCACAGCGCCCACAGCGTCGGCCACAGCAGCAGATAAATGCCGATCGGCTTGTCCATGCGCGTCAGCTGAATGAAATCCCAGGCCCGAGGGTTCAAGCGGTTCAGGGACTTGAGCAGGCTCTGGTACATCAACAGTTCTCCGGGTGGGCGCGGGTGGCATTCCACAAGGTCGGCAGGAAGATTTCGGCCACCAGCACGCTCAGGGCGCCACGGTCAAAACGCGAACGACGGCTCCACAGTTCCGGTGTCCGACACTCCATCGGCAACCATGTTTGAGGGTAGTGACAAACCTCAATCGCACGGCGCTGGAACGCGTGATCGCAAAACAGCAATTCGCCCAGGGAGCGGCTGCCCAATTCGTCCATGTGCAATCCGTCGCCCTGCAAGGCGCTGCGCGCCGCCACGCTGCGGGCAAACACCCACGCCTCTCCATGACCGCGCAAATACACCTCGCGCACCCAGCCCTCGCTAGCTTCGGCCAGATCCAATGCAGCACATTCGTCGGCGCGCAGCGGTTGCCAGCCTTCGAACAGAGGCGTGACGCTGAAACGGTCATTCGACAAACGGATCAGGCGTCGGGTCAGGGAGCCTTCGTCGAACAGCCAGTCGAGAGTTGAGGCGTCGGGGAGGGGAGTGAGTTGGCTTTGGGTGAGCCACAGCGGGGAGTTTGAGTGCGGCACAGTGAGTCATTATTGGCAGCAAATGAGGCGGCGAGCTTACCATGTCAGCCAGCGATTTTGATGGGTCCGGGCCGCCGTTGCGCCGAACACGCTTGCATCTGCCGGGCCCGATCAGTACAAAACGCCCCTGAGCCCGACGGCAGCGCTCCAACCATCGACCGTTCGCGCCGGCAATAAGCCTGAATCCTGAGGAAGTACCTGAATGAAAAAGTGGCAATGTGTGGTCTGCGGCCTGATCTATAACGAAGCCGACGGCTGGCCGGACGATGGCATTGCGCCGGGCACGCAGTGGCAAGACGTACCGGAAGACTGGCTGTGCCCGGACTGCGGCGTCGGCAAGATGGATTTCGAAATGATCGAAATCAACTAACAAAGCACCAGAGGAGTAAGGAATGAACGCACCTGTCGTGATCGTCGGCACCGGGCTGGCTGGCTACAACCTGGCCCGCGAGTTTCGCAAACTCGATGGCGAAACCCCGTTGCTGCTGATTACCGCCGATGACGGACGCTCCTACTCCAAACCGATGCTCTCCACCGGATTCGGCAAGAACAAAGATGCCGACGGCCTGAGCATGGCCGAACCCGGCACCATGGCCGAGCAATTGAAGGCAGAAGTGCGTACCCACACGCGCATCAGCGGCATCGATCCGGGCCACAAACGCCTGTGGATCGGTGAGGAAGCGGTGATTTATCGCGACCTGATCCTGGCCTGGGGCGCGGAAACCGTGCGGGTGCCCATCGAAGGCGACGCGGCTGATGTGGTGTTCCCGATCAACGACCTCGAAGATTACGCCCGCTTTCGCGCGGCAGCGGCCGGCAAGCGCCGGGTGTTGCTGCTCGGCGCCGGCCTGATCGGTTGCGAGTTCGCCAATGACCTGATCCTCGGCGGCTACGAGGTGCAACTGGTTGCACCGTGCGAGCAAGTCATGCCGACGCTATTGCACCCGGCGGCAGCCGCCGCGGTGCAGGCCGGCCTGGAAAGCCTGGGCGCGCGTTTCCACCTTGGGCCGGTGCTCAACCGCTTGCAGCGCGTGGCAGACGGCGTAGAGGCGCATCTGTCCGATGGTCAGGTGATTGCTTGCGACGTGGTGGTCTCGGCCATTGGCCTGCGTCCGCGTATCGATCTGGCGGCTGCGGCCGGTGTGCAGGTCAATCGAGGCGTTGTGGTCGATCGCCACCTGAAAACCTCCCACGCCAATATCTACGCCCTGGGCGACTGCGCCGAGGTCGATGGGCTGAATCTTTTGTACGTCATGCCCCTCATGAGCTGTGCGAGAGCGCTGGCGCAAACCCTCGCCGGTAACCCCACCGCCGTGAGTTACGGCCCGATGCCAATCACCGTGAAAACCCCGGTCTGCCCGTTGGTGGTTTCACCGCCGCCACGGGGTTTGGAGGGCGTCTGGACGGTCGAAGGGCAGGGCGCGGACATCAAGGCTTTATGCCGCGATGCCAGCGGAAAACTGCTCGGTTATGCCCTGACAGGCGCGGCGGTGATGGAAAAACTGGCCCTCAACAAAGAGCTTCCGGCACTGCTGGCGTAAATACCGGTCGTTCTGTCGGAATCACCCCGCTTTTGCCCCTACAAAGGTCGCGCCGAGACTGGCGCGGCTCTTCCGTGCGTGCCATTCTCACTCCCGTCTGCCGCAGAGTAGAGCACCTGCGGCGCTTTGGGCGCTGTTCCAACGAGAACAGCACGGACATAACAACAAAAAACCGTCAAAGGGGCTTCACTAATGCGTAAACCAGAACTCGCCGCTGCAATCGCTGAAAAAGCAGATCTCACCAAAGAGCAGGCCAACCGCGTTCTCAACGCCGTTCTCGAAGAAATCACCGGCGCTCTGCACCGCAAGGACAGCGTCACGCTGGTGGGCTTCGGTACCTTCCTGCAACGCCACCGCGGTGCGCGCACCGGCAAAAACCCGCAAACCGGTGAGCCTGTCAAAATCAAGGCCAGCAACACTGTTGCGTTCAAGCCAGGCAAATCGTTGAAAGACAGCGTTAATCCATAATTGCGGCGAACTCCCTGAATAATGGGGAGAACCGTATTGAAAAATGGGCACACCGATTGAACCGGGTGCCCATTTTTTATGCACGGCCTTTTGTTTTGTATATGTGTTTCGTGGACTGATTAATACATTCTGGAAAAGAACTGCCCTCATCCAAATGCTCGCGCCCTCGCCCTTAAAATGACCGCTTTATATAAAGTGCCATCACGGAGATGGCACTTTCTTAATTCTCCGTTGTCGCTCTTCGTTCCGTTCACAGATGACCGCAATCTTTCGGATAGTTCCTACATTCATTCGCTTTTATTGTTGGCATGCTTCAACCCTGCTGCCATGGAGGTGCCGTCCCCGGTTTGATGAAGGTGCCGGCGACCGCTCTGCCTCAATGCTTTCAGCGCTGTCCAATGAAGGGGTAAAAATTTAATTGGTATCAGGGAATCCCCTTGCACATATAGGGAAATCTCCTACACGTAATAAACAACACTTCGTCTTGTTGTTTAATCAGATGCTTGCTAGTGGCCATCATTGTGATTACGATGCGCCCACTTGAAAGAGCACGTACTCAATTGGATGAGACTCATCGCAGCTCTTTGATACTGTCCCGCGCCGCTGCAACTGCAGTTGGCGTTCGACTGTAATCCTAATTAAAGGCCATGGATGTCCTACTCAAGCAAACTTTCTGCTCATTACCTTGATCTCGCAAAAGCCTCTGTTTCCAAAGAGAATTTCGCGGGCGAGGACGTTCGCTTTTCGAGCGAATATGAGGCACTGGAAAGCGAGCTGGCGAAAGCCTCGTCCATGCACGAAAGCGGTCAGATCGACTGGCTGAAAATCCGTGAAAACAGCGAAAACCTGCTGCGTACCCAATCCAAGGATTTGCGGGTCGGCGCCTGGCTGACGTGGGCCTTGTACCAGCGCGAATCCTTCCAAGGCCTGCTGGCCGGCCTCGGTTTGTTGCACCACTTGTGCGAGAACCACTGGGCCGAAGTTCACCCGAGCAAGGCCCGTACCCGCTCCGCTGCGATCAGTTGGCTGGTGCCGCGTCTCGAGCAAGTGCTGACCGAAAACGTTGCGATCAAAGAGCAGTTGCCGATGTTCCGGCGGCTGGTCGAGCACCTTGAAGGCCTCGATGCCGCTTGCACCGAGCACTTGAGCGACGACGCGCCGCTGCTGCTGCCGATCTCCCGCCGCCTGAAAAACATGGTGCAACGCGCCGCTGACAACCAGCCGGAACCCGGCGTGGTGGGCGCTGCGGTGGCCCAGGTCAAACAGGCCGCCACGCAGCTGTTCACCCCCGGCGCACCGATCGACAACGAAAAAGAAGCCCACAAGGCCCTGCGCGCTCAGCAGGAAAGCGCCCGTCCGTTGTGTGCCTGGTGGCTCAAGCAGAAAGCCACCGACCTGCGCGCCCTGCGCCTTAACCGCACGCTGCTGTGGCTGCCCATCGACGCGGTGCCTGAGCGCAACGCCGAGCAAATCACCGTGCTGCGCGGCTTGCCCGCCGACAAGCTCAAGGCCTATCAGGACCGTTACGACCAGGCCAAATACGCCGACCTGCTGGTGGAACTGGAGGCGAGCCTGGCGAAGGCGCCGTTCTGGTTCGATGGCCAGCGAATGGTCTGGGAGTGCCTTCAGGGCCTGAACGCCGAGATGGCAATGCGCGAAGTGGAAATCCACTTCGCGCTTTTGATTCAGCGCCTGCCCGGCATCGTCGAATTGCGTTTCCACGACGGCGCGCCGTTTGCCGATCCGGCCACCCGTGCCTGGATCAGCGCTAACGTCATGCCGCACCTGCAAAGCGCCAGTGCGCCACGCAAGGTCGAAGTCGCCGACACCCAGCCAGCCTGGGAAGTGGCCCTCGAAGAAGTCCTGCCGATCCTGCGCAAAGACGGCCTCAAGGCCGCCGTGCAGATCCTCAAGCAGGGCCTGCAGGGCGCTCAAGGCGGGCGGGCGCGATTTTTCTGGCAGTTCGCCTTGGCGCGGCTGTGCTTCATGGCCAAGAAGTACGAACTGGCCAGGACCCAACTCGAAACACTCGACCAAACATTACAGGACTCAGGCCTGAACGCCTGGGAGCCCGATCTTGCGCTGGAAGTGCTGCATTTACTGCATAGCTGCTGCGAGTTGTTGCCGCAGAACCATGCTGTACGTGAACGCAAGGAAGAGATTTATCGCAGGCTGTGCCACCTCGATCTCGAAGTGGTACTCGAATAGGCCCCAGGGCCACAACCGCAAGGAGAAAAGCCATGGCCAAAGAAGGCTCGGTAGCCCCCAAGGAACGCATCAACGTCACTTTCAAACCTGCCACCGGTGGTGCACAGGAAGAGATCGAACTGCCGTTGAAACTACTGGCAATCGGTGACTACACCCACCGCAAGGATGAACGCAAAGTCGAAGATCGCAAGCCGATCAGCATCGACAAAATGACGTTTGACGAAGTGCTGGCCAAGCAAGAGCTGACCCTGACACTGAGCGTGCCGAACCGTCTTCAGGAAGAAGGTGACACTGAAGAACTGGCCGTGAAACTGCGCGTCAACTCGATGAAGGACTTCAACCCGGCCTCGCTGGTCGAGCAAGTGCCTGAGCTGAAAAAACTGATGGAACTGCGCGACGCGCTGGTGGCCCTCAAAGGCCCGCTGGGTAACGCGCCTGCGTTCCGCAAAGCCATCGAAGGCGTTCTCGCCGACGACGAATCCCGCGGTCGCGTACTGGGTGAGCTGGGCTTGAACGCCGCAGCCCAGGACGCCTGAGTCTCTATCAGCCAAGGAAGCCAACACAATGAGCACTAGCGCAGCACAGCAAAAGAGCAAAGAGAACGGCGAATACAGCATTCTCGACAGCATCATCGCCGAAACCCGCCTGACGCCGGACGACGAAGCCTACGACATCGCCAAACGCGGTGTGTCGGCGTTCATCGAAGAGCTGCTCAAGCCGCAGAACAACGGTGAGCCGGTCAAGAAGGCCATGGTCGACCGCATGATCGCCGAGATCGATGCCAAGCTCAGCCGCCAGATGGACGAAATCCTGCACCACCCTGACTTCCAGTCCCTGGAATCGTCGTGGCGTGGCCTGCAGTTGCTGGTCGACCGCACCAACTTCCGCGAAAACATCAAGATTGAAATCCTCAACGTCTCCAAAGAAGACCTGCTGGACGATTTCGACGATTCGCCGGAAGTGATGCAATCGGGTCTGTACAAGCACATCTACACCGCTGAATACGGTCAGTTCGGTGGTCAGCCGGTGGGCGCGATCATCGCCAACTACTTCATGTCCCCAAGCTCGCCGGACGTGAAACTGATGCAGTACGTGTCCAGCGTAGCCTGCATGTCGCACGCACCGTTCATTGCGGCTGCCGGCCCGAAATTCTTCGGCCTGGAAAGCTTCACCGGCCTGCCGGACCTCAAGGATCTGAAAGATCACTTCGAAGGCCCGCAATTCGCCAAATGGCAGAGCTTCCGCCAGTCGGAAGACTCCCGTTACGTTGGCCTGACCGTGCCGCGTTTCTTGCTGCGTAACCCGTACGACCCGGAAGAAAACCCGGTTAAATCGTTCGTGTACAAAGAAACCGTCGCCAACAGCCACGAGCACTACCTGTGGGGCAACACTGCCTACGCGTTCGGCACCAAGCTGACCGACAGCTTCGCCAAATTCCGCTGGTGCCCGAACATCATCGGCCCGCAGAGCGGTGGCGCGGTTGAAGACCTGCCGTTGCACCACTTCGAAAGCATGGGCGAAATCGAAACCAAGATTCCTACCGAGGTTCTGGTTAGCGACCGTCGTGAATACGAACTGGCCGAGGAAGGCTTCATCTCCCTGACCATGCGCAAAGGCTCCGACAACGCGGCGTTCTTCTCCGCGAGCTCGGTGCAGAAGCCGAAGTTCTTCGGCATCAGCGCAGAAGGCAAGGCAGCAGAGCTGAACTACAAGCTCGGCACCCAACTGCCGTACATGATGATCGTCAACCGTCTGGCTCACTACTTGAAAGTGCTGCAGCGCGAGCAACTCGGTTCGTGGAAAGAACGTACCGACCTCGAGCTGGAACTCAACAAGTGGATCCGCCAGTACGTGGCCGACCAGGAAAACCCAAGCGCCGAAGTCCGTGGCCGTCGTCCACTGCGCGCTGCCCAGATCATCGTCAGCGATGTTGAAGGCGAGCCTGGCTGGTACCGCGTCAGCCTGAACGTGCGCCCGCACTTCAAGTACATGGGTGCAGATTTCACCCTGTCGCTGGTTGGCAAGCTGGACAAAGAGTAAGCGGAGCCTGAGTCATGACTGGATACGGCAGCCTTTTCGAACGCCTGGGTGGCGACGCGGACAAACGCGTCGGCTGGAGCCGCGAGGTCTCCGCCATGGCGTCCGTGGCTGCCCATCTGGCCAAGATGCTCAGCACCCGTGCGGGCAGCGTGCAAACGCTGTCCGATTACGGGCTACCCGATCTCAATGACATGCGTCTGAGCCTGCACGACTCCCTGAGTCAGGCCCGTCTGGCCATCGAAAATTTCATCGAAGCCTACGAGCCACGCCTGAGCAATGTGCGTGTCATCTCCCTGCCGCGTGACCACGATCAGCTTCGCCTGTCCTTCAGCATCGAAGGCTTGCTGGAAGTTGATGGTTTCAAGCGTCAGGTCAGTTTCGCCGCGCGCCTGGATGGCAGCGGTCAAGTCAAGGTCAACTAAGGAGATTCGTATGTCCGGCAAACCAGCAGCCCGCGTATCCGACCCCACCGCTTGCCCGCTCCCCGGCCACGGCACCAACCCGATCGCTGCCGGTTCCGGCGACGTCTTCTTCGACGGCCTCGCGGCCGCCCGCCAAGGCGATGCCTCGGCGTGTGGTGGTGCGATGTCGGGCGGATTGGCGACGACGGTTTTGATCAACGGCAAACCGGCTGCGACGGTGGATTCCGTCGGGACCCATGGCAACAAGGTTACGGCCGGGTCCGGGACGGTGATTATCGGGAATTCGCATTCTCCGGTGCCGTTTATTCCGCCGGTACCACTGAACATATTTGGGTTTGATGTGTGTGTTCAATTGCTGGATTCGGCAACTGGAGCGCCACTCAAGAATGTCTCCTATGTGGCAATTCTTGAGGACGGCACCGAGGTTCAAGGGGTTACCGATGAGGCGGGACTCTCTAAATCGTTAGGTAAAAAAGCACAATCACAAAACGTCCAGTTTGCTGCCAAGCCAAACTGGCTTTTGCGGGGGGAGTGAAATGGCTCAAGCCGCTCAAGTCACAACGGTAGCCACAACGCCGGCCGTAGAAGTAGCGCCCGTCCCGGTCTATTTGGTTGGCGACCAGGACTACGTTATTCCGGTAGTTTTTCCTGACTATAAAATTCATATCGACGGTTATCAGACGACATTATTCGGTAGGAAGATTGAAATCCCAGGCGGTAGCGCTCCGTATCTTGGGCATGCGGGGGTTCTAATCATTAATGGGAAAACCGGGCAGGCGAAATATTATGAATATGGTCGATATCCAGGCCCGGGTCCTGCTGGTCGTGTACGTGTTGGGCAAATCCCTGACGTCGTACTGAAAGGTGGAGCGATTACTGAATCATCCCTTAAGAAAACGTTAAGACATATTGCTGCTAAACATGGTCAGTCAGGAAATATTACTGGGGTCGTATTAAGAGGTGCTGTCTTCGATAAAGCACTGGCGTGGCTAAAGGAAAAAGAGGCCGAGAATACCAATGATAAGCGGCAAGAGTATGATCTCGGTAATCATAACTGCGTAACTTTCGCGACTGATCTGGCAGAGTCTGTCGGCTTTTCTATTCCATTCCGTACGCGTGTTGTCGTGCCAAGCGCTTATATTACTCAGTTCCAATTTAGCGAGCCGGATTTGGACTATACATTTGCTACAGACACGCTGGAGATCACGAAGTGAAGCTGCTGAAATGGTCCGTCATCTCTCTTTTAGCGATGACGTTGATGTTGGCGGTTGTTGCTTACTCATTGATTGATCGCTCCGACAGAAAGGTACCGACTTTGAAAGATCATCCCAATGCTTACTGGAGTGGGGCGCAGGACGGTGGTGTTTTTTTTGAGATCACCAAAGCAAATCCCCCGGCCTATTACATTGAAGTCCGTTACGAGAGCGGCGATATCTGGTCCGAGGGTTGGGTGAAATACGAGGGTAGCGGTGAAGGCAAGCTTTCCAGCAAGGACTTGCTTGGGTATGACGGCGGGGATGATGTTTATTTGCAGGATGGAACTGCCCTCAAGCTGAGCCCGGTGAGACTAAAATAAGACTGTGAACAGACTATGGTCGTTATGAATAGAGCTCTAATCACAAGATCAGTACTGGCTTCGGCTGTCGCATTGGTTTTGCCGTTCGCATTGTACGAGATATTTGTTGTGGCTAAGACTGGTACGATCGAACCGTATACTTATACTGTTTCGTTACCTCTAAGCCTGATCTCTTTCGCTCTAATTCAAGCTTCAGTCGGTTATGGGATTGTTGTCGGATGGAGTGCGTCAGGAATGTCGAAACATATAGCGCTACTAAGTCTGTGGTTTAGTAGTGCTTTATTTTTATGGTTGTTTCCGTGCCTGTTTCCGAGCGGTGGATTGTAATGATGTCACTTGCACGCTACAGAACAGTTTTTTCATGAGATTCAATACCAGGCAGGTAACCCGTGTCGTTTAACCACTACTACCAAAGCGAACTCACCGCACTTCGCCAGTTAGGTCGTCGATTCGCCGAGCGTAGCCCGGCGTTGGCGCCTTTCCTGGGTCAGGCCGGGCGGGATCCGGACGTGGAGCGGTTGCTGGAAGGTTTTGCATTCCTGACCGGGCGCCTGCGCCAGAAGCTCGACGACGAGTTGCCGGAGCTGAGCCATTCGTTGATGCATCTGCTGTGGCCCAACTACATGCGGCCGCTGCCGGCGTTCAGCATTTTGCAGTTCGACCCGCTGAAGCGTTCGGGTCCTGCGTTGATGGTCGAGCGCGACACTCCAGTTGAGAGCGTGCCGATCGATGACGTGCGTTGCCGCTTCCGCACCTGCTACCCGACCGAAGTGTTGCCGCTGGATCTGGCCGCGCTGAATTACTCGGTGAAGGGCGACGGTTCGTTGTTGAGCCTGCGTCTGGAGATGAGTGCTGACGGTCACCTCGGCGAACTCGAACTCAGCCGTTTGCGTCTGCACTTCGCCGGTGAGCGCTACATCAGTCAGATGCTCTACCTGAGCCTGCTGCGCAATCTGGAAGGCATCGAACTGATCCCGCTGGATGGCGCCGGCAAACCCATCAATGGCGTCAACGGCACGCCGATGGCGTTCAAGATGCCCGGCGACCGTGTGCAACCGGTAGGTTTTGCCGAAGAAGAAGCGTTGATCCCCTATCCGCTGAACACCTTCCGTGGCTATCGCTACCTGCAGGAATACTTCGCCTTCCAGGACAAATTCCTGTTCGTCGATATCAACGGTCTGGACCTGCTCAAAGCGCTGCCGGAAGACACCCTCAAACAGGTACGCGGCCTCGAATTGCGTTTCGACATTCGCAAGAGCGGCATCCTGCGCATGCGTCCGACGCTGGACAATGTGAAGCTCTACTGCACGCCCATCGTTAACCTGTTCAAGCACGACGCACTGCCGATTCGCCTCGACGGCAAGCAAGACGAATACCTGCTGCTGCCCGCCGAATTCGATCTGCAGAACTGCGGCGTGTTCTCGGTGGAAACCGTCACGGGATGGAAGCCCGGCGGTCTCGGGTATCAGGAATACGTGCCGTTCGAATCCTTCGAGCACGACCCGAGTTTCGACGTGCCCAACAGCCGTCCGCATTACAGCATCCGCCAGCGTTCGTCCCTGTTGCACGACGGCCTCGACACCTACCTGAGCTTCGGCATCCGCCACACCGAAGCCCACGAAACCCTGTCGATCGAGCTGATGTGCACCAACCAGAACCTGCCCAAAAAGCTCAAGCTCGGCGACATCAGCCAGGCCTGCGAAGAGACGCCGGAGTTCCTGAGTTTCCGCAACATCACTCCGGCTACCCCGAGTTACGCGCCGCCGCTGAACCGCGACTTCCTCTGGAAGCTGATCAGCAACATGTCGCTCAACTACCTGTCCCTGGCCGACGTCAACGCGTTGAAGGTGATTCTGGAAACCTACGACCTGCCGCGCTACTACGACCAACACGCTGAAAAAGTCAGCAAACGCCTGCTGGGCGGGCTCAAGTCGATCAAGCACCAACACGTAGACCGGTTGCACCGGGGGTTGCCGGTTCGCGGGTTGCGCACCGAGCTGACCATCGACCCGGAAGGGTATATCGGTGAGGGCGACCTGTTCGTTTTCGCCTCGGTTCTTAACGAGTTTTTCGCGCTTTACGCCAGTCTCAATTCGTACCACGAGCTGCGGGTAAAAAGCACACAGGGAGAGGTGTACCAATGGACACCACGTATGGGCCTTCAGCCGCTTCTTTAAGCGGACTGACCCGAGGAATACGCGAGTACTCGCTGTTTCAGGCCGTGCTGCTGGTGGTTGACCGGCTGCGCGAGGCCCACCCGCACCTGAGCCAGGACGATCTGTACGACCAGCTCGAATTCCAGGCCAACCCGAGCCTGGGTTTCCCGGGCAGCGACGTCGATCGCGTGGAGTTTTTCCACGAGCACGGACAGATGCGCGCGCGCCTGCGTTTCAACCTGATCGGCCTGGTCGGTTCCGGCTCGCCGCTGCCGGCGTTTTACGGTGAGCAAGCCTTGGGCGACAGCGAAGACGGCAACCCAACCCGCAACTTCCTCGACTTGTTCCACCATCGCCTGCAACGGCTGATGCTGCCGATCTGGCGCAAATACCGATACCGCGCCAGTTTCGAGAGCGGCGCGCTCGATCCGTTTTCTTCCCAGCTGTTTGCGCTGATCGGCCTTGGCGGCGAAGAGATCCGCAAGGCCCAGGAGCTGAACTGGAAGCGCCTGCTGCCGTACCTCGGCCTGCTCAGCTTGCGGGCGCACTCGGCGGCGCTGATCGAAGCGGTGCTGCGTTACTACTTCAAGCACGCTGAACTGACCATCGAGCAATGCATCGAGCGTCGCGTGGAGATTCTCGACGAGCAGCGCAATCGTTTGGGCCGCGCCAACAGCCTGCTTGGCGAAGACCTGGTGCTGGGCGAACACGTGCGCGACCGCAGCGGCAAATTCCGCATTCACATCCGCGAACTCGACTGGCAACGCTTCCACGAATTCCTGCCGATCGGTTTCGGTTACCAGCCGCTGTGCGCGCTGGTGCGGTTCACCCTGCGTGATCCGCTCGATTACGACATTCGCCTGGTGTTGCGCCAGGAAGAAATCCGCGAACTGCGCATCGGTGAGCAAAACGCCTGTCGCCTGGGATGGACCAGTTGGCTGGGCCGCGAAAAAGCGGACGGCGTGGTAACCCTGGGCAGCAAAATTCATTAAGGACAGATGACCCATGATCAACGTAGACCTGCAACAACTTATCCAGGCGCTGGACGCCGAAACCCGTCGTGACCTGGAAAGTTCGGCCGAACGTTGCGTCGCCCGTGGCGGCAGCAAAATCCTCGTCGAAGACTTGCTGCTCGGCCTGCTGGAGCGCCCGCAGGGCCTGCTCGCACGCGCGCTGCAAGACGCCGAAGTGGATGCTGGCGAACTGAGCGCCGCGTTGCAATCGCGGGTCGAGCACAGCGCCTCGCGCAATCCGGTGTTCGCCCCGGAACTGGTGCAGTGGCTGCAAGACGCGTTGCTGGTGGCCAACCTTGAACTGGGCCAGAGCCAGGTCGAGCAAGCTGCGTTGATCCTCGCGCTGCTGCGCAACCCGATGCGCTACGCCGGCAGCCGCTACCAGTCGTTGCTGGCCAAACTGAACATCGAACGCCTGAAAGAATTCGCCCTGTCGCAGAAAGAACAACCGGCCACTGGCAAATCCGCCGTACCGGGTGAATCGCTGCTGGAGCGCTTCACGCATAACCTGACTCAACAGGCCCGCGACGGCAAACTCGACCCGGTGCTGTGCCGCGATGGCGCGATCCGTCAGATGGTCGACATCCTTGCCCGTCGCCGCAAGAACAACCCGATCGTGGTCGGTGAAGCCGGCGTCGGTAAAACCGCCATCGTCGAAGGATTGGCCTCGCGCATTGCCGCCGGTGAAGTGCCGCAAGTCTTGAAAGGCGTCGAACTGCTGTCGCTGGACATGGGCCTGTTGCAGGCCGGCGCCAGCGTCAAAGGTGAATTCGAACGTCGCCTTAAAGGCGTGATCGACGAAGTCAAAGCCTCGCCAAAACCGATCATCCTGTTCATCGACGAAGCCCACACCCTGATTGGCGCGGGCGGCAACGCTGGCGGATCGGACGCGGCCAACCTGCTCAAGCCAGCCCTGGCTCGTGGCGAGTTGCGCACCATCGCCGCCACCACGTGGGCAGAGTACAAAAAATACTTCGAAAAAGACCCGGCCCTGGCCCGTCGCTTCCAGCCAGTGCAACTGCACGAACCGACCGTCAGCGAAGCGGTGACCATCCTCCGTGGTCTGGCTCAGGTGTACGAGAAGAGCCACGGCATCTACCTGCGCGATGACGCGGTGGTGGCGGCGGCGGAATTGTCGGCGCGTTACCTCGCGGGCCGTCAGCTGCCGGACAAAGCCGTCGACGTCCTCGACACCGCGTGCGCTCGCGTTCGCATCAGCCTCGCCGCCGCTCCGGAAAGCCTCGAACGGCTGCGTGGCGAATTGGCCGAAGGTGGCCGTCAGCGTCAGGCCCTGCGCCGCGACGCCGAAGCAGGCTTGCTGATTGATCACGAAGCGCTGGACGCTTTGGAAGATCGTCTGGCGGCTGCCGAAGAGGAAATGGTCGCACTGGAAACCCTGTGGACCGAACAGAAAGAACTGGCCGAGCGCCTGCTGGACCTGCGTCAGCAACTGGCCAAGGCTCGTGAAGCGGCAGCCGTCGAGCCAATCGTCACGGTTGAAGAAGACGCCGAAGGCACCGTGATCGAAACCCTGCCGGTGGACGAAGCGCACAGCGTCGAAACCCTGGAAGCCGCACTCAACGAAACGCACAAAGCCCTGACCGAGCTGCAGATCAAAGAGCGTCTGGTGAGCTTCGAAGTGTGCCCGCGTCTGGTTGCTGAAGTGATCAGCGCCTGGACCGGCGTGCCATTGGCGCAACTGGCCCGCGAGCACAACGCCAAGGTCGCGAGCTTCGCCACAGACCTGCGCACCCGCATTCGTGGTCAGGAGCAAGCGGTCCACGCCCTGGACCGCTCAATGCGCGCCACCGCTGCCGGCCTCAACAAACCTGATGCGCCGGTGGGCGTGTTCCTGCTGGTCGGCCCAAGTGGCGTGGGTAAAACCGAAACCGCGCTGGCCCTGGCCGACTTGCTGTACGGCGGTGATCGGTTCATCACCACCATCAACATGTCCGAGTTCCAGGAGAAGCACACCGTCTCGCGCCTGATCGGTGCGCCACCGGGCTACGTCGGTTACGGCGAAGGCGGCATGCTCACCGAAGCCGTGCGTCAGAAGCCGTACTCGGTCGTTCTGCTGGATGAGGTCGAAAAAGCCGACCCTGACGTGCTCAACCTGTTCTACCAAATCTTCGACAAAGGCGTGGCCAACGACGGCGAAGGGCGCGAGATCGACTTCCGCAACACGTTGATCCTGATGACCTCGAACCTGGGCAGCGACCGCATCAGCGAACTCTGCGAAAACGGCGCACGCCCATCGGCCGAAGTCCTCGAAGAAACCATCCGCCCGGTGCTCAGCAAGCACTTCAAACCAGCGCTGCTGGCGCGGATGCGTGTAGTGCCTTACTACCCGGTGGGCGGCCCGGTGCTGCGCGAGTTGATCGAGATCAAACTCGGTCGTCTGGGCGAACGCCTGAACCGTCGTCAGCTGGATTTCACCTACTCGCAAGACCTCGTCGATCACCTGGCCGAACGTTGCACCCAAAGCGACAGCGGCGCGCGTCTGATCGACCACTTGCTCGACCTGCACGTGCTGCCGCTGGTGGCCGACCGCTTGCTCGACGCGATGGCCACCGGTGAAAGCCTCAAGCGTGTCCACGCGACGCTCGACGGCGGCGCCAGCGTGATGTGCGAGTTCGCCTGAGGTGGGTGTGATGTTCACTCAAGTGCCGCAACCGCTGGTCTATGCCGAAGCCTTGCTGGCGCAGTTCGCCAGCCTGTCGCGCGCGGCGGACGGTGCTGCGCTGCTGGGTGACTTCGTGCGCGGGTTGGCCGAACTCAGTGGTTGCGAGCTGACGCAGCTGTACCTGCTGGACGCGACCCACACATGCCTGGGGATGAACGCCGAGTGCCTCAACGGCATCCTGCAACCCCGGGAAGCGGAGAGCCTGCCGGCGGATTACAACGGTGAACAACTGCTGCAATTCGCCCTGTGCCAGAACCGCGTGGTGAGCCTCAGCGAGTTGAGCGGCAGCCTGCACGAAACCAGTTTCCTGCCACCGCAGGCCACGCCTTGGCAGTCGCTGTTGTGCGTGCCGCTGGTCAATCAGCAGAAGGCCGTTGAAGGCTTGCTGCTGTGCGCCAGTCGCCGGCACATCGACCTGCAAGGCTTTGCCGATTCCCTCGCTCAACTGGGTTCGTTCGTGCTGGGCCAACTGCATCTATTGCAGCGATTGCGGCAACCGACAGGGGAGGCGAGACCGCTGAAGGCCAGCATTCCGAGCGCCAGCGGTTACGGCCTGATCGGCAAGAGCAAGGCCATGCGCGAGACGTATTCGCTCATCAGCAAAGTCCTGCACAGCCCTTACACCGTGCTGCTGCGTGGCGAAACCGGCACCGGCAAGGAAGTGGTCGCGCGCGCGATTCACGACTGCGGCCCGCGCCGTTCCCAGGCGTTCATCGTGCAGAACTGCGCGGCGTTCCCCGAGAACCTGCTGGAAAGCGAGCTGTTCGGCTACCGCAAAGGCGCGTTCACTGGCGCGGACCGCGACCGTGCCGGACTGTTCGATGCGGCCAATGGCGGCACCTTGCTGCTCGATGAAATTGGTGACATGCCGTTGTCCCTGCAAGCCAAGCTGCTGCGCGTGTTGCAGGAAGGCGAGATCCGCCCGCTGGGCTCCAACGACACCCACAAAATCGACGTGCGCATCATCGCCGCGACGCACCGGGATTTGTCGGTGCTGGTCAGCGAAGGCAAATTCCGCGAGGACTTGTACTACCGCCTCGCGCAATTCCCGATCGAGTTGCCGGCCCTGCGTCAACGCGAAGGCGACATCCTCGACCTGGCCCGTCACTTCGCCGAGAAGGCGTGCTCGTTCTTGCAGCGCGATGCGGTGCGTTGGTCCGATGCGGCGCTGGATCACCTGTCCGGCTATGCGTTCCCCGGCAACGTGCGCGAGCTCAAAGGCCTGGTCGAACGCGCGGTGCTGCTGTGCGAGGGCGGCGAGTTGCTGGCCGAGCATTTCTCCCTGCGCATGGAAGCCATGCCGGAAGACAACAGCCTGAACCTGCGCGAGCGCCTGGAGCAGGTCGAACGCACTCTGCTGCTCGATTGCCTGCGCAAAAACGACGGCAACCAGACCCTCGCCGCCCGCGAACTAGGCCTGCCACGCCGCACGCTGCTGTACCGCCTCGGGCGCTTGAATATCAACCTGGGTGATTTCGATGGTTAACCCCATTTTCTACCCACCAATAACTCTGGCTGGAATGCTTGCTTTGGCCAGCACATTCCCTGTGGCGAGGGAGCTTGCTCCCGCTGGGCTGCGCAGCAGCCCCAAAACCATGCGCCGCAGTGCCTCAGTCAAACCGCATTCGTTGATTTACGACTGCTGCGCAGCCGAGCGGGAGCAAGCTCCCTCGCCACAGGGGATCGGCTCTAACCACCGGATTAGAGCCCCACAACCCATTTCATTAGCTTTCGATAGCGCCGCCCAACCGGGTCGGCGCTTTGTGCTTTGTCTACCCATGGAGACCCTCTGATGCCTGTTCGTCACTGGCAAGCCGTCCTGCTGACCCTCTTCGTTTTATGCGGCCTCGGCGGCTGTAGCGGCAATTACAAATTCAACGACAACACCTATCGCCCATTGGGTGATCCGCAGGCGGTCAATCGCGGCAAGTGACCGCAAGGAGTATCACCATGGAACTGGTTTTCGAAATGCTGAACACCAAGCAGTTCGTGCCCACGGATTTGTGCCAGAAGACCTTCAAGCAGGCCGGTGGCGTGATTGGGCGTGGCGAGGATTGCGACTGGATCATTCCCGACCGCAAGCGTCACCTGTCCAACCACCACGCGGTGATCAGCTACCGCGAAGGCACGTTTTTCCTGACCGATACCAGCAGCAACGGTATCCAGGACAGCGAAAGCGGCGCGCGCCTGCGCAAGGGCGAAGCGATGCGCATCGAACACGGCAGCGTGTACGTGCTGGGTGATTTCGAGATCCGTGCGCGACTGGTGCGCGACCCGGCGACTTTCGACGTGGAAGTCGGCCGCCCGCAAGCGGCCGGCAGCATCATTCCTGATGATGCGTTCCTTGACCTCGATCCGCTGAACGCCCTCGATCAGCAAGAGCGCGTGTATTCGGAAATCGACGAGCTGATCTCCCCGAGCACCACCATCGAGGACACCCGTCAGCGCGCCGACTACGCCCGCATCGACATGGAAAGCCTGATGGTCCCGGAGCTGATCAACGCCCCGGCAGAGCCAGCGCCCGCGCCACCGCCGAAAGCCGTCGAGCGTCAGAGCGAAGGTTTCTGGGAGCACTTCGGTGCGGCGCTGGGCGTGGACCTCAAAGGCCTCGACCATGACGCTCGCGAAGCCCTGGCGCTGAATGCAGCACGCTTGCTAAAGCAGAGCGTCGGCGGTTTGCAGCAGAGCCTGCGCACCCGCAGCGAACTGAAAAACGAACTGCGCCTGGCCCAGACCCTCGTTCAAGGCACCCACAAAAACCCGCTGAAATTCGCCGTTGATGCGGGTGAAGCGCTGGGTATTTTGCTGCAGCCGAACAAGCCGGGTCAGTTGCCGGCCGAGCAAGCGATCTCTCGCTCGTTCCGTGATTTGCAGGCGCATCAAGTGGCCTTGCTGACCGCCAGCCGCGCCGCCGTTCGCGGCACGCTGGAACACTTCTCGCCAGAGCAGTTGACCTTGCGTTTCGAACGCGACAACAAGCCGATTCTGGCCACGTCCGGCAGCCGCTGGAGAGCGTATGGCCGTTATCACCAGGCCCTGCGCCAGGACGATGACTGGAGCGAGCGCCTGTTGGCCCGCGACTTTGCTCAGGCCTACGAAGAACAGATTCGCCTGATTTCCACCCTTCACACCGACCACCAAGGATGATGCGCATGTCTCGCTGCTCGACCGCTTTTTTCAAGACGCTGACGGCGTTCGCGGCCCTGGTGCTGCTGGCCGGCTGCTCGTCGCTGTCGCCGTATTCTCACGTCACCAAGCTCAACCTGAAGCTCACTGCCAGCGATCAGCTGAACCCGGACCTCAACGGTCGTCCGTCGCCGATCGTCGTGCGCCTGTTTGAGCTCAAGCACCCGGTGACCTTCGAGAACGCTGACTTCTTCAGCTTGTACGAGCGCGCCAAGGAATCCCTGGCCCCGGACCTGGTGGCCAGCGAAGAACTCGAACTGCGCCCGGGCGAAACCGTCGAGCTCAAGCTCAGCGTGGAGGAGGGCAGTCGCTACGTCGGCATCCTCGCTGCCTACCGTGACCTGCCGGAAACCAAATGGCGCTACACGGTGCAAGTCACCCCGGTGGAAGTCACCGACGCTGATTTGACCCTCGATCAGGCCGGTATTCGCAACAGCAACGAAACGCTCGCCAAGGCGGATGACTGAACATGAACTCCCATAAAGTCATTTGGCAGGAAGGCATGCTGCTGCGTCCGCAGCACTTCCAGCATAACGACCGCTATTACGACCACCAGATGAAGACCCGCACTCAGTTGCTGGGCAGCTACACCTGGGGCTTCCTCAATCTGGAAATCGATTTGCAGTTCCTCAACATGGGCAAACTGGTGATCAGTCAGGCCTCGGGGATTCTGCCGGACGGCAGCCTGTTCGAACTCGGCGGAAACACCGAGCCATTGGCCCTCGACGTGCCACCGAACACCGGCAACACGCCGATCTACCTGGCGCTGCCGCTGGTCACCGGCAATCACATCGAGTCGCGCCGCCCGGAGCAATCCGACGTGCTGGCGCGCTACACCGCGTATGAAGCGGAAGTCGCCGACTCCAACGCCGGTGACGATTCCGCGAGCCAGGTCAGCTGCGGCCGCCCGGATTTCAAACTGTTGCTCGGCGAGCAGCAAAGCGACCAGGCCTACGTGAAGCTGAAGATCTGCGAAGTGCTCGATACCACGCCCGACGGCGTGATCAGCCTCGACCCGGACTTCGTGCCGACCTACATTCAGGCGCATGCCTCCAGCTACCTGCTGTCGTGTCTGAAAGAAGTGATCAGCATGCTCGGTCACCGGGGCGACACCATCGCCGAGCGCATCCGTTCCAACGGCAAGGTCGGTGGCGCGGAAGTCGGCGACTTCATGATGCTGCAACTGATCAACCGCACCGAACTGCTGCTGCGGCACTACCTCGGCCTGGAGCAGGTTCACCCGGAAGAGTTGTACCGCACGCTGCTGACCATGCTCGGCGACTTGGCGACCTTCTCCAGCGACAGCAAACGCCCGCGTCTGGACAGCCGTTACCAGCACAGCGACCAGGGCGCGAGCTTCCGCAAACTGATGGAAGCGATTCGTCAGGTGCTGTCGATGGTGCTCGAACAGCACGCCATCGAACTGGTCCTGCAAGCGCGTCAGTACGGAATCATCGTCTCGCCATTGCACGACCACAAACTGCTGGGCTCGGCGTCGTTCGTGCTCGCGGCCAGTGCCAACTGCGATTCCGAAGAACTGCGCCACCGCTTGCCGGCGCACCTCAAGGTCGGCCCGGTGGAGCGCATCCGCCAACTGGTCAACCTGCACCTGCCGGGCATCAAGGTCAAACCGTTGCCGGTGGCACCACGGCAGATCGCGTTCCACTCCAACAAAACCTATTTCATTCTCGAACTCAGTTCCGAAGACCTGGCACAACTCGAGCGCTCCGGCGGCTTCGCGTTCCACGTGTCCGGCGAATTCGCCGAGCTTGAACTGAAATTCTGGGCCATCAGGAACTGACCGACATGATCAAGGACATGGAACATAACCAGGACGATAAAACCGTCCTGCTCGACCGCCAGGGCCACGGCCCGGCGCAGAGTCCGCTCACCGATTTCGCCGCACCGCCGCGTTTCGAACAGCTCGAAGAACGGATGATTTACGCCGCGCGTTTGCGCCCGGCGGAATCCTTCAACATCAGCCTCAATTCGCTGGTGGCCGCCGCGTCCGATCTGTTGTCGGAAGTGGTGCGCCTCAAGCACAGCGACACCCGCGAAGACATGTACGCGCTCAACGAGCGACTGACCGCCGGGTTGAAACTGTTTGAAGTGCGCGCCCTGCACAACGGCGCCGAAAGCAGCCAGGTGATGGCCGCGCGTTACGTGCTCTGCACCGTGGTCGACGAAGCCGTCGTCACCACGCCGTGGGGTAACGAAAGCGAGTGGTCGCAGATGAGCCTGCTCAGCAGCTTCCACAACGAAACCTTCGGTGGCGAGAAGTTCTTCCAGTTGCTGGATCGCCTGTCGAAAAACCCGGTCAAGCACCTTCCGATGCTGGAGCTGATGTACCTGTGCCTGTCCCTCGGTTTCGAAGGCAAGTACCGCGTGCAAGCCCGCGGCATGCTCGAACTCGAAGGCATCCGCGACGCCTTGTATCGCCAGATCCGTCAGTTGCGCGGCGACGTGCCACGTGAGCTTTCGCCACATTGGGAAGGCTTGAACGATCAGCGCCGCAGCCTGGTGCGCATCGTGCCGGCGTGGATGGTGGTGCTGTTCACCGTGGTCTGCCTGGTGGTGATGTATTCGGGTTTCGCCTGGGTCTTGGGCGAGCAACGCGAAACCGTTCTGCAACCTTTTCAGCAGCTAGATCCGGCCGCGGTCCAGCCGCAGTCGCAGCCGTAAACAGGGACGTGTGATGAAAAAGTTTTTCAAGAAAGTCGGCGCATTCTTGCGCAAGACCTGGGTCTGGACCTTGCTGGTGGTGCTGTTTGTCGCGCTGCTGGTGTGGTTTGTCGGGCCGCTGCTGGCCGTTGATGACTACAAGTTCTGGGAAGGTTCGACCTCCCGCCTGCTGACCATCAGTGTGCTGTTCCTGATCTGGGGCCTGACCATGGTCTTCGTCAGCTGGCGCGCTGGCGTGCGTAAAAAAGCCGTCGAAGACAGCGAAGACGGCCAGGACCGTATCCGCCGTGAAGAGCTGATCGACGAAGAACAAAAAGAGCTTCGCGTGCGCTTCAAGGATGCGTTGAAAACCCTGAAGACTTCGAGCCTGTATCGCGGTCGCAGCGAGCGCTGGCGCAGTGATTTGCCGTGGTACTTGCTGATCGGTCCGCAGGGCAGCGGCAAGACCAGTTTGCTGGACTTCTCGGGCCTTGAGTTTCCGATCAACAAGATCGACCGCAAACTGACCCGCGATACCCTCGGCACCCGTCATTGCGACTGGTATTTCGCCGACCACGGTGTGCTGATCGACACCGCCGGGCGTTACCTGACCCAGCCGGATGCCGAAGTCGACGGGAGTGCCTGGAGCACCTTGCTCGACCTGCTGCGCAAGCGTCGCCGCAACCGTCCGTTGAACGGCGTGCTGGTGACCATCCCGGTTGAATTGCTGCTGGGCAACACCGAGCAAGACCTCGACACCCTGGCTCGTCAGGTGCGTGCGCGTCTGCAAGACGTGCATCAGAAACTGCACGTCGATGTGCCGGTTTACCTGGTGCTGAGCAAGGCCGACAAGCTGCTCGGTTTCGACGAGTTCTTCGATCAACTGACCCGCGAAGAAAGCGATCAGGTGCTCGGCACCAGCTTCCGCAAGGAGCAGAGCGGCACCGACGTCGCCGTCCTGCGCGCCGAGTTTGAAGAGCTGCTGCGTCGCCTGAACAGCCAAGTGATCATGCGCATGCACCAGGAGCGCGACACCCAGCGCCGTGGCCGCATTCTCGACTTCCCGCATCAACTGGGGCAGATCGGCGAGCGCCTGTGCCTGTTTGTCGACATGGCGTTCACCGGCAACCGCTACCAGCGTGTCAGCCAGTTGCGCGGTTTTTACCTGACCAGCGCACCGCACCTGACCCAAGAGATGGACCAGACCACCGCCGGCATCGGCGCCAGTCTGGGCATGAGCGCCGGCATGCTGCCGACCTTGCGCAGTGGCCGTTCGCGGTTCATTCACCATTTGCTCAGCCGGGTGATTTTCCCCGAGGCCGATCTGGCCGGTCTGGACAAGCGCGAACGCAGCCGCATCCATTGGGGCCAACGTGCGCTGTACGTCGGCGCATTGGCGGCACTGGCGCTGTTCGGCATGCTGTGGGCGGGCGGGTTCTCCGCCAACTACGAGCGTCTGGAAAACCTGCGCAACCTGGCCACCAACTGGACGCAGCAGCGCTCGGCCCTGACCGCGCGTGATGATTCCATGGCGGTGCTCAAGACCCTCGACACCAGCTACGCGGCGACTCAGGTCTTCCCGAAAAAAGGTGACGTGTCGTACCACGAACGTGGCGGCCTGTTCCAAGGTGAAGAGGTCAACCCGGTGGTCAAGGACGCGTACGAGCGTGAGCTCGAAGCGCAATTGCTGCCGAAGGTCGCGACGCTGCTGGAAGGGCAGATCCGCGCCAACATGAAAGACCGCGAACGTCTGCTCAACAGCCTGCGCGCGTACCTGATGTTGAACATGAAGGATCGTCGCGACGGGCCGTGGCTCAAGGATTGGGTCGCCACCGAGTGGTCCCAGCGCTACGCCGGCAACACCGCGGTGCAGAACGGTTTGAACACGCACTTCGAGCGTTTGCTCAAGCAGCCGTTTATCTACCCGCTGAACGATCAACTGGTGGCGCAGGCGCGTCAGGTGCTGCGCAGCGAGTCGCTGGCCAACGTGGTTTACCGGATGCTGCGCGAGCAGGCCCGCAACCTGCCGGAATACCGTTTGAGCCAACACATGGGCCCGCAGGCTTCACTGTTTGTCGGCACCGACTACGTGATCCCGGGGTTCTACACCCAGCAGGGTTATCAGCAGTACTTCTCGGTTCAGGGTTCTGCGCTGGTCACCGACATCCTGCGTGACAACTGGGTGCTGGGCGAAGGCTCGGGCATCAGCGGCATGGACTTGCGTCGCCTGATGGTCGAACTGGAGCAACTGTACTTCCGCGACTACGCCAACTTCTGGAGTGAAGCGGTTGGCCAGGTGGCCTTGCCACCGATCAACGATGCGGGCGAGGGCGCCGAGCAACTGGCGGGCCTGACTTCTGCTAACTCCCCGGTGCTGCAACTGCTGGTGGAAGTGCGCGAGAACACCCGTTTCCCGGCAGACGCCGAACCGGTTGATCAAGCGGCTGATGCCGCTGCAGCGCTGGGAGAGCAGAAGGGCAAGTTGGGCAAGCTGGGCAAACTCGCGTCTGCCGCAGCAGACCAGGCCGCGGACATGACCGCGATGAAAAACCTGCCGGACACCGCGAAGAAATCCCTGCAACGTCGCTTTGAACCGCTGCACCGTCTGCTGGATGACAACAACGGCCCGGCCGCTGATTTGACCCCGGCACTCGCGGCGCTCAACGACCTGCAACTGCAACTGGCGAGCCTGGCGCGTGCCAGTTCCCCGGATCAGGCCGCGTTCGAAATGGCCAAGACCCGCATGAGTGGCCAGCGTGATGCGCTGAGCGCCCTGCGCAATGCCTCGAACCGTCTGCCGCGTCCGGTCAGCGTGTGGTTCAACGTCCTGGCTGAAGACACCTGGCGTCTGGTGCTGAACGATTCCTACCAGTACCTGAACCAGCGTTATCAGAGCGAGCTGTACAGCTTCTACGGCAAGGCGATCAACAAGCGTTATCCGTTCAGCGCCCACAGCACCAGCGACGTAGCGATCAGCGACTTCCGCGAGTTCTTCAAGGCGCAGGGCATCAACGATCGCTTCTTCGAGACCTACATGCGTCCGTTCGTCAGTGGCGATCCAGGCAACTACCGCCTGCGCACCATCGACGGTCACAGCATGCCGATCTCCAAGGTCTACCTCGACCAGATGGCCGCGGCCCAAGTGATCCGCCAGAGCTTCTTCTCGGTCAACCCGGCCGAGCCGCAAGTGCAGTTCAAACTGGAGCCGTACACCCTCGACCCGGCCGTCAGCCGTTCCGAGTTCAAGTTTGGCGACAAGACCATCGAATACCGCCACGGCCCGATCGTGCCGGTGTCGTTCAAATGGCCGACCGACGCTGAAGACGGTCGCACCAGCCTGGTCCTCGACAAAATGGCCGGCCGCCCGATCGGTATCGAGAAGAACACCGGCCCATGGTCGCTGTTCCGTCTGTTCGATCTGATGCAGACCGAATACCTCAGCGGTCGCGACGTGCTGGTGCTGAAAGCTGACGTGGGTGGCCTGCGCGCCAATTACCTGCTCAGCAGCCAGCGCACGCCGAACCCATTCGACATGGGCGTGCTGCGCACCTTCCGTATGCCGGTGCAGCTCTGATGCTGGTTGCCAGTCCCTGGCGCAGCGCTGCGCGTACCGACGCCGGCAAGGTTCGGGCGCGCAACGAAGATGCTTTCCTCGACTGTCCACAGCAGGGGCTGTGGGTGGTCGCGGACGGCATGGGCGGTCATCAGGGTGGCGATATCGCCAGCCAGTTGATCGTCGCCAGCCTGGCGGAATTGCCGGTGCAGGACGACTTCGACGAACGACTCAAAGGCATTCGCCAGTGCCTGCACTGGTTGAATCGCCGCCTGGGTCAGGAGTTGACCGTCACCGCCGGGCGCCATGACAGCATCATGGGCAGCACCGTGGTGGCACTGCTGGTGGACGGCAATCGCGCGGCCTGCATCTGGGCCGGCGACAGCCGTTGCTACCTGTGGCGTGGCCAGCGTTTGTATCAGCTGTCCAAGGACCATTCGCTGCAACAGCAACTGATCGACGAGCAAAACATGAGCGTCGAAGACGCCCGTGCGCATCCGTCGGCCCATGCCCTGACCCGTGCGGTCGGCGCTGCTGATGTGCTGACGCTGGACGTGCTCGAGCTCGAGGTTTACCCCGGCGATACGTTTCTGTTGTGCAGCGACGGTTTGTACCAAGGGCTCAGCAGCGATGCCTTGGGCAATGCCCTGAGCCTGACCGCGCCGCACGTTGCGCTGGAGCGTCTGTTCGACGGCGCCCTGCGTGGCTCGGCCCGGGACAACCTGACTGCCGTGGTGATCCGACAATGACCCAACTCATGCCGCCGCTCGACGACCTGCTGGTGACCGACGAGGAAGCCAATAACCTGACTTACTTTGCGTTCGCCAAATCTCACAAGGCCGAGCCCGCGCTGGCGCCAACCAAGGCCAGCGTCGGCGAAATGCCCGACGTGCTCGCAGGCCGTTACCGCATCGAGCGTCTGCTCGGTGCCGGCGGCATGGGCGCGGTTTACCGCGCACGGGACTTGCTGAGCGAACAGTTCGGCGATCCCGACCCTTACATCGCGCTGAAAATTCTCAGCGAAGAATTTGCCGAATCGCCGGACGCCAGCGCCTTGCTCTACAGCGAGTTCGCCCTGATCCGGCGCCTGCGCCACGACAACGTGCTGCGCTTGCACAGCTTTGAAGTGGACACCGATTGCCAGCGCGCCTTCATCACCATGGAACTCATGCGTGGGCTGACCCTGGACAAACTGCTCTGCGAGCGCCCCTTGGGCCTGCCGTGGAAAGAACTGCGCGACATCGCGCTGCCGCTGCTCGACGCGCTGGCCTACGCCCACGCTCGCGGCGTGCTGCACGGTGACATGAAACCAAGCAACGTGATGCTCAGCGAAGAAGGCGTGCGCCTGTTCGACTTCGGTCTCGGCCAGGCAGAGGAGGGCATCTTGCCCGGCCTGCCACACCTGAGCCGCGACCGCTTCAACGCCTGGACCCCGGGCTACGCCGCCCCGGAACTGCTCGAAGGCCAACCGCTGTCGGCCAGCGCCGATGTGTACGGTGTTGCCTGCGTGCTCTACGAACTGGCGGGCGGCAAACACCCGTTCCGCCGCTTGTCGTCGATCGAGGCCCGCGATGGCCAACTCGACCGCGAGCTGCACGCTCCACGGAATCTACCGAAACACTGCTGGCCAGCCCTGCGAACGGCGCTGGCTTTCGATGCGGCCAAGCGCACCATCACCGCCGCACAATTGCGTGACGCCTTGGGCGCCACTTCGTCTTTGCTGCAACGCCTGCGACTGCGGGCGTAACGGATGACTACCGAACAGGGAGCAAGCAATGTTCAACTCCGCTAACGAAACCCACTTCAGCCTGACCGTCGAAGACTACGTGGGCGACCTGCAAGTGCTGTCGTTCACCGGCACCGAAGGCATCAGCCAGCCGTATCGCTTCGACCTGGAACTGGTCAGCGAAAACCCCGATCTGGACCTGGAAAAACTCCTGCACAAACAGGCGTTCCTAGCGTTCGATCCGCAGGGCTCAGGCATCCACGGCCAGATCTACCGCGTCGCCCAAGGCGATGCCGGCAAGCGCCTGACCCGCTATAAGGTCTCCCTGGTGCCGCAACTGCAATACCTGCATCACCGCACCAACCAGCGCATCTACCAGCAGATGTCCGCGCCGAAAATCATCGCGCTGATCCTCGACGAGCACGGCATCAAGGGCAACGCCTACTGCTTCCAGCTCAGCCAGCCCTGCCCGGACCGCGACTACTGCGTGCAATACGACGAAACCGACCTGCACTTCGTCCAACGCCTGTGCGAAGAGGAAGGCATTCACTACCACTTCCAACACAGCGAGAAGGGTCATCTGCTGGTGTTCGGTGACGACCAGACCGTGTTCCCGAAACTCGGGCAGCCAACGGCCTACGTGCAAGGCAGCGGCATGGTCGCCGACGAGCCCGTCATCAAAGGCTTCAAACTGCGCCTCGAAACCCGCACCGGCCGCGTCACCCGCCGCGACTACGACTTCGAAAAACCGCGCCTGCAACTTGAAGCCGCCTACAAACCCGACGGCGAAAGCACCGAACCGGATCTGGAAGATTACGACTACCCCGGCCGTTTCCTCGACCGCGCGCGCGGCAAATTCCTCAGCCAACGCGCCCTCGAACGCCACCGCGCCGACTATCAGCAAGCAGAAGGCCACGGCGACCAGACCAGGCTCATCAGCGGCCACTTCCTGGAAATGTCCGACCACCCGCGCACCGAGTGGAACGACCTCTGGCTGCTCACCGAAATCGTCCACGAAGGCAAACAACCGCAAGTCCTCGAAGAGTCCGTGACCAGCGACACCACCGACAACAAAGACGACTTCCACCAGGGCTACCGCAACCGCTTCCTCGCCACCCCATGGACCGTGTTCTACCGTCCGGCGCTGGAACATCCCAAACCCCGCGTCCTCGGCAGCCAGACCGCCATGGTCACCGGCCCCAAAGGCGAAGAAATCCACTGCGACCAATACGGCCGCATCAAAGTGCAATTCCACTGGGACCGCGAAGGGTTGGCGGATGACAAAACCAGTTGCTGGATGCGCGTGTCTTCGAGTTGGGCTGGGGATCGGTATGGCGCGATTGTCATTCCGAGGATTGGGATGGAAGTGCTGGTGACGTTCCTTGAAGGGGATCCTGATCAGCCGTTGGTGACGGGGTGCCTGTACCACAAGGAAAACCAGGTTCCCTACGAGCTGCCGGCTAATAAAACCCGCACCGTATTCAAAACCCTCAGCTCACCGGGGGGCGGCGGGTTTAATGAACTGCGGATTGAGGACAAGAAGGGAGCGGAGCAAATCTTCATCCATGCCCAGCGGGATTGGGATGAAAACATTGAGCATGATCAGAAGATTCGTGTGGGCAATGAACGCCACGATACGGTCGTCAAGAACACCTACACCGAGCTCAAGGCTGAAGAACATCGCACGACGATTGCTGATCGTAAGGTTGAAACGCGGCTGGATGATCACCTGACGATTGGGCAGAACCAGCATGTGAAGCTGGGGACTGCGCAGCTGACGAGTGTCGGGAAAGAGATTCATCTGAAGGCTGGGGCGAAGATTGTTATCGAGGCTGGCAGCGAACTCACCATTTTGGGGGGCGGGAGCTTTATCAAACTGGATGCCGGTGGGGTGACGGTTGTTGGGCCGGTGGTGAAGATTAATGCGGGTGGATCGGCGGGGTCGGGGACTGGGATTGGCATCAAGCCGCCGGTTCTGCCGGGGGCTGCGGATAAGGATAAGGCGGGGAGTTTGATGGATCAGGCGTTGGGGAATGCTCCGCCTGAGAAGGTTAAACCGAAGGCTTTTTTTGTGTTTTCTGAGTGATCGACATGAATGGTGTTTTGAAGAAGAGCAATGGCTTCGCGGTAGCGGTTTTCGCCGCGTCACTGCTGTACCTGTTTCATGGCAGCGTTTATGCGGATGAGTGCCCATCCGAGGGCTTTGCTCAGTTCCTTCCGGCGTTCTCTGCGAATGCAGAAACGCAGCAGCGCCTGACTGCCATGACAGTGAAGTTGCTTGTTTTAAAGCCCGCGGGGGAGAGCGGTAATTTTGAGCCGCAAACGACGGGAGTCAACAGCTCCACATTGGCATTTCCACTGATCGCACCCATAGCCACAGATAAGACAAAAGGTGTCGAAGTCGAAGCGGTCGACGACAGTCACTTCAACGTCGTGGATAAGCGAGCGGGTAACAGCAACATCAAGATCTTGAATTTTTCTCGTCAGGCATGTTGGGTGCTTGAGGGTGTTGAAGACTGGTCGATCAGTGAGAAAGACCTGGGTGTGGCGAGTAAGCCGAGCATGAGCGAGGCGGAGAATTTCTGCTTTCAGCGCGCGGAAGTCTTCGGGGGACTGGGGGGGCTGGAGCTATACCGGTTGACGGGCGAATTTTTTGAGGCCTCGCTGGAAAACTATCTGTGTGCGGCGGCTTCAGGGGATCCTCAAGCCAGCTTGAATGCTGCCAGTTTGAGTCTTTCGGGGATGGCCCCGCAGTTGGAGACGGAGAAGGTTGAGGCGCTTTTTAAAGCGGCTGCGACCACTCTCGCTGATGGGGCTGCCTCACTATCCACGTTTTATTGTTACGGAAACAACCCTGCGGCTGAAGGCCCTTGCCTGCATCCCGAACAATCTGAAAAGGAGCTCATTCGCGCTGCCTCAATGGGCTCTGCGAGCGCAATGAATTACTTGGGTTACTCCTTTGAAGAAGGAAGGCTTGTTACTAAAGATATGTCGAGAGCTCTGGCGTGCTATCGCCTAGCTGCCGATCAGGGTAACGACACCGCCATCAGAAACATGAAACGTTTGAATACGCAAAACGCTGATGCTACCAAAGCCAGCTATTGCTATTAATTTGCAGGAAGCAGAAATGACCGAACCACTTGATTTAAGAAACCAGTACACCGGCGGTGATTACGTATACCTGATGGGTGGTGATGGCCAGCAAACAAACGCCGCGGGGAAAAAGCTGATCGATTGTTCTCATATGGTGAACCTGTTGCTCACTGGAGCGGGGTACCAAATTCCGTATGAGGAGACGAGAACGATGAATGTCTCCGGTTATTACACGGAGGTGGCTCCAGCAGAGGTCAAGAAGGGCGATATCGCCCTTTGGATCGATATTCTTCCCCTTACCGGAGGCTCCCGTCGTTTGTTTCATACCGGTATCGTCATGGATTTCAACCCGGCTTCTAGCGGCGGCAAAATCTTTGGTGCTCAAACCACGAACGGGCCTTCGGAGGCTTTTTTCGGTAATAACCCTCCGGCGTATTACTGGCCTGTACCGACAAAGTTCTTGAGAGCAAAAGAGCAATATAGGTCGGGTGCGGCACCAGCGGCCGCTCCCGCACCGACACCTGCTCCTGCATCGGCAGGTCCAGCACCTGTTATGAGCTTCCAATATCCGTTCCGTAAGGCTGACGGTAAACAGTTCACCGATGCAGAAGATGTGTACAAAACTCTCGAAAATGAAAAATCAGGCCATTACCTGTTGGGTAGCAATAAGTTTTGGCATGGAGGCATCCACATCAGCGATGCAAGTGCCCCACAATGTGTCCTGAATGAGCCGATACGCTGCATGGCCGATGGCGAAGTCGTTGCTTATCGCCTTAATGAGGATTATCTGGAATCGACCTTCGGAGACAACGAGAAAAAACTGAAGTACTCCAACTCCTTCTGCCTAGTGCGCCATGAATACAAGTCGGCGCCAAACCCGGAAGAAGGGCCGAGTAAAGGCAAGCAAAACAAGCTGAATTTCTACAGTCTGTATATGCATTTGCTACCTTATAAGCGCTATCCGCTATCCCCGGATGAAACGCCAAAACCGAAGGTGACCATGAAGGTCGGGGACTTCAAGGCTTATGACGAGGCGCCCTTGTCAAGTGACATAACCTCTCCCGGTAAACTGACTAACGGCACCAAGCTTGAAGTTCTTGAGCAGAAGGACATCAACAACCTCACCTACGCCAAAGGCAAAATTCTTTCCGGCAGCGTGAAGGCTGGTTCGCACAAAGTTCGCGACGTAGGTGCTGAAATTTGGTTCGCTTATTTGAAGGATGGCGAGCCATACAAAAACACCCAGCATCATCGTATTTGGACGGCAGACGCCATACCAGAACGAGCAAGGCCAAATTACTGGCAAGGAAAGGTTAAAGCTAGGGCGTCTAAACGTCTGCCACTGCATCAGAATCCGGCGAATCCAACAAACGGGCAACCTGCCGGTGCGCCCGTCGATGGTGGCCTGGAGTTGGCCGTCAATAGTGTTATCGAGTTTGATAGCAAGGAAGTTGTTAACCTTGTGGTTGGCAACAAATTGCGGCGCATGGGCTCATGCAAACTTGTGTCTGGCGGAGTGTGGCAGCCAACGGGGAATGCACCGCCGACATTCTGGACGACCGTCGAAAACGATCCAGCAAGTCAGTATGTGCAGTGGGAGACGGTGACTCCTACGGACTTTGATAGCGTTGTATCAACCAGTACCGGCATCAAGGCTGGCGATCCGATTGGATACCTGGGGCAGACGGATAATCTCACTAGCGAGCAAGGAGCGTCGGACAGCAAGTTTCAGGTTCACGTCGAAATATTCACCGCCGAGTCGGAAGTGAAAGATTTCCTCAAAAACCTCGCTGGCCTTAAAACAGGTAAGCAGTACCTTCAATTGCCGACCGGAACAGAGCTCAAGAAAGTAGCCCCGGCGACCGGCACGACTCCGCTAAAGCTTGACCACGCCGTCGACCTAGGGAAGGCCCAAGTGATCAAGGTCGGTACAGAAGACTGGTACAGCGTTAGCATCACCGACGACGGTCAACCCGTCAGCGGACTGGTAAAAAAAGCAGGGGCGAAAATCATCACCCAGCACGACTGGGAAAAACTGGGGTTCCAGATTGTTGAAGAAACAAACGCTACGGCGGATGGTTTCCTTGATCCCGAAGACATGCCGCAGTTCTTCAAAGATTTGTTCGCCAAAATTGACACAAACCACGACGGTCAAGTCGATTCGGCGGAGCTCGCGAATGCGTTAAAAAATGCTGAAACGCGTTCACGGTGGTCGAAGCTGATCGCTCATCATCCGACCGAGTGGAAGGACAAAGCGGACTCTGCAAAGTGGAGCAAGCTGGATCAGCTATTGGAAACCTCCCCGAAGACGTTGAAGCACGAAAAAGAGCGTATTACCAAGTATGTTTTTTGGGATGAGCTCGCGGGAAAGGCGGCTATCAGTTCTAGCTTGATTTGGCATTTTCATCCGATAGCGTTGCTTGATAATTTCATGAGTCAATCCGTATACATCGATGTAGAGCGATTCGTTGCAATGTATGCCGAACAGCACGCGTCTTTCCAAGCTGAATCTCCCGCACTTTCAGCAAAATCGAAGGATAATCTCAGGGAAATTGTAAAAAATATAAATATATACGTTGATAAAAATAGAGAAATGCTGACGATATATGAATTGTCATATATGTTCGCAACGGCTAGGCATGAAGCATATAACTACACTATTGCCGAGTACTTTAGCGCTGCCCCGGAGATCGGGCCGGTTAGTTATTTCGACAAATATGATCCCGTTCTTGCAACTAGTGCTGCGCATAGGGAGAGAGCGATAGGTAATGGAAACACCGTCCAGGGTGACGGTTTTAAATACCGCGGACGTGGCTTGGTGCATTTGACATGGAAAAACAACTATCAGAAAGCCAAAGATTATTTCGGGATAGATTTTGTTGGAAGTCCTGAAGAGGCCGCTGGGTTTAAAAATTCAGTACCCATTATGATTTGGGGCATGAAAGAGGGCATTTTTACCAATCAAAAATTGGGCACCTATGTAAATAACACCACCAAAGATTATCAAGGCGCTCGTAAAGTTATCAACGGTTCTGATCAGAAAGTTCTGATCGCGAGTTATGCCACTAAATTTGAAGCTATTTTGAGAGCTACATCCGTAGCGCCGGAGACTCGATAAGAATGAAAAAGAAAAACCTGTTTGCGTTGTTGTTCATTGGTCTCTCGTTTACCGTATCTGCTGCTGAAAAAGCAAAAGTCCCTGCGGGCGATGTTTATGAAGTAGATAAAGCGACTCAGAGCCTGAAAGTTAGCTGGTCGGGCGGAAGCAAAACTATTGAAGGTGTCATTGGTGATAAAGGAGAAGTTACCAGGGACTTCGTTGACTTTAATGGCGCTAAAGCTTTGCACTATGAAAACCTGGCGTCAAGCACCCCGTTTGAAGCGTACTTTACACTGAGTAGGCAAGGAGACAATGTCGTTGTCGATTGCATATATGCAAATATTCGTAATGACAGAAACGGTGTTCTCATCAACAAAGCTGTTTGTGACCTTAACAGACCGCTCGTCGAGGATTATGAGGAGTCGATTTATGAGTTCTCTGACGAGTGGAAGAATGCTGCGGGAAAAGTTTCAATAGAGTCTTTGACTAAGACTCCAGCGGTGGCTTTGAATGTGGATGAGGCTCAGTACAAGGACATCCATTTGGTGAGAACCTATAAATCTCAGGACGATTTGGTGTCTAAATCTCCATCAGTTGCTATTACGCAAGGCAGCATCCGTCATCAGTTCAACTCTGGCACAATATTTTCTGTATATAAGGTGAGTGATTTGAAGTCTCCTCAGTATTTAGAAGTGGCGGCGAAGGGAATTGAAAAAGCGTTTACACGCTATGATCATGAAGGTTTGAAAGCTTTGTTGAAATAACCTTGATATTAGATAGAAAAGGGGCGCCTATTTTTTTTGGTGAGTGATGTTCAGCAAAAATAAATTCACCCCCTTTCCTTTACTCAACGCGATTTTATATCGCGCTAATTTCGTAAAAGTATCGTAAAAGGGACAGATTTATTTATGAGGTAGTTAGCTATCGATAAATAAATCTTTGCTCTTTTCACCTCATGCTGTTGTTTTATCCCTGGTATTTCACCCGATTAAATTGAGGATTGAAGACAGTGACTCGCTTTTTCTTGTGCTTTGTTAGCGCGTTAGCGTGCTATGTCACTCTGCCGCTTTCGTCTGCGCTCGCTACTCCGCAGGTTATCAAGAAGATTCCGGTCAATTTAATGAGTGATGCATCACGTCAAAATGTGTTTGTGCTGACCGGTGATACCGATGAGGCTTATCGCCGCCTGCTGATCGCGCCTGAGCAAGGGGCCAGCGACGACATTTTGCTGGATACTTCCAACGCTTTACCGTTAATCAAAAGCCGATATTCAGCGGCCATGAGTGAAGGTTTCAGCGTCAACGTGATCAACAGTCCGGCGGGCGTGCTTACGGTTGTCGATTTGCAAGGGGAGCCCGTATCAGTCAAGCAGTCTTCCGCTGAAGCTGGGGACGCGCTTGTGCTTGTCAGTAACGAAGAAGATAACGGCGTTTACAACTTCAATCTGGTGTTTCGCTAAAACAAAAACTCAAAACAGTTTGAGCTGAGGAGCCTGGCGCAGGTAACCAACAACGAGTCCTGTGATCGCTCGGTAGTCAGTGTTGAAGAAGTACCGATAAGCATGATCGGTGAAGCCTCGTTGAGGTCTTTCGATGGGCGCAAGGTGTTTGAGCAGTTGCATGACCTTCACGTTAAGCGACCCGCCGAGGGCTACAAAAAACTGATGATGTCGGATATCGCGTACCAGTTCGACCAGGCGCTGGCGCTGTATCGAAGAGGGGAGACTGAGGCTGTTTCGAGGGTTATGGCGAATTTTTTGATGGATGGCGGCGAAGGCCATTGCTATCCGTACAGCTACATCGCGCAGAAGTATGACTTCGCTCAATCGCCAGGCTGGTCTAACGACGTCGGTTTTCTATTGGGTGAGTCCGGCTATTACGATGAGTCCATTGTGTTGTTGAGCGCGGTTATTGCCAGAAACCCCGGCAGAACAGTGACCTATCTGAACCTCGCGGATAGTTACTGGGGCGTGAAAGATAAAGTGCGGGCGGCGCAGGCTTACAAGTGGTATGCCTCGTTGATGACCGGCGCGGGCAAGGGATCGAAGATTCCTGATCGAGTGGCTGAGCGCAGTAAAGGAGCGGTGGACTAATGGGCGGGCCGGCTGTGACGAATAAAAAAATGGAGCTTCGCAGTAGCGTGGAGGCCCAGCAATGAGCACAACACTTAAGAGGCTTGTAATCGCGTTGACGGGCATCGTTTGGGCGGCGTCGATGATCTCGGCGAAAGCCCAGGAAACCTGCAAACCCGACAGCTTCGCCAATCCCGATTTGATCATTTGCGGTCAGCAAAGCCTCGAGAGAGTCGATGCCGTGTTGAATGACCAATACAAGAAAGTCCTGGTCAGCTTGTCTCCCGCAGACAAGAAGCAACTGACCAATGTGCAAAGAAAGTGGGTGCGTTTCAAGGAAACGTATTGTGAGGATATCTATCAGTCCGCTTTGCCGGGAGCGGAGGCGCCCATCGAGAGGCTTGCGTGTTTGGCGCGTGCAACCAATGCCCGGTTGGGTGAGCTCATTTATCTACAGACAGGGCTGCCGAATGATGGCTTTTACAAAGCGGCATCGCTGATGGCAGGGCAGGATCGCGAAAACGGCTTGACGGCCTCGATCAATCTGTTGGGAGGGGGTGAGTTCAACCCTCCGATTTGAGGTGAAAAGGGGACGGATTTATTTATGATGATGCGGTCGCCAATAAATAAATCCGTCCCCTTTTCCTCTGCTACGAATGCGGATCGGTTGCCATCGGATTCGTTGAGCCAAATAGTTCGGGATATTTTGGTTGATTTTGTATACCAAGGTTTTACTTCGCGGCCGAAGCCGATGCGTGCGGGTATGTTGGATGATGTTGATGGTTTAATTAATTATATTGAAACCACGCCAGGCATGAATATGTATGAGCAAGGTCGCCAAAGAGCAAATTATCTTAGAAAAAACCGATAGGAAACTGTTATGAATATTAAAATTCTGCTCGTTTGTTTGTTTTTTTCTCGTTTCGCTTTAGCTGACGAGCCGGACTGTAAAAATATAACGGTAAGTGCGCAAGTTGATGAATGTGTTAAATATGCCAAAGAGTCAGCTGACCTAAAACTGAATTTGGCCTATAAAAAACTTATTGCTAGGGTTAAGTCACAATATGATGTAGATCCGGCATTGGGAGATAAATTTTTGGCTAAATTAAAAGCATCGCAGTTAGCATGGATTAAGTTGAGAGACACCAACTGTCCATTGGAAGCTTTTGAAATAGAAGAAGGTAAGCCTGCATACATAACTGTTGTCAATAATTGCATCGCCAGGATGAGCTTAGAGCGATCGGATTATTTAGATGGGACGATGAAGGATTAAGAAATGAAAAAATGGATTGTCGCTGTATCGTCTGTCGAAAATCTTGCCTGTTTGGCACATGCAACCAGTTGCCCGCTTAGGTGAGCTCATTTATCTACAGACAGGTATGCCGAATGATGGCTTTTACAAAGCTGCATCGCTGATGGCAGGGCAAGATCGCGAAAGCGGTCTGAAGGCCTCCATCAATCTGCTGGGAGGGGGGGACTTCGACGATCCGGTTTGGAAGCAATATGCGGATGGACAGTGCGAGATGAGTTTCCGTTTGTTTCATGAAGACCTTGCTTATTGTGCTGTGCGAATGCGCTTTCAGTTACCTATGAACCGCTGAAGGAATGATCGGTTTGAAATATTTTTCTTCGTTCTTTGTAGCCCTGCTACTCCTCTATCCGATGGCGGCTCACAGCGAGGTCACAACTGAGGTTTCTTGTTTTCGTTCTCTGGAAGGCAAAAACATCAATTTCGAATTCACAACCTATTACGACTCGGTCACCAAATGGAGCGGCGCGGGGGTTAGGTATAGCAAGTCGAAGAAGGCCATTCCTCTCGTCTATCGGAACACTGAGGAAGAAATCATGACGGAAGACGGGCCGTATCAGTTCACGACGACTTGGGTGGAGGTTTCTGACGGTGTGGTGACGGGGGAGTATGAAAGGGCAACTCAGGGGGCTCGGGTTAACTCGATGTACTACACGAATTACAAATCCGGTAAGAAGTATTCGTTCGATCAAGATATCAGCATGGAGGCGTCACCTGAGACAGGCTGTCAGTGGTGAGTCGAGATCATCGAGAAAGGGGACTCAACGTCCCCTTTTTTATTCCGTGGCTCCGTTACACCTTCGCTCGGTGCTCCGCCGGATTCGGCGAATCAATGTGATCCAGCGCTCGCTCCACCAACAACCGGACCCCATCCGCCAATCTGCTTAGCGCCAAGGCTAAGGAGCGTCGTGCTCCGTCTACGTCGTCGGCCAGGTTGGCGGCGATGGCGCTGATGGACAGCAGGTCTTCCGAGGCGTTGGCCAGGAGGGCTTCGGTGTCGATGTTGGGGGCGACGGCGAAGAGGTTGCCTTTGCGAGGCTTGGGTTTGTCGCCGGGTGGTGCGGCGAAATGGTGGTTGAGGGCGCGTTCGGCGGCTTCGTGGAGTTTCTTCGAATCGAGGGATTCGTAGGGGGATGTGGCTTCGTTTTGTGGTGGATTGGGTGTTGGTTTGATCATTGGTAATTTCCGATATGTGGTTTAGATGTAGCTGTCTCCTCTTCGCTTGCATTCGAATAAGGGTGGCAGCCGTGCGCAGGTGTGCAAGACCGGGCATATCGGACCCCGGCAGACCCCAAAGGGACCTCCCACGCACAGCCGCCATAAAGCATTTACAACGAGCAGAAAGACGCTCGATGTTCGGTTTGGCGACCGTGCGGCGATATGTACCGGACTTGCACGTCCGTGTCACCGATTTTGCGGTAACGAACAAAGACTATCGGCGAAGCCCAGGGCTGCCTAGTTCACGAACAGCGCCACGTGTTGCAGGAAACTTCCGATAGCGTCGAACGTAGAAACTTCAAAAGATCTTCGCTTTTAAACACAGGCGTTTCGTCAATGACTTGGTAGTCATCAGCGTCAAAAACCACGGCATCTTCTTCTATCGCTGCACAACAGTGGCGTTCTCGCTTGAAGCCGCTACACTGCGCCGGCCGTTCACTTTTCTCTTGAGGCTGTGCGCATGAAATTTCGTTTTCTTCTGTGGATGCTGGGTTTGTTGATGGGTAAGGCCAGTCGGACTAATCCTGCGTTTCAGCAGCAGTTGGGTGACAAGGAATTGGTGTTCCAGCTACAGACCCTGGACGGGAAGGTGGCGCGGCATTTCTTTGTGAAGGATCAGCGCATTACCAGCAAGTCGGGCGTGTATGCCGAGCCGGCGTTTGCGATTGCCTTTAAAGATGCGGCGTATGGCTTTGCCACGATGCAGGCGAAGAACAAGCAGTTGGCGTTCATGACGGGGATTCAGGACAAGTCGATTCAGATTAAGGGCAACCCGGCTCTGGTGATCTGGTTTCAGGGGTTGACCAAGTATTTGAAGCCTAGGAAGGCGAAGGCAAAAGCCAAGGCTTGAGGTCGATGATTAACCCTGTGGCGAGGGGGCTTGCCCCCGTTGGGCTGCGAAGCGGCCCTCAAACCTGAGACTGGGTTGTATCAGGCGTACCGTGTTGGCTGGGTTTGCGACTGCTGCGCAGTCGAACGGGGACAAGTCCCCTCGCCACAGGGGTTGGGGTGATTCAGTTGGATCGGGGTGGATTTATCGCGGGCAAGCCCGCTCCCACAGGGATTGCGTAAATCCTGTGGGGGTGGGCTTGCCCGTGGTGCTTTAGGCCTGGCTGAATTGCGAGGCGAGTTCGCGCAGCAGCACTTCAGCTTCGAGGACTTTGCTGACAACGTCGTTGGCTTTTTCGCGAGTCAGTCCTACGCGTTCCAACAATGCATCCGGTATGTCTTCATCCGGGCCGGAGCCGATGCCGCGGCCGCGTAGCATGCGCACCGCCAGGCACACGAGGTTCGGGTATTCCGCGTAGTCGCCGTCGTAGTGCGGGTCGTGCTGGAAGCGCAGGGCGGTGGCCAGTTCTTCGGGCATGTCCCAGTAGCGCATCAGCCATGAGCCGATCTGTTCGCGGCTGATGCCGAGCAGGTGTTGCTCGACGTAGCTGTGGCACAGGTGCTGGTTGACTTCCAGGTGGCGGCAGATCAGTGAGAAGTGCGGCGGGAAGACGTGGGCCAGCAGCAGGTAGCCGAAGTTGTGCAGCAGGCCGGCGAGGTAGGTCAGGCCGGCTTCCGGGCGCTGGGCGCGGGGCATGGCGCGGGTCAGGCCTTCGATGACGGCGGCGGTGTAGATCGATTGCTGCCAGTACGGCGTGGCGTGTTGCGGGTGGTCTTTGGGCAGGCTCAGGGTTTTGCCCAGGGCCAGGCCGAGCGCGAGGTTGATCACCAGGTCGAAACCCAGGACTCGCACAATCGCGTCTTCTACTGAACGAATCTTGCCCGGCGAAGCGTAGTACGGCGACGCAGCCCAGCTCACCACTTGTGCGGCCAGCGCCGGGTCGGTTTCGACGACGCCGGTGATGTCGTCGATGGTGGCGTTGGGGTCGACGCGCAGTTTGATGATTTTCTGCGCGGTCTCGGCCAGCGGCGGAATCTCGATGGTCTCTTCCAGGCGTTGCTGGATGCGTCGCGCGGTGAACACTTGAACGGCCTGGGTGATTTCCTTGCGGTCATCGTCGGGGCGGTCGAGGTTGGGGCGGATGCTGGTCAGGTTCTCGCCGAAATTGGCGGCGCTGGCCTTGGTCAGCATGGTCTTGAAATCTTCGCTGGTGATTTCCAGCAGCAGGCCCGGTTCGCCCGAGTTGATCAGCAACTTCGGTTCGCGCAGCAGGCATTCTTCGTACAGGCACGGCGAACTGGTCAGCGCCGGCAGGCCGGGCAACAGGCTCAAGCTGTGCTTGCCAAGCATTTTCACCAGGCGTTCGGTGGGCACGGCGGTGAGGCGGCGGCCGGTCAGTTCGGCGAGGCGATTGAGGTCGAGCAACTGGCTTTGCGGGAACAGCACCATCAGGGCGCCGACCGCGTCGTCCACCAGAACGGCCTGCACTTTGCGCGAGGCGTTGAGGCCGTGGTGGTCGAGCACTTCTTCGTAGGCAATGCCCAACTTGCCCAGCAGCAACCGAATAACAGACGGAGCGTGCAGGGGTTCCGGGGCGAGGGCAGCTTCAGTCATAGTCTGTATCCGTATTCAAACAATTGCAGGAGTATAACCAGCTTGTTTAAAAGCATCGCCGACAAACTGCGACGGTGCTCACACTTGGCCGTATTGCTGCCCATGGCGCAGCCAGCGGTCGAGCAGCGGGCTGACATGGTCCGGCCAGCGCTCCAGCAAAGCCTGGGCGGCGTCGCGCACGGCGGGCAAAAGATCGGCGTCGCGCATCAGGTCGGCGACCTTGAATTGCAGCAGGCCGGTCTGGCGCGTGCCGAGCATTTCGCCGGGGCCGCGCAGTTCGAGGTCTTTTTCGGCGATGACAAAACCGTCGTTGGTTTCGCGCATGATGCCCAGGCGCTGACGGCCGATCTGTGACAGCGGCGGATGGTAGAGCAGCACGCAATGGCTCGCGGCGCTGCCTCGACCGACGCGGCCGCGCAATTGGTGCAGTTGCGCGAGGCCGAGGCGCTCGGGGTTTTCGATGATCATCAGGCTGGCGTTTGGTACATCGACGCCCACCTCGATCACGGTGGTGGCGACCAGCAGTTGCAGGTTGCCGGCCTTGAACTCGGCCATGACGGCGGCTTTCTCGGCGGGCTTCATGCGGCCGTGGATCAGGCCGACCTTCAACTCGCCGAGGGCTGCGGTGAGGTCTTCGTAAGTGGTTTCGGCGGCCTGGCAGGTCAGCTCTTCCGATTCTTCGATCAGCGTGCACACCCAATAGGCCTGGCGCCCTTCGGCACAGGCGCCGCGCACCCGCTCGATGACTTCCACGCGCCGGGTGTCGGTGACTAGCACCGTGTTGACCGGGGTTCGGCCGGGCGGCAGTTCGTCGAGGATCGAGGTGTCGAGGTCGGCGTAAGCGCTCATGGCCAGCGTCCGTGGAATCGGCGTGGCGGTCATGATCAGCTGATGCGGACACATCCGTCCGCCAACGCCCTTCTGGCGCAAGGCCAGACGCTGCTGCACGCCGAAGCGGTGCTGTTCGTCGATGATCGCCAGTGCGAGGTTCTTGAACTGCACTTCGTCCTGGAACAGCGCGTGCGTACCGACCACCATCGGTGCGCCGTTGGCGATCTGCTCCAGCGCGGCTACGCGGTTTTTGCCCTTGAGCTTGCCGGCCAGCCACGCGACTTCGATGCCCAGCGGTTCGAGCCAGCGCTTGAAGGTGATGAAGTGCTGTTCGGCGAGGATTTCGGTGGGCGCCATCAGGGCAACCTGATAACCGGCCTCCAGCGCCTGAAGGGCGGCGAGTGCGGCAACCACGGTTTTACCGGCGCCGACGTCGCCCTGAATCAGCCGCAGCATCGGCTCGTGCTGGCTGAGGTCGTAGGCGATTTCGTTGCCGACCCGTTGCTGGGCGCCGGTTGGCGTAAAGCCGAGATTGGCCAGGTATTGTGCCGGCAGCTTGGTAGCTTTCGGCATTGCCGGTGCGCGCAGGGAACGCATGCTCTCGCGCAGACGTTGCTGGGACAGTTGATGGGTCAGCAGTTCTTCGAAGGCCAAACGGTGCTGCGCCCAGTGATGGCCGAGGGCGAGTTCGTCGACGTCGGCATCGGCGGGCGGGTGATGCAGGTAGCGGATCGCATCGGCCAGCGGGGCGAGTTGATAGTCGCGGGCCAGTTCGGTCGGCAGCCAGTCGGGCAGGCTGGTCGGGCCGAGCATCGTCAGGGTTTGCATGCACAACTGGCGCAAGCGCTGCTGGGTCAGGCCTTCGGTGAGCGGGTAGACCGGGGTCAGGGTTTCATCCACTGGCGGCGGCTCGTCGCCGGTGATGGCGCGGTATTCCGGGTGATAGATTTCCAGCCCCGAGGCGCCGGGCCGGGCTTCGCCGTAGCAGCGAATCCGTGTGCCGCGTTTGAGGCCTTCTTTCTGGGCGTTGCTGAAATGGTAAAAGCGCAGGCTGAGCCCGCCGGTGCCGTCCTGCAGACGCACGACGAGGCTGCGGCGACGCCCCATGACCACGTCGGCGCCGCTGACGGTGCCTTCGATCACGGCGTCTTGCCCAGGTCGCAAATGGCCGATCGGGACCACGCGAGTGCGGTCCTGATAACGCAGCGGCAGGTGGAACAGCACGTCCTGGAGATTCTCCAGGCCGACCTTGGCCAGTTTCTCGGCCATGGCCTCGCCGACACCCTTGAGTGCCGTCACCGACACTTGCGACAACTCGGTCATGACTGCAACTTACGCCGCCACCACCGGCACCGGCGGCTTGGCCACCGAGCACAGGCGAATGGAGTCAGCGAGGATTTCAATCGCCTTCGGCCGCGGGAAGCTCGCGCGCCAGGCGATGGCCACGGTACGGAACGGTATCGGCGGCGTCAGTGGGCGCACTTCGATGATGCCGGGGGCGTAGTGATGGCTGTCGACTGCCGAGAGCGGCAGGATCGAGATGCCGAGGCCGGACGCGACCATGTGGCGAATGGTTTCCAGGGAGCTGGATTCCACCGTGGTGTGCTTGGCGCCGTCGTTGCCTTTGGCCAGGGTCGGGCAGGCTTCCAGCACTTGATCGCGGAAGCAGTGGCCTTCGCCGAGCAGCAGCAGGCTCTTGTCGTTGAGCAGGCTGGCGTCGATGGATTCTTTTTGCGTCCACGGATGCTGGGCCGGCATCAGGACGTAGAACGGCTCGTCGTAGAGTTGCAGGGTCAGGACGTCGGCTTCGTTGAACGGCAGGGCGATGATGATCGCGTCGAGTTCGCCGTTGCGCAGTTTGTCGCGCAGCACGTGGGTGAAGTTTTCTTCGATGTACAACGGCATCTGCGGAGCAACCCGGTGCAGTTGCGGAATCAGGTGCGGAAACAGGTACGGGCCAACGGTGTAGATCGCGCCGACTTTCAGCGGGGCGGTCAGCTGGTTTTTGCCAGCCTGGGCCAGTTCGCGAATGCCTTGGGCCTGTTCCAGGACTTTCTGCGCCTGGGCAACGATGCCTTCACCGACCGGGGTCAGGCGCACGGCACTCTTGCTGCGCTCGAAAATCAGCACACCGAGTTCGTCTTCAAGCTTTTTCACGCCCACCGACAGGGTCGGCTGGCTGACATGGCAACGCTCGGCCGCGTGGCCGAAGTGCTGCTCTTGGGCGAGGGTAACGATGTAGCGTAATTCTGTGAGAGTCATAGCAAGCGTCCATGAAGTTGCGAGCCAAGCATACCGGCTGCAATCGATAGACGCACGTTATCAGACTGAGTGTGCTGAGTGACACTGGGTAATGCCGGTTTGCCGCTGGCGGATATGCAAAAGGCACCTTTCGGTGCCTCTGTGGCTTTGCACATCACCCTGTTGGAGCGAGCCTGCTCGCGATGGCGGCTTAACAGTCAACATAGATGTTGAATGTGATGACCTCATCGCGAGCAGGCTCGCTCCCACATTTGGTTATTTGTTGCTGTTAGCGGCGGCGTTTTTCCAGTGAGTAGAGGAACGGCGCCGTGATTTCAATCGTGCCATTGGTCAGCATGTCGGCCGGCGGCTTGGGCAGCGGTTGGGCGAGGCGGATCATTTCCAGGGTGGCTCGGTCCAGATCAGCAACGCCTGAACGGCCCACCAGTTCGTACGACAACACATTCCCTTCGCCATCAACGATGAAGCGCAGACGGTTGGTGCCTTGCTTGCCCCGATTCTGTGCGCTCGCCGGGTACTTTTTGTACTTGCCCAAGTGCGCAAGCAGGGTGCCTTCCCAGCTGGCCTTGGCAGCCTGTTGCGCCGGCGATGGACCCGGTGCCGGCTGCGCGGATTTCTCCGTCGGTGCCTGGGTCGGTTGCGCGTCGCTAGGCTTCTCCTCGGACGGCTTCTCCTTCGGCGGCTCCGGCTTTTTCTCCACAGGCTTGGGCGGTTGTGGTTTGGGCTTGGGTTTGACCGGCTTCGGCACAACGATCTCGGCCTTCGGCACTTCGGCCAGTTTCGGGATCGGCAGTTCTTCCACCGGAGCTGGTGGCTGTGGCGGCGTTATCACCTTTGGCGGTGCCGGCGGCGGCGGGGCCGGAACCGGTGCCAACTCGACCATCATCGCCTGCGGCGGCAGCTCGATCGGTGGGCGCGCGGTCCAGTTCATCGCCAGCGCAATGGCCAGCGCATGGACGCCCAGCACCACGGCCAGGCTCCCGCTGTAACGCGTCAGTTTATGGCGCGTCGTGATCATTTCTTGACTGCCGTCTCGAGCCCGACCAGACCTACCTTCAGGTAACCGGCGGAGCGCAGGTTGTCCATCACGCTCATCAGGTCGCCGTAATCCACGCCTTTATCGGCCTGGAAGAAGATCGTTGTGTCTTTCTTGCCTTGGGTCCTGGCGTCGAGGGTGGCGCCGAGTGCTTCGGCCTTCACTTCTTCTTCGCCGAGGTACAGGCGCTGGTCAGCCTTGACGCTGAGGAACACCGGCTTCTCTGGCCGCGGTGCCGGTTTGGCGCTGGAGGCGGGCAGGTCGACCTTGATGTCCACGGTGGCCAACGGAGCGGCCACCATGAAGATGATCAACAGCACCAGCATCACATCGATGAACGGCGTGACGTTGATTTCGTGGTTCTCGGCCAGATCGTCGTCTGCGCCTTCTTTCAAATGCAAGCCCATGGCTGATTACCCTACTTTGACCACGTGGGGTTGCGCAGAGCGCTCGGTGGTCGGCAGGTGATCGAGGTCACGGCTGACCAGCAGCAGGACTTCAGCCGAGGCATCGGACACTTGCGCCTTGTAACCGGCGATGGAGCGAGCGAAGACGTTGTAGATCACAACAGCAGGAATCGCCGCAACCAGACCGAGCGCGGTAGCCAGCAGGGCTTCAGCGATGCCCGGGGCGACGACGGCGAGGTTGGTGGTCTGGGTTTTGGCGATGCCGATGAAGCTGTTCATGATGCCCCACACGGTGCCGAACAGGCCCACGAACGGCGCGGTGGAACCGATGGTGGCAAGCACGCCGGTGCCGCTGCTCATGTTGCGACCGCAGGCTGCAACCAAGCGCTCAAGACGGAAGGCCACACGTTCCTTGATGCCTTCTTTCTCGCGGCTGTTGACCGACAAACGCATCTCTTCCAGGGCGTCATGCACCAGCAGGTTGGCGAGGGTGCCTGGCTGGGTGGCGGTCGCGCTGGCTTCTCTAAGGGTCGTGGCTTTTTTCAGGTGGACGATTTCAGTGCGCAGACGACGCTTGGCGCCCATCAGCTCAAAGCCCTTGGCGATCCAGATGGTCCAGGTGATGATCGAGGCGATGGCCAAGCCGATCATCACGATTTTCACGATAATGTCGGCGTTCTGGTACATGCCCCAAGGCGACAGGTCGTGGGCCATGCCCAGGGTGTTGTCGGCTTCGAGGACTTCAGGAACGTCTTCGGCGTCTACTGCCTGGGCCGGGTCGGTTGCGGCTGGCGCTACGGCGGGGGCGGCATGGTCAGCCGGGGCTGGAGCAGTGGCGGCCGGAGTAGCCGGAGTGGCTGGCGCCTGTGCGTCAGCGAAAGCAGCGGTCGGTGCCAGCATCAGGCTGAGCAGCAGCGCAGCCACTGCGCTCCAGGCGCGAGGTCGTTTGGTTGGCGAAGCGGGGAATTGATTGCGTGTCATGCTGGCCGGACCTGAGAGAAAAATAGGGTGAATGTTCTTCCAGGCCTCGTAAGGCCGAGAACAAAAGTGGCGTGCATTATTGCAAGTAATTCTTGTTAACAAAAGTAATAGAGTATCTTTTTTTCCTTCATTGCTAGCCGCTCGTCCATTGCTGGCGCTAGTCTTTGCCTTTCTGATGGGAGTTTTCTGATGTCCGCGCCTTCTGTTTTGATTGCCGGTTGTGGTGATGTCGGCAGTCGTCTGGCCACGCAATTGATGGCTTCCGGGTGGGAAGTTCATGGCCTGAGACGTGACGTCTCGCGCCTGCCCGAGGGGGTCATTGGCGTTGCCGGCGACTTGTTCAATAAGGACTGTCCTGAGACGTGGCCCATCGGTGCGGTGGATTACCTCGTGTATTGTGCGGCCGCTACCGATCACGATGAAGCCGGTTATCGCGCCGCTTATGTGCAGGGCTTGCAGCATGTGCTGGAGTGGTTGAACGACTACGGGCAGGTGCCGAATCGCCTGCTGTTTGTTTCCAGCAGCAGTGTGTATGGCCAGCAGGGTGGCGAGTGGGTCGACGAGACTTCGCCGACCATTGCCGAAGGTTATTCGGGCCGATTAATGCTGGAGGCTGAGCAAGTGGCGCTGCAGAGCGGCATCCCGGCGAGCATCGTGCGCTTGACCGGCATTTATGGCCCCGGCCGCGAATGGCTGCTGACTCAGGTGCGTCGCGGCTATCGCGTGGCCGTTGACCCGCCGCTGTATGGCAACCGCATTCACGCCGACGACGCGGCGGGGCTGATGGCGTTTTTGCTTGAAGCGGATCGACGCGGGGTGGCGCTGGATGACGTCTATATTGGCGTGGATGATGCGCCAGCGCCGCTGGCCGAAGTGGTTGGCTGGTTGCGTGAATACCTGGGTGTGACGGAATGGGCGGAGGACGCGAGCGTGCGGCGTACCGGCAGCAAGCAGTGCAGCAATGCCCGGGCGAAGGCTTTGGGCTGGGCGCCGAAGTACCCGACCTATCGCGAAGGTTATGCCGCCATTCTCGAAGGACGCTGCTGACTTCCCAAACACCACAAACCAAATGTAGGAGCGGGCTTGCTCGCGAAAGGGCCATGACATGCAACATCTCTGTTGTCTGTCACACCGCTTTCGCGAGCAAGCCCGCTCCCACATGGGTTCTTCTTTGCTGTTAGATCCGGGTTACTGCTTTTCCAGCAACCACTTGCGCTCGCCCGGCGTGAACTGAGGCATCTCGTCCGCCTGAGCCGTGTTCACCGCCTGCAGAATCTCCAGTTCCTTGCCCTTGCGCGCAAAGATCCAGGTATTGCCCTGGCCGTTCACTTGCAGCCACATGTTGTCATTGCCGCCGCTCATCGATGCGCAATCGCCCGCCAGGCACAAGGCATATCGATCGGCACCCGGCAGGCCGGCAACCTGGCCATCGGCCTGGAATTGCACAGTATTGCCTTCACCTGGACCGTTGACGATTTTCCAGCTGCCGCCCATGTAGGCGGTGTACAGCGCGCGTTCGAAGCTCGCGCCAATCGGTGCGCCATCCGGCACCGGAATCAACGCGCGGTCAAAGACCTGCTCCGGCTCGTTTTCGCTGGCGGCCTGGCTCAGTTGTTTGCCGTCACGCTTCAGTTCGCTGGCGGAGCTGCCGTAAAAGTCGACTTTCCAGGCGCCGGACTCTTCGCCCAGCAGCTTGCCTTCGACGTTTTCAAAACCGTTGGTGTAGCGGGCCTGAGCGGCCTTGGTGTTGACGTCCCATTCCAGGTTCGGGCCATAAGCCTGGAGCGCTTCACGCAGGGGGCCGCCTTTGGATGCAGCGTCAATCGCCACCTGATTGATCCAGGTGCCGCTGATATCACGATCGGCAGGGTTACTGGCACAACCGCCCAAGAGAAGGGCGACCAGCGAGAGAGCTAGCGCATGGCGCATGGTGGAATCCTTTCAGAACGAAGTCGGCGCAACCCTTGAGGCTGCGCCGGATGTATTACTCGATGACCAGAATGGCATCCATTTCAACCTGCGAACCTTTTGGCAGGGCAGCGACGCCGATGGCGGCGCGGGCAGGGTATGGCTGATCGAAGTACTTGCCCATGATCTCGTTGACCTTGGCGAAGTGGCTCAGGTCGGTGAGGAAGATGTTCAGTTTGACGATGTCCTTGAACGAACCGCCAGCCGCTTCGGCCACGGCTTTGAGGTTCTCGAAAACCTGGACGGTCTGGGCTTCGAAGCCTTCAACCAGTTCCATGGTTTTTGGGTCCAGAGGAATCTGGCCCGACATGTAGACGGTGTTGCCAGCCTTGATCGCCTGGGAGTAAGTACCAATGGCGGCCGGGGCCTTGTCGCTGGTGATAACAGTCTTGGTCATGAATGACTCCTTGTAATAGTGGGCTTAGGCGCGCATGCGGGTGATGCGAATCACCCCGGTCAACGCACGCAGTTTCTTGATCACGCGGGCCAGGTGCACGCGGTCGTGCACGCTGACCACCAGTTGGACAACGCTGATGCGACCATCGCGTTCGTCCATGCTGATTTTCTCGATATTGCCGTCGGCCGCGTTGACGCTGCTGGCCAGCAAGGCGATCAGGCCGCGCTGATGTTCCAGTTCGACGCGCAGCTCGACGTTGAATTCGCCGGTGACATCCTTGGCCCACGAGAGCTGGATGCATTTTTCCGGGTTGTGACGGATTTCGCTGATGTTGCGGCAGTTGTCCAGGTGCACGACCATGCCTTTGCCCGCAGACAGGTGACCGACAATCGGGTCGCCCGGGATCGGCGTGCAGCACTTGGCGTAGCTGAGCACCAGGCCTTCGGTGCCGCGAATCGCCAGCGGACCTTCCGGGCTTGGCAACTGTTCGCCTTCGCCAAGCAGGCGTCGGGCGACCACGTAGGCCATGCGATTGCCCAGGCCGATGTCTTCCAGCAAGTCTTCGATCAGTTCGAGACGGTATTCGGCAAGCATCGCCTTGACGCGATCGGCCGCTACTTTTTCCAGCGAGCTGTCGAAACCGTTGAGCACTTTGTTCAGCAGGCGCTCGCCGAGGCTGATGGACTCGGAACGGCGTTGCAGTTTCAGTGCATGGCGGATATGGGTCCTCGCCTTGCCGGTGACCACGAAGTTGAGCCACGCCGGGTTTGGCCGCGCACCGGGAGCACTGACGATCTCGACCGTGGAGCCGCTTTGCAGCGGTTCGGACAGCGGTGCGAGACGACGATTGATCCGGCAGGCGATGCAGCTGTTGCCCACGTCGGTGTGCACCGCGTAAGCGAAGTCGACCGCCGTGGAGCCTTTTGGCAGCTCCATGATCCGGCCTTTGGGCGTGAACACGTAGACCTCGTCCGGGAACAGGTCGATCTTCACGCTCTCGATGAATTCCAGCGAGTTGCCGGCCCGTTGCTGCATTTCCAGCACGCCTTTGACCCACTGGCGGGCGCGGGCGTGAGTGCCTTTTGGCTGCTCGTCGCCGCTGGATTTGTACAGCCAATGGGCGGCGATGCCGTTGTTGGCCATCTCTTCCATTTCACGGGTGCGGATCTGGATTTCGATCGGAACGCCGTGCATGCCGAACAGCGTGGTGTGCAGCGACTGATAGCCGTTGGCCTTGGGGATCGCGATGTAGTCCTTGAAGCGCCCCGGTAACGGTTTGTACAAATTATGCACAGCACCCAGTACGCGGTAGCAGGTATCGACCTTGTCGACGATGATCCGGAACGCGTAAACGTCCATGATCTCGTTGAAGGCTCGACGCTTGCCGCGCATTTTCTTGTAAATGCCGTAGAGGTGTTTCTGACGACCGCTGACCTCGCCCTGAATGCCATCGATGGCCAGGCAGTGGCTGAGGGATTCTTCGATCTTGTTGACGATTTCCTTGCGGTTGCCCCGGGCGCGTTTGACCGCCTGGTTGATCCGCGCGGAACGCATCGGGTGCATGGCCTTGAAGCCGAGGTCTTCGAATTCTATGCGAATGGCGTGCATGCCCAGTCGGTTGGCGATGGGTGCATAGATTTCCAGGGTTTCCTTGGCGATTCGCCGGCGTTTTTCACCGGAGAGGACTTCCAGCGTGCGCATGTTGTGCAGACGGTCGGCGAGTTTGACCAGGATCACGCGAATGTCGCGTGCCATGGCCATGGCCATTTTCTGGAAATTTTCGGCCTGTGCTTCGGCCTTGGTCTCGAAGTTCATCTGGGTCAGTTTGCTGACCCCATCGACCAGTTCGGCCACGGTTTCACCGAACTGCGCTTGCAGCGCTTCCTTGGCAATACCGGTGTCTTCGATTACGTCATGCAGCATCGCAGCCATCAGGCTCTGATGGTCCATGTGCATGTCGGCAAGAATATTCGCCACCGCAAGAGGATGCGTGACATACGCCTCACCGCTACGGCGGCGTTGGCCGTCGTGGGCTTGTTCGGCGTAGAAATACGCTCGGCGGACCAGGTTGACCTGATCCTTGCCGAGGTAGGTCGATAAGCGATCGGCGAGGGCGTCTATGCTCGGCATGATGACTCCTGCCGTTCGCTGTGACCCCGCGCCGTGCTACGTCGACCAGGCATAGGCTTAGACGGCCTCGTTGGACTCGTCCTCGAACGCTGCGAACAGCGGTTCGTCTTCGACGATTTCAGCATTGGCGATGAACTCGTAGCTCATCAGGCCTTCGGCGATTTCACGCAAGGCTACAACGGTAGGCTTGTCGTTTTCCCACTGTACCAGTGGCTCTTTGCCGCCGGTGGCCAGTTGACGGGCACGCTTGGTGGACAGCATGACCAGTTCAAAACGGTTTTCCACGTGGTTCAGGCAGTCTTCAACGGTTACGCGGGCCATGGTATTCCTCGGAGCGAATGCAATATGCGCGCTGCCCGGGTGGGCGAGCGGACTGAACAGTTTAAAAAATCACCAGCGATTAGGGAAGCGCTGATTTTTTGACCAAGCCCTTCAACGCGCTGCAAGTGCCAATGTAAAGCCCTTGCAGCGGTTTTGGGAAGAGCTGTTTAGCCGAGCAATTCAGCCAAAAGTTTTCCGTTACGCTGCTGCTGACGCTTCTGATGCAGCTGATTGGCACGGAAAATCGCCTGCAAATCCTTCAGCGCATGGGCGAAATCGTCATTGATGATCAGGTAGTCGTAGTCGACGTAGTGGCTCATTTCGCTGACGGCTTCGCGCATCCGGCCCTCAATGACCTCGTCACTGTCCTGGCCGCGATTGTTCAGGCGCTGGTGCAAGGCTTGGAGAGAGGGCGGCAGAATGAAGATCGAACGGGCCTGGGGCATCAACTTGCGCACTTGCTCGGCACCCTGCCAGTCGATTTCCAGAATCAGGTCGTGGCCTTCGTCCAGGGTCTGCTGCAGGTGGCTTTGCGAAGTGCCGTAGAGGTTGCCGAACACTTCGGCGCGTTCAAGGAAATCCCCATGCTCGATCATCTTCACGAACTCGCCGCGTTCGACGAAGTGATAGTTCACGCCGTTCACTTCACCGGGGCGCATGGCGCGGGTGGTGTGGGAGACCGAGACGCGGATCTCCTGATCAGCGTCGGTCAGGGCCTTGACCAGGCTGCTCTTGCCCGCGCCCGAAGGGGCGGAAATGATGTAAAGGGTGCCGGTGCTGTGGGTCATGTCAGGGTTGCCTTACTCAATATTCTGCACTTGTTCGCGCATCTGCTCGATCAACACTTTGAGGTTGACCGCCGCCTGGGTGCTGCGCGGGTCGAAGGCTTTGGAGCCCAGTGTGTTGGCTTCGCGGTTGAGCTCCTGCATCAGGAAGTCCAGGCGCCGACCGGCAGCGCCGCCGGATTTGAGCACCCGGCGAACTTCAATGATGTGTGTGCTCAGGCGATCCAGTTCTTCGGCGACATCGCTCTTTTGCGCGAGCATGACCATTTCCTGTTCCAGGCGCTGCGGGTCCATCTCCGCTTTCATGTCGGCGAAGCGGTCGAGGACTTTCTGGCGCTGGGTGGCGAGCATCTGCGGTACGAGTTCGCGCAGGGTCACCACATCTTCTTCAATGGAGGTCAGGCGATCGTTGATCAGCCGGGCCAGCTCCGCGCCTTCGCGCTCGCGGCCGGCCTTGAGTTCTTTCAGGCCTTCGTTGAACAGCGCCAGGGCTTCGGCATTCAGGGCTTGCGGGTCGGTGGCGTCGCCCACCAGTACGCCGGGCCAGGCCAGGACTTCCAGTGGATTGAGCGCGGCCGGATTCTTGATCAGGCTGGCGATGGTCTCGGCGGCGGCGACCAATTGCGCGGCGCGCTCGCGATCCACTTGCAGGGGTTTGTCGGTGTTTTCTTCGGTGAAGCGCAGGGTGCATTCGAGTTTGCCCCGGGAGATGCCCTGGCGCAACGCTTCGCGGACCGCACCTTCGAGGTCGCGAAACGACTCCGGCAGGCGCAGGTGGGGTTCCAGGTAGCGGCTGTTGACCGAGCGCAATTCCCAGCTCAGGGTGCCTTGGGCGCCGGCTTTTTCAACGCGGGCGAAGGCGGTCATGCTGTGCACCATGGAGGTACCTCGCAATTCAGGTTTGCGTTACCAAAGGTTTCGCGGGACCTGATATCTGTGAATTAAAGCCGACAGGCAGCAAAGGCGCAGGATTGTAGCGCAGTGGGACGGATGCGCCCAAACACACGGTGTGACAAACGGCTGCAGGCCGTCGGTAAAGCGCTGTTCTAAGCTCTAGTCAGCGCCTTCAATCGTCGGGTGGATTTTTTAGAAGTGCCCAGTCTTGGCGCGCGGCTCTATAATGCTCGGCAGTTTTCCGTCCCCCGTACAGGTATTCCCTATGAAACGTCCAAGTGGTCGCGCTGCCGATCAGCTCCGCTCGATCCGCATTACCCGCAACTACACCAAACACGCCGAGGGATCTGTACTGGTCGAGTTCGGTGATACCAAAGTCATCTGCACCGTCAGCGTCGAGAACGGCGTGCCGCGTTTCCTGAAAGGCCAGGGCCAGGGCTGGTTGACCGCCGAATACGGCATGCTGCCGCGCGCCACCGGCGAGCGTAACCAGCGTGAAGCGAGCCGTGGCAAACAAGGCGGTCGCACCCTGGAAATCCAGCGTCTGATCGGTCGTTCCCTGCGTGCTTCGCTGGACATGTCCAAGCTGGGCGACGTCACTCTGTACGTCGACTGCGACGTGATCCAGGCTGACGGCGGCACTCGCACCGCGTCCATCACCGGCGCCATGGTTGCACTGGTCGATGCCTTGAAAGTGATCAAGAAGCGCGGCGGCCTGAAAGGCGGCGACCCGCTTAAGCAAATGATCGCAGCCGTTTCGGTGGGCATGTACCAAGGCGAGCCTGTGCTCGACCTCGACTACCTGGAAGATTCGGCTGCCGAGACTGACCTGAATGTGGTGATGACCAGCACTGGCGGCTTCATCGAAGTTCAGGGCACTGCCGAAGGCGCACCGTTCCAGCCCGAAGAGCTGAACGCTATGCTTGAACTGGCGAAGAAAGGCATGACCGAGATCTTCGAATTGCAAAAGGCCGCACTGGCCGACTGATCGGATGTTCCACGCAAGGAGGACACCATGAGTGACGAGCAGCAGCTACTTCCCATCCCGAGCAAAGAGGTTCGGCAGTGGGCAATGTTTTGTCACTTGTCCGCCTTGCTGGGGATCTGGATTCCGTTCGGTACGTTGATCGGCCCGCTGATTCTCTGGCAGATGAAGCGCGAGATGGACCCGTTTGTCGATGCCCAGGGCAAGGAGGCGCTGAACTTTCAGATCACCGTCGCCATTGCCTCCGCCATCTGCTTCCTGCTGATGGTGGTGATCGTCGGGTTCTTTCTGTTGGGTCTGGTGGCGATTGGTGCGTTGGTACTGACGATCATCGGTGGCGTGAAAGCCAATGAAGGGGTGCCTTACCGTTACCCATTTACCTGGCGGCTGATCAAATAGTCACCGCTGTCCTGTAGGAGTGAGGCTTGCCCGCGAATTGCGGCGCCTCGGTCTGTCAGGAAAAACGCGTTATCGTTCTTCGCGGGCAAGCCTCGCTCCTACAGGAATGAGGTGCGCACAAAAAAGCCGACACTGCTGTCGGCTTTTTTGTGTCTGCGAAACGACGCTTAGATGGTCAGCGTCCAGTCGTAGTCCACGATCAGTGGTGCGTGCTGCGAGAACCGTGGCTGGCGTGGCAGGCGTGCGCTGCGAACAAAACGGCGCAGGCCAGGGGTGAGCAACTGGTAGTCGAAACGCCAACCGAGGTTGAGCATTTCCGCCTGTTCGTTGTCCGGCCACCAGCTGTACTGGTCGCCTTCACGGCTGACTTCACGCAAGGCATCAACATAGCCCATGTTGCCGACAATCTCGTCCATCCAGGCACGTTCAGGTGCCAGGAAGCCAGGGGATTGCTGGCTGTCGCGCCAGTTCTTGATATCCAGCTTCTGTTGCGCCACGTACAGCGAGCCACAATAAATGTACTCGCGACGTTTGCGTCGCTGTTTATCCAGATAACGGGCGAAGTCGTCCATTAGCTTGAACTTCTGGTTCAAGTCTTCATCGCCGTTCTGCCCCGAAGGGAGCAGCAAGGTCGCGATGCTGACCTTGTCGAAATCGGCTTGCAGGTAGCGCCCGTAGCGGTCGGCCGTCTCGAAGCCGAGACCGCTGATGACTGCCTTCGGTTGCAACCGCGAATACAAAGCCACGCCACCCTGGGCGGGAACTTCGGCTTCGCAGGCATAAAGGAAGTAGCCATCCAGTTGGAAGGCTGGATCGTCCAGTTCAAAGGCGGAGGCGCGGGTGTCCTGCAGGCAGATGACGTCGGCATTCTGTGCTTGCAGCCAACTGAGCAAACCTCGCTCCACTGCAGCCTGAATACCATTGACGTTCACACTGATGATCCGCATAAATGGCCCCAAAAATCGCGTGCGTGTATGATACACGGCGTCAACCTAATTAGCTAAATCCGTGGTATTTGGGGTTTTTTTCATGCAAGCGTATCAGCGCGATTTCATTCGTTTTGCCATCGATCGCGGCGTTTTGCGCTTCGGCGAGTTCACCCTGAAGTCCGGGCGCACCAGTCCTTACTTCTTCAATGCCGGGCTTTTCAACTCGGGTTCGGCCCTTGCGCAGCTGGGGCGTTTCTACGCGGCAGCCATCGTCGAGAGCGGTATTTCGTTCGATGTATTGTTTGGCCCGGCGTACAAAGGCATCCCGTTGGCGGCGACCACCGCAGTGGCTCTGGCCGAACATCACGGCCGTGACCTGCCATGGTGCTTCAACCGCAAAGAGGCCAAGGCCCACGGCGAAGGTGGCAGTCTCGTTGGCGCGCCGTTGACCGGCGAAGTGCTGATCATCGACGACGTGATCACTGCCGGCACCGCGATCCGCGAAGTGATGCAGATCATCGCTTCCCAGGACGGCGCCAAGGCCAAGGGCGTACTGATCGCCCTGAACCGTCAGGAGCGTGGCAACGGCGAGTTGTCGGCGATCCAGGAAGTGGAGCGTGATTTCAGTATTCCGGTGATCAGCATCGTGTCGCTGAACCAGGTGCTGGAATTCCTCGCGGACGATCCGCAGCTCAAGCAGCATTTGCCAGCCGTTGAAGCCTATAGGGCTCAGTTCGGCGTCTAAAGAAAAGGCCCTGTGAGAACAGGGCCTTTTTTTATCGGGAAAAGAAACGGCTGTGCTTATCTGTTTGGATACGGATCTTTCACCGCGTCGCCCTGGCCGGTCAGAACTTTCCAGCCATTAAGCAGATGCACTGATTTCTGGCGCTGGGGGCACGGCGGAATCGAGGTTTTAGCCTGATTCGAATACCGATGTCCGCAGTCCACGCATTCAAAGGTGCCTGCTGAAACATCGCTGCCGTAAGGGACGTAGTCTTTTTGCATGAGGTCATTCTCCTGTGGATACAGGGAAGATCCTATGCGGACTGTTGCAGGCAGGATGTCGGACGTTTCGCTAAGTCAGGTCGGATGTTTCCGGCACGCATAAAAAAGATCGCAGGCTTCGTCAGCGCCTACGGAATATTCGTACATTCGTAGGTGCTGCCGAAGGCTGCGATCTTTTGCCGTGCGTGAATCAGTGACGCTTGCGATTGCTGATCAACGTACCCACACCGGTATCGGTGAAGATTTCCAGCAGAATCGCATTCGGCACCCGGCCATCAATGATCAACGAGCTGCCGACGCCGCCCTGAACCGCTTCCAGCGCACAACGGATCTTCGGCAGCATGCCGCCGTAGATCGTGCCGTCGGCGATCAGGTCGTCGACTTGCTGGGTGGTCAGGCCGGTGAGGACGGTGCCCGACTTGTCCATCAGGCCGGCGATGTTGGTCAGCAGCATCAGCTTTTCAGCTTTCAGCGCTTCAGCGACTTTGCCGGCCACCAGGTCAGCGTTGATGTTGTACGACTCGCCGTTGGCGCCAACGCCAATCGGCGCGATCACCGGGATGAAATCACCTTTGACCAGCAGGTTCAGCAGGTCGGTGTTGATGCCGACCACTTCGCCCACTTGCCCGATGTCGATGATTTCCGGCTGGGTCATCTCCGGCGTCTGGCGGGTCACGGTGAGCTTCTTCGCACGAATCAGCTCGGCGTCCTTACCGGTCAGGCCGATGGCGCTGCCGCCATGACGGTTGATCAGGTTGACGATGTCCTTGTTCACCTGGCCGCCGAGGACCATTTCCACCACGTCCATGGTCTGCGCGTCAGTCACGCGCATGCCATCGATGAAGTGGCTCTCGATCGACAGACGCTTGAGCAGGTCGCCGATTTGCGGGCCGCCGCCGTGAACCACCACCGGGTTGATGCCGACAGCTTTCATCAGCACGATGTCGCGGGCGAAGCCGGTTTTCAGCTCCTCGCTTTCCATCGCGTTGCCGCCGTATTTGATCACCAGCGTCTTGCCGACATAGCGGCGAATGTAAGGCAACGCTTCGGACAGGACCTTGGCGGTGTTGGCGGCGGCTTCGCGTTCGAGGGTCATTCAGGGCTCCGGGTGCTTCAGAAGATCAAAACGGTAATTGGAGATCGGGTGCAACACGCTTCAGCTGGACTTTGAATACGTCCTTGATGCGCTGCAATTCCGCCTCGTCATCGGCCTCGAAACGCAGCACCAGCACCGGTGTGGTGTTGGACGCGCGAACCAGGCCCCAGCCTTTGGCGTAGTCGACTCGCACGCCGTCGATGGTGGTCAGGTCGGCGCCTTCGCCCCACTTCGCGTCGTGCAATGCATCAATGATGCTGAATTTGCTCTCTTCGGTCACATGGATATTGATTTCCGGCGTAGAAATATCGTTCGGGAAGGTCGCAAACAGCTCTTCCGCGGTGGATTTTTCCTTGCTGAGTATCTCCAGCAGACGCGCGGCGCTGTAAATGCCGTCGTCAAAACCGAACCAGCGTTCCTTGAAGAAGATGTGCCCGCTCATTTCGCCGGCCAACAGCGCGCCGGTTTGTTTCATTTTCTTTTTGATCAACGAGTGACCGGTCTTCCACATTAGCGGACGACCGCCGTATTCCTTGATCAGCGGCGTCAGGCGGCGGGTGCATTTGACGTCGAAGATGATTTCCGCGTCCGGATTGCGTTCCAGCACGTCACGAGCGAACAGCATCAGCAGGCGGTCCGGGTAGACGATGCTGCCGGTGTTGGTGACTACGCCAACGCGGTCGCCGTCGCCGTCGAAAGCCAGGCCGAGGTCGGCGTTGGTTTCCTTGACCTTGGCGATCAGGTCCACCAGGTTTTCAGGCTTGCCCGGGTCCGGGTGGTGGTTCGGGAAGTTGCCGTCGACGTCGCAGAACAGCGGGATGACTTCGCAGTTCAACGCTTCGATCAATTGCGGGGCGATCACGCCGGCCGCGCCGTTGCCGCAGTCGACCACGACTTTCAGGCGACGGGCCAGTTTGATGTCCTGGACGATTTCGGTGTTGTAGCGGTCGAGGATCTCGACCTGGGTGACGCTGCCCTTGCCGCTGCTCAGGTTGTGGGTCTTGAGGCGGTCGTGCAGGGCCTGGATCTGTTCGTTGGCCAAGGTATCGCCAGCGATGACGATCTTGAAGCCGTTGTAGTTCGACGGGTTGTGGCTACCGGTCAGCATGACGCCGGATTTGCCGGCCAGTACGTTGGCGGCGTAGTACAGCGCCGGGGTTGGCACCAGGCCGACGTCGCTGACGTGGCAGCCGCTATCGGCCAGGCCCTTGATCAATTGTTCGACCAGTTCAGGGCCGGAGAGGCGGCCGTCGCGGCCAACGGAAACGTTCGGTTCGTCTTGGGCCAGGCTTTGGGCACCGATGGCGCGGCCGAGCCAGTAAGCGGTCTCAGCGTTCAGGAATTCCGGGACGGTGCCGCGAATGTCGTAGGCGCGGAAGATGCTGTCGGGGAACTTGGGTGCGACTTGGGCTGGACTGCTCATCTGTGGGATTGCTCCATTTCGAAAGTGACTGGACCTGCCTGGGAATGACTCGTCGGCAGGCACAAACTGAAGGGTATGACGGCGTTTTCCACAGAGAGTTCGTGGTGTGCAAAGGCCATGACCGCGGCATCGGCGCGCATTTGGCCCGCCAATCCCTTGATATTCAGTGGTAACCCTTCCAGATGACGGCTGTGCAATTTGTACCCTGAAATGCACCTGTGGCGAGGGAGCTTGCTCCCGTCGGACTGCGTAGCAGTCCTATCTTTTGGGGCCGCTTCGCAGCCCAGCGCGAGCAAGTTCGCTCGCCACAAGTGGGGCATCTATCGGATCAATGGCTGCCGGAATGTCCGAAACCACCCGCGCCGCGCTCGGTTTCAACGAACTCTTCGACCATCTCGAAGTGCGCTTGAACCACCGGCACCAGAACCAATTGAGCCAGGCGCTCACCGACTACCATGTTGAAGTCGGTCTGGCCACGGTTCCAGCACGAGACCATCAGCGGGCCCTGGTAATCGGAGTCGATCAAACCGACCAGATTGCCCAGTACGATGCCGTGTTTATGGCCCAGGCCGGAGCGCGGCAGAATCAGCGCGGCCAAACCTGGATCGCCAATGTAGACCGACAGGCCGGTCGGGATCAGCAGGGTTTCGCCCGGCTTGATGACGGTGTCTTTTTCCAGCATGGCGCGCAGGTCGAGGCCGGCGGAGCCTGGCGTGGCGTACTGCGGCAGCGGGAATTCGGTACCGATGCGGGGGTCGAGGATCTTGGCTTGCAAAGCGTGCATGTAAATTAAACCTGGTTCAGACGTTCGGCGATAAAAGTGATCAGCTGGCGAGCAATTTTGCTCTTGCTGGTCTGGGCGAAAAGTGTGGCGTGCAGTTCACGATCGATCACGCTGCAGGCGTTTTCTTCGCTGTTGAAGCCAATGCTCGGGTTGGCGACGTCGTTGGCGACGATCAAATCGAGGTTCTTGTCTTTCAACTTGCGGGCAGCGTAGTCGAGCAGGTGTTCGGTTTCGGCGGCAAACCCGACACTGAACGGACGGTCGGGGCGTGTGGCGATGGTGGCCAGGATGTCGGGGTTGCGCACCATCTGTAGCAACAAGCCGTCGCCATTCGTAGGGTCTTTCTTGAGTTTCTGTGGGGCGACCACCTCCGGGCGGTAATCCGCGACCGCTGCCGAGGCGATAAACAGGTCGCAAGGGATCGCAGCTTCACAGGCGGCGAGCATGTCGCGAGCGCTGACCACGTCGATGCGCGTGACACGATCCGGGGTCGGCAGGTGCACCGGTCCGGTGATCAGCGTGACACGGGCGCCGGCTTCTACCGCGGCTTCGGCCAGGGCAAATCCCATTTTTCCGGAGCTGTGGTTGGTGATGTAGCGCACCGGGTCGATGTTTTCCTGGGTCGGGCCGGCGGTGATCAGCACGTGTTTGCCAGTCAATGCCTGGCGCTTGAAGCAGTCCGCCGCGCATTGGGCGAGCTCGAGGGCTTCGAGCATGCGACCCAGACCGACGTCGCCGCAGGCCTGGCTGCCGGAGGCCGGACCGAAGGCTTTGATGTCGCGGCTTTCGAGGATTTGCAGGTTGGCCTGGGTCGCTGGGTCGCGCCACATGGCCTGGTTCATCGCCGGGGCGACGGCGACCACGGCATCGGTGGCCAGCACCAGCGTGGTCAGCAGGTCGTCGGCAATACCTTGTGCCAGTCGGGCGATCAGGTCCGCCGTAGCGGGGGCGATCAGCACCATATCGGCCCACTTGGCCAGCTCGATGTGGCCCATGGCAGCTTCGGCTGCCGGGTCCAGCAGGTCGAGATGAACCGGGTGGCCGGACAAGGCCTGCATGGTCAACGGGGTGATGAACTCGCTGCCGCCACGGGTCATGACCACGCGCACTTCGGCACCCTGGTCGATCAGGCGGCGAACCAGGTCGGCGCTCTTGTAGGCAGCAATGCCGCCGCCGACGCCCAGAACGATGCGTTTCCGATACAGCCGCTGCATAGGTCTGCCTTTCATTTCGTTGGATGACTGCGTGGCGATACCCCCTCCCCAGGAGTGAAATCGCTCGCAAAAAAGATGGGCTACGATATCACAGCGACCGCTATGGAACAGCGGCGCCCACAGACCAAGGAGGTGGTATGAGTATTCGCGATTGGCCGGCGGCTGAGCGGCCGCGGGAGAGGTTACTTGAGTTGGGTTCGGCGAGTCTTTCAGACGCCGAACTGCTGGCGATATTTTTACGGACCGGCGTGTCGGGTAAAAGCGCGGTGGACCTGGCTCGACACCTGCTGAATCAGTTTGGCAGCCTGCGCTCATTGCTTGAGGCTGATCAGGTAGCGTTCAGCAGACATTTGGGGCTCGGGCCAGCGAAATTCGCTCAGTTACAAGCAGCTCAGGAGATGGGGCGGAGGCATTTGGCCGAGCGGGCACGCCAAAAATCAGCGCTGGAAAATCCGCAGGCCGTTCGGGATTACCTGAAATCGATGCTGCGCCATGAGCCCCATGAGGTATTTGGCTGTTTGTTTCTGGATTCCAAGCATCAAGTGCTGACCTTTGAAGTGTTGTTTCGCGGTTCCATCGACAACACCAGTGTCTATCCGAGACAAGTGGTTAAGCGTGCGTTGGCCCACAACGCCGCCGCGTTGATCCTGTGCCACAACCATCCTTCGGGCAATCCCAGCCCCAGTCAGGCCGATAGGTTGCTGACCAAGCGCCTGCAAGAGGCGCTAGATCTGGTTGATGTGCGGGTGCTCGACCATTTCATCATCGGTGACGGCGATCCGTTGTCGATGGCTGAGTATGGGTGGATGTAACAGGATAAACGCGGACTGTGTAGGAGCCGGCTTGCTGGCGATCCGGACGGCGCGGTGTGGCTGATTAACCGCGTTGATGCCATCGCCAGCAAGCCGGCTCCTACAAGGTTTTGTGGTGTGGCGGTTACTTCAGGTTGACCTTCGAGTAGTCCTGGCGGCCGAACGGGCTGACTTGGTAACCCTCGACGTCCTTGCGCGTCAACGCGAACGCCGTCGGATGCGCCAGCGGCAGCCACAACGCCTGCTGCTGGATCTGCGCCTGGGCCTGTTCGTAGAGCTTGGTGCGCACGCCTTGCTCGCCGGTGGTCTTGCCAGCGCTGATCAGTTTGTCCAGGTCTTGGTTGCAGTAGCGGGCGAAGTTGGTGCCAGATTTGACCGCGGCGCAGGAAAACTGCGGCGTGAGGAAGTTGTCCGGGTCGCCATTGTCACCTGCCCAGCCCATGAACAGCAGGTCGTGCTCGCCGGCCTTGGCACGACGAATCAGCTCGCCCCATTCGATCACCCGAATCTCGGCCTGAATGCCGATTTCTGCGAGGTCCGATTGCAGCATTTGAGCGCTGAGGCTTGGGTTCGGATTCAGCAGGCTGCCGGAAGGTCGGGTCCAGATGGTGGTCTGGAAACCGTCCTTGAGTCCGGCCTTGGCCATGAGTGCCTTGGCCTTTTCGACATCATGCGGATAACCCGGCAGGCCTTTGGCGTAGCTCCAGGTGTTGGGCGGGTACGGGCCGTTGGCGGGCTCGGCGGTGTCTTCGAACACGGCTTTGACGTAGTTAGCCTTGTCGAACGCGAGGTTGATCGCCTGGCGCACTTCAGGTTTGTCCAGCGGTGGATGCTGGCTGTTAATGCCGACAAACGCGGTCATGAAGGCGTCAGTCTTTTCCACTTTCAGAGTCGGTTCTTTCAGCGCGGCCTGTACGTCCAGAGGTTTGGGCGACAGGGCGATCTGGCACTCGTTGCGGCGCAATTTCTGCAAGCGCACGTTGGCATCCGGCGTGATAGCGAAGATCAGTGGGTCCACCGACGGCTTGCCACGGAAGTAGTCCGGGTTGGCCTTGTAGCGAATCGAGGCATCTTTCTGGAAACGCGTGAACACGAACGGGCCGCTGCCGATCGGCTGGCTGTTGAGCTTCTCCGGGGTGCCGGCCTTAAGCAGTTTGTCGGCGTATTCGGCGGAATAGATCGAGGCGAAGCCCATGCTCAGGGTCGCGAGGAAGGTCGAATCCGGGTGATCGAGGGTGAAACGCACGGTCAGCGGGTCCAGGGCATCGATCTTCTTGATCAACGCCGGCAACTGCATCGACTGGGCGTGCGGGAAGCCGCTTTGAGCCACTTTGTGCCAAGGGTGTGCCGGATCGAGCATGCGGTCAAAACTGAACTTCACGTCTTCGGCGGTCAGCTCGCGGGTCGGGCTGAAATATTCGGTGCGGTGGAATTTCACCTGCGGGTGAAGCTTGAACACATACGTCAGGCCGTCGGGCGTGACTTCCCAGCTGTCTGCGAGGCTGGCGACCACTTTGCCGCTGGCGGTGTCGAAGTCAACCAGCCGATTCATCAGCACATCGGCCGACGCGTTGGTGGTGGTCAGCGAGTTGTATTGCACCACGTCGAACCCTTCCGGGCTGGCCTCGGTGCAGACGCTCAGGGCGGCGGCATGGGCCAGCGGGCTCAGCAGGAGCGGGGCGAGCAACAGCGGTAGGGCAGCGAGGCGCATGGTCGGATTCCTTTACAGATCGAAGGCCCATCTGCAAGTGCAGTCTGGAAAAGGCTTACCCTAGTGGGCTCTTTTGCAAATGACTATCCCCTTTTTCATTTTCAGGGGACTATGTGCGCTTGTTTTCGGTGATGCGGGCCGAGGAAAACCCGGAATCGGTCGGTTGGCCGATTCTCTGCGACGAGCGGTCTTAATCGGCCACAGCCTTTATCCAAAGCGCTCGGCGCCCGAAAAATGGGGAATTTATCAAGTCCGCGCACACGGAATGTTGTTGCTCTCCAGTCTTTCTGGTATAAAGCAGCGCTCTTTTCTAGGGGCCCGGTTCCTTCACTGTAGGTGTAGCCGGTAAGACCTCTAAAGAAACGCGGCGCCTGGCGCCAAATGACTGAGAGATTAAGCGGCCAACCCATGCCGGGTTGGGCATGTGGTTTTAGAGGGCTGAGGCATGTCGAGAGTATGTCAAGTTACCGGTAAGGGTCCGGTGACTGGGAATAACATTTCCCACGCAAACAACAAAACCCGTCGTCGTTTCCTGCCGAACCTGCAGCATCACCGCTTCTGGGTTGAAGAAGAGAAACGTTTCGTGCGTCTGCGCGTATCTGCCAAAGGCATGCGTATCATCGACAAGCGTGGCATCACTGTCGTGCTGGCCGAAATCCGCAAAGCCGGCAAGATCTAAGGGAGCTAATCATGCGTGAATTGATTCGTTTGATTTCGAGCGCCGGTACTGGTCACTTCTACACTACCGACAAGAACAAGCGTACTACTCCGGACAAAATCGAGATCAAGAAATTTGATCCGGTTGTTCGCAAGCACGTGATCTACAAAGAAGGCAAAATCAAGTAATTGATTTTTCCCTCTTACGAAAAAGGCCCGTATCGCGAGATACGGGCCTTTTTTGTTGCCTGGGTTTTTGCGTTGCCCTTCAGGGCCTCATCGCGGGCAAGCCCGCTCCCACAGTGATCTGTTTGGACCACAAAACCTGTGGGAGCGTGGCTTGCCCGCGATGAGGCCGGCCCGAACACCACAAATCCTCAAGCCTTCTGTTCAAACGCCACATAGATCTTGCGGCACGTTTCGAGCACCTCCCAAGTGCCGCGGAACCCGGCAGGAATAACGAAGCGATCACCCGCGCGCAAGGTCTTGCCGTTGCCTTCGTTGTCGCGAAGTACTGAAACGCCCTGAATGATTTCGCAGTACTCATGCTCGGTGAAGTTCACGTGCCACTGGCCAACAGCGCCTTCCCACACGCCCGCATTCAACTGACCGCAAGGGCTGTTGTAGTGGTTGTAGACCACTTGCTCGGGATCGCCCTTCAGGATTTTTGCCTGGTCCGGCTTATAGCGCTCGGGCTCGGTGGTGGCGAGGCTGAAGTCGACGACATCCTGGATATTCATTGTTGTAATCCCCCGTGATTGCGGCGCGATGGCTGAAAAGACTCAAAGTCTATGTTTATTAAAATGAACATCGCAAGGCCGTTTGACCGCCATGTGTCAAATATATTGAAACTTCACCTGCCGCTGGTTTAGGGTGGCGGTTGCCTTGGGCCGAAAAATCAGGCTGGCTGGGCAGAATTCCTGACAGCGTCCGCGAAGATCGCGGGGCGCTCGTATTCAATAAGAGGAGGACACTCGTATGACCACCCTGACTCGTGCCGATTGGGAGCAACGGGCTCGCGATCTGAAGATCGAAGGCCGCGCCTACATCAATGGCGAATACACCGATGCCGTCTCCAGCGAGACCTTCGAGTGCATCAGCCCGGTCGATGGCCGTCTGCTGGGCAAGATTGCCAGCTGTGACGCCGCCGACGCCCAGCGCGCCGTTGAAAACGCCCGCACCACGTTCAATTCCGGCGTCTGGTCGCGCCTGGCGCCGACCAAACGCAAAGCCACCATGATCCGTTTCGCCGGCTTGCTGAAGCAGCACGCCGAAGAGCTGGCGCTGCTTGAAACCCTGGACATGGGCAAGCCGATCAGCGATTCCCTGTACATCGACGTTCCCGGCGCGGCGCAAGCCCTGAGCTGGAGCGGTGAAGCCATCGACAAGATCTACGACGAAGTCGCCGCCACTCCGCACGATCAGCTGGGTCTGGTGACCCGCGAGCCGGTCGGCGTCGTCGGCGCCATCGTGCCGTGGAACTTCCCGTTGATGATGGCCTGCTGGAAACTCGGCCCGGCGCTGTCCACCGGTAACTCGGTGATCCTCAAACCGTCGGAAAAATCGCCGCTGACGGCTATTCGCATTGCTGCGCTGGCCGTCGAAGCCGGCATTCCGAAAGGCGTGCTCAACGTCCTGCCAGGTTACGGTCACACCGTCGGCAAGGCCTTGGCCCTGCACAACGACGTCGACACCCTGGTGTTCACCGGTTCGACCAAGATCGCCAAGCAATTGCTGATCTACTCCGGCGAATCGAACATGAAGCGCGTCTGGCTCGAAGCGGGCGGCAAGAGCCCGAACATCGTGTTCGCCGATGCCCCGGACCTGCAAGCCGCAGCCGAAGCGGCGGCCGGCGCTATTGCGTTCAACCAGGGCGAAGTCTGCACTGCCGGTTCGCGGCTGCTGGTCGAACGTTCGATCAAGGACACCTTCCTGCCGCTGGTGATCGAAGCGCTGAAAACCTGGAAGCCGGGCAATCCGCTGGACCCGGCGACCAACGTCGGCGCGCTGGTGGACACCCAGCAGATGAACACCGTGCTGTCCTACATCGAATCCGGCCACGCCGACGGCGCCAAACTGGTGGCTGGCGGCAAGCGCACGCTGCAGGAAAGCGGTGGCACTTACGTTGAGCCGACGATTTTCGACGGCGTGACCAACGCGATGAAAATCGCTCAGGAAGAAATCTTTGGTCCAGTGTTGTCGGTGATCGCATTCGACACCGCCGAAGAAGCCGTAGCGATTGCCAACGACACGCCTTACGGCCTGGCTGCTGCGGTGTGGACCAAGGACATCTCCAAGGCGCACCTGACCGCCAAGGCACTGCGCGCCGGTAGCGTTTGGGTCAACCAGTACGATGGCGGCGACATGACCGCACCGTTCGGTGGCTTCAAGCAATCGGGCAATGGCCGCGACAAGTCGCTGCACGCGTTCGACAAATACACCGAGCTGAAGGCGACCTGGATCAAGTTGTAAGTCCTTAAAGGGAGCCTGCCAAATCAGGCTCCCGACAAAGATCCTTGTGGGAGCAAGTCTTTGTGGTGAGGGGATTTATCCCCGTTCGGCTGCGAAGCAGTCGCAGAACCAATGCATGCGGCGTATTTGATACTCCGTAAATGCAGGTTTTGGGGTCGCTGCGCGACCCAACGGGGATAAATCCCCTCGCCACAAAGGCTTGCTCCCACATTGTTTTGTGTGGTGCCAAAAAATATCCACAGGAGCGTGGAACATGCGTTGGGCGACTTATTTCGCCGTGTTGGCGTCTGTCTTGAGTGTCGGCCTGGCCCTGGGTGTCAGCATGCCGCTGGTGTCGTTTCGCCTGGAAAGTTGGGGCTACGGTTCGTTCGCCATTGGTGTGATGGCGGCGATGCCGGCCATTGGCGTGCTGCTCGGGGCGAAGATTTCCAGCCATCTGGCCTCGCGTCTTGGCACGGCCAACCTCATGGGCCTGTGCCTGTGGGCCGGAGCGGTGTCCATCGGTTTGCTGGCGCTGTTGCCGAGCTATCCGGTCTGGCTGCTGTTGCGCCTGATGATCGGGGTTATCCTGACTCTGGTCTTCATCCTCGGCGAAAGCTGGATCAACCAACTGGTGGTCGAACAATGGCGAGGGCGCCTGGTAGCGCTGTATGGCAGCAGTTATGCGCTGAGTCAGCTGGCCGGGCCGCTGCTGCTGGGTGTTCTGGGCACCGAACACGATTACGGCTTCTGGGTCGGTGTCGGCTTGCTCATGGCGGCGCCGCTCCTGTTGCTGGGCCGCAGCGGCGCACCGTCCAGTGAGGCTGCCAGCGTGACGTTTGGCGACTTGTGGGGCTTCTGCCGTGGCCTGCCGGCGATTGCCTGGGCGGTGTCGTTGTTCGCGGCGTTTGAAGCGATGATCCTGACCTTGTTGCCGGTGTATTGCCTGCGTCAGGGTTTCACCACGGAAATCGCGCTGGCGATGGTCAGCACCGTGGTGGTGGGTGATGCCTTGCTGCAATTGCCGATTGGCGCACTGGCGGATCGTTTGTCGCGACGCACGCTGTTCACCGGATGTGCAGTCGTGTTGCTGGTGTCGAGCCTGGCGATTCCGTTGCTCATCGATACGTTGCTGATCTGGCCGCTGTGGGTGTTGTTCGGCGCCAGCGCCGGGGGGTTGTTCACCTTGTCGCTGATCCTGATCGGCGAACGCTATCGCGACGACGCACTGGTGCGAGCCAACGCGCACATTGCGCAGCTGTGGGGCATCGGTTGCCTGATCGGGCCGTTGGCTGCCGGGGCTGGCAGCCAGTGGATCAGTGGGCATGCGTTGCCGCTGCTGATGGCGGCGGGGGCGTTCGGGTTGGTGATTCTGCTGATGCGTCAGGGCGCGTTTGGCACGGTCGCCGAGCCTGCTTAAACCTTGCACAAGTCTGTGGCGAGGGAGCTTGCTCCCGCTCGACTGCGCAGCAGTCGCCTATCGGAGCCCCCGTTCAGTCTGAATGAACGGGGCTTCTGGTTTAGGGCCGCTTCGCGACCCAGCGGGAGCAAGCTCCCTCGCCACATTTGATTGGATGCAACGCTACAACATCCGCTCCAGGCCGACCGCCGTGCTGAACCAGGAGTTGAAACGGCGCCACATGCTTCCCGGTTCCTTGGTCAATGTGTGCATTTTGCCGTCATCTTCCGTCTCCCAGACGATCCGGTCATTCTCCAGTTTCACCTGATAGCTCAAGGTCGGCGCCATACCTTCCATGGCCGCTTTGCGCACATGCGCGGCGAGTTCGGGGCTGTCCACCAGAACCCCGACTTCGGTATTCCACAGCACCGAGCGTGGGTCGAAGTTGAATGAGCCGATGAAGGATTTCTGCTGGTCGAAGATCATTGCCTTGCTGTGCAGGCTGGAATCGGAACCCCGGAAGGACTTGCTGTAGAAAATATGCGGTCCGCTGCCGCCGCCTTCGCCGGGCTGGCGGCGCAGTTCGTACAACTTCACGCCATGTTCCAGCAGCGCCCGGCGATAAGGAGCGTAACCGCCGTGCACGGCCGGCACGTCCGTGGCTTCCAGCGAGTTGGTCAACAAACTCACCGACACCCCGGCGTCGGCCCGGCCAGTGAGGTAGACCAGCCCCGGTTGCCCCGGTACGAAGTAGGCCGAGATCATGATCAGCTCTTTGCTGACGCCCGTAAGCTCCGGCGCCAGTTGCGTGGTCAGCAGCAAATGGGGGTCAGGCTCGCCGTCCGACAAGACCTTGCTCGGTGCATCCCACAACGCCTGGTTCCAGGCCCAGATCAGCTCCCGGCGCCAGATGTCCATGCGTGGCTTTGTGGTGTAAGTCATCAACTGCTGATACAGCGCATGATTCTGCTTGCGGGTCTCTTCCAGGGATTCTTCCAGACGCGTGCGGGTGTTTTGCAGGTCCTTTTGCGTCGGTCTGCTCGACAGGAACTCGTCGATCGGCTTGCTCAGCGCGCTGTTCCAGTACTGGTCGAAGCTGTGGCCAAGCTGTTCCGCCACCGGCCCGACACCGAGCATGTCGATGTCGGTGAAATTCAGGTTAGGCTCGGCATCGAAGTATTCGTCTCCCAGGTTGCGGCCGCCGACGATGGCCGCGCTGTTGTCCGCCAGCCACAACTTGTTGTGCATGCGTCGGTGTTGCAGCGACAGGTTGAACAAGCGGCCCATGGTGCGCGTCACGCCCGTGGCGCGACCCAGGTGCAGCGGGTTGAACAGGCGAATCTGGATCTGCGGGTGCGCGGCGAGGGTTGCGATGATCCAGTCCAGACCGTCGCTGGTGGTGTCATCGAGCAGGATTCTCACGCGCACGCCACGGTCGGCGGCCTTGAGCAATTCGTCCACCAGCATCCGCGTGCTGATGCCGTCATGCACGATGTAGTACTGCAAGTCGAGGCTGCTTTGGGCGTTGCGGATCAGCTCGGCACGGGCCATGAAGGCCTCGCTGCTGTTGGACAGCAAGCGAAAGCCGGACTTGCCTTCATGGGGCGCGGCCTGGGCCTGGATTGAGCGGCCGAATGACGAGTCGCTGGCGGGCAGCGCCTGGCTCGGTTCGCGTTGAACATCAAAGCTGGCGCAACCGCCCAGGAACGAGGCGAATAACAGAAGAGCGAGCAGGGGCTGTCTGACTCTCACGTGGGAACGTTCCGATTGGCGGCAATTGTCGGCATATGGACGCTGGTTTCCTGAGAAAGGTCAGTTCGTGATGTGATCCGTTTCCGCGAGCAGTTTGATCGCCGCTGCGCCGACCTTGCGCACGGCCTCTTCGATCAGGGGTGTTGGCTTGGCAGCGTAGTTCATCCGCAGGCAGTTGCGGTACTTGCCCGAGGCGGAAAAGATGCTGCCGACGGCAATCTGTACGCCTTGATCGTGCAGGGCGCGATTCAGTTTCAGGGTGTCGAAGCCGTCCGGCAGCTCAACCCACAACATGAAGCTGCCTTGCGGGCGACTGGCGCGGGTGCCGGCAGGGAAGTAGCGCGTGACCCAGTCGATCATCAGGTCGCGACTGCGTTGGTATTGCGTGCGCATCCGCCGCAAATGCGGTTCGAAATACCCGGCCTTGAGAAATTCGGCAATCGCAATCTGCGGTTGTGGCGCTGTGGAGCCAGTGCTGATGTATTTCATGTGCAACACCCGTTCCAGATAGCGTCCGGGCGCGACCCAGCCAATGCGCAGACCGGGCGCCAGGGTTTTGGAAAAGGAACTGCACAGCAACACGCGGCCGTCCTCGTCGAAGGATTTGATCGTGCGTGGGCGCGGGTAGCTGTAGGACAGTTCGCCATACACATCGTCTTCGATAATCGCCACGTCGAAACGCTGTGCGAGCGTCAACAACGCGCGTTTGCGCGATTCCGGCATGATGTAGCCCAGCGGGTTGTTGCAGTTGGGTGTCAACTGTATGGCCTTGATCGGCCATTGCTCCAACGCCAGTTCGAGCGCGTCGAGGCTGATCCCGGTGATGGGGTCTGTAGGGATTTCCAGGGCTTTCATGCCCAAGCCTTTGAGGGTCTGCATGGCGCCGTGAAAGCTTGGCGAGTCCACCGCCACAATGTCCCCCGGCTCGCAGATGGCGCGAATGCTGGTGGACAGCGCTTCATGGCAACCGGTGGTCACCACCAGGTCATGGGCGGTCAATTGGCAACCGGAATCGAGCATCAGGCGGGCGATCTGTTCGCGCAGTTCGAGGGTGCCGTAGATGTTGTCGTAATACAGACCGGGCATGTCCTGGCGACGGCTGATGCGCGCCAGGTTGCGCAGCAACGGTTTCATGGTCGGCGTGTTGATGTCTGGCATGCCGCGGCCCAGTTGCACGACGTCCTTGCGCGGGACGGCGCGGATCAATTCCAGCACCTGATCCCACTGCGAAATGTCCACCGGACGCTGGGCCGGACGGCCGATGGCCGGCAGCTCCGGTAATTCGCGGCCCACCGGTACGAAGTAGCCGGACTTGGGTTTGGGGGTCGCCAGCCCACTGTCTTCCAGCACGCGATAAGCCTGCTGCACCGTGCTCAGGCTGACCCCGTGCTCGACACTCAACGCTCGCACCGACGGCAGCCGGTCACCGGGGCGATAGAAGCCCTGTTCGATACGGGTGCCGAGCAATTCGGCGAGGTTGACGTAGAGGGTCATGGCGCAGTCTCGGTGTGGGTGATTGGGTTAACCAGTACAGATGGGGCGAAATTATCGGATTCAGACGCTAAATCGAAGAATCTGTATGGAGTTAATACAGTCTCGTTGAATCTGTAATGCTTTTTGCACTCCGCGCATCATGAAAGCTCTGGCTACCCAAGTAAACAGGAGCAATCAAAATGAACGGCTTGAGCGATGTGCGGCTGACGATACACAGTCAGGAACTGGCGGCAGGGCAAATCAACGGCACACGCGAGGCGGTCATGCGCAACGCACCGTCCGGCCTGAGTCGCTGGGGTCTGTTCTGGCATCGCCTGCACACGCGCAAGGCGTTGCTGGCGCTCACACCGGAGCAACTCAGGGATGTCGGGCTGAGTCGGGAGCAGGCGCGGGAGGAGGGGCTTAAGCCTTTCTGGCGGATCTGAGTCTTGCGGTGTTCATGCGGGCCTCTTCGCGGGCAAGCCCGTTCCCACAGGGTTGAGTGGTGAACACAAATTTTGTGGACACCGAAGACCCTTGTGGGAGCGGGCTTGCCCGCGAAGGCGTCGGTACAGGCACTGAAAATCTTTCAGACCAACTCTTTAAGCCGATGCCACAACATCCCCAACGCCAACAACGGAGAGCGCAAATGCTTCCCGCCCGGGAAGGTGATATGCGGCACCTTAGCAAACAGATCAAACCCTCCACCCTGCTGCCCGCTGATCGCTTCAGCCAACAACTTGCCCGCCAAATGCGTGGCATTCACCCCATGCCCGGAATACGCCTGGGCGTAATACACATTCGGCTGGTCCTTGAGCCGGCCGATCTGTGGCAGGCGGTTGGCGCCGATGCCGATCATCCCGCCCCATTGATAGTCGATCTTCACCCCGCCCAGTTGCGGGAAGACTTCCAGCATCTTCGGCCGCATGTACGCGCCGATGTCCTTCGGGTCGCGTCCTGAATAGTGGCAGGCACCGCCGAACAGCAAGCGTCGATCCGCTGAGAGTCGGTAGTAATCCAGGGCCACTCGTTGATCGCAGACCGCCATGTTCTGCGGCAGCAGTGAGTGCGCCAGTTCTTCACTCAACGGCCCGGTGGCAATGATGTAGCTGCCCGCAGGCAGCACTTTGCCGCTGAGCTGCGGGTTGAGTTCGTTGAGGTAGGCGTTGCAGCCCAGCACCAGCGTCCTGGCGCGAACCGAACCTTGGGCGGTATGGACCTTTACTTCGGGGCCGTAATCGATGCGGGTCACCGCCGAGTGTTCGAACAGCTTCGCGCCCAGCTGCTGCGCGGCGGCCGCTTCGCCCAAGGCCAGGTTAAGCGGGTGAAGATGGCCCGAGCCCATGTCGATCAGGCCGCCGACGTAGCGGTCCGAACCCACCACGCTGTGCATTTCATTGGCTTGCAGCAGCCGGGTTTCGTAGCGGTAGCCAAGGCTGCGCAGCTCTTCGGCGTCTTCGGCGAAACCCTCGAGGTCGCGAGGCTTGTTCGCCAGGTCGCAATAACCCCAGGTCAGGTCGCACGGAATCTGAAAACGCTCGACTCGCTGGCGGACGATTTCCACCGCTTCCAGGCCCATGAGTTTCATCTGGCGCACGCCGTCCGCACCGATTACGTTGGCAAACTGATCGAGGCCATGACCGACGCCACGAATCAATTGCCCGCCATTGCGTCCGCTGGCACCCCAGCCGATCTTGTGCGCTTCCAGCAAGATCACGCTGAGGCCGCGTTCGGCCAGCTCAAGCGCCGCGTTCAGCCCGGAAAACCCGCCGCCGACCACGCATACGTCCGCTACCAGATCGCCTTGCAGCGCCGGATGATCGGGCTGCGGCAGGCTGCTGGCGGCGTAGTAAGAGGCAGTGTGCTGGGCACGGGCATTCATGTGAGCGTCCCTGATTCGTGTGTCTATAAAATTTGACGGAGCATAAGCCGGACCTTCCGGCACGGGCAACACTGGTCGGTTGAGGCTGTCTGGATCGCGGCTTTTGCGTCAGACTCCCGGTCTATTCCGCTTTTGGTTACCGCTTCGATGAGCTGCAACAGTCAGAAAATTCGCACGCTGCGCCAGCAGATCCCCTCGTTCGAGTGCGTGCCCGGCTGCCATGACTGCTGTGGGCCGGTGACCACCTCGCCGGAAGAAATGTCCCGCCTGCCGCGCAAGACCCGGGCCGAGCAGGATGCGGCGATGGATGAGCTCAACTGCGTGCACCTGGGGCCCAATGGCTGCACGGTGTATGACGAGCGGCCGCTGATCTGCCGGCTGTTTGGTACCACCAAGACCTTGCCGTGCCCGAATGGGCGTGGGCCGGTGGAGCTTATTCATCCGCGGGTTGAGAAGCAGATTCATGAGTACATGGTGTCTACTCGGCAGGTCCTCGTCTGAGGGAAGACCGAGTTGCCTGTAATCGCTAGCAGGCTAGCTCCCACACTGGATCTGTGTGTACGCCGAATTTCTGACCACTGAAGATCAACTGTGGGAGCTAGCCTGCTAGCGATGGGGTCTGAACAGACACCACAAAGCCTCAATCCGGAATCGGCAGGCACAAACTCTCCTTCACCTCTTCCATCACGATATAGCTCTTCGATTCCCGCACATGCGGCAGCTTGAGCAAAATGTCGCCCAGCAGCTTGCGGTAGGAAGCCATCTCGGAAATCCGCGCCTTCACCAGGTAGTCGAAATCCCCCGACACCAAATGGCACTCCAGCACATGGGGCAGTTTCAGCACCGCACGTCGGAACTCTTCGAAAGTATCGCCGGATTTGTAGTCGAGACTGATCTCGACGAACACCAGGAGACTACCCTTGAGGTGCTGCGGATTGAGCCGGGCGTTGTAGCCCATGATGATCCCTTCGCGCTCCAGCCGCCGGACCCGCTCGGTACACGGCGTGGTCGAGAGCCCGACCTTTTCCCCAAGCTCGGTGAAGGAGATGCGCCCGTCCGCTTGCAGGATCCGCAGGATGTTGCGGTCGATCTTGTCCAGCTCACGTTTGGTTTGAGTGTTGGTACGCATAGGGGATGCGCCTCCGTGAAAAGGGTTTTTGCCGAGAATTCTCGCCAAATATAGGCAGTTATATAGTGAAAAGCACTGCCTAATCTTTTTTACACTGCGCACATCAATGCTCTACAACTACGAACGTCAGCGGCAAGCCGCGATGAGGGATATGAAAATGCGCGTTATGGTCTTGGGTAGCGGCGTCATCGGTACCACCAGTGCTTATTATCTGGCGCGTGCCGGGTTCGAAGTGGTGGTGGTGGACCGTCAGCCAGCCGCTGCCATGGAGACCAGTTTCGCCAACGCCGGGCAGGTATCGCCGGGTTATGCCTCGCCGTGGGCCGCACCGGGCGTGCCGCTCAAGGCCATCAAGTGGCTGTTGCAGCGCCACGCACCGCTGGCGATCAAGGCCACCGCCGACATCGGCCAATACCTGTGGATGGCACAGATGCTGCGTAACTGCACCGCCAGCCGTTATGCGGTGAACAAAGAGCGCATGGTCCGTCTGTCCGAGTACAGCCGTGACTGCCTCGACGAATTGCGCGCTGAAACCGGCATTGCCTACGAAGGCCGCAGCCTGGGTACGACCCAACTGTTCCGCACCCAGGCTCAACTGGACGGCGCCGCGAAAGACATCGCCGTACTGAAAGAGTCCGGCGTGCCGTTCGAACTGCTGGACCGCGCTGGCATTGCCCGCGTTGAGCCGGCCCTGGCCAGCGTCACCGATATCCTCGCCGGTGCCCTGCGCCTGCCGAACGACCAGACCGGCGATTGCCAGATGTTCACCGTTCGACTGGCCGAAATGGCTGTGAAACTGGGCGTGGAGTTCCGTTTCGGCCAGGACATTCAGAAGCTCGACTTCGCCGGTGATCGCATCAACGGTGTGTGGATTGACGGCAAGCTGGAAACCGCCGACCGCTACGTGCTGGCACTCGGCAGCTATTCGCCGCAACTGCTCAAGCCGCTGGGTATCAAGGCCCCGGTGTATCCGCTCAAGGGTTACTCCCTGACCGTGCCGATCACCAACCCGGCGATGGCCCCGACTTCGACCATTCTCGACGAGACCTACAAGGTCGCGATCACCCGCTTCGACAACCGTATCCGCGTCGGCGGCATGGCTGAAATAGCCGGTTTTGACCTGTCGCTGAACCCGCGTCGGCGCGAAACCCTGGAGATGATCGTCAACGACCTTTATCCTCAGGGCGGCGATCTGGCCCAGGCGAGTTTCTGGACCGGTCTGCGTCCGACCACCCCGGACGGCACGCCGATCGTTGGCGCCACCCCGTTCAGCAACCTGTTCCTGAACACCGGTCACGGCACGCTCGGCTGGACCATGGCGTGCGGCTCCGGCCGTTTGCTGGCTGACCTGATGGCGAAGAAAACGCCGCAGATCAGCGCCGAAGGCCTCGATATTTCCCGTTACGGCACCAAACTTCAGGAGTCCGCAAAACATGTCAATCCAGCGCCAGCTCACCAATGAGCGCATGAGCCAGATCGTTGTCCACAGCGGCACCGTCTATCTGGCAGGGCAAGTCGGCGACGACATGAGTGCCGGGATTGAACAGCAGACCCGTGAAACCCTCGCCAATATCGAACGTTTGCTCGATCTGGCAGGCACCGACAAGAGCCGTTTGCTGTCGGTCACGATTTACCTGAAAGACATCGACGCGCATTTCGAAGGCATGAACGCGGTGTGGGACAAGTGGCTGCCAAAAGGCGTCGCCCCGGCCCGCGCCACCGTTGAGTCGAAACTGTGCGAACCGGAAATCCTGGTTGAGCTGTCGGTTGTAGCCGCTCTGCCATAAGCCTGTCAGAAAGATCCCTCTCCCGGTGCTGTTGGCGGTTCACGCCGTCAGCCAGCGCCGGTTTTTATTCCCATGACCGCCTAGAAGCCTGCCGCCATGCGTCCAGCCCGTGCCCTGATCGACCTTCAAGCCTTGCGTCACAACTACCAGATCGCCCGTGAAGTCACGGGGGCAAAGGCCCTCGCGGTGATCAAGGCCGATGCCTACGGCCATGGTGCGGTGCGTTGCGCCCAGGCGCTGGAAGCCGAGGCGGACGGGTTTGCCGTGGCTTGCATCGAAGAAGCGTTGGAGCTGCGCGCAGCGGGTATCCGGGCGCCGGTGTTGTTGCTGGAAGGTTTTTTCGAAGCCGATGAGCTGTCGCTGATCGTCGAGCATGATTTCTGGTGCGTGGTGCATTCGTTGTGGCAGCTCGAAGCTATCGAGAACGCCGCGTTGAGCAAGCCGATCACGGTCTGGCTCAAGCTTGATTCGGGCATGCACCGGGTGGGTTTGCATCCAAAGGATTATCAGGCGGCTTATCAACGGCTGCTGGCCAGCGGCAAGGTGGCGAAGATTGTCTTGATGAGCCACTTCGCCCGCGCCGATGAGCTGCACGAGCAGGCCAGCTCCGAGCAGGTCGCGGTATTTGAAGCGGCACGTAAAGGTTTGTCGGCCGAGATCAGCCTGCGCAATTCGCCGGCGGTACTCGGTTGGCCGCAGATTCCGAGCGATTGGGTTCGCCCGGGCATCATGCTCTACGGCGCCACGCCGTTTGAAGAAGCCAACGCCGTGCCCTCCCGTTTGCAGCCGGTGATGACCCTGGAATCGAAAGTGATCTGCGTGCGTGAACTGCCGGCCGGCGAGCCGATCGGTTACGGCGCCAAATTCATCACCCCCAAGACGATGCGCGTCGGGGTGGTGGCCATGGGTTATGCCGATGGTTACCCGCGTCAGGCACCGACCGGCACGCCAGTGTTGGTCGCCGGGCAGCGCAGCCAGTTGATTGGTCGCGTGTCGATGGACATGCTCTGCATCGATCTGACCGATGTGCCGCAGGCCGGCCTGGGTTCGACCGTCGAGTTGTGGGGCAAGAACATCCTCGCCAGCGAGGTGGCTGCTGCCGCTGACACGATTCCTTATCAGATCTTCTGCAACCTGCGCCGGGTTCCAAAGCTCTATTCCGGGGCTTAGGTCAAAGCGTCCCGACCGAAAGTCGCTTCACCGAACAGGATTCAGGTCCAAGTGTTGTAAATACTGAACGCTGTCGCCATGATATCGCTCAATATTCCAACAACCTGAATCCCTGGAGGCTCCAGCATTGGACGTCGGTGAACGACTGCAATCCATCCGTAAGCTCAAAGGTCTTTCCCAGCGTGAGCTCGCCAAGCGCGCGGGCGTCACCAACAGCACGATTTCGATGATCGAGAAGAACAGCGTCAGTCCCTCGATCAGTTCGCTGAGGAAAGTACTGGGCGGGATTCCCATGTCCATGGTCGAGTTCTTTTCCGAAGAAATCCTGCAGGAAAAACCGACGCAGATCGTCTACAAAGCCAACGAGCTGATCGATATTTCCGATGGCGCAGTGACCATGAAACTGGTCGGTCGGGCGCACCCGAGCCGGGCTATCGCCTTCCTCAATGAAATCTATCCGCCTGGCGCCGACACCGGTGACGAGATGCTCACCCATGAGGGCGAGGAAACCGGCATTTTGGTGGAAGGCCGACTGGAACTGGTGGTAGGGCTCGAAACTTTTGTGCTCGAAGCCGGCGACAGCTACTACTTTGAAAGTACCAAGCCACACCGTTTCCGTAATCCGTTCGACGCGCCGGCGCGACTAATCAGCGCAGCCACGCCCGCGAATTTCTAAGAGAAGAGGCGTCCTGCCAGCATGGCGGAGGTACCCGAACCGTTTTTCCATTGCGCAACAAGACCCCTTCGACTTTGGGGTTGTTTCAGTGTGACGGGGTTACCGTTATACTTGCGCCCGCCTGCGAACCGTGGCCGTAGGCGTGACTAGCCACCATTGAGGGTGAACGCGTGAATCTAATTATGAAAATGCTGGCCGTACCAGCAACCGTATTGGCCCTATGGGCAGTCAGCGCACAAGCAGCGACCAACGACGATATTGCAAAACGCCTTGAACCAGTCGGCCAGGTCTGTGTGACGGGTCAAGAGTGCAAGGGGATGGAAGTGGCCGCTTCCGCTGGTGGTGGTGGCGGAGCCAAAACCCCGGACGAAGTGGTTGCAAAACATTGCAACGCTTGCCACGGTACAGGCCTGTTGGGCGCGCCGAAAATCGGTGACACGGCAGCGTGGAAAGAACGTGCCGATCACCAGGGCGGCCTCGACGGCATCCTGGCCAAAGCCATTACCGGTATCAACTCGATGCCACCTAAGGGCACCTGCGCCGATTGCTCCGATGCCGAGCTCAAAGGCGCGATCCAGAAAATGTCCGGCTTGAAATAAGCGTTCATCTTCAGCAAAAAGCCGCTTTCGAGCGGCTTTTTTGTGCCTGCGATTTACTGCCCAAGACTGTTCATTGCAGCAAAGACCCGGCAAGCTCGGTCCAACCCCAATTCACGGAATGTAAGGGAGGATCAGATGGTGCAGCTGTGTTCTATCGAGCAAGCGGTCGATGACGTATTGGCGCGGTTGCCGGCGCATATCCACATGGGCCTGCCACTCGGTCTGGGCAAACCCAACCACTTCGTCAACGCACTGTTCCAGCGCATCGCGCAATTGCCCGAACGACAGCTGACGATCTACACCGCTCTGTGCCTGGGCCGTCCTGCCTTGGGTGACGGTTTGCAAAAGCGCTTTCTCGAACCCTTTATCGAGCGGGTCTTTGGCGATTATCCGGAACTGGATTTCCTCGCCGGCCTGCACAAGGACAGCCTGCCGGCGAACATCCATATCCAGCAGTTTTTCATGCAGCCTGGCAGCCTGCTCCATAGCGCGTCGGCCCAGCAGGATTACGTGAGCAGCAACTACAGCCACGCCGCGCGGGACATCAATGCCGCTGGCTTGAATATCGTGGCGCAACTGGTGGCCAGCCACTCCGAGCATCCGGATCGACTGAGCCTGAGTTGCAACCCGGACATCACCCTCGACCTGTTTCCGATGATCGCCAAACGGCGGGCGGCGGGGGAGACGATTCTGTTGGTGGGCCAGGTCCACAACGACTTGCCCTACATGCCCGGTGACGCCGAAATCGGCATCGACGCGTTCGACTTTTTAATCGACGAGAAGGACAACACCACGTTGTTCTCCACGCCGAACATGCCGGTGGGCTTTCAGGATCACTTCATCGGCTTGCACGCCAGTACGCTGGTACGCGATGGCGGCACCTTGCAGATCGGCATCGGTGCCATGGGCGATGCTCTGACCGCGGCGTTGCTGGCGCGCCAGGCCGACAATGCCGGTTACAAAGCGTTGCTGGCGGATATCAATCTCAGCCAGTGGGCGCAGTTGATCGACCGCGAAGGCGGCATCGAACCGTTCGCCAAGGGCCTTTACGGGTGCAGCGAAATGTTCGTCAACGGCTTGCTGGTGCTGGCCGACGCCGGGATCGTGCGGCGCAAGGTCTACCCGGACGTACCGACCCAGCAGCAGGCCAATGCCGGCACCCTCGACGAGGCCGCGCAAACGGACGGCATCAGCGTGCATGGCGGGTTTTTCCTCGGGCCACGCAGTTTCTACGAGCGCCTGCGCGAGCTACCGCAAAGCAAGCGCCTCGAATTCAATATGACCCGCATCAGCTACATCAACGAGCTCTACGGTCAGGAAGAGCTCAAACGCTTGCAGCGCCTGGATGCGCGCTTTATCAACACCGTGTTCACCATGACCCTGCTCGGCGCAGGTGTGGCTGATCAGCTTGAAAGCGGGCGCGTGCTCAGCGGCGTCGGCGGGCAATACAACTTTGTTGCCCAGGGCCATGCGCTGGAAGGCGCGCGGTCGGTGCTGTTGTTGCGTAGCTGGCGCGAGGCGGGTGGTGAGGTCAGTTCGAACATTGTCTGGGAATACGGGCACTGCACGATCCCGCGGCATTTGCGTGACATCGTGGTCACCGAATACGGCATCGCCGATCTGCGCGGCAAGACCGACGCGGCAGTGATCGAGGCGTTGCTGAATATCAGCGACTCTCGCTTCCAGCCGGGCCTGATCGAGCAGGCGCAAAACGTTGGCAAATTGCCGAAAAATTTCCGCATCGATCCGCGTTTTGCCGACAACAGCCCGGAGCGCTTGCAGGCGATTCAGGCGCTCCATCCGAATCTGTTTCCGGAGTATCCGCTGGGGTGTGATTTCACTGAGGTGGAGAGGGATTTGTTGCGGGCGCTGAATTGGTTGAAGAGCAAGTTCAAGCTGACGGAGATTCTTGAGTTGGGCAAAGCCGCGCTGGATGCGCCCGAGGCTTCGGCGTTTCCCGAGCATTTGGCACGCATGCAGCTGACCAACCCTGAGGGGTTGAAAGAGGACCTGTTTCAGCGGTTGCTGCTCACCGGCCTCAAAGCCACCGTGCAATAACAGCCAACACAAAACAACTGTGGGAGCCAGCCTGCTGGCGATGGCTGTCTGTCAGTCATGAAGGTTTTGACTGACACAACGCCATCGCCAGCAGGCTGGCTCCCACAGGGGAAATGCGGTGTGGCGGGTTATTCGATGAAGGTGACGACGCCATCCTTCAGCGACTGCACACGAGCCAGCGACTCAACCCGATAACCCTGCGCATCCAGTTCCGCACGCCCACCCTGGAACGACTTCTCGATCACGATCCCCAAACCGGCCACGGTCGCACCGGCCTGTTTGATGATCGAGATCAGCGCCTGCGATGCCTTACCGTTGGCCAGGAAGTCATCGATGATCAGCACGCGGTCGCTGCTGGTCAGGTGGCGCGGGGAGATGGCCACGGTGCTTTCGGTCTGCTTGGTGAACGAGTAAACGGTCGCCGACAGCAGGTTTTCAGTCAGGGTCAGGGACTGATGCTTGCGGGCGAAAATCACCGGCACGCCGAGGTTCAGGCCGGTCATGATCGCCGGGGCGATGCCCGAAGCTTCGATCGTGACGATCTTGGTGATCCCCGAGTCCTTGAACAGCGCGGCGAACTCGTCGCCGATCAGCTTCATCAGAGCCGGGTCGATCTGGTGGTTCAAAAAGGCGTCGACCTTCAAGACCTGATCGGAAAGCACAATGCCTTGTTCGCGGATTTTCTGGTGCAGTGCTTCCATGAAGCGTTCCTCTACTGGCGCCATGTGCGCCTAGCTTGTCTAAAAGTGTTCGGTTAAAAAGTGCTCAATTCTAGCGCTTTAACATCGCCCGTATATCCGCCAATGCGGTATTGCCGCGAACGGCTTTGACTTCGACAGGCGTGTCGTCGGTGCCTTCCCACGCCAGGTCGTCCGGCGGCAGCTCATCCAGGAAGCGGCTCGGCGCGCAGTCGATGATCTCGCCGTATTGCTTGCGCTTGGCGGCGAAGGTGAAGGCCAGCGTCTGACGCGCCCGGGTAATCCCGACGTAGGCCAGACGGCGCTCTTCTTCGATGGTGTCGGCTTCGATGCTGGAGCGGTGCGGGAGGATTTCCTCTTCCATGCCCATGATGAACACGTAAGGGAATTCCAGACCCTTGGAGGCGTGCAAGGTCATCATCTGCACGCCTTCGGCGCCGTCTTCTTCTTCCTGCTGACGTTCCAGCATGTCGCGCAGGACGAGTTTGCCGATGGCATCCTCGACGGTCATCTCGCCTTCTTCGTCTTTCTCCAGGGTGTTTTTCAACGCCTCGATCAGGAACCAGACGTTGCCCATGCGGTAATCGGCGGCCTTGTCGCTGGAGCTGTTGGTGCGCAGCCAGTTCTCGTAGTCGATGTCCATGACCATGCTGCGCAGCGCGGAGATCGGGTCTTCGCCGGCGCACTGCTCGCGGACCTTGTCCATGAAGCGCTTGAAGCGCGACAGGCGATCGGTGAAGCGCGCATCCAGATGTTCGCCCAGACCGATTTCGTCGGTGGCGGCGTACATCGAGATTTTTCGTTCGGTGGCGTAATTGCCAAGCTTTTCCAGCGTGGTCGAACCGATCTCCCGGCGTGGGACGTTGATCACCCGCAGGAAGGCGTTGTCGTCGTCCGGGTTTACGATCAGGCGGAAGTAGGCCATCAGGTCTTTCACTTCCTGACGTCCGAAAAAGCTGTTGCCGCCGGACAGTCGGTAAGGAATCTGGTGGTGCTGCAGCTTCAGCTCGATCAGCTTGGCCTGGTAGTTACCGCGATACAGGATCGCGAAATCGCTGTAAGGCCGGTCCGTGCGCAAGTGCAGGGTCAGCAGTTCCACGGCCACGCGCTCGGCTTCAGCGTCTTCGTTGCGGCAACGGATCACGCGGATTTCGTCGCCGTGGCCCATCTCGCTCCACAGCTGTTTTTCGAATTCGTGCGGGTTGTTCGAGATCAGCACGTTGGCGCAGCGCAGGATGCGGCTGGTGGAGCGGTAGTTTTGCTCGAGCATGACGACTTTCAGGGACGGGTAATCGTCCTTGAGCAGCATCAGGTTTTCCGGGCGGGCGCCGCGCCAGGCGTAGATCGACTGGTCATCGTCACCGACCACGGTGAACTGGTTGCGTGTGCCGATCAGCAGTTTCACCAGCAAATACTGGCTGGCGTTGGTGTCCTGGTATTCGTCCACCAGCAGGTAGCGGACTTTGTTCTGCCATTTTTCGAGGATGTCGGCGTGTTCCTGGAACAGCTTCACCGGCAACAGGATCAGGTCGTCGAAATCCACCGCGTTGAACGCCTTGAGCGTGCGCTGATAGTGGGTGTAGACGATGGCGGCGGTCTGTTCCTTGGGATTGCGTGCGTTTTCCAGGGCTTCGGGCGGCAGGATCAGGTCGTTTTTCCAGGAGCCGATCATGTTCTTGATCTCGTCGACGCCGTCGTCGCCCGAGTATTCCTTCTGCATGATGTCGGTCATCAAGGCTTTGACGTCGGTCTCGTCAAAGATCGAGAAGCCCGGCTTGTAGCCCAGGCGAACATGTTCCTTGCGGATGATGTTCAAGCCCAGGTTGTGGAAGGTGCACACCGTCAGGCCACGGCCTTCGCCGCCCTTGAGCAGGGTGCCGACCCGTTCTTTCATCTCGCGCGCCGCCTTGTTGGTGAAGGTCATGGCGACGATGTATTGGGCGCGGATGCCGCAGTTCTGGATCAGGTGCGCAATTTTGCGGGTGATCACGCTGGTCTTGCCGGAGCCTGCACCGGCGAGCACCAAAAGAGGGCCGCCGACGTAGCTCACGGCTTCTTGCTGCCGGGGATTGAGTCGGGACATACGGAATCAGGGAGTCATTTGTGAAATGGGCCGGCATTTTAACAGGCTCAGCGAATTGTGCTGCTCTCTCCGACTTGTGACGCAGCACGCTATCTCTATTTGCCGGTTTTGATACTTTCAAGCAGGATGCACGGTGAATGTGCGGCTAATGTTCGTATTCCAGACACAAAGCCTCGTTTGATAACTGATGTCATTTGGTCATTGGTTACCGGCGCGGCATAATGCCCGCCGCCTACATCTTTGCAGAGTCTAGGGAGCTAGCTTGTCTACGCCTGTCGAACCCTTGCGTTTGCTGCTACTGGCCGAAGAGCCAGCGTGGGCAGCGTTGTTGCGCGAGTGTCTGGCTCCGATGGGGAGCTCGGCCGTGCTCATCAGCGCGCCGAGCTGGGAGTCGGTCAGCAGTCTGTTCGATGACAACCGCAACGCGGTGTTGTTGACCATTCCTGCGCTTCAGCCTCTGCCTGGCCGTTGCAGCCTGCCGACGGTGTTGCTGCTTGAGCACGAGCCCCTGACGCCGCCCGATGGCGTGAGCGACTGGCTGGTGCGCGATCATCTTGATCCCGGCATGTTGCGCCGGTGCCTGCGGCATGTGCGCGAACGTGGCTTGCTGGAACACACCCTGCAACGCCTGGCTGAGCAAGATCCGCTCACCGGTATCGCCAACCGTCAGGGCTTCCAGACCTTGCTGGCCGCGCGTCTGGCGGAAAACGACGGTCGCGGCCTGGCCCTCGGTCACCTTGATCTCGACAACTTCCGTCACGCCAACGATGCCCTCGGCCACCAGGCCGGCGACCGGTTGATCCTGCAAGTGGTCGCGCGGCTGAAAAGCCAGCTTGAGGCCGGCGATCAACTGGCGCGGCTGGGCAGTGACGAATTCGCCCTGCTGATCGACACCCGCCGCGCGCCTCAGCGTGCCGAATGGATGGCCGAACGCATCACCGAAGCCCTGGCCGAGCCTTACTGGGTCGACGGCGAAAGCCTGTTGATCGGTTCCAGCCTGGGCATTGCCCACGCCCGGGTCCAGGCCGGTGCCGACCCGCTGATGTGGCACGCGCACATCGCCATGCAGCAAGCCAAGAGCACTCAGGGCTGCACCTTTCATATCTTCAACGAACGCATCAACCGCAATGCCCGTAGCATGGCCGACCTCGAAAGCGAGCTGCGTAGGGCGTTGCGCCGTGACGAACTGGAGTTGCATTACCAGCCGCGTCTGAACCTTGAGGACGGGCAGATCGTCGGCCTCGAAGCCCTGGTGCGCTGGCGACATGCCGAACGCGGTTTGCTGGCGCCCAGCGAGTTCGTGCCGCTGGCCGAGCAGAGCGGTTTGATCGTGCCGCTCGGTTACTGGGTGATTTCCCGGGCCCTGCGGGACATGCAGGCACTGCGCGAACGTGGTTTGCCGGCGCTGCACATGGCGATCAACCTGTCGTTCCGGCAGTTTCAGGACAGCCAATTGCTGTCGACCCTGAGCCGGCTGATCGCCGAGCGTGGTGTCGAGGCGCAATGGCTGGAGTTCGAGCTGACCGAAACCGCCGTCATGCGCCGCAGCGATCTGGTGAAGCAGACCATGGACGCCCTCGGCCGCCTGGGCGTGCGCTTCTCGCTGGATGACTTCGGCACCGGGTTCTCGTCCTTCGTGCACCTCAACAGCCTGCCGATTGCCTTGCTCAAGGTCGACAAGAGCTTTGTCGGCGGCATGGAAGAGCGGGAAGAAAATCGCAAACTGGTCCACGCGATGATCAACCTGGCGCACAACCTCAACCTTGGAGTGGTGGCCGAAGGCGTGGAGACGGTGGAGCAACTGGAGTTATTGCGCGGGTTTGGTTGCGATCAGGTGCAGGGGTATCTGATCAGCAAACCGCTCCCGTTGGCGGAGTTGGTTGAGTACCTGACGTTCGGCAGCAGCCAGCAGCCCGTCCTGGAAGTCGTGAACTAACCACGCGCAAATGTTGGAGCTTTTGTGGCGAGGGAGCTTGCTCCCGCTCGGCTGCGAAGCAGTCGCAATGCTTTTGGGGCCGCTGCGCGACCCAGCGGGAACAAGCTCCCTCGCCACAAAGCCCGCTCCTACAGGGGGTCTCAGTCTGGCTGAGCGATTTGGAAACTGGCCCCTGACGACGGCTCGCGCCGAATCATCCGCTTCATCTTCCACTCAAACGCCAGCGTCAGGCTCACCGCCGCGCACGCCAACCCCAGCGCCAATCCCCACCAGACGCCCGTCGGACCCCAGTTCAAGTTGAACGCCATCCACCACGCCGCTGGCGCACCGATCAGCCAATAGCAACCCAGCCCGACCAGGAACGTGGTCTTGGCGTCCTTGAGCCCGCGGATGCAGCCCATGGCGATGGTTTGCGTGCCGTCGAACAGCTCGAACCACGCCGCCACCGCCAGCAGGCTCACGGCCAGATTGATGACGTCTCGAAAGGCCGGGTCGTTGTGGTCCAGGAACAAGCCGATCAACTGATTCGGCAGGAACCAGAAGACCATGGCAAAACCCAGCATCGCCGCCGCGCCAAAGGCGATACCGACCCGTCCGGCCAGCCGCGCGTCCAGCAACTGCCCGGCGCCGTAGTGCTGGCCGATGCGCATGGTGATCGCATACGAAAGCCCCGCCGGAATCATGAACGCCACCGAAACAATCTGCAGGGCGATCTGGTGTGCCGCCAGTTGCGTACTGCCCATGGTGCCCATGCACAGCGCGGCGAACGCAAACAACCCGACTTCCACCGCGTAGGTGCCGCCAATGGGCAGGCCGAGGCGCCACAGCTCTTTCAGGTACTGGCGGTTAGGCCGCGACAAACCCTGGCGCAGCGGATAAGCGTCGTAGGCCGGATGCCGACGGATGTGCAGCGCCAGCGCCACGGCCATCAGGTTGGCGACAATCGCCGTGACCAGCCCGATGCCCACCAGGCCCATTTTTGGCAAGCCGAACATCCCGGTGATCAACGCATAGTTGAGCAGGAAGTTGGCCACGGTGCCGCCGAGGCTGATGACCATCACCGGGGTCGCCCGGCCGATGGCGCTGGTGAAACCGCGCAGGGCCATGAAGCTCAGATAGCCGGGTAGGGCGAACGGCAGGATTAGCAGGAACTGCCCGGCAGCCTGGACGTTGGTTTCGGTCTGGCCAAACAGCAGCAGCACCGGTTTTAGGTTCCACAGCAGTAACCCGGCCACCAGCGCCATCAACCACGCCAGCCACAAACCGGCCTGGGTCAGTCGCGCGGCGCCGACGATATCGCCCGCGCCCTGACGGATCGCCACCAAGGTGCCGACCGCCGCGATCACGCCGATGCAGAAGATGGAAACGAACGAGTAAGTCGCCGCGCCCAGGCCACCACCGGCCAGCGCTTCGGGACTCAGGCGCGCCATCATCAAGGTGTCGGTGAGGACCATCAGCATGTGCGCCAACTGCGAGGCAATCAACGGCCCCGCCAGCCGCAGGATGGCCCAGAGTTCGGTACGTGCTGGATGCTGCATGGTCATCACGCCTCGGTTATCAGAGTAAACAGGAGAGAGCCGATTCTCGGCGCTCTGCGGGCTTTTCACAAAGGGATAAAAAGGATGGGTGGCATGAGTCAAACTCATGCTGGCAAGTTTCTGCTAACGTGGCGTAACCGCGCTATAGGAGCTTTCCCAATGTCCCGTCGTCTTCCTCCCTTGTATGCCCTGCGCGCATTCGAAGCGGCGGCGCGGCATAGCTCGTTTACCCGCGCCGCTGAAGAACTGTCGATCACCCAAAGCGCGGTCAGTCGACACATTCGTACCCTCGAAGAGCATTTCGCCTGCCGGCTGTTTCACCGCAGCGGGCGCAACCTGCAACTGACCGAGTCGGCGCGGTTGATCCTGCCTGGCATCCGTGAAGGGTTTACCGCGCTCGAACGCGCCTGCAACACCCTGCGCGCCGAAGACGACATCCTGCGCATGAAAGCCCCGTCGACGTTGACCATGCGTTGGCTGTTGGCGCGCCTGAGTCGCTTCCGGCACTTGCAACCGGGCAACGAAGTGCAATTGACCAGTGCCTGGATGGACATCGACACCGTGGACTTCAACCACGAACCCTTCGACTGCGCCGTCATCCTCAGCACCGGGAATTTTCCACCGGACTGGGAGGCGACGCTGCTGTTCCCGGAAGAACTGATTCCGGTGGGCGCGCCGAACCTGATGGACGATCAACCGTGGGATGTCGCGCGTCTGGCCAGCACTGAGCTGCTGCACCCGGCACCGGACCGGCGTGACTGGCGCACGTGGCTGCAACGCATGGGTCTGGCCGATCAGGTCTCGCTCAAGGGCGGGCAAGTGTTTGACACGCTGGAATTGGGCATGATCGCCGCCGCCCGAGGCTACGGCGTGTCCATGGGCGATTTGCTGATGGTGGCGGAGGATGTCGCGCAGGGTCGTCTGAGTTTGCCGTGGCCGACGGCTGTCGCCAGCGGTGAGCATTATTACCTCGTCTGGCCGAAAACCCGCCCGGGAGGTGAACGTTTGCGCCGCCTCAGCGACTTTCTGCAAGGGGAGGTCCGGGCCATGGATTTACCGGATGTAGAACGCTTGAGCTGAATCGATGGAGCCCCTGCAATAGAGGCCTTGCGCCATATCCCGGCTAATTACTCAAGTATTCAGGTTTGCCGCCGAAAATCTGCAGGTGGGACCTTCGTGCAGGTTCCCTGTAATTCCCTTATTAGAATTTTGCCGAGTGTGCATCGTGATCAGGATGATCCGGTCACTCGGCCAGGAGCTGTCATGTCTCAACCTCGTGCCCGGATCGCCTCACAGCTTGGTCTTGCGCTTGCCGTGATACTGGCGATTGTCATCACTGGCAGTACCGTGTTCGCCTTGCGTTCGCTGGACACCGCCAACCTCGCCACCCGCGAAGAGCACTTGGCCAGTGAGGCCCGGTTGCTGGCCGATCAGTTGAGTACCTTTCACGGCACGTTGCGTGAAAGCACCCAGCGCCTGAGCGGTCTGTTCGAGAAGCGATTCAGCGCCGGCTTGAGCGTGCACCCGGATGAGCCGGTGGCGGTGGCCGGTGTGCAGACCCCGGGCTTGCACCTGGGCAGCGAAGTGTTGAACAACAACTTCAAGGAAGTGGACGAGTTCAAGCAGATGACCGCGGGCGTTGCGACGGTGTTTGTGCGCAGCGGCGAAGACTTCATCCGCGTCAGTACGTCCTTGAGCAAGCAAGACGGCAACCGGGCCATCGGCACCTTGCTGGACCACGCTCACCCGGCCTATGCACGCTTGATGGCGGGACAGAGCTATGTCGGTCGCGCCTTGCTGTTCGACCGCTCCTACATGACGCAATACACGCCTGTACGCGACAGCAGCGGTAAGGTGATTGCCGTGCTGTTCGTAGGATTCGATTACACCGACGCGCAGAACGCGCAGTTCGAGAATCTCAAACGCTTCCGTATCGGCCAGACCGGTTCGCTGGCGCTGCTCGATGAGCAGAAGAAGTGGTTGGTGCCGATTGCCGGCGTGCAAGCGCTGGATCAAGCGGTCCCGGCTATCGTCGATCTGGCGAAAACGCCGGGCAAGGGTGATTTCTGGAGCGACAAGTCCGAAGACTTCTACAGCGTGGCCGTGCCGTTCGATGGCGGCCCGTGGTCGGTGGTGGCGAGCATGCCGAAAGCCGAAATCAGCGCCGTGACCTGGAGCGTCGGCATTCAATTGGCCATCGGCAGTCTGCTGGCGATGTTGATCGCCGTCGGCTCGGCGGTCTGGCTGCTGCGCAGCAAACTCGCACCGCTGGGTGATCTGGTGCGTCAGGCAGAAGCCTTGGGCGCCGGTGATTTGAGCGTGCGCCTGAACGTGACGAGCAATGACGAAATCGGTCAGCTGGCCCGTGCCTTCAACCAGATGAGCCAGGCCTTGTCGACCATGGTCGAGCACATCCGCAAGGCCTCGGGCGAAGTCAACAGCCGCGCCCAGGCGTTGTCCGGCCTGTCCGGCGGTGCCTATGAAGGGATGGAGCAGCAGTCGGGCGAAATCACCAGCATGGCCGGCGCCGTGGAAGAGTTCAGCGCAACCTCGCTGAACATTGCCGACAACATGGGCAACACCCAGCGTCTGGCGCAGGAAAACGCACAGCAAACTCAGATCGGTCGTACATCGATGGACGAGGCGTCCTCGTCTCTGGAACAAATCGCCGGCGCGTTGAACAGCACCGCCACCGTGATCAATACCTTGGGGCAGCGATCCCAGGAAATCGGCGGCATCGTCGGGGTGATTACCTCGATCGCCGATCAAACCAACCTGCTGGCGCTGAACGCGGCCATCGAAGCGGCCCGTGCCGGTGAGCAGGGTCGTGGTTTTGCGGTGGTTGCCGACGAGGTGCGTAACCTGGCTTCGCGTACACGTCAGGCCACTGATGAAATTTCCGGGATGATTCAAAGCATCCAGCAGGAAACCGGCAATGCGATCAGCACCATGGAACAAGGCAACGTGCTGATGCAGGAAGGTCTGTCACGCAACGCCAACGTAGCCTCGGCCCTGGCGCGGATCGATGAGCAGAGCCGTTCGGCTGGCCAGCAATTTGCGGCGATCACCACCGCGACCCAGGAGCAGAGCAGCACTGCGACATTGCTCAGCAGCAACCTGCAAAGCATCGCGTTGGCAAACAGCGAGCAGCGGGAAGTGGTGTCGAACCTGGCCGTGACCGCTAAAGAGCTGGAGAAGCTGGCCGCGGACTTGCGCCATGAGGTTGATCGTTTTCGTTGAGTCGCCTCTGTAACAACTATCGCGAGCAAGCTCGCTCCCACAAGGTCACAACTGAACCTGTGGGAGCGAGTCCGCTCGCGATGGCATCACCTTAATCCTCAAGCTTATCCCCAAGCCCCGGATCAACCCGCTTGCCGATATCCTTCAACCGCGCCAACTGATCCACCATCGACGGCGCTTCGTCCAGACTGCTGACAAACGTCCACAGATACGTCATCACCGCATACACATGCCCCGCCTTCACCGCCGGCGCCAGCGCCAGCTGACTGATGGCTATCACAAACAACACCGCCGCCACCGAGCCTACAAACAGATAGGCGATTGCCTCACGGTCCGAGAGCCAGATTCGCAGCCGCGACAGCACTCGATAATGACGCTGCAACGTGTCAGCGCCGACTTTCTCGACCAGACCGATCTCTTTCTCCAGCCGATCATTCAACCGCTCATGCAGCTCCTGATTGCGCCGGGCGAACCGTGGGAGCAAGGTCATGCACAACAGCAACGCCCCCAGGCAGGCCAGGCCAATCCACGGTTCGATCACCAGCAGCATCACCGCCGCGCCGACAATCGACACCAACGCCGTGGCGATGGTCGGCACATGTTTCTCGAAGAAATCCACGAATTCACGCGCCAGCACCACCCGCGCCGCCGATGCGGAAGTGCTCTGGTTTTGCAGGCGCTGATTGAGGATGACCGGCACGGCGAGGTCGGCATAGATCCGCGTGAACGTGCGCGTATCCACCGCCCTGCGTGCCGCCCCGACCACCCAGAACGCCAACACCACCAGTGCATAAAACAGCGCACTGGTGGCATCGCCGCGGATGATCGAGTCCACGGCGAAGCCGGCAAACAGCGGATACGCCAACAGCAGCGCGTTCTCCAGCGCCACCAGCGATAACGTAAAAAACAGCTTTCCGGGATAGGCCCTGGCGATGGCCTTGAGCGTCTGGCTGGCGGATTGCTGACCGAGTTTTTTGCTTTCATCGATCAGGATGCGTGGGGTGACGGCTGTCATGGGTGCACCAAAAGGAAGATAAACGCTACTATTGAGCGACTGCTCAAGTATCCTTGAGCGACCGCTCAAGAAGCAAGCGCCGTCCATCTACCCGGCGCCACGAGGTCATTTCAAAATGTCGCGCACTGAACGCAAAGACCAGATCATCGCCGCCGCACTGGAGCTGTTTCGCAGCAAAGGTTTCGCTGATGTGTCTACCCGTGATCTGGCTGAACACGCCGGACTGTCACGCAGTCACGTTTATCACTACTTCACGGACTGGAAGGAGTTGCGACGCGAAGCCTTCATACGTTTTTCCAACGAGCAGCTGGAAGAAGTCCACGCACCGCTGGTCGGCGTTGCACCTTTGACGGCGTTGCAGGATTTTCTGAAGGATTGCCTGCCGGCCTCCGCCGATGATGGCTGGGCGTTGTGGCTGGACGCGTGGGATGAAGCGATGCACGACGCCGAACTGGCTGCCGCCTACCTGGTCGTCAACACCCAATGGCAGGCGATGCTGGCGCAGATCATCGAGCAAGGTGTCGTCACTGAGGTGTTTCGCTGCGCTTCACCCGAGCGGGCAGCGCGGCAGATTTTTGCGCAAGCGATGGGCTACGCCGATGATTTGTTGTTGCAGCCTTCATCCAAGGCCGCCGAAGCGGCCCTGGATGAAGTCATGGAAGTCGCCGCGTTGTTACTGGGGTTTGCCCGGGCAGACGACTAATCACACTTGGCATTGCTCGACACTTCCTTGCTCGCCAGTTTCAACTGTTTGCCCAGCTCCGCCGCATTGGTGCTGCTGTAAACCCGGCCGCCGGTGTTTTCAGCGATGCAACGTGACGGGCCGCCGGCACCGATTTTCACTACGTTGACCCGCAGCCGCGGTTGATCCCTGGCGATTTGGCGGGACACGGCGCACACGTCTTTCTGGCAACCGTCCTCACCGTCGACGAACATCACGATCACGGCATCGTTATTGCGCCCGTCGACGGTGCTTGCGGCGTGGGCCAGGCTGTCGGCCAGCGGTGTGCCGTCGTTGGGCACCAGGCCTTGAATCCCGTTGATCAGCCGCTGGCGGTCGCCAAACTTGAACACGCCCTGGTCCGGCGTTCTTTCGCAGCCGGCGAAGGTGATGAGGCGCGTGTCGATCTTCGGGTCCAGCCCGTTGATCATCCCGGCCAGCGAGTCCTTGGCGACGTCCATGCGGCTCGGTTTGGCGAAGATCTGCATGGTGCGGTTCGCGTCCAGGTACTTGTTCAGCTCATTGCCGAAGAACCAGTCCTCGTCGGCTTTCACTGACTTGATGTTCAAATCCATCGAGCCCGAAGTGTCGAGCACCACCACAAATTGCGGGATCTCTGCGTTCGGTGCTTTTTTGCGGCAAGCGAAGTTGTCCAGCGTCGGGGCCGGTGGCGGGGCGGCCACGACCGGTTTGGGTGGAGGGACGGGCTTGGGTGCCGGTACCGGTTCTGGCACGGGTTCTGGCTCGGGTTCCGGTTCTGGTTCTGGAACCGGCTCGGGTTCCACGACAGGCTCGGGAACAGGCTCGACCGGTTTCTCGACTGGCGTCACCACTGGCGCTACAGGTGGGACCACGACGACGGGTTCACGGTGCATAAACCACCAGTAAGCCCAGAGCGCCAGAAGCAGCAACAGCAGCGCCAGCAAGGCCGCCGCGATCCACCAGCCGCGACGCGACGGCGGTACGACCGGCACCACCGGAACCACCGGCGGCACGATCGGTTTGGGTGGACGCTGGTTCCAGCGCACCACCAGCGGCTCGCCGTTGAGGCTGTAGAGTTTGTCTAGCTCGGGCGTGCCGAGCAGGCTGCGCAGGTCATCCGCTACCGTGGGCTGACCGCGTTTTTGCAGTTCGTCCGCCAGCTGTCCAAGGGACGTCTGACGCACTTCATAGGTTTCCAGCAAACGTCGTTGCGCGTCCTCGTTGAGGTCGGCATAGGGCGTGGGTTGACCACCCAGTTCGGTCCACCATTCCAGCACATCACCGCTGCCCATTCGCGGGATGGCGAAGAGGCTGGCGACGGTCGGCGGAAAGTGTTTCTGGATGAGGGCGACTTTGGCTTGCAGCGCACTCATCCCCTCTGGTGTGGCTTGCGCATCCCTGATGACCCGCTGCATGACGACGATTCCTGAAAAGGGTGCAGGCCGCCATCGGCAGGCCTGCGGGGTGAAAAGTTACTCTTCGTAACCGAGGCTGAATTGCAGCTGATTCACTTTCTTCTGCAAGGCCTTCAGTTGTTCCTGCTTGGCAGCCAGTGTCGCGGGTGAGGTCTTGGTCACGGGCGCCGCCTGCGAGGCCTTGAGCTGCTGCTCAAGCCCGGCAATCTGCTTCTGCACCTGGCTTTCATTGCCATGCCGGGCCTTGAGCGAGGTCAACAACTGGCCCAGTGACTGGTTCAGCGCCGCCTGGGACTTCTGCTGGCTGGCCAGGTCGGTCTTGGTGCTCAGCTGCTGGGCCTGAATGTTCTCGTACACCTGGCGGAACATCGCGTTTTCCTGACGGGACGCGGTCAGGGCCAGTTCCTTCTGCTTGACCTGGTCGCTATAACCACCAGAGTAGTCGCAGTTCATCTTGGTCAGCATGCTGCTGTCGCGATTGGTCGCATCGCATTCGCCCGGCTTCGTCGCGCAACCGCTCAGGGCCAGGACGGCGGTGAGGACCGCCAGCTGTCGTAGAGTCATGTGCTTAACCCAGGGTGATCGCGGAACGCTGGTTGTACAGACCGTCGACTTCCTTTTGCAGGGCGGCGACTTTCTGGTTCATTTTCATGATGTTCATGTCCACCTGCTTGATCTCGGCACCGGCGCCTTGTGCACGCTCGGCATCCGCCACTTTGGTGTACTCGGTGACCTTGTTGCGCATGTTGCCGAGGTCTTTACGCAGACGTGCGATGTTCGAATCGATCTCGGCGATTTGCACTTGGGCCTTGGCCTTGTCGACTTTCTTGTTGGCGATGTCCTTTTTGATCTGGGCGATTTGCGCCTGGTCATCATTGATGACTTGCTGAGCGGTCGCGGTACGGGCGATCACGTTCTGGGTGTCTTGCTCGACGTCGCTGTTCATCTTCGCCAAGCGGGTGGTGGTGTCGGAGTATTCGCTGCGACGTTGATCCAGGTAGTAGTTCGCGCCCATGGCCACGCCACACGCGGTAATCCCGGCGGCGATGGCGCAGACCGCCTTGTTGCTGCTATTGGACAGTGCGCAACCGAGGATGCCGACACCGGCGCCGACCGCACAGGCCTGGTAACCGGATTTGCTAAAGAACTCTGCGTCATTGCCTTGGGTCAGGCGCGGGTCGGCACCCTCGCTGCCACCGAGCATCGAGCTGCCAGTGTTGGCACAACCGGTCAGCAGCAGGCTGCCAGTGAGGACAAAAGCGATCTGAAGCTTGAAGCGAGTCCAAAGGCTGCGCGACATGGTGAAACTCCTTGGTGACGGTGTTGGCTGTTGTTGTTGAGGTAAGTTATTGAGTGACGGTTTTGCAGCTGGTCAGCCAGGCATCGGTGTCGATCTTTTGCTTTTGCAGGAAGGTCTTCTGATTGGCCCAGTGGGTGCGCAAATAGGGTTTGAGTTCTTGCAGCTGTTTGTTGCGGGTGATGATTTCTTCCATCACCGGGACCTGCGCTTCCAACAGCGGCTGGCCGTACAAGGTCGCCGATTCCACCAGGCTGCTGGCGTAGTAACGGCTGAGTTTGTGCAGGCGATCCTTCTGCTCGTCGAGCTTGCCTTTGCGCATGTCGCAGCTGGCGTCTTTGTCGGCGCTTTCGCAATTGAGCTTGTAGTTCTTCTGCAGGAAGTCCACGTACTGGCCGTCGTCGAGCATCTTGGTGCACAGGAACGCACCGAGGTTGAGGCTGGCGCGGATCGCCTGGTCGCGGGTTTCTTCCTGCTGCTGGTTGCTGGCGCGCAATTGGTTTTCCAACGCCTGAAGCTTTTCCTTGAGCGCCTTGTCTTCGACGCCCGAGGCCAGGGTATTCAGCGACTGAACGGTGCCTTTATCGGCCGACTCGGTTTCCTTGCTGCCGGTGCCGAGTTTCTTCCAGCTGCTTTCAATGCTGGCGACACGTTCGCGAGACGTCAGGGTCGGCGACACCAGCACCAGTCGCATACCGGTGGTTTTGTTTTTCACCTGGCCTTCGGCGTTGTAGTACGGCTCTTCCTTGCGCAAACCGGTGCGCAGGTCGGCCTGGGCGGTCAGGTAGTTGCCACCACGGACCACGTAGCCACCGGCCTGGCCGTGCTGGCGGTCGAGTTTGTTGAGGCGGAACGGTTCGAACATCATCTCGTCGACGTTGCCGAGCATGTCGTGCAGGCCCAATGGATTGGGCTTTTGCAGGCCGGACAATTGCAGTTTGCCGTTGGACGATTGCGCCCCGGCGAACCACTCGTAGGCGTTGATGCCGTCGGGCATCGGGTAGCGCGTATCGCGGAATTCTGCCGCGCCGACTTCCAGGCCCCCGCGCGCCGCGAACTCCCACTCGACTTCCGTCGGCAGGCGCAGGAAACCCAGTGCGCCGTCTTCTTTCGGCAGCTTGGCCGCGGCGTTTTTGCGCAGCCACAGGTTGTATTTGTCGGCCGCTTCAACGGCTTGCACCCAGCTCACGGACACTTGCGGCAGGCGCATTTTGGTGGCGGCGGTAGGGCAGGTTTCTTCGGTCAGCGCGGCGTATTGGAGCTGACTCATCTCGTACTTGGCCATCAGGTAGTAGCGGGATTTGTCATTTTTCGCGCCGGTGAAACTGCCGGCGATGAACGTTGGCCGGGTCTGTTCGACATAGCCGTACTCCGCGCCGTCCTGACCGATGTTGATCGGGTAGTCGTCAAGCGGTCCGGCAACCGGAATGAACACCTTGCGAAACACCATCGAGCCTTCGCACGGCATCGGCAGCACGACGTCGCTGGCCTCGGGCATCGGGTTGTAATACTTCTCTTCCCAGCCCGCCGCCGAAGCGTCGAGCAGGTAGCCGAGGCTCAGGGGCAACAGCAAGCCCAAACGTTTATAGCTCACGCAGACTCTCCGCAGGTTGGATGTTGATCGCTCGCACGGCGCCGATCACGGCCACCAGTGCAGCGACCAGAAAGGTCAGGAGCAGGGCGGCGAGGCCGTGCCAGAGTGTGATGTGGCAAACGAAGGTGCCGGTGGCCTGGCTGCTGCCGAGCAGGTAGTCGAACAAATGGCTGCCAACGGCGTAAAACCCCAATCCACCGAGGTAGCCGGCCAGGCTCAGCACCAACGCTTGCAAGACCACGAACCCGGCGACCGCCGTGCGCTTGAAACCCAGCAGACGCAATACCGCGAGGCTTTTGCGCTTGCGGTCGATGTTGGCCAGGAACGCCCCGACCATCGACGCCACACAGCCGATCAACGCAGCCAGGGCAATCACCCCGAAGATCAGCCCCAGCACATGGTTGATGGCTTTGACGTTGTCGATGTCGGCCAGTCGGCTCGACGTTTCGATGTGTTGTTCGTTGAGCCAGCGTTCCAGCGGCGCGACCTGGTCGATGTCGCGGGCATAGAGGCGGGCGCGGGCGTACAGCGGTTGCAGATCGCCCAACGGCTTGCCGGTTTCGATGCCGAATGCGCTGACCTGATAACCATCGCGAAAGCGCTCCAGGTTCAGCAACAACGGCGGGGCAACGAACCCGGCCGCGCGACCGAAACGCGCACCGTCGAGCACCGCCAGCACCGTCAGCGTCATCTCGCCGCGCTCGTTGACGCCTTCCAGTCGGCGCAACACGCGCAGTTGCACGCGGTCGCCGGCCTTGGCCTGCAAGCGTTGCGCAGCGCGGGCGCTGAGGATCACTTGATCGCCGGTGGGGTTGAGTTGCGGCAGGTTCAGCTGCGGGTCGCCGGGTTCCGTGGCGATGATTTCCGCGCCTTCGACAAACCGTTGCATGCCCATCAGCAAGTCTGCCTGGGTGTTGAGCGAGCGGGTCTGGCCGAGGGCAAAACCGGTCTCGGGACGCTGGCGCACCCGCTCGATCCAGGCGCTGTCGTAGTTGCCGTTGCTGAGCATTTTCACTTCAAGGTTGCGCGGGTCGCGCAGCAGTTCGTCCTGCAACTGGCTGACCACGCCGTGTTTGAGGCCGAACAGCAGCAACAGCGGCGCGATCACCGCCACCAAGGAGGCGGCGATGCACAACGACACCTTACGATCGTGCCAGAGGTCTTGCAGGGCCAGCATTCCGAGCAGGCGCAAGCGGTCAGTCCATCGGTTCAAACAGAGTCTCTCCCTGACGGCTGATAGCGCCGAGTCGCGGCAAGCCGAAATCCTTCAGCAGGGCCCAGTCATGGGACACAACGAGCGCACTCAAGCCCATGCTCGACACCAGACTCATCAACAATTCGAACAACCGCCGGGCGCTGTGTGGATCAAGTGCAGCGGTGGGCTCGTCGGCCAACAGCAGCAGCGGTTCATGGGCAATCGCCCGCACGCAGGCCACGCGCTGGCGCTCACCGATCGACAGCGCTTGAGGCTGTTTATCCAGCAAGCCTTGCAGGCGCAGCACCTCAACCGCGTGATCGATGTGCGCGCTCTTTACCGGCATGCCGAGCAAGCGGCGCGGCAGGCTGATGTTGTCGCGCACGTTCAAAAACGGCAGCAAACCGCCGCTTTGCAAAATGAACCCCAAGTGCCGCGAACGCACCGCCGCCAAGGCAGGCTGGTCATCGGTGGCCAGCAATTGCGCGATGTCTTGATCCTGCGTTGCGCCCAGCCGAAAACGCTCGAGTTCGACCGGCGCCAGTAACAGGCCGATGGCTTCGAGCAAGGTGCTTTTGCCGCTGCCGCTCTCGCCAGTGATGGCGAGGATTTCCCCGGCACCGATCTGCAAGCGAGGCAGGCGCACGTGATGGGCCAGCGCGCCTTCACCACGGCGCACCAGCAGGTTCTTGATATCGAGCATCGGCGTCTCGTTAAGGCATCATTTCCAGTGGCACGGGGTACACGTTGTCCCGTGCATCGCTGTCCTTGGCTAACGCCACCCAACGGTCAACGTCAGCGTTGTAGCGCTGGTAGTGCCGCAGTTTGGTATTGAGCGTGCGGATGAATTTCTCCTGCGCCAGGCCATCCCAGCTTTTCCAGGTTTCTTCGTCCAGGTTCAGCACTTCGCTCTGGTACGGCAGGTCTTCGAGGTACTCGCCGAGCACGCCCATGTCCGCCAGTTTTGCGTTGCCGTTCTGCTTGAGCTGGTTCGGGTCGGCACCCATGGTGGCGGCCACCGAGCGCAGGCGGTCGAACATTTCCGTCGGCGAGATAAGGCCTTCGTTGGCCGCGTCGAGGATCTGCTTCATCACGTCGCTCAAGTCGCTGAGCTGGGATTTGGTCAGCAACACCCGCACGTCGGTGGTCGGGACGTTCTGCTTGATCAGGTCACGGTCGGTGATCCACGCCTTGAACACCGGCGGCGCCTTGCTGTTGGTCTTTTCGCCCAGATAGGCGAGTTGCATGGCGTGGCCGATCAGCGCCGCGTCTTCGAGCATTTTCTTCTCGGCCGGGTCCTGCTTGGCATTCACCGCACTGCCGATGGCGTCTTCGCCCATGTAGGCGGCTTTCACTTGGGAAGTGATCGCAGTGGCCAGCGAATCCACCTTGCGCCCGAACTCCTGAATGTCACCCGCGTTCACCGGGTAATACAGCGAGGTGTTGGTGCCCGGGTAGGTCGACAGGTTCTGATACTGCGCCTCGGCCTTGGCGTGGTCCTTGATCCCGGCTGGGGTTTTCAGGTGCAGCGTGTAAATCGCTACGCCGGGATTAGCGGCTTCGAGGCGAACCTGCGAGGCGCTCAAACCGGTTTTCGACAGCTTGTCGTCGCCTTCGATGGCGCCGGCGTCGGTGATCAACACCACGTAGCGTGCGCCGAACTGGCTCCAGTCGACCTTGTCGATGCTTTCCATGACACCGGCAAAGGCGTCTTCATCGAAACTGCTGCTCGATACTTTGGCCTGTTTGAGGTCGGCAACTTTGGCGAGGAAGTCGGAGCTGTCCTTCACCTGAGTCGGGTCGGCGTACATCTTGGTGGTGTATTCCAGCCCAGGCACCGCTTGGGTGCTGGAGCGGAACGCCACCAGGCCGAACTTGACCTGCTTGCCGAGGTTCTGCGATTCGATCTGCTGATAGACCTTGCGGATCGCCTCGCGGGTGCGGTCGATGTAAGGGTCCATCGAGATCGTCGAGTCGATGACAAACACCACCGCCGCACTGAATTCCTTCAGCTGGCTGGCCGCTTTGTCCTCGGCTTCCTTGCCGCCGGCCGCGCTGTTGGCAGCACCGCCCTTGGCGTTCTTGTCATCCGGTTTACTGACCGACGCCACGTTGAGCAAACGCGTGCGGAAACCGCCTTCGGTCATGACTTCTTCGCCGCTGAGGACCGGCAGCAGGTAGAACTGCTTTTGCAGGTCGACGAAGTATTCAGGTTCTTCGGCGAGCACGCCCGGTGCTTGCTTGCCCTTTTTCAGCGTGGCCCGCAGCGGGGCGACTTTGCTCACCGGGTCCGGCGCATCAAGGATGCCCTCGACCGTGGCGCGGTCCTTGAAGAACAGCAGCCGGTCGCGGTTGGCCGGGTTGGTGAACGCCAGTGTCAGCTGCATCTTCCAGTCGGTGGTGCAACTCGCCGGCAACCAGCCAATGGTTTTGCCGTAACTGTCGGGGCCGACTTTGAGCCACTCGGCATTGGCCGCCTGGGCGCGCTCGTATACATAGAAACGGCTGAACACCGGTTGCGCATCGCCTGCCGCGCCGCCTGCCGTTGGGCTGAGTTTGCAGCCCGGTGTGGTCAGCACGCGCTGGAACAGGGTTTTCTTGCCAGCCTGGATCAGCGGTTTGTCATCGGCCCGGGACAGCGGGCTGATGCACAGCGCCAACAGCGCGGCGCTGCTCAGCAGGAAACGACTCAGGGGCGAACGCATCACTTCTGCAACTCCTCGAAGCGCTGCTTGGCTTCGGCGTTGTTCGGGTCCTGGGTCAGGATGGTTTCGTACCAGTAGGCGGCGGTGGCATTGTCCGCGACCGGGAAGCACTCACTGGCTTTCAGGTATTTCGGGTCGTACTCGCGGGCATAGGCATTGGCGATCAGCGCGTCACCGGCCTGGGCCCGGTTGGCGTACAGACGCTGGGCAACACCGCAGTGCTTGCCGGCCTTGGCTTCGTTGATGATCTCCAGCAACTTGGCGCTATCGGGTGCGGCCTTGATGCAGGTCTGGACGAAGGTCAGCTCGGGCAGGCTGTTCATGCTGTCGAGGGTGCAGGCTTGTGCGTCGGCACCCGCCGGTGCGGCGGCAGCGATGGCCGGGGCGGGGGCCGGAGTGCGTTTGTAGAACCAGAACCCGGCCGCTGCTGCCACCAGCAACAGCACGACGAGCGCGAGGCCGATGAGGCCTTTGTGGCTTTTCTTCACCGGGGTCGGAGGCGGGGTGTAAGCGGGTTCGTTGGGCACCGATTCCAGTTCGATTTCTGGCTCGGCGGTGTTCAGGACCAATTCCGGCAGCTCTGGAATTTCGGGTTCCGGTGCAGCAGGTGCAGTCAACTCCGCGCCACCGTAAGTCGAACGCGTCTGGCCACCGGCCGTGGACGGCAGCAACCCGACGCCTGGCCGGACCACACCTTTGTCGGTGTGCCCTTGGCTCTGTTCGCGTAGCTCGATCATGAATTGCGAATTGGCGCCGCCTTCGAGCAACGGATCGACCACTTCCGGGCCGACCTGGGCTTCAAGGGCTTCACCACTGGCTGCAACGCTGAAGCGCGAGACCTTGAACCAGAATGGATTGTTGCTCCAGGCCTTCTGATCCTGGAGGTAGAAACCGTCCTGGTTACGCTGAATGGAAAACTCCAGCTGTTCTTCGCCACCCTGCCATTTCTTCACAGTGAGGCACGCCTGGCCAGGCACGTTGGGTTCTAAGGCGAGCAGGTCGACACGAATTGGCATTGCTTATCTCGCTGTGAAGGCTGTGAGCACATGGCCCAGCCGTTCATTCTGTTCAGGGGTGATTTCGCGACCGGCACCATGGCCGGCGTTGTCCTGCGTGATGTAGGCCAGGCCCGAGAGCCAGTCGCCCAGATACCGCTGCGCCTGGTTCGCCGGTTGCGGCGGCAACACCGGCACTTGTCCCGGACCGATGTCGGTATAGAACGAGAACAACGGCGCCTTGGCACCGGCACGGCTGTTCGGGCGCTCGTTGACCGGTTTCTGCAGGTAGCCGAACCAGGACACGAAATCGCGCAGCACGCGTTGCACTTCCAGCACTTGGCGTTCGACCAGTTGATCGCGCCGAGCGCCGCTTTGTGCACGCTTGAGCACCGCACGGCTCAGTTGGCCGGGCAAGTCCTGGCGATAACCGGCGGTGATCAATTCGTCGACCACCGCTTCGATCAACGCTTTTTCCAGCCCCAGCAGGGTGAGCAGGCTTTGCCGGGTGGTCAGTTCGCGCAGGTGTGCAATCCAGGCCTTGAACGCGGCTTTGGCGAAGCGGTGTTCGTTGCTTTGCAGTTCCGGCGCCGGGGTGCCGGTTTTGCTGCTGACCGGCGCTTCGTGGCTCAGGTCGTCGCCGAAATCGAAGTCGAACCCGGCGTCGTTGCCGTACAGGCTCTGGCTCGGGGTCGGCGCAGCCGGCTCATCGCTGGCGGCGGGGGCGTCGTCGGTTTCGTACACACCGCTGAGGTACAGGTCGCGCACCGATTCGCTGGGCATGTCGAGTTCATCGATGAACTCACCGAGCACCGCCGGACGACGGCCCAGGCCTGTCAGAATCATCTGCGCTTGGGCTTTCTTCGCCGCTGCGGCGCCGTCACCGTCGGCGTGATACCAGGTGCTCAGGCCGTGAGTGGTCAGGCCCTCAAGGCATTCGTTCAACTGCTCGCGGATGCGTTGCAGTTTGAATTCGATGTTGGCCACGCCCTTGAAGCTGCCGCTGAAATGGCTAATGCCACCGTCATCGTTGCGCAGCATCTCTTTCCAGGCATTGGCGGGATTATTGATGTGTTTGCACACCAGCTCGTTGCCGGCAAAGCTTGTGCCCAGGGCGTCGACGCGCTCCAGGTAGCTGGGGTTGAGGCCGGTTTCGGCGCCGCTGGCGTCTTGCACGATGAACGCCGCGTCCATGCGCGGTTTGCGCACCAGGAAGGTGTTCTGGAACGGCGTGCCGGCCCAGTCGTTCATCCAGCTCAGGCTGCCGAAGCGTTCGAGCATGGTCAGCTTGACCATGCCGTTCCAGCTCTCGTCGTACTGATCAGGCGTCAGGCTCAGGGAGTTGGTGATGCGCAGGTCGAGCATGGTCAGCGCCCAGATCAGGCCAGTGTCGCGTTTGCTGCGAGCGGCCGCGTCGGCGCCTTGGGTCTTCTCGATCCAGCGCGTCAGCACCGGGCCGACGTCGTTGACGTCGCTCTGTTTGGTCGAGCCGGTGCAGACCACCAGCGCGTTCATTTCCTGGTTGTCGGTGTAGCGTTCGAACAGGTAAGCGACCTTGCCACGCAGAATCAACTGCGAGACGGAGTTGTCCTTGGTGGCGGATTCCGGGTCACTGGAGTTGGCGATCTCGTGCAGCTTCTTGCGCCCGCGATAACCGGGGAAGTCCAGCAAGTCGACCTGGTTGACGATGTCGTCCGCCGGGGCTTCGATCAAACCGAAAGTCATCTCGGCGGTCAGTGCCGCCAGTTGCGCGACCGGGATGCCCTGACTGTTTTGCAGGCGTCCGTCGACCCGGGGCCGCACATCGATCGGCAAGTCCTGCGGGCTGCCGAAGCGCTCGAGTATGTCGACGTTCATGATGCTGTCGCGTTGGCTGTAGGTGTCGTTTTCGAAACTCACCAAGGCCTTCAGTGGCGCGAACACGGTCTCCGGCAAGCCCAGCTTGTGCAGCGCGCCGGCCAATTGCTGGTAAACGCGCGTTAGCTCGCTCTGCTCACCCCAGAGGATGGAGAACAGCTCGGCACGCTCCTGGAAATTCAGGCGTGGTGCCAGTTGCAACGCCGTCGGCCAATACAGGTGCTCAAGCTTCTTCACCGAGTTGCGGAAGTTGTCCCGCAGGTAATCCCACAGCGACACCAGATCGTCGGCACTGACGCCCGGTTGCAGCGGCCCGGTCTCGCGCCCTTCAAACGGTTTCAGCACGCGCTGGATGCGCTCCTCGTCGATTTCGTAGGAGATCCGCTCAAGGTCGAAGTCCTTGAACCACGAGTTGGCGAGAATCTTCGCCAGCTCGATTTCCTTGAACAGCGTCAGCTCGACCGGGAATTGCGGATCCTGGCTCGGCGTGGCGCGGCGGCTGAAGCGCGTCACCAGGCCGGTGGCTTCCTTGCCGCCACCCACCGGGTTGATGTGCTTGATGAAGTCCAGGCGCTGGCCACCGAAATCGGTTTCCAGTTTGCCGTTCTGACCGGCCGCAAGCGCCGAGATCAGGTAGGACTTGCCGGCTTGGGACAGGCCGAAAAAGCCAATGGTCATCGGCGTGCAGGCCACGCGACCGAGGCTGTGAGCCAGGTTGCGGGCGCGGTGCAGACGGATGTTCAGGTTGTCGGCTTCGCTGTCCAGCCGTGGCGCGTTACCGCGTGTCTGGCCAATCCATTCCAGCGCCTGACCGGCACCTTCATAAACAGCGGCCCAACGGGCTGAAAGCTGAGTTTGTTCGGGGGTCAGGTCATTCATTTGCGTTTCACACTTCCACTGTCGAGCCAGTACTTGGTCTCGCTCAGGCCGGCGTCGAGCATGGTGTTGAGTTCCAGCTCGAGGTCGCTGCGCGGGTTGAAGTTGACGTTGTTACTGTTGGATTCGATGTCGCGAACCGAGAGGCGGTCGCTGACCAGATCCTGCTTGCGCGTGTACTTGTCAGCCGCTTTGACTTCGAAGCGCACCTTGAGCAGCGGTGCACTGCCGTTTTCCCCAATCGCCCGGGAGAACTTTTCCCGGCCGGCCTTGGTGAAACGCAGTGTGTACAAGGGCGAAGCGGCCCAGCGGTCGGCAGCCAACTGGCGGAAGCCGAGGCGCAGATCGCCGCGCATTTCCAGTTGCGGCGTGTCAGCGTCATCGCCCGTGCCGATTTCCGGCAACTTGATTTTGTAGTCTTCGGACTGGATGTCGCGGTACAGCACGTCGGCGTCCTTGATCACGTTGTTCAGGTCGATCACGCCGATGTGCTTGACCGTCGAATACGGCTTGAGCGCCGAAGAACGGAAGTAGAAGTTCGGCACGCTGTGGTTGGCGCACAACAGGCACAGCATGGCGCCCACCGAGGCGGTGCTTTTCGGGTCGTCGATCCGGCCGTTCTTGTGGAACGGATACCAGCCGCCGGTGCGGTAGTTTTGCAGCGCCAGAATGCGCCCCGGTGGCAGCGGCAGCACCTTGCGGATAAACGCCTGAATGCCGGGCAAGCGCGAAGGGCGGCCGGTCAGCAACAGGACGTCGCACGGATAATGCGCGACCACTTCACAGAGCGCGCCGAGGATCTTGGTGATGTTGATCTGATCGTTGAGGAATGCGGCGTGGAGCTTTTGCAGGTCGAAGCCGATCAGCGCTTCGTACAGGTCGAAACCGCTCTGACCACCGACATCACGGCGCACGGCGGCGTTGACGTAGTCGAGGACGGTCTGGCTGATCGCGTTGTCGCCCAGCAACTGGCGGTAGCTTTGCGGGGTGACTTCCTGCGGGACCTGCGGATCGTAATGCTCGTAGGCCTTGAGCAACGCCAGGCCCAGCGGCGCGAACACCTGCAGGTTCAGTTGCTGGCGCAGGATCATGTCCTGAGCGCTGACCGATTCGTCGCCGCACAGCCGCGACATCAGCGAATCCGGGGCTTTTACGCCGGCGTTCTGCAAGGCTTTCTCGAAGCTCGGCAGGATGAAGTCCTGAATCACGTCCAGCAGGATGTCGTCGCCGGCCACTTTGAAGCCATCGCGAAAACGCTGCTCGGGCACGATGTGCACGTTGCTGCCGCTGCCGGTGTTGCCGGCGCGGTCGAGGCGATAGTCGGTGATGACCAGGTCGGTGGTGCCGCCGCCGATGTCGATGGTCGCCAGGGTGATGCGTTCGCGATCGGTTTTGTCCGGGCGGGCGATGGTGTCGAAAAACTCTTCCGGGTGACCGGCGAAGTTCTCGTTGACCTCGGTGTACAGGTACACCAACTGGCCGCAGGAGGCTTCGTCCCATTCCACGCGGATGCTCGGGATCGGCGTGCGCGGGCTGACGGCCTGATCCTGATGCGGGTCTTCCTCGCCGGCGTGCCAGCCGAGGCTTTTCCACACCAGGCCAATGGCCTGCTGCATGCGTTCGTTGAGGATGCTGCGCTCAGCCTGGGGCATGCCCGGCGGCACGGTCAGGGTGATGCTGTTGAGCTGGCGCGGCACGCGGGTGTGCCCCTGGCGCGAGCGTTGGGCCGGGCTGTTGATTTGCGACAGCGCCTGGGCCAGCACCTCGGCGAGCATGAACGTCATCAGCGAGCTGCGCGAGTAACGCGGCATGAACACCGGCAGGCGATCGTCTTCTTCGAGGCTGTAAAGTGCCTCGCCGGTTTCATTGATCAGGTGCGAGAACGGTGCGGCGGTGGCGTAAGGCTCGTTGTCGGTCTTGATGTAGGAACAGTTGAAACGCCAGCCGTGACCGTAGGCGTTTTCGTCCCACAGGTAACGTTTCGGGCTGGACAGCCCCGTCGAGCCTTCGGTGCCGCGACGGCGGCTGGCCAGGCGGCTGGCCTCGTTGCCGACCCGGGCAATCGTCGCCCACTGGAACGCATCGTGACGACCGCTCTTGACCGAGCAGTGGTCCTTGCCGAAATACGCCTGGGCAAACTCCACGCGGCTTTCGAACGGCAGGTTGTAGGTGTGTTCGGGGGTGATCAGGTCGCGCAGTTCCAGCACGTAATTCTGCTTCAGCCCGGAACCGGCCTGACCGTGGTTCTCGATCAGGATGCCGCAGGTGCGCGAGTTGCCGACGTCCAGCACCAGGTCCACCGGAATCGGTTTGACCAGGCCATTGCTGTCGTTGGCGACCACTTTCAGCTCAGGGATTTCCACCTTCGGCCTGGCGGTCGACTGCGCTGCCGCGGACGGCGTGCTCAACAGGCTCAGCAGGTTGAGGTAGTGCGCAAGGTGATGGTTGGCGCGGATGTCTATGTCCAGCTCTTCGCGTGAACGATGGGCGTTGCCCTCGTTGAACACTTCCAGCAGCCATTCATTGACCCACGGCTGGGCCAGGAACCAACGGGTTTCGCTGGCCTTGGTCGCCAGCTTGAAGGACACGCCAGAGCTGATGTCTTCTTCGTTCGGTGCCAGGTAGGCAGTGCCGTCACGCTTGGGCATGACACGGCTGTCGAACGCCATCGTCAGGCGATGGGTGTTGCCATCGATGTCTGGCGTGGCCAGTTTCACCAGGCGCATGCGCGACCAGTTGGTCGGGCCTTCGTCGAAGCGATGCGGCGGCATGAAACGGAAAAACGGCGTCGGCAGCCAGACACCGTCCAGCAGCTCGAGGCTGCTTTTCATGTCGACGCTGAATGCCGGTTTGGCCTTCTCGACCTTCTCCGGTTCGGGCTCGTAGAAGTAGAAGTCTTTCTCTTCGTTGTACATCAGCCGGCAGATCAGCCCGCTGATCATCGGCGCGAACTCGCCCGCCGGTTCCTTGCGAGGATCCAGGCGCAGGGCGAAATCCATGAACTGGATACCGGTGTCACTGACGAGCGTGACGGTGTCTTCGAATTGGGTGACTTCAGGCAACATGTCGGGTTATTCCAGTCTTATTCGCCCATTTGCCGCATGGACATGGGGAATTGATCTTTTCCGTAACCGCCGGTGCAGTCCGCGACCGTGGTCGCCCCTTTGCGGCAGTTGACCTTGGGCATGTCGTAAGTGCTGCCATCGCCGCACACGGCCTGGCCCTGGCTGTCGATGGCGAGGCTGCCACCCTTCATGGTAGCGCTCACCGGCCCGCTGCACTTCGTGCCGTCGGCCTGGTGTACGGTGACTTCGCCCTTACCGTCCTTGAGCTGGTATTCCAGGCGCAGCGGTTTGCCGGTCCGGCGATCCTGAATGCCGGCACCGGCGCGGTACTGACCGTCGAGGAACTTGGCCGCGCCGTCGGCGGCGTCAGGCGGAATGCTCAGGGCCGGACCCGGTTTTGCGGCGGCGGATTTTTGCGCGTCGGGCGGTGTGGTGGCAGACGGCGCCTCGGTTTTATTTTCGGGGGGCGCGGTTGGCGTGATTGGCGCTGTTGGTGATTCGGCGGCCGGGTCTTGGGTCACGTCGGCGGTCGCGGCATCAGCTTCGTTACCGGTGACGGCTGGAGCTTCTACGCCATGGGTGCCGGTCACGGCGGTGCCTGTGGTGGAACCTGCGACCGTGCCGGTTACGGGAACGCCATTCAGCGTTGTGGCATTGCCGGTCAGTTGCGGCTCTTCCAGCTGTTTTTCCATCGGCACGATGCCCTCAGGCAGCAAGTCCACCGCCACCAACGGAATCGGCACGCACCCGCGCAGGCCGAGCAACAGCCACAACAGCAGCAACAGAAACGGCAGCAGCAACAGCCACCACCAGCGACGCCACCACGGACGAGCCACCACCGGCACGACGGGCGCCACCACCGGTTCTTCGACCACGGGGGGCAGCGTGAACACAGGCGGAACCTGATAAAGGCAGTGCAGGGGATCGCGATTGCCGGTACCGGCGTGCTCGAAACCCCAGAAGGTCAGCACCGGTTTGCCTTGCACCAGGTAGACGAAGTTTTCGTCGGGGAAATGAATCACACGCTTGAGCAGCTTGCCGAACACGGCTTTGTCGCCTTGCTGCCGTTCGGCCGGGTCCGTGCCCAGGAAACGCTGGCTCAATTCATCGAGCGCAGTCTTCAGGGCTTCAAGTTGGCGACGGGCTGGCGCGCGTTCTTCTTCGGTCGCGCTGCTCCAAGGGATCACATCGCCTTCGAGACCGCTGTACCAATCGATCTGGTTGCCGAGTTCATCGCTTTGAGGAATGGCCAGGTGATCGACCATCTCGGGGTTCTTGCGGCGAATGGCTTCGCGCAATTGCAGGGCTGCCCGGTAGACCGGTTGACCTGTTTCGCCCAGGGCTGTGAATGACCCGCTCTTACCGCTGCGTAATAGTGCCCCGCGCATTCAAACTCCATATGTTCCGTTGCGCAAAAATGACAGACAAAGACGTCTGTTCTTGCTCCTGCAATTAGCTGGCGACCTTAATGGCATTATGATGTCGCCGTCAATCAGCGGAGGTCCAAAACCGTATGAGACTAGCGTAAGTGTGCGGAGGTTGCATGAGGTCAATGTGAATTGATTTGGGAAGGCCCGGAGGTCCGCTTTTTTAAGCTTGCTGAATCGTTTCATCAGCGCTATAAAAATGCACAACTCCAAGAAAGGCTTTCCTCATGACCCCGCTCAAATTCGCCGTCGCCCTCGGTACGCTGACCGCTGCCTCCCACGCCATGGCTTGGGATTACGTGCTGCTCGATACCGACAAGGCTGCGCAAAACTGGCAGATCACCAGCCAGCAACTCGGCGTCAAAACCGGCAAACCTTTCTCCGTGACCCTGCGCACCTTGCACGGAGGCCGGCAAGAGGGCGTCAGCATCGTCGACATCGATAACGGCACGCTGAAACTCTCGGTGGTGCCGACTCGCGGCATGAACGTGCTGCAAGCGTCGGTCGGCGATGTGCGCATGGGCTGGGATTCGCCGGTCAAGGACGTGGTCAATCCGTCCTTCATCGAACTCAACGGCCGCGGCGGACTGGGCTGGCTCGAAGGCTTCAACGAATTGGTCGCCCGCTGTGGCTACGAATGGGTCGGCCATCCCGGCATCGACAACGGTGAACTGCTGACCCTGCATGGCCGCGCCGCCAACATCCCGGCCAGTAAAGTCACCCTGCACATCGACGAAAAACCGCCTTACACCATCAGCCTGCGCGGCGAGCTTAAAGAACAGGCATTCAAGAAGGTCGACTTCTCGGTGGTGACTGAGTTGGTCACTGAGCCCGGCAGCGTAGCGTTTGCCCTCAATGACACCTTGACCAACAACGGCGACTATCCGAAGGAATACCAGGCGCTTTACCACAGCAACTTCAGCACTCCGTTTCTGGAACAGGGCGCGCGTTTCGCGGCGCCGGTGAAACAGGTGTCTCCGTTCAACGACAAGGCCAAAGGGGATTTGCCGGATTGGCAGACTTACCGTGCACCGACCAAGGACTACGACGAGACGGTTTACAACGTTGTGCCTTATGGCGATGCCAAGGGCGATACGTTGACTGTGTTGCATAACAAGGCCGGGAGCCTGGGGGTGTCGGTTGGGTTCAACACGCGGCAGTTGCCGGTGTTTTCGTTGTGGAAGAACACGGATACACAAGGGCAGGGGTATGTGACCGGGTTGGAGCCTGGGACGAGTTTTTCCTATAACCGACGGTATCAACGGCCGATTGGTTTGGTGCCGATGATTGGGGTTAAAGAGCAGAAGCAGTTTCAGATTCATTACAGTTTGCTGGCGGATAAAGGGGCTGTGGATAAAGCGATGCAGCGGGTGAATGAGATACAGGGTGGGCGGGCGACTGAGGTGCGACAAACGCCGTTGGTTGATCTCACTAAAGAATGATTCTTGTCAGTTTGTGCTTGGCCGATACTGCAATGCCTCCGCCAGATGTTCGCGGGTGATGCCATCGATCTGTTCAAGGTCTGCCAGCGTGCGGGCAACCTTGAGCAGTCGATGGGCCGACCGGAGTGACAAGGTCAAACGCTCGCAAGCAGTTTCCAGCCACGCTTCGTCAGTTGTGGATAACTTGCAGTGTCGACGCAGCCCTGGCAAATCAAGGAATGCGTTGGCACAGCCTTGGCGTTTGTTTTGACGCTCCCGGGCGTCGGCGACCAGTTCCGCAGCAGTGGCGGTGTCATCACCGGGTTTGAGCGCAGGATTCAACGCCGTGGCTTCCCGAGCGACGGTCAGGTGCAGGTCGATCCGATCCAGCAGCGGCCCCGACAATTTGTTCCGATAGCGCTGGACCATGTCCGGTGTACAACTGCATTTGCCGCTGGGTTCACCAAGATATCCACAGGGACACGGGTTCATCGCGGCCACCAATTGAAAGCGTGCCGGAAACCTCACGCGATCCTTGGCGCGGGAAATCACGATGTGGCCGGACTCCAGCGGCTCCCTTAAAACCTCCAACACCTTGCGATCGAATTCCGGAAGTTCGTCGAGGAACAGCACGCCATGATGGGCGAGGGTGATTTCGCCGGGTTGCGGCTTCGATCCGCCACCCACCAATGCAGGGCCGGAGGCCGAGTGATGGGGTTGGCGGAATGGTCGTTGCGGCCAGTGGCTCAAGGGCACGCAACTGGTGACGGATTGAATGGCTGCGACTTCCAGCGCCTCGTTTTCGGCGAGCGGTGGAAGCAAACCCGGCAAACGACTCGCCAACAACGTTTTCCCAGTCCCCGGTGGTCCGCTAAATAGCAGGTTATGAGCCCCAGCCGCCGCAATCAGCAATGCGCGCTTGGCCGAGATTTGCCCCTGCACTTCATTCAAGTCCGGATAGGGTTTGCTGGCGTAGAGCAAGCCATTGGAAACGTAGGGTTCAACCGGCGTATGTCCATTGAAGTGCGCAACGGCTTCCAGCAGGTGGTCCACGGCAAACACCTTCAAACCCGATGCCAGGCACGCCTCCTCGGCGTTCGCCCGCGGCACCATCAACGAGCGTCCGGCCTTGCGAGCTGCCAGCGCAGCCGGCAATACGCCTCTCACGGCACGTACCGCGCCTGACAGTGCCAGTTCTCCCAGGCATTCAATGTCATCCAGCGTCAACGTCGGCACCTGCACGCTGGCGGACAGAATTCCCAAGGCAATCGCCAGATCGAATCGTCCGCCGTCCTTCGGTAGGTCAGCGGGAGCGAGATTCAAGGTGATACGCCGTGCAGGAAATTGCAGGCCTGAATTGATGATCGCGCTGCGCACCCGGTCCTTGCTTTCCTTAACAGCCGCTTCGGGCAATCCGACCATCGTCAGGGACGGCAAGCCGTTGGCCAGATGGACTTCGACGGTAACGGCGGGCGCATCCACGCCAATCTGGGCGCGGCTGTGGACGATGGAGAGGGACATGGTCGTTCCTTGATCTTTACGGGGACCGCTTCCTGCGGTTTTTTGAAGGGTAGTCGGGGTGTTGTTTTTCGGCGTTACGAATGAAGCGACAAACTTTCACTGGATGTTGCGAGTGTCTTTCTGGTGATCAAGCGTAAGCGAGTGCGGATTGCCGATGTAATCAGTCGCGGGATGAGGTTTTTGTAGGACCTTGCCTAGATCAATGAAGGACCCCGGTGAAAGTGTGTGAGCGCTCTTGTCTGTCTGGCAGGGCTGCTTATGATCATTAATTGATCGCTGACTTCGGAGAGGAAAATGAACGGTAATGGAATGCGACCGGTTCATCCTGGCGCAATTCTTCAGGAGGAGTTTCTTGATCCGTTGGGCATTTCAGAGTCGGCTTTCGCCCGTTCGTTGAACGAAACGTTAAAAGTGGTCAACGAAATCGTGATGCAGCAGCGTTGTGTCAGTGTTGATCTACCGGGGAAGCTATCTGGCTTCCTGAACACCGCGCCCGAGTTCTGGCTGAACCTGCAATTGACTTACGATCTGCGCAAAGCCGAAATCGGACGTGGTCGCGCTTTAGCCACTTAACGCGATTGCAGCTTCCGCGAAGCACGCTTCCACCACGGTACATTGACCGCACGTTGCGTCCGTTCACCATCCACCAGCATCTGCGGAACATCCTGCAGCCGGATCCACGGCTGGTTATTCCAGTGCAGCAAACTCAGCGACATCTCTGGCCAGTTCAGCAGGCTCAGTACCGGGCGTTCGCTTGACGTCGGTTGTTGGGCGTCTCTGAGGGCGGGTACGACGTCGTGGGTCAGCCATTCGCGCAGGCCTCGGTATTCGGGGCAGTAGTGGTAGACGAGCAGGGCGTAGACGCCGGATTCGCTGATCAGCAGGGTATTTTCGAGGGTGCCGTGGATGACGACTCGTGCGGTTTGATGTTGATCGGGATCGAGTTTTCGGACGGCGCGTTCGTCGAGGAAAAGGCGAAGCAGACGGCCTAGGTCTCGGGCGCTGAACCAAGGCTGGTTTTCGATCAAAAGCGCGTGGAGGTGGAGTTTGTGGCGGGTGAAGACGTGAGGGATTAGATAGTTTTCATTCATGGTGCAGTTCTCGGGGTCGAGTGAAGAAAACTGCCTCTGATCGTCGCCAAACGAAAAAGGTGGCAGCTATGCGCGGGTTGGCGAACCGGTGACGCCCGAGAACCGGCAGACCCGAAGGTCTCCCACGCATAGCCGCCATAATTCGAGATGGGAATAAACTCCTCGGTCGAATGTGGTCGCGGTGCGTCGGGGTCTTCCAGGTCGCCAAACCCAGTGCTGAATGTTCAGCTGGGGATGAGCTTAGGAGCCTGGGCTTCACGACGCTATCGGACGGCGGTGGTGATCTTTGTAGGACGTTGCCGAGATGGTGGCGGGGCGGCAGATCAAACGATCGCAGCTTTTGGCAGGTCCTACAGGGTTGGTCTGTCCAGTGTGGGATGGCTGGAGACCGAGGTGACGCTATTCGCGAGCAGGCTCGCTCCCACAGGGGATTGCATTGTCAGATGGGTTATTCGGTTGGGGGATTGAGCTTCGCTTCCAGCTCTGCAACCTTCGCTTCGAGGCTTTCCAGCCGCGCCCGAGTCCGCGCCAGCACAACCATCTGACTATCAAACTCTTCACGGCTCACCAGATCCAGCTTGCTGAAGCCGCTCTGCAACAACGCTTTGAACTGGCTTTCGATTTCGCTTTTCGGCAACGGGGTTTCGCCGCTGAAGAGGCGGGAGGCGGTGCCGGTCAGGGCGTCGAGGAAGTCTTTGGGTGCGAGCATGGGAAATGTCCTGTCAACAATGGCGGGCAGTGTATCACGCAGTGTCTATAGTCAATTCCGACAGCAGGGATGCACGCTTTTCGCGCATGTGGACGGACGGCTACGCACTGTTGTTGTGCGTATCCGTCGGACCGATTGAGGGAAGTGGCTGTTGGCAGCGGCCAAGGAATTGAATTCAGTGGGTTTTGGCGAGATGGCAAGCTTTCTGCTTAGTCAGTAGTAACCCATGCACTGATGCAGTCGCTGTGACGAATGCAGTGCGCCAAGCGGAACGGGGAGTTGTTTCGTGAGGAGCGGTTAGCTGGCGTCGGACGGGCAATCAAAGGCCGACGATGCGTTACAAAGCCAGGCACTGCGCTTAGACTTGAGACGGGTTTGTTTTCCTGGGGCAAGTCCACCAATTCGGGAGAGAGTTTTCATGAAGCTAGTCACTGCCATCATCAAGCCGTTCAAGTTGGACGACGTGCGCGAGTCGCTGTCCGAGATCGGCGTGCAGGGCATTACCGTTACTGAAGTCAAAGGCTTCGGTCGGCAGAAGGGTCACACCGAGCTGTATCGCGGCGCGGAGTACGTGGTCGATTTTCTGCCCAAGGTGAAGATCGATGTCGCCATTGACGACAAGGATCTGGACCGGGTTATCGAGGCGATAACCAAGGCCGCCAACACCGGCAAGATCGGTGACGGCAAGATCTTCGTGGTCAATCTGGAACAGGCGATTCGCATCCGTACCGGCGAAACCGATACCGACGCGATTTAAACGCCGCCACAAACCCAACGCCCCAGGAGAAAACAATATGACTCTGCGTAAATTCGCAGGGCTAGGAGCCCTGTTGTCCCTCGTAATGCCCAGCCTGGCTATGGCGGCAGACGAAGTGGCGGCCCCAGTCCTCAACTCCGGCGATACCGCCTGGATGATGACCTCGACAGCCCTCGTGCTGTTCATGACCATTCCCGGTCTCGCCCTGTTCTACGGCGGCATGGTTCGCTCCAAAAACATTCTTTCCGTGATGATGCAGTGCTTCGCCATTACCGGTCTGATCAGCATTCTGTGGGTCATTTATGGCTACAGCATCGCGTTCGACACCACCGGCATGGAGCAGGGCGTCGTCAACTTCAACTCGTTCTTCGGTGGCATGGGCAAGGCATTCCTCGCCGGTGTCACGCCGTCGAGCCTGACCGGTCCTGCGGCGCTGTTCCCTGAGGCGGTGTTCATCACCTTCCAGATGACCTTCGCCATCATCACCCCTGCGCTGATCGTCGGTGCCTTCGCCGAGCGGATGAAGTTCTCCGCCATGCTGATCTTCATGGGCGTGTGGTTCACCCTGGTTTACGCACCGATTGCGCACATGGTCTGGTCCGGCAACGGCGGTCTGATGTGGGATTGGGGTGTACTCGACTTCGCGGGCGGCACCGTGGTGCACATCAACGCCGGTGTGGCCGGTCTGGTTGCGTGCATCGTGCTCGGTAAGCGTAAAGGCTTCCCGACCACTCCGATGGCCCCGCACAACCTCGGTTACACCCTGATGGGTGCCGCGATGCTGTGGGTCGGCTGGTTCGGTTTCAACGCCGGTTCCGCCGCTGCGGCCAACGGCACCGCCGGTATGGCGATGCTGGTGACCCAGATCGCAACCGCCGCCGCTGCACTGGGCTGGATGTTCGCCGAGTGGATCACTCACGGCAAACCAAGTGCACTGGGTATCGCTTCGGGTGTTGTGGCCGGTCTGGTCGCCATCACCCCGGCCGCTGGCACCGTGGGCCCGATGGGCGCTCTGGTCATCGGCCTGGCTGCGGGCGTGGTGTGCTTCTTCTGCGCCACCACCCTGAAACGCAAACTCGGTTATGACGATTCCCTGGACGCCTTCGGTGTACACGGCATCGGCGGTATCCTCGGCGCGATCCTGACCGGTGTGTTCGCCGCACCGTCCCTGGGTGGTTTCGGCACCGTCACCGACATCGCCGCTCAAGTCTGGATTCAGTGCAAAGGCGTGGGCTTCACGGTGATCTACACCGCGATCGTCACCTACATCATTCTCAAGGTTCTGGACGCTGTCATGGGCCTGCGTATCACGGAAGAAGAAGAGGCTGTCGGCATCGATCTGGCGCTCCACAACGAACGCGGCTACAACTTGTAGTACGCGCATAAAAAACTTGCCCGGCTTGCCGGGCATTTTTTTGTCTGGCGTTTGTCAGTGAAGGGACTGCTGAAAGGTTTTTTCGTACACGTTTATTGGCGTTTACGACGGGCGTTTTTCTGCGGCCAATGGCTTACATGATTGAAGGAATATTAGGGCCTTTGTTTTTTCCCTGAGCGCGCTAGAATGCGCCCCGAACGTGCGGAGAACTGTATGTGGCAACAGACTCTGATTACCCTGCGGGCACGGCCCCGGGGCTTTCATCTGGTAACGGACGAGTTACTCGCCGGCCTGCCTGAACTCAAGGCGTGCCGGGTCGGTCTGTTGCATTTGTGGCTGCAGCATACCTCGGCGTCGTTGACCATCAACGAGAACGCCGATCCGGCGGTACGTCGCGACTTCGAACGATTTTTCAATCGTCTGATCCCACAAGGAACAGACGGCTATGAGCATAACGACGAAGGCCTGGACGACCTCCCGGCGCACTTCAAGGCCAGCGTGCTTGGCTGTCAGCTCAGTTTGCCGATTTCGGCAGGCCGACTGGCGCTGGGGACCTGGCAAGGTGTTTATCTGGGCGAGCACCGTGATTTTGGCGGTGCCCGTAAAGTCCTGGCCACCGTGCACGGTGAAGAGGCATGAACCGCTGGTCACCAGCGGTTATTGAATTTTTCCGGCGGCTGTCGACAGACGGTGAAGCTGGGCTATAACTAATCTGCTTTTCGCAAGTCATGAGGTAGAACATGAGCGACGATGATCTGGAAAACGACGACCTCGAAGTAGGCGACGACGACGAAACCGAAGAAGGTCTGGAAGCAGCGGCCGAAGACGTCGCTGAAGACGACGGCGGTGAAACGCCCGTTCCGACCGCCAAGGGTAAAGCCAAGGCTGCGGTATCGGTCGATGAGCTGCCGAGCGTCGAAGCCAAGAACAAGGAACGCGATGCTCTCGCGCGGGCCATGGAAGAGTTTTTGGCCAAGGGCGGCAAGGTGCAGGAAGTGGAGGCCAATGTGGTCGCCGATCCTCCCAAGAAGCCTGACAACAAGTACGGCAGCCGGCCTATCTAAGCGTCTGCCCTTGCTTGCTGAAAAAGCCCGCCGTCGCTGCGGGCTTTTTCATGGGGTATGGGTAAGTAGACCGCGTTATCGTTCTTCGCCGGCAAAACTCGCTCCTACAGGTTTTGCGTCGCTCACATAATTGGCGTGCGACACAAATCCTGTAGGAGCGAGGCTTGCCCGAAGGCGATCTCGAAGACGCTACGAAACGGAATTCCAGAGGGCCAACAACGCTGGCAACTCGGTCAGGCTGCGAATCTCGGCATCCGGTGCTTTCTCAGCCTCCCAAGCCTTCCCCGCCGGGTTAAACCAGATCGCCCGCAACCCCGCCTGCTGCGCTCCGGCAATGTCATCACCCGGGTGATCGCCGATATGCACCGCCGTCGCCGCCGTCGCCCCGCCACGCTGCAACGCCTCATGAAACAGTCGTGCATCAGGCTTGGCGATGCCGATGTCTTCGGCGCATAACGCAAACTTGAAGTAATCAGCCAGCCCCAGTCGGCGTACATCGGCGTTGCCATTGGTGACCACACCCAAGGCGTAATGCTTGGCCAGGGTTTCCAGCGTCGGCTCGACTTCGGGGAATACCTCGATCTGGTGTCGGGCATGCAGGAACACTTCAAAACCCTTGTCGGCCAGCTCCGAAGCCTGTCCGTGGTCGTATCCGGATTCTTCCAGTGCATGGAAAAGCACCCGGCGCCGCAGCGCGCTGATGCGGTGTTTGAGGCTCGGCTCGCTGGTCAGGATCCGCTCACGAATGGCCCACAAATGCTCCACCGGCACCGCGCCCAGATTCGGTGCGTGCTCGGTCAGCCATTCACGCAGTACGGCTTCGGCGCTGACGATCACCGGGGCGGTGTCCCACAGGGTGTCGTCGAGGTCGAAGGTGATCAATTGGAGGGTCATGAATCATCGCCTTTAATGCGTTTGGCCCGTGGATGGGCGCTGTCGTAGACCGTGGCCAGGTGCTGGAAGTCCAGGTGGGTGTAGATCTGGGTGGTCTTGATGTCCGAGTGGCCGAGCAATTCCTGTACGGCGCGCAGGTCCTGCGAGGATTCCAGCAAATGGCTGGCAAAGGAATGCCGCAGCATGTGCGGGTGCAGGTTTTGCCCCAGCTCACGCTCACCAGCGGCTTTGACTCGAACCTGAATAGCCCGAGGGCCAAGGCGCCGGCCTTGCTGGCTGACGAACACCGCGTCATCCGCCGGATTAGTCATGGCCCGCAACGGCAGCCACAGTTCCAGGGCTTCGCGGGCCTTTTTGCCCACCGGCAGCAATCGAGTCTTGCTGCCCTTGCCGAGCACCTGAACCATGCCGTCGGCCAGATCCAGCTGATCCAGATTGAGTCCGGTCAGTTCCGAAAGCCGCAAACCCGAGGAATAGAACAGCTCCAGAATCGCCTGATCCCGACGCGCCAGGAAGTCATCCTCCACCGCGCCTTCAAGCAGTTGCAGCGCACGGTCGGTGTCGAGGGTTTTCGGCAGCCGGCGTTCGCCTTTGGGCGGTGCCAGGCCGTTGGCCGGGTCGTGATCGCACAGGCCTTCGCGGTTCAGATAATGATAGAGCCCACGCACGGCCGACAGCAGGCGTGCCAGGCTGCGGGACGATTGACCCTGAGAATGCAGGCGCGCGATCAGGCTGCGCAGACGCTGAATATCCAGCGCGGCCCAGCTACTGATGTTCTGTTTGACGCACCAGCCCAGCACTTTGTCGAGGTCGCGGCGGTAGGCGTACAGCGTGTGGGGCGACACCTGTCGCTCACTGCGCAGGTGTTCGCAGTAAGCGTCTAGTTGCCGTTCCACGATCAGCGTACCGAGCGCAGGGAACTGTTGACCCGAGGCAGCACGCGGCCCATGACTTCGGCGATGTAGCTCAGGAACAGCGTACCGACCGAGCTTTTGTAGTGCTGCGGGTCACGACTGGCGATGGCCAGGACGCCGTGGATGCCTTGATAGCTGATGGCGACGACGGCGGTGGAGCCGATCTGTTTGCGCTGTTCTTCACCGAATAGGAAGTCCAGTTCGTGATCGCGCAGGCTGCCGCTGACGCTTTTGTCTTCCGAGAGCAAGCCGCCAATGGCCGTTTGCGCCTCGGCATGGGTGACCCAGCGGCCCACCGGCATCGGGTTGTCGCCCAGCAGGATCAGGCTGACAAAAGGCACCTGGAAGTCCTGGCGCAGACTGTCTTCGACACTGATCACCACGTCTTCCAGGCTATTGGCGTCCATCAGCGCCAGAATCAGGCGGCGGGTCTTGTCGAACAGGCGGTCGTTGTCCCGGGCCACGTCCATCAAATGCGAGAGGCGATGGCGCAACTCGATGTTGCGGTCGCGCAGGATGGTCATCTGGCGCTCGACCAGCGAAATAGTGTCGCCACGCTGGTGCGGAATGCGTAAGGCCGGGAGCAGTTCTTCGTGCTCGACGAAGAAATCCGGATGAGCCTCCAGGTACGCGGCAATCGCCGCCGCCTCAAGGCTTTCGGAAGGGGATTCGTCGGGCTGTGGGGCGGGAACCTGAGGCTTGTCTTTCATGGATTCAACTCTCTCAAAGACGCACTTGTCCTTCATAAACGCGGACTGCTGGGCCGGTCATCATGACCGGTTGGCCAGGGCCTGCCCATTCAATGGACAGACGCCCGCCGGGCAGGTCGATCAATAGCGGCGAATCCATCCACCCCTGGCTGATCGCGGCCACTGCGGCAGCGCACGCGCCGGTGCCGCAGGCCTGGGTTTCCCCGGCGCCACGTTCCCAGACGCGCAACTGCGCACGGTTCCGGTCGATGACCTGGAGAAAACCGACGTTGACCCGCGCCGGGAAGCGCGGGTGGTGTTCGATTTTCGGCCCCAGTTCATGCACCGGTGCGTTGTTGATGTCGCTGACCCGCAGCACGGCATGGGGGTTGCCCATGGAGACGGCGGCCAGTTCGACCGCAGCGCCGTCGACGTCAACCTGATAACTCAGGGCCTGCTCCGACGCTTCGAACGGTATCTCGGCCGGCACCAGGCGCGGTGCACCCATGTTGACACCGATCTGGCCGTCGCTGCGGATATCCAGCTCGATGATGCCGCTTTTGGTCTCGACGCGAATCTGCCGCTTGGCGGTCAGGCGTTTGTCGAGCACGAAGCGGGCGAAGCAGCGCGCACCGTTGCCGCACTGTTCCACCTCGGAACCGTCGGAATTGAAAATCCGGTAGCGGAAGTCCACGTCCGGGTTGCTCGGCGCTTCGACGATCAGCAACTGGTCGAAACCGATGCCGGTGTGACGATCGCCCCATTGCTTGGCGTGCTTGGGCAGGATGTGCGCGTGCTGGCTGACCAGGTCTAGGACCATGAAGTCGTTGCCCAGGCCGTGCATCTTGGTAAAACGCAGCAGCATGGGATTACTCCGGCAGCAGGCTTTCGCCAGCAAACAACTCGGCTACCGTCTCACGGCGACGCACTTCAAATGCCTGATCACCGTCCACCAACACTTCAGCGGCGCGGCCGCGGGTGTTGTAGTTGGAACTCATGACAAACCCATAGGCGCCGGCCGAATGCACGGCCAGCAGGTCGCCTTCTTCCAGGGCCAGCTCACGATCCTTGGCCAGGAAGTCGCCGGTTTCGCAGATCGGGCCAACGATGTCGTAAGCGCGAGCCGAGGTAGTGCGCGGGCGCACGGCGGTGACGTCCATCCAGGCTTGGTACAGCGCCGGGCGGATCAGGTCGTTCATGGCCGCATCGACGATGGCGAAGTCTTTGTGTTCGGTGTGCTTGAGGTACTCGACCTGCGTCAGCAGCACGCCGGCGTTGGCGACGATGAAGCGGCCCGGCTCGAATAAGAGCGCCAGGTCGCGACCGTCGAGACGCTCGCGCACGGCTTTGATGTAGTCGGCAGCCATTGGCGGCTCTTCATCGCGATAACGCACGCCCAATCCACCACCGAGATCGATGTGGCGCAGGTAGATGCCGCAATCGCCAAGGCGGTCGACCAGGCCCAGCAGGCGGTCGAGGGCGTCGATGAAGGGGGGCAGGGTGGTCAGTTGCGAACCGATGTGGCAATCGACACCGACCACTTCCAGGTTTGGCAGTTGGGCGGCGCGGATGTACACGTCTTCGGCGTCGGCGATGGCGATGCCGAACTTGTTTTCTTTGAGACCGGTGGAAATGTACGGGTGCGTGCCAGCATCGACGTCCGGGTTCACACGCAGCGAGATCGGTGCGCGAACGCCCAGTTCGGCGGCGACCACTTGCAGACGCTCCAGCTCATCGGTGGATTCGACGTTGAAGCAATGGACGCCAACTTCCAGGGCGCGACGCATGTCGTCACGGGTCTTGCCGACACCGGAGAAGACAATCTTGTCGGCGCTGCCGCCAGCGGCCAGTACGCGTTCCAGCTCGCCACGGGAAACGATGTCAAAACCGGCGCCGAGACGCGCCAGGACATTCAATACACCCAGGTTGGAGTTGGCCTTGACCGCAAAGCACACCAGGTGCGGCATGCCGGCCAGCGCATCGGCGTAAGCCAGGTACTGGGCTTCGATGTGGGCGCGGGAGTAGACGTAAGTCGGTGTGCCGAAGCGCTCGGCGATGGCGGACAGGGCAACCCCTTCCGCGAACAGCTCACCGTCACGGTAGTTAAAAGCGTCCATGGCGTTCCCTTATTGGTAGACGTCGTGCTTATGTGCTTTGGACGGCTGCTTTTGCGAGGACTGTGCCTGCTCGGCTGGGTCCTGGGAATCGTCAGGCAGGTACAACGGGCCTTTTTGGCCGCACGCCGACACAAGACAGGCAACCGCGAGGAGCGCGGCAAGGGAAGAGATCAGGCGCTTCATGGCGAAATCCTTGAAAATGCGTTAATTGCGCCGGAGTATACCGGCCACCCGGCGGATTGCCTATGCGACGGGGCTCCCGTCCGGCGGGGCTGCGCTCTATGCCGACGAGCCAGGTGCAATCCCTGTGGGAGTGAGCCGGCTCCGGGCGGCGCTCCGACGATAGCGGTCTAATATTCAACATTGATGTTGTCTGACACACCGCTATCGTCGGAGCGCCGCCCGGAGCCGGCTCGCTCCCACAAGTTTCGAAGTCTGCCGGGCAGCCGCTTGATCGTTATCCTTTGCAATCACCGGGGCTCGCCCGTATCTTGCGGCGCTTGAGCGTGAACAGACACTTTTTGAGGTTGCCGCAATGAGTTTGACCGAAGCCCGTTTCCACGACCTGGTCGATGCCACCCAGCAAACGCTGGAAGATATTTTCGATGACAGCGACCTGGATATTGATCTGGAGAGCTCGGCCGGTGTGCTCACCGTCAAGTTCGAAAACGGCAGCCAGTTGATCTTCAGCCGCCAGGAACCGCTGCGTCAGCTGTGGCTCGCAGCCGTCTCGGGTGGTTTCCACTTCGATTACGACGCCGAGAGCGAGCGCTGGATGTGCGACAAGAGCGAAGAGCAGTTGGGTGAAATGCTTGAGCGCATCGTCAAGCAGCAGGCTGACGTCGACCTCGACTTCGAAGGTCTGTGAGATCGTGACGCAACCTGCGCCCATTCGTCCGCCCAAGCCGCTCTACAGCAATGTCAGCCCGGCGGTGCCTTCACCGTGCAGCGGCGTGTGCCGGCTGGACGAGCAAAAAGTCTGCCTCGGGTGTTTTCGCCATGTCGAAGACATCCGGGAGTGGCGCTCGGCCGACGATGATCGCCGCCGGGTAATCTGCGCCCAGGCAGTCCAGCGCAAAGTCTTGGCATAAGAGCTTTTGTGGCGATCCGACAAGCTCCCTCGCCACAGGCAAGCCCCTCTCCAAAATGTCAGCGCAGGGGCTTGGTCGCCCCTCACTTGTATATTTATTGAGCTGTGATAGTGTCCAGAAACGCCTCAACCCATCGAGGCTCGTGAAAACCCCGCCTTTTTCTGGCGGGGTTTTGCTTTTTTTGTGCAGAAGAAAGGAGTCTGCCTCAATCATGACCGCACCTTCCATCACCCTTACTCGTCTGGACGTGCAACGTCTGGAGCGCCTGATCGACAGCCTGGATGACACGCTGCCGGGCGTTATCGCGCTGCAAACCGAACTGGATCGCGCCGATACCCTGGTCGGTCACGATGAAGTGCCCGCCGATGTCGTCACCATGAATTCCCGTGTGCATTGCCGCGAAGAAGGCAGTGGCAAGGACTATCACCTGACCTTGGTCTACCCCAAGGATGCCAACGCTGACGAAGGCAAAATTTCGATTCTGGCGCCAGTCGGCAGCGCGCTGCTTGGCCTCAAGGTTGGTCAACACATCGACTGGCCTGCACCGGGTGGCAAAACCCTGAAACTGACCCTGCTGGAAGTGGAATCACAGCCAGCCGAGGGCGGCCACTTTCCGGAATAAACCGCTTAGACCTGCTCGAGCGCCTCATTCAACGCGCGCTCCAGGTCAGCCTTGTAGCGCAAGTACAAATTACTTGAACTCTGAGCATCACCGAGCAGACCCGACAGGTCCAGGTCGGTGATGTAGCAGCGATAGCGCTCGGTTTCCCGGCGCTGCTCGACGATTTCCTGGGCGACCACACTGAACAGTTGGTTGCCATATTCCAGCTCTGAAAACTCCCGCTGATTGCAATACAACGTGACCTGCACCTGTCCCGGCGCGGCTTTGCCGATGATCGCCTGCACGTCGTAGAACGGTTTGTTGATCGGGGTTTGCGGCGCCGGCCGGGCTTCGACGCGACGGGCCCGGCCGGGACCTGACGGCAATAGCTGGTAATACAACGTGTCGAGGTTCAGGGGTTGGGCCGTGTTCATCGGCAGTAACGCGTCGCGCCGGTACTGGATCGATTGCAGGAACCGTTGCAGCGGCACCAGCAGGCTTTGCTCGTCGTGATAGGGCAATCGTTGTTGCCACAGGGCATTGAACTCATCCAGTACGTACAGATCCGCCTGCTGTTCGGTGATCCGGTAGAACACCTGAATGCATTCGGGCTGGCCCATGGGCAGGATCAGCGCCAGGTCGTGGTCTTCCAGTGCCATCGGGTCCAAGTGCAGCGGGCTGTAGCTCGCCAGTTCTTCACCCAGGTAATCGAACAGCGCTGGCAGCGTGGCGAGGGCGACGTGATTGACCTGGCCGGGCACCAGTTCCAGTACGTGATAATGCTGCTGGACCTGTAGCAGGTAACGATGATTGAGCTGGCTCAGCAGCAGGTTCTGTGCGGTGTCGAGTACCTCTTCGACCCGCCGGGCGATGAATTGCGCCCGGTTGTGGCAGAAACAACGCACCCTCAAACGGGGTTGCTGTGGGCCGTTCGGCAAGTTGTTGAGGTAATCGCGCAGGCAGTCGAGCAGGGCGTGAGGGCCGTCGTAGCGTTTGACCAACACTTCGTTCCAGCTGTTGAGCGTGACCTGGTCCAGGGTCAGCACCAGGTTTTCCCGGACACCGGCGTAGCTCAGGGAATCGGTGCGCTCGGTGGTCATCAGGATATTCAGGTCGCGGTGATGCTTGAGCGGGTCGACGCCGACGTTCACCAGAATCAGCACTTCACTCGGCACACTGGCGCGCAGCAACGGCTCTTCGGCGACCGTCGCCAACGGCAGGGCGATGCTTTGTTGCAGGCTGCCGAGCAGGTTGAACAGTTCGAACTCGCTCAAATCGCTGGTGCCGGGGTGCAAGGCGAGGCGGGTGCTGCTGTCGATGACGCCATTGCGGTGGCACCAGGTCAGCAACTCCAGCAATTGGCGACTGCGCTTGATCGGCGCGAAATGTTCCCACTCGTGGGCTGCAAGACTGCCGTTGTACAAACCCCACTGGGTTTGCCCGGGTTCTTTCTTGTTGGGCGCCTGCACCAGGGTCAGGGTGTCTTCGGCCAAGTCCGGGGCGATGCCAGGGTTGATGAACTCGACTTTGTCCGCTTTGCGCTCAAAGGCTGCATACAGCCGCCGACCCAGCACGTTGAGGTCGCGTTTGTTGATCAGGCTGACGGTTTGCTCGTTGCGGGCGAACTGGGTCAGGAAGCGGTAGCTGTAGTTCAGCTCGTTGACCAGGGCTCGGCGTTCGGTGCTGACCTGGCGGACTTTCCATTGGCTGCGGCTGTCGAGCAGTGCCAGTTGCCGCTGATCCCAGTTCCATTCGTGAGCCAGACGCTCAAGCAGCGAACGTTGCCAGCTCTGGGTGCGACTGCTGCCGGTGAGCTTGCGGTTGACCTTCAGGTACAACGCTCGGCGTACCAGTTCCAGGCGCTCCGGCTCGCCACGCGCGTTGAGGTATTCCTCGATGCGCCGGTAAACGACGATGTAGGGGTCGAGCTCGTCGAGGTCCAGTTGATTGGCGAATACCGCCTGCTTGAAACGCAGGCTCAGGCAGTGGACCTTCGGGTGTTCGCTGGCGTAAACCTCGGTCAGCAGAAGCTTGAGCACGGACTTGTAGGGCGACTCGATGCCTTTGAACAACTGCCAGAGCCCGGCGCCGATGAATTCCCCCGGCGGGATATAGGCCAGATGCCCCAAATCCAGTGACTCGTCTGCGCGGATGAAACGCTTCGACAGCAGCGTGTGGGTGTAATGGTCGTAGGCGGCTTCTTCGTAGACCGGCACCAGCCACCAGATCGGCGTGCGGCCGGCCAGCCAGATCGCGGTACGGTAGAACTCATCCAGCAGCAGGTAGTGCTGGGTCGTGCCGCAGTCTTCCGAACTCAATTGCGTATCGCGCTCGCCGAGCACGAAGCGGGTCGGGTCGATAAGAAAGAAATGCGCCTCGGCGCCCTGGCTGGCAGCCCAGGCCTCAAGCAACTGGCACTTTTTGCGCAGCTCGGCGAGTTCGCTCTCGCTCAAGTCCGGCCCATGACAGACCCACACGTCCATGTCGCTTTGATCGGCCTGGGCCAGGGTGCCGAGGCTGCCCATCAGGAACAGCCCGTGGATCGGTCGCGGTGGATTGCTGCCGTGGCGTGGCTTATAGGAAAACGATCGGGTCAGGCGCTGGGCTTCGGCGAGGGCGTTGGCGTCAGGCTCGAAATTCGACAGCCCGGCCGGCGTGCTGCCCGACACATAACCGGGCAACAGCGGGTGATTCACGTGGAAAAACAGCGGCAGCAGCGTCAGCACCGTTTGCTGGCGGGGTGACAACCCTTCCATGGCACGGGCCATGCGGCCTTCGTTGAGCTTCAGAAAACGCGCGCGCAGCTGGCTGAGAACCTTGCGGTCGATTCCCTGGTCCAGATCGGGGCGGATTTCATGGGTGCGGGTCATGTCAGCTCAAACCGGCTCGCGAGGCTCGGACGTAGGGTCTGCGGATGAGGGGCAGTTTAGCGCCTCGGGCCCGGGACTTTTAAGCTGATTTTGTTTTTGACGTCAGATTTCTACCGTGCGGCGACCGCAGGTCAAAAAGTGTGCCCGCGGAAATCCCGTAGCAGGGGTTTCCGTGGGCGATGCGGTAATACTCAGGCTGTTTCCTGGACGCTCAGAATCGTCAGAACGGTTTGTACATTTTGCGCGGCGTCACGCCCCAGACTGGTCAGATAACCGCCATCGGGCTGATCGATCAGTTCTTTTTCGTACAGGCGTTGAGCGGCAGCAATGGCTTTCGGGGCAGCGGTCTGATGAATTTTCAAACCTTCCTGGGTACTGTCCAGGTTGAAGAGGGCGAGGATTTCCAGTTCGGCAACCAACTCAGGGGTAAGCGACATAAGGACTCCAGACTTTCTAGGAATTGGACGACAGCGCCCCTAAGGTGAGCCCACTCGTGCGGCATGTCCAGTGCTCGCGACAGGGTTTTTTCGCCTCGGGATGCATTCCCCGGAGGGTGGTGCGGCAGCGGGGTGGAATCAGTGTAGTCAGGGTCTGGGGGAAGGCGGAGGAGATTGGTGACAATCTGTGTTGAGAGAAGGTTGTGAGGCGATGGAGCTTCTGTGGCAAAGGGGTTTTTGTGTCGAGGGAGCTTGCTCCCGCTGGGTTGCGAAGCAGCCCCAAAATCTCGGCAACTGTCGAAGATATTGCGAGCGCTTCGCCCTCCAGCGGTAGCAAGCTCCCTCGCCACAGAGGCCTGCGCCCTGGAGGTCGGGGTTACTTCTTTTCCGGCGGCAACTCTGGCAATGCACGCAGGGCTGTTTCGTACCATTCGGTGTTGAACGCGCGGTCTTCTTCGAGGATCGCGTCGATTTCTACCGCCAACACGTGGGCCATCAGATTGAGGATTTCCTCACGCTCGTAACCCACCAGGGTCAGCTTGTTGAAAGTGGCCTTGGCCGCAGGCGGGTTGTCGCTTTCGATCTGGTTTTCGATGGCTTCGATCAGGGTGTTTTCGGCGAATTCTTCTTCGTCGATCTCGATATCAGTTGGCTCGCTCATGGCAGGCTCCTCAAGTTTAAGGCGGCCAGTTTACCTGCATTCAGCGCTGTGATGCTGCTGGCAAGAATCGCTTCGGCGTTCTATAAACAGGCACTGCCAACCCCGCACGGCCTGGAGGCTTTGTGATGCTCAAGCTTTATGGATTTTCTGTCAGTAACTACTACAACATGGTCAAGCTGGCGCTGCTGGAGAAGGGCGTGCCGTTTGAAGAAGTGCCGTTTTACGCCGGTACAAGCCCGGAGGCGCTGGCCATCAGTCCGCGCGGCAAGGTGCCGGTCTTGCGCACCGAGCAGGGTTTCATCAACGAAACTGCGGTAATCCTCGAGTTCATCGAGCAAAGTCAGAAAGGCACACCGCTCCTGCCGAGCGATCCGTTCGAGCGGGCGCAGGTGCTGGCAGTGGCCAAGGAAATCGAGTTGTACATCGAGTTGCCGGCTCGCGCCTGTTACCCCCAGGCGTTTTTCGGCATGCAGGTGCCAGAGGCGATCAAGGACAAGACCAAGGCCGAGCTGTTGGCGGGGTTTGCCGCATTAGGCAGGCATGGCAAATTCGCCCCTTATGTGGCGGGGAACAGTCTGAGCATTGCGGATCTGTATTTCTTGTACAGCGTACCGTTGGCCTGTGCGGTGGCGCAGAAGCTGTTCGAAATCGATCTGCTGGCCGAGATGCCGGCGGCCAGGGCGCTATTGGAGCGACTGGAGCAGAACCCGAACGTGCAGCGGATTGCGGCGGACAAGGAAGCGGCGATGCCAGCGTTTATGGCGATGGTCGCGTCCAAGAAGTAGGTTTTGTAGCGTTTGTTAGATCGTCTTCGCGAGCAAGCCAGCTCCCACACTTGATCGGCGGCGAACACACATTTTGTGAACGCCAAAGACCCAATGTGGGAGCGGGCTTGCTCGCGAAGCTTTTGACTTAGCGGCTGGCGAGCAGTGCCTGACCGCGCGCCACAGCCTTCTTCACCTGCGCCGGCGCAGTCCCGCCGATATGGTCACGGGCGTTCACCGAGCCTTCCAGGGTCAGCACGGCGAACACGTCCTGGTCGATCTGGTCGCTGAACTTGCGCAGCTCCTCCAGGCTCATTTCCGCCAGGTCCTTGCCGCTTTCCACGCCGTACTTCACGGCATGGCCAACGATTTCGTGGCAGTCACGGAACGGCAGGCCACGGCGTACCAGGTAGTCAGCCAGGTCGGTGGCGGTGGAGAAACCACGCAGAGCCGCCTCGCGCATCATCGCGTGCTTGGGCTTGATCGCCGGGATCATGTCGGCGAAGGCCCGCAGCGAGTCGCGCAGGGTGTCGGCGGCATCGAACAGCGGTTCCTTGTCTTCCTGATTGTCCTTGTTGTAGGCCAGTGGCTGGCCCTTCATCAAAGTCAGCAGGCCCATCAGCGCGCCGAAGACGCGGCCGGTCTTGCCGCGCACCAGCTCTGGCACATCCGGGTTTTTCTTTTGCGGCATGATCGAGCTGCCGGTGCAGAATCGGTCAGGCAGATCGATGAACTGGAACTGCGCGCTGGTCCACAGCACCAGCTCTTCGGAGAACCGCGACAAGTGCATCATCGCGATGCTCGCGGCCGAGCAGAACTCGATGGCGAAGTCGCGATCGGACACGTTGTCCAGCGAGTTGCCGCCCACGGCGTCGAAGCCCAGCAGCTGAGCCGTGAATTCGCGGTCGATCGGGTACGTGGTGCCGGCCAGCGCGGCGCTGCCCAGCGGCATACGATTGGTGCGCTTGCGGCAGTCGACCAGGCGCTCGTAGTCGCGGCTGAGCATTTCGAACCAGGCCAGCATGTGGTGCCCGAAAGTCACCGGCTGCGCGGTTTGCAGGTGGGTGAAGCCCGGCATGATGCTGCCGGCTTCGCGCTCGGCCTGCTCCAGCAAGCCTTTTTGCAGGCGGGTGATTTCGCTGAGGATCAGGTCGATCTCGTCACGCAGCCACAGGCGGATGTCGGTGGCGACCTGGTCGTTGCGGCTGCGCCCGGTGTGCAGTTTTTTACCGGTGACGCCGATGCGGTCGGTCAGACGCGCCTCGATGTTCATGTGCACGTCTTCGAGGTCGATGCGCCAGTCGAACTGACCGGCCTCGATTTCACCCTGGATGGTCTTCAGGCCATCGGTGATGCTGTCGCGCTCGGCGTCGGTCAGCACGCCGACCTTGGCCAGCATCGTGGCGTGGGCGATCGAGCCCATGATGTCGTGGCGATACAGGCGCTGGTCGAAAGTGACGGAGGCGGTGAAGCGGGCGACGAAGGCGTCGACGGGTTCACTGAAGCGGCCGCCCCAGGACTGATTGGTCTTGTCAGTGCTCATGAATTCGCTCGTGTCGGCTGAAGAAAAAAATGACGTTGGAAGCTGCCGCGGATAATAACAGGGTTGCCAATCCTGTCGCTGACGCTGGTCGACAGGTTTTTTTCACAAGGCGGGGTCCATACTCAGGACATGCCTTGTGGGAAATTGCGCAACGATATTTTTCGATTGAGCAATATCGTCCCGGCAACCGTCTACAGTTGGACAGTAGGATCAGCGCACTTCTGGGGCGCTGCGGCTGACTATAAGAAGAGGGGGTGTTCATATTGTGTATCGGCAAACCCTACGGCGATACCTCGCTTATGCGGGCCAGAGCCTCCAATCACTTGGCAGATGAAAATTTAGCCGCCGGTCTCGCGGCACTTTTTGGCCCTCGCGCTAGTCTTAGCGTGGATCGCGGTGACGGACGTCACTTCACCTGTCTACGCTATCCTTGTGCGAGACTCACGCAGGAATCCAGCGCAATATGAATGTCCTGATCGTTGATGACGAACCCCTAGCCCGCGAGCGCCTGAGCCGAATGGTTGGCGAACTCGAGGGATACAATGTCCTGGAGCCCAGCGCCACGAACGGCGAAGAGGCGTTAGCGCTGATCGACAGTCACAAGCCGGATATCGTGTTGCTCGATATCGGCATGCCTGGCCTTGATGGCCTGCAAGTGGCTGCCCGGTTGTGCGAACGCGAAACCCCGCCCGCCGTGGTGTTTTGCACCGGGCCCGATGAATTTGCCGTGGAAGCCCTGCAGGCCAGCGCCGTGGGCTATCTGGTGAAGCCTGTGCGAACTGAACATTTACATGATGCATTGAAAAAAGCCGAGCGGCCCAATCGCGTCCAGCTCGCCGCCCTGACCCGTCCAGCCGCCGAAAGCGGTAGCGGCCCCCGCAGCCACATCAGTGCCCGAACACGTAAAGGCATTGAGCTGATCCCGCTGGGTCAGGTGGTCTACTTCATTGCTGACCACAAATACGTGACCTTGCGCCATGAAGGCGGCGAAGTGCTGCTGGATGAACCGCTCAAGGCCCTGGAAGATGAATTTGGCGATCGTTTCGTGCGCATCCACCGCAACGCGCTGGTCGCCCGCGAACGCATCGAACGTCTGCAACGCACGCCGCTGGGGCATTTTCAACTGTTCCTTAAAGGGCTCAATGGCGATGCCCTGATCGTCAGCCGTCGCCACGTGGCCGGCGTGCGCAAAATGATGCAACAGCTTTAATTCGCTGATCACAGGCGAACTTCATATCCGTTTGCTGGAAGTTTGAGGCCAGGGAGGCCACGCAGTGTCTGATACAAGTCAAAGTGGATTTGGCTGAGCTGTTATTATCCGCCGTATCTATTCAGTACGGATTGATCCATGTCCTCTCGCGAAATCCGCATCGCCACCCGCAAAAGTGCTCTTGCCCTGTGGCAGGCCGAATACGTCAAGACCCGTCTGGAGCAGGCTCATCCTGGCCTGCTTGTGACGCTGGTGCCCATGGTCAGTCGTGGCGACAAGCTGCTCGACTCGCCCCTGTCGAAAATCGGTGGCAAGGGTCTGTTCGTCAAGGAACTCGAAACCGCGCTGCTGGAAAACGAAGCCGACATCGCCGTGCACTCGATGAAAGACGTGCCGATGGATTTCCCCGAAGGTCTCGGTCTTTTCTGCATCTGCGAGCGCGAAGACCCGCGCGATGCGTTCGTTTCCAATACCTACGCCAGCCTGGATGAGTTGCCGCAAGGCAGCATCGTCGGCACGTCCAGTCTGCGCCGCCAGGCTCAGTTGCTGACCCGCCGCCCGGACCTTGAAATCCGCTTTCTGCGCGGCAACGTCAACACGCGCCTCGCCAAGCTTGATGCCGGCGAATACGACGCCATCATCCTCGCAGCCGCCGGCCTGATTCGCTTGGGCTTCGAAGAGCGCATCACCTCGGCAATCAGCGTCGACGACAGCTTGCCGGCCGGTGGCCAAGGCGCGGTCGGCATCGAATGCCGTAGCGTTGACAGCGAAATTCACGCCTTGCTGGCGCCGTTGCATCACCAGGACACAGCCACCCGCGTGACCGCGGAACGTTCCCTCAACAAACATCTGAATGGCGGCTGCCAAGTGCCAATCGCCTGCTACGCCGTGCTTGAAGGCGAGCAGATCTGGTTGCGCGGTCTGGTGGGCGATCCGAGCGGCGGCCTGCTGCTCAGTGCCGAGGCCCGCGCACCGCGTGGCGATGCAGAAGCCTTGGGTGTGCAAGTGGCTGAAGACTTACTGAGCCAGGGCGCCAACGACATTCTGAAGGCGGTCTATGGCGAGGCAGGTCACGAGTGACGGGCTGGCGCCTGCTGCTGACACGCCCTGCGGATGAATCGGCGGCGCTGAGCGGCGTTTTGTCGCAAGCGGGGATTTTCAGCAGCAGCTTGCCGCTTCTGGAGATCGAGCCGATTGCTGTCTCTGACACAATGCGCGAGGTGATTCAGGGGCTGGATCGTTACTGTGCGGTGATCGTAGTTAGTAAACCGGCCGCCAGAATCGGCGTCGACCTGCTCAATCAGTATTGGCCGCAGCCACCGTCCCCACGCTGGTTCAGCGTGGGCGCGGCGACTGCGCAGATCCTGGCCGATAACGGGTTGGACGTGAGCTCCCCCGCCGAGGGCGATGACAGCGAAGCCTTGCTCGAGCTTCCTTCGTTGCGCGAAGCTGTTACTCGATCCGATGCGCGGGTGCTGATCCTGCGCGGGGAGGGCGGGCGCGAGTTGCTGGCTGAGCGTTTGCGCGAGCTTGGTGCTAGTGTCGAGTATCTGGAGTTGTACCGTCGCGGACTGCCTCAATACCCGTCGACGGTGCTGCCTGACCGGATCGAAGCGGAACGCTTGAACGGGCTGGTGGTCAGCAGTGGACAGGGTTTTGAGCACCTGCGCCAATTGGCGGGCGATGCCTGGCCTGAAATGGCGCGGTTGCCGTTGTTTGTTCCAAGCCCCAGGGTCGCCGAGCTGGCACGTGCCGCCGGGGCCCAAACAGTTGTGGATTGTCGTGGCGCCAGTGCCACGGCTTTGCTGACGGCGTTACGGGAGCATCCCGAACCCGTTCTCTAATGCAAAGGATGGATACGTGAGCGAAACAGCCTTGCCTAAAGATGACGTGCTGCCGGTGCTTGAAGCGCCGGTTGAAACTCCACCACCTGCCACAGTGCAGCGCCGGGGCAATGGGCTGGCAATCGTCGCGCTACTGCTGGGCGCCGCCGGTGTTGCCGTGGGCGGTTGGGGTGTCTGGCAGGTGCGTCACCTGCAAGCCAACAATCAGCAGCAGTTGAGCCAGGTCCAGGCGTTGAGCGATCAGGCGCAGAGCCTGAAACTCAACGAACAGCGCTTGAGCGCGCGCCTTGAACAAATGCCTGCGGCCGAAGAACTGGACGCTCGCAGCCGTCTGGTGACGCAGTTGCAAGGCGATCAGCAACGCTTGAATCAGCGTCTTGAAACCGTCCTCGGCGCGAGCCGCAAGGATTGGCGTCTAGCCGAAGCCGAGCACTTGTTGCGTCTGGCCAGCCTGCGTCTTTCTGCGCTGCAGGACATCAGCAGCGCCCAGGCCCTGGTGCAGGGCGCCGATGAAATTTTGCGTGAACAGAACGATCCCGGTGCCTTCGCCGCTCGCGAGCAAGTCGCCAAAACCCTGGTGGCGCTGCGCAGCACAGAGCAGCCGGATCGTACCGGGTTGTTCCTGCGATTGGGCGCATTGCGCGATCAGGTCATCGACCTCACCGAGCTGGCCCCTGAGTACAAAGATCGTGGCGAATCGCTGTTGGGCCTGACGGCCGATGGCGACGGTGCCAGTCGTTGGGCGCAGTGGTGGGATCAGATTTCGCGCTACATCCGCATCGACTTCAATGCTGACAAAAATGTTCGCCCATTGCTGGCAGGGCAGAGCTTGAGTCAGGTGCGTCTGGCGCTGAGCCTGGCGCTGGAGCAGGCGCAGTGGGCCGCGCTCAATGGCCAGGCAGCGGTCTACACACAGGCGCTGGCCGAGGCGCGTGATGTATTGACGGGCAACTTCAACCCGGACAACCCTCAAAGCAAAGTCATGCTTGAGCAGGTGGGCGAGTTGAGCAAGCAGCCGGTCACGGTGGTCACGCCGGACCTCACCGGGACGTTGAGTGCGGTTCAGGGGTATCTGGAGCGGCGTAATGTCAACGCCGAAGACTCGATCAAGCCGATGGCGAAACCGGCCGCCAATACTGCGCAGGAGGCCACGCCATGAAACGCCTTTATGTGATCGTGTTTCTGGTCATCGCCGCAGCTGCCGCACTGGGCCTGGCGATCGCCGAGCATTCCGGTTACGTGTTGATCGCCTACAAGACCTTCCGCTATGAAGCGAGCCTGTGGGCAACCCTGGCGTTGGTCGTCGTGCTCTGGCTGGTGTTCTGGGGCATCAAGGCGTTGGTCGAGCTGGTGATGACGTCCAGCGGCGTGGTCAATCCGTGGTCGCGGCGCAATCGCAGCCGTCGGGTGCAAGTGGCGATCGAACATGGTCAGCTGGACTTGGCAGAAGGTCGATGGGCCAGTGCGCAGCGTCACCTGCATCGCGCCGCCGAAGCCGAGCGCCAGCCGCTGCTCTACTACCTCGGGGCTGCACGCGCCGCCAATGAACAAGGTCACTACGAGGAATGCGACAACTTGCTGGAGCGCGCCCTCGAACGCCAGCCCCGGGCGGAGTTGGCGATTGCCTTGAGTCACGCGCAGTTGCAGAACGACCGTGGCGACACGGAAGGCGCTCTGGTGACGTTGCAAGCCATGCACGAGCGCCATCCTCATAACGTCCAGACCCTGCGCCAGTTGCAGCGTCTGCATCAGCAGCGCGGCGACTGGTCGGCGGTGATTCGCCTGCTGCCTGAGCTGCGCAAGGATAAAGTCTTGCCGCCCGCCGAGCTGGCCGATCTGGAACGCCGGGCGTGGGGTGAAAACCTTTCCCTGGCGGCGCATCAGGAAGCGGACGGCACGGTGGGTTTGCAATCGCTCAATCGCGCCTGGCAGCAACTCACCTCGGCTCAGCGCCAGGAGCCTCAGTTGGTGCTGGCCTACGCGGAGCAACTGCGGCAACTGGGCGCACAGGTCGAAGCAGAAGAAGTTCTGCGCACGGCGCTCAAGCGCAAGTACGACAGTCATTTGGCGCGTCTCTACGGTCTGGTGCGCGGTAGCGATCCGGCTCGTCAACTGCAAACGGCCGAGGGTTGGCTCAAGGATCATCCGGCCGACCCAAGCCTTCTGCTGACACTCGGCCGGCTGTGCCTGCAAAGCAGTCTGTGGGGCAAGGCGCGGGACTATCTGGAAAGCAGTTTGCGGGTACAGCGCAACCCGGAAGCCTGTGCGGAACTGGCGCGGTTGCTCGCTCAGCTTGGCGACACAGAGCGCAGCAACCAGTTGTTCCAGGAAGGCCTGGTCCTGCTGGACGAGCGCCTCTTGGCGGCGCCACTCCCAGCGCCCGTTTACGCCTGACGTACTCCCTCTGCAGCAGCCTGCGTCCGGCTGCGAAGCAGTCGTAAAACGAGCGCTACGGTTTCATCAGGCAAATCGCGTTTAAATTTATGAAGACTGCTCTGCAGCCGGACGCAGGCTGCGCCTGCTGCTACAGGGGCGGGAGTCATTCCTGAGCGCGATCTGGCCGCTCAAATCTCGTTGAATGTTTAGCTTTGCAATCCCTGATCGGCTTTGTCCTACAGGGGGCTACATCAAGTCCTCTCGACGCTGTCGGGAATTCCCTACACTTCTGGTGAAGTGTCCGTGCCGGCCTGCCTTGAAAGGCTGGCGCGCTTTCCTCTACCGTAACCGCCTGTCTCTACTGTTACGGATAAGCCATGTTTTTGGCCTGCTCACGCTCCTTGTTTTTCATGGCTTTTATTGCAGGTGCCCTGGCCTTGGGCGTTTCCTATTACCTGGAATACGCAATCGGCCTCAAGCCTTGCGGGTTATGCCTTTTGCAGCGAGTCTGCCTGGCGTTGTTTACCGGTGTCTGCCTGACGGCTTCGGTGCATGGCCCCGGCCGCTTCGGGACTTTTCTTTATTGGCTGCTCGGTTTGTCATGCAGTCTCGCCGGTATGGTCACGGCGTGGCGGCAAGTCTTGTTGCAAAGCGATCCGGCGCATCAGCTATCGACCTGCTCCACCCATCCGCAGGTCCTATACGAGAACCTGCCCTGGCTGTGCAAAGTGACGCGGATGTTCAAAGGGGACGAAGATTGCGCAGAAATTTCCTGGACGCTGTTCGACCTGAGCATCCCCGAATGGAGTCTGCTGCTCTTCATGGCGATGACGATTCTGGGTGTTTATCAGTTGCTGCGCGTTGTCTGGCTTGCCTGCGAGCGACCGCTCAGCGGCGTGTCGTCGCCCCGGGGGCTGGCGGGTGATTAAACACTTGTATGAACTTTATCTCCTGCGTACCTTGAAGCCATTGTCGCGCGGGCATAATCTGGCCCGCACGTGTCATTGGAATTATGTTGCTCGATGACGCTCTGCCTGGTCGATTCTTGATTATCAAGACTGCGACAGGTGTAGGGCAGCATGACCCACAAGGGAAGAGAGATCACCATGCTCGAAAGTTGTCAGAATGCTCAGGAACGTTGGGGTGGAGTGCATCTGCTGATCGATCGCTGGTTGCAGGAGCGTCACGAACTGGTTCGAGCCTACGATGCTCTCGGTGCCGAGCCAGCGGCTTTGGGCGAAAACCGAAAGCCGTTGCAGGAATTCTGCGGCGTGCTGGTCGATTACGTATCTGCCGGGCACTTCGAAATCTACGAACAGCTGACCGGCGAAGCCAAGGCTTTTGGCGATACTCGCGGGCTGGAGCTGGCCGAGACGATTTACCCGCGCATCGACGTCATCACCGAGAAGTTGCTGGCGTTCAATGACCTGTGTGATGCAGGCAAGTGCGTCGCAGAGAAATTCAAGGAGCTGGGCGGGCTGTTGCACGAACGCTTCGAACTGGAAGATTGCCTGATCGAAGTGCTGCACACTGCTCATAAGGAAGAGGACCCGGTTCAGGCCTGAACCTCTCCTGCAAGACTAAAAAACGGTGCGCGATGCGCGCCGTTTTTCGTTTCCGGCTTTCAGCCTGTGACGCCGCGCAATTCGACTTCGAACACCAGTGGCGTGAAGGGGGCGATCAGGTCGCCGGCACCGTCCGCGCCATAGGCTTGCGACGACGGAATCACCAGGCGCCATTTCGCACCCACCGGCATGTTTTGCAATGCGCTGCGCCAGCCGCTGATCACGCTATCAAGACTGAACCACTGAGGCTTGCTGTTTTGATCGAACACAGTGCCGTCGGGAAGGCGTCCTACATATAGAACTTCGACCTTGCCATTAGGACCCGCCTTGGCCCCCGTGCCCGGAGCCAACTCGGTCAGCAAAATGCCATCCGCCAATTCACGAACACCCGGTTTGGCTTTTTCCTCGGTGAGGAACCGCTGCTCTTTTTCCAGTGCGACTTCACTTTGCGCGACGGCGGGTTGCTCGGCGACTTGGGCTTCGTGCTCGGCCAGAATCTGTTCGATCTGCTCGTCTTTCAATGCCAGTGGCTTGCCTTGATAGGCTTGTTGCAGGCCGTCGAGCAATGCCTGGAGTTGTAGATCCGGCACCTCTTGGCGCAAGCGCTCACCCAGGCTCGCACCCAGGCTGTAAGCAAGATCGTGAGCCTCATTTGGGGTGGTTTTTTCGGCGGCCTGGGCCACGGAAAAAAACACACACAACGATAAAAAAAAGTAGCGCGACATGGGCACACTCCGATCTGAGATGCGGTGGATTATGCCAGTGTGAGTGCGCTCAAAGGTGAACTGGTTTTGCACCCGCGCAGAAGAATTTCAATCTGTTGCAACGCAGCGCTTTCGATACTGTCAACATGCCCTAGCGGCGGTGTCATCAGAGGTCTAGTATGAGCCGCACCCACGTCAGCCAGGAGGTAAACCATGTCGGCCACCAAGAAGCCTGTAAATACCCCGTTGCACTTACTCCAACAACTCTCGGGCAGCCTGCTCGATCATTTGGAAAACGCTTGTTCCCAAGCCTTGGCTGATGCTGAAAAACTGCTCGCCAAACTGGAAAAGCAGCGCGGAAAAGCGCAGGAGAAATTGCACAAATCCCGTACCAAATTGCAGGACGCCGCAGCTGCCGGTAAAGCCAAGGCACAAACCAAAGCGAAGGGTGCGGTGAAAGAACTTGAGGACTTGCTCGATGCCCTCAAGGATCGTCAATCCGAAACCCGCAGCTACATTCTGCAACTCAAGCGCGATGCTCAAGAAAGCCTGAAACTGGCCCAGGGTATCGGTCGCGTACAGGAGGCTGTCGGCAAGGCGTTGTCCCTGCGTTCGGCCAAGCCTTCTGCCGCACCTGCCAAGAAAGCTGCTGCCAAACCGACTGCTGCAAAAGCACCGGCCAAACCTGTCGCCAAAGCGCCGGTGAAAGCTGCGGCAAAACCTGCGGCGAAAAAACCGGTTGCTGCCAGCGCTGCAAAACCAGCTGCTAAATCGACGGCTGCCAAACCTGCTGCCAGAACGGCCGCCGCTAAACCTGCTGCAAAAACCGCGGCTGCGAAACCGGCTGTGGCGAAAACCGCAGCGGCAAAACCTGCTGCAAAATCGGCAGCAAAACCAGCTGCTAAAACGGCTGCTGCCAAACCTGCTGCCAAGCCAGCTACAAAACCTGCCGCTGCAAAAGCTGCTGCCGCCAAGCCAGCCGCAAAACCTGCCGCGGCTAAAACCGCTGCCGCCAAACCAGCCGCCAAACCGGCTGCGAAACCCGCTGCAAAAGTTGCGGCGAAACCCGCTGCTAAACCCGCTGCCAAAGCCGCCGCCGCGAAACCCGCTGCCGCCGCCAAGCCTGCTGCAGCGAAACCAGCAGCCAAACCAGCAGCCAAACCAGCCGCTGCAAAACCTGTTGCCGCGAAGCCAGCCGCAAAACCTGCCGCGAAGCCAGCCGTGAAAAAACCGGCCGCTGCTGCCAAGCCAGCGACTGCGCCAGTTGCCAAACCAGCGACTCCAGCTCCGTCGCCAGCTGCATCGGCTTCGCCTGCTCCAGTAGCCACCACCTCGACCCCATCGTCTGCGCCAACGCCAGCCGCACCGTCGAGCACCACCCCAGCCAGCGCTTCCTAAGTGCCGGTTGCCGCGACGCGCAGCTGATGCAGCGCGTCGCGGTCCAGGTGGGCGGCGCCTGCCGCCACACCTTCCAGCCAGGCCGTTGAATCGGTCACCTCATACTGCGGCCAACTCTGCGCCAAACGCTCCAGTCGCAACAGCAAATGCCGTTCTGCTTCCATCTCCAGCGTTTTCACTTGTTCGCGCAAATCATCCAGCCCGGCATCCTCGCCAGCGGCGGCTTTCCATTGCATTCGCAAGGCGCGCAACGGTTGCACGACATCGGCGTCCCAAGGTCCGGCTACATCGCGAAGCAACTGCAAGCGTTGTTCGTTGCAGGTAACGCCACGTTCTCCCAGCCACAACCCGCATAGCAGCAAGCACACGTTCACACCCGCCGACTGCAACGTCAGGCACGCGGCTTCAACGCCGCGACGGGAGTAAGTGGTAACGGAAAAGCTCCACAGGTCAGAGGACATAGTGCTACTCGCGCCAGTTGCGAGCGAAGCTGGTAGACTCCGCCGCCATTATGATTCGACTTCAGAACCTGACTTTACAGCGTGGCCCTCAACGTCTGCTAGAAGACGCTGAGCTGACCCTGCACGCCGGCCACAAAGCCGGCCTCATCGGTGCCAACGGCGCCGGCAAATCGAGCCTGTTCGCCTTGATCCGGGGCGAGCTGCACCCGGACTCGGGTGACTGCTTCCTGCCGGCCGACTGGCGTATCGCCCACATGCGTCAGGAAATCGAGACCCTCGAACGCCTAGCGGTCGACTACGTGCTCGATGGTGACCTGCGACTGCGTGAGGTGCAACGCGACCTCGCCGCGGCCGAAGCATCGCATGACGGCGCGGCTCAGGCACGCCTGCACGCGGAACTCGACAGTGCCGACGGTTACACCGCAGACGCTCGGGCCCGCAAGCTGCTGGCTGGCCTTGGGTTCACCAACGAGCAAATGGATCGTCCGGTAGGAGATTTCTCTGGTGGCTGGAGGATGCGTCTGAACCTGGCGCAGGCTTTGATGTGCCCCTCGGACCTGTTGCTGCTCGACGAACCGACCAACCACTTGGATCTCGACGCCATCATCTGGCTCGAAGAATGGCTGAAGAGCTATCCCGGCACCTTGTTGCTGATTTCCCACGACCGGGATTTCCTCGACGCCGTGGTCGATCACGTGGCCCATGTCGATCAGCGCAAGATCACCCTGTACCGCGGCGGTTATAGCGCGTTCGAACGTGCCCGCGCCGAACGCCTGGCCCAGCAACAGCAGGCCTACGAGAAGCAGCAGGCGCAACGTGCGCACATGGAAAGCTACATCGCCCGCTTCAAGGCCCAGGCCACCAAGGCCCGTCAGGCCCAGAGCCGGATCAAGGCCCTGGAGCGGATGGAAGAACTGTCCGCCGCGCATGTCGATTCGCCGTTCGACTTCGTCTTCCGCGAATCGCAGAAAATCTCCAGCCCGCTGATCGATCTGTCGGATGCTCGCCTGGGTTATGGCGACAAAGCCGTGCTGGAGAAGGTCAAGATGCAACTGACCCCCGGTGCGCGGATCGGTTTGCTGGGCCCGAACGGCGCCGGTAAGTCGACCCTGATCAAGAACCTCGCCGGTGAACTCTCGCCGTTGGCCGGTCGCCTGACCCGTGGCGAAAACACCGTCGTGGGCTACTTCGCCCAGCATCAGCTGGACTCTCTGGATTCCAAGGCCAGCCCGTTGCTGCACTTGCAGCGTTTGGCACCCACCGAACGCGAGCAGACCCTGCGCGACTTCCTCGGCGGTTTCGACTTCCGTGGCGCGCGTATCGACGAGCCGGTGCTGAATTTCTCCGGTGGCGAAAAGGCCCGTTTGGCCCTGGCGTTGATTGCCTGGGATCGGCCGAACCTGTTGCTGCTCGACGAACCGACCAACCACCTGGACCTGGAAATGCGACTGGCGCTGACCATGGCCCTGCAGGAATTCAGTGGTGCGGTGCTGGTGGTCTCTCACGATCGCCATCTGCTCAAAAGCACCACCGACAATTTCTATCTGGTGGCGGACGGCAAGGTCGAGGAGTTCGACGGCGATCTGGAAGACTACGCCCGTTGGCTGGTCGACTACCGTCAGCGCAATGCCCCGGTCAGCAACACCCCGGTCAACCCGGACAAGACCGACAAGAAGGCCCAGCGCCAGGCTGCTGCTGCGTTGCGTCAGCAACTGGCACCGCACAAGCGAGAGGCTGACAAGCTCGAAGCCGAGTTGGGCAAGCTGCACGAGAAACTGGCGAAGATCGATACCAGCCTCGGCGACAGCGACATTTACGAACCGGCGCGCAAAAACGACTTGCGCGATCTGCTGGCTGAACAGGCCAAGTTGAAGATGCGTGAAGCCGAACTCGAAGAAGCCTGGATGGAAGCTCTGGAACTGCTCGAAAGCATGCAGGCGGAGCTGGAGGCGCTGTCTTGATGGAAGCCTTCAAGCTGCCGCTGCCGGCGGGGTGGGGCGAGCCGATCTGGTTCGCCGCGCAAATCCTGCTGATTCTGTTGGCGGGTTACTTCGCCCAACGCTTCGTCGCTAAATGCCTGACTCGCCTGGGCGAGCGCTACCCGTTTCCACCACAGCTGCTGATGCCGCTGCGCGGCGGTTTGCGCTGGCTGATCATGGGCAGTGCGCTGATTTTCGTACTCGAACGCCTCGGAGTCTCGGCCACCGTGCTCTGGACTGCGTTGTCCGGGTTTGTGGCTGTCGCGGCAGTGGCATTCTTCGCCATGTGGAGCGTGCTCTCCAACCTGCTCTGCGCGATCCTGATCTTCACCGTCGGCCCGTTCCGCATCGGTGACGTCGTCGAGTTGGTGGACACCACCGACAAGCCCGGCGTCAAAGGTCGGGTGGTGGCGATCAATCTGCTTTACACCACGCTGATTGAAGCGGAAGAACTCGGTACCGGCAGCGCCATGGTGCAAGTGCCCAACAGCCTGTTCTTCCAGCGCTCGGTTCGGCGCTGGCGCGGGAGTGATGTGTTTCCGTTGAGCGGGATCGAAAAGTAAGCCTTCTGTTGCCTGACACACCGCTATCGCGAGCAGGCTCGCTCCCACAGGGGTCCGGGTTGATCACAAATCTGCAATCCAACCCAAAAACCTGTGGGAGCGAGCCTGCTCGCGATATCGATGTGTCAGACGATGAGCCCCTCAAGCCGTAAACACTGGTCGGCACCCGCAACATCCCGTAAAAAATCGATGGTCATCAGCCCAAAGCCGCATTAGCTTAGACGTCTGTCACAAGTCTGAGTCGAGGTGTGCAATGGAGCTTCAAACATGGCTGGCGTTTTTTGCCGCCTGCTGGGTGATCAGTCTGTCTCCCGGTGCCGGCGCCATTGCGTCGATGTCCAGCGGTCTGCAATACGGTTTCTGGCGCGGTTACTGGAACGCCCTGGGCCTGCAATTGGGCCTCGCGGTACAGATCGCGATTGTCGGCGCCGGTGTGGGCGCGATTCTCACGGCATCAGCCACCGCGTTCTATGCGATCAAATGGTTCGGTGTGGCGTACCTGGTTTACCTCGCGATCAAGCAATGGCGTGCACTGCCCACCGACATGAGTGACGACGCAGCCGTGCGTCAGATCGGCAAGCCGATGGCCCTGGTGTTTCGCGGCTTCCTGGTCAATATCAGCAACCCCAAGGCCCTCGTGTTCATGCTGGCGGTATTGCCGCAGTTCATTGATCCGCACGCGCCGCTGTTGGCTCAGTACCTGATCATCGGCGTGACCATGGTCTGCGTCGACCTGATCGTCATGGCCGGGTACACCGGGTTGGCGTCGAAGGTACTGCGTCTGCTGCGCACGCCAAAACAGCAGAAACGCATGAACCGCACGTTTGCCGGGCTGTTCATTGGTGCGGCGGCGTTTATGGCGACGCTGCGCAAAGCTGCGGTGTAAAACCTCTCAAGGGAGACGCGATCCATTGTGGCGAGGGGGCTTGCCCCCGTTCGGCTGCGAAGCAGTCGTAAAACCGGCAACCGCGGTTTACCTGATGCATCGATATTGCTGGGATTGGGGCCGCTTCGCGACCCAACGGGGGCAAGCCCCTCGCCACATTGGAATGTCAGCCTGGATATCAGCGCAGGATGACCGGCGCCGTATCCGGCGGCAGGTCGTTGCGCGGCTGCGGTTGTCCTGACGGCACATAACTGCCATCCCCGAGCTGTTCGCTCAACTGGCGAGCCACGTCCTCGCCCAACGACCTCGACACGTCCCGCACCACCCGGGGCCGGTTCAGCGAAACGTGGATATCCCGATCATTCACCAATTTGGTGTCCTGAGCTTCGCCCATCGCCGTGAACGCTGAGGTGATCTCATACGTCTGGGTGTTGATCAGGCTGAAGTCCGCCACCAGGGTCAGCGCCAGCACTGCCGAATAGCTGTCAGTGTTGGCCAGTTCATTCATGTCCTGCGTGAAGTCGATGTCCGACAGTGTGCCGAACAGCACGTAGTCGGCGCCTTTGAAGTCGCCGGCCTTGATGCGTTTGATCACGTCGTACACATCGCTTTTGGCGCTGGCGGTGTAGGGTGAGCCCTGAATCAGCTGGAACATCCCGGTCTTGAGCATCTGGCCTTTGATGTCGCCACTGAATCGGCGGATTTCGGTCTGTTCCAGATAGCTGTTCTGCGTCGTGTACTCGTCGTAACTGGACGAGCCACTGGCGCCGTAATAGTCCTGCTGATGATTGTCCCGGGCCGAGACCACGTGAACGTATTGATCCACGCTGGCCTCGTAGGCGAGGTCGGTGACGGCGATTTTCGGGGCCGCCTGTACGCCAGCGGCGCAGGCCAGGGCCAGGATGCCAATCCATGCACGCATTGCTTAGCGCTCCGTAGTCTTGCGGATTTCTTTTTCGTCCATCCACTCGGCCAGCCCGCTTTCGACATCGACCAACTGCAGGCTGAATTTGTAGAAGACGTCCTTGTAATCGTTGCTGCGCTTGACGATGGAACTGATCGAGCCTTCCAGGCGATAACGGGCGGCGATCATGTTGCCGGTTTTGGCCACCGTGCTCTTCTTGTACAGACCGCTCTGGTTTTGCAATTTCAGATGGTCGACCTGGCTCTGCATGTCCGTGTTGTCGCTGGCAAAGCGCGCGGTGCCGGAACGCATCAGCTGGGTCTTGATCGACGTGGTGATTTCCCGGGTGTCGATGTATTCGCTGGTCTTGTTCATCACGTCGTACACCTGAACCACCGGGCGGCCCTTCAAAACACCGGACTGGGCGAGGGAGCGGGTCATGCTTTCCGCGATCATTTGCAGGTCGGTCGAGCCGAATTCGTTGGTGATCAGTTCCACGGCTTTCGGGTCGCCATAACTGATGTTGCCACTGCCCAGCACCGGTGAGCGATTGTCGGCGCAGCCACCGATCAGCAGCGCGGCCAGGGCAAGGAACGAAACGCGTGCAAACATGGGCAAAGTCTCAAGTGGGCGGTTCACGGCGTATTGATCTCCAGGCGGAAATCCACGGCTTGGGGCACGGGGGCGATGGCCGGCAGAAAGCTCGTCTGCTCGGCATAAAGAGTCAGGCTTTTCCAGGTATCGGCGTCGGCCACCGGGAAGCCTTCCGGCCCCAGCCAAAGATAGCGGTAATAGAGCGTTCGGTTGTGGGAGTCGGTGTTGCTCAGCTGCGTATTGACCGTCAGGAAACCGTTTTCCCTGGCCATGCGCATCGGCCCGATGGCCACGTTCTCGATCGGTCCGGTGGCCATGACTTTGCTGGCGGCACTGCCGGGTTCCGGCGGCGGCGACGGGGTGGCGCAACCAGCCAACAAGGCCAGGGCGACAACGGCGAAGCATTTCAATCCCATGAAAATCTCCGTTCAGGGTCGAGCAGGGCTGATGGCAGCCTGCGGTGCGGGAAGGGGGTCGAGCTGCAGGGCGACATCGGCGGCGAATCGGCGGTCACCCACGGCGCGCAGGCTGAAGGCTTGATGGGTCTGATCCACCTTGAACCTGACCGGTGCTGCGTCCGGCGCGTTGGGCAGCGTCAGTTGGTGCAGGCCTTTCTTGAGCCGCAGGCGGGCAACCAGCGTCTTGTCCGGCAACGTACGCCAGCCGCGGGTGTCGGCATCCTCGCGTTGAAGCTGCTGCAGGATCGTTTCCTCAAGTTTCTCGGGCCTGTGTTTTTTCAGATAGGCCAGGTACTCGACATTGGAACGGGCGCGATGGAGCGTGCGTTGAATAATGCCCGGCATGTCGTCACGCAACGTGCGCCGCGACATGTCGCCGAAGCTGTTGAGCAACGTCAGTTTCTGTTTTTTGCCATCCACCCTGACGAAGTCCACAGGCGCAGTGGACGTGTCGGGGATGAGGATCGGGAACGACATGTTAGTGATGTAGGTTTCACCTTCGACGTCCACTGAAATCGGCACGCGCACCGAACTGCGCGCCGGCGCCAGACCGGTTTGCACGATCAGCAAAACGTCGACCTCGCCAGCCTTCAGCGGGGATTTGGTCAGGTTGCGCAAGGCTTGTTCAAGCAGTGGCGTATTGGGGCGCAGTTCGATGGCCTGGCGATAGCCCGGCGCGGCGAGGTCTTTCTCGTTCAGCGATTCGTAAATGAAACCGGCGAGGTAATGGCTGAACGCACTCTGGTAGCTGTTCTTCAGCGCGATCACTTCGGGGGCGTCGAGGGTCGCTACCGGGTAGCCCTGAAGGTCCTGGAATTTCATCGCGACCCCTTCTTCCTTCGCCTGGTTTTCCAGTTCCAGGTATTGCTTGTCACGTTTGTCGGCAATGGTTGCTTCGCGCTCGTGGGTTTTCTTGATCATGACGCGCGCCAGTTCCGTTTCGGAGCCGGAGAGCAGCATCAGGGCCATTTGCGTGGTCAGGGCGACTCTCTCGAAATCGTAGCCATCGTAGAAGCGCACCTTGTCGTTGGCGCTGTAACTGTTGAACTCGGTGAATTTTTTGAAGGGGACGAACAGGGGCGAATTGTCCCACCCTTCGATCAACCGGTCGGCGTAGTCCCACTGTTGATAACTGTCAGTGAAATTGCCGGTGAGGCGCAGTAATTCGCCTTTTTCGAAGTGGTAAAGCAGGTCGCCCGGGGGAATGGGATTGTTGCGGTCGAGTACGGCAACCGCACCGTCGAGCTGCCCTGCCTTGAAATACTCGAGTGTTTCGCCCAGCTCCGCGTTGTAGTCACGCAGGGTGGGACAGCCGCTCAGTAGCAAACATGCACCGAGTACAAACAAGAAGCGCAGGCGGGTGGCCATTTACTGAGTGTCTTCCTTGAAGATAAGCCGCCATGAGGCGGCAAATTATAGACTTGGATGATGGCACTTTGTTCCTGCACTCCAGCGGCCGACGCAGACAAAGCTTGAGTGAATGGCACTGGAAGTGAACAATGTGTTACTTCGTATTACCAATTGAGATTCATTCATGACTGCCCCGTCCCGTTTCCTGGCCTGGCTGGTGTTGCCGCTGTTTGCCTTGTGCAGTTTCAATCTGCTGGCGGACACCGTGGAAGGCGCGCCGCAAGCCCTGCATTTGCTCGATTACATCGGCGCGGATTACCCGCAGACGGTGCAAGCGGGCAACGTCATCGACGACTCCGAATACCGCGAGCAGCTGGAATTCATCAAGGTCTTGCAAGGCTTGATCGCCGCGATGCCGGCCAAACCGGAAAAACCCGCGCTGGAGCAAGGCGTCAGCACGCTGCGCAACGCCATCGCTGCCCGTCAGGACGGTACGGACGTGGCCCGTCAGGCTCGACAGCTGGGTGCGAAACTGGCCGTGACCTATGAAGTCAGTCAGGCGCCGATCATTACCCCGGATCCGACCCGTGGCGCACCGCTGTACGCCCAGCATTGCTCGGTCTGCCACGGCGATACGGGGGGCGGTGACGGCCCGGCGGGTGTCGGTCTGACACCGCCGCCGGCCAATCTGCGAGACACTGCGCGCCTGGATCACCTGAGTCTGTACGCGATCTACAGCACCTTGGGCCTGGGCGTCGAAGGTACGGACATGCCGGCCTTCGCCGATCAGCTGGACGATCGTCAGCGCTGGGACCTGGCGACTTACATCGCCAGTTTCAGCGCCGATCCGGCCGCAGCCAAATCCGAAAAGACCTTCAACATCGCCGACCTCGCTCGTCAGACGCCAGCCGAAGTGCAGGCCGCCGATGGCCCGCAAGCCGCCGCGACCTTCCGTGCGCAGCGGGCACAACCTCCGCAGGTCAAGCGTGGCCCGGCGCAGTTGCTCGATTACACCGCTGCGACCCTGGACAAGAGCCTCTTGGCCTATCGTGCCGGCGATCACGATCAAGCCTATGACTTGTCGGTAGCGGCCTATCTGGAAGGCTTCGAGCTGGTCGAGAGCTCGCTGGACAACGTCGACGCCAACGTGCGCAAGGACACCGAAAAGTCCCTGATGGCTTACCGTCAATCGTTGCAGGACGGTTTGCCGGTGGCCCAGGCCCAGCAGCGTCTGGACGCAGCCAAGGCGAAGTTGAAGGAGTCCGCCGGGTTGCTGGGCAGCGACGGCTTGAGCTGGTCCTTAAGCTACATCTCCGGGTTGCTGATTTTGCTGCGCGAAGGCCTGGAAGCGATTCTGGTGCTGGCGGCGATTCTGGCGTTCCTGCGCAACACCGGCCAGCAGTCGGCGGTGCGCAGCGTCAACGTCGGTTGGGGCCTGGCGTTGTTGGCCGGTCTGGCGACCTGGGCACTGGCGGCCTATGTGATTGATGTCAGCGGTTCGCAGCGTGAATTGCTGGAAGGTGCGACGGCGTTGTTTGCCGCCGTCATGGTGCTCTGGCTCGGCGTGTGGATGCACGACCGTCGCCATGCGGCGGCGTGGCAGGACTACATCAAGAGCAGCCTGGTGGGCGGCGGCGGACGCTTCGGCTTTGCGACGCTGGCGTTTTTCTCGGTGTATCGCGAGCTGTTTGAAGTGATTCTGTTCTACGAGACCCTGTGGCTGCAGGCGGGGCCTGCGGGGCATAACGCGGTGCTGGCCGGTGGTGCAACGGCGCTGGTGTTGCTGGTCGGGCTGGCGTGGGTGATCCTTCGCGGCTCGCAGAAACTGCCGCTGTCGTTGTTTTTCAGCATCAACGCCGGTCTGCTGTGCGCGCTGTCGGTGGTGTTTGCCGGGCATGGCGTGAAGGCGTTGCAGGAAGCCGGGATCTTCGGCACGCGGCCGGTGCCGTTCTTTGACTTCGACTGGTTGGGGATCCACGCGGATGCGTACTCGCTGAGTGCTCAGGCGGTGGCGATCATTGCGATTATTGTGTTGTATGGGCGTAGCTGGGTGGCGGAGAAGCGGCGGGTTTCGGTTTCTTAAGAAGCATTCGCTTCGCTCACATTCGCGGGCAAGCCTCGCTCCTACAGGTTATACGCGGCCCTATATAACGCGCGAATCCTGTAGGAGCGAGGCTTGCCCGCGAAGCTTTTAACGGAGGAAAACACAATGCGCGTATGGATCGATGCCGACGCCTGTCCACGGGCGGCGAAGGATCTGGTGGTGAAGTTCGCCCTCAAGCGCCAGTTCGAAGTGGTGCTGGTGGCGGGGCAGCCACAGATCAAACCGGGCCTGGCCCTGGTGAAGCTGATCGTGGTGCCCAGCGGCCCGGATGCCGCCGATGACTATCTGGTGGAACATGCGGTGCCGGGTGAACTGGTGATTTGCAGCGATGTGCCGCTGGCCGATCGGCTGGTGAAGAAGGGCGTTGCCGCGCTGGACCCACGGGGCAAGGAGTTCGATGCGCAAAACATGGGCGATCGGTTGGCGGTGCGTAACCTGTTTACCGATCTGCGTGAGCAGGGCCAGATGAGCGGCGGGCCGGCGCCGTTTAGTGAGCGCGAAAAGCAGGCGTTCGCCAATGCGCTGGATCGGATACTCACGCGGCTGACCCGCAAAACCTGAGCCTTACAAAGAACCCTGCGGGAGCGAGCCTGTGTTACACATCATTCTCGTGGGTCAGTTCGAGCACGCGGTCGACCAGTTTGTTGATCCCCGATGCAGCCTCACTGATGCTCTGCGCCAGCATATAAGCCGGGGTGCAGACCAGTTTGCGGGCCTTGTCTTCGACGATGTCGCTCACTGCGCAATCCTGGTGAGTGGCGCCCATCTTGTTCATGGCGGCGGCGGTATCGGCGTCGTTGCCGATGGTGCAGGTCACGCCCGGGCCATAGATTTTCGCCGCCAGTGCTGGCGAAATGCAGATCAACCCCACCGGTTTGCCCGCTTCGGCAAACGCTTCGGTCAGCGCCAGGACGTCCGGTTGAACCGTGCAGCCCGCGCCTTCGATGGCAAAGTTCGACAGGTTCTTGGCTGCGCCGAAACCGCCGGGCACGATCAGCGCGTCGAAGTCTTCTACGCTGGCCTCGCGAATGTCCTTGATGTTGCCCCGGGCAATCCGCGCCGATTCCACCAGCACATTGCGCGACTCGGGCATTTCGTCGCCGGTCAGGTGATTGATCACATGCAATTGCGAGATATTGGGGGCAAAGCACTGCACCTCGGCGCCACGCTGGTCCAGGCGCAGCAAGGTAATCACGCTTTCGTGGATCTCGGCGCCGTCGTACACGCCACAGCCGGAAAGGATCACTGCAATTTTTTTGCTCATGGGTTTTTCTCCAGATTCATGGCGTTAAATGTCCACTAATTTGTCACTCGTTGCCATAGGGTTAATTCGCGGCTACACCTAGCATCTGTCCTCAAGATTCCGATCAGGGCGCGTCAATGGACTTCATTCTGTATGCGGTGCCGTTTTTCTTTGTGCTGATTGCCGTCGAGCTGCTGGCGGACCGTTGGCGCGGGTTGAGCAATTATCGGCTGGCGGACGCGATCAACAGCATTAGCACCGGGGTGCTTTCGACCACCACGGGCCTGTTGACCAAAGGCATCGGCCTGCTGACCTATGCGTTTGCCCTTAAGCATCTGGCGCTGTTCGAGCTGTCGGCCGACAGCGTCTGGGTCTGGGTGTTTGCCTTTGTTCTCTATGACTTCTGCTACTACTGGCTGCATCGCATGGGGCATGAGCGCAACATCCTCTGGGCCGCGCACTCGGTGCATCACCAGAGCGAGGACTACAACCTTTCCACGGCCCTGCGCCAGACCAGTACCGGCTTCCTGCTGAGCTGGATTTTCTACCTGCCGATGGCGGTGCTCGGTGTGCCGCTGCTGGTGTTCATCAGCGTCGCCGCGCTGAACTTGCTCTATCAATTCTGGGTGCATACCAAACACATTCCCAAGCTCGGCTGGTTCGAGTGGTTCTTTGTCACGCCGTCCAATCATCGGGCTCACCATGCACAGAACGCTCTCTACATGGATCGCAACTACGGCGGGGTGTTCATTATTTGGGACCGTCTATTCGGCTCGTTCCAGGAAGAGGACGACAATGAGCCGGTGATTTTTGGCGTGACCACGCCGTTGGCGAGCTGGAATCCTTTGTGGGCGAACGTGCAGTTTTACGCGCAGCTTTGGGATGACGCGCGGCGGGCTGAAAGCAAATGGGACAAGCTGCGGATCTGGTTCATGCGCACCGGTTGGCGGCCGGCGGATGTGGCGGCCAAGTACCCGATGAACAAACCGGACCTGAGCCAGTTCCGCAAATTCGAGGTGCCGCTGGACGGGCGTCAGCAGGTGTATGTGGCGTTGCAGTTCTGCGTCTACATCGCGCTGGGCAGCTACTTGATGAACCTTGAGCCACGTTTGCCGACTGCCGCGCTGGTGTTGGGCTGGGGCGCAGTGGCATTCGGTCTGTTTACGTTGGGCATGGCCCTGGAGAATCGTCCGCAGGCGTTGAAACTGGAGCTGCTGCGGTTGGCATCGAATGTGCCGCTGGTGTGGCTGGCGCCGGTGGTCGGGCTGTGGCCAGCCAGCGCGGTGGGCTGGATCGGCCTGCTCAGCTACAGCCTGCTCAGCGGCATCGGTCTCTACTGTTGCAGGGACCGTTTCACTCGATTGGCGTCTTAGTCTCGGCGGCCTTGGCCAGCTCGGCTTGCTCGTCGGCGTAGATCTTCTTCGCCAGACGGGCATTCTTGAAGCGCCGGCGCAGCCACAGGCCCAGGCCCAGGATCAGCAGGGCGCCGAGCACCCATAGCTCGTACTTCTTGACGCTGCCCAGCATGCCTTCGAGCACCGCGCCGAAGTGATATGCCGCAGCGGCCAGCGCCGCTGCCCAGATGGCAGCACCAATCCCGTTGAGCAGCAGATAACGCCCCGGCGGATAACCCGACAGGCCGATCGCCACCGGCATGACCGTGCGCAATCCGTAGACGAAGCGGAAGCTCAGCACCCAGATGTCCGGGTGTTTGCGGATATGTTCCAGCGCCCGGTCACCCATCATTTGCCAGCGTGGCTTGCGCGCAAGCAATTTGCGACCGTGTTTGCGCCCGAGGAAATACCACAGCTGATCGCCGGCATAGCTGCCACAGAACGCCACGATCGTGACGATCTTGATGTCCATGTATCCGCGGAACGCGAGGAAGCCTGCGAGCACCAGAATGGTCTCGCCTTCGAAGAACGTGCCGAGAAAGAGGGCGAAGTAGCCGAATTCCTGAAGAAATTGTTGGAGCATTGTCTGGATGCTGGCGAAATGAACGCGCAGCCTACGCCTTCGTGCACATTCATGAAAGTGTCCAAATGTGTCTCGACGTGAACATTTCCTACAAGGACAATGGAATGCGACTACCTGCCGCAGGGGTGCACATAACTGTAATACCACGGTCATAATGGCCGCTTATAACTGTCACGCTCGCACGCCAGCGGGCTCAGGAGTCTGCCGTGAGCTTTACCCCCGCCAACCGTTTGTTTCCTGCAACCCGCCTGCGTCGCAATCGCCGTGATGATTTTTCGCGTCGACTGGTCCGTGAAAACGTTCTGACCGTCGATGACCTGATCCTGCCGGTGTTCGTGCTGGACGGTGAAAACCGTCGCGAAGCGGTGGCGTCGATGCCGGGCGTCGAGCGCCTGACCATCGATCTGTTGCTCGAAGAAGCGGCTAAGTGGGTCGAACTGGGGATTCCGGCGCTGGCGTTGTTCCCGGTCACGCCGCCGGAGCTCAAGTCCCTGGACGCCGCCGAAGCCTGGAACCCCAATGGTATTGCCCAGCGCGCGACCCGCGCCCTGCGTGCGCAATTCCCGGAACTGGGGGTGATCACTGACGTCGCTCTGGACCCGTTCACTACCCACGGCCAGGACGGCATCCTCGACGAAGAAGGCTACGTGCAGAACGACATTACCGTCGACGCACTGGTCAAGCAGGCACTGTCTCACGCTGAGGCCGGTGCTCAGGTGGTGGCCCCGTCGGACATGATGGACGGTCGCATCCAGGCTATCCGCGAAGCGCTGGAGCTGGCCGATCACGTGAATGTGCGGATCATGGCTTACTCGGCCAAGTACGCGAGCGCCTATTACGGCCCGTTCCGCGACGCAGTAGGTTCGGCGCTGAACCTGGGCAAGGCCAACAAGGCCTCCTATCAGATGGACCCGGCCAACAGCAACGAAGCCCTGCACGAAGTGGCGGCGGACTTGTCAGAAGGCGCGGACATGGTCATGGTCAAGCCAGGCATGCCGTATCTGGACATCCTTTACCGGGTCAAAGAAGAATTTAAAGTGCCGACCTTTGTTTATCAGGTCAGCGGTGAATACGCCATGCACATGGCGGCCATCCAGAATGGCTGGTTGAGTGAAGGGGTTATTCTCGAATCCCTGACCGCTTTTAAACGTGCAGGGGCTGATGGCATCCTGACTTACTTTGCCGTGCGCGCCGCTCAATTGTTACGAGAGCAGAAATAGCCCTCCCAGGAACATTCCATGAATACCGAAGGACTTACTGAAGTTGCCGTAAAAGAGGCTCAACCCGTGGTCGAGCAAATCGCCGAGACCCCGCCGGAGCTGGAGCCTGCTCCACCCGCGGCGGTGACCGAACCCGCGACCGCGGCACCGGCGATTGCGATTCCCGGCCTGGATGACAGCAGCCTGTATATCCATCGCGAGCTCTCGCAACTGCAGTTCAACATCCGCGTGCTGGAACAGGCGCTGGATGAGTCCTACCCGTTGCTGGAGCGGCTGAAGTTTCTGTTGATCTTCTCCAGCAACCTGGACGAGTTCTTCGAGATTCGCGTGGCCGGGCTGAAGAAGCAGATCACCTTCGCCCGTGAACAGGCCGGCGCCGATGGCCTGCAACCGCATCAGGCTCTGGCCCGCATCAGCGAACTGGTGCACGGTCATGTCGACCGCCAATACGCGATTCTCAACGACATTCTGTTGCCGGAACTGGAAAAACATCAGGTCCGCTTCATCCGTCGGCGTCACTGGACCACCAAGATCAAAACCTGGGTGCGTCGCTATTTCCGCGACGAGATCGCGCCGATCATTACCCCGATCGGCCTCGACCCGACGCACCCGTTCCCGTTGCTGGTGAACAAGAGTCTGAACTTCATCGTCGAGCTCGAAGGTATCGACGCCTTCGGTCGCGATTCCGGCCTGGCGATCATCCCGGCGCCACGTTTGCTGCCGCGCGTGATCAAGTTGCCGGAAGAAGTGGGCGGCGCGGGCGACAACTATGTGTTCCTGTCGTCGATGATCCACGCGCACGCCGATGACCTGTTCCAAGGCATGAAGGTCAAGGGCTGCTACCAGTTCCGCCTGACCCGAAACGCCGACCTCGCGGTCGATACCGAAGACGTGGAAGACTTGGCCCGCGCCTTGCGCGGCGAGTTGTTCTCCCGTCGCTACGGTGACGCGGTGCGCCTGGAAGTGGCCGATACGTGCCCGAAACACTTGTCCGACTATTTGCTCAAGCAGTTCAACCTGCACGAGACCGAGCTGTATCAGGTCAACGGTCCGGTCAACCTGACCCGCTTGTTCAGCATTACCGGCCTGGACAGTCAGCGCGCGTTGCAATACATGCCGTTCACGCCGCAGATCCCGAAACTGCTTCAGAACAGCGAGAACATCTTCAGCGTGATCAGCAAGCAGGACATCCTGCTGCTGCACCCGTTCGAGTCGTTTACCCCGGTAGTCGACCTGTTGCGCCAGGCCGCGAAGGACCCGCATGTCTTGGCGGTCCGCCAGACGCTGTACCGCTCCGGCGCCAACTCGGAAATCGTCGATGCGCTGGTGGATGCGGCGCGTAACGGCAAGGAGGTCACCGCGGTGATCGAATTGCGTGCGCGCTTCGATGAAGAGTCCAACCTGCAACTGGCCAGCCGTCTGCAAGCGGCCGGTGCGGTGGTGATTTACGGCGTGGTCGGTTTCAAGACCCACGCCAAGATGATGCTGATTCTGCGTCGCGAAGCCGGCGAGATCGTGCGTTACGCCCACTTGGGTACCGGCAACTACCACGCGGCCAACGCCCGTCTTTACACCGACTACAGCTTGCTGACCTCGGACGACGCCTTGTGCGAAGACGTCGGCAAACTGTTCAGCCAGCTGATCGGCATGGGTAAAACCCTACGCATGAAGAAGCTGCTGCATGCGCCGTTCACGTTGAAGAAGGGCATGCTGGACATGATTGCCCGCGAAACCCAGTTCGCCCTCGACGGCAAACCGGCCCACATCATCGCCAAGTTCAACTCGCTGACCGATCCGAAGATCATCCGTGCGCTGTACAAGGCCAGCCAGTCCGGGGTACGTATCGATCTGGTGGTGCGCGGCATGTGCTGCCTGCGGCCGGGCATCGCCGGGGTTTCGCACAACATTCACGTGCGTTCGATCATCGGGCGTTTCCTGGAGCACACCCGGGTTTTCTACTTCCTCAATGGCGGCGAAGAGCAGATGTTCCTGTCCAGTGCCGACTGGATGGAGCGCAACCTCGACAAGCGCGTCGAGACTTGCTTCCCGGTGGAAGGCAAGAAGCTGATCATGCGGGTCAAGAAAGAGCTGGAGCTTTATCTAACCGATAACACCCACAGCTGGAGCCTGCAGGCGGATGGTCGCTACATCCGCAACACCCCGACCGGCAACCAGAACCCGCGCAGCGCGCAGGCGACCTTGCTGGAGCGGTTGGGCAGCCCGATTCTGGCCGTGCGTTAACCCACACGCTGCATAAAAAAAGGCGATCCCTGCGGATCGCCATTTTTGTTTGTGGCTACTTAACTGTGGTGAGGGGATTTATCCCCGTTGGGCTGCGAAGCGGCCCCGAAAACTGCCACCTCAGTGCATCAGGCAGACCGCATCCACTGACTTCACGACTGCTTCGCAGCCGAACGGGGATAAATCCCCTTGCCACAGCAATCTCCTCACACAACGTTGGGTTTAGCGAACGTTCAGGGTGAAGCTGACCCGGGTCAGCCATTCCGCTTCGAGGGCGAAGTCAGCCTGGGTCAGTTGGTTTTCGTCCAGCCAGTTTTCCGGGAACAACACATCGAGGCTGTCGCGGCTGGCGTGCAGTACCACCTGCGGCATTTCCTGGGTGCCTCGGATGTGATGGAACAGGATCGCAAAGCGCAGCAGCACGCACAGGCGAATCAGCTTGATACCGTCATCGCCGAAATCGGCAAACCGGTCCTTGGGAATATTGCGCCGGTGACCGCGCACCAGTAGCGCGAGCATCAGTTGGTCTTCGCGGGAGAACCCGGCCAGGTCCGAGTGCTCGATCAGGTAGGCGCCGTGCTTGTGGTACTGATAGTGAGCGATGTCCAGGCCCACTTCATGGACCTTGGCGGCCCAGCCGAGCAATTCGCGCCAGACGCCGTCGTCCAGATCCCAATCCTTGGCCACTTGATCGAAGGCATGCAGGGCTTTGCGTTCGACGCGCGCGGCTTGTTCCAGATCGACGTGGTAACGCTCCATCAGCGAGCTGAGGGTGCGCTCACGGACGTCTTCATGATGATGACGGCCCAGCAGGTCATAGAGCACGCCTTCGCGCAGGGCGCCTTCACAGTGGTCCATGCGTTGCAGTTCGAGGGCGTCGAAGATCGCTTCGAGAATCGCCAGGCCCGCCGGGAAGATTGCGCGGCGGTCGGGCTTGATGCCTTCGAAGTCGATTTTCTCGACGTCGCCCAGCTTCATCAGTTTGCGCTTGAGCCAGGCCAGGCCTTCGGCGTTGACCTCGCCCGTGCCATGACCGCCGGCCTTCAAGGCCAAGCCGATCGCACGGATGGTGCCCGAGGAGCCGATGGCTTCATCCCAGGTCAGGCGGTGCAGGGCGTGTTCGATGCTCATGATCTCCAGCCGCGCTGCGGTGTACGCCTGGGCGTAGCGGGCCGGGGTGATCTTGCCGTCCTTGAAATAACGCTGGGTATAACTGACGCAGCCCATTTGCAGGCTTTCGCGCAGCAGCGGTTCGAAGCGCTGGCCGATGATGAATTCGGTACTGCCGCCGCCGATGTCGGCCACCAGGCGTTTGCCCGGGGTGTCGGCGAGGGTGTGGGAGACGCCAAGGTAGATCAGGCGTGCTTCTTCACGACCGGAGATGACTTCCACCGAGTGGCCGAGGATCTCTTCGGCGCGGCGGATGAATTCGCCGCGGTTGCGGGCTTCACGCAGGGCGTTGGTGCCGACGATCCGCACGGCACCCGGCGGCATACCGTTGATCAGTTGGGCAAAACGCTTCAGGCAATCAAGCCCGCGCTGCATCGATTCTTCGTTGAGCTGACGCTCTTCGTCGATGCCGGCGGCCAGCTGAACCTTCTCCCCGAGGCGCTCGAGAATACGGATTTCGCCGTTCTGGGCCTTGGCCACGACCATGTGAAAGCTGTTGGAGCCCAGGTCGATTGCGGCGATCAGGGACAGATTCTTGGCTTGGGATTGCGGCATGGTCATGGGGTCTCGGTCGATAACCTCGACATCGTGCCACGATCAAAGGCTGGCGCCAACGCGCAGCGTTCAAAGCCTTGATCCAGAGCACGGACGGCATGAGTTCCTGTGGCGAGGGAGCAAGCTCCCTCGCCACAAAAGGGTTAGCCCGCCGCTTCAACTGTGCCGATGAAATTCGCCAGCTCCGCCGTCTGCGGATTTGCAAACAAAATCTTCGGATCCCCGACCTCATGCACCTTGCCCTGATGCATGAACACCAGCTTATCCCCCACCTCCCGGGCAAAACGCATTTCATGGGTGACCATGATCAGCGTCATCCCTTCCTTGGCCAGTTGCCGGACCACGCTCAGCACTTCATTGACCAATTCCGGGTCCAGCGCTGACGTGATTTCGTCGCAGAGCAAGACTTTGGGAGACATTGCCAACGCCCGGGCAATCGCCACGCGCTGTTGCTGTCCGCCCGACAGTCGGTCCGGGAAGGCATCAAACTTCTCGCCCAGCCCGACCCGCTCCAGCATCTCCCGTGCCAGCTCGACCGCTTTAGCCTTCGGTACTTTCTGCACCACTTGCGGCGCGAGCATCACGTTTTCGCCCACGGTCAGGTGCGGGAACAGGTTGAACTGCTGAAACACCATCCCGACTTTCTGCCGCAAGCTGCGCAAATCGGCGCGTGCGGCGTCAAGGTATTCGCCGTCGACCTCGATCACGCCGTCGTTGATCGATTCCAGGCCATTGAGGGTGCGCAGCAACGTAGATTTGCCCGAGCCGCTGCGGCCGATGATCGCCACCACCTGGCCTTCCTCGACACTGAGGTCGATACCTTTGAGCACATGGTGGTCGCCGTAATATTTATGCAGGGCGGAAATTCTAAGCAGAGGCATGCAGTCTCCTTTCCAGATAGCGCGCACTGAGGGACAAGGGGTAGCAAAGCAGGAAGTAACCGAGGGCCACGAGGCCGTAGACCAAGAACGGTTCGAACGTCGCGTTGGCGAGCATGCCGCCAGTCTTGGTTAGTTCGGTGAAGCCGATGATCGAGGTCACGGCGGTGCCTTTGACCACTTGCACCGAGAAGCCCACGGTGGGCGCCACGGCGATCCGCAGCGCTTGCGGCAGAATCACGTAGCGCAGTTGCTCCAGCGGGTTGAGCGCCAGGCTCGACGAGGCTTCCCACTGGCCGTTGGGAATCGAGTCGACGCAGCCGCGCCAGATCTCCGCCAGATAGGCGCTGGTGAACAGCGTCAGGGCCAGCGCCGCCGCCATCCACGGCGAAATCTCCACACCGGCCAGCGCCACGCCGAAGAACACCAGGAACAGCTGCATCAACAAAGGCGTGCCCTGGAACAACTCGATGTAGGTGCGGGCAACGTTGCTCGGCAAGGGCTTTTTCGAGATGCGCATGACCATGATCAGCAAGCCGATCAACCCGCCGCCGATAAACGCCACCAATGACAGTGCCACGGTCCATTGCAGGCCGGTGAGCAGGTTGCGTACGACGTCCCAGAACGTGAAATCGCTCATTGGCTGCTCCTCGATATATAGCGACGGCCGATCCAGTTCAGCAGTTGGCGGATCAGCAGCGCCATGCACAGGTACAGCAGCGTGGTCAGGGCATAGGTTTCAAAGGCGCGGAAGTTGCGCGACTGAATGAAGTTGGCGGCGAAGCTCAATTCTTCGGTGGCGATTTGCGAACAGACCGCCGAGCCGAGCATGACGATGATGATCTGGCTGCTCAGGGCCGGCCAGACTTTGCCCAGCGCCGGCAGCAGAATCACGTGGCGGAACGCTTCGAATCGGCTCATCGCCAGGGCTGCAGCAGCTTCCAGCTGTCCTCGGGGGATCGCCTGGATGCCGGCGCGAATGATTTCGGTCGAGTAGGCGCCGAGGTTGATCACCATCGCCAGCACCGCCGCCTGCCATTCGGAAATCTGCACGCCCAGCGATGGCAAGCCGAAGAAGATAAAAAACAGCTGCACCAGGAACGGCGTATTGCGGATCAACTCGACGTAGACCCCGAAGATCGCCGAGAACGGGCGAATGTTCCACGCCCGCACCAGCGCCCCGACAATGCCCAACCCCACACCCAACACCGCGCCGATGGCCGTCAGTTCAAGGGTGAACAACGCGCCGCGCAGCAGCAGGTCGGTGTTTTGCACCACCGGCAGAAAGTCGAATTGATAGGCCATATCTAATCTCCCGAGCGACGATCAGAGGTCGGCCGGCAATGGCTCTTTCAGCCAGGTCTGGGAGTTTTTCTCCAGTGCACCGTCGGTTTTGGCGGTGGCGAGGATCTGATTGACCTTGCCCAGCAGTGCCGGCTCGTTCTTGTTCACGCCGACATAGACCGGCGAGTCCTTGAGCTTCACTTTCAACGCTGGAATGCGTTTCGGGTTCTTCTCGCTGATCGCGACCATCACCACGTTGCCGCTGGCGATCAAGTCAACCTGGCCGGCGATGTAGGCGGCGATAGTCGAGTTGTTGTCTTCGAAGCGTTTGATGGTCACGCCTTCGGGAGCGACTTTGGTCAGCTCGATGTCTTCGATGGCGCCTCGGGTGACACTGACGGTCTTGCCCTTGAGGTCGTCCAGGCTTTTGATGTCGGCGTCTGGCGGGCCGAACACGGCGAGGTAGAAAGGCGCATAGGCGCTTGAGAAGTCGATGACTTTCTCGCGCTCGGGGTTTTTGCCCAGGCTGGAGATCACCAGGTCGACCTTGCCGGTGGTCAGGAACGGGATGCGGTTGGTGCTGTTGACCGGGGTCAGTTCAAGTTTGACCTTGAGTTGCTCGGCCAGCAGTTTGGCGGTGTCGATGTCGAGGCCGCGCGGTTTCATGTCCGGGCCGACCGAGCCGAACGGTGGAAAGTCCTGAGGCACGGCCACCTTGAGGACGCCGCGTTTGACCACATCCTCCAGGCCGTCGGCGTGAGCGGGTGCCTGGCTCAACATCAGGCTGGCAAACAGGGCAGTGAGAAGGGCGCTGTAACGCAGGGTCATGGCGAATCTCCGGATCGGCGAGGAATGAATTCTGCGGATCGACAGAGCACGGGCCATGCCAAGAAGCGGTTTTGGGTACCGCAGGCCGCGGTTTTACTGGATTCGTTCGGTCTTACTGGTCTGAACAGTGAAAGGGCATTTCGCACCCTCATGGCGCATCCGTGAAACGTGCCGAACCCCCATGGGGCACGACTTGCCGAGGGCGGCGAATAGCTTTACAACTAGCCGCTCATTGTCCTGGTTCGTCTGAAAAAACCATGAATTCGATTTCCCGAGCCGTACCTGAAGTGGCGCTGCAAGCCATCCGTAAACTGATCACCGAGCAGGGTTTCGCGCCGGGTGATGCGTTGCCTTCGCAGCGGGATCTGGCGGTGCAATTGGGGGTCAGTCGGGCGTCCCTGCGTGAGGCGCTGTCGTCGTTGAGTGCGCTGGGCGTGATCAGTATCCAGCCGGGCAAGGGCGTTTTTGTGCAGTCGCCGGTGGATTTTCCGCGCGGCGATGCGGCGCTGAGCTGGCCATTCGCGGCCCAGGCATCGCCGTTGGACATCTTCCAGTTGCGCTATGCCCTGGAGGGTTTTGCCGCCGGTTTGGCGGCGGTAACCCTGAGCACTCACGAACTCGATACGCTGGAAGATAACGTGGCCGCCATGCGCAACGAATTGAAGGTCGGTGACTTCGAGGCGGCGGCGCGACTGGATTTCGATTTTCACCGGCGCATCCTGCTGGCCAGCGGTAATCAGGCGATGCTGAGCATTCTCACGGCCAGCGCCGACATTTTTCTGGAGAGCCAGAAGCTACCGTTCATCCGGGCCGAGCGCGCCATGGAAACCTGGCAGGAACACCGCAAAATCCTCCGCGCGCTGGCCCGGCGCTCGTCCGGCGCAGCGCAGAAAGCCATGCAGGAACATGTGCGCAATGCCGCCCTGCGCACCGGAATTGCCTTCGTCGCTCCCGCCACACCGTGACTTGAGCTATACCCAAACTCATGCCGCACCATAGCGAGACTCAATCAACTGCACCTTCCTGAACGAGGGAAGGGCGGCTATGATGGGCCACGTTTTTTTGCTTACAACCTGGAGACTTCCATGAGCAGCGATCTTATCAAACACGTCACCGACGCTAGCTTCGAGGCTGACGTACTCAAGGCCGAAGGCGCTGTACTGGTCGACTACTGGGCAGAATGGTGCGGCCCTTGCAAGATGATCGCTCCTGTCCTGGACGAAATTGCTGAAACCTACAAAGGCAAGTTGACCATTGCCAAGCTGAACATCGACGAGAATCAGGAAACCCCGGCCAAGCATGGCGTGCGTGGTATCCCGACTCTGATGCTGTTCAAGAACGGCAACGTTGAAGCGACTAAGGTCGGCGCACTGTCGAAGTCGCAACTGGCTGCCTTCCTCGACGCCAACATTTAAGCGTTGTTATAAAGCGTCATGAAAAGGCCCCGCATATTGCGGGGCCTTTTCGTTATTGAGGGCTAGACGCTCCGAAACTCAGGTGGTACATTCGGCCCCGCACTGGTTTCTCCATTGCCCCCTGCTAGCCGTCGCCGACGCACTCCTTTTCGAATAAGTACGCGATCCTGTCGCCTTCTCTGCGGCGCGGCCTCATTAAGCCAAAAGCTTAATTTCCCCCCCTCCATAAATGATTACGTCATTCCTATATGAATCTGACTGAACTCAAGCAAAAGCCGATTACCGAACTGCTCGAATTGGCCGAACAGATGGGCATAGAAAATATGGCCCGTTCGCGCAAGCAGGACGTGATTTTCTCCCTGCTCAAAAAGCACGCTAAAAGCGGCGAGGAAATCTCCGGTGATGGCGTGCTGGAGATTCTCCAGGACGGCTTCGGCTTCCTGCGCTCCGCTGACGCTTCCTATCTCGCCGGCCCAGACGATATCTATGTCTCGCCGAGCCAGATCCGTCGCTTCAACTTGCGCACCGGTGACACCATCGTTGGCAAGATCCGCCCTCCCAAGGAAGGCGAGCGTTATTTCGCGCTGCTCAAGGTCGACACGATCAACTACGATCGTCCCGAGAACGCGAAAAACAAGATTCTCTTCGAGAACCTGACCCCGCTGTTCCCGACCGTGCGCATGAAGATGGAAGCCGGCAACGGTTCCACCGAAGACTTGACCGGTCGTGTCATCGACCTGTGCGCTCCGATCGGCAAAGGCCAGCGCGGTCTGATCGTTGCACCGCCGAAAGCCGGTAAAACCATCATGCTGCAGAACATCGCGGCAAACATCGCACGTAACAATCCTGAAGTTCATCTGATCGTATTGCTGATCGACGAACGTCCGGAAGAAGTAACCGAAATGCAGCGCACCGTGCGCGGCGAAGTGGTTGCCTCGACGTTCGACGAGCCGCCAACCCGCCACGTGCAGGTTGCCGAGATGGTGATCGAGAAGGCCAAGCGCCTGGTCGAACACAAGAAAGACGTGGTGATCCTGCTTGACTCCATCACCCGTCTGGCTCGCGCCTACAACACCGTGATCCCGAGCTCCGGCAAAGTACTCACCGGTGGTGTCGATGCCCACGCCCTGGAGAAACCGAAACGTTTCTTCGGCGCCGCGCGGAACATCGAAGAAGGCGGTTCGCTGACCATCATCGCCACCGCGCTGGTTGAAACCGGCTCGAAGATGGACGAAGTGATCTACGAAGAATTCAAAGGCACTGGCAACATGGAACTGCCTCTGGATCGTCGTATCGCTGAAAAACGCGTCTTCCCGGCCATCAACATCAACCGTTCCGGCACCCGCCGCGAAGAGTTGCTGACGGCCGACGACGAGTTGCAGCGCATGTGGATCCTGCGCAAGCTGCTGCATCCGATGGATGAAATCGCTGCCATCGAGTTCCTGGTCGACAAGCTGAAAACGACCAAGACCAACGATGAGTTCTTCCTGTCGATGAAACGCAAGTAAGTCGAACGGGCCAAAAAGCCGGGGAAACCCGGCTTTTTGCTATCTGATTTTTGAAGAACCGGTAGTTCGTGGTTCTGAATAGAGGGGTTCGGCGCTAAACTGCCACCCCCGAACGGCACGGCCAACACGAGGCTCACGCATGCAGTATCGCGACTTGCGCGACTTTATCAGCGGCCTGGAAAAGCGCGGCGAACTCAAGCGCATCCAGGTTCCGGTGTCCCCAGTGCTCGAAATGACCGAGGTCTGCGACCGCACCCTGCGTGCCAAAGGTCCGGCTCTTCTTTTCGAAAAACCCACGGGTTATGACATCCCGGTGCTCGGCAACCTGTTTGGCACCCCTGAGCGCGTAGCGCTGGGCATGGGCGCAGAAGCGGTCAGCGAATTGCGCGAGATCGGCAAGCTGCTGGCCTTCCTCAAAGAGCCCGAGCCACCGAAGGGCTTGAAAGACGCCTGGTCCAAGCTGCCGATCTTCCGCAAGATCATCGCGATGGCGCCGAAAGTCGTCAAAGACGCGGTGTGCCAGGAAGTGGTCATTGAAGGCGACGACGTCGACCTGGCGATGCTGCCGGTGCAGACCTGCTGGCCAGGCGACGTCGGCCCGCTGATCACCTGGGGCCTGACCGTCACCAAAGGTCCGAACAAGGACCGCCAGAACCTCGGCATCTACCGTCAGCAAGTGATTGGCCGCAACAAGGTCATCATGCGCTGGCTGAGCCACCGTGGCGGCGCACTGGATTATCGCGAGTGGTGCGAAAAACATCCCGGCCAGCCGTTCCCGGTCTCCGTGGCGCTGGGCGCTGACCCGGCGACCATCCTTGGCGCCGTCACGCCGGTACCAGACAGCCTCTCCGAATACGCCTTCGCCGGTCTGCTGCGCGGCAACCGTACCGAGCTGGTGAAATGCCGTGGCAACGACCTGCAAGTGCCGGCCACCGCCGAGATCATCCTTGAAGGCGTGATCCATCCGGGCGAAATGGCCGACGAAGGCCCCTACGGCGACCACACCGGTTACTACAACGAAGTCGACAGCTTCCCGGTGTTCACCGTCGAGCGCATCACCCACCGGATCAAACCGATCTACCACAGCACCTACACCGGCCGTCCGCCGGATGAGCCGGCGATTCTCGGCGTGGCGCTGAATGAAGTGTTCGTGCCGATCCTGCAGAAGCAGTTCCCGGAAATCACCGACTTCTACCTGCCGCCGGAAGGTTGTTCGTACCGCATGGCCATCGTGACCATGAAGAAGTCGTATCCGGGTCACGCGAAGCGGGTAATGCTGGGTGTCTGGTCGTTTTTGCGACAGTTCATGTACACCAAGTTCGTTATCGTCTGTGATGACGATATCAACGCACGCGACTGGAACGACGTGATCTGGGCCATCACCACGCGCATGGACCCCAAGCGTGACACGGTGATGATCGACAACACGCCGATCGACTACCTCGACTTCGCCTCGCCGGTCTCTGGACTGGGCTCGAAGATGGGGCTCGATGCCACGCATAAATGGCCGGGCGAAACCACTCGCGAGTGGGGCCGGGTGATCGTCAAGGACGACGCCGTGACCCAACGGATCGATGCCATCTGGAATCAGTTAGGAATAGATTGATGCGTGTAACCTTGCAGCCCTCCGGAGCAGTGCTAGAGATTCTGCCCGGCGAGCGGATTCTCGATGGCGCGCGGCGTCTGGGCTATGAATGCCCGCAAAGCTGCCGCAACGGCAATTGCCACGTGTGCGCGGCGTTGCTGGTGGAAGGCCGGGTCCAACAGGACGGCGGTGTGCGTGACCATGGCGAGTTCTACACTTGCATAGCAGAGCCGCTGGAAGACTGCATCGTGCTGTGGGATGGCGTGCTCGCGCTGGGAGAATTGCCGGTGCGCAGCTTGTCGTGTCAGGTCATTGAATGCAGGGACGTCGGCGGAGATACCTTTCGCGTGCATCTGCGGGCGCCAGCCGGCAAGCCGCCGCGTTATCACGCGGGTCAGTATTTGATGATCGAGCGCGAGAACGGCGAGAAATCCGCATTCTCCCTGGCCTCGGCGCCGCATGCCGGGCGCGACCTGGAAATCCATGTGCTGGCGCGCGAAAGCAGTGCGCTGAACCTGATCGAACAACTGCAACGCAATCCGATGGTGCGCATCGAGATGCCGTTCGGCGATACCCATCTGGCGGAACTGCCGGACGGTCCGCTGGTGCTGATTGCCGCCGGCACCGGAATGGGCCAGATCCACAGCCTGATCGAACATTGTCGGGCCGCAGGTTTCAAGCATCCGGTGCATCTGTATTGGGGTGTGCGTCGGCCGGAAGACTTTTATGAAATCGAGCATTGGGATGAGTGGCTGAAGCTGCCCAATCTGTTCCTGCATAAAGTCGTCAGCGATCAATGCGGCTGGCAGGGGCGTTGCGGCATGTTGCATGAGGCGGTGTGTGAGGACTTCCCTGATCTGAAAGCGCTGCACGTGTATGCCAGCGGCTCACCGGCCATGGTCTACGGCACGCTGGATGCTTTGGTCGACGCGGGGATGGATGCTCATCAGATGCGTGCGGATGTCTTTGCCTACGCGCCGCGATCTTGATCCGCGATCTTGATCCGCGATCTTGGTCGTTATAACTCCCCATATAGCTGATCGGTATTTATAGATTTATATAAATACCGGTAGGTTATATCCAGCAAGGTCATTATTTAAGAACTGTGCCATGGCACTTAAATTGCCTTAAAACATATGTGCCTTATTGTTACAGCGGTGCGTTCTATTAAGTAATTCTTTATCCGCGGGGAGCTGAACGCTATTCGCCATGAGTGCCATTGAATCTGCATTTTTGAATCTGGCTTACCCTCCGCGGCTCGATCTGGGGCCGCAGCTTACGCATGAACAATTGCTCAGCTCGATGCAGTCGACCATGGCGCGTCACAAGGGCGGGCCAGTCTGGTTGTTCGCTTATGGTTCGCTGATCTGGCGCCCTGAATGTGCGGCGGTGGAACGCGTGCGCGGTCGAGTGCATGGCTACCATCGCGGCTTGTACCTGTGGTCCCACGAACATCGCGGCACGCCGGAAGTCCCTGGCTTGGTCTTTGGCCTGGATCGCGGCGGGTCTTGCAGCGGCTTTGCTTATCGTTTGCCCGAAGAACAATTGGACGCCTCGCTTTATGCGCTTTGGCAGCGCGAAATGCCCTTTCCATCCTATCGCCCACACTGGCTCAACTGCCGTCTCGAAGACGGAAGCCAGGTTCAGGCATTGGGGTTTGTATTGGAGCGGCACTTGCCCAGCTATGCCGGCAACTTGCCAGATCATGTGCTGAGCCACGTGTTCGAAAACGCTTGCGGGCGTTACGGCACCACTCGCGATTATGTCGAGCAGACCGCCAACGCCCTGCGTAGCCACGCCATGCCAGACCGGAATCTGGAGGCGCGGCTCAAGCGCTGCAAATCAAAGGCTGATCAGGCGATCGCTTCTTCGCGGGTCTGACTGGCGATTTGCTTGTGCCCCAGCGTGGGGGCCAGGAATGCCATTGCCAGCAAGCAGGCGGCTACCAACAGGATGAAGCCGCCATCCCAACCGAAATAGTCCACGGTGTAGCCCATCAGCGCACTCGCCGCGACTGACCCGCCCAAGTAACCGAACAGACCGGTAAAGCCCGCGGCGGTACCGGCGGCCTTCTTCGGCACCAGTTCCAGCGCTTGCAAGCCCACCAGCATTACCGGACCGTAGATCAGGAAGCCGATCGCGAACAGCGAGATCATGTCGACCATCGGGTTGCCCGGTGGATTCAGCCAGTACACGATCGTCGCAACGGTTACCAATGCCATGAACACCATGCCGGTCAGGCCACGGTTGCCACGGAAAACCTTGTCCGACATCCAGCCGCACAGCAACGTGCCCGGAATGCCGGCCCACTCATAGAGGAAATACGCCCACGAACTCTTGTCGAAGTCGAAGTGCTTGACCTCTTTAAGGTAAGTCGGTGCCCAGTCCAGGATGCCGTAGCGCAGCAAGTAGACGAAGACGTTGGCCAGGGCGATGAACCAGAGCATTTTGTTGCGCAGCACGTATTTGACGAAGATGTCCTTGGCGCTGAATTCTTCTTCGTGGCTGGCGTCGTAGCCTTCCGGGTAGTCGTTCTTGTACTTCTCGATCGGCGGCAGGCCGGTCGATTGCGGCGTGTCGCGCATCACGATGAATGCAAAGACGGCGACCAGCAGCGCCACGGCGGCCGGGACGTAGAACTTGCTGTGCCAGTCGTTGAACCAGCCCATGCCGAGAATCGCCAGCGGGCCGATCAAACCACCGCCGACGTTATGCGCGGTGTTCCAGACCGATACCACCTGACCGCGTTCTTTCTGTGACCACCAGTGCACCATGGTGCGGCCACTTGGCGGCCAACCCATGCCTTGCGCCCAGCCGTTGATGAACAACAAGATGAACATCATGGTCACGCTCGACGTCGCCCACGGTGCGAAACCGAACACGAACATCACCCCGGCAGAGACCACCAGGCCGAAGGGCAGGAAGTAACGCGGGTTGGAGCGGTCGGACACGATGCCCATCAGAAACTTGGACAGACCGTAGGCGATGGCAATCGCCGACATGGCCACACCCAGTTGACCCTTCGAATAGCCTTGGGCAATCAGATCGGGGAACGCCAGGGTGAAGTTCTTGCGCAGCAGGTAGTAACCCGCATACCCGATGAAAATCCCGGCGAAGATCTGCCAGCGAAGGCGTTTATAGGTGTCGTCTATTTTTTCTTCAGGCAATGGAGCCTGATGTGCGGCAGGACGAAAGAAAGCAAACATTCAAGAGCTCCAGATTTCTTGTTTTGACTGCGGATGCGAATGTTACAGTTTCGTTACCGAAAATAGCACCGGTTCGCATCGACCAAACAGCGGAAATATGGGAGATCGTGTGTTCCTTTATGAACATGTCGCACAGGTATAAGTGAAGGGCGTTGTGGGAAACGTCCCGAGTGGTCATTGATGACGCATTTCAGTCCCGGGTAGGACGGGGCTTTGGGAAATGTCCTTCGACCGAACAGGAAGTCGCGGCGTTCTGTTTCGGGCCGCTGGGTCTTAACCTTTGTGCTGGTGTCGGGATTGGCATTTCAGTGGTGAAGGGGAGGGACTATGCGGTGGTTGGTGTTTGTACTGTGGGTGGTTGGGGCCGTGGGTGCCTGGGCAGGGGAGGTGTTTTTGATCCCTGAAAACAATCCGAAGCCGATTTACCCGAGAGAGCTGTTCAGGGCCGGGGTCACGGGGGAAGTCAGGGTCAGATTCATCGTATATGCCGATGGTGCGGTCAACAACGTGAGCATTCTGCAAAGCGACCATCCCGATCTGGCTGAAGCGGCCCGGAAGGCGATCACGCAGTGGCGCTTCAAGCCGTGGACGGTCGAAGGCGACATACCTGCTGAACAGGAAGTGACGGCCCCAATGGTTTTCAGATTGGATCTGGATACGCCCATTCACACTAACAAGTGGCTCAAGCAATTGAGGTGCCGTGACATCAATGAGGCGTTGGCCGATTTTCCGGAGTACGCGTGGGTTGATTCAGCGGTGTTTGACTACACGCGTGCTTATTTGTCGAACGTGATTTATACGACGCAGTTACAGAATGAGGAGCGCCTGGCATTGATTGCCAAGCTCAATAAGCGCGTGCCGAAAATTGTCAGGGATTGTCGGGCGAGTCCGGTTCGCAAGTACATGAGCTTGCTGCCGGAAGATATCCGGAAATTGATTTAGCCCAACGCAAAAAAAGCGGCCCGGACAATCCGGACCGCTTCTTCAGGCTCAGCGAACCTGTACCACCACTTTCCCGACCGCCTTGCGCTGGCCAAGATCATTGATCGCCTGCGCCGCATTGCTCAGCGGATACACCTGCGACACCAACGGCTTCAACTTGCCCTCGGCAAACCAGACAAACAATTGCTGGAAGTTCGCCGCGTTGTCCTGCGGCTGACGTTGGGCAAACGAACCCCAGAACACGCCGACCACTGCCGCGCCCTTGAGCAGCGCCAGGTTCACCGGCAGTTCCGGAATGCGTCCACTGGCGAAACCGACCACCAGCAAGCGGCCATTCCAGGCGATGGCGCGGATGGCCTGGTCGAACAGATCGCCACCCACCGGGTCGTAGATCACGTCGGCGCCCTGGCCGTCGGTCAGGCGTTTGATTTCGTCCTTGAGGCTGGTTTCGCTGTAGTTGATCAGTTCATCGGCGCCGGCCGCCTTGGCCACGGCCAGTTTTTCGGCGCTGCTGGCGGCGGCGATCACGCGGGCGCCCATGGCTTTGCCGATTTCCACGGCGGCCAGGCCAACACCGCCGGAAGCGCCGAGCACCAGCAGTGTTTCACCCGGTTGCAGATTGGCCCGTTGCTTGAGTGCGTGCATCGAGGTGCCGTAGGTCATGCTGAATGCCGCGGCAGTGTTGAAGTCCATCGAGGGCGGGATCGGCAGCACGTTGTAGCCCGGCACGGCGACCTGTTCGGCGAAACTGCCCCAGCCGGTCAGGGCCATGACCCGGTCACCGACCTTGAGGTGGCTGACCTTTTCACCCACCGCACTGACCACGCCGGCCGCTTCGCCACCCGGGGAAAACGGGAAGGGCGGCTTGAACTGATATTTGCCCTCGATGATCAGCGTGTCCGGGAAATTCACCCCGGCGGCATGCACGTCCAGCAGGATTTCATTCTTCTTCGCGACAGGACTGGCGACGTCTTCCAGCACCAGCGATTCGGCGGGGCCGAAGGCTTTGCACAGCACGGCTTTCATCAGGGCTATTCCTTTGTGAGTGATGGCCGATAAGTGTAGGTGTGTGAGTCGATGGGTCAACGAGCATGCCCGACCCTGATAGCCAGCCATAAGCTTGTGCTTGAGCGGCGGGTCGTTATGCTAGGCCGCAAACCGGATAAGGAGCGAATTGTGAAAGCGTGGATCATGTTGTTGCTGGCCCTCTCTCTGCCCGTGGCAGCGATGGCCGAAGAAGCCAAAGAAGGTGAAGCTCCGAAGGTCAATTACATCACCCTGAGCCCGCCGTTCGTGGGCAACTATGGGCTGGACGGTACGCCGAAGCTCAAGGTCTACAAGGCCGATGTGGCCTTGCGCGTGACCGGTGACGAGGCGACCAAGGCGGTGAAGGCCAATGAGCCGTTGATCCGTAATCAGCTGGTGGCGTTGTTTGCCCAGCAGACGACCGAAGCGATGAGCAACGTTGAAGCCAAGGAAAAGCTGCGTCAGGAAGCCTTGAAGCAGACTCAGCAAGTGATGAACGACGAAACCGGCAAGCCGGTGGTTGAGGATTTGTTGTTCAACAACCTGATCATCCAGTAAGTCTCTCGCTGCCCGGGCCGGCTTCTTCGCGAGCAAGCCCGCTCCCACAGGACCTGCACAGAACCCTGTGGGCACCGGCTTGCCCGCGATTCAAGACGCCAGGCTCTTGCGAAACCGCATCAGCGCAACGCTAAAAAACAGCAGGCCAATGGCGCTCAATGCCAGCAAGTCCGGCCACACCACATTGATACCCGCGTCGCGAAACAGGATCGCGGCACTCAGGCTGACGAAGTGGGTCGATGGCGAGCCCTGCATGACCCATTGCAGCCATTGCGGCATGCTGTCGAGCGGCGTACTGCCGCCGGAGAGCAGCAACATCGGGATGATCACCGGAATCGCCAGCAGGCCGAATTGCGGTGTCGAGCGGGCGAGGGTCGCGAGGAATATTCCCAGCGCTGTGCTGGCGAACAGATAAACGGCTGTCACCAGCAAGAACAGGGTCATGGAACCGGCCAGCGGCACGCCGAGTGCACCTTTGACGATCACCTCCAGCGACACCCAGGTGCACAGCACCACCACCAGCATGTTGCTCCAGATTTTCGCCAGCATGATTTCAAGCGCCGTTAGGGGCAGCACCAGCAAATGGTCGAGGGTGCCGTGTTCGCGCTCACGCAGCAACGCTGTGCCGGTCAGGATGATGGCGAGGATGGTGATGTTGTTGACGATTTGAATCACCGCCAGGAACCAGCCGCCCTCCAGGTTGGTATTGAACAGCGCTCGGGTGGTCAACAGCACGGGGGCTTTGCTCGCCGCATCGCCCTGGCCACTGTAGGTCAGCAATTCGCGCTGGAAAATCCGTCCGATGTAGCCCGCCCCCATGAATGCCTGGCTCATGGCGGTGGCGTCGACGTTCACCTGCACCGCCGGCTGGCGGCCAGCCAACAGATCCGCCTGGAAATTCGCCGGGACATTGATCACGAAAGTGAATCGCCCGCTGTCCAGCACGTCGTCCAGTTGTTCATAGGGCAGCGAGACCGGCGGCTGGAATTCCGGCGGCTGCAGGGCTTGCGCCAATTGTCGTGACAGGTGGCTGTGATCTTCATCGACCATGGCCACGCTGGCGTTGTGCACGCCGATCACCGAGCCGGCGGCCGGCATGTAGATCGCGACGGTGAAGGCATAGAACAGGAACAGCAGCAACACGCTGTCGTGTCGCAGGCTTGTGAGTTCCTTGAGGCCAAGACGCAGGATGTGCGCAAGCTTGTGCATCAGGCCTCCTGCTTTTTCAGCATGGCCAGGCTAAGGCCGGTAAACCCCAGGAAGAACCCGAACAGTGCCAGGCATTGCGGCCACAACTGTCGGATGTCCAAGGCCTTGGTAAACGTGCCAACGGCAATATCGAGGAAGTAACCCGCCGGAAACAGCATCCCCATGACCGCGGCCGCGCCATCAAGGGACGAGCGCGGCACGATCAAGCCGGAAAACTGAATGGTCGGAAGACTGGTAATGATCATGGTGCCGAGAATGGCGGCAATCTGGGTTCGGGTGAACGCTGAAATCAACAGGCCCATGCTGGTGGTCGCCAGCACGTAGAGCAGCCCGCCGAAGGCCAGGGTCAGGGCGCTGCCTTTGAAGGGCACGCCGAACAACCAGCGATTCATGGCTGTCAGGATGGCGAGGTTGATCAGGCTGATGGCCAGATACGGCGCTTGTTTACCTAACAGGAACTCCAGTCGCGTCAGCGGTGTGGCGTAGAAGTTGGTGATCGAGCCCAGTTCTTTCTCCCGCACGATGCCCAGTGCCGTCAGCATGGCCGGGATGAACGCCAGGATCAGCGCCATCACGCCGGGACCGATGGCGTTGACGCTGACGACATCCTGGTTGTAACGGAAGCGGGTTTCAAGTTTGGCTGCCGCTTGTCGGTTCAGTGCGGGACTGGACTGCTCGGCCAACTGCACCAGGTTGGCCTGGTGTACCGCTTCCACGTAATTGCGGCTGGTTTCGGCACGAAACGGCATACCGCCATCGAACCAGGCCGCGACAGCCGGTTGGCGACCGGCGAACAGGTCCCGGCCGAATCCAGGCGGGATCTCTAGCGCTAGTTTGATTTCCGAGCGTTGTAATCGTCGATGCAATTGCGCTGCATCGCGGATGGGCGGTTGTTCATCGAAATAACGGGAGCTGCGAAAAGCCTCCAGATACGCCCGGCTTTGTGGGGTCTGGTCCTGGTCGTAAACCGCGAAGGCGAGTTTTTCCACATCCAGGGAAATGCCGTAGCCGAAGATCACCATCATGAACATCGCCCCGAGCAGGGCAAAGGCCATGCGCACTTTATCGCGCAGCAACTCCTTGCTTTCACGACTCGCCAGCGCCCGCAACCGTCCAAAACTGAAGCGGCGATCTTGCATTGGGGCGGCCGACGCGAGCGTCGTGTCGATGGGTGCTGGCGGCGCTGCTGCCGCGATCGGGCCTTGGGCCTGCTCGAGGCAGGTGACGAACGCCGCCTCCAGTGTCTGGCCTTTGAACTGCCGTTGCAGGGCTGCCGGGGTGTCGCAGGCCAGGACCTTGCCGGCGTGCATCAGCGAGATGCGGTCGCAGCGTTGGGCTTCGTTCATGAAATGTGTGGACAGGAAAATCGTCACGCCCTGTTCGCGGGACAATTCGATCAGCAGCCGCCAGAAATCATCCCGTGCGGCCGGGTCGACGCCGGAGGTCGGTTCGTCGAGGATTAGCACTTCCGGGCGATGCAGCACCGCCACCGCCAGCGATAACCGTTGGCGCAGGCCCAGTGGCAGTGCTCCGGACGGCTGATGAGCGACGCTGCCCAGGTTGAAGCGCTGGATCAACTCGTCGATGCGTTGCGCGCTCTCGGCCTTGGGCAAATCGAACAACCGGGCGTGCAAATCCAGATTCTGCCGCACGCTGAGCTCGCCATAGAGCGAGAAGCTCTGGGACATGAACCCGACGCGCTTGCGGGTGGCCAGATCCTTGGCGTTCACTGGATTGCCCAGCAGCGTGGCGCTGCCTTCGCTGGCCGGGATCAGCCCGGTGAGCACTTTCATGGTGGTGGTTTTGCCGCAGCCATTGGAGCCCAGAAACCCGAAGATCTCGCCGCGGCCGATGGCGAAGCTAACCTTGTCCACCGCCGTGAAATCGCCGAAGCGCAGGGTCAGGTCATGGGCTTCGATGGCAATGTCGGCCGTGGCGTTGGTCCGGGCAGGGATCACCAGCGGCTGGTTGTCACGGCCGGTGTCGCCCTGAAAGTGGGTAAAGGCTTCATCGAGCTTGCCGCTGGGGGTCGTCGCCGCGAGATCGCGGGTCAAACCGGCGGCGATCAGTTTGCCGCCATCGAGCATCAGGCAGTGTTCGAATTGCTCGGCCTCTTCCATGTAGGCGGTGGCAACCAGCAGCGTCAATTGCGGGCGTTGACGGCGGACGTCATCAATCAACTCCCAGAAGCGCCGCCGGGACAACGGATCGACACCGGTGGTCGGTTCATCGAGGATCAGCAGGTCGGGTTCATGAATCAGCGCACAACAGAGGCCGAGCTTCTGTTTCATCCCGCCCGATAACTTGCCCGCCGGGCGCTCGGCAAATCGCAGGAGATCGGTGGCGAGCAGCAGACTTTGCATGCGCTGATCGCATTCGGCCCCGGACAGCCCGAACAAGGTGGCGAAGAAGTGAATGTTCTCGCTGATCGACAGCTCGGGATACAGGTTGCCGCCCAGGCCTTGAGGCATGAACGCGATTCGCGAGTAGAGGCTGTTACGGTGGCGGCGGTCCTTGATCGAGCCGCCGAGCACGTCCAGTTGGCCGTCTTGCAGCGTCTTCACGCCGGCGATCAATCCCAACAGGCTGGATTTCCCCGCGCCGTCCGGACCGATCAACCCGCACCGGGTGCCGGCAGGCAGGCTGAACGTGATGTCGGTCAGCACCTGCTGTTGGCCGTAACGGTGCTGAAGGCCTTCGGCATGCAGCGCCAGGCCGGTCATTGAAGATTGGCCGGCCAGCCAATGGGCGCGGTGCGCACGTAGCCGTTACCGGGCATTCCCGGTTTGGCCTGGGGCACGCTGCTGGGTTGGGTCAGGCGTAGCTTGACCCGAAACACCAGTTTCTGACGTTCGTCGCGGGTCTCGACTTCTTTGGGTGTGAACTGCGATTTGGCTGCCACGAAGCTGATTTTTGCCGGCAACGGCTGGCCGGGCAGGGCGTCCAGCAGGATCCGCGCTTCATCACCGACCGCCAGGCGTCCGACGACGGATGCGGCGAGATAGAGGTTCATGTACTGATCGTTGGGATCAATCAGCAACAATACCCGCCCACCGGCACCGAGGACTTCGCCGGGTTCGGCCATGCGCAGCTGAATCACCCCGTCAATGGGCGCCCGCAGGCTGCTGTCGTCAATTTCGCTGGTCAACTGAGCGACTTGTGCCTGTGCCGCGCCAATGGCTGCGCCGACGGCGGACACCTGCGCACGGGCGGCGGTGACGGCCGCGTTGCCGGTGTCGAAGCGCGACTGCTGTTGATCGATGATCTGGCCACTGGAGAAACCGCGCTTGAACAATTCCTGGGAGCGGTTGAGCTCTTGGTGGGCAAGCCGTTGCTCGCTCTGGCGCAGTTGCACATTGGCCTGGGCTGCATTGAGGTTTTCCCGGGCGCGTATCACTTCGGCTTCAGCTTGGTTGCGCTGGGCTTCAAGGGTCCGGGTGTCCATGCGTGCCAGCAGTTGACCCTTGGTAACCTTGTCGCCTTCATCCACCAGGACTTCGGCCAGCCGGCCGGGTGTTTTGCTGGCGATCTGCACTTCAGTGGCTTCAAGTCGACCATTACCGACATACAACCCTTCGGGCAGTCGGCTAAGGGTCGACTTCCAATAACCAAACCCCCCAGCGGCCAGCAGCAAAGCTCCCAGTAAAAAGGCGAAAAAAAGTGAAGAGCGGCTGTGAATCGACATGTTGGCATCCTGCGTCTGTAGCGTCGTAGTCTGACAGGCAAGCGGCGGGCCGACTTGATATCTGTCAACTGGGTGTCACGCCTGACCGATCCAGGTCAGAGCGGCGGGCAGTGCAGCTTTTTTCAGCGCAGGCCCAGCACCGCAGACCATTGCTCGGCGGTAACGGGCATCACCGACAGTCGCGAGCCTTTCTGCACCAGCGGCATCTCGGCCAACGCCGTCTGCTGCTTCAAATAATCCAACTTCAACACCTTGGCAAACGTCTCGACATGCGCAACATCAATCGCGCTCCAGGCGTTTTTCTCTGGCGTGGCCTTTGGATCGTAGTAATGACTTTCCGGCTCCAGCGCCGTTGGGTCCGGATACGCCGCTTCAACAATCTTTCCGATTCCGGCAATCCCGGGCTCCGGGCAGCTGGAGTGATAGAAGAAAAACTCATCGCCCACGGCCATCGCCCGCAAAAAGTTACGCGCCTGATAGTTGCGAACCCCGTCCCAGCGCGCTTTGCCAAGCTTCGCCAGGTCTTTGATCGAGAGTTCATCGGGCTCGGATTTCATTAGCCAATAGGCCATGGTTTTTGCTCCTTGCGAGGTGAGTGGGCAAGTTGTCGGGCAATTTTATGACAAACCGACAGTCGGTTGACGCCAGCGTTTGCGTGTCAGTTCACGTTGTCGCAAAATGCCGGCCTTCTAAGCTTGACGCTGCTGCACGGCCTACACCTACAACGGAAACCGCTGCTGTCATCGTGTTGATGTGCCTTTGGGGGGCAATCGATGAAACGCAAACCGGATTTACTATGGATTTTGGTTATTTTGTTTGGCCTCGGCGTCGTGACCACCGGCTATGCCCAAAGCCTGTGGAACAACAAGACTGACGCGCCAATTGAAATTGCACAGCAACAACAGCCGTCGGCCTTCAAGCGCTGAGCCTGTCTTTCGGACGCCGCTGACTCCAGTGGCGTCTAGCCTGCGAAATACCACGCCTTGTCGGTAACCGTTCCTTGCAACGGTACATCCCAGCTCGCCTGAGCCAAACGTTCCACTTTCTGACATTCATGGGCCAGGCCCAGCAGCGTCGGTTTGCGCCAGTTTTTTCTGCGCGCCAGGTAGGCGAGACTTCGATCGTAGAAACCGCCGCCCATTCCCAGGCGGCCGCCGACGTCGTCAAATCCCACCAATGGCAACAACACCAGGTCCAGCGCCCAGACTTTGCGCTGGCGGGCGAGGTTGTGCCGGGGTTCGAGAATACGAAAGCGGTTGGGTTTGAGTTTTTCGCCGGGACGGATCCGCTGGAACACCATTTTGGTCCGCGGCCAGGCACTGAGCACCGGTAGATACGTTGCCTTGCCTCGACGCTGAGCGGCACGCAGCAAAACACGCGGGTCGATTTCACCGTCGGTGGGCAGATAAAGAGAAATGTGTTTTGCCCGGCGGAACAGCGGTTGCTGAGCCAATTGCTTGTAGAGCCCACGAGCCGCCTGGCGTTGCTGACTGGGGGTCAGTGCGCGGCGGGCCTTGCGCAGCATGCGTCGAAGTTGCGGGCGGGGCAGCAGCGCAGGTTCGGTCATGGATTCAGGCTTCGACAGGACGGATACGTAAAGCGTACCCGTAAAAAAGCCGATGCCGGTATTTAAACCGGCATCGGACTGGAATCAGGCTCCCCGGATGAACCGCTGCTGACTTAGCCCTTGAACCCGAAAGTTCAAGGTGGAAGATGCAGTAGGCTTTAAGGCTTTCCGTCTAGCGGACATGCACACCAGCCCAACGTGCAGCCTCCAGGGTAGTGCGAATCGGCTCAGGGACGTGGTCAACTGGCAAGCACCCCAGGGAGTGATGCGAGTATACCCCAAGCGGTTTCGTGTTTCAGCCCTTGGTGACGTCCGGATCGGTGGCGAGCACCAGATCGACGCGATCCAGCAGGTCGCGAACCTGCTCGCGAGTCGAGCCGCTGGCCTGCACATCCGGGCGTTCTTCCTTGTGCAGAAGATCGTGCGTGATGTTCAGCGCTGCCATCACGGCGATGCGGTCGGCACCGATGACTTTGCCGCTGCTGCGGATTTCGCGCATCTTCCCGTCCAGGTAACGGGCGGCGCTCACCAGGTTGCTGCGCTCTTCCTGGGGGCAGATGATCGAATACTCTTTATCGAGGATCTGCACGGTAACGCTATTGCTTGAACTCATGAGTCTTGCTCCAGGGCCTTGAGGCGCGAAATCATTGATTCGACCTTACGCCGGGCGATTTCGTTCTTTTCAATGAGGTGAGCGCGTTCCTCGCGCCAGGTTTTTTCCTGAGCTAATAGGAGTCCGTTTTGACTCTTAAGTTGCTCGACTCGACTAATTAGCAGTTCGAGTCTGGCCATCAGCGCTTGCAGGTCGGTGTCTTCCATTATGTCCACTGGGCTCGTGTCTGATGGGGAGGTAACGGGCGGACAGCCTTTAATAGTCTTGGCGAGTCTGTCGATGTAGGATACAAGGCCTTCATTCTAGACATAGCGCCGTCTGGCGCCTAGCTGCCCATGCCCATTCAGAATTCCCCGTACCAAGCCTTCGCCACCCTGCTGACTTCCAGCGGTCATAACGTCTCGCCTGCCGAACTGCATGGCCTGCTGCTCGGCCGCAGTTGCGCCGGTGCCGGCTTCAATGCAGAAGAGTGGTTGATCGATGCCGCCGAGCTGCTCGAAACCGAGCCCCAGGATAATGTCCGCAACGCCTTGATCGGCTTGCAGGAGATGGTCAAGGGCGAGCTCACCGGCGACGACGTCACCGTGGTTCTGTTGCTGCCGACCGATGACGCACCACTGGCTGACCGTGCCGCGGCACTGGGCCAATGGTGCCAGGGCTTCCTCAGCGGTTTCGGCCTGAACTGCCGTGACAGCAGCATGCTGAGCACCGAAGCCACCGAAGTGTTGCAGGATCTGGCCGCCATTTCCCAGGTGCAAGACGCCCTGGAAGAGTCCGAAGACGGCGAAAGCGACTACATGGAAGTCATGGAGTACCTGCGCGTCGCGCCGCTGCTGCTGTTCACCGAAACCAAGAAACCTGCCGAGCCGGCCGCCGCCAAACCGTCGCTGCATTAATCGTTTGCCAGGGAACGCCATCTGCCCATGATTCATATCCCGAAATCGGAATACAGCCGTCGCCGCAAGGCCCTGATGGCGCAGATGGAACCCAACAGTATCGCGATCCTGCCCGCCGCCGCGGTGGCCATTCGCAACCGTGACGTCGAGCACGTTTACCGCCAGGACAGCGATTTCCAGTACCTGAGCGGTTTCCCCGAACCGCAAGCCGTCATCGTGCTGATGCCCGGTCGCGAACATGGCGAGTACATTCTGTTCTGCCGTGAACGCAACGCCGAGCGCGAACTGTGGGACGGCCTGCGCGCCGGCCAGGAAGGCGCGATCCGCGACTTCGGCGCCGACGACGCGTTTCCCATCACCGACATCGACGACATCCTGCCGGGCCTGATCGAAGGTCGCGACCGGGTGTATTCGGCCATGGGCAGCAACCCGGAATTTGACCGGCACCTGATGGAGTGGATCAACGTGATCCGCTCTAAAGCGCACCTCGGCGCCCAGCCGCCGAACGAATACGTTGCCCTGGATCATCTGCTGCACGACATGCGCCTGTATAAATCGGCGGCAGAAGTGAAAGTGATGCGCGAAGCCGCGCGGATTTCCGCTCAGGCGCATATCCGGGCGATGCAGGCCAGTCGGGCCGGGCTGCATGAGTTCAGCCTCGAAGCCGAACTCGATTACGAGTTCCGCAAGGGCGGGGCGAAGATGCCGGCCTACGGTTCGATCGTCGCCGCCGGGCGCAACAGCTGCATCCTGCATTACCAGCAGAATGACGCCGTGCTCAAGGACGGCGACCTGGTGTTGATCGATGCCGGTTGCGAGATCGACTGCTACGCCAGCGACATCACCCGCACCTGGCCGGTCAACGGCAAGTATTCAGCGGAGCAGAAAGCGATTTACGAACTGGTGCTGGCGTCGCAAGAAGCCGCCTTCGCCGAAATCGCCCCGAACAAACACTGGAATCAGGCGCACGAAGCCACGGTCCGGGTGATTACCACCGGTCTGGTGAAGTTGGGCCTGTTGCAGGGCGCCGTCGACGAGTTGATCGCCAGCGAAGCCTATAAAGCGTTTTACATGCATCGCGCCGGCCATTGGCTGGGCATGGATGTGCATGACGTCGGCGAATACAAGGTCGGCGGCGAATGGCGGGTGCTGGAAGTCGGCATGGCGCTCACTGTGGAGCCGGGCATCTACATTGCCCCGGACAACCAGAACGTAGCGAAGAAATGGCGCGGCATTGGCGTGCGCATCGAGGACGACGTGGTGGTCACCAAAAACGGTTGTGAAATCCTGACCCAAGGCGTGCCGAAAACGGTCGCCGAGATCGAGGCCTTGATGGCCGCCGCGCGGACACAAGCCGCATGAGTCGAGTCAATCTAGCCATTATCGGTGGTGGTCTGGTGGGCGCCAGCCTTGCATTGGCGTTGCAGGCCGGGGCCAAGGCGCGCGGCTGGAAGATCGTGCTGATCGAACCGTTTGCCCCCGGCGATACGTATCAGCCGAGCTATGACGCTCGTTCTTCGGCGCTGTCCTACGGTGCCAAACAGATTTATCAACGGTTGGGCGTGTGGCAGGAAATCTCCCGCCGCGCCGAGCCGATCAAGCAGATTCATGTCTCCGACCGTGGACGTTTTTCCACCGCACGTTTGTCAGCGATGGAAGAGGGCGTTCCGGCGCTGGGGTATGTGGTGGAAAACGCCTGGCTCGGCCAATGCCTCTGGCAGGGCCTGGACAAGGATGTGATCAGTAGGCGCTGCCCGGCGGAAGTTACGCGCATGGAGCCGCTGACCGATGGTTATCGCCTGACCCTCAACGATGAAACCACTCTCGAATGCGACCTTGCAGTGCTCGCTGATGGCGGCCGATCCGGCCTGCGCGAGCAATTGGGCATCGGCATCAAAAAGCGTCCGTACAACCAGAGTGCGCTGATCGCCAACATAACCCCGAGCGAAGCCCACAACGGCATGGCCTTCGAGCGCTTCACCGACGACGGCCCGATGGCGTTGTTGCCGCTGCCGGACAACCGCTGCGCCCTGGTCTGGACCCGATTGGGGATGGACGCGCAACGACTGGCGGCGTTGGATGAACGCAGCTTCCTCAGCGAGTTGCAGGGCGTGTTCGGTTATCGCCTTGGCACCTTGAAACAGGTGGGCGCGCGGCATCTGTACCCGTTGACGTTGATCGAAGCCGAAGAGCAAGTGCGTTCGCACCTGGCGATTCTTGGCAACGCCGCCCACAGCCTGCACCCGATTGCCGGCCAGGGTTTCAACCTGTCGCTGCGCGATGCCCAGGCCTTGGCCGATGCGCTGCTGGCAAGCGACACATCGCCCGGTGACTTCGCGACCTTGCAGGCTTATCGCGAGCGTCAGCGCATGGATCAGAACCTGACCGTGGGGTTCTCCGATCAGGTGACCCGTTTGTTCGGCAGCACGCAGCCACTGGTTTCGCTGGGCCGCAACATTGGCCTGCTCGGTCTCGATCTGCTGCCGCCGGCCAAGCGCTGGTTCGCCCGGCAAGCCATGGGCCTGGGTACGCGTCCTGATGCTTAAGTGGCTGACTGACACATTCGGCAAAGCGCGGTTGATGCGTTGGTTCATGTCGTTCTACCCGCCGTACCTCGGCGCCGGGGTTCGGGTGCGACACATCAGCGATGACTTCCGGGACATTCAAGTGTCCATGGGCCTGAGTTGGTACAACCGCAATTACGTCGGTACCCAGTTTGGCGGCAGCCTGTATTCGATGGTCGACCCGTTCTACATGCTGATGCTGATGGAAAACCTCGGTCGCCGGTTCATCGTCTGGGACAAGGCCGCTGACATCGATTTCATCGCGCCAGGTAAAGGCCCGGTGTTTGCCCGCTTCAGCATCGACGAGACCTTGCTCGACGAGATCCGCCGACAGACGGCGAATGGCGAAAAATACCTGCCGCAGTTGCAGGTCGATATTCATGACGGTGCCGGCGCCCTGGTGGCGCGGGTGCAGAAAACCCTTTACGTGCGGCTCAAACCGCAAGCGAGACAGGCTTAAAGCATGGAAATGCGCGCAGATCTGCTGATTGTCGGGGCCGGAATGGTCGGCAGCGCCCTGGCGCTGGCGTTGCAGGACAGCGGGCTGGAAGTTCTGCTGCTGGACGGCAGTCCGATGAGCGTCAAACCCTTCGATGCCCAGGCGCCGTTCGAACCTCGGGTGAGCGCCTTGTCGGCGGCCAGCCAGCGAATTCTTGAGCGCCTGGGCGTGTGGGAAGGCATCGCCGACCGGCGCAGCAGCCCATACACCGAGATGCAGGTCTGGGACGGCAGCGGCACCGGGCAGATCCGTTTCTCGGCCGCCAGTGTGCATGCCGACGTGCTGGGCCATATCGTCGAGAACCGCGTGGTTCAGGATGCCTTGCTGGATCGTCTGCACGACTGCGACCTCGGGATGCTGGCCAATGCGCGCCTGGAGCAGATGCGCCGCTCCGGCGATGACTGGCTGCTGACCCTGGCCGATGGCCGTACCTTGCGTGCGCCCCTGGTGATTGCGGCGGATGGCGCCAACTCGGCGGTCCGGCGCCTGACCGGCGTGGCGACGCGCGAGTGGGACTATCTGCACCATGCGATCGTTACCAGCGTGCGCAGCTCCAAACCTCATCAAATGACCGCGTGGCAGCGCTTCACCGACAACGGTCCATTGGCGTTTCTGCCGTTGGAGCGCGATGGTCAGCAAGATTGGTGTTCGATCGTCTGGTCGACCACGCCGAGCGAAGCCGAACGGCTGATGGCGCTGGACGATGGCGGTTTCTGTCTCGAATTGGAACGTGCCTTTGAAGGCCGGCTCGGCACGGTACTCAGCGCCGACCCGCGTCTGTGCGTGCCACTGCGCCAGCGCCATGCCAAGCGTTATGTGGCAGAAGGCCTGGCGCTGATCGGCGATGCGGCGCACACCATCCATCCGCTGGCCGGGCAGGGCGTCAACCTCGGTTTCCTCGATGCCGCCGTGCTGGCCGAAGTGTTGCTGCAGGCGGCGGAGCGCGGTGAGCGGTTGGCGGATGTGAAGGTGCTCAGTCGTTACGAGCGTCGGCGCATGCCGCACAACCTGGCGCTGATGGCGGCGATGGAAGGCTTTGAGCGTTTGTTCCAGGCGGATCCGTTGCCGGTGCGCTGGTTGCGTAATGCCGGGTTGAAGATGGTCGACCAGATGCCGGAAGCCAAGGCGTTGTTTGTGCGGGAAGCGCTGGGGTTGATTGGGGATTTGCCAGCGTTGGCCAAGGCCTGACATCTTCGTTGTGGCTGATGCCTCATCGCGAGCAGGCTCGCTCCCACAAGGGCTCAGTTCATCACACATTATTTGTGAACGCTGGAGATCCCTGTGGGAGCGAGCCTGCTCGCGATGAGGCCGGAACATTCACCGCAAATTCCAACGGTGCAACATCTGGTAACTCCTCCGCCAACTGATCGATTGAGATGGTAAATGTGAGTCCTTATCATTTGCCCTCACTTTTCCAATCGAGAGACCGCTCCCATGTTGGCACCGAAGCGTCTACTGACCGCACTCGCCCTGACCCTGATCGGCACCACCGCTGCCCAGGCCGCCGACGAGGTGGTGGTTTACTCCTCGCGTATCGACGAGCTGATCAAGCCGGTCTTCGATGCCTACACCGCGAAAACCGGTGTGCAGGTGAAATTCATCACCGACAAGGAAGCGCCGTTGATGCAGCGGATCAAGGCCGAGGGCGAGAACGCCACCGCCGACCTGCTGCTGACTGTCGATGCCGGCAACCTTTGGCAGGCCGAGCAGATGGGCATCCTGCAACCGTTCACCTCCAAGGTGATCGACGCCAACATTCCGCTGCAATACCGCTCCTCGGCTCACGCCTGGACTGGCCTGAGCCTGCGGGCGCGGACCATCGCCTACTCCACCGAGCGGGTGAAGCCGGGCGAGCTGACCACTTACGAAGGTCTGGCCGATAAAAACTGGGAAGGCCGCCTGTGCCTGCGCACGGCGAAGAAGGTCTACAACCAGTCCCTGACGGCCACCATGATCGAAGTGCATGGCGCTGACAAAACCGAGAAGATCCTCAAGGGTTGGGTCAACAACCTGTCCACCGATGTGTTCTCCGATGACATCGCGGTGCTGGAAGCGATCAATGCCGGCCAATGCGACGTGGGCATCGTCAACACTTACTACTACGGCCGCCTGCACAAGCAGAAACCCGACCTGGCGGTGAAGCTATTCTGGCCGAACCAGGGCGACCGTGGCGTGCACGTCAATCTGTCGGGCATCGGCCTGACCAAGCATGCACCACACCCGGAAGCCGCCAAAGCCCTGGTTGAGTGGATGACGACGCCTGAAGCGCAGAAGATCTTCGCTGACGTGAACCAGGAGTTCCCGGCCAACCCTGAGGTTCAACCGTCTGCGGAAGTGGCGAGTTGGGGCAAGTTTGTGGCTGATACGCTGCCGGTGGAAATTGCCGGCAAGCGTCAGGCTGAAGCGATTCGGATGATGGATCGGGCGGGCTGGAACTGACCTCACCGTTATTGTGGCGAGCGGCTACCTGTGGCGAGGGAGCTTGCTCCCGCTGGGGTGCGAAGCGGCCCCGTTGGCGTCGACAGGTCAGAATCGAGATATCTGATAACCTCCTGCGGCTGCTTCGCACCCGAGCGGGAGCAAGCTCCCTCGCCACAAAATGGAGCCGACTTCAAGTTAGAGTCGGCCCTGCATTTTCTAGAGAATCCCCTTGGCCCACCCCGCCCAACGCCGCTGGTACCCCCTGGTCTTCGCCATCGCTGCGCTGGTCCTGCTGCCACTTAGCGTTTTGCTGTTGTCATGGCAAACCATCGATCACCAAATCTGGTCCCACCTCTGGGACACCCAGATGCCGCGCCTGCTGGGCAACACGCTGACGTTGGTGCTCGGCGTCGGAATCGGCGTCACACTCCTGGGCGTCAGCCTCGCCTGGCTGACCAGCCTCTGCGAATTCCCCGGTCGGCGATGGCTGGACTGGGCGCTGATGCTGCCATTTGCCATTCCCGCTTACGTGCTGGCCTTCGTCTTCGTCGGCCTGCTGGATTTCGCCGGCCCCGTGCAAACCCTGCTGCGGGAATGGTTCGGCACCGGTCTCAGGTTGCCGAGAGTGCGCTCCACCGGCGGTGTCATCCTGGTACTGGTGCTGGTGTTCTATCCCTACGTTTACCTGCTGGCGCGCACGGCATTCCTCGCTCAGGGCAAAGGCTTGATGGAAGCGGCGCGGGTGCTGGGTCAATCGCCGTGGCAGGCGTTCTGGCGAGTGGCCTTGCCCATGGCGCGCCCAGCCATTGGTGCCGGCGTGGCGTTGGCGTTGATGGAAACCCTGGCGGACTTCGGTGCGGTGTCGGTGTTCAACTTCGACACCTTCACCACGGCGATCTACAAAACCTGGTACGGATTTTTCAGCCTCTCCACCGCCGCGCAACTGGCCAGCCTGTTACTGCTGGTGGTGATGATCGTGTTGTACGGCGAACGTCGTGCTCGCGGGGCCAATCGCACGAGCAATGAGCGACCCCGGGTCCAGGCGCTGTACCACCTGCGGGGTTTCAAAGCGTTGGCGGCCACGAGCTGGTGTGGCTTAGTGTTCGCCTGTGCCTTTGTCATTCCGATGCTGCAACTGGTGGTGTGGTTCTGGCAGCGTGGTCGCTTCGACCTGGATGAGCGTTACGCCGGTCTGATCGTCCACACCTTGTACCTGGGCGGCATGGCCGCGCTGATTACCGTAAGCGTTGCCCTGATACTGGCATTTGCCCGGCGACTGGCGCCGACCCGGGCGATCCGCTCCGGTGTCGGCCTGGCCAATCTCGGCTACGCCCTGCCGGGTTCGGTGCTGGCGGTGTCGATCATGCTGGCGTTCAGTTACCTGGACCGTGAACTGGTGATCCCGTTGTCGGGTTGGCTGGGGGGCGCCGGCAAGCCATTGCTGCTGGGCAGTCTGTCGGCGTTGTTGCTGGCCTACCTGGTGCGTTTCATTGCAGTGGCTTACGGGCCGCTGGAAAGCAGCCTGGCGCGAATACGGCCATCTTTGCCCGAAGCGGCACGTAGCCTTGGCGTCAGTGGGCCACGACTGTTTTTCAAAGTGTATCTGCCGTTATTGCTGCCCGGCACGTTGAGCGCCGCGTTGCTGGTGTTCGTCGATGTGCTCAAGGAAATGCCCGCGACCCTGCTGATGCGCCCGTTTGGCTGGGACACGCTGGCAGTACGGATCTTTGAAATGACCAGCGAAGGCGAGTGGGCGAGGGCTTCTCTGCCAGCCCTGACCCTGGTTTTGGTCGGGCTGTTACCGGTCATCGGATTGATTCGACGTTCGGCGCATCGAAACGCCTAGGTGTCAGTCCTACACCTTGAGGCTACAATGCGCGGCATTCGGTGCGGTCCGTCCTACGGACCTGGTAGCTGAAATCGGCTGAAAGCCTTCTATTTCAAGGCTTTCACCCCATGCAGCACCGACCCGCACCTTCGCCACGCCCGGAAGGAGAAACCCATGGGACAGCGCACGCCTCTGTATGACCTTCATCTCGCCCTCGGCGCGAAGATGGTCGATTTTGGCGGTTGGGATATGCCTCTGCATTACGGCTCGCAGGTCGAGGAACACCATCAGGTGCGCCGCGATTGCGGAGTTTTCGATGTATCCCACATGACCGTGATCGATGTCGGCGGCCCCCAGGCCAAGGCCTGGCTCCAGCATTTGCTGGCCAATGACGTCGAGCGCCTGCACAGCGCCGGCCGTGCCTTGTACAGCACGATGCTGAACGAGCGCGGCGGCATCGTCGACGACATGATCGTCTACCGTCTCGAGGACGGTTATCGGCTGGTGGTCAACGCCTCCACCCGCAATCAGGACCTCGCCTGGATGCAGGCCCATCTCGACGGTTTCGATGTGCAGCTCAACGAGCGCTCCGAACTGGCGATGCTCGCGATTCAGGGTCCACACGCCCGACACAAGATTTCCGAACTGGTGACCCAGTCCCGCGGCAACCTGATCCAGATGCTCAAGCCTTTTGAAGGCCAGCCTGACGGCGACTGGTTTATCGCGCGCACCGGTTATACCGGTGAGGATGGCCTGGAAATCGTTCTGCCGGCCAATCAGGCGCCAGGGTTTTTCAACGACCTGGTGGGCGCGGGCATTTCTCCTATTGGTCTGGGCGCCCGCGATACCTTGCGTGTCGAAGCCGGCATGAACCTGTACGGCCAGGACATTCATCAAGACGTTTCACCGCTGGCCTCGAACATGGCCTGGAGCATTGCCTGGGAACCGGCCACTCGCCAGTTCATCGGTCGCAGTGCCCTGGAAGCCGAGCGGGCCGGTGGCGTGCAGCACAAGCTGGTCGGTCTGGTCCTTGAGGAACGCGGGGTTTTGCGCGCTCATCAAGTGGTCCGTATCGCCAATGTTGGCGAAGGAGAGATCACCAGTGGTAGTTTCTCTCCTACGCTTAGCAAGTCGATAGCACTGGCGCGCGTGCCGATGGCAACTGCCGACCGCGCAGAAGTGGAAATCCGTGGCAAGTGGTACCCGGTTCGGGTGGTCAAACCGACCTTCGTCCGCCATGGCAAAACCTTGATCTAACCTTTTTGGCGGGCAACGACCGCTGACAATTCTCTTGAGGACACAGAACATGAGCGATATCCCTGCCGACCTGCGTTTTGCCGAAAGTCACGAATGGGCCCGTCTCGAAGCCGATGGCACCGTCACCGTGGGCATCAGCGATCACGCTCAGGAAGCCTTGGGCGATGTGGTGTTCGTTGAGCTGACCGAAGTCGGAAAAGTATTCGCTGCCGGTGATCAATCCGGTGTCGTTGAGTCGGTTAAAGCCGCATCCGACATTTACTCCCCGGTATCCGGTGAAGTGATCGCGATCAACGAAGAGTTGAGCGCTAACCCGGAACTGCTCAACTCCGAACCGTACAGTGCCTGGATCTTCAAACTGAAGCCTAGCGACAAGGCTGAGCTGGACAAGCTGCTCGATGCCGCCGGCTACAAGGCCGCCATCGGCGAGTAAGCCTTCAGCGTCATCCCAAAGCCCCGACTAGTCGGGGCTTTTTTTCGCCTGACGGATTTTCCCTTGTGGGAGCGAGCCTGCTCGCGATGGCGGTGGATCAGTCGACATCATCAGCGACTGATACACCGCCATCGCGAGCAGGCTCGCTCCCACAGAGGGCAGTGTCCGATTTCCAGAATTCGCCGATGGCAGCGGCTGCTATGCTGGTTTGACCGTGTTGCATCGACGTTGAGCGCCAGTCAAGAGAGAGCCCGTCATGTCCCAGTTGCCGTCCTTGAGCCAGTTACGCGACCCCAATGCCTTTCTTCGCCGCCACCTCGGACCCGATGCCGCCGAGCAACAGGCGATGCTCGACAGTCTCGGCCTCGGCAGCCGGGTCGAGCTCATCGAGCAGACGGTGCCGCCGGGAATTCGCCTGAACCGGGCGCTCGATTTGCCGCCTGCACTTGACGAAGAAGCGGCGCTGGCCAAGCTGCGCGGGTACGCCGAGCAGAATCAGGTCTGGACCAGTCTGATCGGCATGGGTTACCACGGCACCCTCACGCCGGCCGTCATTTTGCGCAACGTGCTGGAAAATCCCGGTTGGTACACCGCCTACACCCCTTATCAGCCGGAGATCGCCCAGGGCCGGCTCGAAGCGCTGCTGAATTTCCAGCAATTGACCATCGACCTCACGGGCCTTGAACTGGCCAACGCTTCGCTGCTCGATGAAGCCACGGCGGCGGCGGAAGCCATGGCGCTGGCCAAGCGGGTCGCCAAGTCCCGGAGCAATCTGTTCTTCGTCGACGAGAACTGCCATCCGCAAACCATTTCCGTGGTGCAGACCCGGGCCGAAGGGTTCGGTTTCGAGTTGATCGTCGACGCTGTGGATAACTTGAAGCAGCACGAGGTGTTCGGCGCGTTGCTGCAATATCCCGACACCCACGGCGAGATCCGCGACCTGCGTCCGTTGATCGATCATCTGCATGCCCAGCAGGCGCTGGCCTGTGTTGCGACGGATCTGCTGAGCTTGCTGTTGCTGACCCCGCCTGGGGAATTGGGCGCTGACGTGGTGTTCGGCTCGTCCCAGCGCTTCGGTGTGCCGATGGGTTACGGCGGGCCGCACGCGGCGTTTTTTGCCAGCCGCGATGAGTACAAGCGCGCGATTCCCGGGCGGATCATCGGCGTGTCGAAAGATGCTCGCGGCAATGTCGCGCTGCGCATGGCCCTGCAAACCCGTGAGCAACATATCCGCCGGGAGAAGGCCAACTCGAACATCTGCACCGCTCAGGTGCTGCTGGCCAACATCGCCAGTTTCTATGCGGTCTACCACGGTCCGGAAGGGCTCAAACGCATTGCCCAGCGCGTCCACCGGCTGACCAGCATCCTTGCCGCTGGCCTGGAGCGCCATGGCATCACCCGTCTCAACACACACTTTTTCGACACGCTGACGCTGGAGGTCGGTGGCACTCAGACGGCAATCATCGAAAGTGCCCGGGCCGCACAGATCAATTTGCGCATTCTCGGGCGCGGGCAGTTAGGGCTGAGCCTCGACGAAACCTCTGACGAAACCACCGTCGCGAAGTTGTTTGATGTGTTCCTCGGTGCCGATCATGGGCTCAACGTCGACGAACTGGACGCTGAAACCCTTGCTTCCGGCATTCCCGCAGGGCTACTGCGCAGTTCGCCTTATCTGCGCCATCCCGTATTCAGCGCCCATCACAGCGAAACCGAGATGCTGCGTTACCTCAAGCAATTAGAAAACAAAGACCTGGCGCTCAACCAATCGATGATCCCGCTGGGCTCCTGCACCATGAAACTCAATGCCACCAGCGAGATGATCCCCATCACTTGGCCGCAGTTCGCCAACCTGCACCCGTTTGTGCCGAAAGAGCAGGCAGTGGGTTATTCACTGATGATCGAGGAACTGGAACGCTGGCTCTGCGCGATCACCGGTTTCGACGCGATCTGCATGCAACCCAACTCCGGCGCCCAAGGCGAGTACGCCGGGCTGCTGGCGATCCGCAAATATCACGAGAGCCGTCAACAGGGGGCGCGAGACATTTGCCTGATTCCGTCCTCGGCCCACGGCACCAACCCGGCCTCGGCGCAGATGGCCGGGATGCGCGTGGTGATCGTCGAGTGCGACGAGGCCGGCAACGTCGATCTGGATGACCTCAAAGGCAAGGCCGCGGAGGCGGGCGACAAACTCGCCTGCCTGATGGCGACGTATCCGTCGACCCATGGCGTGTATGAGGAAGGCATCAGCGAAATCTGTGAAGTTATCCACAGCCACGGCGGCCAGGTGTACATGGATGGCGCCAACCTCAACGCTCAGGTGGGATTGGCCCGTCCGGCGGACATTGGCGCCGACGTGTCCCACATGAACCTGCACAAGACGTTCTGCATTCCCCATGGCGGCGGTGGGCCGGGCATGGGCCCGATTGGTGTGCGCGCACACTTGGCGCCGTTCGTCGCCAATCACCCGGTGGTGCCGATTGAGGGACCGTTGCCGCAAAATGGCGCAGTCAGCGCCGCGCCTTGGGGCAGTGCGAGCATTTTGCCGATCAGCTGGATGTACATCGCCATGATGGGCCCACAATTGGCGGATGCCAGCGAGGTGGCGATCCTTGCGGCGAATTACCTGGCGCAGCATTTATCCGGAGCATTTCCAGTGCTCTACGCCGGGCGCAACGAGCGGGTGGCGCACGAATGCATTCTGGATTTGCGGCCATTGAAGGCGCTGACCGGGATCAGTGAAGAGGACGTAGCCAAGCGCCTGATGGATTACGGTTTCCATGCGCCGACCATGTCGTTTCCGGTGCCGGGAACGCTGATGGTCGAGCCGACCGAGAGTGAGTCAAAGGCCGAGCTGGACCGGTTTATCGGGGCGATGCTGAGCATTCGTGCGGAAATCACCGAGGTGCAGAACGGCAACTGGCCCGCCGAAGACAATCCGCTGAAGCGGGCACCGCATACCCTGGCTGATATCACCGGGGTTTGGGAGCGGCCTTACAGCATCGAGCAAGCGGTGACCCCGGATGCGCACACCAAGGCGCATAAATATTGGCCGGTGGTGAATCGGGTGGATAACGTCTATGGCGACCGGAACCTGTTCTGCGCCTGCGTGCCGGTGGACGATTACCGCTAAAAACTGCGAAGTACATGCAAGTCCTTTAGGAGCGGGCTTGCCCGCGATGGCGTTCTGTCAGGCGACATTAATGTGAAGCCAATGGCCTCATCGCGGGCAAGCCCGCTCCCACAGGGGTTTGTGTTGGGCAAAAAAATGCCGCTCGTTTGAGCGGCATTTTTGTTTAGCCAAAGCTTATTCCGAAGCGACGGCATTCTTCGCCAGGATCGCATTCGCCAGTTCCATGTCCGTCGCCTGCAGGCCCGGGTTGTCGGCGCGGACTTTCTGCATCGCGGCTTCCAGATAAGGACCGCGGATGCCGCCGTCACTGGCGACGAAGCTGCCGGCGTCGTCCTGCGCGGCAACGATCAGCTTGTGATCCTTGAAGGTCAGGTAGGTCGAACCGGTGGTGGCACCGGAAGAGATGACGTTACGCCAAAAGCTATCGGCCATCGCCGAACCGACTGGAAGGGACAACAAAGCGATGGTAGCGACAGCAAGTTTGAGACGCATGATGGGGGGACTCCACTGGTTAACTACGGGGTTGGATCGCCATTTCCCCAATCCAGTTCCGTGATTGCCGCGCCTACTTTTGTTCGCTCTGCGGCGTCACACGCAATACTTCCTCGATCGTCGTCAACCCGGCCGCCACTTTCTGTGCCCCCGACAGCCGCAAGCTGCGCATGCCTTCCTTGAACGCCTGACGCCGCACCGCCAGCAAATCAGTGTCGGGATTTATCAGCGCCTTAACGCCATCCGTCAATTGCATGATTTCGTAGACCCCGGCGCGGCCGCGATAGCCGGTGTCGCGGCATTCCAGGCAGCCGATGGCGCGCTGGGCATTGGTGGGCAGTGGCGCTTGCCAGGGTTTGGTCAGGGTTTGCCAGTCTTCTTCACCCAACGTCAGCGGTGCCTTGCAATGCGGGCACAAGGTACGGACCAGGCGTTGGGCCATGACGCCGAGCACGGTGGCTTTGATCAGGTAATGCGGCACGCCGAGTTCCAGCAGGCGGCTGATGGCGCTGGGCGCATCGTTGGTGTGCAAGGTCGAGAGCACCAAGTGGCCAGTGAGCGCGGCTTGAATGGCCATTTCCGCAGTTTCGAGGTCACGGATCTCGCCGATCATGATGATGTCCGGGTCCTGCCGCATCAGCGCGCGTACACCGGCGGCGAAGGTCAGGTCGATGTTGTGCTGGACCTGCATCTGGTTGAAGGCCGGCTCGACCATTTCAATCGGGTCTTCAATGGTGCAGAGGTTGACCTCCGGCGTCGCCAGTTTCTTGAGCGTGGTGTACAGCGTGGTGGTTTTGCCCGAACCCGTCGGCCCGGTGACCAGAATGATGCCGTTGGGTTGGCGGGTCATGTCCTGCCAGCGGCGCAAGTCTTCGGCGGAGAAGCCCAACTGATCGAAGTCCTTGAGTAGCACTTCCGGGTCGAAGATCCGCATGACCATTTTTTCGCCGAACGCCGTCGGCAATGTCGACAGCCGCAGCTCGACTTCGCCGCCGTCCGGGGTCTTGGTCTTCACCCGGCCGTCCTGAGGTTTGCGCTTTTCCGCAACGTTCATCCGCCCGAGGCTTTTCAGGCGGCTGACGATGGCCATGGTCACTTGCGGCGGGAATTGGTAGACGTTGTGCAGCACGCCGTCGATGCGAAACCGCACCGTGCCTTGCTCGCGCCGGGGTTCGATGTGGATATCGCTGGCGCGCTGCTGGAAGGCGTACTGGAACAGCCAGTCGACGATGTTGACGATGTGCGCGTCGTTGGCGTCCGGTTCCTGATCGCTGGCGCCGAGGTTGAGCAGTTGTTCGAAGTTGCCCAGGGAGCTGGTTTGCTGATCGGCGTTGGTCGCACCGCTGACCGATTTGGCCAGGCGGAAAAACTCGACGCTGAAGCGCTGGATGTCCACCGGGTTGGCCACTACGCGCTTGATCGGCAGCTTCAACACGTGGGTCAGGTCAGCTTCCCAGCCGTTGACGTAAGGCTGGGCGCTGGCCACGGTCACCGCGTCGCGGTCGATGGACACCGCCAGAATCTTGTGGCGCTGGGCGAAGGCGTAGGACATCAGCGGCGTAATCGCCGCGACGTTGATTTTCAGCGGGTCGATGCGCAAATAGGGCTGGCCGGCCTGTTGCGAAAGCCACAGGGTCAGGCTTTCCAGATCGAGGTGTTTGCCCGGACGGCTGAGGTCGTCCAGGTGCTGGCTGGCGATGAATTCCAGGGGATGCATCTGGCCATTGGCGGCGTGGCGGCGGCGGGCATTGAGCGCGTGTTCGGCCGAGTCCTGGCTGATAAAGCCTTGGGCGACCAGTTCACGCAGCAAATCATTGAGATCCAGCCAGCGGTCCTGAATGGCAAGTTGAACGGACATGCGGGCTCCTCATGAACAACAGTTCGCAAAGGATAGTCGCGGACCCGCCGACCGTTGGGCCACTACCCGACGAAGCCGTGTCGAGGTTTGTCAGCCTGCCGCCTGAACTGGCGCTTCCCGCAGGGAATCAGCCGCTTGCAACTCCACCGAACACACGCTGATCAGGTTACGTAATTTTTCCGCAATCACTTCGGCGCGATGCCAGCTCAGCCCGTCCATGACGATGTCGATCGACATCAAATCGTCCATCCGCTGCGCGCTGACCTGTTGTGGCGTCAGAAGCTGCAAGGCGAACAGGTTGAGCGCCCGGCACATCAGGTCCGGCTCGGCTTCGGCCAGCAGTTGGTAATGAACGCGGCAGTGCACGTTGCTGGCGTTCCAGACATCGGTGCGAATAGGCGAGGTGTTCACAGCTTCCAGGTGCGGCATGGTCGGTCTCCAAATCAATGGAGGAATTTTTACATTCGGTGCCGGGCATTTCTTATCTATGATGGGGCTTATTGCCTTTTTTTCGAATTGTTTGATTCGGCTGGCTATCAATAATGGGTTTATTTATGCAAAGCGAGCTGGATGGCTACGACCGCAAGATTCTCGCGTTGCTGCAAGAAGACGCTTCGCTCTCCAGCGCACAGATTGCCGAGCAGGTGGGACTTTCTCAGTCGCCGTGCTGGCGGCGGATTCAGCGGATGAAGGAGGAGGGGATCATTCGGGGTCAGGTGACACTGCTCGACCGCAAGAAGATCGGGCTTAACACGCAGATCTTTGCCGAGATCAAACTCAACGCGCACGGGCGTTCGAACTTCACTGAGTTTACCGAGGCGATTCGCGGCTTTCCCGAGGTGCTGGAGTGTTATGTGCTGATGGGGTCGGTGGATTTCTTGCTGCGGATTGTCACGGCGGACATCGAGGCGTATGAGCGGTTTTTCTTTGAAAAGCTGTCGATGGTGCCGGGGATTCAGGAGGTGAACTCGATTGTGGCGTTGTCCGAAATCAAGTCGACGACGAGTTTGCCGGTGTTGCGCTAGTACGGTGGAGAGCTTTTGTGGCGAGGGAGCTTGCTCCCGCTGGGGCGCGAAGCGTCCCCAAAATCAGGGCTGCTGCGCAGCCCAACGGGAGCAAGCTCCCTCGCCACAGAAGTTAATTTACATACGCAGCAGCATTTTCCAGGCACGATTCTGATAAACCGCAATCGCCTGCTGCTTGCGCGCATCCAGCGATTCATCGGTGATCGGTTCGTTAGCCAGCTGCGCCAGTTGCTTCAGCTCACCGTACAAGCGATCCATCTCCGGGATGTCCAGCACGCCACGGGCATGGTGCAGCCAGGCCTGTATACGTTCGATGCGTGGCAGTTGCTCGGCCAGGTCTTCCGGCTGTTGCTGATAACGCTGCAATTGCAGGGAGGTCGCTTCTTCACCGAGCAAGCGCGGCAACCAGCTACCCAACTGGGCAGCGCCCTGGCGATTGCCACGGACGTTGCGATCAGCTGCCCAGGTGCGGGCCAGCAACCAACGCGAAGTGTTCAGCGAGAACAGGCCCCAGCGCGGGTCCTCCAGTTCTTCGAGGAACTGCTCCGGCGCGGCTTTGCGCACGTCTTCGTCGTCGATACCGGCTTGTACCAGCGGACGCCAGTCTTCGAGCAAGGCATCCAGTGCCACGCGAAGGTCGTGGGTCGACTGGCGCGGTGCGGCCTGGCCCAGGCTGCTCAGCAAAGCGCGCAGCTCAGCCAGGTTCTCTACCCAGTCCAGCAACAGGCGCCAGTGGCCGTTGAAGCGGTACTGCTCGGCCAGACGCTGGCTGCTGCTCAGCAAATGCCAGCTCAGTGCGGCGAATGCATCGTCCAGCGGCATTTCAGCGGTGATTTGCGGTGCCGGCAGGCTCAACGAATAGCTGTTGGCGTCGTACAAGCGATAGCCGCGTTCAGCCTTGCTGATGTCACACGGCATCAGGGCCAGGGTCGCAGCCAGTTCGGCGGCCAGTTCCAGCAGGGCGGCGGGCTCGCCTTCGCGCAGTTCCAGTTCCAGCTCGCAGATTTCTTCTTTCTGCTTGCCGACCACCACGTGGCCCAAGTCCAGCGCGGCTTCGATGACCACTTTGGTCTTGCCGCGGCCCCAGGCGATTTCGGCGCGTTCGCGAACGAAATCGGTGGTGAAGATTGGCTTCAGGTTTTTTTTGTCCAGCTCGGCCAACTCTTCAGGCCAGCATTCGCCGTCGAGTTTCTTAACGTCGAGCTTGGCTTTGGGCAGGTTCCAGTCGTATTCGTTACGCTCGGACAGACCGGCGACGCTCTGGCCACGGGTCTTGAGGGTCTGGATCACTTCTTCGCCGTCCTTGCGCAGGCGCAGGGCAACCTTGGCGCGGGCCAAGTCGCGCTCAGGCGTGTCGAAGTATTGGTTCATCAACTCACGGCGTTCCCAGCCACTTTTGTTGCGTTTTTTCAGGAGCGGGTGCTCGCGCAGGGCGGCGAGGGTTTCGCGGCTGACGCGGAGTTTGATTTCGGTTTCTTTCTGCATGGCCGGAAAATCCAGGATCGGGAGCGCAGCCGGGGGAATGTGTGGCTGCCAAGGTCGTGCAGTGTACAGGACTCACTCGTCCTACGCGCCGCGACGGTTTATTCCTGTCGCCGGATGGTTCTATGATGGACTTCTATTCGCGAGTTGGAGTCAGCGATGCCTTTGCCGTCCATGAAAGATCAATTCGCAGCGCTGATTGCCGCGCCGACGGTCAGCTGTACCCAGCCCAGCCTTGATCAATCCAACCGTCCGGTCATCGACTTGCTGGCGACGTGGCTCGGTGACCTGGGTTTTGCCTGCGACATCCAGCAGGTCAGCCCCGGCAAGTTCAACTTGCTGGCCAGTTTCGGCTCTGGCCCGGGTGGCCTGGTGCTGGCCGGGCATAGCGATACGGTGCCGTTCGATGGCGCACTGTGGCAGACCGATCCGCTGAAACTGACCGAAGTCGATGGCCGCTGGGTGGGCCTGGGCAGTTGCGACATGAAAGGCTTTTTCGCCCTGGCCATCGAGGCGGTGATACCTCTGCTTGATCAACCGTTCAAACAGCCGCTGCTGATCCTCGCCACCTGCGATGAAGAAAGCTCGATGTCCGGCGCTCGTGCCCTGGCCGAAGCGGGCCGTCCGTTGGGGCGTGCGGCAGTGATTGGCGAGCCGACCGGGCTGAAGCCGATCCGCATGCACAAAGGCATCATGATGGAGCGCATCGACATCCTCGGGCAGAGCGGCCATTCCTCGGATCCGCGCCTGGGCCACAGCGCCCTCGAAGCCATGCACGATGCCATCGGCGAGCTTCGCGGTCTGCGCCTGCTGTGGCAGCGTGAATTCCGTAATCCGCAATTCGGCGTGCCGACGCCGACCATGAACTTCGGCTGCATCCATGGCGGCGACAACCCCAACCGCATCTGCGGCCAGTGTTCACTGGAGTTCGACTTGCGGCCGTTGCCGGGCATGGACCCCAAAGTCCTGCGCGCGGAAATTTTGCAGCGGCTCAATCCCATTGCCGAACGCCATCAGGTGAAGATCAATTACGCGCCGCTGTTCCCCGAAGTGCCGCCGTTCGAGCAGGCTGAGGACGCCGAATTGGTCCGGGTCGCCGAAAAGCTGACCGACCATCGCGCCGAAGCAGTGGCGTTCGGCACCGAAGCGCCTTATCTTCAGCGTCTTGGCTGCGAAACATTGGTGCTGGGTCCGGGCGATATCGCCTGTGCGCACCAACCGGGGGAATACCTCGAAATGTCACGTTTGCAGCCTACCGTGCATCTATTACGACAACTGATTGAACATTACTGCCTGACGCCGGCCCAAACGCCAATGCCAGCCAGTTGAACGAGATCCCTGTACGAGCGAGCTTGCTCGCGAAAGCGGTGTGTCAGACACGTCAGTTGCGACTGACACTCTGCCTTCGCGAGCAGGGGCTGTGTCATGGCTGGCAAGCCTTGTAAATTGCCAGTGTCCCAACCCGTATTCATGAGGAGAGCGCGCGTGTCGCCAAGCCTGTTCCGACGATAACCATCAGCCCGCTGTGCGTTTTCAGTTTCGCCCATTTTTTGGCTGCTATTTATTACAGGCCCAGGTTCATGCCCGAATACGTTAATTGGCTTCGTCACGCTTCGCCTTACATCAATGCCCACCGCGATTGCACCTTCGTCGTCATGCTGCCCGGCGACGGCGTTGAGCATCCGAATTTCGGCAACATCGTCCACGACCTGGTGCTGCTGCACAGCCTGGGCGTGCGGTTGGTGCTGGTTCACGGCTCCCGTCCGCAAATCGAAACCCGCCTTGCCGCGCGAGGCCTGACCCCGCATTACCACCACGGGATGCGCATCACTGATGCCGCGACCCTGGAATGTGTGATCGATGCCGTTGGCCAGTTGCGCATCGCCATCGAAGCGCGGTTGTCCATGGACATGGCCTCATCGCCGATGCAGGGCTCGCGCCTGCGGGTAGCCGGCGGCAACCTGGTGACGGCGCGGCCGATCGGCGTGCTGGAAGGCGTCGACTATCACCACACCGGCGAAGTGCGCCGGGTCGACCGCAAGGGCATCAATCGCCTGCTGGACGAGCGCTCCATCGTGTTGCTGTCGCCGTTGGGTTACTCGCCGACGGGTGAGATTTTCAACCTGGCCTGCGAAGACGTCGCCACGCGCGCGGCCATCGACCTGGGGGCGGACAAACTGCTGCTGTTTGGTGCCGACCTCGGCTTGATCGATGAAAACGGTCGGCTGGTTCGTGAGCTGCGTCCGCAACAAGTCCCGGCGCATTTGCAGCGTCTGGGCAGCAACTATCAGGCGGAACTGCTGGATGCGGCGGCTGAAGCGTGTCGGGGCGGTGTCGCCCGCAGCCATATCGTCAGCTACGCCGAAGACGGTGCGCTGCTGACCGAACTGTTCACCCGCGACGGTGGCGGTACGTTGGTGGCCCAGGAGCAATTCGAGATCGTGCGCGAAGCGGCCATCGAAGATGTCGGTGGTTTGCTGGACCTGATCAGCCCGCTGGAAGAGCAGGGGATTCTGGTGCGTCGTTCCCGCGAGGTGCTGGAACGCGAGATCGAGCAGTTCAGCGTGGTTGAGCGCGAAGGCATGATCATCGCTTGTGCGGCGTTGTATCAGATTGCCGATTCGGATGCGGGTGAGTTGGCGTGTCTGGCGGTCAACCCGGAATACCGCCACGGCGGTCGCGGTGATGAGCTGCTGGAGCGCATCGAAACCCGCGCCCGGGCCCAGGGCTTGAAAACCTTGTTCGTGCTGACGACCCGGACCGCTCACTGGTTCCGCGAACGTGGGTTCGTGCCGAGCAGCGTTGAACGCCTGCCGTCGGCGCGTGCGTCGCTGTACAACTATCAGCGTAATTCGAAGATCTTCGAAAAAGCCCTGTAACTGCGGGCTTTTGTGGCGAGGGAGCTTGCTCCCGCTGGAGGCCGAAGGACTCCCAATCCCGGCAACTCGGTCTATCAGACATAACGCGTTTACCGGGTTTGGGGCCGCTCCGCAGCCCGGCGGGAGCAAGCTCCCTCGCCACAGGGTTTGTGTGTTACTCCTGCACGAACTTCGCGCTGACATACGCCGAATAATCCGGCAGCACCGTCTCGACCTTACCTTGCTCCTTCAAGAACTTTGCCGTCTCGCCAATGGCCTTGGCCGTGCCGCCGTCCAGCAGCGCAGTGGTCTGTTGGGCCTTGGCATCCGGGAACGTTGAGCCGGCCAGTAACTCCGGCACATCCACCGCATTGGCACCGGTCAATTTGGCGATTTTCTGCACCGGCACCGAGTCAGCGGTCCAGCTGTCTTTATGCGCGGCATAGTCGGCGAACGAGTCCAGGGTGACCTTGGCGAATTTCGCCACAACGTCCGGATGCTTCTCGGCGTAATCCTTACGCGCCACCCACACTTCAAACGTCGGCGCGCCCCACTGACCCACTTGTGCGGCGTCGGTCAACGTCTTGCCCGTCTTGCGAATGTCCCCCAGCGCCGGCGACCAGACAAACGCGCCATCAATGTCACCACGCTTCCAGGCCGCAGCGATTTCCGCCGGTTGCAGGTTCACCACTTTGACCTTCGAGGCGTCCAGGCCCCAGTGCTTGAGCGCGCCGAGCAGGCTGTAATGGGAGGTGGAAACGAACGGCGTGGCGATCGTCTTGCCGATCAAATCTTCCGGTTTTTCTATGCCGCTGCCGTTACGCACCACCAGTGCTTCGGCGGCGTTGATCTGCGCGGAAACAATGAACGCAACAATCGGCAGATTGCGCGAGGCGGCCGCGGCCAGCGGGCTTGAGCCAAGGTTGCCGATCTGCACGTCGCCGGAGGCAATGGCCGTCACCACTTCCGGGCCGCTGTTGAAGCGACGCCAGTCGATTGTTTCGCCGATGGTCTTTTCGTAAACACCGTCCGCTTGGGGGACTTTGCTGGGGTCGATGCCGGTTTGATAACCGACGGTGAGGTTCGCCGCCTGAGCGCTGAGTGAAAATAATAGCGATACATAAACTGTAACAATTGGTCTGGATAGTGCGCGTTTGGTCGTCATGGCGTCGCCTTTCGGTAGGGGAATGTTTCCGAATTGCTTCAAACGCTAAACGATCTAAAAAATAGCTAACAAATACCATTTAGGAATTAGCTTATGAGCTGGAGGCTCTGTCTTGGGGTCAGTGATGAGTTCTCAGCTGAATTCCTAAACGGTATGAGAAAAGAACTGGCTAGTTCTTTTCAGGTTTGTGACGAGCTCATGACCTGCATGGACCAAAAAACGGAGGGTTAGACCATAGTCGTAGACACACATAGTTACGATTGACTTGTGGGTCTCGCTCTGGCGCTAATCGCGCATCTTAGGATCCCGAGCATCGACTTGGGGCCAGGAACACAAGAATTAGAATCGAGAGGAGCTTCACAATGAACAAGTCCACCTTGGCGTTAGCCGTGGCCGTTGGGGTTTTGGCGCAGCAGGCAGGCGCCGCCGGTTTCATCGAAGACAGCAAGGCATCGGTTAGTTCGCGTACCTATTATTTCGACGCCGATAACCGTGAAAATGCTGCCAACACCACTTCCAGTACTCCTTCAAACAGACAGCGCGAGACCGCTGAAGGTCTGAAGTTCGATTACCTGTCGGGCTTTACCCAAGGTGTCGTCGGTTTCGGTATCGACGCCCAGGCGCTGGTCGGTATCCATCTGGACGGTGGCAAGGGCCATCACCCGGACAGCAACTCCTTCAACCCTAGCGATAGCGATAAATCGGCATCGGATGCATGGAGCCGCCTGTCGGGCAACGTCAAAGCGCGCTTCTCCAAGACCGAGGCCCACTTGGGCGGCGCTCTTCAGCCAAACATGCCGATCCTGATTGCGAACGACAGCCGCGTGCTGCCGCAAACCTTTGAAGGTGGCACCATCTCCTCGAAGGAAATCGACAACGTCACCTTCAACCTGGGTCAACTGGAGCACGCGACAGGTCGCGCCTCCTCGAACTCCACAGGCCTGTCTGTGGCGGGCGCGACTCAGGACAGCAACCAGTTCCGTTACGCCGGTGCTGACTGGAAGGTCACCAAAGACCTGACGCTGCAGTACTACTACGCGAACCTGGAAGACTTCTACAAACAGAACTTCCTCGGCCTGGTGCACGTTTTCCCAATCGCCCCGAACCAGTCGTTCAAGACTGACCTGCGTTATTTCGACAGCAGCTCCGACGGCAAGAACGGCAACGGCAGCGCCGGCTATCAGTTCAACAACAACGGTGGCTACGCCAAGAACAAGGGCGAAGTTGATAACAACACCTGGAACGCCACGTTCACCTATACCCTGGGTGGCAGCGCATTCCTGCTCGGTCATCAGCGTGTCAGCGATGACGGCGGCTTTGTCTTCTTGAACCAAGGTAACGTTGTTGATGGTAACGGGCGTCCTGAAGGCGGCGGCGGCGCCAGCTTCTACTCGTTTACCGACGCCACGGTGGGCAGTTTCATCCGTGCTGGTGAAAACACCACGTACGGCCAGTACTCCTATGACTTCGCCTCGCTGGGCGTGCCCGGCCTGAAAGCTTCGATTGCTTACCTGAGTGGTCAGGACATCAAAGCTACCAACGGCACTGGTAAAGACCTAAGCGAGCATGAGACCGACGCACGTATCGATTACGTGATTCAAACGGGCATGCTGAAAGGGTTTGGTACAACTCTGCGTCACGGTACTTATCGTGGCGACGGCATAAGCCTTGTTGATCAGGATCAGACCCGTCTGATCTTCAACTACACCTACAGCTTCATGTAACAAGTCGTCAGAAAAAGCCTTGCCGGCAGGCGAGGCTTTTTTTTGTCTGTATATATTCCAAAAACCACAGTGTTGAGTATTTTTTATTCCTTTTAGTTTTTTTTGCCAGCACCTAAAGTAGGCCCCGTCCGGTACTCAGCACGGAGCCCGGTGTTAAGCAAAATAATCCCCGTCAGAAGAACAGGTTCAGGAATCGGCTTTTTAGCCGATACCTCGGATCTGTGCTGCGCAGGCATATTCCGTATCGCTATGAAAAAGAATCACACAATTCTTTTTGGCTTTATGTCGATGTATCCTGCGCGGCCAAAACGACCGGGCTAGAGAGTTCGGCAAAAATTGCGCGTCTTAGGATCCAGGGCATTCGACTCAGGACCAGGAACACAAGATTAGAAACGATAGGAGCGAAACAAATGAACAAGTCCACCTTGGCCCTGGCTGTGGCCGTAGGGGTTTTGGCGCAGCAGGCAGGCGCCGCCGGTTTCATCGAAGACAGCAAGGCCACTCTGGGTCTGCGTAACTTCTACATCAATAACGATAACCGTGATTCGGGCACCAAAGCTGCTGGCGCTCAGAACAAGAACGAAGAATGGGGTCAAGGCTTCGACCTGCGCTTTATCTCCGGCTACACCCAAGGCACTGTCGGCTTCGGTATCGATGCTATCGGCCTGCTGGGTGTGCGTCTGGATTCGGGCGGCGGCACTAATGGTGCGAGCCCTGCAACCGCCACGAACTATGGTTCTTATGGCGGTACTGTATTTCCAAGCAAGTCCAACGGCGAAGCAGTTGATAACTTCTCCAGCCTGGGCCTGACTGCTAAAGCCAAGATTTCCCAGACCGAACTGAAATTGGGCACCCTGCAGCCAAAACTGCCGGTGATCGTGACCAACGACGGTCGTCTGCTGCCGCAAACCTTCCAGGGCGGTCAGATCACTTCGAACGAGATCAAGGACCTGACACTGATCGGTGGTCAGATCGAGCACGTCAAGGGCCGTAACTCCAGCAACAATGAAGAGTTGTCGATCGCTGGTGCTAATGGTCGTACTGCTTCCGGCCGTGACAGCAACAAGTTCATCTACGGTGGTGGCGACTACAAGATCACCAAAGATCTGACTGCCCAGTACTACTACGGCAACCTGGAAGACTTCTACAAGCAACACTTCCTGGGTCTGGTTCACAACTGGTCGATCGGTCCAGGTGTGCTGAAGTCTGACTTGCGTTACTTCAACAGCTCTGACGATGGTGCCAACGGCCACGATTCGACTTATTTCAGCTCCGGTAACTATCAGGGCTTCCGCGCTGGCCGGGGCAAAGTTGACAACAACCTTTACAGCGGCCTGTTCCTGTACACCGTTGCTGGTCACACCTTCGGTGGCGGTTACCAGGTCAGCAACGGCAGCAGCGATTTCCCTTGGCTGAACCAGGGTGACGGCTCGTCGGCTTACCTGACTACCGATAGCCAGATCGCCAAGTTCGCCCGCGCCGGCGAACGTACCTGGCAAGCTCGCTACTCGTATGACTTCGCCAAGGTTGGCTTGCCAGGCGCTACTGCTGGCATCGTTTACCTGCGCGGTGACAACATCGACACCATCAGCAGCTCCAGCACCGCAGTGGCCGGTTCCGGCCGTTCCGAGTGGGAACGCGACCTGACCCTGGCCTATGTAGTCCAGAGCGGCCCACTGAAAAACCTGGGCCTCACCTGGAAAAACGCCATGTGGCGCAACGACGTCCCAGGCCAACGCGACCAGGACGAAAACCGTCTGATCGTCAGCTACTCGATCCCGCTGTTGTAATAGCGCTCGCGTAACCGCTGAAAAAAAGCCCCGCCCGGCATCTCGCCGGGCGGGGCTTTTGCGTTTTCAAGGCGGGGTCACCCCCGTAATCCCGCCGTGAAAATTCCCTCTTTGCAGCCACTCAAGGCCTTCTCGAACCTTGTGGGCGATGTTCGTCCTGATGCTCGCGCAGGTCCAGTGAACAGATATTTAATATTCACTTATGATCTAAATAAATCGATATTTATTCTTTTTAATCCATAAGGAACACAGGCACAGTTGAGCTCAACAAGCACTCACCAGGAGCAGCACCATGAGCCTCAGACTGGGCGATATCGCCCCCGACTTCGAACAGGATTCCAGCGCCGGCACCCTCCGTTTCCACGAATGGCTGGGCGATAGCTGGGGCGTGCTGTTTTCCCATCCGGCGGACTTCACGCCGGTGTGCACCACCGAACTGGGCTTCACTGCAAAACTCAAGGATGAGTTTGCCAATCGCGGTGTGAAAGCCATCGCTCTGTCCGTGGACCCGGTGGACTCGCACCACAGGTGGATCGAGGACATCAATGAAACCCAGAACACCCTCGTCAACTTCCCGATCCTGGCCGACGCGGACCGCAAGGTCTCCGACCTCTACGACCTGATCCACCCGAACGCCAATGACACCCTGACCGTGCGCTCGCTGTTCGTGATCGACCCGAACAAAAAGGTAAGGTTGACCGTCACCTACCCGGCGAGTACCGGGCGCAATTTCCACGAGATCCTGCGGGTGATTGACTCGCTGCAACTCACCGACAACTACAAGGTGGCCACCCCGGCCAACTGGCAGGACGGTGATGAAGTGGTGATCGTGCCGTCGCTCAAGGACGAAGACGAAATCAAGAAACGCTTTCCCAAGGGTTATCGCTCGGTGAAACCGTACCTGCGCCTGACGCCGCAGCCCAACAGGTAAGTCATCAGCATTTTTGGCGCGGCTGGTATCGCCATCGCGAGCAGGCTCGCTCCCACAGTTGACCGCATTCCAATGTGGGAGCGAGCCTGCTCGCGATGGCGGACTGACAGACACCGCAGAATCCATAAAGCAGGGGATTTCAGGCCGTTTCGACGGCCTTTTTTTCGCCCGCAGGAAGCGTTTTTCTATATCTCCAAAATGCATAACCAAATGAATAAATATGATTTATGGATATAACAATCACCTGTTAAGGTCATCTCCATCACAGCGAGATCGCAAACCGCGAACCGCCAACACCGTTCAAGGAATCGCCTGAATGCTGGTCGTCTCACTCGGTGGTAGTCCCAGCCAACGCTCCCGTTCCGGGGTGCTGCTGGAGCGCTCCCAACGCTGGTTGCAGGAGCAAGGTGTGGAAGTGGTGAGTTACCAGGTACGGGACTTCCCGGCCGAAGACTTGCTGCATGCACGCTTCGACAGCCCGAAGGTGATCGACCTGCTGCAACAGATTGAAAATGCCGACGGCCTGTTGATCGCCACCCCGGTCTACAAGGCGTCGTTTTCCGGCGCGCTGAAAACCGTGCTGGACCTGCTGCCGGAGCGCGCGTTGGACCACAAAGTGGTTTTGCCCATGGCTACCGGCGGCAGTATCGCCCACATGCTGGCGGTGGATTACGCGCTCAAGCCTGTGCTGTCGGCGTTGAAAGCCCAGGAAATGCTCCACGGGATTTTCGCGGTAGACAGCCAGATCGCTTACGGCGAAGGCAGCGCCCAGGCGCAGTTGGCGCCAGAGCTGGAACAACGACTGAATGAATCGCTGGAATTGTTTTTCAGCGCCATGGCCCGACGGCCGAAGCCGCTCGATCCGAACCTGTTGAATGAACGTTTGTTGAGTGCTCGCTGGAGCATTTAAGTCAGCACTTAAGTCACACCTGAAATTGATGTACTGGCCTTACTCGCCCGCTAACGGGCAAGCAGGTGCAGCCAAAACCCAACTGCAAAAAGGAGAGCGCCATGCGCACTGTCATTTTGCGTCGTGGTCTGGTCGCTCTGTTTGCAGCGGCTGTCACCTTCGGCGCCATTACTCAAGCTCAGGCCGAGACGCTTCGGATCGGTTATCAAAAGTACGGCACCCTAGTGCTGCTCAAAGCCAAAGGCACCCTCGAAAAACGCCTCGCCGCCCAAGGTGTGGACGTGCAATGGACTGAGTTTCCCGGCGGCCCGCAGCTGCTTGAAGGCTTGAATGTCGGCTCCATCGACTTCGGCGTTACCGGCGAAACCCCGCCAGTATTTGCTCAAGCCGCTGGCGCCGATTTGCTCTATGTCGCTTACGAACCGCCAGCGCCACACAGCGAAGCGATCCTGGTGCCGAAGGACTCGCCGATCAAATCGGTGCAGGACCTCAAGGGCAAGAAAGTCGTCCTGAACAAAGGCTCCAACGTCCACTACTTGTTGGTCCGCGCACTGGAAGACGCCGGCCTCAAATACACCGACATCCAGACCGTCTTCCTGCCGCCGGCCGATGCCCGCGCCGCGTTCGAACGTGGCAGCGTCGATGCGTGGGTGATCTGGGACCCGTACCAGGCCGCCGCCGAACAGCAACTGCAAGCGCGCACCCTGCGCGACGGCCAGGGCATCGTCGACAACCATCAGTTCTACCTCGCGACCAAGCCTTACGCGCAGAAAAATCCTGAGGTGATCAAGACCCTGGTGGAAGAAGTGCGCGCCGTCGGTGAATGGTCCAAAGCCAATCCCGAAGACGTGACCAAACAAGTCTCGCCACTGCTCGGCCTGCCCGCGGACATCACCCTGACCTCGGTGAAGCGCCAGGGTTACGGCGCCCTGTTTCTCACGCCTGAAGTGGTCGCCGCCCAACAGAAAATCGCCGACAGCTTCTACCAGCTCAAGCTGATTCCGAAACAGTTGAGCATCAAAGACGTGATCTGGACGCCACCGGCAGTCGTTGCCAAAGCGCAGTAATTCGATTCCCCAAGGAGACCACTCCATGAGCCTCAATATTTTCTGGTTTCTGCCTACCCACGGCGACGGCCATTACCTTGGCACCGCCGAAGGCGCCCGCGCCGTCGACCACGGTTACCTGCAACAAATCGCCCAGGCGGCGGATCGCCTGGGCTTCGGCGGGGTGTTGATTCCCACCGGTCGGTCTTGCGAAGACTCGTGGCTGGTGGCGGCATCGCTGATCCCGGTGACCCAGCGTTTGAAATTCCTTGTCGCGCTGCGCCCCGGGATCATTTCCCCGACGGTGGCCGCGCGTCAGGCAGCGACTCTGGATCGTCTGTCCGGCGGTCGTGCGCTGTTCAACCTGGTCACCGGCGGTGATCCGGAAGAATTGGCCGGCGACGGTTTGTTCCTGACCCACGAAGAACGCTATCAAGCTTCGGTGGAATTCACCCGCATCTGGCGCCGCGTGCTGGAAGGCGAAACCGTTGACTACGACGGTCAGCACATCAGCGTGAAGGGCGCCAAATTGCTCTATCCGTCGATCCAGCAACCGCGTCCGCCGCTGTACTTCGGCGGCTCGTCGGAGGCGGCGCAAGACCTCGCCGCAGAGCAGGTGGAAATGGTCCTGACCTGGGGCGAACCACCGGCCGCCGTTGCCGAGAAAATTGAACAAGTGCGTGCCAAAGCGGCGAAGCTGGGACGCACCGTGCGTTTCGGTATTCGCTTGCACGTAATCGTTCGCGAAACCAATGACGAAGCCTGGCAAGCAGCGGATCGGCTGATCTCCCATCTGGATGATGAAACCATCGCCCGGGCCCAGGCTTCTCTGGCGCGGTTCGATTCGGTCGGTCAGCAACGCATGGCCGCGCTGCATGGCGGCAGCCGCGACAACCTGGAAGTCAGCCCCAACCTGTGGGCCGGCGTCGGCCTGGTGCGTGGTGGTGCCGGTACGGCGTTGGTAGGAGATGGTCCGACCGTGGCCGCCCGCGTGAAGGAATACGCGGACCTGGGCATCGATACCTTCATCTTCTCCGGTTATCCACACCTGGAAGAGTCGTACCGGGTTGCGGAGTTGTTGTTCCCGCACCTCGACATCGAACGTCCGGAGCTGCCCCAGGGCGCCAATTACGTCAGCCCGTTCGGTGAGATGGTCGCCAACGATATTCTTCCCAAAGCCGCGTCCCAGAACTGAGGCGCCCCATGAAGAGAATTATCCACAACCTCGCGCCCTGGGCGTTGCCGGTGTTGCTGCTGGCGGTGTGGCAGTTGTCGGTGTCGGCGGGCTGGTTGTCGACACGGATCCTGCCGGCGCCGATCGCGGTCATCGAGGCCGGCGTGAGCCTGGTGCGCAGTGGCGAAATCTGGACGCATCTGGCGATCAGCGGCTGGCGTGCCGCATTGGGCTTCACCATCGGTGGCAGCATCGGCCTGGCCTTGGGCTTCATCACCGGCCTGTCGAAGTGGGGCGAACGCCTGCTCGACAGTTCGGTGCAGATGATCCGCAACGTGCCGCACCTGGCGCTGATTCCGCTGGTGATCCTGTGGTTCGGCATCGACGAGTCAGCGAAGATTTTTCTGGTGGCGTTGGGCACGTTGTTCCCAATCTACCTCAACACCTATCACGGCATCCGCAACGTCGACCCGGCGTTGGTGGAAATGTCGCGCAGTTATGGCTTGTCCGGTTTCAGCCTGTTCCGCCAAGTGATTTTGCCGGGGGCGCTGCCTTCGATTCTGGTGGGTGTGCGTTTCGCGTTGGGCTTCATGTGGCTGACGCTGATCGTGGCGGAAACCATTTCCGCCAGCTCCGGCATCGGCTACCTGGCCATGAATGCCCGGGAGTTCCTGCAGACCGACGTGGTGGTGCTGGCGATCCTGATGTACGCCGTGCTGGGCAAGCTTGCCGACCTCGCGGCCCGTGGACTTGAACGTGTCTGGTTGCGCTGGCATCCGGCGTATCAGGTTGCCAAAGGAGGTGCCGCATGACCGCTCAACAACCTCCACGCCTGCTGCGCGGAATTCCGCTGGTGGTGCGCAAGCTGCAGAAGACGTTTGGTTCGCGGCAGGTGTTGCGTGAGATCGACCTGCACATACCGGCCGGTCAGTTCGTCGCCGTGGTCGGTCGCAGTGGTTGTGGCAAAAGTACCTTGCTGCGCTTGCTCGCCGGCCTCGACAAACCCACCGGTGGTGAATTGCTCGCCGGCTCCGCGCCGCTGAGCGATGCCCGGGAAGACACCCGGTTGATGTTCCAGGAAGCGCGTTTGCTGCCCTGGAAGAAGGTCATCGACAACGTGGGTCTCGGGCTCAAGGGCAACTGGCGGCCGCAAGCGCTGGAAGCGTTGGAATCGGTTGGCCTGGCAGATCGGGCCAATGAGTGGCCAGCGGCGCTGTCCGGTGGCCAGAAGCAACGTGTGGCCCTGGCGCGCGCGCTGATCCACCAACCGCGATTGCTATTACTGGACGAACCCCTGGGCGCGCTGGACGCCCTGACCCGAATTGAAATGCAGCAGCTGATCGAACGGCTCTGGCAGAAACACGGCTTCACCGTGTTGCTGGTGACCCACGACGTCAGCGAAGCGGTGGCGATAGCCGATCGGGTGATCCTGATCGAAGAGGGCGAAGTCGGCCTAGACCTGCACGTTGAGCTGCCGCGCCCTCGGGTGCGCGGCTCCCATCGGCTGGCGGCGCTGGAAACCGAAGTCCTCAATCGCGTGCTGGCGCTGCCCGGCCAACCGCCGGAACCGGAACCCGTTTCACCCTTGCCTACGCAATTGCGTTGGGCGCAATAACCCGCCTTATCCAATGACAGGAATCAACATCATGACTATCAAAGCCATCAACGTTCGTAACCAGTTCAAAGGCTCGATCAAGGAAATCGTATTGGGCGACGTGCTGTCGGAAATCGACGTACAGACCGCCTCCGGCATCGTTACTTCGGTGATTACCACGCGTTCAGTGAAAGAGCTGGAACTGGTGGTTGGTAGTGAAGTGATCGCGTTTGTGAAATCCACCGAGGTGTCGATCGCCAAGTTGTAAGGGCGTGCACTGTGAGCAACCCCGGAGGACGTGAGCCCTTCGGGGTTTTTTATGCGTGTGAGTCAGCGAATTCGGCGGTGCGGGCATCGCGAGCAGGGAATTGTGCCGTACACAAATGCTGTGTTCGACGAAGATCCAATGTGGGAGCGAGCCTGCTCGCGATGAGGCCGTCGCAGCCACCACAGAGATCAGGCTGAAACGGCGCGTTTCGGCAGGTAGGGCGGCAGATAAAGCCCCAGATACGCATCAAACACCCGCATCCCTTCCTCAGCCATGCGCGGCGTGATCTGCCCATGCTGCTGCACCGAACGCGCATAAACGCGGTCGCCGAGCTCCATCGCCAGTGCAAACACATCGACATCGGTTGGCAACTTCGGCAACTCGAAGTGATGATCGAACAGCTTGTGCATCAGGTCACCGAGTTCGATGTCGTGCTGGCGGTCGGCCTGGGTGACTTCGGTCAAACCGTGCTGGGCCAGGATCAGTTGGCGGGCAGCGGCATCTTCGCCGTAGATGTCGAGCATGCGCTGCTCCACGATTCTCGACAGGTCGCGCCAGCCGCTGAGGGCGTGGTGGTCGATGGGTGCTTGCAGGCAGGCGCGGAACGCGGCGTGGACGTCGGCCGTCAAGGCTTCGAGCAGCGCCGGAACGCTGGCGAAGAAATGGTAGACGGAGGAGGGCGGGATCTCCGCGCGTTCGGCGACGCTGTAGATCGACAGGCTGGCCACCCCTTCGGCCGCCAGCAGCGTGCGGGCGGCATCGAGTATCGAATCGATCCGGGCTTGGCTGCGGGCGCGGGGTTTGCGAACGGTGGCGGTGCGCGTCATTGGAGTCTCCTGCGGGGCAGGGGGCATTGTACGCAGAGCAGCCAGATGTGCCATCTCCCCTGTGGTGCCTACATTCCCTGTGGCGAGGGAGCTTGCTCCCGCTGGAGGCCGAAGGACTCCCTTTAATCCGAAATGCGGTTCTGTCAGGCACGCCGCATTGACCGGTTTGGGGTCGCTTCGCGACCCAGCGGGAGCAAGCTCCCTCGCCACAGGGTTTGGTGTTCAGCCATAAAAAAACGCCGCAGGCTTTTAACAGCCTGCGGCGTTTGCTTTTTACTGCAACCGCTTACACGGTATGCAGGTACCAGTTGTATTCAAGGTCAGAGATGGAGTGTTCAAACTCCTCCAGCTCGCTTTCCTTACAGGCCACGAAGATATCGATGTACTTCGGATCGATGTACTTGGCCATGACTTCGCTGTCGTCCAGCTCGCGCAATGCATCACGCAGGTTGTTCGGCAGGCTCTGCTCGTTCTGCTCGTAGGAGTTGCCTTCCACGGGAGCGCCCGGCTCGATCTTGTTGGTCAGGCCGTGGTGCACGCCCGCCAGGACCGAAGCCATCAACAGATACGGGTTGGCATCGGCGCCGGCCACACGGTGTTCGATGCGCACGGCATCGGCGGCACCGGTTGGAACGCGGATCGCTACGGTACGGTTGTCCAGACCCCAGCACGGCGAGTTCGGCACGTAGAACTGTGCGCCGAAACGACGGTAGGAGTTGACGTTCGGGCAGAGGAAAGCCATCTGCGCCGGTAGGGTCTCGAGCACACCGCCGATCGCGTGACGCAGTGCGGCGTTCTGCTCGGGATCCTCGCTGGCAAAAATGTTTTTGCCTTCTTTATCAAGAATCGAAATGTGCACGTGCAGACCATTACCCGCCTGGCCTGGGTAAGGCTTGGCCATGAAGGTGGTGTCCATCTCATGGTCGTAGGCGATGTTCTTGATCAGGCGCTTGAGCAGGACCGCGTAGTCGCAGGCCTTGATCGGGTCGGCCACGTGGTGCAGGTTCACTTCGAACTGCGCCGGGGCACTTTCCTTGACGATTGCATCGGCAGGGATGCCTTGCTCCTTCGCACCTTCCAGAATGTCCTGGAGGCAGTCGACATATTCGTCGAGGTCGTCGATCAGGTAAACCTGGGTCGAATGCGGGCGTTTGCCGGATACCGGCGAGCGTGGCGGTTGCGGACGACCGTTCACGTTCTCCTGGTCGATCAGGTAGAACTCCAGTTCGAACGCGGCACAGATGGTCAGGCCCATCTCGTCGAACTTGCGAACCACATTGGCCAGCACTTCTCGCGGGTCGGCAAAGAACGGCTGGCCTTCGAGTTCGTGCATGGTCATCAACAGTTGCGCGGTAGGGCGCTTCTGCCAGGGCTCATTGCACAGGGTGTCAGGGATTGGATAGCAGATTCGGTCAGCATCGCCGATGTCCAGGCCCAGGCCGGTGCTTTCCACCGTCGAGCCATTGATATCCAGAGCAAATAGAGAGGCCGGCAGGTTGATGCCTTTCTCGTAAACCTTGTGGAGGCTGGTGCGTTCAATGCGCTTGCCGCGCACCACACCATTCATATCCGCAATCAGAAGGTCAACGTACAGAACCTCAGGATGTTCCTTAAGGAACGCGTTCGCTTCGTTAAGCTGAACGGCACGCGGGGGTACCGACATGATGCAACACCTTTGTTGTTAAAAATATCAATCATTGATCTCTTCGGGTTTCAGTCAACCCGAACGGCCTGCCGAAGTCAAGCGAGGCCTTTTTTGCCCTAAAAAAGCGCTCGTAGGGCTTTTTTGAGGCAGTTTGGGGCGTTTTTATGCCTTTGAGCGCTTTGGCGCCCGCGAGCTTGAGCGGGCCGTGTTGTATTTTTTACGGGGGTGTTGTGTAAAAAAATGAACAAGGCTAAGCTCGATTCAAACCCATAACAGCAATAATACCGGGGTGCTTCATGTCTCGCCTGCCGTTAATCGGCGTCGCCATCTGCTCAAGGCAGATCGGTCTGCATGCTTATCATATCAGTGGCGATTGTTGCGTCCACGCCAAGGCAAGCGTTGCCACAGGCGTGCCGCCGACTCTTTCTTCCCCGGCGAACCTGCTGGCGCCGTCCGATATTCTGGACGGTCTGCACGACATTCTCTTTACTGGCTCTCTTTCCAATATAGAACCGTTTCGCCCTGGCAGCCCGACCAACGCGTCGGCTTCTGCTCATGATTCTGCACGTTCCACTACGCTCTCGCTGACCCACGCTATTACCCGAGTGGGTACTTGTGCGCGGCTATTGCAGTGGCAATCTGTATCACGCGACGCCCATGCGTCAAACAACGCCTGACTTATAAGAGTCAGGAAACTCAGCCTAAGAGGCATTTATGAGTAACAACCTCGACCAGCTCACCGATTGGTTGAAAGACCACAAGATCACAGAAGTCGAATGCATGATCGCCGACTTGACCGGGATCACCCGGGGCAAGATTTCGCCGACCAACAAGTTCATTGCCGAAAAAGGCATGCGCCTGCCCGAGAGCGTTCTGTTGCAGACCGTGACCGGCGACTATGTCGAAGACGACATCTATTACGAACTGCTCGACCCGGCCGACATCGACATGATCTGCCGGCCCGACCAGAACGCGGTTTATCTGGTGCCCTGGTCCATTGAGCCGACCGCCCAGGTGATCCACGACACCTACGACAAGCAGGGCAACCCGATCGAGCTGTCGCCACGAAACGTGCTCAAGAAGGTTCTGAAACTCTATGCCGACAAGGGCTGGCAGCCGATCGTGGCGCCGGAAATGGAGTTTTACCTGACCAAGCGCAGTGACGACCCGGACTACCCGTTGCAACCGCCGATTGGCCGTTCCGGGCGCCCGGAGATCGGTCGTCAGTCGTTCTCCATTGAAGCGGCGAACGAATTCGATCCGCTGTTCGAGGACGTCTACGACTGGTGCGAATTGCAGGAACTGGACCTCGACACGTTGATCCACGAGGACGGCACGGCGCAGATGGAAATCAACTTCCGTCACGGCGATGCCCTGTCCCTGGCCGACCAGATCCTGATCTTCAAACGCACCATGCGCGAAGCGGCGCTCAAGCACGATGTGGCGGCCACCTTCATGGCCAAGCCCATGACAGGCGAGCCGGGCAGTGCGATGCACTTGCACCAGAGCATCATCGACATCGAAACCGGCAAGAACGTCTTCTCCAATGAAGACGGGACCATGAGCCAACTGTTCCTGCATCACATCGGTGGCTTGCAGAAACTGATCCCCGAGCTATTGCCGCTGTTCGCGCCCAACGTCAACTCGTTCCGCCGCTTCCTGCCCGACACCTCGGCGCCGGTGAACGTGGAGTGGGGCGAAGAGAACCGTACCGTGGGCTTGCGGGTTCCGGATGCCGGGCCGCAAAACCGTCGGGTGGAAAACCGCCTGCCGGGCGCTGACGCCAACCCGTACCTGGCGATTGCCGCGAGCCTGCTCTGCGGTTACATCGGCATGGTCGAAGGCTTGAACCCGAGTGCGCCGGTGGTGGGTCGTGGCTATGAACGCCGCAACCTGCGCCTGCCACTGACCATCGAAGACGCGCTGGAACGTATGGAAAACAGCGCGACCGTCGAGAAATACCTGGGCAAGAAATTCATCACTGGCTACGTCGCGGTCAAGCGGGCCGAGCATGAAAATTTCAAGCGCGTGATCAGTTCGTGGGAGCGGGAATTCCTGCTCTTCGCCGTCTGATGCGCCGGGCGCCGCTGCACTTGGCGGCGCCCTTCACCGAAATCTTAGGAGAATTCGCATGACCAGCAACAACCCGCAAACCCGTGAATGGCAAACCCTGAGCAACGATCACCACCTGGCCCCGTTCAGCGACTTCAAGCAGCTGAAAGAGAAAGGCCCGCGGATCATCACCAGCGCCAAGGGCGTTTACCTCTGGGACAGCGAAGGCAACAAGATCCTCGACGGCATGGCCGGCCTGTGGTGTGTTGCGATTGGCTACGGTCGCGATGAACTGGCCGATGCCGCCAGCAAACAGATGCGCGAACTGCCTTACTACAACCTGTTCTTCCAGACCGCTCACCCGCCGGTGCTGGAACTGGCCAAGGCCATCGCCGACATAGCGCCGGAGGGCATGAATCACGTGTTCTTCACCGGTTCCGGGTCCGAAGGCAACGACACCATGCTGCGGATGGTCCGCCACTATTGGGCGATCAAGGGCCAGCCGAAGAAGAAAGTCATCATCAGTCGCAAGAACGGCTATCACGGTTCCACCGTGGCCGGCGCGAGCCTGGGTGGCATGACCTACATGCACGAACAAGGCGACTTGCCGATCCCGGGCATCGTCCACATTGCCCAGCCGTACTGGTTCGCCGAAGGCGGCGACATGACGCCGGAAGAGTTCGGTGTGTGGGCGGCCAATCAGCTGGAAGAGAAGATTCTGGAAATCGGCGTGGACAACGTCGGTGCCTTTATTGCCGAGCCGATCCAGGGCGCCGGCGGCGTGATCATTCCGCCAGAGACCTACTGGCCGCGCATCAAGGAAATCCTCGCCAAGTACGACATCCTGTTCGTGGCGGACGAAGTGATCTGTGGTTTCGGCCGTACCGGTGAGTGGTTCGGTTCCGATTTCTACGACCTCAAGCCCGACATGATGACCATCGCCAAAGGCCTGACATCCGGCTACATCCCGATGGGTGGCCTGATCGTGCGTGACGAAGTGGTCGCTGTGCTCAACGAAGGCGGTGATTTCAACCACGGTTTCACCTATTCCGGGCACCCGGTGGCCGCGGCGGTGGCACTGGAAAACATTCGTATCCTGCGCGAAGAAAAAATTATTGAGCGCGTTCATGCCGAAACGGCACCCTATTTGCAAAAGCGTCTACGGGAACTGAACGATCACCCGTTGGTGGGGGAAGTGCGCGGGGTCGGTCTGTTGGGGGCTATAGAACTGGTTCAGGACAAGGCCACTCGCAAGCGTTACGAAGGCAAGGGCGTCGGCATGATCTGCCGCACGTTCTGCTTCGACAACGGCCTGATCATGCGCGCCGTGGGGGACACCATGATCATTGCTCCACCGCTGGTGATTACCAAGGCTGAAATCGATGAGCTGGTCACCAAGGCACGCAAGTGCCTGGACCTGACCCTGAGTGCGTTGCAGGGCTAAGTGCTAGGCTCTGGGCGGGAGTCATGAAACTTTCGCTCAGAGCAGTTCTAAAGGGAGGCCTTTCCTTGAAAGACCGCCTCGGATCTTGCCAGACTAGCCGCGGTTCCAGTTGTCCGGGTTCGGCCGCTGAACAAAGTGGTTCAAAAAAGAAAAAATTTGGAGCATTACGCATGAAGGCATTAGGAAAAAAGCTTGCTGGCAAGACACTCCTCGCCATGTCCCTGATGGGCATAATGGCGGGTGCGGTTCAGGCGGACGACAAGGTGTTGCACGTCTATAACTGGTCCGACTACATCGCACCGGACACCATCAAGAAGTTCGAAACCGAGTCCGGCATCAAGGTTGTCTACGACGTATTCGACAGTAACGAAACCCTGGAAGCCAAGTTGCTGGCAGGCAAGTCCGGCTACGACATCGTCGTGCCGTCGAACAACTTCCTGGCCAAGCAGATCAAGGCCGGCGTTTACCAGAAGCTGGACAAGTCCAAGCTGCCTAACTGGAAAAACCTGAACACCGACCTGCTCAAAGCGGTATCGGTGAGCGACCCGGGCAACGAACATGCTTTCCCGTACATGTGGGGTTCGATTGGTATTGGCTTCAACGCCGAGAAGGTCAAGGCTGCACTGGGTGCCGATGCGCCAACCAATTCCTGGGACCTGCTGTTCAAACCTGAAAACGCCGCCAAGTTGAAGTCGTGTGGTATCAGTTTCCTCGATTCGCCAACCGAGATGATTCCGGTGGCGTTGCACTACCTGGGCTATCCAACCGACAGCCAGGACAAAAAACAACTGGCCGAAGCCGAAGCACTGTTCCTGAAGATTCGTCCTTCGGTGGGCTACTTCCACTCGTCCAAGTACATCTCCGACCTGGCCAACGGCAACATCTGCGTGGCCGTGGGTTACTCGGGTGACATCTACCAGGCCAAGTCTCGCGCGGCTGAAGCCGGTGACAAGGTGAAAGTCAGCTACAACATTCCGAAAGAAGGTGCCGGCAGCTTCTACGACATGGTCGCCATCCCTAAAGATGCCGAAAACGTCGAAGGCGCCTACAAGTTCATGACCTTCCTGCAGAAGCCGGAAATCATGGCTGAAATCACCAACGCCGTGCGCTTCCCGAACGGTAACGCGGCCGCCACCGCTTTGGTTGATAAAGAAATCACCAGCGATCCAGGCATCTACCCGCCGGCGGACGTGTTGGCCAAGCTGTACGCGATTGCTGACTTGCCGGCCGCGACCCAGCGGATCATGACGCGCAGCTGGACCAAGATTAAATCGGGTAAATAAGCCGATTTGAGGCAACAACCTGTTGCCGTCGCCTGCGCGGTGACGGCAACAGGTGTAATTAAATGACAGAAAGTTTTGCTGGAACGGTTTTTCGAGGGTAAGTTGCGCGCCGGTTTTGTTGCTGGGCAGCCATGACTGTCATGTAACGCGGGGCAACTTGGGCCCAACTAATTTTAGAGGACCTCCACTTGCCTATTTTTTCTTTGTTGCGCAATGCCATGCTGGTCGGCGCCGGGCTGACACTCGCTGTCAGTGTCCAGGCCGCCGGCACTGTGCATATTTATAACTGGTCGGACTACATCGGCCCGACCACGCTGGCCGACTTCCAGAAAGAGACCGGCATCAAACCGGTTTACGACGTCTTCGACTCTAACGAAACCCTGGAAGGCAAGTTGCTGGCCGGGCGTACCGGTTATGACGTAGTCGTGCCGTCCAACCACTTCCTCGGCAAGCAGATCAAGGCGGGCGCCTTCCAGAAGCTCGACAAGTCGAAGCTGCCGAACTATTCCAACCTCGATCCGGTACTGCTCAAGCGTCTTGAGCAAAACGATCCGGGTAACCAGTACGCCGTGCCTTACCTGTGGGGCACCAATGGCATCGGTTACAACGTCGACAAGATCAAGGCTGTGCTGGGCGTCGACAAGATCGATTCCTGGAGCGCGGTATTCGAACCGGAGAACATCAAGAAGCTGCACAGCTGCGGCGTGGCGTTCCTCGATTCCGCCGATGAAATGATGCCCACCGTCCTCAACTACATGGGCCTCAACGCCAACAGCACCAACCCCGAAGACTACAAAAAGGCCGAAGCCAAGTTGCTGGCGGTGCGCCCTTACGTGACGTACTTCCACTCCTCCAAATACATCGCGGACCTGGCCAACGGCGACATTTGCATCGCCATCGGTTTTTCCGGTGACATGTTCCAGGCCAAGGCCCGGGCATCCGAAGCCGGCAAAGGCGTGAATGTGGCCTATACCATTCCCAAGGAGGGCGGTGCGCTGTGGTTCGACATGCTTGCGATTCCGAAGGATTCGAGCAACGTCAAAGAGGCCCACGCCTTCATCAACTATTTGTTGAAACCCGAGGTGATCGCACAAGTCAGTGATTCTGTTGGCTATGCGAACCCCAACCCTGGCTCGGACAAATTGATGGAACAGTCCATCCGCACCGACGAGTCGGTTTATCCACCGCAAGCCGTCCTCGACAAGACCTACGTGTCCGTCGAGTTACCACCAAACATTCAACGTTTGATGACCCGCAGCTGGACCAAGGTCAAGTCGGGTAAATAGCTTCAAGGCTCAAACTATCCAAGGTTGGCTCACCTTGAGCGAACTGCACTCTTTTTTTCTGGGAGTTTCGTAAATGGCAGTTGCCTCCGGCGCCTATAAGAAAGCCCTCGAGGGCGACCAGACACCTAAACAGGTGCTGGTCAAAATCGACCGGGTCACGAAGAAGTTCGACGAGACGATTGCCGTGGACGATGTGTCCCTGGAAATCAAGAAAGGCGAGATTTTCGCCTTGCTCGGCGGTTCGGGATCGGGCAAATCCACGTTGCTGCGCATGCTCGCAGGCTTCGAACGGCCCACGGAGGGGCGCATTTTCCTCGATGGCGTGGACATCACCGACATGCCGCCTTACGAGCGGCCGATCAACATGATGTTCCAGTCCTACGCCTTGTTCCCGCACATGACCGTGGCGCAGAACATCGCCTTTGGCCTCAAGCAGGACAAAATCCCCGCAGCTGAAGTCGATGCCCGTGTCGCGGACATGCTCAAGCTGGTTCAGATGACGCAGTACGCCAAGCGCAAGCCGCATCAGTTGTCCGGTGGTCAGCGTCAGCGTGTGGCCCTGGCGCGTTCCCTGGCGAAGCGGCCGAAGCTGTTGCTGCTCGACGAACCGATGGGTGCGCTGGACAAGAAGCTGCGTTCGCAGATGCAGCTGGAGCTGGTCGAGATCATCGAGCGCGTCGGCGTGACCTGCGTCATGGTGACCCACGATCAGGAAGAGGCCATGACCATGGCCGAGCGCATTGCGATCATGCATCTGGGCTGGATCGCCCAGATCGGCAGCCCGATCGACATCTACGAAACCCCGACCAGCCGCCTGGTCTGCGAATTCATCGGCAACGTCAACATTTTCGACGGTGAAGTGATCGATGACGCCGAGGGTCACGCGATCATCACCTGCAAGGACCTCGACCGGAAGATCTACGTGGGACATGGCATCAGCACCTCGGTGCAGGACAAATCCGTGACCTACGCGATCCGTCCGGAAAAACTGCTGGTGACCCCGACCATGCCGACCTGCGAATACAACTGGTCCAGCGGCAAGGTGCACGACATCGCCTACCTCGGCGGTCACTCGGTGTTCTACGTCGAGCTGCCGAGCGGCAAGATCGTCCAGTCGTTCGTCGCTAACGCCGAGCGCCGTGGCCAGCGCCCAACCTGGGGTGACCAGGTTTACGTGTACTGGGAAGACGACAGCGGCGTGGTACTTCGCTCATGAACATGCGCAAATTCAAACGCCGCCTCAATCGAATAATTCCCGGTGGCCGCCAGCTGGTCATCGGGGTTCCGTTCATCTGGCTGTTCCTGTTCTTCATGCTGCCGTTCTTCATCGTCCTGAAGATCAGTTTCGCCGAAGCCGACGTAGCCATTCCGCCGTACACCGAGATCTACAGCTTCATCGACCAGAAGCTCCAGGTGCTGTTGAACTTGGGCAACTACGCGATGCTGGCCGGCGACGAGTTGTACATCGCCGCTTACCTCGGTTCGTTGAAGATGGCGCTGATCAGCACCATCCTCTGTTTGCTGATCGGCTACCCGATGGCCTATGCCATCGCCAGTGCCCGTAAAGAGATGCAAACGGTGTTGGTGCTGCTGATCATGATGCCGACCTGGACCGCGATCCTGATCCGCGTGTATGCGTGGATGGGCATCCTCAGCAACAACGGCCTGCTCAACGGTTTCCTGATGACCATGGGCTGGATCGACGAACCGCTGCAGATCCTCAACACCAACCTCGCGGTGTACATAGGCGTGGTTTATTCGTACCTGCCGTTCATGATCCTGCCGCTCTACGCCAACCTGGTGAAGCACGACAGCAGCCTGCTGGAAGCCGCGTCGGACCTGGGTTCGAGCACGTTCAACAGTTTCTGGAAGATCACCATTCCGCTGTCCAAGAACGGCATCGTCGCCGGTTGCATGCTGGTGTTCATTCCGGTCGTGGGTGAGTTCGTGATCCCGGAACTGCTCGGCGGTCCGGAAACCCTGATGATCGGTAAAGTGCTCTGGCAAGAGTTCTTCAACAACCGTGACTGGCCGGTGGCCTCTGCGCTGGCGGTGGTCATGCTGCTGATCCTGATTGTGCCGATCATCCTGTTCAACCGCAGTCAGGCCAAGGAAATGGAGGGTAAAGAATGAAGCGCTTCCGTTTCTCGAGTTTCATGCTGATAGCGGGCTTGCTGTTCATCTACGCGCCGATGCTGATCCTGGTGATCTACTCGTTCAACGCCTCCAAACTGGTGACGGTGTGGGGCGGCTGGTCGATCAAGTGGTACGTCGGGTTAATGGACAACACGCAACTGATGGGCTCGGTGGTGCGCTCGCTGGAAATCGCCTGCTACACGGCGGTGGCGGCGGTGGCACTGGGTACGTTGGCGGCGTTCGTTTTGACGCGGATCACCCACTTCAAGGGTCGCACGTTGTTCGGTGGCCTGGTCACCGCGCCGCTGGTGATGCCTGAAGTGATCACCGGTCTGTCGCTGTTGCTGCTGTTCGTGGCGATGGCGCAGATGATCGGCTGGCCACAGGAACGCGGCATCGTCACCATCTGGATCGCTCACACCACGTTCTGTGCGGCGTATGTGGCGGTGGTGGTGTCGGCGCGCTTGCGTGAACTGGACCTGTCCATCGAAGAGGCGGCCATGGACCTCGGTGCGCGGCCATGGAAAGTGTTCTTCCTGATCACCATCCCGATGATCGCGCCATCCCTGGGTGCCGGCGGCATGATGTCGTTCGCCCTGTCCCTCGATGACCTGGTGTTGGCGAGCTTCGTGTCGGGCCCCGGTTCCACGACCCTGCCGATGGAAGTGTTCTCGGCGGTGCGCCTTGGGGTTAAACCCGAGATCAACGCCGTGGCCAGCCTGATTCTGCTGGCGGTTTCGCTGATGACCTTCCTGGTCTGGTTCTTCAGCCGCCGTGCCGAAGAAGCGCGCAAGCGTGCGATCCAGCAGGCGATCGAAGAAAGCGCGGCCGACTCGTGGAAACAACCGGACGTGCGTCGCGCCCCGGCGCCGGAAGCGGCTTAAAGCGTTGGCCACAAATGCGTGGCCAACCTAGCACCCTGTGGGAGCGAGCTTGCTCGCGATAGCGGACTTACATTCAACATCAATGTTGACTGTGATGACGCCATCGCGAGCAAGCTCGCTCCCACAGGTTCTTTGGTGGTCAGGAAACCCAAGGGGATTTGCGGATGATCTCGACGAAGTTCATCGGCTTGAACCCCGGCTCGCTGTCCACCAGCACATCCGCGTTCACCGTGCCGAACGTGGTGTCCGGTTTGTGTTTGAAGCCATTGGCGAACGCACACAGGATGCATTCCTTGAACCCCTCGCCCCGTGGATGCGCATGCACCACCGCTTCCCGCTGCACGGTGGGAAACGCGGCGTAATCGATACCCAGCACATCCATTTCCACACCGGCCGTGACCAATGCCACGTTAGGCCGCAGGTGTTGCGGCACGCCCGGCGTGGTGTGCAGGGCGATCGACAGCCACACTTGCTCGATATCGCCATCCGACAACCCATACGGCTTGAGGAACGCTTTGGCGGCGTTGGCGCTATCGACTTCGAAGCGCTCGTTGTCCGTGCGATGACCTTCCACCAGGCCTAGGTCATGGAACATGGCGCCGACGTAGAGCATTTCCGGATCGTAGGCCAACTGCTTGCGCTCACCGCTCAAGGCGCCGAACAGAAACACCCGGCGCGAGTGGTGGTAAAGCAAGTCGGACTCGGCGTCGCGAATGTATTCAGTGGTGGCCTTGGCCAACGCGCTGTCGGGGATTTTGATACCGGCAATGATGCTGCTCATGGTGCTTTCCTCGTGGGGAACGCCGTGGCGGCGCTGATGGAGCAAGTCTGTTCCCGACTCCCGGACTGGACAATCGATCCATGGCTGCGATCCCGGCCAATGAGCATGTATATCGCGCCAACCTCGCTTGTTGCGCCCGGATTGGCTAGGGTTGCTCCCGGCGAATACGCTTTTGTGGCGAGGGAGCTTGCTCCCGCTGGGCTGCGAAGCGGCCCCAAAACCTCCAACTCAATTACACCAGGCAAACAGTGGTGACAGGAATGGGAGTGCTGCGCACTCCAGCGGGAGCAAGCTCCCTCGCCACAGGTCAGTGTGATCCGTAGAGGCAATCGAACCATGCAAAAAACCGTTGCCATCGTGGTATTCGCAGGCGTCCAGTCGCTGGACGTCACCGGCCCCATGGATGTGTTTTCCGAAGCCAATCGTTTCCTCGAACCGCATGACCATTACCGCTTGGAGGTCATCGGTGTCGAGCGCGGGATGATGGCGTGCTCCAACGGTTTGTCGCTCAATGCCCATCGGCATTTCAGCGAAGCGCTGGAGGCTTATGACTTGCTGCTGGTGGCCGGCGGGCCGCAGTTGCCGTTCCTGGAGTTTGGCGCGGCCTTCGATGCCTGGTTGCGCGATGCCTGTGCTCGGGCGCAACGGTTTGGCTCGATCTGCAACGGCGCGTTCATGCTGGCCCGGGCCGGATTGCTCGAGGGACGGACCGTCACCACCCACTGGGACGATGCCGCGGCGTTGGCGAGGATGTGCCCGTCCACTCAGGTCGATGCCGATCGCCTGTACGTGCAGGACGGCGAACTCTTCACCTCGGCCGGCGTCACGGCGGGGATCGATTTGTCGTTGTACCTCTTGGCCCGGGACCACGGACCGGAAGTGGCCTTAAGCGTGGCCAAGCGGCTGGTGGTGTTCACCCAGCGCTCGGGCGGGCAATCGCAGTTCAGCCCGTTCCTCACACCCCATGCCGAACCGACATCGGCGGTGGCGCTGGTGCAGCTCTACGTCCTGGCCAACCTTACCGGCGACCTGGCCATTGCCGATCTGGCCAACGCGGCCAACATGAGCGCCCGCAACTTTTCCCGGGTGTTCGCCAAGGAAGCGAAAATCACCCCGGCGGAATTCGTCGAACGGGCGAGGGTGGACGCGGCGCGGGTGCTGCTTGAAAGCACCCATTCACCGCTCAAGACAGTGGCGTATCAGTGCGGGTTTCGCGATGCCCAGCACATGCGCACGGTGTTCAGTCGCCGGTTGGGGGTGACGCCGCAGCAGTTCAGGTTGAATTTTGCGGCGATGGTTTGAGCCATGAATATGCATTGTTCTTGCGGGCCTCATCGCTAGCAGGCTAGCTCCCACAATGGGTCTGCGAGCACAGGACCACTGTGGGAGCTAGCCTGCTAGCGATGAGGCCAGTCCAGCCAATACAAATCTACTGAGCACTGCGCGCCGGCAAAAACTTCAACGTACTGCGCGTATTGGCCGTGACTTCTTCGTCATTGAAATGCGCCTCGTAGTAAATCCCTTCGACATACGCCTCCGCCTGGTCATCGTAATGGCTGTCGAACGGCACGCCGCTCTGGCCGACCGGGTTGATGGTCAGGCTGTGGGCCGGGTCGGCAAAGTCCACCAGACGCCGGGTCGATGGTCCGTAAGTTACCGGCCACGGCGCCGGGCCGATTTTGGCCGAGAGGTTGTTCGGTACTTCATGGGTGCCGGGCGCCGCGAACGGGCCGACGTTGAAGATCCGGTCCAGAGGCTTCTGCACGCCCAACGGATGACCATGGGTCAGGGTGTGTGCCTTGCCCCACTGCCATTGCGCGAAGTCAGCACCAAGGGTGGTCTTGAGATGAGCGAGGCTCGCTTGCCAGGCCACTTTCACCGTGTCGGCGCGGGTTTCCTTGCCGAGAGTGTTGCGGTTGTCCCACCACGGCGAATCGGCCGTCGCGGCCAGGCGGGGTAGCGCAGCGTCGATCACGCGAGTCGAGAGCAGGGTCTCGAAAAAATCATTGCCCAGTTCATCGTGCATCGTCGCGTCGGCCAGGTTGAACAGGAACTGGTTGAACAGCGTGGCGCTGTTGGAATCCAGCGGGTAATCGCCTTTCCATTGCGCCAGTTGCTCGACCAGTTTGAGTTCGGCGGGATCGCTCACCACTTCACGCAGTACCGGCAACAGCGGCGCCAACAGACGGGGGCCGTAGGCGGTGGTGGTGCCCAGTTGCAGCTTCTGGTTGGCCTCGTTGTCCCATTTCACGCTCTTGTCGCTGAGCTGACGATTGAGTTGCTGGCCGCGGTCGGCAAGGTTGTAGTAACCGGGAATCTCCATGCCGGTCGGCGACACGGGCTGAAAGTTCGCCGAGACGATGTAGCCCCGCGCCGGGTTCTCTTCCTGCGGGTTGGCGCTGAACGGGTAGAAACCGTCCTTGTCCGCCTGATTGGTGCTGCCGTCGAGGATGAAACCGGGCTTTACACCGGCCGCGCGTTTGGGCAGCAGCGCCGAGGCCCACCAGCCGATGTCACCCTTGGCGTTGGCGTAAACGATGTTCAAGCCCGGCGCCTGAACCTTGGCCGCTGCCGCGCGTGCCTTGGCCAGGGTGTCGGCGCGGTTGAGCTGGTAGAAACCTTCGAGGATCGGGTTCGGCGTTTCCAGGAACGCCCACCACATGGCCACCGGCGTCTTGCCGGCGGCAGTGCCGAGTGCATCGTTGATGATCGGGCCGTGGGGCGACTGGCGCAGCGTTAGGGTAACCGGCGCCTGGCCCTTCACCGCGATCTGTTGCTCGGTGGTGACCATGTCGACCCATTTGCCGCGATACCAGACCTGGTTCGGATTGTCCGGGTTGACCTTCTCGGCGATCAGGTCGAGGTCGTCGTTCTGGAACATCGTCAGGCTCCAGCCGAAATCCAGGTTGTGGCCGAGAAAGGCAAACGGCACCAACGCCTGATGATGGCCATAGAGCTCGAAGCCCGGCGCCGACAGTTGCGCCTCGTACCACACCGACGGCACCGAGAAGCGAATGTGCGGGTCACCGGCCAGCAGCGGTTTGCCACTTTTGCTGCGGTTGCCGGAAATCACCCAGGCGTTGCTGCCTTCGAACTGCGGCAGGCCGTTTTCGGCCAAGGCTTGTTCGCTCAGACGGGCGAGGGCGTTCAGGTCTTTCCAGTCTCCGGCGGCGAGGGCGGGGCCGGATACTGAGCGCGTCTTGGCCAATACACCTTTGGGCTGCCAGTCGAGTTCGAAAATGTTCAGGTACTCGGCGCCCAATTGGTCGCGCACAAACGTCAGTAACGGTTCGGTGCGAAACGCGGCAGCAAAGCTGTAAGCCATGTAACCGGCGACACTGATGCTGTCTTCGGCGGTGAAAGGGCGCTTGTGGATGCCCAGCACGTCGAACTCCATGGGCGCCGCGTGAGTGTCCTGATATTGATTGATGCCATCCAGATAGGCTTCCAGCGCCTTCCACGCCGGTGACTGACGATCCAGCGCGGCCACATAACTCTCGGCGCGTTCACGGATGCGCAGGCTGCGGAACAGTTTGTCGGTGTCGATCAGTCTCGGCCCGAGGATTTCAGCCAGCTCACCCCGGGCGAGGCGGCGCATGGCTTCCATCTGGAACAACCGGTCCTGGGCCTGCACGTAGCCAAGGGTGCGGTAGAGGTCGGTTTCGTTCTCGGCGCGGATATGCGGCACGCCGCGCTCGTCGTAACGCACGGTCACCGATCCCTGAAGATGCTGCAACTCCACCTGGCCCTGGCGCGTTGGCTGCTTGATGTACACGTACCCGCCGACGCCGATGACGAGCGTGACGATCAGCAATACCAGTACGGTCAGGACGCGTTTCATGGTGACTCCTTGTTCTTCGGGATTGCCGCCCGTGCGGGCTGCAAACATGTAGCACAGACCTCCTGTGCCGGGCATCGCGGTCCTGGAATAGTCAGGATTGCCTTACTTCACTTCCTCCGGCCAAGGGCAGTAGCACCCGACCGCCAGCGTATGGGTGGCGCCCACGGTACGACCTTCGCTGAGTGCTTGCAGGATGGGCTCGATAAAGCTGTTGTTCGAATTGCAGGTCAAGCCTTCGCTGTACGGGCCGAAATACGCCAGTTTGCCGCTGCGGTCCCAGATCGCCACCGCCGGGCTGGCGGGGATCTGTTCGGAACCCGGGAGAACGGTGATGGTTTTCAGGCGGCTCAAGGTGCTGGGCAACTGACCGTGGCTGCCGGGTTTTTGGACCGCGTAAAACTCCACGCCCTGCGGCACGTATTGCTCGACCAGTTCAGTCAGGTGTTGCTGGTTGCCGACATTGCACGGGCAAGCCGGGTCCCAGAAATGCACCAGGCGGATGGCGCCGGGGCCGGCGAGTTCGTCGGGCAGGCGCAGCGGGTCGCCGGAAAATACCGCAGTGTGCGAACTGAAGGCGCGCAGGTAGCGCCCCTGAAACCAGTCATAGGCCGCCCACAAGACGCCGGCACACACGAGGGCGAGCAGGCTGGCAAGCAGTGTGGTGCGGTAGGCCGGACGCATGGGTTTCAATCCTCGAAGGTCGGCTAGCTTGCCATGCTTGCCGCGACAGATGAATATCGCAGGCCCATAAAGTCTGTTTAGTGCTCTGGAATAGCTCATGTCTGCCACTTTCGACCCCGATCATTTGCGCGCCAGCCTGCAGCCACTGGCCGAGTGGCAGCCGCTTTCGGTGGAGGCGCTGGCCTATCAGCGGTTTTACGGTCTGGATTTTCCGGGCCGAACGCAGCGCAGCGGGTTAGGGCGTTTTGAGGTCGATGGCTATGAAGTGGTCAGCCAGGTCTGGTGGCCTGAACGAGCGAAGGCGACGCTGTTTCTGTTCCACGGCTTCTACGACCACACCGGGCTCTACCGACATGTAATCGAGTGGGCGCTGGATCAGGGCTTCGCGGTGATTGCCTGCGACTTGCCGGGGCATGGTCTGTCCAGCGGCGAACGGGCGAGCATCAAGGATTTCGCCGAGTATCAGCACACGCTGCAAGGGTTGTTTACCGAGGCACAGTCGCTCGACCTTCCACAGCCGTGGCACTTGTGCGGGCAGAGTACCGGTGGGGCGATCGTGATCGATCATGTGCTCAATCAGGGCGCGAACAGTCCGGCCCAGGGTCAGGTGATTTTGCTGTCACCGCTGGTTCGGCCGCGCGCCTGGGGCTGGTCGCAGCTCAGTTATTACCTGCTCAAGCCTTTCGTCAAAGCCATCGCCCGGCGTTTCAGCGAGAACTCCAACGACCCTGATTTTTTGCCGTTCCTGCAAGCCGATCCGCTGCAACCGCTGCGACTGCCAACGGCCTGGGTCGGTGCGTTGGTGCGGTGGATCAAGCGCATAGAGGCCGCGCCGAACAGTCCACGGCGACCGCTGATTGTGCAGGGGCAGGCGGACATGACGGTGGATTGGGAGCATAACCTCGAGGTGTTGAAGGCCAAGTTTGATCGGCCCCAGGTGCTGATGCTGCCGGAGGCTCGGCATCATCTGGCGAATGAGACTCTGGCGATGCGGGAAGAGTATTTCGGGTTTTTGAGCAAGCGGATCAAGGGCCGGAATCTTTAGCGACCGCTAAGGCCCCATCGCGGGCAAGCCCGCTCCCACATTTGTTCCGTGTACACAGGACCCTGTGGGAGCGGGGCTTGCTCCGGGCGGCGTTCCGACGATAGCGATCTTTCAGGCGCTAAAGATTACTGGCTGAGGTTCGCCGGATTCTGCCCCACCGCCAACCCCGCCCGAATCGCCGCCAACGCCGCCTGGTAATACGCCTTGCCCTCGGTGGACTCGGCAAACGTAGCGAACTCTTCCAGTTCTTCATCCGACAAATCGCGATAGACATACAACAGCGTGTTGTTCAGATCAGCCCCGATCTGATCCATCAACCGCTGGCGCTGACCATTCAACATCCCCTGCGCCTGACCACCACCGAGCAAACCGGGGATCATCGAACTCAGGCTGTCGGCCGCGACGCCGGCAATCGCCAGGCTGACTTCCGCGCCGGCCTCTCGAGCGGGCAGGGCCTGGGCCAGGTGGCCGATGATCAGCATGCGGCTGTCGCTGGCCTGAATCTTCGGTAAACCCTTGGCGTTTTTCGCCAACTGATCGCGACGGGTCGCCAGAAGTTCGGCGGCGACGATTTTTTTGCCCAGGGGCGATTCAAAGAAGGTCAGTGCAGGTTTCGGATCGGCGAGGCTCTTGCGCAATTGCGCTTCGGCGCGCTGGTCCACGGCCTGGGGGGCGAAACGTTGATTGCTGTTGTTCACCAAGGCTTGAAACACCGCCGGTGGCAGGCTGTTCTGGTAGCGCTGCTGAGCGGCTGAGAGGGCGTCGTTAAAATGCGCGCGCTGATCTGGCCAACCGGCGACCTTGTACAACTGGTCGTGGCCGTCTGCCCAAGCGGGCAACACACAGAGCATCAGCAATGAAAAAAGCAAACGGCGCATAGGGACTCCTGTCAGCAGGCGACTATTCTCCGTGCGGCTTTCGTACTTGTCGAGAATTCGTATCAGTAATCCGACAAATCCTCCGCCGCACGGCTCTGTCGGATTTGCAGGCACAGGAATACTATGCGCGCCATGCAAATACCCTCTGATCATCCGCTGCTGTTACGTATCGTCGACGACCTGGCCGAGCGCGGCTGGTCGCAGCAGAATATTTTCCTGCCTCTGGGTCTGACCCGGGAACTGGCGGCTGAGTGCCGTAAACGTGCAGCCGAGGGCGAACTGGCCCCGGCGGCCGTGGGGCGCGGGCCGACGTCGGAGATTCGCGAGGGGATTCGCGGCGACCACATCCAGTGGCTCGAGCCCGGCCAAGCCGTGGCGTGCGACAGTTACCTGGGCTTGATGGACAGCCTGCGTGAGGCGATGAATCGCGGGCTCTTCCTGGGCCTGGAAGATTTCGAAAGCCATTTCGCCCTGTACCCGCCCGGTGCGTTTTACCTCAAGCATGTCGATCGTTTTCGTGATGACGACCGGCGCATGGTCTCGGCAGTGATCTACCTCAATGACGCCTGGCTGCCCGAACACGGTGGCCAGTTGCGCATGTACCTGGCGGGCGGCGTCGAACACGATGTGGTGCCCACCGGCGGATGCCTGGTGGTGTTCCTGTCGGGCGAGGTGCCCCACGAAGTCCTGCCCGCGACCCGGGATCGCCTGTCATTGACGGGATGGTTCCGGCGTCGCGGCAACGAGCCGTTCTGATCATGCAGAAGATTCTGGTAAGCCGCTGCCTGCTGGGCCATCGCGTGCGTTACGACGGCGGGGCGAGCGGGCCGTTCGATCAGCTTCAACAATGGCTCGATGAAGGTCGGGTGGTGCCGCTGTGCCCGGAGGTGGCCGGTGGGTTGCCGACGCCTAGGGCTGCGGCGGAAATTCCGGGCGGGCAGGGGGGTGAAGTGCTGGATGGCCACGCCTCTGTCATCACCACCGAGGGTGAGGACGTCAGCGCCGAGTTTCTTTCTGGGGCTTATCAGGCGCTGGAGTTGGTGCAAAAGCACGGCATCCGGATTGCGGTGCTGAAGGCTAACAGCCCGTCGTGCGGGAATCTTTTGACGTATGACGGCAGCTTCAGCGGCGTGAAGGTCAGTGGCGAGGGAGTGACGGCGGCGTTGCTCAAGCGCCATGGCGTGCAAGTCTTCAGCGAACTTCAATTGTCGGAAGCCGCCGCTGCGCTGCAACTCTAAACGGAAATCCTGTAGGAGCCGGCTTGCTGGCGATTGCGGTGTAACGGTCACTGTAAATGTTGAATGTTATACCGCAATCGCCAGCAAGCCGGCTCCTACAAGGGATCGTCGGTGGTCTTATGGTTTGGGCGCCTCACTCGTGTCTGCCTTGAGCCACTTCTGCTCCAGCGCCCCCAGTCGCCCATCCGCTTTGATCCGCGCCAACGCGTTCTCCAGGCTGGCGTGAAATGCCGGGTTACCCTTCTGAAACGGAATCGCCAGGTCCACGGTCGGCGCGGCTTTCGGCTTTTCTTCCGCCAGTGACTGCACCAACAGGATCGAACGCGGCTCTTCTTCTTTCTGCGCGATCAATGGCGCATTGGTGTGCGCGTAAGGTTCGGTGAAGTCGAAACGATCCTTCAGTTCCGGGGTCATTGCTATGTGGTTGATGGCGATGTCGTATTTGCCGGTTTCAACACCGGGCAGCAGATCGCTGGAATCAGTGACGACAAAGTCGGCTCGCACATCCAGCTCATTGGCCAGCAGTTGGCCCAATTCGACTTCGAAACCAGTGAGTTTGCCGTCGTCCTTGAAATTGAAGGGCGGTGTATTAGCCTCAAGCGCAATGCGCAATTCGCCACGGTCGAATACGTCGTCAATCAGTTCGGCATGAGCCAAAGGGCTCAAAAGGGGTAGCAGGCAGATCAGGCCAGGCAAAAAACGCATGGTCACTCCTTTGAATTCATTATTGCGACGCGCTGGTTCAGGCTCGCTTTGCTATGGTTGTCGAGATCCTTCGACAACGAATGGCCGTGAAGTTGTCTCGGCCACGCGGATTTTACGGAAAAACTGGAGAAGAGAATGAAAACGTTTATGTCACGAGCAGCATTGGCTGGCCTATTGATGGGCGTTTCGGTGCTGGCCAGTGCTGCAACACCGGCCCCCAAGGGTGCCGAAGTGTCCATCGTTTCTCCTGAAGATGGTGGGACTGTTCCGCAAACTTTCAAGGTTAAATTCGCTGTCGAGAACGTTGCGCTGGCGCCAGCGGGCGATACCACCAAGAACACCGGCCACCACCATTTGCTGATTGATGCCAAGGATGTCGTGGCTGCAGGGGCAGTCATCCCGGCAGATGCCAATCACGTTCATTTCGGCAAGGCGCAAACCGAAACCGAGCTGACGCTGACACCTGGCAAGCACACCTTGCAGTTGGAGTTGGGCGACATGAACCATATGGCCTTCGATCCACCGGTCGTCTCCGAGAAGATCACTGTCAACGTTAAGTAACGTTAGTAGCGCCCATGAAAAAGGAGACCCGAGGGTCTCCTTTTTTTGTCGCTCAAGTCGCTGTCAGAACAACACGCGGCAACGAATGGTGCCGTTGATGTGCTGCAGCTTCTCTTGGGCCATTTCCGAGTACTCGGCGTCGACGTCGATCACCACGTAGCCGACTTTCTCGTTGGTCTGCAGGAACTGACCGGAGACGTTGATGCCGTTCTCGGCGAAGACCTTGTTGATCTCGCTCATCACGCCCGGAATGTTCTCGTGGATGTGCAGCAGGCGGTGCTTGCCAGGGTGAGCCGGCAGGGCCACTTCCGGGAAGTTCACGGACGATACCGAGGTACCGTTGTCGCTGTACTTGACCAGTTTTTCTGCCACTTCCAGACCGATGTTGGCTTGCGCTTCAGCGGTGGAACCGCCGATGTGCGGGGTCAGGATCACGTTGTCCAGGCCACGCAGCGGGCTTTCGAACTCTTCGTCGTTGGAGCGTGGCTCCACCGGGAATACGTCGATGGCCGCGCCGATCAGGTGCTTGTCCTTGATCGCGTCCGCCAGGGCGTCCAGTTCGACCACGGTGCCGCGAGCGGCGTTGATCAGGATGCCGCCCTTCTTGATGGCGCGGATTTCCTTCTCGCCGATCATCCACTGGGTGGCTGCGGTTTCCGGAACGTGCAGGGTGACGATGTCGGACATGCCCAGCAGCTCGGTCAGGTTGCCGACCTGAGTGGCGTTGCCCAGTGGCAGCTTGGTCACGGTGTCGTAGAAGTACACCTGCATGCCCAGGCCTTCCGCCAGGACCGACAGTTGAGTGCCGATCGAGCCGTAACCGACGATGCCCAGCTTCTTGCCGCGGATCTCGAAGGAGTTGGCTGCGCTCTTGATCCAGCCGCCACGGTGGCAGGAAGCGTTTTTCTCAGGAATGCCGCGCAGCAACAGGATCGCCTCGGCCAGCACCAGCTCGGCAACGGAGCGAGTGTTGGAGTACGGGGCGTTGAACACCGCGATGCCGCGTTCGCGCGCCGCGTTCAGGTCGACCTGGTTGGTGCCGATGCAGAAACACCCAACAGCCACGAGCTTCTTCGCGTGATCGAAGATCTCTTCGGTCAGTTGAGTGCGAGAGCGAATGCCGATGAAGTGCGCATCAGCGATCTTTTCTTTCAGCTGGGCTTCCGGCAGAGAACCGGTGAGGTACTCGATGCTGGTGTAGCCCGCCGACTTGAGGACGTCGACAGCCGATTGGTGGACGCCTTCGAGAAGAAGGAACTTGATCTTGCTCTTATCGAGAGAAGTCTTGCTCATCTGCGTAAACCTGTATCCCGGAGAAAAATGGCAGGAAATGGTCAACAGATGCTGACCCGAACGGCAAGAAGGCCGTTACCGCAGAATAGCCGTTGGGCACTACCCTGCGGGGTCGGTATGCTAGCATACGCACCCCGCTAAACACTCATTCCTGCGACGTGAAGCGTTCTCAGGATGACCATGAATTGTTCGAGAGTTCTGTCGATGACCAATCCTGCCCTGATTGATGAGCTGAAGACCCTGGTTGAGCCTGGCAAGGTGTTGACCGACGCCGACTCCCTGAATGCTTACGGCAAGGATTGGACCAAGCATTTCGCCCCGGCCCCGACAGCCATCGTGTTTCCCAAGACCACTGAGCAGGTCCAGGCCATTGTCCGTTGGGCCAACGAACGCAAGGTGGCGCTGGTGCCGTCGGGCGGTCGCACCGGTCTTTCTGCCGCAGCGGTGGCGGCCAATGGTGAAGTGGTCGTGTCGTTCGACTACATGAACCAGATTCTCGATGTGAACCTGACCGACCGCACCGCAGTGTGCCAGCCAGGCGTGGTCACCGAACACTTGCAGAACGTCGCCGAAGAAAAAGGCCTGTACTACCCAGTGGATTTCGCTTCGGCAGGTTCGAGCCAGATTGGCGGCAATATCGGCACCAATGCCGGCGGCATCAAGGTGATTCGCTATGGGATGACCCGCAACTGGGTGGCCGGCATGAAAGTCGTCACCGGCAAGGGCGATCTGCTGGAACTGAACCGCGACCTGATCAAGAACGCCACCGGCTACGACCTGCGTCAGCTGTTCATCGGCGCCGAAGGCACTCTCGGTTTTGTCGTCGAAGCGACCATGCGCCTGGACCGTGCGCCGAAAAACCTCACCGCGATGGTCCTCGGCACCGCCGATTTCGACTCGATCATGCCGGTGCTGCACGCGTTCCAGAGCAAACTTGACCTGACCGCCTTCGAATTCTTCTCCGACAAGGCCCTGGCCAAGGTCATGGCGCGCGGTGACGTGCCGGCGGCGTTTGAAACCGATTGCCCGTTCTACGCCTTGCTGGAATTCGAAGCGACTACCGAAGAAGTGGCCAACCACGCCTTGGAAACCTTCGAGCACTGCGTCGAGCAGGGCTGGGTGCTGGACGGCGTGATGAGTCAGAGCGAAACCCAGCTGCAGAACCTGTGGAAGCTGCGCGAATACATCTCCGAAACCATTTCCCACTGGACGCCGTACAAGAACGACATTTCGGTCACCGTATCGAAAGTCCCGGCATTCCTGAAGGAAATCGACGCGATCGTCGGCGAACACTACCCGGATTTCGAAATCGTCTGGTTCGGCCACATCGGCGACGGCAACCTGCACTTGAACATCCTCAAGCCGGAAAACCTGAGCAAGGACGAGTTCTTCGCCAAGTGCGCGACCGTTAACAAGTGGGTATTCGAAACCGTCGAGAAGTACAACGGCTCGATTTCCGCCGAACACGGCGTGGGCATGACCAAGCGGGATTACTTGACCTACAGCCGCTCGCCGGTTGAGATCGAGTACATGAAAGCCGTCAAGGCGGTGTTCGACCCGAACGGCATCATGAACCCGGGCAAAATTTTCGCTGTTTGACTTTTGAATTTAAGCGCTACGAAACAGGAGTCGGTAATGAGCTATCAGCACCAGTATGTCGACGGTACGCGTATTCACTTCCCTCTCGGGAAGGTGGTGTGCATCGGCCGCAACTATGCCGAACACGCCAAGGAACTGGACAACCCGGTGCCTACAGAACCGCTGTTGTTTATCAAGCCGGGCAGTTGCGTGGTGCCGCTGGAAGGTAGTTTCAGCATTCCGACCGAGCGCGGTTCGGTGCATTACGAAGCGGAGATCGCGGTGCTGATCGGCAAGCCTCTGTCGACCAAGCCAAGCCGTGAAGAAGTGCTGGATGCGATCTCCGGCTTTGCTCCGGCCCTGGACCTGACCCTGCGCGACAAGCAGGCCGAGCTGAAATCCAAGGGCCTGCCTTGGGAAATCGCCAAGTCTTTCGACGGCGCGGCAGTGATTGCTCCGTTCGTGTCCGGCAGTATCTTTGAGGACCTGACCGACATCGGCATCCGCCTGACCATCAATGGCGAAGTGCGCCAGGATGGCAACAGCAGCGCCATGCTCAACCCGATCGTGCCGATGATCCAGCACATGGCCGGCTGCTTCTCGCTGCAGGCCGGTGATGTGATCCTGACCGGCACGCCGGTGGGTGTTGGCCCGCTGAATGTCGGTGATGAACTGGTGATCGAACTGCCAGGCGCGAGCAGCTTCACCAGCAGCGTCCGCTAACACAACGCCAACCTTTGTAGGAGCCGGCTTGCTGGCTCCTACAGGGTATTGTGTTTCTGCCTCAGGCAAAGCGGCGCTCACGCAGGGCAATCCCGCCATTTCCCGTTTTTTTCACATCCATTCTGGATAATTCCGCGGATTCCGGCGTCTGTGCCGATCCCAATTGTGCTATTACCCGTAGCCTGAATTTCTGGAACGCATCCTGAATGGCCACCCAACCGCTGCCCACAGTCAAAACTGCCCGCCGCTCGCGCTTTGTCATGCGTTGGTATTCCTGGCTTTTGCTGGTGGCCGTCGCCGCTTATGGCCTCGCCTTTGCCATGCATTGGGACGATCGCGGTGTGCTCTGGCTGCATGAGCGTTTTGAAAGCCCGGCCGAGCGTCAGGAAAGTATCTGGCTGCCGGATTACCGCGCGGTGATCGACGCCAAGCTGCTGCCAGGCATGGAGAAGGACGAAGCGTCGGACCTGGCCTACGACCCGCAGACCAAAACCCTGTTTTCGGTCATGGGCAAAAACCCGTTTCTCGTTGAGCTGACCTTGCAGGGCGACGTCCTGCGCAAAATGCCGCTGGTGGGTTGGAGCAATCCGGAAGCCCTGACCGTGATGGGCAACGGTCTGCTGGCCATCGTCGATGAGCGTGAGCACATGCTCTCCATCGTCAAGGTCGATGCCGACACTCGCGAGCTGAACATCGCTAACTTCCCGAAATATGACCTCGGCCCTTCGAAAGACCAGAACAAGGCCTTCGAAGCCATCGTCTATGACCCGCGCAATCAGCAAATCCTGCTGGGTGAGGAACGCCCACCGGCGCTGTTCAGCTGGAAAAGCGACGGCAGCCAGACCCTCAAGGGCAACAAGCAAAAGCTTGCCAATGACGAACTGGACGTCCGCAACCTGTCGGCGCTGGCCATCGATCCGCGCACGGGCCACACACTGGCGCTGTCCGCCGACTCCCACTTGTTGCTGGAACTGGACGAGAAGGGTGAGCAGGTCAGCTTCATGACCTTGCTGGGCGGCTTCAACGGCCTGAAGAAGACCATTCCGCGTGCCGAAGGCGTGACCATGGATGAGGCGGGCACCCTGTACATGGTAAGCGAGCCAAACCTGTTCTACCGTTTCGAAAAGCAGAAATAGGCGCCCGAATCGGAAAGTTGTGATTCAGGGCCACTGGCCATTAAGCTTGAATTCATACAGGCGTGATATTTCATCCGCCTGTTTCTGTTTCCGAGCTCGCCTGAATGCGCCGACTTGCCCGTCCCAAACCCCTTCTTTTGATCCTGACAGTCATTGCACTGGTCGCGCTGGTTGCGGTTGGCCAATACATGCGCCTGTTCGAGCGTGCCTGGTTCAACCTGCACACCCTCTGGAAACCGCTCAGCAGCGAGTCCATTGGCCTGGATCAATACCGGGTAGCAATCGAGGCCCGGGTCATTGACGGCTTGGACGACGATGTGTCGGCGCTGACCTTCGATCCGGTGCGCAAAAGCCTGTTTACCGTCACCAACAAAAACGCCGAGCTGATCGAGCTGTCGCTGGACGGGCGGATCATTCGACGCGTTGCGCTGGTTGGCTTCGGCGACCCGGAGGCGGTGGAGTTCATCAGCGCCGACACTTACGTGATCACCGATGAACGCCAGCAACGGCTGATCAAGATTCATCTGGAGAAGGACACGACATTCCTCGATGCGGCGGATGCCGAGCAGATGACCCTCGGCGTGCACATGAGCGGCAACAAGGGTTTCGAAGGTCTGGCTTACGATTCGGTGGGCAAGCGGCTGTTCGTCGCCAAGGAGCGCGACCCGATGCTGATCTACGAAGTGCAGGGCTTCCCGCATTACAATCCGGAGAAATCCTACGCGGTGCACGTGGTCAACAACCCCAAGCGCGATGCCGGGATGTTCGTGCGAGACCTGTCGAGCCTGCAATATGACGAGCGCAGCGGCCATTTGCTGGCGCTGTCCGACGAGTCGCGGCTGATTCTGGAACTGGATGTGGACGGGCGACCGCTGAGTACCATGTCACTGAGCAAGGGGCGTCAGGGCTTGCAGAAGACCGTGCCGCAAGCGGAAGGCATCGCCATGGATGACGACGGCACGATGTACCTGGTGAGCGAGCCGAACCTGTTCTACGTCTTCAAAAAACCAGTGCAACCCTGACCAATACCCCAAAACAACTGTGGGAGCGAGCCTGCTCGCGATGAGGCCGTGTCAGTCGATAGAGATGTTGACTGAAAGACCGCTATCGCGAGCAGGCTCGCTCCCACATGGTTTATCTGCGTGTCGGCTTACTGGGCGCGCAGGGTTTTTACGCCTTCGCTGGTGCCCAGCAGCAGCAAGTCCGCCGGACGCGCCGCGAACAAGCCATTGGTGACCACGCCCACAATGGCGTTGATCTGCGTTTCCAGCTCCACCGGGTTGGTGATCTGCATGTTGAACACGTCGAGGATGATGTTGCCGTTGTCCGTCAGCACGCCTTCACGGTAAACCGGGTCACCGCCGAGCTTCACCAGCTCGCGGGCCACATGGCTGCGGGCCATCGGGATCACTTCGACCGGCAGCGGGAACGCGCCAAGTACCGGCACCAGTTTGCTGGCGTCGGCGATGCAGATGAAGGTCTTGGCCACGGCCGCGACGATCTTCTCGCGGGTCAGGGCCGCGCCGCCGCCCTTGATCAGGTTCAGGTGCTCGTCGCTTTCATCGGCGCCGTCGACATAAAACTCCAGATCGCTGACGGTATTGAGTTCATACACCGGAATGCCGTGGCCCTTGAGGCGGGCGGCGGTGGCTTCGGAGCTGGCGACCGCACCATCGAATGCGCCTTTGTGTTTGGCCAGGGCGTCGATGAAGCAGTTGGCGGTGGAGCCGGTGCCGACACCCACGACGCTTTTGTCGTCGAGTTTCGGAAGGATGAAGTCGACGGCGGCCTGAGCCACTGCCTGTTTGAGTTGATCCTGGGTCATGCGGGCTCCGAGGTGCCGAAGGAGGGAACGAAAGGCCGGCATTATAGGCTTGGCGGTGTGGCAGGTCATTGCCCGATTGGCGCGCGGATCAGATTTGCTTTTGTGGCGAGGGGGCTTGCCCCCGTTCGGCTGCGAAGCAGTCGCAAAACCTGCACATACGGTATGTCTGAACCAATGTAGGGGGACCGCTGCGCGCTCCAGCGGGAGCAAGCTCCCTCGCCACAAGGGTTCAATGGTGTCTAAAACCACCTGTTTAGTGTGGTCGCCCGGCCGAAAGCCGGGTTAGACTCCTTGGCCCTGCCCAACCCGCTCAGTGATGCTTTCCGATGCTCGAACAGTACGTCAAGAAGATCCTCACCTCGCGCGTTTATGACGTTGCCGTAGAAACCCCATTGCAGACGGCCCGCCAGCTCTCAGAGCGGCTGGGCAACGCCATTTGGCTCAAGCGCGAAGACTTGCAGCCGGTGTTCTCGTTCAAGATTCGCGGCGCCTACAACAAGCTGACCCAGCTCAGCGACGAGGAGCGAGCTCGCGGCGTGGTCACCGCCTCGGCGGGCAACCACGCGCAGGGCCTGGCCCTGGCGGCGAAAGTGCTGGGCGTGAAGGCGACCATCGTCATGCCCAAGACCACCCCGGAAATCAAGGTCGAAGGCGTGCGTTCGCGTGGCGGCAAAGTGGTGCTTCACGGTGATTCGTTCCCGGAAGCCCTGGCCTACTCGCTCAAACTGGTCGACGAAAAAGGCTACGTCTACATTCACCCCTATGACGATCCCCACACCATTGCCGGGCAGGGCACCGTGGCGATGGAGATTCTGCGCCAGCACCCCGGGCGTCTCGATGCGATCTTCGTTCCGGTGGGCGGCGGCGGGTTGATCGCCGGGATCGCGGCGTATGTGAAATACCTGCGCCCTGAAATCAAAATCATCGGCGTCGAACCGGACGATTCCAACTGCCTGCAAGCGGCCATGGCGGCCGGCGAGCGCGTGGTGCTGCCGACGGTGGGCCTGTTCGCCGATGGCGTCGCGGTGGCGCAGATCGGTCAGCACACCTTCGACATCTGCAAAGACTACGTCGATGAAGTCATCACCGTCAGCACCGACGAAATCTGTGCGGCGATCAAGGATATCTACGACGATACCCGCTCGATCACCGAACCTGCCGGCGCCCTGGGCGTGGCCGGGATCAAGAAGTACGTCGAGCAGCACGGTGTCACCGGGCACACCTTTGTCGCCATCGATTCCGGTGCCAACGTCAACTTCGACCGCCTGCGCCACGTTGCCGAGCGCGCCGAGCTGGGCGAAGGTCGTGAAGCCATCATCGCCGTGACCATCCCCGAGAAACCGGGCAGCTTCAAGGCGTTCTGCGAGGCCATCGGCAAGCGCCAGATCACCGAATTCAACTACCGCTACAACACCGGCAGCGAAGCGCACATCTTCGTGGGCGTGCAAACGCACCCGGAAACCGACCCGCGCAGTGCGCTGATCGCCAGCCTCGGCGAGCAGGGTTTTCCGGTGCTGGACCTGACCGATAACGAACTGGCCAAGCTGCACATTCGCCACATGGTGGGTGGTCGCGCGGCCCACGTGGTCGATGAAGTGATTCTGCGCTTCGAATTCCCTGAGCGTCCGGGCGCGCTGTTCAACTTCCTCAACAAGCTCGGCGGGCGCTGGAATATCTCGATGTTCCACTACCGCAACCACGGCGCGGCGGATGGCCGCGTGGTCGCGGGTCTGCAAGTGCCGCACGACGAACGTCATCTGGTGCCGGCGGCACTGGAAGAAATCGGTTACCCATACTGGGACGAAAGCGACAACCCGGCCTATAAGCTGTTTCTTGGCTGAGTGGCTACGCTGATGGGCAGGTCATAAGGAAATCGAACAATGGAAACGTTAACCGCCCTGAAAATGGCGCACACCGCGGCGACGGCAATATTATTGGGCTGTGCACTGGGCTTGGGGATATGGTTTTGGCAAACGCGGCGTAGTGGCGATGCGACTGCTGCGGCACGCACGCTGCAACGGCCTCGGGTGTTCGTTTGGCTGCTGATGGGCCTGGCGTTGCTGAGCATGCCATTCACCGGCTGGTGGATGGTGCATCTGGTGGGCTGGCCGTTGGGGCAGGCGTGGTTGCTGGCGTCGAGTGTGCTTTACACCCTGGCGGCGTTGGGGTGGGTCTGGTTGTTGGTGCGGCTGAACAAGCTGCGTACTGCGCCCGGCGGCAGCGGCAAGTTCACCTTTGCTCTCGCACTGTTCAGCTTTGTCTGCTTTATCGCCATTGCGGGGTTGATGGGCGCCAAGCCTGTTTAAGGCGATGGACCGTGTTGACCCATTCGCGGGCAAGCCTCGCTCCTACAGGGTTTAGGTGATCCGTAGGCGCGAGGCTTGCCCGCGAAAGCAATGTCAATCGCGCAACGAAATTACCGGCCAGCCACGCTGCTCGGCCTCGGCCCGCAGATTAGGATCAGGATCGACCGCCACCGGATTCGCCACTTGCTCCAGCAACGGCAAATCATTCATCGAATCGCTGTAGAAATAGCTGTCTTCCAGCGAGTGTCCGGTCTCTTCCAGCCAACGATTCAGCCTCGTCACCTTGCCTTCGCGAAAGCATGGAACGTCGGTGCTGCGCCCGGTATAACGGCCATCGACCATTTCGCATTCCGTGGCAATCAGGGTTTCAACCCCCAGACGCCGGGCAATCGGCCCGGTGACGAAGCGGTTGGTGGCGGTGATGATTACCAGTTTGTCGCCAGCCTCACGGTGCTTTGCCAGCAATTCAATCGCCTTGGGCAGCACGATCGGCTCAATGCAATCGCGCATGTAATCCAGGTGCCATTGATCCAGCGTGGCCATCTCGGTGCGGCCTAGGACTTCCAGGCAGAAGTTCAGATAAGCATCGTTATCCAGCTTGCCGGCCAGGTAGTCCTGATAGAACTCGTCGTTGCGAGCCTTGTACGCGACGGCGTCGAGGAAGCCGCGTTCGCACAGGTAATCGCCCCAGGCGTGGTCACTGTCGCCGCCCAAAAGCGTGTTGTCCAAGTCGAATAAAGCCAGCCGCATTGCAGTTACTCGCTGAAAAGTCTGTAGAAAGGCGTCCAGAATACGGACTTTTCACAAGAGTGCACATAAGGTAGGTCGGCTCGTTGCTGCCTTCACAACCTTTGTGGAACAATGCGGCGACATGCGTTTGCGAGGTTGTTGCCGTGATCGACCCCGATGGTTTCCGCCCCAATGTCGGGATCATTCTCACGAATGATGCCGGACAGGTGCTATGGGCTCGCCGTATCAATCAAGATGCCTGGCAGTTTCCACAGGGTGGGATCAACCCCCAGGAGACGCCGGAAGACGCCTTGTACCGCGAGTTGAACGAAGAAGTGGGTCTTGAGCGCGAAGATGTTGAAATTCTCGCCTGCACCCGGGGCTGGTTGCGCTATCGTTTGCCGCAACGTCTGGTCCGTACCCACAGCCAACCGCTGTGCATCGGCCAGAAACAGAAATGGTTTCTCCTGCGCCTGATCTCCAACGAGCAGCGGGTGCGGATGGATTTGACCGGTAAACCGGAGTTCGATGGCTGGCGCTGGGTCAGTTATTGGTATCCGTTGGGCCAGGTGGTGACATTCAAGCGCGAGGTGTATCGACGCGCTCTCAAAGAGCTTGCCCCGCGCCTTTTAACGCGCGACTGACGACGGAGTTCGACCCCGAGCCATGCTCAATACGCTGCGCAAGATCGTCCAGGAAGTTAACTCCGCCAAGGATCTCAAGGCGGCGTTGGGGATTATTGTGTTGCGCGTCAAAGAGGCCATGGGCAGCCAGGTCTGCTCGGTCTACCTGCTTGACCCTGAGACCAACCGCTTCGTGCTGATGGCCACCGAGGGCTTGAACAAGCGCTCGATCGGCAAAGTCAGCATGGCACCCAACGAAGGTTTGGTCGGCCTGGTCGGCACGCGTGAAGAACCCCTGAACCTCGAAAACGCCGCGGATCACCCGCGCTACCGCTACTTCGCCGAAACTGGCGAGGAGCGCTACGCCTCATTCCTCGGGGCGCCGATCATTCACCACCGCCGCGTCGTCGGCGTGTTGGTCATTCAGCAAAAAGAACGCCGCCAGTTCGATGAAGGTGAAGAAGCCTTCCTCGTGACCATGAGCGCGCAGCTCGCCGGCGTTATCGCCCACGCCGAGGCCACCGGTTCGATCCGTGGCCTGGGCCGTCAGGGCAAAGGCATCCAGGAAGCCAAGTTCGTCGGTGTACCGGGTTCGCCGGGTGCGGCGGTCGGGACCGCGGTGGTCATGCTGCCGCCGGCCGATCTGGACGTGGTGCCCGACAAGACCATCACCGACATCGAGGCCGAACTCGGCCTGTTCAAGACCGCCATCGAAGGCGTGCGCGCCGACATGCGTGCCTTGTCCGCCAAACTGGCCTCGCAGCTGCGTCCCGAAGAGCGGGCCTTGTTCGACGTCTACCTGATGATGCTCGCCGACGAGGCGCTGGGCAACGAAGTGACCACGGTGATCAAGACCGGTCAGTGGGCCCAGGGCGCGTTGCGCCAGGTGGTCACTGAACACGTCAACCGTTTCGAATTGATGGACGACGCTTACCTGCGTGAGCGCGCCTCGGACGTCAAGGACCTTGGCCGCCGTTTGCTCGCCTACTTGCAGGAAGAGCGTCAGCAGAATCTGATCTACCCGGAAAAAACCATTCTGGTCAGCGAAGAGCTGACGCCGGCAATGCTCGGCGAGGTGCCGGAAGGCACGCTGGTCGGTCTGGTCTCTGTCCTCGGTTCAGGCAACTCCCACGTCGCGATCCTCGCCCGGGCGATGGGCATCCCGACGGTGATGGGCCTGGTCGACCTGCCCTATGCCAAGGTCGACGGCATCGAATTGATCGTCGATGGTAATCGCGGCGAGGTCTACACCAACCCCAGCGACGTGCTGCGCAAGCAGTTCGCCGAAGTGGTGGAAGAAGAGAAACAACTGGCGCTCGGCCTCGACTCCCTGCGCGATTTGCCGTGCGTGACCCTCGATGGCCACCGCATGCCGCTGTGGGTTAACACCGGCCTGCTGGCGGATGTGGCGCGAGCGCAGAAGCGTGGTGCCGAAGGGGTCGGTCTGTACCGCACCGAAGTGCCGTTCATGATCAACCAGAGGTTCCCGAGCGAAAAGGAGCAGCTGGCGATCTACCGCGAGCAACTCGCCGCGTTCCATCCGCAACCGGTGACCATGCGCAGCCTGGACATCGGCGGCGACAAGTCGCTGTCGTACTTCCCGATCAAGGAAGACAACCCGTTCCTCGGCTGGCGCGGCATTCGCGTCACCCTCGACCACCCGGAAATCTTCCTGGTGCAGACCCGCGCGATGCTCAAGGCCAGTGAAGGCTTGAACAACCTGCGGATTCTGCTGCCGATGATCTCCGGCACCCACGAACTGGAAGAAGCCCTGCACTTGATTCACCGGGCCTGGGGCGAAGTCCGCGACGAAGGCACCGACGTGCCAATGCCGCCGATTGGCGTGATGATCGAGATTCCGGCAGCGGTGTATCAGACCAAGGAACTGGCGCGGCAGGTGGACTTCCTGTCGGTCGGCTCGAACGACCTGACTCAATACCTGCTCGCGGTGGACCGCAACAACCCGCGTGTAGCCGACCTTTACGACTATCTGCATCCGGCGGTGCTGCAAGCGTTGCAGAACGTGGTGCGCGATGCCCACGCCGAAGGTAAGCCTGTGAGCATCTGCGGCGAGATGGCCGGTGACCCTGCGGCGGCGGTGCTGTTGATGGCGATGGGCTTCGACAGCCTGTCGATGAACGCCACCAACCTGCCGAAAGTGAAGTGGATGCTGCGGCAGATCAACCTGAGCAAGGCCCAGGAATTGCTGGCCGAGCTGATGACCATCGACAACCCGCAAGTGATCCACAGCTCGTTGCAACTGGCGCTGAAGAACCTTGGGTTGGCGCGGATGGTCAATCCGGCGGCAGTCAAAGCCCTCTGAAAGGCTGATGGCCCTGTGGCGAGGGAGCTTGCTCCCGCTGGAGTGCGAAGCATTCCCAATCGTTTTGCGGCTGCTGCGCAACCGAACGGGAGCAAGCTCCCTCGCCACAGCTGATCGCTAGCCTTCAAATCTTGATTTCCACTTCCCCCAAATGTCCCCCATACGGCCCGAAACTCCGTTCGACCATCCGCCGCCTCCCATCCGCCTGAACAATCAATGCCGTACTCGCCCGCGTCCCATACGTGGGGCTGGCGATAAACACACTCGACAACAACGTCTCGGTCGCCAGCCCCACGCCGGTATCCGGCAGCTCGGCAAAGGGTGCGGTCTGCGGATCATTCAGCAACGCCAGTAACGCCTCTGGCTGCGGATCCTCCAGCACTTTCTCCAGCGCCGCCCGCGCCTTGAGCAGTTTCGGCCACGGCGTATCCAGCCCGGCATTCGACAACCCATAAACCCCTGGCGCCAGCATCACCGCCTCAGACTCCCGCGCATTGAAGTGCCACAGTTCGTTGGCATTGCCGATCAGCAAATTAAACCCGGCATATTCCAGCGAACGTCCGACAATGTCGCTTAAGTAATCATCAATTGGCATGTTGCCCAAGAGAAAACCCGCCACCAGCTCACCTCGGGATTTTCGCGAGGGCGGCTGCTGCGGATCACGAATATTGGTCAGCGCAGCAAAGCGCCCATTGGCACCGATACCAAGCCAGGTGCCGCCGGCTTCGAGGTCGCGACCGGCGTAGACGTGCGGTGCGTGCGGCCATTGCGCCAGGGGCTGGCTGGGCCGGGCATAGAACTCGTCGCGGTTGGCCGCCACGATCAGCGGCTGGGCGTGACCCGGTCGCCAGGCAAAAACAATCAGGCACATAAGGTGGTCCTTGTGTGTTTTTTGCCCACTCTACGCAGTCGTCGCCTGTCGTTCCATTGCCATCCGCAGTGGAGCCCGAGGCCATGCATCCGTTACCATGCCGCTCCGGTTTTGGCTAAGCATTGGGATCGTCCATGGAATTTCTGCTCTATCTGGCGCTGGGCGCCTGCGCAGGCGTGCTGGCCGGGCTGTTCGGGGTTGGCGGCGGGATCATTATCGTCCCGGTTCTGGTGTTCAGTTTCACCTTGCAGGGCTTCGATGCGTCGATCCTGACCCACTTGGCGGTCGGCACTTCCCTGGCGACGATCATCTTTACGTCGGTCAATGCGGTTCGCGAGCATCACCGTCGTGGCGCCGTGCGTTGGCCGATATTCGTGTGGATGACCGTCGGTATTCTGATGGGCGCCGGTTTCGGGGCGCTGACGGCCGAAGCGATCTCCGGCCCGAACCTGCAGAAAATCATCGGCGTGTTTGCGCTGATCATCGCGGCGCAACTGGCGCTTGACGTCAAACCCAAAGCCAGCCAAACGGTGCCCGGCAAACTCGGTCTCACGGTGGCCGGCAGTGTGATTGGCTGGGCCTCGGCGATTTTCGGCATTGGCGGCGGCTCGTTGACGGTGCCGTTCCTGACCTGGCGCAGCGTGCCGATGCAGCAAGCGGTGGCAACTTCGTCGGCCTGCGGTCTGCCCATCGCCTTGGCCAGTGCATTAAGTTTCATGATTCTGGGCTGGCACGATCCCTTGCTGCCGGCCCATAGTCTCGGTTTTATCTATTTGCCGGCGCTGCTCGGGATTGCCCTGACCAGCATGGTGTTTGCCCGTCTCGGTGCGCGACTGGCCCACAGGCTGTCGCCGAAGTTGCTGAAAAGGCTGTTCGCGGCTTTGCTGTTCTGCGTAGGCCTGAGCTTCCTGCTCTAGCTCGCAATGCTGGCTTAATCCTGAGGTGGCAGCGTCGCCCGGGAATTCTGCTTTCAACTTTCAACAAGGAGTCGCAATGCTGCCTTACCCGCAGATCGACCCGGTGGCCCTGGCCATCGGTCCGCTGAAAATCCACTGGTACGGTCTGATGTACCTGATCGGCATCGGCGGCGCCTGGCTGCTGGCATCGCGCCGGCTCAACCGTTTCGACCCGACCTGGACCAAGGAGAAACTCTCCGACATGGTCTTCTGGATGTCGATGGGCGTTATCGTCGGCGGCCGCCTGGGCTATGTGCTGTTCTACGATCTGCACGCTTACCTGGCCAACCCGATGCTGATTTTCGAAGTGTGGAAGGGAGGCATGTCGTTCCATGGCGGCTTCATCGGCGTGATGCTGGCGGCGTTGTGGTTTGGTAAAAAGAACAACAAGTCGTTCTTCCAGCTGATGGATTTTGTTGCTCCGATGGTGCCGATCGGCCTGGGTGCCGGGCGCATCGGTAACTTCATCAATGCCGAGTTGTGGGGCAAGGCGACCGACGTGCCGTGGGCAATGATCTTCCCGCCGTTCAGCGATCCGGCGCAGCTGCCGCGTCACCCGTCGCAGCTGTATCAGTTCGCCCTGGAAGGCGTGGCGCTGTTTGCCATTCTCTGGTTGTTCTCGCGCAAGCCGCGGCCGACCATGGCGGTGTCCGGGATGTTTGCCCTGTTCTACGGCATCTTCCGTTTCATCGTGGAATTCGTCCGCGTACCGGACGCGCAACTGGGCTATCTGGCCTGGAACTGGCTGACCATGGGCCAGGTGCTCTGCGTACCGATGATCGTTGGCGGGCTGTTCCTGATCTGGCTGGCGTATCACCGCGCCCCGGCGACTCCAGCGGCAGCCGTATAAATTCGAATCCCGGGGTGACGACCCCGGGTTCAAGGACACAGGTAACTCATGAAGCAATATCTCGAACTGGTCGCCCACGTCATCAAGAATGGCACCAAGCAAGCCAACCGCACCGGCGTGAACACCATCAGCTTTCCGGGCGCGATGCTGCGTTATGACCTCAAAGAAGGTTTCCCGGCGATCACCACGCGCAAGATGGCCTTCAAATCGGCCATCGGCGAGATGTGTGGTTTCCTGCGGGGCGTGAACAACGCCGCCGAATTCCGCGCGCTGGGCTGCAAAGTCTGGGATCAGAACGCCAACGAAAACACGCAATGGCTGGCCAATCCGTTCCGTCAGGGCGAAGACGACCTTGGCGAAATCTACGGCGTGCAATGGCGCAAATGGCCGGCGTACAAGCAGATTCCGGTCAGCAATCAGGCCGCCATCGAACAGACCCTGAGCCAAGGCTATCGTCAGATCGCCGAAGGTGAAGAAGACGGTCAGGCCTATGTCGTTCTGTACAAGGCGATCGACCAGATTCGCCAGTGCGTCGACACCATCATCAAGGACCCGGGCAGCCGCCGCATCCTGTTCCACGGCTGGAACGTGGCGCAGCTCGATGAAATGGCCTTGCCGCCGTGCCATCTGCTGTACCAGTTCCACCCGAATGTCGAGACCAAGGAAATCTCCCTGACCCTCTACATCCGCTCCAACGACCTGGGCCTGGGCACGCCGTTCAACCTCACCGAAGGCGCCGCGCTGCTGAGCCTGATTGGTCGCCTGACCGGCTACACACCGCGCTGGTTCACCTATTTCATCGGTGATGCCCACGTCTACGAAAACCATTTGGACATGCTCAACGAACAGCTCAAGCGCGAGCCGTTCCCGATGCCCAAGCTGGTGATCAGTGAGCGTGTGCCGGAGTTTGCCAAGACCGGTGAGTATCAGCCGGAGTGGCTGGAGTTGATCGAGCCGAGCGATTTCTCGCTTGAGGGGTATCAGCACCACGCGCCGATGACGGCGCCGATGGCGGTCTGATTGGTTCAAGAGCTAGGCTGTTTTATTAGAAAAGGTTCTATCTGACTGTCATTTGTGACAGTAGGCGAATAAACGAGAGGGTGTTTGACTGATCACGAGGCCAATCAGGCCGCGGTCAGCAACACCCTCTTTTTATTTCAGGAGCCTTGTCATGAATAACACTGCGGCCGGTGGAACAGTCGGCTTTTCGGAAAAACATTTCGGCACGGAGCGCGCCGAATTAACAGGGAAGCCGTACGTTGGCTGTGAAAGCCAGTCTGGGCTCTTTCATTTCATTCCGAGCCTCGATCCATGGGAGTGCGTGGTGCCCATGGAGATTTTCACCGGTGCCCCCATCTTCGTCGATTCACTTCGCGTGGTCGTGGTAGTAAACGATAGGGAATTTCAGATCGGCGATCAGGTTCGTGTGCAATGGTTGGCGTTAGGCGGTTCCGGGGGAAGTTACCAGTCGCAGCCCCAGCCAGCGCTGAGTTTCACCTCATTACATTTTGATATCCCCGACGACATCGCAAGGCAGTTTGAAGGAGACCGGCTCGAGGTCATTTTTGTCATCGAAAGAGGCGATAACGCTATACCCTCTGCATCGTTGTTCATGACCTTCGCCCCAGCACTGATTCAAACCGGCCCGGTTTCTATTGAAGGCGTCTCGGAGGGCTTTCTTGAGATTAATCAACATCCCGATGGCGTCATTCTGACCATTCCTCGGATTGAAAACCTGCGAACAAACAACGCCATTGAAATGTTCTGGAAAAGTAGCGCAGATGGCGGGCAGGGCGGAGCCTGGAGAGACTATCAGCGCAAATTGACGGTCAAGCCCGACTTACCCACCAGGTTTCGGATTGAGCCCTCCGTCTATGAAGAGCATCGGGGTGAGTCCGTTCACTTACTCTGCAGTCTTTTTCTGGGCTCGGGCATGGTCCCTGGCATCACTTACGGCATGGGGCTACGAGGCGTACTGGAGTTCAAATTGATCTAGTCGCTGATGTGGCGATGGGATTAATGCCCATGACTCCTGCCGACATGGGAATGCTCAACTTCCGTCGCCACAACCCCGCCACTCACTTCCAGCCGCTGCAAAATCCCGCACTGATCAATGTCCGTCCCCTCGCCACAGCGTTGGCGCAGGTCGAGCAGTTGTGCCTGCAACGCCATCAGCCCATCAATCCGCGCCTTCACGTGGTGAATGTGCTCGTCGATCAACGCATTCACGCTTTCGCACTGATCCTGCGGACTGTCGCGCAGGGCCAGCAGGCTGCGGATCTCTTCCAGGGTCATGTCGAGCGTGCGGCAGTTGCGGATGAAGGTCAGGCGTTCGGCGTGGGCCTGGGTGTAGACGCGGTAGTTGCCGTCGCTGCGGGCCGGTTCCGGCAGCAGGTTTTCGCGCTCGTAATAGCGGATGGTTTCGACGGCGCAGTCGGTGAGTTTCGCCAATTCTCCGATCTTCATGACAACAATCTCCAAAAGGGTGCTTGACCCTATAGTGGCTACAGGGTCTTTACTTGGCAACAGGCACCTTCATGGACGCAACCAATGAGCGATTCCCTTCACACCCACAAACCCGAGGCTGATCACGATCACGATCACGATCACAGCCAAAAGCTGCAGCCTGTGCAAAAGCATGACCATGGCGGGCACGGCGATTCCTGCTGTTCCTCCAAGGCGGCAGCACCTTCGCTGATCAAGTTGAGCGACAAGCCGACCGACGGCGCCCGGCTGAGCAGTTTCCGCATCGACGCCATGGATTGCCCGACCGAGCAGACGCTGATCCAGAACAAACTCGGCAAGCTCGCGGGTGTGCAGCAACTGGAATTCAACCTGATCAATCGGGTCCTGGGCGTCACCCATGACCTGTCGAGCACTGCGCCGATTATCGAGGCGATCAAGTCGCTGGGCATGGTGGCCGAACCGATGGAGCAGGGCACCGAAGTGCCAGCGCCGATCCCCGAGAAAAAGCACTGGTGGCCCTTGGCGCTGTCCGGCGTGGGTGCGTTGGCGGCAGAGGTGATCCACTTCACCAACGCCGCGCCGGACTGGGTGGTGGCGATCATCGCGCTGATTTCGATCCTCAGTGGTGGCCTCACCACTTACAAGAAAGGCTGGATCGCGCTCAAGAACCTCAACCTGAACATCAACGCCTTGATGAGCATCGCGGTCACCGGCGCGATCCTGATCGGCCAATGGCCGGAAGCGGCGATGGTGATGTTCCTGTTCACCGTGGCCGAGTTGATCGAAGCCAAGTCGCTGGACCGGGCGCGCAACGCCATTGGCGGCCTGATGCAGATGACCCCGGAACAGGCCACGGTGCAGCAAGCCGACGGCCGTTGGGTCGAGCAAAACGTCAAAACCATCGAACTCGGTGCGCGAGTGCGGGTGCGTCCCGGCGAGCGGATTGGCCTGGACGGCGAAGTCGTGTCGGGCAGTTCGACCATCGATCAGGCACCGATCACCGGCGAAAGCCTGCCGATCGAGAAGACGGTGGGCGATAAGGTCTTCGCTGGCACCATCAACCAGGCGGGTTCCCTGGAATATTCCGTCACTGCGGCGGCGAACAATTCCACACTGGCGCGGATCATCCACGCCGTAGAACAGGCTCAGGGCGCACGGGCGCCGACCCAGCGCTTCGTCGATCAGTTCTCGAAAATCTATACCCCGGCGGTGTTCCTGCTGGCCTTGGCCGTTGCAGTGATTCCACCGCTGTTCATGGGCGCCGTCTGGTTCGACTGGATTTACCGGGCGTTGGTCTTGCTGGTCGTTGCCTGTCCGTGCGCACTGGTTATCTCTACCCCGGTGACCATCGTCAGCGGCCTCGCGGCGGCGGCGCGCAAAGGCATCCTGGTGAAGGGCGGTGTTTATCTGGAGGGCGGTTACAAGCTCGATTACCTGGCCTTGGACAAGACCGGCACCATTACCCATGGCAAACCGGTGCAGACCGATTATCTGTCGCTTGATCCAACCGCTGACGCCACCGCCCCGGCGATTGCGGCAGCGCTGGCCGGGCGCTCGGATCACCCGGTGTCGTTGGCCATCGCCAATGCGGCGGTGGATAAACAATTAGCGCCACTCGTTGTGGATAACTTTGAAGCGCTGGCGGGTCGCGGTGTACGCGGCGAAATCAACGGTCAGACCTACCACTTGGGCAACCATCGTCTGGTGGAAGAGCTGAACCTTTGCTCGCCCGAGCTGGAAGAGAAGCTGTTTGCGCTGGAAAAACAGGGCAAGTCAGTGGTGTTGTTGCTCGACAAGTCCGGCCCGTTGGCGCTGTTCGCCGTGGCCGATACGGTCAAGGAATCCAGCCGCGAAGCGATCCAGCAACTGCACGATCTGGGCATCAAAACCCTGATGCTTACAGGCGACAACGTCCACACCGCTCAGGCGATTGCTGCGCAAGTCGGCATCGACGAGGCCAAGGGCGACCTGCTGCCGACCGACAAGCTGCAGGCCATCGAAGCACTTTATGCACAGGGGCATCGCGTTGGCATGGTCGGCGACGGCATCAACGATGCGCCGGCACTGGCCCGGGCCGAAATCGGTTTTGCGATGGCTGCCGCCGGCACCGATACCGCCATCGAGACCGCCGATGTCGCCCTGATGGACGACGATCTGCGCAAGATCCCTGCGTTCATACGTCTGTCGCGGCAGACGTCGAGCATCCTCAAACAGAACATCGCCCTCGCTTTGGTCATCAAGGCGATCTTTCTTGGGGTAACCTTCGCCGGGATCGCCACCATGTGGATGGCGGTGTTCGCCGACATGGGCGTGAGCCTGTTGGTGGTGTTCAACGGTTTGCGCCTGTTGCGCAAATAAGCGATGAGGAGCGGGTGTGCTGAGTGCCGAGCTGAAGGCGTTTTACATGGTTGCCCGCCTGGGCAGCATTACCCTGGCGGCGAAAAAGCTCGGCCTGAGCCAACCCACGGTGACCACGCAGATCCGCCATCTGGAAAGCCAGTACTCGGTTGAATTGTTCTACCGTGGCGGTCGCCGCCTGAGCGTCAGCGATGAAGGCGCGCGGTTGCTGCCGATGGTCAAGGCGCTGTTGCAGCAGGAAGCCGACATTGAGTTTTTCCTGCGCAACAGCGGCCAGGTCGAGGGCACATTGCGCATTGCCGCGACGGCGCCGTATTACATCCTCGACTTGGTGAAGACCTTTCGCGAGCGCTTGCCCCAGGTGGAAGTGTCGGTGGAAATCGGCAACTCCCAGCAGGTGCTGGAGGCACTGGAGGATTACCGGGTGGATGTCGCGGCGTCGTCGCAGTTGCTCGACGATGCGCGGCTGATTCGGCGGGTGCTCGGCAGCGATCCGCTGGTGTTGGCGGTGCATCGCAATCATCCGCTGGCAGTTCACGACCATGTTCCTCTGAGTGCATTGGCCGGGCATACCTTGTTGATGCGCGAGTCGGGCTCGACCACTCGGCGGTTGACCGAAGAGTTGCTGGCCAGCGCGGGGGTTAGTTTCGGGCCGCTGCTGGAAATTGGCAGCCGTGAATCGATTCGTGAGGCGGTTTTGCGCAACATCGGCATCAGCATCATCGCCCGGCAGGAAGTGCCGCATGACCCTCAATTGCGCGTGCTGACGATTGAGAATGCGCCGCAGATTCCCGAGTATCTGTATTGCCTCAAGGAGCGCAAAGGCGCCCGGTTACCGGCGGCGTTTCTCGGCCTGGCGCAGGAAATGGCCCCGGCATAGGCCCCTGTGGCGAGTGAGCTTGCTCCCGCTGGGCTGCGAAGCGGCCCCAGAAAATGGGACTGCTGCGCAGTCCAACGGGAGCAAGCTCCCTCGCCACAGGTTATTCATTGCTCATTCCATCCAACCCAAATCCCTGAATACCACTATCAGCCGTTTTTGCCTCACTGCCACATGACCGACGCATTACAAACCTAGGATGGGCTTCATCTGCTGATGAGGCCTGTCCATGAACCACTCGATCGCAACTGCCCTGACCAACCCTGGCGCCCCGATGAAGGTGCGCGGCGTGCAGAAACGCTTTGGCGCCTTCACCGCGCTGGATAACGTTTCTCTCGACGTGGCGGCCGGTGAGCTGGTTTGCCTGCTCGGCCCGTCCGGCTGTGGCAAAACCACCTTGCTGCGCTGCATCGCCGGTCTTGAGAAGCAGGACAGCGGCGAGTTGTACCTCGGCGATCGCGACGTTTCCCACCTGGCACCCCAGGCCCGGGACTACGGCATCCTCTTCCAGTCCTACGCGCTGTTCCCCAATCTCACCGTCGAAGCGAACATTGCCTACGGCCTCGCCGGCAGTGGTCGCGATGAAGTGCGCAAGCGCGTCGGTCAGATGCTGGAACTGGTCGGCCTGACTGGCAGTGAGAAAAAGTACCCAGGCCAACTGTCCGGCGGCCAACAGCAACGTGTCGCGCTGGCTCGGGCGTTGGCGCCGGCGCCATCGTTGTTGCTGCTGGACGAACCCATGTCGGCCCTCGACGCCCGAGTCCGCGAGCATCTGTGCACCGAGCTGCGCCAACTGCAGCGCAACCTCGGCGTCACCACCCTGATGGTCACGCACAATCAGGACGAGGCCATGTTAATGGCCGACCGCATCGCCGTGATGAACAACGGCAAGGTCGAGCAATACGCCACGCCGCAGGACATCTACGACCGCCCGGCCACGCCGTTTGTGGCGGAGTTTGTCGGCCAGGGCAACTGGCTGCCATTCAGCCGCAGCAGCGACAGCCACGCCCAGGTCGGCGGGATGAGCATGCGCCTGGCCGATGGCAGCGCTAAAACCACGTCGGGCCGCCTGTTCTGCCGCCCGGAAGCGATCAACGTCAACCCGCTGGTGCATGAAGAAAACCTGTTCCCGGCCAAGGTTCGCGAAATCACCTTCCTCGGCAACCGCTGCCGCATGAGCTTCGAACTCGATCAACTGCCGGGCCACGCATTGCTGGCGGAACTGGCGCCGGAAGCCATGCCGCGTCTGGGCGCGCAGCAGATCATGGTCGCCTTGCCTCCGCGTAGCTTGCAGGTGTTTGCCTGATGAGCACGAACATCGCGCTGCCGATACCGCACAAGCAGGTTCGGCAGACCTCCCGTGCCGAGATCGGCGACCGGGTGTTCGTGGTCGGCGGCAAAGTCCTTTTGCTGGTGTTGCTCGGTATTGCAGTGTTAATGCCGTTGCTGGCGATCTTCTGGCGCGGCTTCAGTTCGGAAGCGGGGCAGGGTGGTGGTTGGGTCGCGGCGGGTGAATTGGTGACCAGTGCGAACTTCCATTGGTTGCTAGGCAATAGCCTGAAGGTTTCCCTCAGTGTCGCGGCGATTGTCGTACCGCTGGCCTACCTGTTTGCCTACGCATTGCAACGCACGTTGATTCCCGGCAAAGGCATCTGGCGCGGGATTTCTTTGTTGCCGCTGATGGCTCCGTCAATGTTGCCGGGCATTGCTCTGGTTTATCTATTCGGCAACCAGGGCATGTTGCGCGGTTTGCTCTCTGACAATATCTACGGCTTCTGGGGCATTGTTTTGGGTGAGGTCATCTACACCTTCCCACACGCGTTGATGATTCTGCTGTCGGCCCTTTCCCTGGCGGATGCGCGACTGTTCGACGCCGCCTCCAGCATGGGCGCCAGTCCGGCCAAAGCCTTTCGCAGCATCACATGGCCAGCCACTCGTCAGGCGGTGTTCGCGGCGTTCTGTCTGGTGTTCACCCTGACCATCACCGACTTCGGCGTGCCCGTGGTGGTCGGTGGCGACTATCAAGTGCTGGCGCTGGAAGCCTACAAAGCCGTGGTCGGCCAGCAACAGTTCGGTCGCGGCGCGTTGATCGGCATGGTCCTGCTGCTGCCGGCGCTGTTCAGCTTCGCGGTCGATGCCTGGTTGCGTCGACGTCACGGCGATTCCATGAGCGGTCGGGCGCAGGTCTTTCAACCGGCGCCATCGAAACGGCGGGACGGCTGCTACCTGGCCATCGTGTTGCTGATCTGCGCGGTGTTGCTGTTGGTGTTCGGTATGGCGGTGTACTCGTCGCTGGTGAAATTCTGGCCGTACAACCTGTCGCTGTCGCTCAACCACTATCAGTTCAACGACACCGCGGGCGGCGGCTGGCTGGCCTACGGCAACAGCGTGAAGATGGCGTTGTGCACGGCGTTGATCGGCAGCGTGCTGATCTTTACCGGCGCCTACCTGATGGAAAAAACCAAGGGCCAGCGTGGACTGAACCTGACCTTGCGCATGCTCAGTTTCGTACCAATGGCGGTGCCGGGTCTGGTGCTGGGCCTGGGTTATGTCTTCTTCTTCAACCTCACCGGCAATCCGCTGCATGTGCTGTACGGGACCATGACCCTGCTGGTGGTCTGCACCATTGCTCACTATTTGACCACTGCGCAAATGACCGCCACCACCGCGTTGCGCCAACTCGATGCCGAGTTCGAAGCCGCCGCGTTGTCGCTCAAGGCGCCGCTGTATCGGCACTACCTGCGGGTCACCGTGCCGATCTGCCTGCCGGCGCTGTTGGACATCGTGCGCTACCTGTTCGTCTCGGCCATGACCACCGTCTCGGCGGCGATCTTCCTCTACAGCCCCGACACCATCCTCGCGGCGGTGGCGGTGCTGAACATGGACGACGCCGGCAACGTCGGCGGCGCGGCGGCGATGTCGACACTGATTCTGTTCACCTCGGCGGGCGTGTCCCTGCTGCTGGCCTGGGCTTCGCGCGGTTTGCTGCGCCGTTCCCAGGCCTGGCGGCAGACCGCTCCCGGCAACTGATTCTGTACAACCCCTCAACTCAAAGACAGGAAAAGATCATGTTCAAGCCCCTGGCCCTGGCCGCTGCTGTCCTCACCGCTTTCAGCCTGAACGCCTTCGCGGCGCCAACCGAGTTGACGGTGTACACCGCCCTCGAAGCCGAACAACTGAAGACCTACAAAGAAGCCTTCGAAAAGGCCAACCCGGACATCGAGATCAAGTGGGTGCGCGATTCCACCGGGATCATCACCGCCAAACTGCTGGCCGAAAAAGCCCGCCCACAGGCTGACGCAGTCTGGGGCCTGGCCGCGTCGAGCCTGGCGATTCTCGATCAGCAAGGCATGCTGCAAAGCTATGCGCCGAAAGACTTGGGCAAGATCGGTGGCAACTACCGCGACGCCGCCAACCCGCCCGCCTGGGTCGGTATGGACGTCTGGGCCGCGACCATTTGCTTCAACACCGTCGAAGCCGAGAAGCAGGGTCTGACTAAACCCGTGAGCTGGCAGGACCTGACCAAGCCTGAGTACAAAGGCAAGATCGTGATGCCCAACCCGGCCTCGTCCGGCACCGGTTTCCTCGACGTCAGCGCCTGGCTGCAGACCTTCGGCGAGAAGCAGGGCTGGCAGTACATGGACGACCTGCACCAGAACATCGGCCAGTACGTTCACTCCGGTTCCAAGCCTTGCAAACTGGCGGCGGCGGGTGAGTTTCCGATCGGCATTTCCTTTGAATACCCGGCCGTACAGCTGAAACGCCAGGGTGCACCGCTGGACATCATCCTGCCGAAGGAAGGCCTGGGCTGGGAGATCGAAGCGACCGCAGTCATCAAGGGCACACCACACGAAGAGGCGGCGAAGAAACTGGCTGACTTCTCGGCCAGTCCGGCGGCGATGGAGCTTTATAAAGAGAACTTCGCGGTGCTCGCGCAACCGGGGATTGCCAAGCCGCAGACTGAATTGCCGGCGGATTATGAGCAGCGTCTGATCAAGAACGACTTTGCCTGGGCGTCGAAGAATCGCGACGAAATCCTGACCGAGTGGCGCAAGCGCTATGACGGCAAGTCCGAGAAAGTGGTTGCCAAGTAACTGACTCACACCTTGTGGCGAGGGAGCTTGCTCCCGCTGGACTGCGCAGCAGGCCCATTTTCAGGGCCGCTACGCGCCCCAGCGGGAGCAAGCTCCCTCGCCACAAAAAGCGGGATTATCTTCATGACACACCACAACGACATGCTGATCGTAGGCGCCGGCATCCTCGGCCTGTCCCACGCCTACGCCGCTGCCAGACGCGGTCTGAAAGTCACCGTTTTCGAGCGCAGCGAAACGCCTTTGGGCGCCTCGGTCCGCAATTTCGGCCAAGCCCTGGTCACCGGTCAGCCACCGGGACCGATGCTCGAACTGGCCAAGGCCAGCCGCGACATCTGGGGCCAATGGGCGCAACTGGCCGGGCTGCAACTCAAGCGCAACGGCTCGTACCTGTTCGCCCGCACCGAAGCCGAAGAACACCTGCTCGAAGCCTTCTGCACCGGTCGCGCCGTGGAACACGGTTACCGCGTCGAATTACTGCGCGGTGCTGCATTGCGCGATCTGTACGGCGGTCAGTTCAGGCATCACCGTGCCGCGTTGCACGGCATGGACGATCAGCAACTGTATTCCCGCGAAGCGATTCCAGCGCTGATCGACTACCTGCACCGCGAACTCGGTGTCGAGTTTCACTTCTCCACCCTGGTGCGCGACATCGAGCCAGGTCGCCTGCACAGCACCGCTGGATCCTTCAGCGCCGAGCAGATCATCGTCTGTTCCGGCCACGACTATCAGACGTTGCTGGCCGAGCCGATTGCCGCGCTCAACCCGCAAATCTGCCGCCTGCAAATGCTCCGCGCCCGGCCTCAAATCAAACTCAATCTGCAACACGCATTGCTCACCGGGTTGAGCTGCGTGCACTACGGCGCTTTCGCCGATCTGCCGGAAGCGGCGGCGGTGCAGGCGCAGATTCTGCGCGAGGAATCCCACCTGCATGAAAACGGCATCCACCTGCTGATCAGCCCGACGCCTTATGGCGAATTGATCATCGGCGACTCCCATCATTACGGCCGCGATCCATCGCCGTTCAATACCGAGCAGGTGGACAACTGGATGATTGAACTGGCCGAGCAAACCCTCGGCTGCAAGGTGCAAGTGGTCGAACGCTGGCAGGGTGTCTATGGTTCACGGGGGCCGGCGCCGTTCTCCTTCTTGAGGCCGATGGCGGGTGTGAGCGTGGCGCTGATGCACACTGGCGTCGGGATGAGCGTCGGGCCGGCGATGGCCGAACGGAACGTCGCTCAACTGTTGGGGGAGAACTGATGGCGCGTCATGAACAAGTGATTGCCGAGGTGTTCGGTTTGTACGAGCGCTTTGGCGACAGCGATTACATCGGCGAGCCGGTGTCGCAGATCGAACACATGTCCCAAGCTGCCGAACTGGCCATGGCCGAAGGTTTTGATGATGAAGTGGTGCTGGCCGCGTTCTTCCACGACATCGGGCATATCTGCGCCGGGAGCGCCGAGAACATGGGCGGCTTCGGCGTGGTCAGCCACGAGCGCCTCGGCGCCGATTACTTGCGTCGGGCCGGTTTCAGCGAGCGCCTGGCGCGGCTGGTGGAATACCACGTCCAGGCCAAGCGTTATCTAACGCTCAAAGAGCCCGGGTACTACGAGCGATTGAGCGAAGCCAGCCGCCGGACTCTGGAATATCAGGGTGGGGTGATGACTGAGTCTGAGGCTGAAGCCTTCGAGAAGGATCCGTTGTGCGCGGTCAGTTTGCGGATGCGGCAGTGGGATGAACAGGCCAAGGACATGGGCGTGCCGGTGATGGATCTGGGTGTCTTGAAGGACAAGGCGTCGCGGTTGTTGGCTGCGTAATAGCTCGAAACCGGGTTGCTGCCATCGCGAGCAGGCTCGCTCCCACAGGGGAACGCATTCCAATGTGGGAGCGAGCCTGCTCGCGATGGGGCCAGCCCAAACACCATAATCACCCAGGTTTACAACTGCTGTGCCAACACCTCAACCTGCTCTTGCCGCTCCGCCTGACTCAACTTGGGATGAGGATTCAGCGACGACCACTGCGGATGCGCCCGGGCTTTGTGCAGGGCTTCGGGCAGTTTGCCTTCGCGCCAGGTCTTGTCCTGCGGCGTGGCCACCTGGATGCTGTCCAGCGCCGCATGCCCACGGGCATTCAGCGCTTGCAGCAATTGCCGCTGACGCAACGCAAGCAACCGCAACACGCTGTCGTCGACCGTCAATTCTCGCTGACCTCTGATCTTGCCCATTAACCGGCTGCCATAACTGCGGGCGGTTTGCAGGGCGCCGCCGGCAATTGCGCCGGCCAATGCCGCCGCGCCGAGGGTCAGGCCGCCCACCAGCAAATCGACCCCGGCACCGGCCGCCGCGCCGGCCGCGATGCCGCCACCGACCCGCACGCCGAGTTGCTTGAGGGTTTCCGGGTTGAACAAATCATCGCCCCAGCGGCCATCGAGCAGCGGCAGATCACTGGCCGCCGCGTCCTGTGGGCGAAAGGCATAGAGCTTGAGCAAGCCTTCAACGCAGCGCTGCTCCCGCTGCCGAACGGCTTTGCGCAGTTCGCTGATCGCCTGTTGTTCCTGCTCCGCTTCGCTGACCACGCTGCGCCGGCACGCGGCGCAATCGATCAGCAACTCGGCAATCAATCGCGCCGCACTCTGTTGGCGGGCCAAGCGTTGGGACTGTTGATCGGCGATCAGGCGCTCCAATTGTTCGCGTGAGTTTTCCAGCAGCAAGGCGAGGCTTTCATAGAGTCGACGTTCGCCATCTTCGGGCGGTGCAACGCTGTCGAAACGCACCAGGGCATGCAGGCCCAAGCGTGCCAGTGCTTCACGCCAATCCGGCTCGCGATGGTTGGCGCTGCTGACGAAATTCAGCACCGGCAGCAGCGGTTTGCCGCAACTGGCCAACACTTCCAGTTCGTCGCGGTACTTGGCCAGGACCGGTTCCCGAGCATCGATCACATAGAGTCCGGCGTCCGAGGCGAGCAGTTGCCGCAGCACTTTGGCTTCCTGTTCGAAGCGCTGCCGGGCTTCGCTGCCCTCGAGGAACCGTGCCAGTCGTGCCGGACCGTCGAGGCGTTCGCCGGGACGTTCCAGACGTTCGAGGTAGTCGAGCAGGGCGATGGCGTCTTCAAGCCCCGGCGTGTCGTAGAGATCGAGCAACGGCTCGCCGTCCACCGACAACCGCGCGCCTTCGACATGGCGGGTGGTGCTGGGGCGATGGGACACTTCACCGAAACCGACATCCCGGGTGAGGGTGCGCAGCAACGAGGTTTTGCCTACGTTGGTGTGGCCGACCACGGCCAGCTTCAAGGGTGCTTTCCAGGCGTTAGTCATGGCCGGTCTCCAGCCAGTTCACGGGCACACAATCGGCGAACGGCAGGTCCAGCTGTTGCAGCGCTATGTGCCAGTCGCCGAGGCGTTCGGCATCCAGTGCTTCGCCGGGCGGCGCTTGCAGCAACCACACGCGGGTCGCGGCGGCATTGCGCGCCAGTTCGGCGATCAGTGCCAGGCTGCCACGGTCCGGTGAGCGTCGCGGATCGCAGGCAATCGCCAGGCGTGCCGGGGGGAAACGACTCAGCTGTTCGAGCAGTTTGTTGCGCGATTCGCGGCTGTCGAGGATGCCGGCGTTGTTCACGGTTTTCGGCAGCTGCGGCGGCCATGGACGTTGATCGTCCAGCTCGATGGCCACCAGCAGCGCGCGGTCGCTTTGCTGTTCACTGACGCCGCTTTCGACACGATGCAGTTGCGCAGGCGCGGCATCGCTGATGCCGAGGCGTTCGCTGGTGGGCATCAGGCGTTCGCGTAACTGGGCATAACCGGGCAGGTTCAAATCCAGGCGCAAAGCGGCTTGGCCGGATGTCCAGCGCCAGCGGCAGAACAGCGCCAGCAACAGACGCGGCAACACCCCGTAGACCAGCAACACGCCGACCAGCCACGCCGCCCATGCTTGGCGGGCGCTTTCGATGTTCAGTGCGGCATCACCACTGGCGCGGATCATCTCCACGCTGGGCACGCTGAAACCGAGCAAGGCCGGCAGGGCGCCGAGGGCCTGGGTCATGGCGACGAAGGTGTCGCCGCGCAGAATGGTGGTTTCCCAGACAAAGCCGTAGCGCCGGGTCGCCATCAACGTCAGCAAGATCGCCAGCGCACTGAGCATCGCCAGCAACCACAAGCCGTTGACCAACACGCCGATCGCCCAGCGATTGAGTTTGCGTCGCTGCAATAACAGCAGCAGGGCCGGTGCCAGTTGCGCGGCTTTGGCATCGCGAGCGAGTTTTTCGCTGAGCCACAGCCACAAGCGTCCAAGGCTGGCGCCGTGTTCGCCGGCAAACACCAGGCCCAACGCCCAGCTCAACAGCAGAATCAGATTGAGCCCCAGCAGACTGCCCAGGGCCCAGAACACATTCACCGGGGCCTGGCCGTCACCCAATGCGGCAAACGCCAATCCAGCGCCGCTGACGATGGCCAGCACCGCCATGACGATCAGCGCCAATCGCGCGCCTTGCAGCCAATGCTCGAGGGCGTTGGACAAACCGTCGCGCTCGGCCAGCCACACGGCCCGGCGCTGAATCCGCGTCGGCAAGTCGCCGCCGGCGCTGCGGGCCAGTCGGTTGGCTTCCAGATCATCCAGGGGGCCGGCGTGTTCTTCACGCAGGCGCACCGTCTCGGTCAGCCAGAGGTTTTGCAGTGGAGTCAGTTCAGTCACGCGGCATCCCGTCGCTCAAATGAGCTGTGAGCATAACCGCTGTGGCGCTTATCGGGGTACGGGAGGCTCTGGTATCCTCGCCGGCATGACTAAATCACTCCCCCTCAGCCTGATCGCAGCCCTCGGTGAAAACCGTGTGATCGGCGTCGACAACAGCATGCCCTGGTACTTGCCAGGGGACTTCAAATACTTCAAGGCCACCACCCTCGGCAAACCGATCATCATGGGGCGCAAGACCTGGGATTCCCTCGGTCGTCCGCTGCCGGGCCGGTTGAACATCGTGGTCAGCCGTCAGGCGGATCTGGTGCTGGAAGGCGCGGAAGTTTATCCGTCGCTGGAGGCGGCCGTGGTTCGCGCGCAGGAATGGGCGAACGAGCAGGGCGTCGATGAGGTGATGCTGATTGGCGGCGCGCAGTTGTATGCGCAAGGGTTGGCGCAGGCTGATCGGTTGTATTTGACGCGCGTGGCGTTGAGCCCGGAGGGGGATGCGTGGTTTCCGGAGTTTGATGTGGGGCAGTGGAAATTGGTGTCGAACATTGAGAATCCGGCTGTGGATGATAAGCCGGCGTACAACTTCGAAGTCTGGGAAAAAGCCTAAGAGCATCGCCAGCAGGCTGGCTCCCACAGTGGGTTTGAGGTGAAACACGGATTGTGTGAACACCCCAAATCCCTGTGGGAGCCAGCCTGCTGGCGATGAGGCCAGATCAGACGCTAAAGAACTTAAGCGTGCGCCAACTCCGCATGCTCATCGGCATCCAGCAGTTCTTTATCCGTCTGCTGCATGATCTGGCTGGTAATCGCCCCGGCCGTGATCGAACCACTCACGTTCAACGCCGTGCGGCCCATATCGATCAGCGGCTCAACCGAAATCAGCAACGCCACCAATGACACCGGCAAACCCATCGCCGGCAGCACGATCAGCGCGGCAAACGTCGCACCACCACCCACGCCCGCCACACCGGCCGAACTCAAGGTCACAATCGCCACCAGCGTTGCGATCCACAATGGGTCCAGTGGATTGATGCCGACAGTTGGCGCCACCATCACCGCCAACATCGCCGGGTACAGACCGGCACAGCCGTTCTGGCCAATGGTCGCGCCGAACGACGCGGCGAAACTGGCGATGGACTGCGGGATGCCCAATCGGCTGGTCTGCGCTTCGATGCTCAGCGGAATCGTCGCGGCGCTGGAGCGGCTGGTGAACGCGAACGTCAGCACCGGCCAGATCTTGCGGAAGAAGCGCAACGGGTTGATCCCGGCCGCCGACACCAGCAGGCCATGGACCACAAACATCAGGCCCAGGCCGATGTAGGAAACCACCACGAAACTGCCGAGTTTGATGATGTCTTGCAGGTTGGAACCGGCGACCACTTTGGTCATCAGCGCCAGGACGCCGTACGGGGTCAGCTTCATCACCAGACGCACCAGACGCATGACCCAGGCTTGCAGGGTGTCGATGGCGTTGATCACTTTCTGACCTTTCTCGACATCGTCCTTGAGCAGTTGCAGCGCCGCGACACCGAGGAACGCTGCGAAGATCACCACGCTGATGATCGAAGTCGGCTTGGCGCGAGCGAGGTCGGCGAACGGGTTTTGCGGAATGAACGACAGCAGCAACTGCGGCACATTCAGGTCAGCGACCTTGCCCGCGTAGTCGTTCTGGATGGTTTGCAGACGGGCCATTTCCTGCGTGCCGGCCACCAGACCTTCGGCGGTCAGGCCGAACAGGTTGGTCAAGCCGATGCCGATCAGCGCCGCGATGGCGGTGGTGAACAGCAGCGTGCCGATGGTCAGGAAGCTGATCTTGCCCAACGACGACGCGTTGTGCAGACGGGCCACGGCGCTGAGGATCGAGGCGAACACCAGCGGGATGACGATCATTTGCAGCAACTGCACGTAACTGTTGCCCACCAGATCGAACCAGCCGATCGAGGCTTTCAGCACTGGGTTGCCGGCACCGTAAATCGTGTGCAAAGCGACACCAAACACCACGCCCAACACCAGCGCGAGCAGGACTTTTTTAGCTAAGCTCCACGTCGTATGACGGGTTTGCGCCAAGCCAAAGAGCAGGGCGAGGAATACCAGCAGATTGAGGATCAGCGGCAGATTCATGAGAACTCCGAAAGTGACTTGTGCCGGCCACCTTCCGGGGCAGCTGCGAACCGGGAAGCCTAACAGCTTGATTTCCAATGAATTAATATCAAAAAAGTCTGATAACTGTCGTTTTTGGAATAAGCCGGTGTCGCTGTCGGGGTTGCACTTGGCGCGAAAGGGACGCGAGCGGTCGCTGGCAGGCGAGAGCTGTCACACTTATTTGTTAGCGTCGATATCTTTGGATCAGGGAGAAACCGCCGATGAAACTCGCACCGAAATTTCTCGCAGCAGCACTCTGTCTTGGCCTCGCCGGCCAGGTCTTCGCCACGGATTTGAAACACTGGCCAGCCGATCAGGCCAAGGCGCTGGACGCGATGATTGCGGCCAACGCCAACAAAGGTAACTACGCGGTGTTCGACATGGACAACACCAGTTACCGCTACGACCTCGAAGAGTCGTTGCTGCCGTACATGGAAAGCAAAGGCCTGATCACCCGCGAGAAACTCGACCCCTCCCTGAAACTGATCCCGTTCAAGGACACCGCCGACCATAAGGAAAGCCTGTTCAGCTACTACTATCGCCTCTGCGAAATCGACGACATGGTGTGCTATCCATGGGTCGCGCAAGTGTTCTCCGGTTTCACCCTCCAGGAACTCAAAGGCTACGTCGATGAGCTGATGGCCTTGGGCAAGCCAGTGCCGGCGACCTATTACGAAGGCGATGTGGTCAAGAACCTCGACGTCAACCCGCCGAAAATCTTCACCGGTCAGAAAGAGCTCTACAACAAGCTGATGGAGAACGGCATCGAGGTCTACGTGATGACCGCCGCCTCCGAAGAGCTGGTGCGCATGGTCGCTTCCGATCCGAAGTACGGCTACAACGTCAAACCGCAAAACGTCATTGGCGTGAGCTTGCTGCTCAAGGACCCCAAGTCCGGCGAACTGACCACGGCGCGCAAGCAAATCACCGCGGGCAAGTATGACGAGAAGGCCAACCTCGGTCTCGAACTGACCCCGTATCTGTGGACCCCGGCGACCTGGATGGCCGGCAAACAAGCGGCGATCCTGACCTACATCGATGAGTGGAAAAAACCGGTGCTGGTGGGCGGCGACACCCCGAGCAGCGACGGTTTCATGCTGTTCCACAGCGTCGACGTGGCCAAGGGCGGCATCCACTTGTGGGTCAACCGCAAGGACAAATACATGACCCAGATTAACGGCATGATGGCCAAGCACGCAGCGGCCCAGGCCAAGGAAGGGTTGCCGGTGACGGCGGACAAGAACTGGGTGATCGTCAAGCCTGAAGAAATTCAGTAAGACCGAGGCGCATCCATCGCGGGCAAGCCCGCTCCCACAGGATTTGAAGTGGAGCGTCGATTGTGTGAACACCGAAGACCCCTGTGGGAGCGGGCTTGCCCGCGAAGAGGCCGTCATATCCAACATTGATGTCGACTGACCCACCGCCTTCGCGAGCAAGCCCGTTCCCACATTTGACCGAGGACGCCAGAAAAAAAATGCCCCGCACTTGGCGGGGCATTTTTTGTTCAACGGTTAAGCATCACAGCCCGTCGAGCATCGCCTTGTTACGCACAGCACCTTTGTCGGCGCTGGTGGCCAGCAGGGCGTAGGCCTTCAGTGCAGTGGTCACCTTGCGTGGACGTTTTTCCACAGGCTTCCAGCCTTTCTGATCCTGCTCGGCACGGCGGCCGGCCATTTCTTCGTCGCTGATCAACAGATTGATCGAGCGGTTCGGAATGTCGATCAGCACCTTGTCGCCATCCTGCACCAGACCGATCGCGCCACCCGCAGCAGCCTCTGGCGAAGCGTGGCCGATGGACAGGCCCGAGGTGCCGCCGGAGAAACGGCCATCGGTGAGCAGGGCGCAAGCTTTGCCCAGGCCTTTGGATTTCAGGTACGACGTCGGGTACAGCATTTCCTGCATGCCCGGGCCGCCTTTCGGGCCTTCGTAACGGATGATCACGATGTCGCCGGCCTTCACTTCGTCAGCAAGGATGCCGCGTACGGCGCTGTCCTGGCTTTCGAAGATCTTCGCGTTGCCTTCAAACACGTGGATCGATTCGTCGACGCCCGCGGTTTTCACCACACAGCCGTCCAAAGCGATGTTGCCGTAGAGAACGGCCAGGCCGCCTTCTTTCGAGTAAGCGTGCTCGACACTGCGGATGCAGCCGTTTTCACGATCGTCGTCGAGGGTTTCATAGCGGGTCGACTGGCTGAACGCGGTTTGCGTCGGGATGCCCGCAGGACCGGCCTTGAAGAAGTGATGCACGGCTTCGTCGCTGGTCTGGGTGATGTCCCACTTGGCGATGCCTTCGGCCAGGGTTTTGCTGTGCACGGTCGGCAAGTCGGTGTGCAGCAGGCCGCCGCGGGCCAGGGAACCGAGGATGCTGAAGATCCCGCCGGCACGGTGCACGTCTTCCATGTGGTACTTCTGGATGTTCGGCGCGACTTTGCACAGTTGCGGCACGTGACGGGAGAGACGGTCGATGTCGCGCAGGTCGAAATCGATCTCGGCTTCCTGGGCGGCGGCCAGCAAGTGCAGGATGGTGTTGGTGGAACCGCCCATGGCGATGTCCAGCGTCATGGCGTTTTCGAACGCCTTGAAGTTGGCGATATTGCGTGGCAATACCGATTCGTCGTTCTCGCCGTAATAACGTTTGCACAGCTCGACGATGGTGCGGCCAGCCTGCAGGAACAGCTGTTCGCGATCGCTGTGGGTGGCCAGGGTCGAACCGTTGCCCGGCAATGCCAGGCCCAGGGCTTCAACCAGGCAGTTCATCGAGTTGGCGGTGAACATGCCGGAGCACGAGCCGCAGGTCGGGCAGGCGCTGCGCTCGTACTCAGCGACTTTCTCGTCAGAAGCGCTGGAGTCGGCGGCGATGACCATGGCGTCGACGAGGTCGAGACCGTGGCTGGCCAGTTTGGTCTTGCCGGCTTCCATCGGGCCACCGGAGACGAAGATCACCGGGATGTTCAGGCGCAAGGCGGCCATCAGCATGCCAGGGGTGATCTTGTCGCAGTTGGAGATGCAGACGATGGCGTCGGCGCAGTGGGCGTTGACCATGTATTCGACGGAGTCGGCGATGATCTCGCGGCTCGGCAGCGAATAGAGCATGCCGTCGTGGCCCATGGCGATGCCGTCATCCACGGCGATGGTGTTGAATTCTTTTGCCACACCGCCAGCGCGTTCGATTTCGCGGGCAACCAGTTGGCCGAGGTCCTTGAGGTGGACGTGGCCCGGTACGAACTGGGTGAAGGAGTTGGCAATGGCGATGATCGGCTTTTTGAAGTCGTCATCTTTCATCCCCGTGGCGCGCCACAGTGCGCGGGCGCCGGCCATGTTGCGGCCATGGGTGGATGTTTTCGAGCGGTAATCAGGCATGAAGCACTCCGGGCGGCTAATCAGGTATCAAAAGGGAAGTGAGCTTCTATTGACGTCTGGAACACCCAGAAATGGCCGTGTGTCCGGAAGTTGCCGATAACTTTGCGGGATCGCCGCGCGCTTCAGCTTGAGCTCATAAACCCGCCGGGGGATGACTGGCGATGAATGTCGCGATTCTACACGGCTGGCGTCAGGAGGGAATGCCGGGAAGCGTTGATCCGGCGCTGATACAACGTGCGGCATGACCATCGGTAGGGTGAGCGAACGTTTCGTGGGGATATCAGCGCGCAGAACGCTTGGCTAAACTGCCTGCCCCTCGTGCAACTCCACCAAAAGGAATTGGAATGTCGCTGTTGAATCGTTCGTTGTGGTTTTACCTGCTGACCGGCCTGTGCCAAGGGTTAGTGTTCTGGCAGTTCGAAACACTCAAGACATTGGGCGCGGGGGTGCTGGCGGCAAGCCTGACGCTGGTGTTGGTGGGTGGCCTGTTCCTGCAATTGCTCGGCCCTAAACTCAGAAACCCGCGGGTTCTGGCTCTGACGCTGGTTTTTTGCGTGTTGACGATGTCAATCAGCAGCTGGGTCGTGGCGTCGGGCCTGGAGTATGGCAACCGCTGGGTGACGAACACATGGCTGCTGACCAGCGTGCCGCTGTGTTACGTGGTGTGTGCGTTTCTGGCCAGTTGGCCTTGCGGCGAAGACCGCAGTTGGCGCTATGAAAATCTGTTCCAGTACGCCTGGAGCCATGTGTTCGTGGTGTTTTTTGCACTGACGCTGACCGGCGTGTTCGGTTTGCTGCTTCTGCTCTGGAGCAAGCTGTTTGTCATGCTGGGCATCGGGTTCTATGCCGAGCTATTCGGTTCCTCGATGTTTATTTGTCTGAGTGGGCCGGTGGTGTTTTCCCTGACCATGCGCCTCGGGCTGCACAACGAAAAAGTCATCGGCATGCTGCGGGGAGTCTTCCTGGCGGCGTGTCATTTTCTGTTGCCGCTGATCACGCTCATTACCGTTCTGTTTACCGTGACGCTCCCCTTTACCGGCCTGCAACAGATCTGGGCCACCGGCTACTCGACCCCGATTTTGTTGTGTTTGGTGGGGATTTATCTGTTCTTGCTAAACGGGGTGTTTCAGGACGGGCGTCAGTCCCAGCCTTATCCGGCATGGCTGATGCGCGGTGTCGAGGTGGGCTTGCTGTGCTTGCCAGTACTGGTTGCGGTGGCCGGGTACTCAAGCTGGTTGCGGGTTGAGCAATACGGCCTGTCGCCCCGGCGTTTTGTCAGTCTGTTGCTGGTTGCGGTTTTCGCGGCGTATAGCCTGGCCGCCATGTGGACGGTGGTGCAACGCAAGGTCCAATGGCTGGACGGTCTGCGGCGCAGTAACCCGGCCCTTGCTCTGGCCGTGTGCGTGGTGTTGGTTCTGATCAATACACCGTGGCTCAATGCGCAATCGTTTAGCGCACGGGATCAGGTTCAACGCTTGCTCGATGGTCGGACGCCGGTGTCGACGTTCGATACCAACTACTTGCGCAACGGGCTCGGCGTGTCCGGACGGCGGCAATTCGAGGCGTTGTCCGAGCTGCTTGAACGCAATGAAATTCTTGATGCGCCTTCGCGAGAGGTGTTGCGCGCCCAGATCAAACAAACATCCGGCGAACCCACCGCTACGTACCTTTCGTCGGAACCGACTCCCGTGAACGTTGAGTGGATAGGGCCGAAGGTGGACGGCAGCGAGCAATTCATCAGCCTCAACAGCCAAAAACGTCAGTGCCAGGATGAAGGATGCGTGATGTGGGCGGTCGACCTGGACGGTGATGGCCAAGCCGAAGTGGTGCAATTCAATCAGCAGGAGTGGGACCACAGGGCGTTCCTCTATAAACGCGCAGCCGACGGTGAGTGGAAATATGTCACCGTGCTCCAGGGCGCCAATGTCATGTCGCAGCACCTTGACCAGTTGCGTGCGGGAGACGTGAAACTCATCGAACCGCGCTATAAGAACATTCAAATAGGTACGCTTTCGTTAGTCCCCGAGCCTGAGGAGCAATGACTCCAGAAACATTGCATCAGGCTTCGCGCAAGACCGGGTTGCGCAGACGGATGCGACGGCTCACGACCCGCCCGGAATGCCGGCAGGTGTCAGCCCGTTTTTAGCGCCATATGCCGCCGAATGATCAACGCATTCAGGCCAAGACCCGCGGCACTCAAAGTCAAGAAGCACAAGGCGAGTGCCGTGGTCAGGTCTTCGGAGGCAAGGTTGATCACCACGCTGATCACACCGCCGCACATGAAAATCAGCACGCCGCCGACCGAGGTCGAGGTTCCGGCATTCCGGGGGTAGAGACTCATGGCTTTGGAGTTGGCGATGGGCCTGGCAATGGTGGTGCCTGCCGTACAAATCAGCATGGGTATCAGCACCGCTGCCGCAGAGAGCCCGAACTGTTCCGCCAACCACAGCATGACCAGTCCTGACAAAGCGATCAGCCCCAGGCCGATGACTATTTGCGTGTTGGCCTGCAGATGCCGATGCAGAGCGCTGGCGACAATCCCGCCAACCACATAGGCCACGCCATACAGCAGCAACGCCCAGGCAAATGCGTAAGGCGACAGCGCCAGCCGCTCCATGAAAATGATCGGTGAAATGACGATGAACGAGAAATGGCAGGCAAAAGCCAAGGCTGAAATCAACCAATACCCCATGAAGCGCAAATCCGAACACACCCGCCAATAGGCGCTGAAGAAGCGTTCATGTGCCGTGGTATGAAGGTGAGGGTTTTCCCTGAGCAGAAAGAAGGCTTTAAGCCAGACAATGACGGCCAGGCTGATAAACACATAAAAGCTGCCCTGCCAGCCTAACTGTAATTGCAACCACGTCCCCAGCAGCGGCGAAATCGAAATGAACACCCCGCCGCCGGTCACCATCCAGATTCTGATTCGCTCCTGTTCCTTGCCGACGAACAAGTCCTGAACCAATGCCTGTGACAGGACAAAGGACCCGCAACCAACGGCCTGGATCACCCGGAAGAACAAAAACCAGCTGTATTCGCTGGAAACCAAACACCCCGTGGCTCCGACTACCGCAATTGCGATACCGGCCAGCAGTAGTTTTTTGCGCCCCCACAAGTCTGACAAGGGTCCGACCAGCACCACGGACAACGCCAGGCCAATGGCGAACACGCTGACGGACAGGGCGATGTCGGACGGTGAGGTCCGAAAGTAGTCAGAAAGATCGGGAAAGGAGGGGAGCACCACATCCAGGGGAAAGACGCCGAGCAGCGTCATGGTCATCAACAGAATGACCATGGCACGCTGTTCGCCCCGGGCTACCTGTTTTCCGTCATTCATCGAGCAGCCCTGCCCTGGAGAAAAGTTGCCGATTGGCAGGCAGATCGAAGAACCCCGCTTTTTTCATTGCATTGAGCGTCGCCCCTGCACCCGACCGGGCGCGCAGGCGCTGTGCTTGCGGGCCGGTCAGATCACCAAGGATCTGCGCGACAGAGGTTTCACTCACGCCGGCGCTGCGCAGGCTTTCCCCAAGCCAGCGTTCATCGATTTCAAAGAAAAGCAGCAGGATTTCCAGGAGCGACCTGGCGGTGAACGTGCGTTGGCCGCAATTCAATTGCAGCCACAGATAATGGAACACTTCGCAAAAGTAGCGACTGTGCCTTGCCTCATCGGCAAGGTGGTCCCTGAGCATTTCCTGAACGCTGCTCACCAGCGTGTCGCGGCAAACGTCGAGCAGCTCCTTGGCGATGATCGTCTCCGAAACGAAGCCGACGAGAAACCACGCCAGTGCTTTGTGCTTGTCCGGCGTGCGGTCGAGCAGGACGTTCAGCCGGGCGATCCGTTGGGGCAGGACTGGGCGTTCAGTCATGCCGTACATATCGGCAATCTGCTCGGCGAGGTTGTTGGAGAACAGCGCGTGGTAAGCCTCATCGGTGTAGAGCTGCAGCGCGGCCGTTTTCATCCGTGGGGGGATGGAAAGCCCCAGTTCGTTGTGGATGATGGTTTCCACGGATCGGTTGACGATGCGGTGTTCGAGCAGGGTGGTGTAGTCGAGGAAATACACCAGATGGTTGGCGGACAGACGATGAGCGATTGCTCTGCCTGCTGCTTTGATTGCCGGATGATTCAGGTAAGGCAGAAACTCCGGCGCAAACCAGTGGCGGGTTTCCAGTTGCCGTTTCAGGTCCGGTGGTAAATGGTAGGTGTGTTCGCTGACCCGCACCGAGGCTCGGGTGTTCCAGTCTCCAAGGGTGAAGCGATGGGCCCATGAGGCAGGGGCTGATGCGGGGTCGATGAGGGGCTCGCTCATTGTTCCGCCCCCCGATTGCTCAGCAGCGCTTTCAACTCCTTGCACATCACTTGCCCGTCGCTCTGGCCGCAGCCGACAAAGAACAACGGTTGCTCTGCGCTGCCCACAAGTCCCAGCAGCGCTTCGACCTGGTCATCTGTCAATGCGCCGGTCAGCCAGGTGTTCAGTCCCAGCGAGGTGGCCGCCAGTTGAAAGGTCTGGGAAATGTGGCCGGCCTCGACGTAGGCCATTCGGTACGCCCGCGAGTGTTCATATTTCCACCACAGCTTGTCGAATCGGCTGGTGATGAACAGGCCTGCGGGCAGGTTATTGATGAAATGTTGACCACACATCAGTTGTCCCAAGGGTTGGGAAGGCAGCGGATTAACCAGACTCAGTGAGTGCCCGGCGGGGTGATAGGCGTAGACGCCGGGTGGCAGGCCGCTGACGTTTTGCACCAGCAAAAAGCCTTCGCAGGCATTCAGTCCGCCACCGGACGGGCTGCTGCGCCGGGCGCCGAGACCTTCGACGATGCTTTCGTCAACGTCATTTTCGCGCTCATGCAGATAACCGAGGGACAGGTAAAGCAATGAACTCACCGCTTCGAGGGAAACCGCTTCCCCCGTGAAGGTGCGGCAGGTTTTCCGATTGGACAGGGCGTTTGCCAGGGTGCCTTCCGGCAGGCAGGAAGGTTTTGGCAGGGTAATCAGCTCGCATGCCAAGCGTTCCGAGCGCCTGGCTTTCGGCGAGGGCGTGCTCAGTACGTCGGTGCAATGATCAAGGTATTGCTTTGACCATTCATTGATATTTTGCGGAATGTGTTCGCAAGGAATGTTCTTGGTGCCGATATGGAATATCTTCGACAGTTCGTCCCAGCCCCACTCAGTAATGTCTGTTGTTGCAGTTGTCAGTATTCCAGCGCCAAGTAGCTGAGTGTCAATTGTATTGCGTTCATTGAACTTTTCGGGATTGTCGATAAGTTCCGCCAGTCGAGTGGAGTACTTGAGGTTCAGTTCAAACTGTTTATGGTTCTTGTAATCCCAGACTATTTGACCGGGCGTGCGAGGAAGTATGAATAAATGAGGGCTGATCTGCATGATGGACGGTTCGCTCTGGGCAATGCCATAGAAAACGCTGGGTAGCTGGCACTCCCCAGCGTCTCATTCACTTAGCGGGCTTTAGGGGCAACCAGAAAAGCCAGGTTGGCGATGCTGTTAGCTTCCAGAGTAATTGCTTTCATTTGGAACTCCTTGTAATTGAAAGTAAGTGTCACTTCGTGGTGACACTCACAATCATAGAGTGTAATGAGCTCTTATCAAGGCGATATTAGGTAGGAATCTTCCAGTAATTTTGTCAGATCGATCTTGGGCGTGAACAAGTTTTGTCAGTCGAATGCTTAATAGTGAAAGGCGCAGGGAAACGTCCTGCTAGTTCGTAGGATTGTAAGTGTAGGAAGTTAGAGCGGAATTCAATATCAGATAATAAAACGGGGAGCCGTCTGGCTCCCCGTCAAACCGGCGTTATCAGCTGTTTGGCAGCAACCGGCAGGTGATGCTCTTGATGTAGCGGGTTTCGGCGATGGCCGGGTGCACCGGGTGATCCGGGCCCTGACCGCCACGCTCGAGCATCTGGATGTTGCGGTCCAGATGGCGGGCGCTGGTCAGCAGGATGTTCTGCAGGTCGTCTTCCGGCAGGTGCATCGAGCACGACGCGCTGACCAGAATGCCGTCCTTGCTGAGCAGGCGCATGGCTTGCTCGTTCAGGCGACGGTAGGCGCCTTCACCGTTCTTCATGTCTTTCTTGCGCTTAATGAAGGCGGGTGGGTCGGCAACGATCACGTCGAAGCGTTCTTCGCTGGCTTTCAGCTCTTTCAGGGCTTCAAACACGTCGCCTTCGATGCAGGTCATTTTTTCGGCGAAACCGTTCAACGCGGCGTTGCGCTCGACGCCGTCAAGGGCGAATGCCGACGCGTCGACGCAGAACACTTCACTGGCGCCGAACGCGGCCGCTTGCACACCCCAGCCGCCAATGTAGCTGTACAGATCCAGCACGCGTTTGCCTTTGGCATAAGGAGCCAGGCGTGCGCGGTTCATGCGGTGGTCGTAGAACCAGCCGGTTTTCTGACCCTGGATGACCGGTGCTTCGAATTTCACGCCGTTCTCTTCCAGCGCGACCCATTCCGGCACCAGGCCGAACACGGTTTCGACATAACGGTTGAGGCCTTCGGCGTCACGGGCCGCGGAGTCATTCTTGAACAGAATGCCGCTTGGCTTGAGCACTTGGGTCAGCGCGGCGATCACGTCTTCTTTATGGGCTTCCATGGTCGCCGACGCGATCTGCACCACCAGGATGTCGCCGAAGCGGTCGACCACCAGACCTGGCAGCAGGTCGGAGTCACCGTAGACCAGGCGATAGAACGGCTTGTCGAACAGGCGATCGCGCAGGGACAGCGCAACGTTCAGACGATGGACCAGCAGCGATTTGTCCAGCGGCAACTTGATGTCGCGCGACAGCAGGCGGGCGCAGATCAGGTTGTTCGGGCTCATGGCCACGATGCCCAGCGTCTTGCCGCCGGCGGCTTCAAGGATCGCCTGGTCGCCGGCTTGAAAACCGTGCAAAGGGGTTGCCGCTACATCGATTTCGTTGCTATAGACCCACAAGTGGCCGTTTCGCAGGCGACGGTCGGCGTTGGCTTTGAGGCGCAGGCTAGGCAGGGACATGACGTCGCTCCGGAAAAAAGAGCGGGAGTATAGCGTGTTGAGGCTTGTGGCGGGCCGGGCGGGCGATGAAACGCTGATGGCCTCTTCGCGGGCAAGCCTCGCGCCTACTGGATCGTGTAAACCTGTAGGAGCGAGGCTTGCCCGCGAAAGCGATTTCGATTGCTATGCGGAAATGAAACTTTCGCCAATGTGTCGGCCGGTGTGTCGGATCCAACTTTTAGAAGCTAGAATCTGCGCCTGGCCCAGAGTGTGTACTTATGTCCCAAGAGCTGACTTCCGAACAGATTCAACAGTCCCTGCAAGGCATCAGTGTGCCTGCCCAGCCGCAAATCATGGTGGATTTGCAGATGGAGCAGTACATGCCCGACCCGGATCTGGAAGTGATCGCAAAGCTGATCTCCCAGGACCCGGGACTCTCTGGCGCTCTGCTGAAGATCGTCAACTCGCCGTATTACGGCTTGAGCAACAAGATCGCCTCGATCCAGCGTGCGGTGAACCTGCTGGGCAGCCGCTCGATCATCAACCTGATCAATGCGCAGTCGATCAAGGGCGAGATGAACGACGACACCATCGTCACCCTGAACCGGTTCTGGGATACGGCTCAGGACGTGGCGATGACCTGCCTGACGCTGGCCAAGCGCATCGGCGCCCAGGCCGGCGATGAAGCGTATGCGCTGGGGCTGTTCCACGACTGCGGCGTGCCGCTGATGCTGCAACGTTTCCCCAACTACATGACCGTTCTGGAAGAGGCTTACGCCAACGCCAGTGCGGAATGCCGGGTGGTCGACACCGAGAACCGGGTGTTCAACACCAACCACGCGGTGGTCGGTTATTACACGGCCAAGTCCTGGCGCCTGCCGGAGCATGTGACCGCCGCGATCGCCAATCACCACAATGCCCTGGCGATCTTCAGCGATGAATCGTCGCGCAACGCTCAGCTCAAGAACCTGCTGGCGATCCTGAAGATGGCCGAGCACATTTGTGCGTCTTACCGGGTGTTGGGTAATCAGAACGAAGACCATGAGTGGAACAGCATCGGGCATCTGGTGCTCGATTATGTCGGCCTCTCGGACTACGACTTCGAGACCCTCAAGCAAACGATTCGTGACCTCAGGACTCACCACTGAGCATCAGCGGCTTCATTTATTCGAGAACCCTGATTCGAGAGCACCATGCCTGAACTGCCGGAAGTCGAAACCACTCGCCGCGGGATTGCGCCGCACCTGGAAGGCCAGCGCGTCAGCCGGGTGATCGTGCGTGACCGCCGCTTGCGCTGGCCGATTCCTGAAGACCTCGATGTGCGCCTGTCAGGCCAGCGCATCGTGCTGGTGGAGCGCCGCGCCAAGTACCTGCTGATCAATGCCGAAGTGGGCACGCTGATCAGCCATTTGGGTATGTCGGGCAACCTGCGATTGGTAGAAGTCGGTATGCCGGCGGCCAAGCATGAGCATGTGGACATCGAACTCGAGTCCGGCCTGGCCCTGCGCTATACCGACCCGCGCCGGTTTGGCGCGATGCTCTGGAGCCTCGACCCGCTCAACCACGAACTGTTGATCCGCCTGGGGCCGGAGCCGTTGACCGACCTGTTTGATGGCGAGCGTCTGTTCCAGCAGTCTCGGGCGAGATCCATGGCGGTCAAGCCGTTCATCATGGATAACGCGGTGGTGGTCGGCGTCGGCAATATCTACGCGACCGAAGCCCTGTTCGCCGCCGGTATCGACCCGCGCCGCGAGGCCAAGAGCATTTCCCGAGCGCGCTATTTGAAGCTGGCGATCGAGATCAAACGCATTCTGGCCGCGGCCATCGAGCGTGGCGGTACGACGTTGCGGGACTTTATCGGCGGCGACGGTCAGCCGGGGTATTTCCAGCAGGAATTGTTCGTCTACGGCCGGGGCAGTGAGCCCTGCAAAGTCTGTGGCACTGAACTGCGCGAAGTGAAACTGGGGCAGCGCGCCAGCGTCTTTTGCCCACGCTGCCAGAGCTGATGCGTCCGACGGTCTATAGTCAGTGTTCTCACTGCCTAGCCGAAGGACCGTGCCATGAATTCGTTTCGAACCCTTGTTGTTGCGCTGCTGCTGAGCGTCGGTGCGCCCGCGCTGGCGGCCAACAGCGGCAGCGGTGACCCGCGTTACACCATTCAGAATCCCCCGGCCTACGCCATGCTCGGCGACTTGCTGATCGCCCGACCCTTGCTGGTCGTGGCGACGGTGATCGGTGCCGGGGCGTTTGTGGTGTCGTTACCGTTTACCGCGTTGGGCGGCGGCGTTGGCGATGCGGGGCAGGCGCTGGTGGTTGATCCGGCGAGGGCTGCGTTTGTGCGGTGCCTGGGGTGTATCGGGGAGGGGTTTGAGCAGCGGGAGTGAAATCAGTTACAGCTTCTGTTTGGCTGATGGCCTCATCGCTGGCAAGCCCGCTCCCACATTGACTTGTGTTGTTAATCAGATGGTGTGAACACAGCAGATCCACTGTGGGAGCAGGCTTGCCCGCGATGGCGTCAGTACAGGCACCGCAATGTTCACGCCTTTCCGGTAATAACCCGATACTTCGCCATCAACTGCTCTTCAGTCTCCGGATGCGCTTCATCCAGCGGAATGCAATCCACCGGGCACACTTGCTGGCACTGAGGTTCGTCGTAGTGGCCGACACACTGGGTGCACAGGTTCGGGTCGATCACGTAGATCTCTTCGCCTTGGGAAATGGCGGCGTTCGGGCACTCGGGTTCGCAGACGTCGCAGTTGATGCAATCGTCGGTGATGATCAGGGACATGCTAACTCCAGCCAGGGCGGACGGCCCGGGCGCAATAAACCAATGCGCGCAATTGTGCCGCATTGGCGCCCGCAGTGCACGCGGGCGCCGCTTGAGCGGTCGTTACTTCTTGAAGCGTTCGGTGAGGGCATCCGCCACCGCAGGGTGGACGAACTTGGTGATATCGCCGCCCAACGCTGCGATTTCACGGACCAGCGTCGAGGAAATGAACGAATAACGCTCGGACGGGGTAAGAAACAGACTTTCCACATCCGGCGCCAGTTGGCGGTTCATGTTGGCCAGCTGGAATTCGTATTCGAAGTCCGACACCGCGCGCAAACCACGCAGGAACACGTTGGCGTTCTTCTCTTTGGCGAAATGCGCCAGCAACGTCGAGAAGCCGACGACTTCAACGTTGGGCAGATGTTTAGTGACCTCGCGGGCCAGCTCCACACGTTGTTCCAGGGGAAACAACGGGTTTTTCTTCGGGCTGGCAGCGACGGCGATGATCACATGATCGAACAGGCGCGCGGCGCGTTCGACCAAGTCGCCATGGCCCTTGGTAATAGGGTCGAAGGTACCTGGGTACAACACTCGGTTCATCGCGTCGTCCTGGCGGGAGTCCGTTGGGGAGTCGGATGGTATCGCAGCCTTCCCGGTCGGCCAAGTCGCCTGTTGGGTAAGAAAGCACTATAGACGATTGGAATATTCTCCGTTTTCATAGGTTTTTCAAACGTTCGGCCAGCGAAGTCGCCAGTTGCGCGGTCAATCCGTAGACCGACAATTGCGGGTTTGCGCCAATGCTGGTGGGGAACAGCGAGCCATCGTGGATCGACAGATTGCTGATCTGGTGATGCCGGCCAAGGCTGTCGGTCACCGCGTTTTTCGGGTCCTCGCCCATGGCGCAACCGCCCATCACATGAGCGCTGCCCAGGCGCGTGCGATACAACTCAAGGCTCAATCCGTCGATCAGCGCGCGTGCATCGGCGAGGGTTTTCACGTAGCGCGCGTCGGCGTGCATCGGCATCACCGCGTTGGCGCCACCGGCGAACTGGATCTCGGCCATGCTGTGGAAAGCCCTGCGCAAGCCGTCCCAGGCATAAGGTGAAACCTGATAGTCGAGCACCGGCGTGTTGTCACCGCGTAATTCGACGCTGCCGCCGGGGCTGTCCGGATGGAAGCCGTCGCGCAACAACGCCAGCATCGCGTGGGTGTGGGGCAGGTTTTCCATGTGCGCGGCGTTTTCCTTGCCGAAACCACCGAGCAAGGTGCTGGCCAGCGCCGGGTGCAGCGGCGGCACTTCGAGTTTGTAGGACATCTTGCCGGTGGTGCCGTCCTGCCATTGGAAATGGTCGGAATAGATCGACTGCGGCGCACCGTAGAACGGGTTGATCACCTCGTCGAACAGCCCGGCGGACATGTTCACCAGGTGCAGGAACGTGCGCTTGCCCAGCCGCTGGTGTGGATCGGGCGCCTCCGAGCGCAGGAGCAGCGCCGGGCTGTTGATCCCGCCGCCCGCCAGCACGTAATGCCGCGCCTTGACCGTGATCGTGCGTCCGGTAGGCGCTACGCAACGGTCGTCCATCGCTACACATTGCAGGCCGGTGACCTTGCCGTCCTTGATCGAGAGCTTTTCGGCGCGGGCCAGGTACAGCAGCTCGCCACCTTTTTCCAGGGTCGCGGGAATGGTCGTGACCATCATCGATTGCTTGGCGTTGGTCGGGCAGCCCATGCCGCAATAGCCAAGGTTCCAGCAACCGCGCACGTTGCGCGGGATCACATGCCAGGTGTAACCCAGCTGCTCGCAGCCTTTGCGGATCACGTCGTTGTTGGCGTTGGGCGGCATCCTCCACGGCGCGACGCCCAGGCGTTGTTCCATTTTTTCGAACCACGGCGCCATCTCGGCCGGGCTGTGGCCTTTGACGTCATGCTCCTTGGCCCAATGCTCGAGCGTCGGCTCGGGGGTGCGAAAGCTCGACGTCCAGTTGATCAACGTGGTGCCGCCCACCGCGCGGCCCTGGAGGATGGTGATCGCGCCGTCCTTGCTCATGCGGCCGATGCCTTCCTGATAGAGGCTGGTGTAGGCCTGGTCTTCGAGCATCTTGAAGTCGCTGCTGGTCTTGAGCGGGCCTTCTTCGATCAGCAACACCTTGTAGCCGGCGGCGCTGAGGATTTCCGCGGTGGTCCCGCCGCCCGCGCCGCTGCCGATGATCGCCACGTCCGCTTCGAGGGTCAGGTCCTGGGTCAGTTGCGAGCCGTCGTAGGTTTTCCAGCCACGGGCCATGCCTTCGCGGAACGGGTCGGGTACGGGCATCTTTGGGTTCTCTAGTTGTTATGGTTTTGGATGCAGTGGTGAGGCGGCTGACGTCTTCGCGGGCAAGCCCCGCTCCTACACAACCGCGTAAGCCCTTGAAGAAGCGAGGCTTGCCCGCGAAGGGAGCGACTCGGTCTCAAACAGCAGGCGGCCCCGGATACCCGCAATGCACCCACGATTCCGCGCGGCTGTACCTCGCCATCATCACCAGTTGCAGCAACGAGCTGTGCCCCATGCGCAACAGGCTCAACGAGCTGTTTTCCCAGCGATCGAGAAAGTGCCGGATCTCATCGGCACTGGCGTTTTCCCAACTGCCCCAGATCCCGGTCAGCGGCCCGCGGGTCACCGCCATCCCTAGCACGTCGAACAATTGCTGAGTGAGCTTGAGCATTTCCGGCGACAGGTGATTCAGGCTGTTATCCAGGCAGTGCAAAGTTTCATCGACTGCCTTCGGCATCTTCCCGGCAGCCACGGCGCCTTCGAGCATCACCGGGATCAGCGCCCGTAGAAACAGCAAATCGCCGCTGCGCAGAATCGCGAAACCACTGGCCGGGATGCTCGATGAGCAGCCGCTGAGGCTCGCGCCCAATCCGGCCGTGGCCAGGAAAGCACTCGCGCCGAGGCTGAATTTAAGCAGGCCGCGCCGTGACAGCGCGGGTGTATCGGACAGGCTTGGGCTCATTATTGTTATTACCCGACGGTGTGATCGTTAGCGGATAAACAGCTTCTGGATCAGTTTCTGAATGGATTTTCCATAGGGCGGGTAAATCAGTTTCGCCGCGTTGAAGCGTTGCTTGATCAGCACGCCTTTGGCCTTGCTGAAAGTCAGGAAGCCTTCGTGGCCGTGGTAATGGCCCATGCCCGAGGCGCCGATGCCGCCGAACGGCATATCGTCCTGCGCCACGTGCAGCAAGGTGTCGTTGAGGCAAACACCGCCGGAATGGGTTTCGTGGAGTACGCGATTTTGTTCGCGCTTGTCGTAGCCGAAGTAATACAGCGCCAGCGGACGAGGTCGTTGATTGATGTAGGCAAACGCCTGATCGAGATCCTTGTACGGAACGATCGGCAGCAGCGGGCCGAAGATTTCGTCCTGCATCACGGTCATGTCGTCGCTGACGTTCAGCAGCACGCTGTGACTCATGCGCCGGCCCTGGCCCTGATCAAATAGCGGAATCAGCAGCGCGCCCTTGCTGGTGGCATCGCCGACGTAGCCATTGAGCCGCGCCAATTGCCGGTCATTGATGATCGCGGTGTAGTCCGGGTTGTCGGCCAGTGTCGGATAAAACCCGCGAACCGCCTGGCGATAGGCTTCGACGAAAGCACCGACGCGGTCTTCCGGCACCAGCGCGTAGTCCGGGGCCACGCAGGTTTGCCCGGCATTGAGCGTCTTGCCGAACGCGATACGTTCGGCGGCGTCCTTGAGCGGCACGTCGAGGGACACGATGGCCGGGGACTTGCCACCCAGCTCAAGGGTCACCGGCGTCAGGTTCTCGGCCGCCGCACGCATTACGTGCTTGCCGATGCTGGTGGCGCCGGTGAACAGCAGGTGATCGAAACGCAGTCGGGAGAACGCGACACCGATATCGGCTTCGCCCAGCACTACGCAGACCAGGTCTTGCGGGAAGATCCGGCCGAGCAACTCCTTGAGCAGCAAACCGGTGGCGGGGGTCGACTCACTCAGTTTGAGCATCACCCGATTGCCCGCCGACAACGCACCCACCAGCGGCCCGATGGCCAGATACAGCGGGTAGTTCCACGGCACGATCACGCCGACCACGCCCAGCGGCTGATAAACCACTTTCGCCGAAGCCGGCTGAAACGCGATACCGACCTTGCGCCGCGAGGCTTTCATCCAGCCTTTGAGGTGCTGACTGGCGTAATGAATACCGTGCAGGCTGGGCATCAGTTCGGCAAGCAGGGTTTCATCGGCGCTGCGGTGGCTGAAATCCTGGCTGATCGCGTCGATCATGGCCTGACGTTCATTGCTCAGCAGGTCGCGCAGGGCTTTGAGCCATTGCTGGCGCTGGGCGGCCGGTGGCATCGGGTTGGCCGCATACGCCGCACGCTGCGCATCGAACAGGGCATGGAGCTCGTCCAGAGGCTGTTGCAGGTTCTGCAGGTACGCGATGTCGGCGGTCATGGTCGGCTCCGGTTTTTGTTGTAATGAGGCACTTTCTAGAGTCTATGCTCTAGAAAGTCAAATGACATCCTGGTGCAGCATTGTTTTATCCGCTCGCCGATAGGTCGTAAGATGCCCGCCAACGCACTCTGAATTAAAGCTCAAGCCATGGCCCCTCGGATCAAAACCAGCGAGCGCATCGTGCAGAACAGCCTGGAGCTGTTTAATCAACAGGGCGAGCGCAGCATCAGCACCAACCACATTGCTGCCCACATGGAGATTTCTCCGGGCAACCTGTACTACCACTTCCCCAACAAGCAGGCGATCATCGCCGTGCTGTTCAGTGAGTACGAAAGCCTGGTGGACAGCTTCCTGCGCCCGCCCCAGGGCCGAGCGTCCACGGTGGAAGACAAGCGCTTCTACCTTCAGGAACTGCTGGCGGCGATGTGGCGCTACCGGTTTTTGCATCGTGATCTTGAGCATTTGCTCGACAGCGATCCCGAACTGGCCGCCCGTTATCGGCGTTTCTCCCAGCGCTGTCTGATCCATGGCACCCACATCTACGCCGCCTTCGTCGACGCCGGCATCCTGCAAATGGACAAAGTCCAGATCGAATCCCTGACGCTCAATGCCTGGATTATCCTGACGTCCTGGGTGCGCTTCCTGTGCACCACGCGGGAAAATTCCAATCACCTGAGTGAGCAGGCGATTAAACGTGGGGTGTATCAGGTGCTGGTGCTTGAGGCCGGTTTCGTCACGGAACAGTCTCGCGACGCGGTCAACGCGCTGTACGAAGAGTTTTACGTGCCACTGGCCCAGGCGCTGGAAGAAGTGCAGTAGGATTCAAGACCGACTTAATCACAGGAGCCCGTTATGCCCATTGCGCAACTGATCAGCCCGCAAGCGTTGGATCTGAAAAAGGATGCACCTGGGCTGGTGATTCTGGATTGTCGTTTTGCCCTCGAAGACCCGGATTACGGCCAGCGCAGCTATGCCGAAGGACATATCGCCGGGTCGAGCTTTGCCGACCTTGAGCGTGATTTGAGCGGGACAGTGATCAAGGGTGTGACCGGGCGCCATCCGCTGCCTGAGCCTGAAGACTTGATCGAACGCCTGCAAGCCTGGGGCATCAATGCCGATAGCGAAGTGGTTTTGTACGATGACGGCCCCAGTGCCTACGCGGCGCGGGCCTGGTGGTTGCTGGCCTGGCTGGGCAAGCGAGACGGCGTGTTCATTCTCGATGGCGGGCTCAAGGCCTGGCACGCGGCCGGGTTGCCGCTGAGTCTGGATGCGTGCGATATCGAGCGTGGCACCTTCACCGGGACGCCGGACAACTCGCTGTTGTTGAGCGCCGAACAGCTCCAGCAGCGTCTCGGCCAACCCGCGCTGACCTTGCTCGATGCCCGCGCCATGCCGCGTTTCAAGGGCGAAGTCGAACCGATCGACCCGGTTGCCGGGCACATCCCCGGTGCGCAGTGCGCAGCTTTCACCGAGAACCTGGGCAGTGACGGGCGTTTCCTGCCGGCCGAGCAGCTCAAGCAACGCTTTGCCGCGAAACTCGGCGATCGTTCGCCGACCGATCTGGTGGCGTATTGCGGTTCCGGCGTGACGGCGTGCCATAACCTGTTCGCACTGTGCCTGGCGGGTTATCCGTTGGGCTCGTTGTACGCCGGGTCGTGGAGCGAGTGGATCAACGATCCCGCACACGGCATCGCAACCAGCGAGTAAACTCAAAACCCTGTGGGAGCGAGCCTTTGTGGCGAGGGGGCTTGCCCCCGTTCGGCTGCGCAGCAGTCGTAAATCGAACTACGCGGTTTAACTGAAGGACCGCATCGACTCGCTCAGGGAGCGCTTCGCACTCCAACGGGGGCACGCCCCCTCGCCACAAAAGCCTGCTTTCACTTTAGTTTTTCGTCGCCACCAATATCAGAGAGATTGCCGGGCACTTCGATACGCCCCCGGCCCAACCCCGTAAACCTGCTTGAACTGCCGACTCAGATGGCTCTGGTCGGAAAATCCCAGCTGCATCGCGACTTCCAGCGGCAAACATCCGTTCTGTAACAGCGCCCTTGCCTGGGCGATGCGTTGCTGCATCAGCCAGGTGTGCGGCGGCATCCCCGTGGCACGGCGAAAGACCCGGGCGAAGTGGAACGGTGACAGGTTGACCACTGCCGCCAGTTCTTCCAGCGAGGGCGGCGCGGCCAATTGTGTTTGCAGCAGATCCTTGGCCAGTGTCACCGCCCGATGCTCCTTGCCGGGTTTGCCGACGATTGGCACGGCCGCATGGCGTTGCAGCAACAACAGCATCATCTCGCGCCAGACCGTTTGCTGTTGCAGGGCCGTGGACGGACTTTCCAGCAAGCGATGCAATTGGCAGAAACCCTTCACCAGATCCGGGTCGCGATACAACGTCGCGCCAAACCCCGGCAGGTTGGTGGTCGGCAGCTCCAGTTCGTCCAGCAGCGAGAGAATCTGCCCGCTGTCCGGATAAAACGCACGGTACATCCAGCCATCCTCCGTGCCTTTGTGGCCGGTGTGCAGTTCATCAGGATTGATCAACACCAGCGTGCCGCTGCCGGCCAGGTGTTCGGCGCCGCGATAGCGATAACGCTGGGCGCCGGCCATGATCATGCCGATCACATAACCGTCATGCACATGGGGCGCGAAGCGATGTTCGATGTAGCGCGCGGACAATAACTCGACACCGGCCAACGGCGCCGTTTGCCAGAAGCGGATCGACTCGCCTTGGTCGGCGTCCATGGCTTACCCGCGACCCACGGCGCTTAGCCACTGCGGAATGCGCCGTTCCAGGTAATAACCCGGTTGCCGGAGCGAGCCATCGACAAAACCGACATGCCCGCCCTTGTCTTGCAGTTCGAACTGAGTGGAGGCGGACAATTCCGACGCTTGCGGCAGGCTATGGGGAAATACGAAAGGATCGTCGACCGCCTGGATGATCAGGGTCGGCGTGCGAATCTCTCCAAGAAAATATCGGCTCGAAGCGCGGCGATAGTAATCCTCGGCATCGACGAAACCATTGAGCGGCGCCGTGACCCGGCCATCGAAATCCCAGAAGGTGCGCATGTTCTCCAGCGAGCCCAGCGCCGCCAACGCCGCCAGTCCATCTTCGCGCCCGTCATGCTGGAACTGGCGCTGTTTGTTCTTGATGTAAGCCACCATCTCGCGCATGAAATGCGCCTGATAGACCTTCGAGAAACCCTGGCCGATGCGATCGGCGCAATGATCGAGACGAAAGGGCACCGACACCGCCACCGCGCCTGACACGCCACTGTCACTGCCAGTCTCGCCCAAATGCTTGAGCAAGACATTGCCGCCCAGGGAATAGCCGACCGCATACAGCGGTGCGAGAGGGCGCTTGGCCCGCAGGTGCTTGATGGCTTCGGCCACGTCTTCACTAGCACCGGAATGGTAGCTGCGCGCCAACAGATTCGGCTCGCCCGAACAGCCACGCCAGTTCAACGCGACGCTGGCCCAACTCTGGGCAGCGAGCGCCTTCTGCACCCCGGCCACGTAAGGCGAATTTGAAGAACCGGTCAGCCCGTGCAACACCAGCACCAGCGGCGCATCGGCAGTGTGTGGGCCGTGCCAGTCCATATCGAGAAAGTCGCCATCCTCAAGCCACAAGCGTTCGCGCTCGCGTTCGATGTGCGTGGTTTTGCGCCACAGCGGTCCCCACAAGGTTTGCAGGTGCGGGTTGCCGAGGCCGAAGGCGGGGATGAAGCGTTCTGACGGAATGGACACGATTGCTCTCGATGCAGCGGTGCGCAACCGGTGCGCACCTTTTTCAGGCCGGTCGATTAACCGGCGATCTCTGCCATACGTTGCCACAACGCGTAATACACCCGCCCGGATTTCTGTTCCCGGTGCAGGCGCCAGTTGCCTGGCAAGCCGAGGCTCGACGGCGCGTTTTCGCTTTCAGTGTAGATCCAGGCTTCATTGGCCAGCCACTGACGCTCTTCAAGCAGCGTGCAGACGGTCGGCAACAGGTCTTGGTTGAACGGCGGATCGAGGAACACCACGTCATAAGCGCTCGCGGTCTGGGTCTCCAGATAGCGCAAGGCATCGGCCGTCTGAATCTGGCCGGTGGTGCAGCGCAGAGTGCCCAGATGTTCCTTGATGCTGGAAACCGCGATGTTGCTGGCGTCCAGTGCCTGGCCCATCGCCGCGCCACGGGACAGCGCTTCAAGGAACAACGCGCCGCTGCCGGCGAATGGATCAAGTACCTTGGCGCCGGCGATGTAAGGCGCGAGCCAGTTGAACAGGGTTTCACGCACCCGGTCCGGGGTCGGGCGCAGGCCCGGGGCGTCGGGGAAGCTCAGCTTCCGGCTGCCCCATTCGCCGCCGATGATGCGCAGTTGGTTCACGCCGTTGTGGACGTTGTGAACAGGTTTCTTAGGACGAGTGGCCATCAATGCTCCGGAACCCCGAGCGGCTGCTCGGCAGGTTTATCAGTTGGGGCCGGTAACGGCTTTTGCGGCACGGTCGGGCCAGCGCTGACGATGACCATTTTGTCCGTGCTCAAGTGTTTGTTCAGTGCGGCTTTGACCTGTTCGACGGTCAGGCTCTGTGACTCACGCATGAAGTCGTTCAGATAACTCAGCGGCAGGTTGTAGAAACCCATGGCGCCGAGCTGGCCGACGATATCGGCGTTGCTGGCCGTGGACAGCGGGAAGCTGCCCGCCAGTTCACGCTTGGCGTCGTCGAGTTCTTTCTGGGTCGGGCCGGTTTTAAGGTAGTCGGCGAGCACGTCCTGCACCAGTTTCAGCGTGCCTTCACTCATCTCGGCGCGGGTTTGCAGGTTGATCATGAACGGGCCGCGTGCCTGCATCGGGGTGAAACCCGAATAGACGCCGTAGGCCAGGCCACGCTTCTCGCGCACTTCGCTCATCAAACGGGTGCCGAAACCACCGCCGCCGAGGATCTGGTTGCCCAGGGACAGCGCTGCGTAGTCCGGATCGTCACGGTCGATGCCCAGTTGCGCGAGCATCAGGTTGGTCTGCTTGGACGGGAACTCGATGTGACCGATGCTGGCTTTTGGCTCTTCAGGTTGCGGGATTTTCGCCAGGGCCGGGCCTTTCGGTAGCGCGCTGGAGACCTGCGCGGCAATCGCCTCGGCTTCGGCGCGGGACAAATCACCTACCAGCGCAATCACCACGTTGCCTGCCGCGTAGGCTTTCTCGTGGAACGCCTTGAGTTGCGCCACGGTAATCGCCGGGACGGTTTTCGCCGTGCCGTCGCTGGAGTGCGCGTAGGGGTGATCGCCGTACAAGCGGTTCATCAGTTCGAGGCTCGCCAGTTTGCCCGGGTTCTGTTTCTGGTATTCGAAACCGGCAAGCATCTGGTTCTTGATGCGCGCAAAGGAGTCGGCCGGGAAGGTCGGTTTGCCGACGACATCAGAGAACAGCTTCAGCGCAGGCTCGCGCTTGTCTGCGGCGCTGAGGCTGCGCAAGGAAGCCAGCGCCATGTCTTTGAACGCGCCGTTGCCAAAGTCTGCGCCCAGGCCTTCGAAACCCTGAGCGATGGCGCCGACATCTTTACCGGCCACACCTTCGTTGAGCATCGCGTTGGTCAGCAGTGCGAGGCCGGGCGCGTTGCCGTCCTGGCTGCTGCCGGCGGCGAAAATCAGGCGCAGGTCGAACATCGGCAGCTCGCGGGCTTCAACGAACATCACCTTGGCGCCTTCGGCGGTGTTCCAGGTCTGTACGTCGAGCGAGCGGTGGCTTGGCGCCTTGCCGTCGAGTTCGGCAAGCGATTGCAGCTTCTGGCTGGACTTGGCCTTGTCGAGGGCTTCGCTGGCCGTGGAGTCTTCGCTTTTCGACAAATAGAACGCAGCAGAGCCGATCAGGGCGACAGCGATCAGGCCGATCAGGGCCAGACGGGTTTTTTTACGCTCACTCATGAGTCGTCTCCAGTGGCAGTACATGGGCGACGCTGAGACGTTCGCGGGTGAAATACAGCTTGGCGGCTTTCTGGATGTCTTCCGGTGTCACGCTTTCGAGGTCGGCGAGTTCGGTGTCCATGAGTTTCCAGGACAGGCCGACGGTTTCCAGTTGGCCGATGGAGGTGGCCTGGCTGGTGATCGAATCACGCTCGTAGACCAGGCCGGCGATGACCTGTGCGCGGACGCGTTCCAGTTCTTCGGCGGACGGCGCGGTGGTTTTCAGCTGTTCAAGCAGCTTCCACAAACCGGCTTCGGCCTGGGCCATGGTTTTCTTTTTCTGGGTGTTCGGCGTGGCCGACAAGGTGAACAGGCTGTCGCCGCGAGTGTAAGCGTCGTAACTCGACGAACCACCGGACACCAGCTCTTCGCCGCGTTCCAGTTGCGTCGGGATGCGTCCGCTGTAGCCGCCGTCTAGCAGGGCCGAGATCAGACGCAAGGCGTTGACCGAGCGCTTGTCTTCGGCGGTGGCGATGCTCGGCACGTTGAAGCCCAGCATCAGGCTCGGCAACTGGGTCTGTACGTGCAGGGTGATCTGGCGTTCGCCAGGCTCGGCCAGTTCCAACGGGATTTTCGCCGGTGGCACATCGCGTTTGGCGATCGGGCCGAAATAACGCTGGGCCAGGGTTTTGACCTCATCCAGGGTCACGTCGCCGACCACCACCAGTGTGGCGTTGTTCGGCACGTACCAGGATTGGTACCAGTGGCGCAGCTCTTCGACTTTCATGCGGTCCAGGTCAGCCATCCAGCCGATGGTCGGCGTGTGATAACCGCTGGCCGGGTAGGCCATGGCCTTGAAGCGTTCGTAGGCCTTGGACATCGGCTTGTCGTCGGTGCGCAGACGACGTTCTTCCTTAATGACTTCGATCTCGCGGGCGAACTCGTCGGCCGGCAGGCGCAGGCTGGCCATGCGGTCGGCTTCCAGCTCGAAGGCCACGCCGAGGCGGTCGCGGGCCAGCACCTGGTAATAAGCCGTGAAGTCATCGCTGGTGAACGCGTTTTCTTCGGCGCCGAGGTCGCGCAGGATCAGCGACGCTTCACCGGGGCCGACTTTCTCGCTGCCTTTGAACATCATGTGTTCCAGGGCATGGGACAAGCCGGTCTGGCCCGGCGTCTCGTAACTCGAGCCGACCTTGTACCAGACTTGGGAAACCACCACTGGCGCACGATGGTCTTCGCGCACAACGACCTTCAGGCCGTTATCCAGAGTGAATTCGTGGGTGGGTTGTGGATCGGCAGCCAGGGCCGAGAGGGGCAGACAAACTGTGCTGAGCAGCAGGCCTGCAGCGCGGCGGGCTAAAGCATTCATTCGTTTTTAAACCTTTGGGGCTGCCCGCTTGTTCTTAGCGTCAGCGGGCGAGAGGGTGCTAGGATACTGATCCGTTTTACTGGCGGCCACGCCTATCAGGCCTTTGATCGGCCGGAAGGTTGCATGGGTTACCTGCGGAAGCTTTGGGTTTGTCAGCTAAACTCTGCGTTTTCGCCGACGATGCCGTTCCAGTCCTTCGTATTTGTCAACCTTTGAGGTGCTGTTTGCACCTCGACAAAATGTTGCGCGTGAACAAGCTGGGTCAATCGCAGTCTGTTCTGCATCGAATATTTATTTGCCGGGGCGCCCTTTGGCGCGTCGCTACCGTGAGATAGCCGTCCTCCATGTTTGGTTCCAACGACGACAAGAAGACCCCAGCTGCGGCTGGCGAGAAGAAAAGCCTGTTCGGATGGCTGCGCAAAAAGCCGCAGGAACCCGTCGTCGAACAGCCACAGCCAATTCCTGAGTCAACACCCGCACCGGTAATAGAAGAAGAGCCGGCGCCAGTTGTCTTGCCGATTGCCGAGCCGGTGCTGCAACCGCTGGCTGAGGCTGAACCCGAAGTCATTGCCGAGCAACCGCTGGCACCCGCTCCAGAGCCGTGGCTGACGTTGCCAGTGGCGGAAGAGCCGGTGGCCTTGGTCGAAGATGAGCTGGCGCCGCATGAGACGCCGCCGATTCCTGCCCCGACTGCCTTTACTCCCGAGCCTGTTCAAGCGCCAGTGGTTGAGCCGGTTGTCGCGCCGGTTATCGTGACTGAGCCTGAGCCGCTTGTTTCAGAGCCTGTGATTCCTGCTTTCGTCGCTCCTGTGGTGCAAGCGCCTGCGCCTGCTCCCGTAGTTGCCCCGGTAGTCGCCGCGCCCGCAGTTCCCGCCGAAGTCCCGGCAGAGCAGCCGCGTACCGAAGAAACCAAAGCCGGTTTCTTCGCCCGCCTCAAGCAAGGCCTGTCCAAGACCAGCGCCAGCATCGGCGAAGGCATGGCCAGCCTGTTCCTGGGCAAGAAAATCATCGATGACGAGCTGCTCGAAGACATCGAAACCCGTCTGCTGACCGCTGACGTTGGCGTCGAGGCAACCTCGGTAATCATCCAGCGCCTGACCCAAAAGGTCGCGCGCAAAGAGTTGGCCGATGCCGATGCGCTGTACAAATCCCTGCAAGCTGAACTCGCCGCGATGCTCAAGCCTGTCGAGCAGCCGCTGAAAATCACCTCGCAGAACAAGCCTTTCGTGATTCTGGTCGTGGGCGTCAACGGTGCCGGCAAGACCACCACCATCGGCAAGTTGGCGAAGAAACTGCAACTTGAAGGCAAGAAGGTCATGCTCGCGGCTGGCGACACCTTCCGCGCTGCCGCCGTCGAGCAATTGCAGGTCTGGGGCGAGCGCAACAAGATCCCGGTCATCGCCCAGCACACCGGCGCCGACTCCGCTTCGGTTATCTTCGACGCCGTGCAAGCCGCCAAGGCCCGTGGCATTGACGTGCTGATCGCCGACACCGCCGGTCGCCTGCACACCAAAGACAACCTGATGGAAGAGTTGAAGAAGGTTCGCCGGGTCATCAGCAAACTCGACGCCGACGCGCCGCACGAAGTGCTCTTGGTGCTCGACGCCGGTACTGGCCAGAACGCCATCAGCCAGGCTAAGCAATTCAACCAGACCGTCGAACTGACCGGCCTGGCGCTGACCAAGCTCGACGGCACCGCCAAGGGCGGAGTGATTTTCGCCCTGGCCAAGCAGTTTGGTTTGCCGATTCGCTACATCGGCGTCGGTGAAGGCATCGATGACTTGCGTACTTTTGAAGCAGAACCCTTTGTCCAGGCACTGTTTGCCGAGCGGGAGCGTTCATGATTCGTTTCGAACAGGTCGGTAAACGCTACCCGAACGGTCACGTCGGCTTGCATGAGCTGAGCTTTCGAGTCCGACGGGGCGAATTCTTGTTTGTAACCGGCCATTCCGGCGCCGGTAAAAGCACCTTGCTGCGGCTGCTGCTGGCGATGGAGCGTCCGACCACCGGCAAATTGCTGCTGGCCGGCCAGGACCTTGCCACCATCAGCAACGCGCAGATTCCGTACTTGCGCCGGCAGATCGGCGTGGTGTTCCAGAACCACCAACTGCTCTTTGATCGCACGGTGTTCAACAACGTCGCTCTGCCGTTACAGATTCTTGGGCTGTCCAAGGCCGAGATCGTCAAGCGTGTGGATTCGGCCCTTGAGCGCGTGGCGCTGTCGGATAAAACCGATCTGTACCCCGGCGACCTGTCCACCGGGCAGCAACAGCGCGTCGGCATCGCCCGCGCCATCGTCCACCGCCCGGCCTTGCTGCTGGCGGACGAACCGACCGGCAACCTCGACCCGCGTCTGGCGGCCGAAATCATGGGCGTGTTCGAAGACATCAACCGCTTGGGCACCAGCGTGCTGATCGCCAGTCACGACCTGGCGCTGATCGCCCGCATGCGTCATCGCATGCTGACCCTGCAACGCGGCCGATTGATCGGCGACGGGGAGGCAGGCGAATGAGTGCGACACGCAGCCCCAAGGTTTCCGAGCGCGTGGCGCCGAAAGCCGCCGATCCGCAGCAGCAGAAGAAAAAACGCGACGATGACGACGGCCCGGACTTCGCAACGCTGTTTCGCGCCTGGGTTGAAAGCCATCGCGCCAGTCTGCTGGACAGTTTGCGTCGCCTGGGCAAGCAGCCCATCGGCAGTTTCTTCACCTGCATGGTGATGGCGGTAGCCTTGAGCTTGCCGATGGGCCTGTCACTTTTGCTAAGTAACGTCGAGCGTCTCGGCGGCTCCTGGCAGCGTGCGGCGCAGATTTCCCTGTACCTGCAACTCGAGGCGAGTCCTGCTGAAGGCGAGTCGTTGCGCGAGCAGATCAAAGGTATGCCCGGCGTGGCCGATGCGGAATACGTCGGTCGTGATCAGGCGCTGGAAGAGTTCCAGCAACAGTCCGGCTTGGGCGAAGCGCTCAAGGAGTTGCCGGAAAACCCGCTGCCTGGCGTGGTGCTGGTGACCCCGAACGAGGTCGACAAGCCCGCGCTTGAAGCATTACGACAAAAACTTTCCGAGCTGCCGAAGGTACAACAGGCACAACTTGATCTAGTCTGGGTCGAGCGTCTGGCAGCTATCCTCAAGTTGGGTGACCGTTTTGTCTTCGGTCTGACCGTGCTTCTGGTTTCTGCATTACTTTTGGTGATAGGCAATACCATTCGTCTTCATATTGAAAACCGCCGCACAGAGATAGAAGTGATTAAACTCGTCGGCGGCACGGACAGCTATGTGCGCAGGCCCTTTCTGTATATGGGCGCGTTGTATGGCTTCGGTGCGGGGATGCTTTCCTGGGGTGTATTGGCGTTCGGCCTTGATTGGCTGAACGACGCAGTGGTCGGGCTGGCCGGTTTGTATGGCAGTGATTTCGCGCTGGCCGGGGTGCCAGTTGCCGACGGTCTGTCGCTCTTGCTTGGCGCGGTGCTGTTGGGGTATATCGGTGCATGGATTGCAGTCGCACGCCACCTGAGGGAGCTTGCGCCTAAGTAGTATCATTTTGCTCGTATTGACCTTTCAGCGTTTATGGGAACTTGTCTTTCGGTTTTCGGTCAATTTTCGCAGTGCTGAACTGCACGAGTTATGTAAGTCGGAGGTTTTTTCGTATGACCAATTCTTTGCAACCTGCATATGCTCTGGTCCCGGGTGCGAACCTGGAAGCCTATGTGCACACCGTGAACAGCATTCCATTGCTGACTCCGGAGCAGGAGCGTGAACTGGCCGAGAGTCTCTATTATGAGCAGGATTTGGGGGCGGCTCGGCAGATGGTGCTCGCCCACCTGCGTTTTGTTGTGCATATCGCCCGTAGCTATTCCGGCTACGGCCTGGCTCAGGCTGACCTGATCCAGGAAGGTAACGTCGGCCTGATGAAGGCGGTGAAGCGCTTCAACCCGGAAATGGGTGTGCGTCTGGTTTCGTTCGCGGTGCACTGGATCAAGGCGGAAATTCACGAGTTCATCCTGCGCAACTGGCGCATTGTGAAAGTCGCGACCACCAAGGCCCAGCGCAAGCTGTTCTTCAACCTGCGCAGCCAGAAGAAACGCCTGGCGTGGCTGAACAACGAGGAAGTCCACCGTGTGGCGGAAAGCCTCGGCGTAGAGCCGCGGGAAGTGCGCGAGATGGAAAGTCGCCTGACCGGCCATGACATGGCCTTCGACCCGGCCGCGGAAGCGGACGACGACAGCGCTTTCCAGTCGCCGGCCAACTATCTGGAAGACCACCGGTACGACCCGGCGCGTCAACTGGAAGATGCCGACTGGAGCGACAACTCCAACCACAACCTGCACGAAGCGCTGGAAGTGCTGGACGACCGCAGCCGTGACATCCTCTACCAGCGCTGGCTGGCGGAAGAAAAAGCCACGCTGCATGACCTGGCGCAGAAGTACAACGTGTCGGCCGAGCGTATTCGTCAGCTTGAGAAGAGCGCGATGAACAAGCTCAAGTTGTCGATCGCCGCTTAAAGCAGCGAACAGGCAATAAAAAACGCCCCGATCATTGATCGGGGCGTTTTTGTTTGTGCTCATTTTTCAGCTGCACCCTGGATCCTGTGGGAGCGGGCTTGCCCGCGAAGGCGTAGTGTCAGTCGACATCAATGTTGAATGGTCAACCGCTATTGCGGGCAAGCCCGCTCCCACAAGGGATTTAGGTGCTATTGAGCCCAAGGCGCCCGGCGTGAATCGTTGAGGCCTACGAGATAACTGTCGCCACCGAGTTGACTCATCTGCTGCCGAATCCACCCGGCCCGACGCGCAACATAGTTGGTCGGATGACTCGCACTCCACACCCGCGGGTTCGGCAAAACCGCCGCCAGCAAACTCGCCTGTTGCCGGGACAACGACTTGGCACCAACACCAAAGTGATGCCTGGCCGCCGCTTCCGCGCCAAACACCCCGTCATCCCACTCGACGCTGTTCAGGTACACCTCAAGAATCCGCTGCTTGGGCCACAGCACCTCGATCAACCCGGTGAACCACGCTTCCAGTCCTTTACGCAGCCAACTGCGGCCGGACCACAAAAACAGATTCTTCGAGACTTGCTGGCTCAGGGTGCTGGCGCCGCGAATCGAACCGCCGAGCTCGTTATGGGCCAACGCTTTCTGGATCGCCCCAAAGTCAAAACCCCAATGCTCCGGGAATTTCTGATCCTCGCCCGCGATCACCGCGACTTTCAGGTCGTCAGAAATTTCATCCCAGGGCTTCCAGGTGCGTTGCAGGTCGATGGGTTCGCCGTCGAACCAGGATTCGACCTTGCGCTCGACCATCAGCGCCGTTCCCGGTGGCGGGACCACGCGAAAAATCAGTACCAGCAATACGCTACCGCCCGCGAACCAGAGCAGGGCCTTTGTGAATCGTCGCAAAAATAAACGCAGCATAGAGATGGCTTGGCCGAACCCGTTGAGCGGGCCATTATACAGACCCTGTTGATCGAGTCTGACTGGAGTTCTTCATGCTGCGTGGCTTTCTGATGCTGGCCGCTTTCTTCGGCTTCACCGGCGTTGCTCTTGGGGCGTTCGCCGCCCACGGCCTGAAAAACCGTCTGACCCCCGAGTACCTGGCGATTTTCCATACCGGCGTCACCTACCAATTGGTGCACACCCTGGCGCTGCTGGGCGTGGCGCTGCTGGCCACGCAGATTCCGGGACGCTTGATCACTTGGGCCGGCGCCTCGTTTGCCATCGGCATCCTGCTGTTTTCCGGCAGTCTGTACCTGCTGACCCTGACCGGCGCCAGCAAGCTGGGGATCGTCACACCTTTCGGCGGCCTGGCATTCCTGGTCGGCTGGTTCTGCCTGGGGCTTGCCGCCTGGCGGTTGAGCTGACCGGGCGGTCCATTTCATGACGAATGGCTTGGGTCGCCAAGACTGATCGGGCTAGAATGCCAGCCCCTAAAAATGATGGCGGCATTCGGTATGCGCATTCAGTTGAACGGCGAATCCCTTGAACTGCCCGACGGTGAAACCGTTGCGGCCCTGCTGACCCGTCTGGAACTGACCGGACGCCGGGTGGCGGTCGAACTCAATCTGGATATCGTCCCGCGCAGCCAGCATGCAGAAACCACGCTGAACGACGGCGACAGCGTCGAAGTCGTCCACGCCATCGGCGGCGGCTAGCCGCCCGGCCCGCAAGGGCACAGAATTCTGCAAGAACCTCACCCCTACAGAGGATTTCCCATGAGCATCGTTCGTAGCGACAAGCCCTTCGTCCTGGCCGGTCGTACTTACCAGTCACGTTTGCTGGTAGGCACCGGCAAGTACCGCGACATGGAAGAAACCCGCCTGGCCATCGAGGCCTCGGGTGCCGAGATCGTGACCTTCGCCGTGCGCCGCACCAACCTCGGCCAGAACCCGGGCGAACCGAACCTGCTCGAAGTCCTGTCGCCGGATCGCTACACCTTCCTGCCGAACACCGCCGGTTGCTTCGACGCGACCGAGGCTGTGCGCACCTGTCGCCTGGCCCGTGAGCTGCTCGGCGGCCACAACCTGGTGAAGCTGGAAGTGCTGGCGGACCAGAAAACCCTGTTCCCCAACGTGATCGAAACTCTCAAGGCCGCCGAAGTGCTGGTCAAGGAAGGTTTCGACGTGATGGTCTACACCAGCGATGATCCGATCATTGCCCGTCAACTGGCAGAAATCGGCGTTATCGCAGTGATGCCGCTGGCGGGTCTGATCGGCACGGGCCTGGGGATCTGCAACCCGTACAACCTGCAGATCATCCTCGAAGAAGCCAAGATCCCGGTGCTGGTGGATGCCGGTGTCGGTACCGCTTCCGACGCCACCATCGCCATGGAACTGGGTTGCGAAGCGGTGCTGATGAACTCGGCCATCGCCCACGCCCAGCAGCCGATCATGATGGCTGAAGCCATGAAACACGCCATCGTCGCGGGCCGCCTGGCCTACCTCGCCGGCCGCATGCCGAAAAAACTCTATGCCAGCGCCTCCTCGCCGCTGGATGGTCTGATCAAGTAAGAGCCATTGATGACTGAATCAAACGACACGCCAATCCAGACAGAAGAAGGCGACGAGCGCCAACACCGCCGCATCAAGAGTTTCGTGATGCGCGCCGGGCGCATGACCGAAGGCCAGCAACGTGGTCTGGACCAGGGCACCCCGCTGTTCGTGCTGCCATTGGCCGACGCGCCGGTGGACTTCGACCAGGTGTTCGGCCGCTCGGCGCCGCGCTCGCTGGAAATCGGTTTCGGCATGGGCCATTCGCTGCTGGAAATGGCAGCGGCCTCGCCGGAACAGGATTTCATTGGCGTGGAAGTGCACCGTCCGGGTGTCGGCGCGCTGCTCAATGGCGTGCTGACGCAAGGCCTGACCAACCTGCGGGTCTACGATTGCGACGCGATCGAAGTGCTCAACCGTTGCGTGGCCGACAACAGCCTCGATCGCCTGATGCTGTTTTTCCCGGACCCATGGCACAAGAGCCGTCACCACAAACGCCGTATCGTTCAGGCCTCGTTCGCTGAGCTGGTGCGCAGCAAGTTGAAGGTCGGCGGCATTCTGCACATGGCCACCGACTGGGAACCCTACGCCGAGTACATGCTGGAAGTGATGAACGTCGCACCGGGTTATCGCAACCTGGCCGAAGACGGCAAATGCGTCCCGCGCCCCACTGAGCGCCCGATCACCAAGTTCGAACGCCGCGGCGAACGTCTTGGGCATGGCGTGTGGGACCTGAAGTTCGAAAAACAGTCCTAAACGGTAATACAAAAACCTGTGGGAGCGGGCTTGCCCGCGATAACGGCCTGACAGTCAATATAGATTTTGAATGTTATGGCCTCATCGCGGGCAAGCCCGCTCCCACAGTTTTTGTGGTGTGTTCGGGGTCAGCGGCGGTCGGCGACGACGCCGATCAGCACCAGCACCACCAGCAGCACTGGCGCCAGGCTGTAGTTGTTGAACTGGCTCAGGCCTTTGATGATCCATGGCGTGGCGTAGATCAGTGCCACGCCGCTCCCGATCATGCACACCAGAGCGAGCAACGGCACGCGCAAGGCGCCGGCAATACTGCCCAAACGTTGGTCGACCCAGCCTTTGATATCGGCGCCAAACAACACCAGCAGACAGCCCACCAGCGCCAGAGAGATTTCCGACAGGTTGCTGCGGCTCCAGCGGGAGACGGTGGCGAGCAGGTCGAGTATCAAATCCATTCGTTTTCCCCTAAGGCTGAAATCAGCTCAGAAATGTTTGCAGCAAGTCATTGAGAAACAGCTGTCCGCGATCGGTCGCCGCCAGACGTGACGGTTCGACCTGCAACAGGCCGCTTTGTTCGGCGATCCGGCGGCCTTCGGCGAGGCTGTCCAGGCTCAGCCCGGTGCGTTCCGGATACAGTCGCGATTCCACGCCCTCGGTCAGGCGCAAGGCATTCATCAGGAAATCGAACGGCAGTTCTTCATTGGTCAGGGCCTTCTCGCCAGCCTTGAAGCTTTTCGCCGGGTTCAGGTAATCCTTTGGCAGGCGCGTCTTCCAGGTACGCACGATGCGCCCGTCCGGATGGCTGAGCTTGCCGTGGGCGCCGGCACCGATGCCGATGAAGTCGCCGAAGCTCCAGTAGTTGAGGTTATGCCGCGCCGGGCGACCGGGTTGCGCATAGGCCGAGACTTCGTATTGCGCGTAACCGTGTTCGGCGAGCAGCGCCTGGCCGGCTTCCTGAATGTCCCACAGCGTGTCGTCTTCCGGCAGCGTCGGCGGCTGGTTCCAGAACACCGTGTTCGGCTCCAGCGTCAGTTGATACCAGGACAGATGTGTCGGCTTCAGGGCGATGGCCTGGCGCAGGTCGCTCAACGCGTCGTCCAGGGACTGATCGGGCAAGCCGTGCATCAAGTCCAGGTTGAAGTTATCGAACCCGGCCTGACGCGCCATGCCGGCAGCACGCACTGCTTCGTCGCCGTTGTGAATTCGTCCTAGCGCTTTCAGCTTCTCTTCCTGAAAACTCTGGATGCCGATCGACAGGCGATTGATGCCTAGCGCGCGGTAGGCGACGAATTTCTCTTGCTCGAACGTGCCGGGGTTGGCTTCCAGGGTGATTTCGATATCACCGGCAAACGGAATCCGCTGCTCGACGCCTTTGAGCAAACGGCCCAAGGCCTCGGCGCTGAACAGGCTCGGCGTGCCGCCACCGAAGAAAATCGAGCTCAGCTCACGGCCATAGACGGCGTTCAGGTCCTGATCGAGATCGGCCAGTAGGGCGTCGACATACTCTTGTTCCGGCAATACTGGGCTGGCGGTGTGGGAGTTGAAGTCGCAATAAGGGCATTTGCGCACACACCACGGGATGTGGATGTACAACGCGAGGGGCGGCAGCACGGGGAGCGCCGCCCGAGGCGAGGGGGCGGCACCGCCGAAAATCAGCGATGACGCGGATGATTCAAGGGTCATATCAGGCCTAGACGCTGGCGCAGCAGATCCATTGCACGGGCGCGGTGGCTGATGAGGTTCTTTTCGCTCGGGCTCAGCTCGGCGCTGGAGCAATCGCGCGACGGCACCCAGAACAGCGGGTCGTAGCCAAACCCGTGTTCACCGCTGGCGGCGTGCAGGATGCGTCCGTGCCACAGGCCTTCACAGAGGATCGGCAGCGGGTCGTCGGCATGGCGCACCAACGCCAGCACACAGACGAACTGCGCACCGCGTTCAGCTTCCGGCACATCCTTCAACGCGTCGAGCAGTTTGGCGTTGTTCGCCGCATCGCCCTGGCCATCCGCGTAACGAGCCGAATAGATACCCGGCGCACCGCCAAGGAAATCCACCGCCAGCCCGGAATCGTCGGCCAGCGCCGGCAGACCGGAGATGTGTGCGGCATTGCGGGCCTTGAGGATCGCGTTCTCGACGAACGACAGGCCGGTTTCTTCAGGCTCGACGCTGCTGAACTCGCCGATCGAGCGCAGTTGCACCGACTCGCCGAGCATGGCCTGGAGTTCCTTGAGTTTGCCGGCGTTGTGGCTGGCCAGTACGAGTTGCGTGAAGTTCATCATTCGCCGGGGAAAAGCTCTTGGTTGAAATTGATGGTGTTGATTTTATCGCCATTCTGCACCTTGATCTCGAAGGTGCGGATTTCCTGCTGATCAACCGGGAACTGGGCGATGTAATAGATCGCGCCTTGTTCGGTGATCTGTTTGAATTTCAGCGGCACGCTTTGGCTGGTCAGGTCTTTTACCGTACCACTGACTTGAGCCATCAGCGGTTTGCCTTCCTTGATCACCGAAACGTTGATAACGCCTTGGTTCTTGCTGCGGGTGAGCTCCGCGGCTTTAGCGATATCAGGGGTCAGGAAGGTCGAGTTGAAGGTGTTGTAATGCACCGTCACATCACCAAACTTTTCCTGACGATCACCTTTGATGATGTCGGCGGCCATGGCCGTGACGCTCAGGCAGGCAGTAAGTACAAACAGCGCTAGACGACCCATGATCGTTCTCCTTGGAATATCGTGGTTCAGACCGCGATTTTGTGATCCTGCAGCCCTGGGCTGCTGACGCGGTAAATACCGATTTCACCTAATAGATTAGGCCATAGCTTACTGGCCCACCCGTGGCGGTGCTGTTGATCCACGGCCAGCCGATCAATGACCTTCGCTTCACGTTCGCGACAAAGTTCTTCAAAGTCTTCGAAGGTGCAGAAGTGAATGTTCGGTGTGTTGTACCAGGTGTACGGCAGAAACTCGGACACCGGCATCCGGCCCTTGCTCGCCAGGTACCAGCGGCAGCGCCAGTGACCGAAGTTGGGGAAGGTGATGATGCACTGGCGGCCGACCCGCAGCATTTCGTCGAGGATCCTGTCCGGGTAGTGCACGGCTTGCAGCGCCTGGGTCATGACCACGACGTCGAAGCTGTTGCTGGCGAAGTTGCCCAGGCCCTTGTCCAGGTCCTGCTCGATGACGTTGATGCCCTTGGCCACGCACTCGGCGATGTTGTCCGGGTCGTTTTCCAGGCCATAGCCGGTGACTTGCTTGTTATCGCGCAGCCAGGTCAGCAATTCGCCATCGCCGCAACCGAGGTCGAGCACGCGGCTGCCGGCGGGGATCCATTCCTGGATGATTTCCAGATCAGCTCTCATGGCTTTCTCACAACGTAATGCGGTTCATGTAATTGCTGAAGGCCTGCAAGTAACGCGGGATCGGAATCAGGAAGGCGTCGTGGCCTTGCGGAGCATCGATCTCGAGGTAGCAGACGTCTTTCTTGGCCGCCATCAGCGCGTCCACCAGTTCCCGCGAACGGGCAGGGGAGAAGCGCCAGTCGGTGGTGAACGACATCACGCAGAACTTGGCCTGGGCATGGGCGAAGGTTTTCGCCAGGTCATCGTCGAAGTTGGCTGCCGGATCGAAGTAGTCCAGCGCCTTGGTCATCAGCAGGTACGTGTTGGCGTCGAAACGTCCGGAGAACTCTTCGCCCTGATAACGCAGGTAGCTTTCGACCTGGAATTCGACGCTGTGGAAGTCGTAGTTGAGCTTTTCGCTCTTCAGGCCCCGACCGAATTTCTCACCCATCGAGTCATCGGACAGGTACGTGATGTGCCCGACCATCCGCGCCAGCATCAAGCCGCGCTTGGGGATCACGCCCGCCTCCTGGAACGAGCCGCCGTGGAATTCGGGATCCGTGAGGATCGCCTGGCGCGCCACTTCGTTGAAGGCGATGTTCTGCGCCGACAACTTGGGGGCCGAGGCGATGGCCAGGCAATGGCGAATGCGCTCGGGGTAGGTGATGCTCCACTGCATCGCCTGCATGCCGCCGAGGCTGCCGCCGATTACGGCGGCCCATTGGCTGATGCCGATCCGGTCCGCCAGGCGCGCCTGACTGTGCACCCAGTCTTCCACGGTCAGCACCGGGAAGTCGGCGCCGAACGGCTTGCCGGTCTCCGGGTTGGTGCTGCTGGGGCCGGTGGAGCCGTTGCAGCCGCCGAGGTTGTTCAGGCTGACCACGAAGAATTTTTTGGTGTCGATCGGCTTGCCGGGGCCGATGCAGCTGTCCCACCAACCGGGTTTGCGGTCGTCGGGGCTGTGGAAGCCGGCAGCGTGATGGTGACCGGACAAGGCGTGACAGATCAGCACGGCGTTGCTCGCCGTGGCGTTCAGCGTGCCGTAGGTTTCGTAAATGAGGTCATAAGCTGGGAGCGAACGGCCGCAGGCCAGGGCCAGGGGTTCACTGAAGTGCGCCACTTGCGGCGTCACCAGACCAACAGAATCGGCGGGAAAGGCAGTTGGCATCGACCCTGCTCTCGTTGAAATGAGGCGTAAGTCTAAAGACCGGTGGGGTCAGCGGCAAGCAAAGGGCGGGCCTGATTTTTTCCTGCCAGACCGAGGTGCGGCCATCGCGGGCAAGCCACGCTCCCACATCGGAATGCATACCCCTGTGGGAGCGTGGCTTGCCCGCGAAGAACGATGACGCGGTCAGCCTGCCGGACGCAGCAGATCGGGCAAATCCGGCAGCTTCTTCGGCGAACAGATCCGCACCCGCTTCTGCCGGTTCAACTCCCCGCTAATCAAACTGACCTGACTCTTGGACATACCGAATGCCTTGGCCAAAAACGCCATCAGGTACGCATTGGCCTTGCCTTCTACCGGCGGCGCGGTCAGGCGAATCTTCAGCCGATCACCGTGCAGCCCGCAGAAATCATCGCTGCGGGCCGCCGGTTGCAGGTGACATTCCAGAATCAGATCGTCACCGTCCCAGCGAAAGTAGCTCATCAGATCAGGCCGAGCAGCCCCAGCGGCATGAGGGCGAAGTTCGCAAGGCGCGGGATCAGCCAGCTTTGCAGCAACTGGATCACGATAAACGCGAAGATCGGCGAGATGTCGAGGCCACCCAGGTTCGGAATGATCCGACGGAACGGGGCGAGGACCGGTTCAGTGATCTGCGCGACCAGCTCGGCGCCCGGATTGTGGCTTCCCGGGGCGACCCAGGACAGAATTACGCTGATGATCATCGCGTAGAACAGAATGTTCAAAAACAACGAGAAGAGCGCGATCAGGGCCCACGGCACCAGGAACAGCCAGTCGACCATGAAACCTTTGAGCAGCAGGATCACCGCGATCAGCAGCATTTGAATGATCAGCGCCAATACCAGTGACGACATGTCCAGCCCGAACATGCTCGGGATGACCCGGCGCAGCGGCTTGAGCAGCGGTTGGGTGGCTTTCACAATGAACTGGCAGAGCGGGTTGTAGAAATTCGCCCGAACCAATTGCAGGATGAAGCGCATCAGCACGATCAGCAGGTACAGGCTGCCCAGGGTTTTAATTATGAAAATGGCAGCGTCATTGAGTCCAAGCATCATTGATTCCTTTGTAAGAGCTGATTAGCGGCCAAGTTGCTCAGCCATCTCGGCCGAACGGTGCGCAGCGGCGCCGAGTGCTTTTTCCACCAGCGCTTCGAAGCCGCCGGCCTGGAACGATTTGATTGCCGCTTCCGTGGTGCCCGCTGGGGACGTCACGCGACGACGTAATTCAGCGGCGTCGACATCGCTGGCAACCGCCATGTGCGCGGCACCCAACGCGGTTTGCACCGTCAGTTGGGCGGCGATGTCCGCAGGCAGACCGAGCTTCACGCCGGCGGCGGTCATGGCTTCGATCAGCAGGAAGAAGTACGCCGGACCCGAGCCGGAAACAGCGGTGACCGCGTCCAGTTGCTGTTCTTCGTCCAGCCACAGGGCAATGCCGACCGCCGACAACAGTTCTTCGGCGTGCTGGCGTTGCTCAGCGTTGACTTCGGCCGTGGCAAACAAACCACTTACGCCCTGACGCAGCAGCGCCGGGGTGTTGGGCATGCAACGCACGATCGGCTGGGCGCCGAGCCAGTTGTTCATGCTGGCGCAGGTGATGCCGGCCGCGATCGAAACCACCAGTTGATTCGGTTTCAGGCATGGGCGAATCGCTTCGCACACGGCTTTCATGGCCTGCGGCTTGACCGCCAGCACCACCACGTCAGCGTCTTGAATGGCATCGGCATTGTCGGCGAATACTTCAACGCCATGTTCAGCCTGCACCTTGGCGCGGGTTTCGGCGCCCGGGTCGCTGGCGCGGATCTGTGCGGCGTCCAGGCCTTTGGCGCGCAGGCCGCCGATGAGGCTGGCGGCCATGTTTCCGGCACCGATAAAGGCAATACGAGTCTTGCTCATGTCAGGTCCTTATAAAGAGAGGCGTCAGCCATTGTCATGCTTGACCGTAATCGCGGGCGCCAAACAGGGCCGTACCGATGCGGACCCACGTGGCGCCTTGGGCGATGGCCGACTCGAGGTCGTGGCTCATGCCCATGGAAAGTGTGTCGAGCGGCAGGTTAAGACTGGCTTGCAGGCTTTGCACGGCAGCAAAAGCGGCGTCCTGGGCGGCGCGATCGTCAGTCGGCTCAGGGATCGCCATCAACCCGCGCAGCTTGATGCTCGGCAATTCGCTGATGGCCTTGGCCAGGGCCGGCAGGTCGGCCGGGGTGCAGCCGGATTTGCTGGCTTCACCGCTGACATTGACCTGGATGCAGATGTTCAAGGGCGGCAGATCGGCAGGGCGTTGTTCGGACAGGCGTTGTGCGATTTTCAAGCGATCCACGGAATGCACCCAGGCGAAATGCTCGGCGATAGCCCGAGTCTTGTTCGATTGAATGGGGCCGATGAAGTGCCAGATCAAGGGCAGGTCGGCCAATTCGAGCTGTTTGCCCAGGGCTTCCTGCAGATAGTTCTCGCCAAAGTCACGAATCCCGGCGGCGTAGGCTTCACGCAGGGCCTCGGCGGGCTTGGTCTTGCTCACGGCCAGCAGCTGGACGCTGTGTTCGTCGCGGTGGGCGGCGAGGGCGGCGGCGTGGATGCGCGAACTAACCTGAATAATGTTGTCTGCTATCGTGGACATCAAGAGGCGCCGGCGGTTTGAAGGTTGGCGGCATTCTACTGGAATTGAGGAGCGCTATGGATATCACTGAGCTGCTGGCCTTCAGCGCTAAACAGGGCGCGTCCGACCTGCACCTGTCTGCCGGCCTGCCACCGATGATTCGCGTTGACGGTGATGTGCGGCGCATCAACCTGCCGGCCCTGGACCACAAACAGGTGCATGAGCTGATCTACGACATCATGAACGACACCCAGCGGGTGGACTTCGAGAAACACCTGGAAACTGATTTTTCCTTCGAAGTACCCGGCGTGGCGCGTTTCCGGGTCAACGCCTTCAACCAGAACCGGGGGGCGGGTGCGGTGTTCCGGACCATCCCGTCGAAAGTCCTGAGCATGGACGACCTCGGCATGGGCGAGGTGTTTCGCAAGATCACCGAGGCCCCCCGGGGCCTGGTGCTGGTGACGGGCCCCACCGGTTCCGGCAAGTCCACCACCCTGGCGGCGATGATCGATTACCTGAACAACCATCGCCATCACCATATCCTCACCATCGAAGACCCCATCGAGTTCGTCCACGAATCGCGCAAATGCCTGATCAATCAGCGCGAAGTCCACCGTGATACCCGCAGCTTCGCCACGGCCCTGCGCTCGGCGCTGCGGGAAGACCCGGACGTGATTCTGGTGGGGGAGATGCGCGACCTGGAGACCATCCGCCTGGCGCTGACCGCCGCCGAGACCGGTCACCTGGTGTTCGGCACGCTGCACACCACGTCAGCGGCGAAGACCATCGACCGGGTGGTGGACGTGTTTCCGGGGGACGAGAAGTCGATGGTGCGGTCGATGCTGTCCGAGTCGTTACTGGCGGTGGTGTCGCAGACCCTGATCAAGAAGATCGGCGGTGGACGCATTGCGGCGCACGAGATCATGCTCGGCACGTCGGCGATCCGTAACCTGATCCGCGAAGACAAGGTCGCGCTGATGTACTCGTCGATTCAGACCGGGGGCAACCTCGGGATGCAGACGCTGGACATGTGCCTGAAGGACTTGGTGACCAAGGGCTTGATCAGCCGGGAGCATGCGCGTGAGAAGGCACGGACGCCGGATAATTTCTGAGGGGTGAACGCGGACCTGTGGCGAGGGAGCTTGCTCCGCTGGGCTGCGAAGCAGACCTAAAAACGGGGAGCGCTGCGCACTCCAGCGGGAGCAAGCTCCCTCGCCACAAAAGCCGCGAAGGCGTCAGCAGATCAGCGCTGAACAACCTGAAGGGTGTTCTTCTCTTTCGGCAGAACCCGCTTGGCAACCACGTAGTGGCTTTCCCAGTACGGTTTCTTCAGGGTGTCGATGGTCACCGACTTGCCACGACGCGGTGCGTGGATAAAGCGGTCGTTGCCCAGGTAGATGGCAACGTGATTGACCCGACGGCTCTTGATGTTGAAGAAAATCAGGTCGCCCGGCTTCAGATCCTGGCGATCGACTTTCTCGCCATGACCACTGGCCATGGCATTGGACGTGCGTGGCAGGTCAAACGTGGCGTCGTTGAACGCGTATTTCACCAGGCCGCTGCAATCGAACCCTTTACTTGGGCTGCTGCCGCCCCAACGGTAAGGTGTACCAAGGACGTTGACGGCGCGACTCAGCACATTGCTGCTTTCCTTGGTCGCCATCGGCGGAACGACGCCGCTTTTACTGGCCAGCTGTGGAGCACGTTTTTCGGTTTTCTTGTTTTTGCTCGAAGGAGCAGAAACATGGGATTTTTGGGTGTAACCATTAACGTTTGGAAGACGTTGCTCACGATTGGTGGCGTGGGCGGCCAGTGGCATCAAAAGGCAAATGGTTAGCCATGTCTTGAAAAATGGACGCATTAGGCAAGGCTCATATGGGTTAGCGCGCAACTTTATAACAGCTTTTTTTGCCCTTCCGAGGCCGTTGGTCGATTCAACTTGTGGTCAACGGAACCAAATAAGCGGCAAATGGACGCAATTGTCGGACAGAAGTCAGGTGGTATAAGGCTTTGACGGAAACGAAGGTAGCATGTGCCATACGTCGGCAACCTGTAAAAAAGTCACAAAGAATTCAAGAATATTTATCTATCGTGTGAATCGAGGACCCTCATGAACACCTATCAACAGGCTGGCCAGCAGCAAGACACGCACAGCAAAGTAATCGGCTACCTGCTGTGGATTTTTGGTTTTACCGGGGCTCACCGCTTCTATTACGGCAAGCCGGTAACCGGGACGATCTGGTTTTTCACGTTTGGATTACTGGGCATTGGCTGGCTGATCGACGTGTTCCTGATCCCGGCCATGGACCGTGAAGCGGACCTGCGTTTTACCGCCGGGCCCATCGAGTACAACGTGGCGTGGATTCTGCTGACGTTTCTCGGGGTATTCGGCGTACACCGTATGTATCAGGGAAAGTGGATCAGCGGATTGCTGTACCTGGTGACGGGCGGGTTGTTCTTTCTGGGGGTTTTGTATGACTTCTGGACGCTGAATGACCAGGTGTCCGTGCGCAACGCGCAGAACAGAGGCACCTTCCAATAAGCCATCGCTAGCAGGCTAGCTCCCACAGGGGATTTGTGTTGTTCACAGATCCTGTGTGGGAGCTAGCCCTGCTAGCGATTGGGACAACTCAATCTCAAGCCTGATGGCTAATGCGCCCATCCACCAAGGTGTAACGCACCACGCCCGGCAGGGTATGCCCAATGAACGGGCAGTTCTCGCCCTTGGACAACCAGGTCTCACCGGCCACGGTCGAAGCCGCCGGATCAAACAGCACGATGTCCGCCGGCCCGCCTACGGCTAACTTGCCCGCTGGCAAGCGCAATGCCTCGGCAGGCCCGGTGCTCAAGCGTGCCAACAACGTCGGCAGATCCAGCAACCCATCCTCCACCAGCGTCATCGCCAGCGGTAGCAGCAGTTCAACACTGCTGATGCCCGGCTCGGTCGCGCCAAACGGGGCCAGTTTGGCGTCCCGTTCGTGGGGCTGGTGATGGCTGGAGATGGCCGAAACCACGCCTGACTTCACCGCTGCACGCAAGCCATCGCGGTCGGCGCGGGTGCGCAGCGGCGGCTGGACGTGATAGAGGCTGCTGAAGTCGATCAGCGCTTCGTCGGTCAGGATCAACTGATACAACGCCACATCGGCGGTCACCGGCAGGCCGCGAGCCTGAGCCTGAGCGATCAGGGCCACGCCGCGGGCGCTGGTGAGCTGACTGAAGTGCGCACGCACGCCGCTTTGCTCGACCAGCAGCAGGTCCCGGGCCAGGGCTACGGTCTCGGCGGTCTCCGGAATGCCCGGCAATCCGAGGAAACTGGCGGTCGGGCCTTCATGGGCCAAACCACCTTCGGCCAGGTCGTGGTCCTGCGAGTTGAAAACCACCGTCAGGTCGAAGGTCGCCGCGTATTCCAGCGCCCGGCACAGCGTGCGGGTGTTGCGGAAGCTCTCCAGGCCGTTGCCGAAGGCCACGCAGCCGGCATCGCGTAACGCGACCAGTTCGGCTAGCTGTTCGCCGTCCAGGCCTTTGCTCAGGGCTCCGATCGGGAACACTTTGGTGTTGCCGGCCTCACGGGCGCGGTCGAGGATCAGTTCGGCCACGGCCGAGGTGTCCAGCACCGGTTTGGTTTTGGGCGGGCAGCACAGGCTGGTCACGCCGCCGGCCGCAGCGGCACGGGTTTCGCTGACGATCGAGCCTTTGCGGCTGTAACCCGGCTCACGCAGGGCGACGTTCAGGTCAACCAGGCCAGGTGCAGCCACCAGGCCTTTGGCATCAATGGTGTCGACGGGCACAAAACCGGCGGGCGCGGCGCCAAGGGCAACGACCTTGCAGGCTTCAATATGGATATCGGTAACTTGATCCAGACCTGTGGCCGGATCGATGACACGTGCGCCGAGAATGCTGAGCTTCACTGGGCGTTCTCCTGCTCGAATTGACGTTGCGCCGTCTGCCCGCTCATGGCCATGGACAATACGGCCATACGAATCGCGATGCCGTAGGTGACTTGGTTGAGGATCACCGAGTGCGGGCCGTCGGCCACCGCCGACTCAATCTCCACCCCGCGGTTGATCGGCCCCGGGTGCATGACGATGCAATCGGGCTTGGCTCCGGCCAGGCGCGCGGTGGTCAGGCCGAACAGGCGGTAGAACTCGCCTTCGCTCGGCAGCAGGCCGCCAGTCATGCGTTCACGCTGAAGGCGCAGCATGATCACCACATCGACGTCTTTCAGGCCTTCGGTCATGTCGGTGTAAACCTTCACGCCGTACTGCTCGACGCCGATTGGCAGCAGGGTTTTCGGCGCGATGACGCGGATGTCCGGGCAGCCGAGGGTTTTCAGCGCGAGCATGTTCGAGCGCGCCACCCGCGAGTGCAGGATGTCGCCGACGATGGCCACCGAAAGGTTTTCGAAGCCGCCCTTGTGCCGGCGGATGGTCAGCATGTCGAGCATGCCCTGGGTCGGGTGCGCGTGACGGCCGTCGCCGCCGTTGATGATCGCCACTTGCGGGCAGACATGTTCGGCGATGAAGTGCGCGGCGCCGGAGTCACCGTGACGCACGACGAACATGTCGGCCGCCATGGCTTCCAGGTTGCGCAGGGTGTCGAGCAGGGTTTCGCCCTTGCTCGCCGACGAAGTCGACACGTTCAGCGTGATGACGTCGGCCGACAGGCGCTGGGCTGCCAGCTCGAAGGTGGTGCGGGTGCGGGTGGAGTTCTCGAAGAACACGTTGCACACGGTCTTGCCGCGCAGCAACGGGACTTTCTTCACCGCCCGGGCGCCGACTTCGAGGAACGAGTCGGCGGTGTCGAGGATTTCCGTCAGCAACTCGCGGCGCAAACCGTCGAGCGAGAGGAAGTGGCGCAGCTGGCCCTGATCATTGAGCTGCAGCGGGCGCTTGGTTTCTAGAGGCGTCATCGCGAGGGGGACTCTCAATAGGGCGAATTAAAGGGCGAGGTCTTGCAGTTGGAGCTTGAGCTCCGGGCCGGACAGCTTCACCCGCTCGTGGGCAGCCAGTGCCAGCGTCGCGCCGACCACGTTCGGGCGGATCGGCAGTTCGCCGGCATCCAAGTCCAGCAGACACACCAGCGTCACGCTGGCCGGGCGGCCGTAGTCGAACAGTTCATTCATGGCGGCGCGAATGGTCCGGCCGCTCATCAACACGTCGTCGATCAACACCAGATGCTGGCCTTCGATCTCGAACGGCAGGGCGGAGGGGCGCACTTGCGGGTGCAGGCCGTTCTGGCTGAAGTCGTCGCGGTAGAAGGACACGTCCAGGGTGCCGAGGGGCGAGTCGCTGCCCAGTTCATCGAGCAACGCCTGGGCGACCCAGACGCCGCCGGTACGAATGCCGATGTAGCGCGGTTCGCTGATGCCACGGTGTTCCAGATGTGCCTTGAGACGGATCGCCATCTGGCTGATCAGTTCGGCGGGATTGGGCAGGCTCATGGTTGCTCCTTCTTGGGCCCGAGCCGGTGCGTGCGGGGTTTGGCTCGGGTTGTAGCTAAGAGAGACGCTGTGATGGCGCTTCAGGATTCGAACAGTGCGGTGTTTTCGTCGAGCCAGCCTTGCAACAGCAGGGCGGCGGCGATGGCGTCGACCGGGTTGTCGCGGTAGCTGCCCTTTTGACCGCCACGATCACGTCGTTCGCCCTTGGCTTCGAACGTGGTCAGGCGCTCATCGTGGGTATAGAAGGGCAGGTTGTAGCGGCCATTGAGGCGGCGGGCGAATTTCTCCGCGCGCAGGCACATGTCGCTCGGCGTGCCATCCATGTTCAGCGGCAGGCCGACGACGACAGCGTCGGGCTTCCACTCTTTAATGAGGGCTTCGACCTGATTCCAGTCGGGAATACCGTTTTGTGCCTTCAAGGTGCACAACTCGCGGGCTTGGCCGGTAATCACCTGGCCGACCGCAACGCCGATCTGTTTGGTGCCGTAGTCAAAACCCAGAATCAGTCGCAGGGCCATCAGGCGTGGCCCGCCTGGCTGGTCAGCAGGCTGAGATTGACCCCGAGGTGCTTGGCCGCCGCGTCCAGGCGCAGTTCGCTGCTGGTGTTGAACAGGATGTCGGCGTCGAACGGGCAGGTCAGCCAGGCGTTCTGCGCCAGCTCGGCTTCGAGCTGCCCGGCTTCCCAGCCGGCGTAGCCGAGGGCGATCACGCTTTTGGCCGGGCCGACGCCGTCAGCGATGGCGAACAGCACGTCCTGGGAGGTAGACAAGGAAAGGTCGCCTTCCAGATCAACGGTCGCCTGAAAGGTCTTGCCCGAAGGGTGCAGGACGAAGCCGCGATCGGTCTGCACCGGGCCGCCGATAAAGATCGGCACATGCTGGCAGAGCACCGGCGGTTCGATGTCGGGGCGCAATTGCTCGAGGATATCGGCCAGATTCAGGTCTTGCGGGCGGTTGACCACCAGCCCCATGGCACCATTGGCCGTGTGCTCGACGATGTAGGTCAAGGTGTGCGCAAAGTTCGGGTCGGCCATGTGAGGCATGGCGATCAGGAATTGATGCTTGAGGTAGCTGGGGCTGACGTTCTTCATGAGCGCTAGTGTGGCGTTGGAGGGGCGAACTGACAAGCTGGGGAATCAATGTTTGCTTGAGATTGATCGATGGCTTGCAGGATCAAACGGAGGTAACACGGTCCTGTAGGAGCCGGGTTGCTGGCGATAGCGATCTCAAGGGCGCCATCGCCAGCAAGTCGGCTCCTACAGGTCATATGCCAGTCAGTTGCTGGAGAGCCTGTCACCACGGGCAAATTTCCACGTGCGGATGATCTCCAGTCGATCGATATCCGACAAATCCCCGGTAAACGGTGAAAACGGTGCCGCCAGCCGCACAATCCGCTGCGCCGCCTGATCCAGCAACGGTTGCCCGGAGGATTCCAGCACCAGCACTTCATACAGCGAGCCATCGCGGTTAATCGAGACCATCAGTCGCAAATTGCCGTAGATCTGCTGGCGCCGCGCTTCGTCGGGGTAATTCAGGTTGCCGATGCGCTCGACCTTCTTGCGCCACTCGTCCTTATACCAAGCGCCCTTGTCTTTCATGGTCGAAGCAGCGCTCAGGCGGTGGATGCGCGGGCGCTTGGCGTACAGCTGCTGTTCGTTGGCCAGCTCCGCTTCCAGGCTGGCAATGTCGCTGGACAGCTGTTCAGTGTCGAACGTCGGCGCCGCCACCGCAGGCTTGGTTATCGGCTTGATCTCTTCATTCTTGGCCGGGGCTTTTTTCGGCTTCGGCGCGACCGTGGTCACGGCAGCCTTGGGCGCGGCTTCCGGCACTGGCGGCTTGGCGGCCGGCGGTGGCGTGACTTTCTGCACCTTGTTGTCCTGGAAGGGCGCGACCTCGGTGGTCTTGGGAATCGCCATTTTATCCAGGGTGCCGCTGCCTTCTTGATTTTCCTGGGCGAGGAAATCAGCTTTCGCAGGCTTTTTTTCGCTTTTGAAGGTGGCGAGGGTGATTTCCAGGGTTTTGCTGATCTGCTTGGGTTCGACCATGGTAAAGCCGACGCCCAACAGCAAGGCCAGGTGAATCAGCGCCGCGAGAAACAGGGTAAATCCGAGGCGATCGGCCGGGCGCACGCCACGATGGGCGAGTTCAGCGGGCAGATCGGACGGAAGTGTCATGACAAGGAAACCAACATCGCGTTTTTCACAGGCCGCGCATGATAACGCAATGTTGGTTCGATCTTGGCTGTTCTATATCAACGAGCCTTGAGCTTCTGATCGATGGCATCCATCAACAGGCCGCCGATGTCGGTGCCGAACGCATTATCAATCTCGCGAATGCAGGTCGGGCTGGTGACGTTGATTTCGGTCAGGTGCTCACCGATCACGTCCAGGCCCACGAACAACAGGCCTTTCTCACGCAGGGTCGGACCGACTTGTGCTGCAATCCAGCGATCCTTGTCGCTCAACGGACGGGCTTCGCCACGGCCACCGGCCGCGAGGTTGCCACGGGTTTCACCGGCTGCCGGAATGCGCGCCAGGCAGTAATCCACCGGCTCGCCGTCGATCATCAGAATGCGTTTGTCGCCGTCCTTGATCGCCGGCAGGTAGGCCTGGCCCATGATCTGCTGGGTGCCCAGCGCGGTCAGGGTTTCCAGAATCACCGACAGGTTCGGATCGCCCGCGCGATGACGGAAGATCGAAGTGCCGCCCATGCCGTCCAGCGGCTTGAGGATCACGTCGCCATGTTTGGCAGCGAACTCACGCAGCACGTCGGCGCGGCGGCTGACCACGGTCGGCGGCGTGCACTGCGGGAACAGCGTGGCGAACAGCTTTTCGTTGCAGTCACGCAGGCTTTGCGGCTTGTTGACCACCAGCACGCCAGCGCGTTCGGCTTGTTCCAGCAGGTACGTGGAGTAGACGAACTCCATGTCGAACGGCGGATCCTTGCGCATCAGGATCACGTCCAGATCGCTCAGCAGCGCGTCGGTCTCGGCTTCCAGTTCGAACCATCTTTCCGGGTTGGCGAAGACTTTCAGCGGACGCATCCGCGCCCGGGCTTCGCCTTCACCCTGATACAAATCGCGCTGTTCCATATAGAACAGTTCCCAGCCGCGCTTCTGTGCGGCCAGCAGCATGGCCAGCGAGCTATCCTTTTTATAGGAGATGCCGGCAATAGGATCCATGACAATCCCGACGCGAACGCTCATGGGTTTTTCCTCGAATTTGGGTGGTCCGGTTGGACACGAAAAAGTGGCGTCAGATTGGCGCTCAGTGTGTTCCCGGTCAAGGAAAAACCACCGCGCCAGTCCCCCGATAGATTGCATTTGGAGACTGTGCTAAAAAGGCTGCCATATCGTTCCGGCCCTTAAACATCAAGGGTTTCGAGCCTCCGATTATCGGAAATGGACAATTTGATTCGCAAAGGCGACGGCAGAGCATTTATGGACCAGCATTCCAGCGCCTTGAAGGTCATGGTGATCGACGATTCGAAGACGATTCGCCGCACCGCCGAAACGCTGTTGAAGAACGTGGGTTGTGAAGTCATCACGGCCATCGATGGTTTCGATGCCCTGGCCAAGATTGCCGACAACCACCCCGGCATCATCTTCGTCGACATCATGATGCCGCGCCTGGATGGCTATCAGACCTGCGCGTTGATCAAGAACCACAGCGCGTTCAAGTCCACGCCAGTGATTATGCTGTCGTCCAAGGACGGGCTGTTCGACAAGGCCAAGGGGCGCATCGTCGGCTCCGACCAGTTTTTGACCAAGCCTTTCAGCAAGGAAGAACTGCTGAACGCGATCCAGGCCCATGTACCGGGCTTCGCCGCCGTTTTGCCGCAGTAGGACACGCACAGTGACGCTCGGCCAGCGGGCCCGGCGTTGACAAGAATGGGGAAGACCATGGCACGTATTCTGATCGTCGATGATTCGCCGACCGAAATGTACAAACTGACCGGCATGCTGGAAAAGCACGGTCATGAAGTGTTGAAAGCCGAAAACGGCGCCGACGGCGTGGCCCTGGCCCGCCAGGAAAAACCTGACGCGGTGCTGATGGACATCGTCATGCCCGGCCTCAACGGTTTCCAGGCGACCCGCCAGTTGACCAAAGACCCGGACACCGGGCACATCCCGGTGATCATCATCACCACCAAGGATCAGGAAACCGACAAAGTCTGGGGCACGCGCCAGGGCGCCAAGGATTACCTGACCAAGCCGGTCGACGAAGAGACCCTGATCAAAACCCTGAACAACGTGCTGGCCGGTTGATCGTCCGGCCATGACCGAGTCGCTGACGGCTTTCGAACTGCTGCTGCAGATCGACCAGCGCTGTCGTCTGCTGGCGGCGGATCTGCCGTCCCAGCCAACCCGACAGGATCGCTGGAGCGGCATCGGCTTTCGCTTGGGCGAAAACTGGTACGTCGCGCCCATGGGCGAAGTCAGCGAGGTCCTGCACGAACCGCGTTTCACCCAATTGCCGGGCGTCAAACCCTGGGTCAAGGGTGTGGCCAACCTGCGTGGGCGATTGCTGCCGATCATGGATTTGTGCAGCTTCTTCGGTCATGAACAGTCGACCCTGCGCAAACAGCGGCGGGTGTTGGTGGTGGAACACGGCGAAGTGTTTGCCGGGTTGATGGTCGACGAAGTCTTCGGCTTGCAGCATTTTGCCCAGGACACTCTGGAACCGGTGTCGATGGCCGATCTCCACGGGCCGATTGCCGCGTTCCTCCAGGGCCGGTTTCAGCGTGAGCAGACGTGGCAAATATTCAGTCCGTTTACGCTGGCGCAGTCACAAAGCTTCATGCATGTAGCGCTGTAAACGCGGACCCTGTGGGAGCTGGGCTTGCCCGCGATGCAGGCGACTCGGTCTCACTTTGAACCGAGTTGATGCCATCGCAGGCAAGCCAGCTCCCACAGGGTTCTCTGCAAGCTTTAAGGGTGTGGGTTAACAGGCGAGGACTGATGATAAAAACAAAAACAGGCAAGCCAGAAGGATCGCGCAGCCGCTCGCAGATCATCGTGCTGTTTATCGCGCTGATCATCTTCATCATGCTGCTGTTCGCCAACTTCGCTTACCTCAACACGCAAGCCACGTATGACAAACAGTACATCGGCCACGCCGGCGAGCTGCGCGTGCTGTCTCAACGCATCGCAAAAAACGCCACCGAAGCCGCTGCCGGCAAGGCGGCGGCGTTCAAGCTGCTGAGCGATGCACGCAACGACTTCGCCCAACGCTGGGGTTACCTGAAGAAGGGCGACCCGACCACCGGCCTGCCGCCGGCGCCGTCCACCGTGCGCCCGGAAATGCGCGCCGTTCAGTTGGACTGGGAACGCCTGCTGAAAAACACCGACGCCATTCTCTCCAGCGAGCAGACCGTGCTGTCGCTGCATCAGGTCGCCGCCACCCTGGCCGAAACCGTGCCGCAGTTGCAGGTCGAATACGAAAAAGTCGTCGAAATCCTCTTGCAGCGCGGCGCGCCGGCCGCTCAGGTGGCCATGGCCCAGCGTCAGTCGCTGCTGGCCGAACGCATCCTGGGCGCGGTGAACACCGTGCTGTCCGGTGATGAAAATTCGCAACAGGCCGCCGACGCGTTCGGTCGTGACGCCGCGCGATTCGGCCAGGTGCTCAACGGCATGCTCCAGGGCAATACGTCGCTGCGGGTCAGCCAGGTCGAAGACCGTGATGCTCGTGCCCGCTTGACTGAGATTTCCGAGCTGTTTGAATTCGTCTCCGGCTCCGTGGATGAAATCCTCGAAACCTCGCCGGAGCTGTTCAAGGTTCGCGAATCGGCGACCAATATTTTCACCTTGTCACAAACCCTGCTCGACGAAGCCTCGCACCTGGCCACCGGTTTCGAAAACCTTGCCGGCGGGCGCGACACCGACACCATTGGCGGCTATGTACTGGGCCTGTTGGCGCTGATGTCGATCATCCTCATCGGCCTGGTGATGGTGCGCGAAACCAATCGCCAGCTGCGCGAAACCGCCGAGAAGAACGAGCGTAACCAGACTGCGATCATGCGCCTGCTCGACGAGATCGAAGACCTCGCCGACGGCGACCTCACTGTGACGGCCTCGGTGACCGAAGACTTCACCGGTACCATCGCCGACTCGATCAACTATTCCGTCGATCAACTGCGCGACCTGGTGGCGACCATCAACCTCACCGCCGGCCAGGTCGCCGCCGCCGTGCAGGAAACCCAGGCCACCGCCATGCACCTGGCCCAGGCGTCGGAACATCAGGCGCAACAGATCAGCGAAGCCTCCACCGCGATCAACGACATGGCGCAGTCCATCGACCAGGTTTCGGCCAACGCCGCCGAGTCCTCGGCGGTGGCCGAACGTTCGGTGGAGATCGCCAACAAGGGCAACGAGGTGGTGCACAACACCATCCACGGCATGGACAACATTCGCGAGCAGATTCAGGACACGGCCAAGCGCATCAAGCGCCTGGGCGAGTCCTCTCAGGAAATCGGCGACATTGTCAGCCTGATCGATGACATTGCCGATCAGACCAACATCCTCGCGCTCAACGCAGCGATCCAGGCTTCGATGGCCGGTGACGCCGGGCGTGGTTTTGCGGTGGTGGCCGACGAAGTGCAACGTCTGGCCGAGCGCTCGTCCGCCGCCACCCGGCAGATCGAGACCTTGGTGCGGGCGATCCAGACCGACACCAACGAAGCGGTGATTTCCATGGAGCAAACCACCACCGAAGTGGTGCGCGGCGCGCGTCTGGCGCAGGATGCCGGAGTGGCCCTGGAAGAAATCGAAGGTGTATCGAAGACCCTGGCAGCGCTGATCCAGAGTATTTCCAACGCCGCGCAGCAACAGACGTCTTCGGCCGGTCAGATTTCCCTGACGATGAACGTGATCCAGCAGATCACCACGCAGACTTCATCGGGCTCGACCGCCACCGCCGAGAGCATCGGCAACCTGGCGAAAATGGCCAGTCAGCTGCGGCGCTCGGTGTCCGGTTTCACCTTGCCGGCGGCCAAGGCGCAGACTGCGGATAAAGTGTGAAGCGCCCGCAGGCGTTTGCGTTTTTTTGAGTAGAGCAGTGATTTGGAGTGGTTATGGGTGATCGGCACGACTATGTGGCCCTCGAGTGGGTCAAAGGCGAGATTGCCGAAACGCTGAAAGTGGCTCATCAAGCCATCGAAACCCTGCTTGATGACCCCCAGGCGACGCACGCCCTGAGCGATTGCCTGGCGTGCATCCATCAGGTTCACGGCAGTTTGCAGATGGTCGAATTCTACGGCGCGGCCCTGCTCGCCGAAGAAATGGAACACCTCGCCACCGCTTTGCAACAGAACCGCATCAGTCATCGCGACGAGGCGCTTCACCTGCTGCTGCAAGCCCTCGGGCAACTGCCGATCTACCTCGACCGGGTGCAAGGCGCGCGGCGTGACCTGCCCTTGGTGGTGCTGCCATTGATCAACGATTTGCGCAGTGCCCGGGGCGAAAGCCTGTTGTCGGAAACCAGTCTGTTCAGCCCGCAATTGCTCGACCTGCCGGTGTTGGACGAAGAATCGCTGGCCCTGCTGGAACCGGCAGATTTTCCCAATGTGCTGCGCAAGTTGCGGCAGATGCTGCAGATGGCGTTGGTCGGGTTGCTGCGCGAGCAGGATGACGAGACTAACCTCGGTTATCTGACCAAAGTTTTTTCACGCCTTGAAGGGCTGTGCGGCAACGCGCCTTTGAGCCCGTTGTGGCAAGTCGCCTCGGCGCTGGTAGAAGGCATGCGCGGTGGCTCGATTGCCAACAGCCCGGCGCTGCGCAGCCTGTTCAAGGACGCCGACAAAGAACTCAAGCGCTTGCTCGAACAGGGCATTCACGGCATCAATCAGCCGGCGCCGCCGGAGTTACTCAAGAGTTTGCTGTTCTACATTGCCAAGGCCGAACATCCCACCGGGCAGATGCTGACCATGAAAGATCGTTACTCACTGGACGACGCGCTGCCTGACAGCGCAATGGTCGACGAAGAACGCGCCCGCCTGGCCGGTCCTGACCGTGACGCCATGCGTTCGGTGCTGGCCGCGCTGTGTGAAGAGCTGGTGCGGGTCAAGGAACGCCTGGACCTGTTCGTGCGCAGCGACCGCCAGCACACCTCGGACCTCGAAAGCCTGCTGGCGCCCCTGCGGCAAATCGCCGACACCTTGGCGGTGTTGGGTTTTGGCCAGCCGCGCAAAGTCATCATCGATCAACTGGCGGTGGTGCTGAGCCTCGCCCAGGGCCAGCGCGAACCCAACGACGCCATTCTCATGGACGTCGCCGGGGCCCTGCTCTACGTCGAAGCGACGCTGGCCGGCATGGTCGGCACCGTTGAGCCGGAGAGCCAGGAAGAAAGCCGCCTGCCGACCACCGACCTGACGCAGATCCATCAGATCGTGATCAAGGAAGCGCGTATCTGCCTGCAACAGGCCAAGGACATGATCGTCGACTACATCGACGCCGACTGGGACCGCCAGCATTTGCAGGCCTTGCCGGCGTTGCTGACCCAGGTGCGCGGTGCGCTGTCGATGATTCCGTTGGGCCGTGCGGCGAGCCTGATCGAAGCCTGCAACCACTTCATTCGCGAGCATCTGCTGCTGGACCCGGGCCAGCCCGGCTGGCAGGAACTGGACAGCCTGGCCGACGTCATCACCAGCATCGAGTATTACCTGGAGCGTCTCAGCGACGACCCCGAGGCCCCCAGCGAACAACTGCTCGACGTGGCAGAAAAAAGCCTGGCGACACTCGGGTTTTTCCCTAGCGAACAGCATGTGCCGATGCTCGAGGATGTACTCAGCCCGAGTGAAGCTCAGGTGATGCAGGACCTGCAAGAACTCGATGACCCCGATACCGTCCAGTCGCTGGCCGATGTATTGGCCAGTCCGGTGTCTTCGGTCAATCCGCCGGCCCTGACCACCCCGGGCAGCCTGTTACCCCCGCCCGCCGGCGAAGAACCGGTGGACGATGAGCTGCGGGAAGTCTTCCTCGAAGAAACCGATGAAGTCCTGGAAATCCTCCGGGAGTACTTGCCGCGCTGGACGGCCAACCCGGACGATAAACCCGCCTTGAGTGAATTGCGCCGGGCGTTCCACACCTTGAAAGGCAGTGGCCGGATGGTCCGTGCGCTGGTGCTGGGTGAGTTGGCGTGGGCCGTGGAAAACCTGCTCAACCGCGTGCTGGAGCACAGCGTTGCGCCTGGGGCGGCGGTGCAACAATTGCTCCGCGATGCACTGGACCTGCTGCCGGCGCTGGTGGCTGAATTTGCCGCCAATGCCCAGCGCCAATGCAATCAGGTAGATCAACTGGCCGCTCGCGCCCATGCCCTGGCCAAGGGCGATTTACCTGCCAGCGATGAAGACACCCAGGACGTCGCGGCCCTCGATCCGCTGTTGCTGGAGATCTTCCGCAAGGAAGCCGAGACCCATCTCGCCAGCCTCAACCGTTTCCTCGATCAAGCCGCCGAGCATGTTCCGTTGCAAGCCAGCGACGAGTTGCAGCGGGCGTTGCACACCTTGAAGGGCAGCGCGTCGATGGCCGGCGTATTGCCGATCGCCGAGCTGGCGACGCCGCTGGATCAACTGGCCCGCGAATACAAGGCGCACCTGATCGCCCTCGACCTCGATGAAGTCGAACTGCTGCTGGAAGCCGAAGGTCTGTTCCGTCTCGGGCTGCGGCAACTCAAGGATGATCCGCTGGCCGAAATACCGGATGCTGATTTGCTGATCGAGCGCACCAAGGCGTTGCTCGCCGAGCGTCTGGACGCGCTGTTGAAAGCGCCGGACACTGCGCTGCGAATCAAGCGTGATCCGCAACTGATCAACAACTTCCTGGCCCAGGGCATGGACATCCTGCTGGACGCCGAAAGCCTGTTGCAGCGCTGGCAGCAGCACCCCGGCGAGCGCCAGGAACTCAGCGCGTTGCTGGACGAATTGACCACGTTGGGCGAAGGCGCACACCTCGCCGATCTGCACCCGGTGGATGAATTGTGCGAAGCGTTACTCGACCTGTACGGTGCGGTGGAAGAGAGCAGCCTGGCGGTCAGCGACCGGTTTTTCCACGAGGCGCAAAGTGCCCACGAAGCGCTGATCAACATGCTCGACGAACTGGCTGCCGGCCAGGAAGTCAGCCCGCAACCGGAACGCATCCGGGCCTTGCGCGGCTTGCTCGACGAAAGCCTTGATCCGTCGTCCATGGGCCTGATCCGCAGCGATGGCAGCCGCACCCTGAGCATCCGGGAACTGGGCAGCGCCACCGCGGAACTGGAACAGACCGCGACCCAGGTCGAGCTGGACGATGAGATCGTCTCGATCTTCCTCGAAGAAGCGGTGGATATCCTCGAAAGCGCTGGCCAGGCCTTGCAGCGCTGGCTGAGCGACCCGGACAACGCCGCGCCGCTGTCGTCCTTGCAGCGGGATTTGCACACCCTCAAGGGCGGCGCGCGGATGGCCGAGGTCGAGCCGGTCGGCGACCTGGCCCATGAATTGGAAAGTCTTTACGAAGGCCTGGTGGACCGCCGTTACAGCCACAGTGAATCCCTAGCGCAGTTGCTGCAACAGAGCCATGACCGGCTCGCGGTGTTGCTCGAACAGCTGAAGAACCAGCACCCCCTGGGTGCTCCGCACGAACTGATCGAAGCGATTCGCAAGTTCCGTCAGGGCAACGCCAACACCGCCGAAGTGGCGGAACCTGCGCCGGCCGATGACTCGCCGGGGCATGACCCCGAGCTGCTTGAGATCTTCCTTGAGGAAGGTTTCGACATCATCGAAAACTCCGGCGCCGCCCTCGTGCGCTGGCAAGCCGAACCGTCGAACCGTCAGGAAGTGGAAACCCTGTTGCGCGACCTGCACACCCTCAAGGGCGGCGCGCGAATGGTGGAAATTGCGCCTATTGGCGACCTCGCCCATGAGCTGGAATTCCTTTACGAAGGCCTCTCCGCTGGCGTGCTGCAACCGACCCTGGCGCTGTTCGCGTTGCTGCAAAGCAGTCACGACCGACTGGCGCAGATGCTCGATGCCGCCCGCGCCGGTCAGCCCTTGCCGCCGGCTGATCGGTTGATCGACGCGATCAAGAACTTCAGCCATCCCGCTGTTCTCGATGCGCCGGTGGTGCTGCCCGCCACGCCGAAACCTGACGCCCCGGTGCCGCAAGCCGAAGTGGGCGCCGACATGGTCAAGGTCTCGGCAGAATTGCTCGACGATCTGGTCAACCTGGCGGGCGAAACATCGATCTTCCGTGGCCGTATCGAGCAACAGGTCAACGATGCGCGGGTGGCCCTGAGCGAAATGGAAACCACCATCGAGCGGATGCGCGATCAGTTGCGGCGGCTCGACACCGAAACCCAGGGGCGGATTCTCAGCCGTCAGCAAGTTGAGGCGGAACGTCTGGGCTACGAGGAATTTGATCCGCTGGAAATGGACCGTCACTCGCAGTTGCAGCAGTTGTCGCGGGCGCTGTTCGAATCCGCCTCCGACCTGCTCGACCTCAAGGAAACTCTCGATCGACGCAATCAGGACGCGGAAAACCTGTTGCAACAGCAGGGCCGCATCAACACCGAATTGCAGGAAGGCCTGATGCGCACGCGCATGGTGCCGTTCGAGCGCATGCTGCCGCGCTTGAAACGCATCGTCCGCCAGGTCTCCAGTGAACTGGGCAAGGACGTTGAGTTCGTGGTCGGCAACGCTGAAGGCGAGATGGACCGCAACGTGCTCGAACGCATGGCGGCACCGCTGGAGCACATGCTGCGCAACGCCGTGGACCACGGTCTGGAATCGGCCGAGGTGCGTATCGCGGCCGGCAAACCGGCCCAGGGCCGGATCACCCTCGACCTGTCTCGCGAGGGCGGCGACATCATTTTCGACATCCGTGACGACGGTGCGGGCGTGCCGCTGGACGCGGTGCGGCGCAAAGCTATCAAGCGCGGCTTGCTGGCCCCAGACGCGGATATCAGTGATCGCGACGTGCTGCAATTCATCCTGCAACCGGGGTTCTCCACTGCCGAGAAAATCACCCAGATCTCCGGGCGTGGCGTGGGCATGGACGTGGTTCACGAAGAGGTTCGGCAGCTCGGCGGTACCATGGTCATCGACTCGATACCGGGGCAGGGTGTGCACTTCCGGATTCGCCTGCCGTTCACCGTGTCGGTCAACCGCGCACTGATGGTGCAGTGTCTGGAGGATCAATACGCGATCCCGCTGAACACCATCGACGGCATCGTTCGTGTGCTGCCCAATGAACTCGAAGGGCATTACCGGCTTGATCCGCCGACCTACGAATACGCCGGGCAGCGTTATGAACTGTGTTATCTGGGCGAGCTGCTGAAAACCAGCACCCGTCCGAAACTGTTGGGGCAGAGCCTGCCGCTGCCGGTCTTGCTGGTGCAATGCAACGAGCGGCACATCGCCGTGCAGGTTGATTCCATGGCCGGCACGCGCGAGATCGTGGTCAAAAGCCTCGGCCCGCAGTTTGCGTCGGTGCAGGGGTTGTCCGGGGCGACGATTCTGGGCGATGGCCGGGTGGTGCTGATCCTCGACTTGCTCGCGCCGATCCGCGCCATGCAGGCCCGTGTGCCGCAACAACCGGCGACACAGGACGTTGAGGTCGAGCCGCATAAGCCGCTACTGGTGCTGGTGGTCGACGATTCGGTGACCGTGCGCAAGGTCACCAGCCGCCTGCTCGAACGTCACGGCATGAACGTGCTGACCGCCAAGGATGGGGTCGACGCCATGCTGCTGCTCGAAGAACATATGCCCGACGTGATGCTGCTCGACATCGAAATGCCGCGCATGGACGGTTTCGAAGTGGCGACCCAGGTTCGCAGCGACGAACGTTTGCAGCACCTGCCGATCATCATGATCACCTCCCGCACCGGCCAGAAACACCGCGACCGCGCCATGGCCATTGGCGTCAACGACTACCTCGGCAAGCCGTACCAGGAATCGGTGCTGCTCGACAGCATTGCCCTGTGGAGCAAAACCCATGCTTGAGCATCGCACCAGCAATCTCACCGGCCTGCTGTTGCCCCTGGCCGACCGCAATCTGATTCTGCCCAACGTGGCGGTGGCGGAGTTGATTGACTATCAACCGGGGGCGTTCGATCTGGACACGCCGCCGTGGTACCTGGGGTTGGTGAAGTGGCGGGACCGGCAGATTCCGTTGCTGAGTTTCGAGTCGGCGTGCGGCAATAAAATCGTCATCGGCGAGCGGGCGCGGATTGTGATTCTCAATGCCCTCGGTGGGCGGCCTGAGTTGAAGTTCATTGCGCTGCTGGTGCAGGGGATTCCGCGGTCGTACAAGCTCGACAGTCAGTTGAGTTATGTGGATGTGCCGTTGTGCCCGCTGGAACAGGCGGCGGTGCAGGTGGGGGAGCAAGTGGCGAAGGTGCCTGACTTGTTGGCGCTGGAGGAGTTGTTGGTGAGTGCCGGGTTGATCTGACCCTTATCCTGTGGCGAGGGAGCTTGCTCCCGCTGGGTTGCGAAGCAGCCCCAAAATCTCCGGCGAGCCGATTATTTAGCGACTGCTGCGCAGCCGAACGGGAGCAAGCTCCCTCGCCACAGGGGTTTCTGCGCTAAACCCCGGCCTGAGCCTTCATCTGCAACGCCTCGTTATGGTCCAGCGCACGCTCCACCAACAACTGCACCCCATCGGCCATTCGGCTGAGCGCCAGGGCTACCGAGCGGCGTGAGCCTTCCACATCGTCTGCCAGATCGGCCGCAATGGCGCTGATGGACAGCAAGTCTTCAGAGGCGTTGGCCAGCAGGGCTTCGGCGCCAATGTCGGGGCATACGGTGAAGAGCTGGGACTTGTTACGGCGCCTCGACGGTTTTTCGTGAGCAGGGGGGAAGTAATGAGCGAAGGCGCGGTCGGCGGCTTCCTTGAGTTTTTCGGCTTCGAGAGATGCTTGGGTATCGGTGCCAGTGTTTTATGCTGGGTTGGTCGTTACCTTGGACATTATGAGTTTCCGATTACAGATTGGCGTTGGTCCATTCGAAATGAATGGCGCTTTTTCTCCGTCTTTTCGGGGGTTCCAGACCCGGTCGCTGATTTGGCAGCGACCCGTAAACGATAACGATCAGCGCAAAACCCCACCAGTCAGCGGCTTCCGGCATTGCTGTAGGTCGTGACGCCAGACTGCGTAGCCTCTCACCGTTGCTGCGAACAAATGTTTAAACACAAATCCCCATTCGGCTCGCGACCGGTTGAAGATTCCCAAAAAGGGACCTATCGTTCCCTTTTTGGGACTCATCGGTTGCCACTGTGAAAAACCTCTCCCTCAGCGAAGCCTTGTTCACCACCACTCAGCAAAAAGTGCTGGGCTTGTTGTTCGGCAAACCCGACCGCAGTTTTTACGCCAACGAGATCGCCCGCTGGGCTCAAGTGGGTAAAGGCAGCCTCATGCGCGAGCTGGATCGATTACAGCAGGCAGGCGTGTTGACCCTGAGCCGTCAGGGCAACCAGACCCACTATCAGGCCAATCCGCAGTGCCCGATCTATGCCGAGCTGTTGGGCATCGCCCGCAAAACCTTTGGCATCGCCGAGCCTCTGCGCCAGGCGCTCCAACCCTTTGCCGAACAGATCACGTGGGCATTTGTGTACGGATCTATCGCCAAGGATTCGGCAAACGCATCCAGTGACATTGATCTCATGCTGATCGGCGAAGGCCTGCACTACAGTGAAGTGATGGAGCGGCTTATGCCTCTGGAGGAGCAAATGGGCCGCGTTCTCAACCCGACGCTCTACACCCCCGACGACTGGGCCGCAAAACTGGCGGCTGAAAACAGCTTCGTCGTGCGGGTCACGCAGCAGGACAAGATCAACCTGATAGGGGGAAACCCTTTGGAGTCCAAGGATGGGCAGCAACGAGAATCTGGAGAACCTGTTACGTAGCGGTGGACTGAAAGCCGAGCCGCCGGATCGCAAGGAATGTGAAGGGTTGATGCGTTCGGCTGTGGATCGATTGAAAGATGCGCAAACATGCTCGCTGTCCTTCGCAAGTCGATTCGACCTGGCTTACAACGCTGCCCACGCGCTTGCACTGACAGCTCTTCGCTTGTGTGGCTACCGTTCGGACAAGCGATATCTGGTCTTCCAGTGTCTGGTTCATACCGCTGATATCGGCAAAGTACAGGTTCGGTTGTTCGCCCTGTGCCATGAGCGACGGAACCTGGCGGAGTACGAAGGCTATATGGATGAAGATCCGGCGTTGTTGGCGCAGCTGTTGGAAAGTGCTGAGCAGTTGCTAGTTCGTGTGCAACAGCAGATGGCGGGGCTGTAATTATTCTTCATTGAAAACTGCGGCGACCATTCTGGCCTCATCGCGAGCAGGGTTTTGTGTGCGCCGCAGATCCAATGTGGGAGCGAACCTGCTCGCGATGGCGTCGGCCCTGGCAACCATTACCCTAAGCGTAACGATCCGTCTCTCTGCTTGATTGATGCCCCCACCCAACGCTCCTAAGGTGACTCCCACGACAGCGAACCCGTGGAGTGGTCATGACAACAACAATATCCCCCGACTCGCGATGGACGCGGCGGCGCAGCGAAAAGCAGCGGCGTCTCGAGCTTGTGCGCGGTCTGGCCGACGGTGTGGTCTTGCCCACCGACAACATCGTCGCAGCGCTGGAGGCCTTGATCCTGCCCGGCGACCGCGTGGTGCTGGAGGGCAACAACCAGAAGCAGGCGGATTTCCTGTCCCGCTCCCTGGCCAAGGCCGATCCCGCCAAGCTGCATGACTTGCACATGATCATGCCCAGCGTCGGTCGCTCCGAGCACCTGGACCTGTTTGAGCGGGGCATCGCCCGCAAGCTCGACTTCTCCTTCGCCGGCACCCAGAGCCTGCGCATCAGCCAGTTGCTTGAAGACGGCCTGCTGGAAATCGGTGCGATCCACACCTACATCGAGCTCTATGCGCGGCTGGTGGTCGACCTGATTCCCAACGTCGTGCTCTCGGCCGGTTTCATGGCCGACCGCGCCGGCAACATCTACACCGGCCCGAGCACCGAAGACACGCCCGCATTGATCGAACCGGCCGCCTTCAGTGACGGCATCGTCATCGTCCAGGTCAATCAACTGGTGGACGATGTCAGCGACCTGCCACGCGTCGACATCCCCGCGTCCTGGGTCGATTTCGTGGTGGTGGCCGACAAGCCGTTCTACATCGAACCGCTGTTCACCCGCGACCCACGGCACATCAAGCCTGTGCACATATTGATGGCGATGATGGCGATCCGCGGGATCTACGAAAAACACAACGTCCAATCCCTGAATCACGGCATCGGTTTCAACACCGCTGCCATTGAACTGATCCTGCCGACCTACGGCGAATCCCTCGGCCTCAAAGGCAAGATCTGCCGCAACTGGACGCTCAATCCGCACCCGACGTTGATCCCTGCGATTGAAAGCGGCTGGGTCGAAAGCGTGCATTGTTTCGGCACTGAACTGGGGATGGAAAACTACATCGCCGCCCGGCCTGACGTGTTCTTTACCGGGCGCGACGGCTCCCTGCGCTCCAACCGGATGTTCTGCCAACTGGCCGGGCAATACGCGGTCGATCTGTTCATCGGCGCAACCCTGCAAGTCGATGGCGACGGTCATTCTTCCACCGTGACCCGCGGGCGCCTCGCCGGTTTCGGCGGCGCACCGAACATGGGCCACGACCCGCGTGGTCGCCGTCATAGCACGCCGGCCTGGCTCGACATGCGCCATGACGACGCGCCCGAAGCCTTGCTCGAACGCGGCAAAAAACTCGTGGTGCAAATGGTCGAGACGTTCCAGGAGGGCGGCAAACCGACCTTCGTCGAAACCCTCGATGCGATAGAGGTGGCGAAAAAAAGCGGCATGCCGCTGGCGCCGATCATGGTTTACGGCGACGACGTCACTCACTTGCTGACCGAAGAAGGCATCGCCTATTTGTACAAGGCCCGCTCCCTTGAAGAGCGGCAGGCGATGATCGCCGCCGTCGCCGGAGTGACCGCCATCGGCCTGCGCCACAACCCGAAAGACACCGCCCGCATGCGCCGCGAAGGCCTGATCGCCTTGCCCGAAGACCTCGGCATCCGCCGCACCGACGCCACCCGCGAATTGCTCGCGGCCAAAAGCGTGGCCGATCTGGTTGAGTGGTCCGGTGGCCTCTACAACCCGCCCGCCAAGTTCAGGAGCTGGTAATGCACGCATTCAACCTGCAACCGAAAACGCTTTCCCTGGCTGAACGGCTGGCGGACCTGGCGGTGGACGCGCTGATCGACGAAGCGGACCTGTCGCCGAAACCGGCATTGGTCGACCGTCGTGGCAATGGCGCGCACACCGATTTGCACCTGGGGCTGATGCACGCCTCGGCGCTGTCGCTGTGGCCGGCGTTCAAGGAAATGGCGGAAGCGGCCATTGAGTGTGGCGAAGTCGGTTTGCCGCTGCGCGAGGCTGTGGGACGGATTGGTCGGGAAGGGGAGCAAGCGATGCTCGCCACCACCGGCGGTGTGAACACCCATCGCGGGGCGATCTGGGCCCTGGGTCTGTTGGTCACGGCCTGCGCGCTTGAACCTGAATCCAGTGCGGCAGGCTCGATGGCTTTGCGTGCTGCACGCCTCGCGTTAATCGACGACCGTTACGCGCCACGTCCACTCAGCCATGGCGCTCAAGTCGCCCAACGCTACGGCGCTCGCGGTGCCCGTGAAGAAGCCCAACTCGGCTTTCCTTCGGTGCTGAAACGTGCGCTGCCACAACTCAAACGCAGCCGCGCCTTGGGCCATGGCGAGCAGAACGCCCGGCTCGATGCCTTGCTCGCAATCATGACGAACCTGGCCGACACCTGCGTGCTCTATCGCGCTGGCGAACAAGGCCTGCACACCATGCAGCTTGGTGCCCAAGCGGTGCTTGATGCGGGCGGCAGTGCCAGCCTCGCCGGTCGCCGCCGTCTGCACGAATTGGACGAACAATTAATCGCATTGAATGCGTCGCCCGGTGGTGCAGCGGATTTGCTCGCCGCCTGCCTGTTTATCGACCGCATCGAGTCCGGAGCTTTCTGATGGAAACCTTATCCTTTGAATTCCCCGCCGGGCAGCCGCCACGGGGCCGCACGCTGGTGGGCTGTGTCGGTTCGGGCGATCTGGAAGTGCTGATCGAACCGGGTCAGGCCGGCAAATTGACGATCAAGGTGCAGACCTCGGTCAATGGCGCGGAACAACGCTGGCAGCATCTGTTTGCGCGGATGTTCGATGGCCAGACACCGCCCGCCATGGCCATCGATATCCACGACTTCGGCGCGACCCCCGGCGTGGTGCGCTTGCGTCTGGAACAAGGCTTTGAGGAAATTGGCCATGACTGATCTCCTCCAGAAGCACAGCTTCGTCGAACTCGGCGCCCGGCAACGGGCGAAAGCCTTGCTCGACGCCGGTACCTTCCGCGAATTGCTCGACCCGTTTCAACGCGTCATGTCGCCGTGGCTGTCGCGCCAGGGCGTGGTGCCGCAAGCCGATGACGGCGTGGTGATCGCCAAGGGCAGCATTGGTGGTTTGCCGGTGGTCATTGCCGCCATCGAAGGTGCGTTTCAGGGCGGCAGCCTTGGCGAAGTCGGCGGAGCGAAAATGGCCGGTGCGCTGGAACTGGCGGCCGAAGATAACCGCAATGGCATTCCGACCCGCGCGGTGTTGCTGCTGGAAACCGGCGGCGTGCGTTTGCAGGAAGCCAACCTCGGACTGGCGGCGATTGCCGATATCCATGCGGCGATTGTCGATCTGCGCCAATACCAGCCGGTCGTTGGTATCGTCGCCGGCAGCGTCGGCTGCTTTGGCGGCATGTCGATTGCCGCCGGGTTGTGCAGCTATTTGCTGGTGACTCAGGAAGCGCGCCTCGGCTTGAATGGCCCGCAAGTAATTGAGCAGGAAGCGGGGCTTGAGGAATATGACTCTCGCGATCGTCCTTTCATCTGGAGCCTGACCGGTGGCGAGCAGCGTTTCGCCAGCGGTTTGGTGGACCGTTATGTCGCCGACGACGTGGCGCAGATTCAGCAGCAGGTCGGCGAATTGCTCAAGCAAGGTTTGCCGGAACAGCAACGCAGCCGTCAGGCCGAACTGTTCCTGCAACGGCTGGCCCGTCTGGACGCCGAGCCGCAAATCGAGCCGCCGACGGTTCGCGATCTGTATCAAGGAGAGCGCCCATGAGCACCTATTCCCTGAGAGGTTTGAACTGGTTCAACGCCTTGAGTGCGGGGGCGAAACCGGTTGATGGTTTGCCTCCTTCATTGAAAGCGGCTGACGGCGTATTGGGTGACCAGCCTGTTCGCTTTATCGCGGTGGTGGCTGATCCCGACAACCGTTTCGTCCGCGCTCGCAATGGTGAGGTCGGTCTGCTGGAAGGCTGGGGCTTGGCCAAGGCGGTGGATGAGGTCATCGCCGCAGACACGGATAAACCGCACAAACGCGCCCTGATCGCCATTGTCGATGTGCCGAGTCAGGCTTATGGCCGGCGCGAAGAAGCGCTGGGGATTCATCAGGCGTTGGCCGGTGCGGCGGACAGTTATGCCCGCGCCCGGTTGGCCGGCCATGCGGTGATCGGTTTGTTGGTGGGCAAGGCGATGTCCGGGGCGTTTCTGGCCCATGGGTATCAGGCCAATCGCTTGATTGCCCTGCGTGATCCGGGCGTGATGGTGCATGCGATGGGCAAGGCATCGGCGGCTCGGGTGACGTTGCGCAGTGTCGAGGAGCTTGAGGCCCTGGCTGCCAGCGTGCCGCCGATGGCCTATGACATCGACAGCTATGCGAGTCTGGGATTGCTTTGGGAAACCTTGTCGGTCGAGCAGATTGAACAGCCCACCGCCGCCGATCTGGCGCGAGTGACTGAATGTCTGAATCAGGCAATCGGCGATGTTGCCGCCACGGGGCGAGACCTGAGCGGCCGCTTGGGCGCGACCAACCGCGCAGCCTCGAGCAAGGTTCGCGAACTGCTGAGAGCGCAGTGGTGAATACGTTTCTGGCCCACGACCTGCTCTGGGGCATGACCCTGGAGCAGCTGCCGGGGGACGCGCCTACTTGGGTGATCGAGTCGATCCGCGCGGGTCAGCCGGTGGTGGTTCGGCGTGCGTTGAGTGCGCCGGGGCGCGTCGCGGTCGGAGTGCGTGGGCTGTTGCGTGAGCAGCGTTTTGCGACGGTGATGTCGAACGATGCGATTGCTCGCCGCGTCAAACCGGAAGACCTTTGTCATGACTTGATTGAGCGCGATTTGCCGGCAGTGCGCGCCCTCAATCAACTGCGGCCGCTGCTCGATGGTTGTGGTTGGGTGTGGGGCGTCAGCGGCAGCGCCGGGTTTGAATTGGCCAGCGGTGTTCAGGCCTTGCACGAGGGCAGTGATCTCGACCTGATCCTGCGCACGCCGCAACCGCTGGATCGATTGAAGGCGCAGGCGCTGGTGAAGATTTTGGAGGCGGCTGCGTGTCAGGTAGACATGCAGTTGCAGACGCCTTTCGGCGCCGTCGCCCTGCGCGAATGGGCCGGGCCTGCCCGCCGGATTTTGCTGAAAAACGCCCATGAAGCCTGCCTGGTTGTTGATCCATGGGAGCCAGCAGCGTGAGCAGTTTGCTGGTGTTCCCAGGGCAAGGCGCGCAGCAGCCGGGCATGCTCCATCGTTTGCCTCGCGAAGCAGTGATCGAGGCGAATGACGTGCTGGGTGAAGACACTTTGCTACTCGATTCCGCCGAAGCGTTGAAGTCGACACGGGCGGTTCAACTTTGCCTGCTGATTGCCGGTGTCGCGGCTTCACGCCAGTTATCAATGACGCCGGATTACGTGGCGGGATTGTCCATCGGTGCCTATCCGGCAGCCGTGGTGGCGGGTGCCCTGGGCTTCAGCGATGCGCTGCATCTGGTCAGCCTGCGCGGCGAGTTGATGCAACAAGCTTATCCACAGGGCTACGGCATGACGGCGATTATCGGCCTGGAGCTGGCGACGGTGGAAGGGTTGCTGGCGCAGATTCACAGCGTCGATACGCCGGTTTATCTGGCCAATATCAATGCTGATAATCAGGTGGTCATCGCCGGCAGCGATGCAGCAATGAAAACCGTCGCAGAGCTGGCCCGAGGTCGCGGTGCAGGTCTGGCAAAACGTCTGGCGGTCAGCGTGCCGTCCCATTGCCCTCTGTTGGAAACTCCGGCGAAAACCCTGGCCGAAGCCTTCGCCAACGTGCAACTGAAAACACCGACATTGGGCTACCTGAGCGGCAGCCGCGCCCGGCCGATCATCAACATTGAAGCCTTGCGCGACGACCTCGCTTTCAACATGTGCCGCGTGGTGGATTGGCGCGGCACCGTGCAAAGCGCTTACGAGCGTGGCGTGCGTCTACAGATCGAACTGCCGCCCGGTGCGGTGCTGACCGGGCTGGCGCGCCGGGTGTTCGAGCAGGGCACCGTCATTGCCTTCGACGGTGCTCGCCTCGACACCTTGCAGGCGCTGTTGCGTGAGGAGGGAAGCCGCCAACCTTAAACACCGACTCAGGCCTTCGAACAACAAAAACAACATTCGACGATGCACTTTGAGGACAACAACAATGATTATTTATGGTGTGGCGCTGTTGGCGATCTGTACGCTGGCAGGGGTGATCATGGGCGATGCGCTTGGCGTGTTATTGGGCGTCAAATCCAACGTGGGCGGGGTCGGGATCGCGATGATCCTGCTGATCTGCGCGCGGTTGTGGATGCAAAGACACGGCGGCATGACCAAGGATTGCGAGATGGGCGTCGGCTTCTGGGGCGCGATGTACATTCCGGTAGTGGTCGCAATGGCCGCGCAACAGAACGTCGTGACGGCGCTGCACGGCGGCCCGGTGGCGGTGCTGGCGGCGATCGGTTCGGTGGTGATCTGCGGCTGCACGATTGCGCTGATCAGCCGCACTCACAAAGGCGAACCCTTGCCCGATGAGCCCGAGGAAATCACCCCGGTCGGCACGCCAGTAGGAGGTCGCTGATATGTGGGATCTCATCGAGAAAGGCCTGGAACATAACGGCTTGGTCACGGCGTTCGCCTTCGTTGGTGTGATCATGTGGGTGTCGGTGGTGTTGTCCAAACGGTTGACGTTCGGACGGATTCACGGCTCGGCGATTGCCATTGTCATCGGGCTGGTGCTGGCCTGGGTCGGCGGCACCATGACCGGCGGGCAAAAAGGCCTGGCGGACCTGACGCTGTTCTCCGGCATTGGTTTGATGGGCGGCGCGATGCTGCGGGACTTTGCCATCGTTGCCACGGCGTTCGAAGTGCAGGCCACCGAAGCGAAAAAGGCCGGGTTGATTGGCGTGATTGCGCTGCTGCTGGGCACAATCCTGCCGTTCATTGTCGGCGCGAGCATGGCCTGGGTATTCGGTTATCGTGATGCGATCAGTATGACCACCATTGGCGCGGGCGCAGTGACGTACATCGTCGGGCCGGTGACTGGCGCGGCGATTGGCGCGAGTTCGGACGTGGTGGCGTTGTCGATTGCCACCGGGTTGATCAAGGCGATTTTCGTGATGGTCGGCACGCCGATGGCGGCGAAATGGATGGGCTTGGATAACCCGCGCTCGGCGATGGTGTTTGGCGGGTTGGCCGGCACTGTCAGCGGTGTGACCGCCGGGCTGGCGGCGACGGATCGGCGGTTGGTGCCGTATGGCGCGTTGACTGCGACGTTCCATACCGGGCTTGGATGTCTGCTGGGGCCTTCGTTGTTGTACTTCATTGTTCGCGGGATTGTGGGCTGACTTCAGATTCTGAGTTGTCTGGGCTGTCGCCATCGCTAGCAGGCTAGCTCCCACAGGGGAATAGTGTTTGCACTTCCACTGTGGGAGCCAGCCTGCTGGCGATAGGGGCCAACTCGGTCTCAAGCCTGGCGATTGGCATACATCCGACACTCCGCCAACAACGCCAGCAGATTCGGATCACGCTCCTTGGCCTTCAAAAACACCACGCCGATGTGCTGCTGCAACCGGTACTTTTCCTGCAACGGGATCAGCTTCACCCGGTTCTCATACACCGCCGCAATCCGCCCCGGCAGCAACGCATAACCCACTCCCGAACTGACCATGCTTAACAGGGTGAAGATGTCGTTAACCTGCATCGCCACCTTCGGCTCGAACCCCGCCTGCTTGAACACCCGATTGCCGTCCTGGTGCGTGGCAAACCCCTGAGTGAGCGTGATGAAGGTTTCGTCGCGCACTTCGGCCAGGTCCACTTCTGCCCGTTGGGCAAACTTCGAATCCGCCGGCGTGGCCAGGAAAATGTCATCGGAAAACAGCGGAATCTGCTCGCAGTCCGGGTCGTTGACGCTGTCGTCCAGAGACACCAGGATCGCGTCGACTTCCATGTTCTTGAGCTTGTACAGCAGGTCGAAATTCGAGCCGAGGATCAGGTCGATGTTGAGCTCGCTGCGACGGATTTTCAGGCCCATGATCAGCTGCGGCACCGTCTTTACCGTCAGCGAATACAACGAGCCAAGCTTGAAGCGTTCAGCCGAGAACCCGGCCGCTTCGCGGGTCAGGCGCACGGTTTCGACCACGTCCTGAATCAGCTTCTGCGCGCGTTCTTCCAGCACGTAGGCGCTTTCCAGCGGTGTCAGGTTGCGGCCTTCGTGTTTGAACAGTGGGCAGCGCAGGGCGCTTTCCAGGGAGTGAATGGCGCGGTGCACGCTGACGTTGCTGGTCTGCAACTCGGCGGCCGCCCGGGCCAGATTGCCGGTGCGCATGAAAGCGAGGAACACCTCGAGTTTTTTCAGGGTCAACTCTTCGTCGATCAGCATGGCGTGGACTCTTATTCGTATGGCTCGATTGTGCACGTATGAGGGGAATTGTGATCTGAAACATTGCGCTTTTAATCTCAAGGCCTGAGCCTTGCGCAATGTTGTAGCGAATTTTGAGGTAAGCAATACATGTATCACGGGGAAAGATTGAACGCCTGGACGCATCTGGTCGGGGCGGTGGCGGCGACGGTCGGGGTGGTGTGGATGCTGGTGATTGCCAGCATGGACGGCAGCCCATGGAAGATCGTCAGCGTGGCGATTTACGGGTTTACCTTGATGGTGCTGTACAGCGCATCGACCGTTTACCACAGCGTGCGCGGGCGCAAGAAAGCGATCATGCAGAAGGTCGATCACTTTTCGATCTACCTGCTGATTGCCGGCAGTTACACGCCGTTTTGCCTGGTGACCTTGCGCGGGCCGTGGGGCTGGACGTTATTCGGGATTGTCTGGGGGCTGGCGCTGATCGGCATCCTGCAAGAGATCAAGCCGCGTTCGGAAGCGCGGGTCCTGTCGATCGTGATTTATGCGGTGATGGGCTGGATTGTGCTGGTGGCGGTCAAACCATTGCTCGCGGCGCTGGGCAGTACCGGTTTTGCCTGGCTGGCGTCGGGCGGGGTGTTGTACACCGTGGGGATTGTCTTTTTTGCCCTGGATCATCGGCTGCGGCATGCGCACGGGATCTGGCATTTGTTCGTGATCGCGGGGAGTGTGCTGCACTTTGTCGCGATTTTGTTTTATGTCCTTTAAACCGCGTCGCGGCCAATCGCTAGCAGGCTAGCTCCCACAGGAGATCTCCAGTGAACATGAAAAGGGTGAACACCCAAGATTCAATGTGGGAGCTAGCCTGCTAGCGATGGCGGCCTAGAAATCCCCCCAAAGTTGTTGGGCAACCGCCAGTGCAACCACTGGCGCAGTCTCGGTGCGCAACACCCGAGGCCCAAGGCGGGCAGCATGGAAACCAGCCTCTTTTGCCTGATCAACTTCCGTATCCGACAACCCACCCTCAGGCCCGATCAGAAACGCCAACGTCGCCGGTTTGGCATGATTCACCAACGGCTCCGCCACCGGATGCAGCACCAATTTCAATTCCGCCTCGGTCTGCTTCAACCAGTCGGCCAACAACAGCGGCGGATGAATCACCGGCACTCGTGAACGCCCGCACTGCTCGCACGCGCTGATCGCCACCTGGCGCCAATGCATCAGGCGTTTGTCGGCGCGTTCGTCCTTCAGGCGGACTTCACAGCGGTCACTGAAGATCGGGGTGATTTCGGTGACGCCCAGTTCGGTGGCTTTCTGAATCGCCCAGTCCATGCGCTCGCCTCGGGATAGGCCCTGGCCGAGGTGGATCTGCAAGGGCGACTCGATTTGCCCGGCGAAGCTTTCATCGATCTGCACGACGACGCGCTTCTTGCCGACCTCTATCAGCGTGGCGCGAAACTCCTGTCCCGAGCCGTCGAACAATTGCAGCGCATCACCCTCGGCCATGCGCAGCACACGGCTGATGTAATGGGCCTGGGCCTCGGGCAGCTCGTGTTCGCCGGTGCTCAAGGGGGCGTCGATAAAGAAGCGGGACAGTCTCATGCTGGGTCTCGAAAAATTGGATCGGAGTTGCTTTTGTGGCGAGGGAGCTTGCTCCCGCTGGGTAGCGAAGCGGCCCCATAAGAGGGACTGCTGCGCAGTCCAGCGGGAGCAAGCCCCCTCGCCACAGGGGTTCTTCAGTGACTGTTAGCCCGGATCGCGGAAACCGGGGTGGAAGTCTTTCGGCACCGAAACACTGACGCTATCGCGAGTAGCGATGTCGATCCCTTCACTGGCCACTTCCGCCAGAAAATCGATCTGCTCCGGCGTGATCACGTATGGCGGCAGGAAATACACCACGCTACCCAACGGTCGAAGTAAAGCACCGCGCTCTAACGCATGCTGGAACACCTTCAAGCCGCGACGCTCCTGCCACGGATAGGCTTCCTTGGTCGCTTTGTCCTTGACCATCTCGATGGCCAGCACCATGCCGGTCTGGCGCACTTCCGAAACGTTCGGGTGATCGACCAAATGCGCGGTGGCGGTGGCCATGCGCTGCGCCAATGCCTTGTTGTTCTCGATGACGTTGTCTTCTTCGAAGATGTCCAGCGTCGCCAAAGCCGCCGCGCACGCCAGCGGATTGCCGGTGTAGCTGTGCGAATGCAGGAAGGCACGCAGGGTCGGGTAGTCGTCGTAGAACGCGCTGTAGACATCTTCGGTCGTCACGCACGCCGCCAACGGCAGATAACCGCCAGTCAGGGCCTTGGACAGGCAGAGAAAGTCCGGGCGGATGCCGGCCTGCTCACAAGCGAACATCGTCCCGGTGCGGCCGAAGCCGACGGCGATTTCGTCGTGGATCAGGTGCACGCCGTAGCGATCACAGGCTTCGCGCAGCAGTTTCAGATACACCGGGTGATACATGCGCATGCCGCCCGCGCCCTGGATCAGCGGCTCGACGATCACCGCCGCGACGGTGTCGTGATGCTCGGCCAGGGTCTGTTCCATGGCAGCGAACATGTTGCGCGAGTGCTCTTCCCAGCTCATGCCTTCCGGGCGCAGGTAGCAATCGGGGCTCGGCACCTTGATGGTGTCCAGCAGCAGCGCCTTGTAGGTTTCGGTAAACAGCGGCACGTCGCCCACCGACATCGCCGCCATGGTTTCGCCGTGGTAGCTGTTGGTCAGGGTGACGAAGCGCTTCTTGTTCGGCTGGCCGCGGTTGAGCCAGTAGTGAAAGCTCATCTTCAGCGCGACTTCGATGCAGGACGAACCGTTATCGGCGTAGAAGCACCGGGTCAGGCCTTCCGGCGTCATCTTCACCAGGCGCTCGGACAGCTCGATCACCGGTTGATGGCTGAACCCGGCGAGAATCACGTGCTCCAGCTGATCAACCTGATCCTTGATGCGCTGGTTGATGCGCGGGTTGGCGTGGCCAAACACGTTGACCCACCAGGAGCTGACGGCGTCGAGGTAACGTTTGCCTTCGAAGTCTTCCAGCCACACGCCTTCACCGCGCTTGATCGGGATCAGCGGCAGCTGTTCGTGGTCTTTCATCTGGGTGCAGGGATGCCACAACACCGCGAGATCGCGTTGCATCCACTGATTATTCAGGCCCATGTTCAGTCTCCTCGAGGCGGCTCGCTGGTTTCGCGGGCAAACAATCGCGCAAGCCTATGCAATGCATCGCACGGGGACAACCCATTGTGTCGATTGAGCTACTTTGTATAGGTCGATAGACGTTGCTGGCGGCCTTTTGATGGCTGACGTATTCTTCGCGGTTCTTTGAGTCGTCTGACTCGTAAAACCGCTATTTCCTTGTGTATTTCCGGAGTTCGCTGAATGTCTGCTGGTTGGCTGCGCGCCTGTGCGCTGGTGATGTTGGGGCTGTTCAGCGTGTCTGCGCTGGCCAAGGATAAAACGGCGATCGTGATCGGCGGCGGGCTCTCGGGCCTTACTGCCGCTTATGAACTGCAGAACAAAGGCTGGCAGGTGACCCTGCTGGAAGCCAAACCGAGCCTGGGCGGTCGTTCCGGCATGGCCACCAGCGAGTGGATCGGCAACGACAAGACCCAGCCGGTGCTGAACAAATACGTATCGACCTTCAAGCTGAGCACCACGCCAGCCCCGGAATTCGTGCGTGTCCCGAGCTACCTGATCGATGGCGTGTATTACACCGCTGCCGATCTGGCCACCAAGGAGCCGGCCACCGCCGAAGCGCTCAAGCGCTACGAAAAGACCGTGGATGATCTGGCGCGTTCGATCGAAGATCCTCAGAACCCGGCGGCCAACAATACGCTGCACGCTCTGGATCAGATCAACGTCTCCAACTGGCTCGACCGTCTGAGCCTGCCGGCCACTGCACGCCAGTTGGTGAACCAGCAGATTCGTACCCGTTACGACGAACCTTCGCGTCTGTCGCTGCTGTATTTCGCACAGCAGAGCCGTGTTTACCGTGGCGTTTCCGACCGTGACCTGCGCGCCTCGCGCCTGCTCGGCGGTAGCCCGGTGCTGGCCCAGGCCTTCGTCAAACAGCTGAAAACCATCAAGACCAGTTCCCCGGTCTCGTCCATCACCCAGGACAAGGACGGCGTGACCGTCAAAGTCGGCAGCGTTGGCTATCAGGCTGACTACGTGGTGGTGGCCGTGCCGTTGCGCGCCCTGAACAAGATCCAGATGACCCCGGGGCTGGATGCTCAGCACCTGGGCGCCATCAAGGGCACCAACTACGGCTGGCGTGACCAGATCATGCTGAAGTTCAAGACGCCGGTATGGGAAAGCAAGGCGCGCATGTCCGGCGAGATCTACAGCAACACCGGCCTGGGCATGTTGTGGGTCGAGCCGGCGCTGAAGGGTGGCGCCAACGTGGTGATCAACCTGTCCGGCGACAACGCACGCGTCATGCAGGCGTTCGGCGACAAGCAGATGGTCGACCAGGTGCTGATTCGTCTGCACGCGTTTTATCCACAGGCACGCGGCTCGTTCACCGGCTATGAAATCCGCCGCTACAGCACCGACCCTTCGATGGGCGGCGCTTACCTGGCCTTCGGCCCGGGCCAGATCAGCAAATACTGGCGCCTGTGGGAACGTCCGCTGCAGCGCGTAGCGTTCGCTGGCGAACACACCGACACCTTGTACCCGGGCACGCTGGAAGGCGCATTGCGCACCGGTCAGCGCGCGGCCAGTCAGGTTGAAGACTTGGCGGCGGGCAAGTCGTTTGAGCCTGCGAAGGTTGTTCCGGCAGCGACCGCTGTAGCGGCCGGCGCGGTGGCGGCGAAGAAAGGTAACTTCTTCACCAACCTGTTTGGTGGCTCGTCTGATGACGACAAGAAGCCTGAGCCGGTGAAGGCAGCAGAGCCAGTCGCTCCGGTAGCACCGGCGCCTGCTCCAGCGCCGGCACCGACTCCAGCACCCGCTCCGGTTGAAGCACCGAAGCCAGTGACCCCGGCGAAAGCCGAGCCGGCCAAGAAAGCCGCGGTGAAAAAGCCTGCTGCCAAGACCGAAGCCAAAAAAGCTCCGGCCAAAGCCCCGGCGAAGAAAGCTGAAACAGCGAAGAAACCAGCGGCAAAAACTACTACGACCCCGGCAACGGAAACCAAAGCGCAGTAAGCTTTTGTCACTCAAAGAAACGCGGCAGAAATGCCGCGTTTTTTTATACCTGAAAGAAACCAATCACAAGAATCGAATAAACCTTGTGGCGCAGGTGTTCCTTGGTTGGACTTCATTTTTTCTCACACATTGGTCTTTAATCTTTCCTTAACGACTCTATTTCAGACTCTTGATCGTATTTCTCGATATTTCAAAGCAAAATTTTCCGCTTTAATTCGATAGATAAGTCGATAGTCTTGGTCGCAGTTCTCACAGGATTTGGGCAATGCAGCTACGTAACTCTTCTTCGCGCTACGGTTGGGTCAGCATCTTCATGCACTGGGGCGTGGCGCTGGCAGTCTTCGGTTTGTTCGCGTTGGGCTTGTGGATGGTCGGTCTCGACTACTACAGCACCTGGCGCAAAGACGCGCCGGAATTGCATAAGAGCATTGGCCTGGTGTTGTTGGCTGTCATGGTCCTGCGGGTGTTGTGGCGCTTTATCAGCCCGCCACCCCCGACACTGGAAACGTATAGCCGCATGACGCGTCTGGGCGCCAAGTTCGGTCATTCGTTCCTGTACCTCGGTCTGTTTGCTGTGATGATTGCCGGATACCTGATTTCCACCGCAGACGGTGTCGGGATTTCGGTGTTTGGCCTGTTTGAAGTTCCTGCGCTGGTTTCCGGACTACCGGACCAAGCAGACACCGCCGGTGTGATTCATCTGTATCTGGCGTGGGCATTGGTAATTTTTTCCGGTCTCCATGCGTTGGCAGCATTGAAGCACCACTTTATCGATCGTGATGCGACCCTCACTCGAATGCTGGGCCGCAAAGCCTGAAGTTCAACCTCGACTCCAAAGGAATAGAAAGCATGTTGAAAAAAACACTCGCTGCTCTGGCAATCGGTTCGGCTCTGCTGTCCGCTCACGCGATGGCGGCTGACTACGTGGTCGACAAAGAAGGCCAGCACGCCTTCGTTGACTTCAAGATCAGCCACTTGGGCTACAGCTACATCACCGGTACCTTCAAGGATATCGACGGCAAGTTCAGCTTCGACGCTGCCAAGCCTGAAGACAGCAAGATCGAGTTCAATGTGAACACCGCCAGCGTGTTTACCAACAACGCCGAGCGCGACAAGCACATCTCCAGCAAAGACTTCCTGGACGGGTCTAAAGCCAAGTTCGTCTCCACCAGCGTCAAATCCACCGGCAAGAACGCCGCTGGCAAAGACACTGCTGACGTGACTGGCGACCTGACTATCCTGGGCGTGACCAAACCAGTGGTGGTCAAGGCTACCTTCCTGGGCGAAGGTAAGGATCCATGGGGCGGCTACCGTGCCGGCTTCGAAGGCACCACCAGCATCAAGCGTTCCGATTTCGGCAAACAGAAAGACCTGGGCCCATCGTCCGATGCGGTCGATCTGTACGTGACGTTTGAAGGTGTGAAAGCGAAGTAATTTTCGCCGCCTGAACAAAAACGCCCCCGGCCTTATGGTCGGGGGCGTTTTTTATTGCCTGACAAAACCTTTACAGGCGATGCCAATCCTTGTGGGAGCGGGCTTGCCCGCGATAGCGGTGGGTCAGGCAACATGGATGTTTGCTGAACTGACGCCATCGCGGGCAAGTCCGCTCCCACAGGATTTTTGTCAGGCCAAAAAAATGCCCCGGATCGTGAGATCAGGGGCATTTTTCATGGCAGTGCTAAATCAGCGATTGCGGGTCAGCAACGCTGGCTTCTCACCGCGCGGACGGCCTGGCAGTTGATCAAGTTGCTCTGGAGTCGGGAAACGATCGGTTTTCGACTCCTTGTGAATGATCTTCGGTGCCGGGCCGCGCGGGTTTTGCACGGCAGGTTCGGAACGCGGCTGATCATCACGGGCCGGGCGACGATTGCGCGACTCTTCGCGGCGGGCCTGGCCGTCACGTGGAGCGCCGTTGCGTGGGCCGCTGCGCTTGGCCGGTGGCGTGCCGGTGGTGGCGCCGTCGCTGCTGCGCGGACCGCTTTGGCGACCCTGAGGCTTGCCGCCGGTGCGTGGAGCACCTGCGCCGGCTGCCGCGCCTGGTGCCGGAGCACCCGGACGGCGGCCACGACCCTGGGCCGGTTTGGCTTGAGGTACGTAGTCGACGCGGTTACCGAAGTTATCCACGTCATCGTCCAGGAACTCATCCGGAGCACGATCAGCTGCGGCGCGAGGGGCCGGGCGCTGTTGCTCGCGAGCCGGGGTGCCTTCGCGGGGCTTGTGTTCACGGGCCGGGCGATCGCCGCGGCCAGTGGCTGCAGGTTTTTCCTTGCCGCCCTTGTCCTTGCCCTTGTCTTTACGACCGCCGCCACCGCCGGTGCCGTTCGGACCGTCGCCGCGCGGGCCACGTGGGTTGCGCGGGTTACGCACATCCGGACGCTCGCGGACTTCTGGTTTTTCGGCTTCTACAGCGCTGGAGTCGAAGCCCATCAGGTTGCCGTCGGCAATCTTCTGCTTGGTCATGCGCTCGATGCTTTTCAGCAGCTTTTCTTCGTCCGGAGCGACCAGCGAGATCGCCTCGCCCGAACGACCGGCGCGGCCGGTACGGCCGATACGGTGAACGTAATCTTCGTCGACGTTCGGCAGTTCGAAGTTGACCACGTGTGGCAACTGATCGATGTCGAGGCCGCGAGCGGCGATGTCGGTGGCTACCAGAATGCGCACTTCACCGGCCTTGAAGTCTGCCAGGGCTTTGGTGCGGGCGTTCTGGCTCTTGTTGCCGTGGATCGCGACGGCGCTGAGGCCGTGTTTGTCCAGGTACTCGGCCAGACGGTTGGCGCCGTGCTTGGTGCGGGTGAACACCAGGACCTGTTCCCAGGCGCCAGCGGTGATCAGGTGCGCCAGCAGCGAACGCTTGTGGTTTGCTGGCAGGCGGAAGACGCGTTGCTCGATGCGCTCGACCGTGGTGTTCGGTGGCGTGACTTCGATGCGTTCCGGGTTGTGCAGCAGCTTGCCAGCAAGGTCGGTGATGTCTTTGGAGAAGGTCGCTGAGAACAGCAGGTTCTGGCGTTTGCTCGGCAGACGAGCCAGGACCTTCTTCACGTCATGGACAAAGCCCATGTCGAGCATGCGGTCGGCTTCGTCCAGTACGAGGATTTCCACGTGGGACAAATCGACGCTGCCTTGGCCAGCGAGGTCGAGCAGGCGGCCAGGGCAGGCCACCAGCACGTCAACACCACGGGACATGGCCTGAACCTGGGGGTTCATACCGACACCGCCGAAGATGCAGGCGCTGACGAACTTCAGGTCACGGGCATAGACCTTGAAGCTCTCGTGTACTTGAGCCGCGAGTTCGCGGGTAGGGGTCAGGACCAATACGCGTGGTTGGCGCGGGCCGTGACGCTGTGATTTGTCCGGGTGACCGCCCGGAAACAACCGCTCCAGAATCGGAAGGGCGAAGCCGCCGGTTTTACCAGTACCTGTCTGAGCCGCAACCATCAGGTCGCGACCTTGCAACACGGCGGGAATTGCCCGCTGTTGCACCGGAGTAGGCTCGGTATAGCCCGCTGCCTCGATGGCGCGGACTAAAGCCTCGGAGAGACCGAGGGAAGCAAAGGACATGAGTAATCCTGTTTTAGTTAGGGCTTGGCCCAATGGGAGTCTTGCCTGGCGCGAATGGCGTTTAAGAGGAACGCAATCCCGTCCGGTCCTGCTGGGCCTTGAAAGCTCGTCTGGAGTGCTCGCGCGGGCTGGAAAGCTGCGCTGTAGCGGATCGAGATGCCTTGAACAAGTCCGAGCGTCCGGGCGTGAGCCTGGCGGGAACGCCGGAGTATAACAGAGCAATCACTGCGCGCTGCTTTCCTGCTGCTCAACGGTTTTTACGGTGGAGGTGGCGGCGGCTTGCACCCCCGGGCCTGCGCCATAACGGGCGCTGAGCTCAGCGTAGGCGGGCTCGCGCTTGAAGCGCTTGAGCTCGGCACCAAAACGCTGCACCAGCAAATCCATGCCGGCGTTACGGCGTACCGCCAAAAACTGGCTCTGGTGGCTGATGACGGTGGGGTTTTCGGTGATCTTGTCGCGGATGCCCAATTCGTCGAGCAAGTGCTGCCCGACCCGGCGATCAGTGATCAGCAGGTCGATCCGCCCGCGCACCAGTTTGCCGAAGTTGGCTTCATGAGTCGGCGCCGGCTCCCGAGTGAACAGGGTCGATTCGCTGAAATCCTTGCTATAGAGATAGCCCGGCGAGGTGCCGACGGTCAGGCCTTTCAGGTCGTCCAGGGTGCGGAAGGGACGGGGCCGCTCGTTGGCGTAGAACATCACGAACTCGACTTCCGACAGCGGTTCGCTGGGGTAGAGCAAGGTGGCGTCGCGTTCATCGCTGTGAAAAATGTCCAGCGCGCCATCCGCCTGGCCCGTTTCAAGCATCGACAAGCAGCGTTTCCACGGTAGGAACTGCCAGTCCACTTCGATCCCCAGGCGCTTGAAGACAATCGCCGTGGTTTCGTAGTCCAGGCCCAGGGCCTTGCCATTTTCTTCATACACGTAAGGCGCCCACGGCTCGGTGACAATGCGCAGTTTCTCGCCCCAAGCGGCGAAGCTCAGGCAAGTAAAAAGCGCAACGGTCAGCAGCTGGACAATGATCGGCATGGCCTGAGGTTAGTACGCTGAACGCCTAATGAGAAGCTCTGGCTTGCCTGTTTGGCGCGGTATATGAGCAGATTGGGTGCGACGTCTCTATTTGCTCGACGTATTGAGCAAGTGTTCGTGAATCGACCTATGCCGCCCACCAAGGATTAGTTTAACCAGGCCGTTGTTGAACCAATCTTCAAGCAGGTGCTGACAAACAGGAGTGCCGAGGCGTTCCTGCTGATTCTGTAGCGCCTTGTCCCACCAGACCGGTCCGCAGGCTCTGTCGAACTCGTTGAGGTGTTCATAGCAGCCGTAGAGGATCTCGCGAATGAACTGGCGCAGATGCCTTGGCAGCATCAGGGTGATGACTTTGTAGAGCATTCGCTGGGAACGCGGTGGCCGCGGAAGCTGCGCCGACACGCGGCTGGTGTCGTCCAATGCTGCCTGACCGGTCGGTGCATCGGCATGTTTTTTAATCCAGGCCTGGACCTTGGCCCTGAACAATTGCTTGCGGCTCCAGTAGTGATGGATCAGGTCCGGGCACTTTTTGACGTTCAGCGTCCGGTAGGCTGCGACGGACAAACAGAACTCTTCAAGGGTGTATACCCCCCGTGCTGACGGAAACAATTCGTCGATCAGTGCAATCGAGCGATCAAGCACGTGCGCATCCTGCTGGTACAAACCGATGACGCCGGAGTTGAGCAGCATCATTTGATCGTCAGCCAGGCCTCTTTGCAGGAGGGGCGCCGCGAGCGCACGGTAGAGCACGTTTTCTTTGTTGTTACCGTAGTGGGTGTAGTAGTCATTACACAGCAGGGTGCCGGGTTGCATGCGTTCAAACAATTTGACCGGCGAGCAGTGGAAAAACGTGTCGGTGTCGATTAGTAGAGCCGTTTCGGATTCTTCAAGAACTGTACGCAACGCGACATGTTTGGCGCGGAAGTGATAGCCGTGGGGTTCGTTCCAGCGTCGGCGGGTAGCCTCGTCGAGAGGGCGTACGCGGACCGGCAGATTTATGTAGGGTTGCGGGTTGTCGCTGAACACCTGAATGTCGAGTGCGGCATCTGGCGTTTCACGCAGCCTGGCCAAGGCACTGGCAATGCTGAACACGGCTTCCTGGTGGTAGCTCTGGGAGCCGAAAACCAGATAGACGAGTTGAGGGCGTGGTGTCGAGGGCACGGTCGTCATTGAGTACACATTCCAAAAGTTCTTTTGAATGTACAAAGGCCCTCGCAAGAGGGCCCTTGTTTTGCTGCGTGGAAACGATCAGCGCGGTAGCTTGAGGTTGTTCCACACGGCCAGGCTCGGTTCAGCCTGGTTAAGAGTATAGAAATGCAAGCCCGGTGCACCACCTTGCAACAGGCGTTCGCACATCTCGGTGATGACTTGCTCACCAAAGCCTTGAATGCTCTGGGTGTCGTCGCCGTAGGCTTCCAGTTGCTTGCGGATCCAGCGCGGGATTTCCGCACCGCAAGCGTCGGAGAAACGCGCGAGCTTGCTGTAGTTGGTGATCGGCATGATCCCCGGCACTATCGGGATGTTCACACCCATCGCCCGTACACGCTCGACGAAGTAGAAGTAGCTGTCGGCGTTGAAGAAGTACTGGGTGATCGCACTGTTGGCGCCAGCGTTGGCCTTGCGCACGAAGTTGTTCAGATCGTCTTCGAAATTGCGCGCTTGCGGATGCATCTCCGGGTAGGCGGCGACTTCGATGTGGAAATGATCGCCGGTTTCTTCACGAATGAATTGAACCAGGTCGTTGGCGTGGCGCAATTCGCCGCTGGCCATGCCCATACCCGAAGGCAGGTCACCGCGCAGGGCAACGATACGCTTGATGCCGGCTGCCTTGTATTGAGTCAACAGGCCGCGCAGGTCGTCCTTGCTGTCGCCAACGCAAGACAGATGCGGTGCGGCCGGGACTTTGACTTCGCTTTCGAGCTGCAACACGGTGTTGAGCGTGCGATCGCGGGTCGAACCGCCAGCGCCATAGGTGCAGGAGAAGAAATCGGGGTTGTACGTGGCCAGCTGACGGGCAGTGGCGAGTAGCTTTTCATGCCCAGCGTCGGTCTTCGTAGGGAAGAACTCGAAGCTGTAGCGACGGTCTTGGGACATGGGAATACCCTTGAAAACGCGTAAGCCAGAGGCTTGCACATCCCATGAGAGATCGGGTTTTTTGTGGGAGCTGGCTTGCCTGCGATGCAGGCGCCTCGGTGTTTCAGTTACACCGAGGTGATGCCATCGCGGGCAAGCCCGGCTCCCACAAAAAGCCCGCTCCCACAAGGGAGAGCAGGCTGCAGGTCGATCAGTAGCGGTAAGCGTGCGGCTTGAACGGACCTTCGACAGTCACGCCGATGTAGTCGGCCTGGGTCTTGGTCAGTTGAGTCACAACGCCGCCGAAACCGCGGACCATTTCCAGGGCCACTTCTTCGTCGAGTTTCTTCGGCAGTACTTCTACGGTCAGACGCTCGGCTTTCTGGGCTGGTGACAGGTCGGCGTACTTCTGGCCGAACAGGAAGATCTGCGCCAGCACCTGGTTGGCGAACGAACCGTCCATGATGCGGCTTGGGTGACCGGTAGCGTTACCCAAGTTAACCAGACGGCCTTCGGCCAGCAGGATCAGGTAGTCGTCGTTCTGGGCATCGAATGCGCCAGGACCGGTACGGTGGATCTTGTGAACCTGTGGCTTCACTTCTTCCCATGCCCAGTTCTTGCGCATGAAAGCGGTGTCGATTTCGTTGTCGAAGTGGCCGATGTTGCAGACAACAGCGCGCTTCTTCAGGGCTTTGAGCATGTTTGCGTCGCAAACATTGACGTTGCCGGTGGTGGTCACGATCAGGTCGATCTTGCCCAGCAGGGCTTTGTCGATGCTGGCTTCGGTGCCGTTGTTGATACCGTCGATGAACGGCGAAACCAGCTCGTAGCCGTCCATGCAGGCTTGCATGGCGCAGATCGGATCGACTTCGGAGACCTTGACGATCATGCCTTCCTGACGCAGGGACTGAGCGGAGCCCTTGCCCACGTCACCGTAACCGATGACCAGCGCTTGCTTGCCGGACAGCAGGTGGTCAGTGCCACGCTTGATCGCATCGTTCAGGCTGTGACGGCAGCCGTACTTGTTGTCGTTCTTGCTCTTGGTTACCGAGTCGTTGACGTTGATGGCCGGGATTTTCAGCTCGCCCTTGGCCAGCATGTCCAGCAGGCGGTGAACGCCAGTGGTGGTTTCTTCGGTGACGCCGTGGACGCGGTCCAGGATCGCCGGGTATTTCTTGTGCAGCAGCTCGGTCAGGTCGCCGCCGTCGTCGAGGATCATGTTGGCATCCCAAGGCGCGCCATCTTTAAGGATGGTTTGCTCCAGGCACCACTCGTACTCTTCTTCGGTTTCGCCTTTCCAGGCATAAACCGCGATACCGGCAGCAGCGATAGCGGCAGCGGCCTGGTCTTGAGTCGAGAAAATGTTGCAGGACGACCAACGCACTTCGGCACCCAGGGCAACCAGGGTTTCGATCAGCACGGCAGTCTGAATGGTCATGTGGATGCAGCCGAGGATCTTGGCGCCTTTGAGCGGCTGCTCACCGGCGTACTTGCGGCGCAGACCCATCAGGGCTGGCATTTCGGATTCGGCGATGATGGTTTCGCGACGGCCCCAGGCAGCCAGGGACATGTCGGCGACTTTGTAATCGTTAAAATCTGCAGGCGTGATAACAGCGCTCATGAAGAGCCTCCATTCGTAATGTATGCGAATGGGCGCCGTTGTGCGTTTAGTGTCCGGCCGAACATGGCCAGTCAACGCCCCATCCGAGCCTGACAGGTCGAACCTGCTGCAGCGCCCCTCGGACAGGTGGCGGGAAAACGGTAGCAATGGAACGTTACCGTTTTGAAACGGTGGCGATTATAGCCGTGTGAGCGATACTTCCAAAGCGTTTCTGTTGGTCAATGTCTGAACGGTAATCGAGACCATAGTCGATGCGTAATAGAGCTCTAGGTCGGGCTCTGCCATGATGCCCCCCATCATTCGGCAAGACGCTCAGGAGTGAACATGAATTTCCACACCCGCAAATGGGTAAAACCCGAAGACCTCAACCCCAACGGCACGCTGTTCGGCGGCAGCCTGTTGCGCTGGCTCGATGAAGAAGCGGCGATCTACGCCATCGTCCAGCTGGGCAATCAGCGTGTGGTGACCAAGTACATTTCCGAAATCAACTTTGTCAGCGCCTCGCGTCAGGGCGACATCATCGAACTGGGCATCACCGCCACCGAGTTCGGTCGTACCTCCATCACCCTGAAGTGCGAAGTACGCAATAAGATCACCCGCAAAAGCATCCTGACGGTGGATAAGATTGTCTTCGTCAACCTGGGTGAAGACGGCTTGCCCGCGCCGCACGGCCAGACCGAGATCAAGTACGTCAAAGACCAGTTCAAGGATGATATCGCCAGCGAGTAATGCGAGCGCCCGTAGGAGCGAAGCTTGCTCGCAAAGGCGTCATTTGTGTCACCACCAATACCGAGGTGAACCCTTCGCGGGCAAGCCTCGCTCCTACAGAGCCGGTTTCGTTGGGCGGTCAGTGAACAGCTCCGAGCCGCGCGTGTCGTACCTACATGACACACCACCGGTTCCGGAGCTCTATGGACACGCAAAAAGACGGCAAGACCCCAAACCTGTCGCCGGAAGAACAGCACGACGTCGACAAGAACCAGCCACCGCGCGCCGCGGTGCTGCACGAAATCATCCGCACCCAGGGCGATCAGGAGCTCGAGCGCAGCGTCGCTGCCTTATGGTGGTCGGCCTTGGCCGCGGGGCTGACCATGGGGCTGTCGCTGATGGCCATGGGGCTGCTCAATTCCCGACTGCCGGACGGTGAAGGCTTCAAGGTGATCGCCAGTTTCGGCTACTGCGCCGGCTTTCTTGCGGTAATCCTCGCCCGTCAGCAACTGTTCACCGAGAACACCCTGACGGCCGTGCTGCCGATCATGACCAAACCCACACTGAACAATTTCGGCCGGTTGCTGCGTCTGTGGTCGGTGGTGCTGGTGGGCAACCTCTGCGGCACGTTGCTGGTGGCCTACGTGATGTTGCATCTGCCGATTTTCGACAGCAAGACCGACCTGGCCTTCCTCGATATCGGGCGCAAGATCATGGAAAACGATGCCAGCCAGATGTTCGCCAAAGGCATCGTTTCGGGCTGGATGATCGCCACCATGGTCTGGATGATCCCGTCCATGGAGAGCGCCAAGATGTGGATCATCATCCTCATCACCTACCTCATGGCGCTGGGGGATTTCACCCATATCGTGGTCGGTTCGGCCGAGGTCTCGTACCTGGTGTTTGCCGGCGAGTTGCCGTGGAAGGATTTCTGGCTGGTGTTCGCCGGGCCGACGCTGGCGGGGAACATCATCGGTGGCAGCTTCATCTTCGCGCTGATCAGCCACGCGCAGATTCGCAGCGAGAGCGGCCCGCCGAAGAAGACCACGGATGAGGGTTCGGAGCCCGACCCGCAGAAGAGCAAAAAGTAATCAGTGATGCCGGCCTGTTCAGCCGGACACATTGACCGCAGCCACTGCGCGACGTTGCAGGAAGATATAGAACAGCGCGGTCAGCACCGTCAGGCCACTGACCAGCGCCCCGGTCCACGGCAAGTCCGCGAGATCCGCACCGCTGGCAACCACCAGCCCGCCGATCCAGGCACCCGCCGCATTACCGAGATTGAAGGCGCTCTGGTTCAGCGTCGAGCCAAGGTTCGGCGCTTCATGCGCCTGATCGATGATCAGCAGTTGCAGAATCGGGCACAGGGCAAACGCGAAAATCCCCCATAGCACTAGCGTGATCGCCGCCGGAATCACCGAGTGACTGGTCTGGCTAAAGGCAGCCAATACCACCGCGACCGCCAGTGCCATTCCCACCAATGAAGGCAGTAATCGGCTGTCCGCCAGGCGACCGCCCAGCATGCTGCCTGCCGTCAGGCCGACGCCAAACAACAGCAGCATGATTGTCACGCCGTGCGGACTGACTCCGGTGATGTCCTGCAGGATGGGCGCGATGTAGGTGAACACGCTGAACAGGCTGGTCGACGCCAACACACTCATGCCCAAGGCCAGCAACACATTGACCTTGCCCAGCACTTTGAACTCGCTGGCGAGGTTGGCCTTGTCCATCGCGATGTCCTTCGGCAGCCAGAGCCACTGCGCGAGGGCTGCAATCACGCCGATCACCGAGACCGCCCAAAACGTCGAACGCCAACCGGCGTATTGCCCGAGCGCGGTGCCCAATGGCACGCCGAGCACGTTGGCCAGCGTCAGGCCGGTGAACATCATGGCGATGGCCTGCGCCCTTTTGTTCGGCGCGACCAGACCGGCCGCGACCACCGAGCCAATGCCAAAAAACGCACCGTGGCACAACGCTGTGACCACTCGCGCGGCCATCAACGTGGCGTAGTTCGGCGCCAATGCGCACAGCACGTTGCCGAGGATGAACATCAGCGTCATGCCTAACAGTGTGGCTTTGCGCGGCATGTTGGCGGTGCCGATCGCAAGAATCGGCGCACCGAACACCACGCCCAGGGCGTAGCCGGTGATCAACAGGCCAGCGTGGGGAATGCTCACGGCGAGGTCGCGGGCGACGTCGGGCAGCAGGCCCATGATGACGAATTCAGTGGTGCCGATGCCGAACGCGGCAACAGCGAGGGCGAGCAAGGCGAGTGGCATGCGCAAGGTCTCTGTCGGTAGTCTTGACGCTCTGATCAGGCATACGCATGCCGATGCCCGTTCTCGATGAGCGCGGGCAGGGGCAGAAATTATTGGAATTAGTCTGTGCGCAACTGAGTGCGGCGTGGTCGCTTGCAGTATAAACAGCTGCTGACCTATGGCGAATCAATTATCTCCCCCCGATTCAAGAAGGAGGGCGGTCAATAAAAGGAGTGTGCCTTGCTTGCGACGGCTTTGGTGTTGGTGGCGGCGCTGTTGCACGCGACGTGGAATACCCTGATCAAATTCAGCGCCGAAAGGCTGCTGGTGGTGGCCTGCATGGACAGCGTCGCGATGCTGTTTGTCGCCCTGATGCTGCCGTTCGTGGCGTTGCCACCGATTGAAATCTGGCCGTGGATTCTGGCGTCGGCGGCGTTCGAATTGCTCTATCGCTATCTGCTGATCCAGGCGTATCGGGTCGGCGACCTCGGGTTGGTCTATCCGTTGATGCGTGGGCTGTCGCCGCTGGTGGTGCTGGCACTGACGCTGATCTTCGCTGGCGAAGTGCTGACGAATCAGCAGGTCTTCGGAATCCTGTTGATCCCGTTCGGCATGCTGTGCCTGCTCTGGCAGGGAGGTGGTGGTGCGCGTCTGCCGTGGTCGATGTTGCCGGTGGTGGCGCTGATCGGCCTGTGCATCGGCTGCTACACCTTCATCGATGGCCAGGCGTTACGGCGCTGGTCGCACCCTCTGGACTACCTGGTCTGGGTCACGTTGCTCAGCGCCTGGCCGTTCCCGTTGCTGGCGTTGGTGCGCAAGCGCCCGGCGTTCTTGCTGTTCTGGCGTGAACAGTGGCGACTGGGGCTGGCGGTCGGGTTCTGCGTGTTGTTCAGCTACGCTTTGGTGCTGTGGGCAATGCAGCTGGGGTCTATTGCCGAAGCGGCGGCGTTGCGCGAGATCAGCGTGATTCTGGTGGTGCTGTTCGGCATGCGTTACCTGAAAGAACCTTTCGGCAGGCCAAGGCTCTTAGCCTGTGGGCTCGTACTGATCGGTATTTTGGTCATGAAGTTCTGACGGGCACTCAACATTCTAAAACTGAAGAAAGGACTGCTTTATGACGGTTGCTCTGTGGTGCATTTTGATCGCGATTTTCCTGCCTTATCTCTGTACGGGCATCGCCAAGGCCAGCGGTGGCTTCAGGCTGAAAGACAACCATGACCCCCGGGATTTTCTCGAGTCGCTGAATGGTCTGGGTAGACGCGCGCATGCGGCGCAACTGAACAGTTTTGAAGTGACCCCGGCGTTTGCGACGGCGGTGATTGTTGCGCACCTGGTGGGCACGGCGCAGCTGGTGACGGTCAACGTGCTGGCGGTGCTGTTTATCACCAGTCGGCTGCTGTACATCATCTGCTATCTGGCGGACTGGGCGATATTGCGGTCGCTGGTGTGGTTTGTGGGGATGGGGTTGATTGCCAGTTTCTTTGTGGTGTCGGTCTGAAAATTCTTCGGTGATTGTGAGGGCCCCTTCGCGAGCAAGCCCGCTCCCACACTGGGTCTTGGTTGTACACAGCTTCTGTGTTCATTGAAGAGCAAATGTGGGAGCGAGCCTGCTCGCGATAGCTATCTGCCTGCCAGTGCAGATTTCAGGGCTTGTCCTTCACCGCATCGGCAACTTGAGGCACTTGCGGCAACGCCGCGCCTTTAGGCCACAGCATCCAGATCTGTCCCTGCTGTTTCATATCCCCGGCCAATTGCCCAGCCGCCTCGCCAGTGCCCCAGAACAGATCCGCACGCACTTCGCCGGCAATCGCACCGCCGGTGTCTTGCGCCGCCACGGGCCGTACCAGTGCTGTGCCGTCCGGTTTGGTGGTGGATAACCACAACAGGCTGCCCAGCGGAATCACTTTGCGATCCACCGCCGCGCTGTAACCGGCCGTCAGCGGAACGTTCAGCGAGCCGCGTGGCCCTTCGTTGCTGTCCGGGTTGCGGGTGAAGAACACATAACTCGGGTTGCTGCCCAGCAGTTGCGGAATACGCGATGGATTGGCCTTGGCCCAGGTGCTGATGGCGCCCATGGTCACGTCTTCTTTCTTCAGCTCGCCTTGCTCCACCAGCCAGCGCCCGATTGGCCGATAGGGATGGCCGTTCTGGTCGGCATAGGCAATGCGCAGTTGGCGGCCGTCGTCGAGCTGAATGCGCCCCGAACCCTGGATTTGTAGAAATTGCAGGTTCATCGGGTCGGTCAGCCACGCAACCACTGGCGCCTTGACCCCGTTGGTTTCGATCGTTGCCGCATCGTCGTAAGGCTTGAGCACGCGACCCTCGAGGCGTCCGCGCAGGCGTTTGCCTTTGAGCTCGGGATAGATGCTGTCCAGCGAGACAATGATCATGTCCTCGGGCACTCCGTACACCGGAATGTTCGCCGCCTCGGTCTGGGTCAGGCTGCCAGGGTAGACCGGCTCGTAATAGCCGGTGATCAAACCGTTGGGATTGTCATTGGCTGCGCGCAGGCCGTAGACATCGAGGTTCTGCTTGAGGAAGCCGCGAATGTCGTTGGCGGTCTGCGGCACATTGGCCGAAGCCGCGCAGGTCGAGCCCCAGACCGGGTCGGCCTTGAGTCGGGTGCAGGCGCTGCGCCAGGAGCCGAAGCCGGCGACCAGATCGGTATCGGACACGGCCGGCAGCGCTTCCCAAGTGGCGCTGGAGTAGGTTGCGAGCGCGTGGGTCTTAGGGGTGTTTTTATCGCCGCCGGTGCAGCCAGCGAGCACGGCCACCATTGGAAGAGTCCACACGAGGTGGTGACGCCATGCCTTGAAACGGGTGTTCATGGAGTAATTCCTTTGCTAGTTGCCTGAGTGCTCCATGCGCTCAAACAACCCGTATTGATAATAGGGCTATTGGTCTTTGCCGATGACACGAGGATACTGGCCGCCGTTTCCCGTGACCTGAAGCCACCATGACTCTTAAAAGACTTTCTGTTGTATTGCTGGCCTGCCTGACCTTGTCTGCTTGTGGTGGTGTCGATCCGAATTCGCCGCTGGGCCAACGCAAGGCGATCTTCAAACAGATGCTCAAGACCGGCGAAGACCTGGGCGGCATGTTGCGTGGCCGTATCCCCTTCGATGGTCCGAAATTCGAGGCGGGCGCCGTGAAACTCGACACCTTGTCCCGTGAGCCGTGGAAACACTTTCCGCAGGTGCGCGAAGAAGATCACACCAGCGCCAAGGATAATGTGTGGCAGCAGCAGGCACGCTTCCAGGAAATGGCCCGCACCCTTGAAACCGCCACCGGTGAATTGGTGATTGCCAGCAAGGTTCAGCCTTACAAGGCCAGTAACCTGGGGCCAGCGGTACAAAAAGTCGAAGATGCCTGCAGTGCCTGCCATAAAGAATTTCGCGATCATTGATTCTCGGGTGTGATCTGGGTAGACCTGCTGCGCAACTGTGGCGAGGGAGCTTGCTCCCGCTCGGCGGCGAAGCCGTCGTAAACCCGGAAAATGCGGTCTGCCTGAATAACCGCGTTTAGGGCCGCTTCGCAGCCCGGCGGGAGCAAGCTCCCTCGCCACAGGTAAGCCCCCGATTCAGTGATGGCTTACTTATCCAGCTCGTCGAGTGCGTCCTGCAATTCCTTGCGGGACTCGGCGAGTTTGTCTTTGCGTTTGTTGATCTTGTCCGGATCGCCTTTCTTCATGGCTTTGTCCAGGTCGGCCTGACGCTTGCTGACTTCATGCTTGGCGTCGAGCACCTTGTTTTCCCGTTCCTTCTTCAGCGAGGCGTCGGTGCAATGGGCGGTGACTTCGCTCAGGGCCGTTTCGAGGCCGGCCTGCTGATCGGCGTTGCCGTGGGATTTGGCCAGTTCGATCTGATTGATGATCCCCTGTTTCTTCGCGGCGCAGCCGGTCAGTTCCGGGGCTTCTTCGGCGGCCATCAGTGGAGCGGCCATCACGCTGCAAAGGGTCAGCAAGGCGAGCGGTGAAAGAAAGTTCATAAAAGCTCCATGTGCAAAAGCAATCGGGTCGAGGTGGCGATGGGCGTTTGAGCCCGTCGGCCCCTTTGGGTTCCCGGGCTGCCGGGTGTCGGCGTTTAAAAGCCGTCAATCCCGGCCAGACGTAATGTTTGACTGAGTGCCAGCACGTGCGGGTCGCGGAAAAAGGCGTTCAATTGCGCCGCGCGTCCCGGGCCGATACCGGCTTCTGCCTGCCATTGTTCGGTGTTTCGATTCGCCAGTTCCTGCCATGAATCGGCAAGCCGTGCCTGGCCGGTGGGCGGCAACCCCAAGGCTTTGAGCCAGCGAGCGAACGGACGTTGCCGGGCGCTGTTGAAGCTGTTTAAAAGACGAGCTGCGCTGCGTTCGCCGAAGCCATCAATGTTAGCAAGCTCTTGAGCATCGAGGGTCAACCAATCCAGCAGGCCGTTTAGGCGGCCTGTTTCGAAAAGTTTCTCCCAAGTGCCAGGACCGAGATGAGGCAAAGCCAGTCCCTGCTTGCCGCTGAGCCAGGCCAGGCGTGCGAGGAATTGGCTCTCGCATCCTGATGTCGGTTGCCAGCAACTCAAATGATGAAAGTCTGCTGCCGACGGCACGTTCAATTCCGTGCGTTCGGTACTGCGCAGTACGACACCGTCGAGCCTTGGAATGGTCAACCCCGCCAAGCTGACGGACACCTGATCGCCGGGGCGGATATCCAGTTCCTCCCAACGCCGCAGGGAGCTGACGCTGACGCGCTTGATCTGTCGGTCATCGAGCTTCACGGGTGCAAGATCGAGCACCGGTGTAATCCGCCCAGTCCGTCCGATCTTGAAGTGGACCTTGCGCACTTCGGCCAGGGCCTGGGCGAACGGATACTTCCAGGCAACGCTCCAGAAGGAGGGTCGCGCTTGCCAGCGTTCGGCCGGTGGTCGCTGGCTCTGACGCAAAACGACACCGTCACTGGCGAAGGGCAGGGGCGTGCGATACCAGTGATCGCGCCATCGTTCAGCGTCGGCGAATACCTTGATCGGCTGACTGTAAGGCGCAGTGCCCGGAAAACCCATTTCATCGAGAGCGGCCACGCGGGCCGGCAGGCTTGCCGGACCTTGCGGCCAATCCCAGACAAACAAACCGATACCACTTGCCTGTTCGGCGTTCAGCTCCTTGCGCGCCATCAACCCGGCCACCGTGGAGCGGGCGTTGAGGCTGCCTGCCTTGGCTTGCACATGGTCGGTCAGGCGCCAATAGAGTTCGCCTTGCACCAGTAAATCCAAGGGTTGCGGCAGTTGCCGGGGGATGGCGGGAATCAGTCGCGCCGAAGTGGTCCAGTCTTGGCCGTTGACCCCGTCACCGCGACTGATCGCCTGGCGCAGCGAACCGTTGCGATAGATCAGCGTCACCGCCACCCCATCGATCTTGGGTTGTATCCAGATGTCGCTTCGATCACGCATCCAGTCTTCTACGGCACTTCCATCACGGAGTTTGTCCAGGCCGGTATGGGCGATGGGATGGGTAATCTTGCCGCCCGCCGTGCGCAAGGGGTCGGGCGCCAGACTCAAATCAAAACACTCACGCCATTCGCTCAATCGCGCGCGGGATTGATCATAGATTTCATCGGCGACCAGTGAGCGTCCGTTGCGGTGATAGTGGTCGTCCCAGAAATCGATTTGTTGTTGCAGGGCGGTGATTTCGTCGAGGGCGCGGGCGGGCGACCAGTCAGGGCAGTCGTTGGCCGTTGAGTTCAGGCAAAACAAGGTCAGGAACAAAGCGGAAAACAGGCGCAGAAGCATCGTGAGCGTCCTTGCTCAAAGGGAATGCTTCCAAGGTTAGCCAGCTTTCGGGCGCCGGCAGCAGCGATGTTTTTCGGTGTGTTTCGATATAAAGATCAAAAGTTCGCAGCCTCGTTTCACTCGACAGCTCCTACAGATATTTTTTGTAGCAGCTGTCGAGTGAAACGAGGCTGCGATCTTTTGATCTTCGGGCAATAAAAAGCCCCGCACGGCGAACCGTGCGGGGCTTTTGGTACCGCCAGGAAAGTCTTACAGGCCGGCTGCAGTACGCAGGTCGTCGGCGCGGTCGGTCTTTTCCCAGGTGAACGTGGTGAACGTATCTTCGCCCACAGTCTTGGTTGCCGGGGTACGACCGAAGTGGCCATACGCAGCGGTTTCCTGGTACATCGGGTGCAGCAGGTCGAGCATGGTGGTGATCGCGTATGGACGCAGGTCGAAAATTTCGCGAACCAGTTTGACGATCTTGTCGTCGCTGATCTTGCCGGTGCCGAAGGTGTTCAACGAGATCGACGTAGGCTGGGCAACACCAATCGCGTAGGAAACCTGGATCTCGCAGCGCTCGGCCAGGCCTGCAGCGACGATGTTCTTGGCCACGTAACGACCGGCGTAGGCCGCCGAGCGGTCAACCTTCGATGGATCTTTACCGGAGAACGCGCCGCCGCCGTGACGGGCCATGCCGCCGTAGCTGTCGACGATGATCTTGCGACCGGTCAGGCCGCAGTCGCCCACCGGGCCACCGATGATGAACTGGCCAGTCGGGTTGATGTGGAACTGGGTGTCTTTGGTCAGCAGTTCGGCAGGCAGTACGTGCTTGACGATCAGCTCCATCACGCCTTCGCGCAGGTCTTTGTACGACACTTCAGGGTTGTGCTGGGTCGACAGAACAACGGCGTCGATACCGACCACCTTGCCGCCTTCGTAACGGCAAGTCACTTGCGACTTGGCGTCCGGGCGCAGCCAAGGCAGCAGGCCGGATTTACGGGCTTCGGCCTGGCGCTGCACCAGTTGGTGCGAGAAGGTGATCGGTGCTGGCATCAGCACGTCGGTTTCGTTGCTGGCGTAGCCGAACATCAGGCCCTGGTCGCCGGCACCCTGATCTTCAGGCTTGGCACGGTCGACGCCCTGGTTGATGTCAGGGGACTGCTTGCCGATGATGTTCATCACGCCGCAAGTGGCACCGTCGAAGCCGACATCGGAGCTGTTGTAGCCGATGTCCAGAATGACGTTACGCACGATTTCTTCCAGGTCGACCCAGGCCGACGTGGTGACTTCACCCGCGATGATTGCCACGCCGGTTTTAACCAGGGTTTCGCACGCTACGCGGGCGAACTTGTCTTCAGCAATGATGGCGTCCAGCACCGCATCGGAAATCTGGTCGGCGATTTTGTCCGGGTGCCCTTCGGACACGGACTCGGAGGTGAAGAGGGAGTATTCGCTCATCTCGATTTTTTCCTGAATTTACCGATGGTGAGTGTCGCCAGCCGGTCGCTGAAAATGGCGGACCTGAATCTGGAAACCATTACGTAAGCCTACATAGAGGCTTTCCCCGGGAACGAGTCCCGCAGCGGTGGCCCAACGGGCCAAATCGTCCTGTTCAAACCCCAACCACAGATCACCGCAGGCCTCCCTGGCCCAACTCTGGTTGTGGCTACATAACTCTGTCACGAGCAGGCTACCGCCCGGTTGCAGCAAGTCGGCCATGTGCTTGAGCGCTTCGGCCGGCGCGGCGAAATGGTGCAGCACCATGTTCAGTACAACGCAATCGGCCTGAAGGCTGACGCCATTCAATGCATCGGCCAGTTGCAGGCTGACGTTAGCCAGCGTTTCACGTTCGCAGACCTGACGCGCCAGTTCGAGCATCGCCGGGCTATTGTCCAGCGCCGTGACCTCGGTGAAGCGGCGCGCCAGTTCCGGCAGGAATTCACCGTCGCCGGGGCCGACTTCGATGGCCGTCGCGCCTTCACTGAAACCCAGCTTGTCGAGCAAAGCCACCACGCTTTCGCGGTACTGCGGCAGGCCGGCGATCAAGTCTTGCTGGGCGCGAAACTTCTCCGCCACCCGTGAGAAAAAGTCCTGGCTGGCCGCCGCGCGTTGCCCATGGACCTGAGCGATCCGCGCCTGCACATCGGCCGGCAGCGTCAGGTTGTCCACTTCTTCGAGCAAGGCGGCGTGCAGCTTGCCGCCCAGCAGGTCGGTGTGGGGCAGGGCGCGACGGTAGAAAATCGCGTTGCCTTCACGGCGGGTCGCCACCAGGTCGGCCTGGGCCAGGACCTTGAGGTGGTGACTCATGCCGGATTGACCAATCCCGAAGATCTGCGCCAGTTCCAGTACGCCAAACGAATCGTTGGCCAGCGCGCGCAATACATTCAGCCGCAGAGGATCGCCGCCGGCCTTGCACAGGGCCGCCAGCTCATCGCAATCGTCATGTCGAATGGAAGGCACACGTAAATTCATAAGGCCAGCAGTCTAGTGACGCTCAGAAATCACCGCAAGGGCAATATCAAAAAGTTTTGATATTGGTCGATAGATGGCACTTCCAGGCGTTAGGTTCAGTCAACAAACGAACTGCAGAAAGGTTTCATCAGTCGAAACCGCTGTTAACAATTGGAAAAACGCCTCCAGATGACTATCTGTCATTGCCCCGAGGCGGCCCGGTGAGGGAAAATGCTCGCCTTTTTTCCGATTCGTTTTATTCACTCTCGATTCAGAACCCGCAGGAGAACAGCGATGCCCAGCCGTCGTGAGCGTGCCAACGCCATTCGTGCCCTCAGCATGGATGCCGTGCAAAAAGCCAACAGCGGCCATCCCGGTGCCCCGATGGGTATGGCGGATATCGCCGAAGTACTTTGGCGTGACTACCTGAAGCACAACCCGAGCAATCCATCGTTCGCCGACCGTGACCGCTTCGTGCTGTCCAACGGTCACGGTTCGATGTTGATCTACTCGCTGCTGCACCTGACCGGCTACGACCTGTCGATCGATGACCTGAAAAACTTCCGCCAACTGCACAGCCGCACCCCGGGTCACCCGGAATTCGGCTACACCCCGGGCGTTGAAACCACCACCGGTCCGCTGGGCCAAGGCCTGGCCAATGCCGTCGGTTTCGCCCTGGCTGAAAAAGTCCTGGCAGCGCAGTTCAACCGTCCTGGCCACAATGTTGTCGATCACCACACCTACGTGTTCCTGGGTGATGGCTGCATGATGGAAGGCATTTCCCACGAAGTCGGCTCCCTGGCCGGTACGTTGGGTCTGGGCAAGCTGATCGCCTTCTACGACGACAACGGCATCTCCATCGACGGCGAAGTCGAAGGCTGGTTCACCGATGACACGCCGAAGCGTTTCGAAGCCTACAACTGGCAGGTGATCCGCAACGTCGACGGTCACGACCCGGAAGAGATCAAGACCGCGATCGAAACCGCGCGCAAAAGCGATCGGCCAACCCTGATCTGCTGCAAGACCACCATCGGTTTCGGTTCGCCGAACAAGCAAGGCAAAGAAGACTGCCACGGCGCCCCATTGGGTGACGCGGAAATCGCTCTGACCCGTGCTGCGCTGAAATGGAATTACGGTCCATTCGAAATCCCGGCTGACATCTATGCCGAGTGGGACGCCAAGGAAGCCGGCCGCGCGGCCGAAGCCGAGTGGGATCAGCGTTTCGCTGACTACTCCGCGGCCTTCCCTGAGCTGGCCAACGAACTGGTCCGTCGCCTGGGTGGCGATCTGCCGGAAGACTTCGCCGAAAAAGCCTCGGCTTACATCGCTGAAGTCGCGGCCAAGGGCGAAACCATCGCCAGCCGTAAAGCAAGCCAGAACGCACTGAATGCCTATGGCCCGCTGTTGCCTGAACTGCTCGGCGGCTCCGCTGACCTGGCCGGTTCCAACCTGACCCTGTGGAAAGGTTGCAAAGGTGTTTCGGCTGAAGACGCCAGCGGCAACTACATGTACTACGGCGTTCGCGAATTCGGCATGAGCGCGATCATGAACGGCGTGGCTTTGCACGGCGGTCTGGTGCCTTACGGCGCCACCTTCCTGATGTTCATGGAATACGCTCGCAACGCCGTGCGCATGGCCTCACTGATGAAGAAGCGCGTGGTGTTCGTCTACACCCACGACTCCATCGGTCTGGGCGAAGACGGCCCGACTCACCAGCCGATCGAGCAACTGACCAGCCTGCGCAGCACGCCGAACCTCGACACCTGGCGTCCAGCCGATGCCGTTGAATCGGCCGTTTGCTGGAAAGCAGCCATCGAGCGCAAGGACGGCCCTTCGGCGCTGATCTTCTCGCGTCAGAACCTGCAGCACCAAACCCGTGATGCCGGCCAGATCGCCGACATCGCCCGTGGCGGTTACGTGTTGAAGGACTGTGCAGGCGAGCCTGAGCTGATCCTGATCTCTACCGGTTCGGAAGTCGGTCTGGCGGTTCAGGCTTACGACAAGCTGACCGAGCAAGGTCGCAAGGTGCGTGTTGTTTCGATGCCGTGCACCAGCGTGTTCGATGCTCAGGACGCCGATTACAAGCAAGCGGTTCTGCCGTTGCAGGTTAGCGCCCGTATCGCCATCGAAGCCGCGCACGCGGACTACTGGTACAAGTACGTGGGTCTGGAAGGCCGCGTGATCGGCATGACCACCTACGGCGAGTCGGCACCGGCGCCGGCCTTGTTCGAAGAGTTCGGCTTTACCCTGGAAAACATCCTGGGTCAGGCTGAAGAGCTGCTGGAAGACTGATCCAGAAGTAGCGTTATCGGGGCTGACGTCTTCGCGGGCAAGCCTCGCTCCTACAGGGGATCGCGTTGTTTTCAAGACAACCGAAGACCTGTAGGAGCGAGGCTTGCCCGCGAAGGCGGCAGTCCTGGCAACCTCATTCCCAAGCTTCATCGAGAACCCCATGCCTCAACCGCGTCCTTACAAAGTTGCACTCAACGGCTACGGCCGGATTGGTCGTTGCGTCTTGCGTGCGTTGTTTGAGCGAGGCTCGACGGCAGGGTTTGAAATTGTCGCGATCAACGATCTGGCTGACATGGCCAGCATCGAATACCTGACACGCTTCGATTCCACTCACGGGCGATTTCCCGGCGAAGTGCGAGTAGAGGGCGATTGTCTGCATATTAATGGCGACTGCGTGAAGGTCCTGCGCAGTGCCACCCCCGAAGGCATCGATTGGGCGTCACTGGGCGTCGATCTGGTGTTGGAGTGCTCCGGCGCTTATCACACACGTGCTGATGGCCAGCGCTTCCTCGACGCCGGCGCGCCGCGCGTGCTGTTTTCCCAGCCGATGGCCAGCGAGGCGGATGTTGACGCCACCATCGTCTATGGCGTGAACCAGGATTGCCTGACCGGCGACGAGCTGCTGGTGTCCAACGCGTCCTGCACCACCAACTGCGGCGTGCCGCTGTTGCGCCTGCTGGATCAGGCCATTGGTCTGGAATACGTGTCGATCACCACCATTCACTCGGCAATGAACGATCAGCCGGTCATCGACGCCTATCATCACGAAGACCTGCGCCGCACCCGTTCGGCGTTCCAGTCGGTGATTCCGGTGTCCACTGGTCTGGCACGTGGCATCGAACGCCTGCTGCCGGAACTTGCCGGGCGAATTCAGGCCAAAGCCGTGCGGGTGCCGACGGTTAACGTGTCTTGCCTCGACATTACGATGCAGACCGTCAGCGACACCGACGCCACCGAGGTCAACCGGATTCTGCGCGAGGCCGCCACCAGCGGCCCGCTCAAGGGGCTTCTGGCCTACACCGAGCTTCCCCATGCAAGCTGTGATTTCAATCATGACCCACATTCGGCCATCGTCGATGCCAGTCAGACCCGAGTTTCCGGCCCGCGGCTGGTGAACATCCTGGCCTGGTTCGACAACGAATGGGGTTTTGCCAACCGAATGCTGGACGTTGCAGAGCACTATCTGCAAACAGCTTCTCCACTCTCTGTTTCTCAGAAACCGTAACTCAGGAAATGCGACCCATGACCGTGTTGAAGATGACCGACCTCGATCTGCAAGGTAAGCGCGTACTGATCCGCGAAGACCTCAACGTCCCAGTCAAGGACGGTGTAGTCACCAGCGATGCGCGAATCCTGGCTTCGCTGCCGACCATCAAGCTGGCCCTGGAAAAAGGCGCGGCCGTAATGGTTTGCTCGCACCTTGGCCGTCCGACCGAAGGCGAGTTCTCGGCCGAGAACAGCCTCAAGCCCGTCGCTGACTACCTGAGCAAGGCCCTGGGCCGTGAAGTGCCGCTGGTCGCCGATTACCTGGGCGGCGTCGACGTCAAGGCCGGCGACATCGTGCTGTTCGAAAACGTGCGCTTCAACAAAGGCGAGAAAAAGAACGCTGACGACCTGGCCCAGCAATACGCCGCCCTGTGCGACGTGTTCGTGATGGACGCCTTCGGCACCGCTCACCGCGCCGAGGGTTCGACCCATGGCGTGGCCAAGTTCGCCAAAGTCGCCGCCGCTGGCCCGCTGCTGGCTGCTGAGCTAGACGCACTGGGCAAAGCCCTTGGCGCCCCGGCCCAGCCGATGGCTGCCATCGTTGCCGGTTCCAAGGTCTCGACCAAACTCGACGTACTGAACAGCCTGAGCCAGATCTGCAATCAGCTGATCGTCGGCGGTGGCATTGCCAACACCTTCCTGGCGGCTGCCGGTCACCCGGTCGGCAAGTCCCTGTACGAACCAGACCTGCTGGACACCGCTCGTGCCATCGCCGCCAAGGTCAGCGTGCCGCTGCCGGTCGACGTGGTGGTTGCCAAGGAATTCGCTGAAAGCGCGACCGCTACCGTCAAACTGATTGCTGACGTGGCTGCCGACGACATGATCCTGGACATCGGCCCGCAGACCGCGGCGAATTTCGCTGAGCTGCTGAAGTCGTCCAAGACCATCCTTTGGAACGGTCCGGTCGGCGTGTTCGAATTCGACCAGTTCGGTAACGGCACCAAAGTCCTGGCCCAGGCCATCGCGGAAAGCTCGGCGTTCTCGATCGCTGGCGGCGGCGACACTCTGGCTGCCATCGATAAATATGGCGTTGCCGATCAGATCTCCTACATTTCTACCGGTGGCGGCGCGTTCCTCGAATTCGTGGAAGGCAAGGTCTTGCCTGCCGTTGAAGTCCTGGAAAGCCGGGCCAAGGCCTGAGGTCGTCCATTTGACCACGCAAAGGAGTGTTCTCATGGTCAAGGCGTTAGCGCTGTTGATCGCTGCGGGTATGCTGGTGGCTTGCGGGAGTAACCCGAAAGCCAAGCCGGACCCTGCGCCGCAGTCGGTGGAAAAAGGCTGTTACCAGGCCGACTGGCAAGCGGAAACCAACCCTGTGATCAACAAGCGTTCCGGGCCTGATGGCCTGGAGAAATACGAGACCCAGACCCCGGCCAAGGAACATGGTTGCCCTTGACGGGTCTGACACATTACTCAGGGCTGGCGGCGTGCGCCGTCAGTCGAGGAACATGGATGAAAGGTTTTATCGCCGTTATGGCGTTGGCATTGCTGGCCGGTTGCTCGAATTTCAACCTGTTCAAGTCTGCCGAATCGACGGACAACTGGACCACCTGGACCTGCGATAGCCAAGCCAAAGTGCTCTGGCGCTATACCGACGACAGCCGCAAGGAAGTCGACGTGCGCCTTGGCGGGGCCGATCAGGTCTACCGCTTGAAGCTTGAACCGGGCGCCGAAGGTTCGCTGTACAGCAACGACATGTTGGCGTTTCACGTAAAAGGTGAGGAAGGCCTGGTGTACTGGGTCGCCACCAATGATTTGATTGGCCGCGGTTGTAAAGCGCAGTAGGAGCCGATCGCTGGACTTTTGTGGCGAGGGAGCTTGCTCCCGCTGGAGTGCGAAGCGTTCCCAAAGCCAGTCGACACCGTGTTTGAGAAAGACCGAGTCGACCGGTTTACGACTGCTTCGCAGCCGAGCGCGAGCAAGCTCGCTCGCCACAGGTTCTTCGTCACACTCAGGATTTATGTTGTACCGAATTCGCAGCCAGGGCCAACCCCCGATCTGCAATAACTTGAATAGCCGCCGCCGCTACGGCAGGCTGGCACGATTAACGACCCTCAACCGGGAGAGACACACACAATGGCACTTATCAGCATGCGCCAGATGCTGGACCACGCAGCCGAGTTCGGCTACGGCGTTCCAGCCTTCAACGTCAACAACCTTGAGCAGATGCGCGCCATCATGGAAGCCGCTGACAAGACTGACTCCCCGGTGATCGTCCAGGCCTCGGCCGGTGCTCGCAAATACGCCGGCGCCCCATTCCTGCGTCACCTGATCCTGGCGGCAATCGAAGAATTCCCGCACATCCCGGTGTGCATGCACCAGGACCACGGCACCAGCCCTGACGTCTGCCAGCGCTCCATTCAACTGGGCTTCAGCTCGGTGATGATGGACGGTTCTCTGGGCGAAGACGGCAAGACCCCGACCGACTACGACTATAACGTGCGCGTTACCCAACAAACCGTGGCCCTGGCTCACGCCTGCGGCGTATCGGTAGAAGGCGAGCTGGGCTGCCTGGGTTCGCTGGAAACCGGTATGGCCGGTGAAGAAGACGGCATCGGCGCCGAAGGCGTTCTGGATCACAGCCAAATGCTGACCGACCCGGAAGAAGCCGCTGACTTCGTCAAACGCACCCAGGTCGACGCTCTGGCTATCGCCATCGGCACCAGCCACGGCGCGTACAAGTTCACCAAGCCACCTACCGGCGACGTGCTGGCCATCGACCGCATCAAAGAAATCCACAAACGCATCCCGAACACCCACTTGGTGATGCACGGTTCGTCTTCGGTTCCACAAGACTGGCTGGCGATCATCAACCAGTACGGCGGCGACATCAAAGAAACCTACGGCGTGCCGGTTGAAGAGATCGTTGAAGGCATCAAGCACGGCGTGCGCAAGGTCAACATTGATACTGACTTGCGTCTGGCTTCGACCGGTGCGATGCGTCGGTTGATGGCTACCAACCCGAGCGAGTTTGACCCGCGCAAGTTCTTCGGTGCGACTGTGACGGCGATGCGCGATGTATGTATCGCTCGTTATGAAGCGTTTGGTACTGCTGGCAACGCTTCGAAGATCAAGCCGATCTCGTTGGAAGCGATGTATCAGCGTTATCTGAAAGGTGAGTTGAACGCCAAGGTTAACTAAGCCTTCAGCGTTTGAGTCGCATAAAAAACCCGCCGAGAGGCGGGTTTTTTTTGGGGCGATAATTTCAGATTGTTCCCACGCTCTGAACTGACCCCACAAAGCTGGACGATTTACATGTCTATGCCTAAGCGGCCTGAGTTCTGTATCCCACAGGGCTCAGTTCGTTTAGCTTCAGCTTGATACGCGAGTGATTGTAATAGGTTATGTACTCGTCGATACCTGCGTGAAGCTCATCGAGGTCGCTAAATTTATTTAGATAGAAAAACTCGGACTTCAGCGTACCGAAGAAGCTTTCCATGGCCGCATTGTCGTAGCAGTTGCCTTTGCGCGACATGCTGGGTGTGACTGAGCGCTCGCTGAGCTTTCGATAGTAAATGGGCATTCGGTACTGCCAGCCCTGGTCCGAGTGCAGGATCGGCTTTTCATGCGGCCTAAGCCGCTCAAATGCGCCACTCAGCATCTTCCCGACCATGTCGAACAGCGGCCTTCTGGCGACTTCATAGGAAATAATTTCGCCGTTGTAAAGGTCCAAAATCGGCGACAGATACAGCTTCTGACCACCGACTTTGAACTCGGTAACGTCGGTTACCCATTTTTGATTGGGCTGCGGCGCTTCAAACTCCCGCTTCAGAAGATTAGGCGCCGCCTTGCCTACTTCCCCCTTGTACGCTCGGTATTTCTTCACCCGCACCAGGCTCTTTAGCCCGAGCTGCGCCATCAACCGCTGAACCGTCTTGTGGTTGACGCGGTGACCCGCGTTTCGGACCGCAACTGTTATCCGGCGATAGCCGTATCGCCCCTTGTGCTGATCGAACGTTGAGCGAATCAGGGCTTTCAGATCCGCATACTTATCCGCTGCCTGCAGTGCCTTTTGCTGATAGTAAAACGTGCTGCGTGCCAGTCCAGCTACTTTCAGCAAGCTTTCTAGAGGGTGCCGCTGCCTCAGTTCCATTACGATTTGCGCTTTTTCTGCTGCGCCGCTCGTTTCTTCTGAACCAAGGCATCCAGCTTTTTTAGATAGTCATTTTCCATCCGCAACTGCTTCAGCTCGGCAAGCAACTCATCACGTGTGCGCGAGTCGTCATCGGGTGAGTCGGGTTGAACAGGGGGAATGGGGGCTGGCATTTTTTTCGGACGTCCGGCTTTTTTAGGCTGCTGGGTCAGGGCATCAAAACCGCCCTCATCATAGCGGCGCTCCCAGAGACCGATGATGCCGAACCTACGGATGTCGAACAAGGCTGCCGTTTGCCGATAGGAAAGCTGCTCTTCGCGCATGCGTGTCAACACAGACAGTTTGAAGTCGGCGCTGTAGCGCAGCAGCTTTTTCTCTTTTAGCCCAGCAGCACCATGTACTTGATAGGCCGCGACCCACTGCCGAAGGCAAGAAAAGTCCACGTCGTGACGGTGTGCGACATCTCTCAAGCCCGCACTGCCGGAACAATAGCTTTGCACGGCTGCGAGTTTTGCCTGATCTGTGTACTTACCCATGACACCCCCAAAGGTTGTGTCCAACCTTTGGGGGTCAGTTCACTCTGTGTGGGCATGCTTCTTTGGACGCTCTGCGCTCCAGGCTGGACTGAAGGGGCTACTTGTCGTGATCAATATCCAGCTTGCTGAACGTCACTTTCCCGCCTTCGCTGGTGTACCCGGTGTGGTCCTGCACATAAACCCCGGCCTTGAAGTACAGCGGCTTGTCGCGCCACGTCGCGCTGATGTCGGTGTCCCACTGGTAACCCGCCGCGCTGATGCCCAGAGCGCCGCCCGGGCTCAGGTGGATGAGGTAGGAAAACTCCCGATCCAGTTTCACCCCGGTGGCGATGGTGATGACCCGACCTTCGCCGTCATCCGGGTGCATGCGCACCTTGGCGACGATGTTGCCGGACTGCGTGCTGGTCTTGTACTGGTACTCGAGCTTCACCATGGGTTTCTGGCTTTCATAGGCGTGGATCTGGCCGATGACGATTTTGCCTGAACTCGGTACTTGGTTGACCGCGAGGGTGGCACGCAGTGAGTTGTCGGCGTCCGGGTAGAGCCAGTTTTTCAGGGTGCCGTTGCTGTAGGTTTCGCGAAGTTCGGTGCGGGGGTATTTTGCATTTTCGGTTTTGGAGCCGGTGACCGGTGACCAGAAAAACAGAGTGCCGGTGTCGGAGTGGAAGTATTGATCCTTGAAGCCGTTCACCAGTTTTGGCGTGTCAACGGTGTACGGCGGATTGCCGACAGGAACGCTGAGGTTCCAGGTTGCGAGATCGATCATAGTCAAAAGCTTCCACGATTTTTTTGCTGCACGCCCGTGCCAGAAGCTCTGGCGCGCGCCTTGGGGGCAATCCTTATAAGCGCAGAAGTTCAATTTGTTAATGCGTAAATGACAAACGGATGACGTCAAAATCCTGTTAAAAGGCCATCTTTCCCGGTTTCAGGGGGCTGTAGAAGCGACCGTTAGTCGGCAAATGTACGTGATGGTTAAATGATGGCGCATTGGCTGCTTCTGCTTTTGCGGATCCCGGTCTAGAGTGAAGGCTCAGTATTTGTCTGGTTTTCACGAGAAACCGGCCTGACGCCCCGAATAAGAGAAGCAGCATGGAATGCGCGCAACCCACGCCAGCTGAAGGCAGCTCAATCCTTTTAATCGTCGATGATTACCCTGAAAACCTGATCAGCATGCGCGCGTTACTCCAGCGCCAGGATTGGCAGGTCATTACCGCGGCTTCCGGTTTTGAAGCCCTCAGTCTTTTACTCGAACACGATGTCGACCTGGTGCTGCTGGATGTGCAGATGCCGGGCATGGACGGTTTTGAAGTGGCGCGCCTGATGCGCGGAAGCCAGCGAACCGCGCTCACCCCGATTATTTTCCTCACTGCCAACGAAAAGTCCCAGGACGCCGTGATCAAGGGCTATGCCAGTGGTGCGGTGGATTACCTGTTCAAGCCGTTCGACCCGCAAATTCTTAAGCCCAAAGTGCAGGCTCTGCTCGAACATCAGCGCAATCGCCGTGCGTTGCAGCGTCTGAGCCACGATCTGGAGGTTGCGCGCGCGTTTAATGCGTCGGTGCTGGACAACGCCGCCGAAGGCATCCTGGTGGTGGGTGAGGACGGTCTGATCCGCTTTGCCAACCCGGCGATGTCGCGGTTGCTCAATGCCACGGTGAAGGACCTGAAAGGCAGAGAGTTCCTGGATTTCCTGCAGAAACCGCATATCCCGGTCTGGGCGGATTCTGACCTTTACACCGGTTACAAACGCGGCGAAACCCTGCGCCTGCACGATGCGCTGCTGCGAACGGCGCCTGGCCAACAAGTGCCAGTGGCGCTGTCTTGCGCGCCATTGCCCAGCGAACAACATGCGATGGTGGTGACGGTGCTGGACATGTCGGTGGTGCACCGTCTGCATCAGCAACTGGAATTCCAGGCGGTGACCGATCCGCTGACCGGGTTGCTCAACCGTCGTGGTTTTTACCAGACGGTTGAAAATCTGCTACTGCGGGGCGAACGGTCCGACAGCGCCTGGGTGTTGCTGTACCTGGACCTCGACGGCTTCAAGCGCGTCAACGATTCCCTCGGCCACGATGCCGGCGACCGGGTGCTGCGCTGGGTGTCCGAGCAATTGAAAGCCTGTCTGCGGCCCTTCGACATTCTGGCGCGCATGGGCGGCGATGAGTTCACGGCGCTGCTGGATCTGGAATTCCCGGAGCAAGCGGCGAAGATTGCCGAGAAGCTGATTGAGCGGGTGTCGATCTGTCAGCAGATTGATGGCCTGGATATCGCCTTGGGCGCCAGCATCGGCATCGCCACTTACCCGGATTGCGGTTCGAATCTCGACGGGTTGATGCGTGCATCGGACATTGCCATGTACGAAGCGAAACGTGCCGGCCGTCAGCAATACCGTTTCTACGATCACGACATGAATGGCCGGGCGCGCTCACGGTTGATGCTCGAAGAGAGCGTGCGCGCCGCCATTGAGAACCGTGATTTCAACCTCGTGTATCAGCCGCAGGTGGCCATTGACGGCGGGCAGATTCGTGGTTTTGAGGCGCTGCTGCGTTGGCAGCATCCGAGCGTCGGCGACGTACCGCCGGGGCTGTTTTTGCCATTGCTGGAAGAGGCGCGGCTGATCAGTCGTCTGGGCAGCTGGATTTACCATCGCGGGGCCGGCCAGCGCAAAGCCTGGGAAACCTTGTTTGCCGAGGATCTGGTGCTGGGCGTCAGTTTGAGCAGCACTCAGTTCGGCATGCCCAATCTGGTCACAGAATTGCGCCAGGTGCTGGAGCGTCACGGCTTGCAGCCGCGTCATCTGGAAGTCGAAGTGACGGAAGAAGCGTTGATGCAAGACCCCGAAGAAACCCGCAAGACGCTGCGGTTGCTGCGCAATCTCGGGGTGCGGGTGGCGCTGGATGACTTCGGCTCCGGGCCTTGCTCGCTGGCGCATCTGCGCGACTTGGAGCTGGACACGCTTAAATTTGACCGACATTTGATCGCCCGATTGCCGGCGTCCGAAAGGGATGCGGCACTGGTGCGCAATGTGATCGACCTGTGCAAGCAATACGGGATGCTGGTGATTGCCGAAGGGGTGGAAACCATCGCGCAATATGAATGGCTGCAAGCCAACGGCTGTCAGTACGTGCAAGGTTTTCTGGTGGGGCGGCCGATGATGGCCGAGGATGCCGGCGACTTTGTGGCGCCGTTTGACTGGAGCGCGCTGACCCGCTGAATTCGCTACACTGGCGACCTTTTCCGTGATTGTGTTGCCGCCCCTGATGACCGCGTTGAAATACCTCCAGGCCTATCCCGCTGCTTTGCAAGACCAGGTGCGCCAGTTGATCGTCGAAGATCGGCTGGGCGACTACCTGAGCCAGCGCTACCCGGAAAAACACGCGGTGCAGAGCGACAAGGCGTTGTACACGTTTGCGCTGGACCTCAAGCAGGAATACCTGCGCAATGCGCCGGCCATCGACAAGGTGCTGTTCGACAACCGTCTCGACCTGACCCATCGCGCCCTCGGTTTGCACACGACGATCTCGCGGGTGCAGGGCGGCAAGCTCAAGTCCAAGAAAGAAATCCGCGTGGCCTCGTTGTTCAAGGAAGCGCCCTCCGAGTTTCTGAAAATGATCGTGGTGCATGAGCTGGCACACTTTAAGGAATCGGATCACAACAAGGCGTTCTACAAGCTCTGCGAACACATGTTGCCGGGGTATCACCAGGTGGAGTTTGATCTGCGGGTGTACCTGACGTGGCGGGATATGCAGTAAAGGGAGTGACTGGATGGATGTCAGCAAGACCAAGAGCAGCTTCTATCGCCGCTTATACGTGGCGTACCTGATCGACAGCGGGTTGGCCAGCAGCGTCCCGGCGCTGACCGAAGTGACCGGCATGCCCCGGCGCACGGCGCAGGATACGATTGCGGCGTTGGCGGACCTGGACATCATTTGCGAGTTCGAGCAGGAAGAGGGCGCGCGCAATCATGCGGGGCGCTATCGGATTCGCGAGTGGGGGGCGATTGATCGGGGGTGGATCGAGCGGAATTTGCGGCAGATTAAAGCGGTGTTGGAGTATCCCTGAGATTTTCAGTGTTGCCGCTGACGCTATCTCGGGCAAGTCGAATCGTCGCACCGCCGCTCCCACAGGTACGGTGAAATCCCTGTGGGAGCGGCGGTGCGACGATTCGACTTGCCCGCGAAGAGGACCTTAAGGACGACGCATCCCGATATGCGGAATGTCATCCTCCAGAAACTCCTCACCCGACACCACAAACCCGTACCGCCCGTAATACCCCTGCAAATGCGCCTGGGCCGAGAGATAGATGGGCACCTCAGGCCAGCGTTTCCCGGCCTGCTTCAACGCCTGGGCCATCAACTCGTGCCCCAGCCCGGTGCCACGGGCGCCAGGCGCAATAATCACCCGCCCGATCACCACGTCGCCTCCCTGCAATTCAGGGTCGAGCAAGCGCAGGTAGGCCACCAGCCGATCCCCGTCCCACGCCATCAAATGGCAGGTGTCACCTTCCAGATCTTGGCCATCGACATCCTGGTAAGCGCATTTCTGTTCGACGACGAACACTTCGGCGCGCAACTGCAGGATGGCGTACAGCTGCTCTTTCCCCAGATCGCTGTGGTGTTTGCAGACCCAATCGATTGTCATCTTCACTTTCCTTGAGCAACGTCGTGCCGATACTAAGCGTCCCGGCGATATATGTCTTTATGGCGGAGAACTCTGTGACAAAGGCCAAAATGCCATCATTCATTTCTCGCGGCACTGTCTTCTTTGTGTAATCTGCGATGAAGCGCTGTGCAGTGGCTCCCATGAGCTAATGTTGAGTACCTGAGTGTCGGTACATGAGTCTTGGAGTTTTGGCAGAAAAATACGCCGGGCAGCCCGCCCGCTAAGGATTTTCTAGCATGCCGCGATTGCATCGAGCGTTTGCTTTGATCGTGCTGCTGTTGCTGACACAGAGCGCGGCAGCAGAAAAGCTGCGTCTGGTCGCCGATGCCTGGCCGCCGTTTACCGACGCGACGCTGGTCAACGGTGGCTTGGCCACCGACATCGTCAGCACCGCACTGGCCCGGGCCGGTTACGCCAGCGATTTCGAACAGGTGCCCTGGGCGCGAGCGTTGCTCGGCGTCGGCGAGGGCCGTTACGACGTGCTGGTCAATGCCTGGTACACCGATGAGCGCACCAAGCTGGGCCAGTTTTCCGGCGAATATCTGCTCAACCGCGTGCGCTTTCTCAAGCGCAAAGACGCGCCCATCGAATACAACAACTTGCAGCAATTGCACACTTACCCGATTGCAGTGGTGCGCGGTTATGCCTATTCATCAGAATTCGACGACGATGTGTCGTTGCAGAAAGTCCCTGTGCATAACTTCGCCATGGCCGTGCGCATGGTCGCGGCGGACCGGGTCAAGTTGACGCTGGAAGACGAATACGTCGCTCGCTACTACCTCGCACGAGAATCTTCCAACGTGCGCAATTCAGTGGAGTTCCTGCCCAAACCGCTGAGCGAGAACAGCCTGCACATATTGGTCAGCCTGAAGAATCCGCAGCATGAACAAATTGTCGCCAGTTTCGACCGTGAGATTGCCGAGATGAAGGCTGATGGCAGTTATGAGCGGTTGATGAAGCAACATGGGATGTGAGGATCGGTTTTTGCGGTGAGGCTGATGGCCCATTCGCGAGCAAGCCCGCTCCCACAGGGGATTTTTGTCACACCATAGATCAATGTGGGAGCGGGCTTGCTCGCGAAGAGGCCCGCCCAGCCACCAAAAACCTCAGGCTTCGCTGGTGTCCTTGATGAGATGCGCCGCCAACGTCCGCAACGGCCCCAACTGCCGGCAGATCAACGCCAACTGCGTCTGTACCAACCGCTGCCCTTCATCGATCTCATCCGGCATCTGCTCCAGTTCATTGGCCAGCGCCTCTTCGGCATCGCTCTGAATCGCAATCGGCTGTTTGCTCGCCAACCCTTGGGCGATCTCGTCGATGCTGGCCGCCAGGCTCACGCCCGCGCCGTCGATCAAATGCTCGCGGACATCCGCCGGTAACTGGGTTTCACGGTGCGCACCCAATCCCGACAAGTAGCTGAGCAAGGTGTGCGACAGCACCAGAAAGCGAAACCCGACATCCGCTTCCTTACGGAAATGCCCCGGCTCCATGAGCATGTTGGCCAGCGTCGTCGACAGTGCCGCGTCAGCGTTGTGCGCATTACGTCGGGCCAGGCGATACGCCAGGTCGTCGCTCTTGCCGGCGGCGTATTGCTGCATGATCTGGCGCAGGTAAATGCTGTTGCAGGTCAGGGTATTGGCCAGCACTTTGTTCAGGCGTCGGCCCTGCCAGTCCGGCAGGAACAGGAACACCGCCAGCCCGGCGATCAGGCTGCCGAGCAAGGTGTCGAACAGCCGCGGCAGGAACAGCCCGTAACCATCACCGACCTGATTGAAGCAGAACAGCACCATCAAGGTGATCGCGGCCGTGGCCAACGTGTAGCGAGTGGTGCGGTTGATAAAGAACACCACCCCGGCGGCGATCGCGAAGCACGATTGGATCAGCGGATTCGGGAACAGGTCGAACAGCGCCCAGGCCACCGTCAGGCCAATCGCGGTGCCGATGATCCGCTGTCCGAGTTTGCGCCGGGTAGCGCCGTAGTTCGGTTGGCAGACAAACAGCGTGGTGAGGATGATCCAGTAACCCTGCGATGGGTGAATCAAGTGCACCATGCCGTAGCCGATGCTCAAGGCCAGGGGCAGGCGCAGTGCATGGCGGAACAGCAGCGAGGTCGGCGTCAGCTGCGTGCGCAAGCGAATCCAAACATCCTTGAGGTTGCGCGGCGAACGGTCGAGCAGGCTGCTGTCGGTGGCGTCGGCCAGGGCGTCGGGGTTGCTGGCGTCGCTGAGCAAACGGTCGAGGGTGCCGAGGTTGGCCGCCAATGCCCGCAATGAGCGCAGCAGTCCGCGCCAGGCCGGGTTGCTCTGGATGCGCAAGTGTTCGATGGAGGCGTGCAGGTCGCTCAACGCTTCGGCGAAGCTGGCGTCATAGATGAACGGCTGGCGCATCTGGATCGATTCCGCCAGCGCACGGCAGGCCTTGCCTTGCTGGCGCAGCAGGCGCTGGCAGCGGAACAGCACGTCGCTGTGGAAGAACGCCTCGGCCAGCGCGTTGTAAGGGTAGTGCGACGAGCTGGCGCGCTCGTGGATGTCCTGAGCGAGGAAGTACAGCTTGAGGTAGCGGCTGACTTTCGAGCCCGGCCGACCATTGCCGACCCGGTGCAGGATGATTTCCTTGGCAGCGTTGAGTGCCGCGACAACTCGACCGTTTTGCTGCGCCAGTTCCAGTCGACGCGCTTCCACGTCCATCTGGCGGATCGGCTCGAACAGCGACGCTTTGAGTTTCAGGTAATAACCCAATTCACGGAACAACCGCGCCAGGCTCTGCTGCACCGGCTGATTGGAAAACATCGCCTGCCACAGCACCGAGAGCAAGCCGTACCAGGCGGCGCCGGCCACCAGCAGCACCGGTTCGTGCCAGAAGTCAGTGACCGCGCCGCCGCGCTGGTCGACGCCGATCATGGTGTAGACCGACAGAATCAACGTCGCCGAGGCAATCGCGCCATAGCGTTCGCCGAGGGCGCCGAGCATGGTCAGGCAGAAGGCGGCGAGGGCGAAGGCGATGATGAAAAAGATGGGATAAGGGAACAGCAGCTCGACCGATAACGCGGCGACCAGAAAACACACCAGCGTCACAGCCAGCGCGTTGAGACGGCCCTGCCAACTGTCGTCGGTCTCGGCCAGGGCACTGGCGATAATCCCCAGGAACAACGGGATCAGCAGCCCCATTTCATCCTGATACCAACAGACGGCCATGCTGCCGGTCAGGGCGATGAACACCCGCACGCTATAGCTGAATTTATCCAGCGCCCAGAGACGGCGCAGAGACTGACGAAATGAGGTCGATGACATGAAGTGCGAAGGCCTTCCGAGGCAATGCCGCTAAATTGAGCCAGTAATGACGCCGACGCAATGGCGCCGATCACATCTGACAGCAAAATCTGTTCCTTCCATGGCGCAACATCACCTTGAAATGTATTCCCCTGTAGGAGCTGTCGAGTGCAGGGGATCGGTGCGGGTCAGACGTATTGCGCAGCGGCGTATCCGGAGGCCCAGGCCCACTGGAAGTTGAAACCGCCCAGATGCCCGGTGACGTCGAGCACTTCGCCGATGAAATACAGGCCCGGGCTTTTCAGCGATTCCATGGTCTTGGACGACACTTCATGAGTGTCGACGCCGCCCAAAGTCACTTCCGCAGTGCGGTAGCCTTCAGTGCCGGCAGGAACCACTTTCCAGCTCGCCAGTTTTTCGGCGATGTCGGCGATTTCCGCATGGGTGTATTGCTTCATCGGTTTGGAGACGAACCAATTGTCCGCCAGCAGGTTGGCCATCTTCTTGGTGAAGATTTCACCGAGCAGGGTTTTCAACTCGCTGTTCGGGCGTTCGGCTTGCTGTTGGTGCAGCCAGCTCGGGACGTCGTGGTCCGGCATCAGGTTGATCTCGACCGTGTCGCCGGATTCCCAGAACGAGGAAATCTGCAAAATTGCCGGACCACTGAGGCCGCGATGGGTGAACAGGATGTTCTCGCGAAAACTCTGCTCGTTGCAGCTCACCAGGCAATCCACCGAGGTGCCGGACAGCTCGGTGCAAAGCTCTTTGAGCTGATCGGTGATGGTGAACGGCACCAGGCCGGCACGGGTCGGCAGCAGGTCGTGACCGAACTGCTTGGCGACCTGATAACCGAAACCGGTGGCGCCCAGGGTCGGAATCGACAGACCGCCCGTGGCGATTACCAAGGATTCACAGGTCAGTTGGCCAAGCGTGGTGTCCAGCAAGTAACCGCTTTCGAGCTTCTCGATGGTCTGGATCGAAGTGTCCAGGTGCAGGCTGACGCCGACCTGATCGCATTCGGTGAGCAACATCTCAAGGATGTCGCTGGATTTGTTATCGCAGAACAGTTGGCCGAGTTTCTTCTCGTGGTACGGCACGCCGTGCTTGGCGACCATGCCGATGAAATCCCACTGGGTGTAGCGCGCCAATGCGGATTTGCAGAAGTGTTCGTTCTGCGAGAGGAAATTACCCGGTTCGGTGTACATGTTGGTGAAATTGCAACGGCCACCGCCCGACATCAGGATTTTCTTGCCGGCCTTGTTCGCATGGTCGAGCAACATCACCTTGCGCCCGCGCCCGGCGGCAGTCAGCGCACACATCAACCCTGCGGCGCCAGCGCCAATGATCACGACTTCGGTAGAGCGCAAAACGGTGTCCTCACACAAGAGCTGATCTGGAGTGCAATCAAATGTGGGAGCTGGCCTGCCAGCGATGGCATCGACTCGGTTTACCCGTCAGACCGAGTCGATGCCATCGCCGGCAGGCCAGCTCCCACAGGGGGCCGCGGCGTTCTTAGAGAATACGCACGCGCAACGAACGGCCTTTGATCTTGCCGTCGTTCAAGCGCTGCAAGGCTTGCTTGGCGATCCCGCGTTCAACAGCCACATACGCCTGGAAGTCGAAAATAGCGATCTTGCCGACCTGCGCGCCCGGAATACCGGCATCGCCCGTCAAGGCACCCAGAATGTCGCCCGGACGCACTTTGTCTTTACGGCCCGCGCCGATGACCAGCGTGCTCATCACCGGCAGCAGCGGTGCGCCGCCCTGGGACTTGAGGTTATCCAGCTGATCCCAGCTCAACGGCGAGTTCTGCAGTAGCTCGATGGCTTGGGCGCGGTGGGCTTCGGACGGTGCGACCAGGCTGATCGCAATCCCTTTCTCGCCAGCGCGACCCGTACGGCCGACACGGTGAATGTGAATTTCCGAATCGCGAGCCAGTTCGACGTTGATCACCATGTCCAGCGCATCGATGTCCAGACCGCGCGCGGCGACGTCGGTGGCAACCAGTACCGAGGTACTGCGGTTGGCGAACATGGCCAGTACCTGGTCACGGTCACGCTGTTCCAGATCGCCGTGCAGGCCGACGGCGGAAATGCCTTTGGAGGTCAGGTGATCGACGGTTTCCTGAACCTGCTGCTTGGTGAAGCAGAAGGCGACGCAGGACGCCGGACGATGATGCGCGAGGACTTTGACCACGGCGTCCATGCGCTCTTCCGGGGAGATTTCGTAAAAGCGCTGCTCGATCTGCGTGTCGTCGTGGAACGCCTCGGCCTTCACGATCTGAGGGTTGCGCATGAACTTCGCGGCCAACTGCTTGATGCCCGTCGGGTAGGTGGCGGAGAACAGCAGGGTCTGGCGACGCTCCGGGCACTGGGCGATGATTTCTTCGATGGAATCGTAGAAGCCCATGTCGAGCATGCGGTCGGCTTCGTCGAGGATCAGCGTGTTCAGGCCATGGAGCACCAGCGAACCTTTGCGCAAATGCTGCTGAAGGCGACCCGGGGTGCCGACGATGATGTGCGCGCCGTGCTCCAGAGAGCCAATCTGCGGGCCGAAGGACACGCCGCCGCACAGGGTCAGGATCTTGATGTTGTCTTCGGCGCGGGCCAGACGACGGAGTTCCTTGGCGACCTGGTCGGCCAGCTCACGCGTCGGGCAGATGACCAGCGCCTGGCAACCGAAGAAGCGCGGATTGATCGGGTTCAGCAGGCCGATACCGAAGGCTGCGGTCTTGCCGCTGCCGGTCTTGGCCTGGGCGATCAGGTCCATCCCTTTGAGGATCACCGGCAAGCTTTGCGCCTGGATCGGCGTCATCTGGGCATAACCGAGGGAGTCGAGGTTAGCCAGCATGGCGGCGGACAGCGGCAAAGTATTAAAAGCGGTGGCGATGGTGGTCACGGGACTGGCCTGCAAAACAAAATGTCGCGCAGTGTATCAGTCCCGTGGCCATTCGCCCTAAGGCTCTATGTGCTCTTCCGGACGTTTGACGCGCCGTCCGTCTTCCTTTGAGAGCTGGGAGAAGATCGTCGCGGCCAGCATCGCCATGATTCCGACCGTTACAAACGTCAGTTGGAAGGCGCCTAGCACCGTGTCCACACCGTCGTTGCCGATCTCTGCGGTAAAACCGCCGAGCAAGGCGCCGGCGCAGGCAACACCAAGGCTGAGAGACAATTGCGCAACCACCGACAGCAGACTGTTGCCGCTACTGGCGCTGGCGTCGTCGAGGTCGATCAGGGTCACGGTGTTCATGGCGGTGAACTGCAAGGAGTTGATCGCCCCCAGAATCGATAGCATCACCAACAGCAACCAGTACGGCGTTTGTTCGCTGACCAGCCCCATGCTCGCCAGCATCAACCCCAGCGCCAAGGTGTTGCCAGTCAGCACGATGCGATAGCCCAAGCGTTCGATCAACGGTCGCGCCACCGACTTGGCGACCATCGCTGCCGCCGCCAGCGGCAACATGCTCATCCCGGCCTGGGATGGCGAATATCCCAGCGCCACTTGCAGCAGCAACGGCACTAGGAACGGCAGGGCGCCGCTGCCCAGGCGGGCGAACAGGTTGCCGAGGATGCCCACGGCAAACGTCCGGGTCTTGAACAGTGACGGCGCAAACAGCGGATTTTCGATGTGCCCGGCTCGTAACCAGTACGCCGCCAGACAGGCCATGCCGCCGAACAGCAGTAACATCACCCGCAAGTGCGGCAGGTGCAATTCACCGAGGCCTTCCATGGCAATGGTGATCAGCACCATCGCCGCACCAAACAGCAAAAAGCCCAGGCTGTCGAAACGCGTACGTTCAGTGCCGCGCAGGTCGGGGATGAATTTCCACACGGCGTAGCAACCAATGGCGCCCACCGGCAGGTTGATCAGGAAGATCCAGTGCCAAGTGAGGTATTCGACCATCCAGCCGCCCATGGTCGGGCCGATCAGCGGACCAAGCAGGCCGGGAATGGTGATAAATCCCATGATCCGCACCAGCTCCGAGCGCGGATAGGCGCGCAGCACCACCAGCCTGCCGACCGGCAGCATCAACGCGCCGCCCAGGCCCTGAATCACCCGGGCGCCGATCAACATGCTCAGGGTGCTCGACAGTGCACAGAGCAATGAGCCAAGGCTGAACAGCAGAATCGCGCCGAAGAAGATTTTCTTGGTGCCGAAGCGGTCGGCGATCCAGCCGGAGGCGGGGATCAGCAGCGCAACGGTGAGCATGTAGGCAATGATCACGCCCTGCATGCGCAGCGGATCTTCGGCCAGGTCTCGGGCCATGGCAGGCAGGGCGGTGTTGAGGATGGTCCCGTCGAGGGACTGCATGAAGAACGCGATGGCGACGACCCACGGCACCCAGCGGGCGGTGACAGCGTCGAGAGGCGGGCGATTGGGCATGGGACCTCTTGTCAGTGTGAGTCAGGGAGTCCGAGGTGAATTCATCGCGGGCAAGCCCGCTCCCACAGTGATCTTGGGTGGATCACAAATTTGCAATCCAACCCGGAACCTGTGGGAGCGGGCTTGCCCGCGATGCGCTTACAGGGTCAAGGTCAGTCGGCTGATCAGCGCACCCGGCAACAACGCCGAAGCCGTGGCCCGCTGGCTGTAGGTGCTGGCCGACAGCAACAACTCACGCTCCTCGGTCAACGCTTCCAGCTGCGAACCGAGCAAGCTGTAGGCGCTGTCATCAAAGCGCATCGTGCTCACCGGCGCCTGAATCTCGCCATTCTCGACCCAGAACGTCGCAAAGCGCGTCATGCCGGTCAGTCGTGCCGCCGGCTGATCGGAGTAGTTCAGGTACCAGAGGTTGCTGATGTACAAACCGGTGCCCAGTTGCTTGAGAATCTCTGCATCAGGCAGCGTACCGGCGGTCATGTTCACTGCACTTGGCATTTCACCGCCGCTGGCGCCGTTGGCGGTCAGGCCGTACTCGGCGGCGCTGCGTGAGCTGACCATCTGTGCGCCAGCCTTGCCTTCGACGATCAAGCCAAGATCGCTGCGCGGATAACCTTCGCCCGAGAACGCCGGGCTCAACGATCCGCTGACCTTTTCATCGACCGATACCAGCGCGCTGAACGAGCTGTCGCCCGCATAAAGCTTCTGCAGTGGACTGTGTTTGCTGGCAATCGACTGCGCCGAGAAACCGCCCCAGCCCAGCATGTCCATGATTTCCCCCAGTGCGGCTGGCGCCAGGTAGGCACGGTACTGACCCGGCGCCAGGGTGCGTTGCGGCCTGCCCAGGAACGCCAACTGCTCGCGCGCCTGCGCAAAACGTTTGGCAAACCCTTCGCTGTTCCAGTCGTGCCCGGCGTAACTGGCTTTCACCGCTTGGCCGTTGTCATGCACCAGACTGAAATCAAAGTTGAAGCTGTTGGCCTGATGCCAGCCAAACGCGCCCGAAGAACTGGCGAAACCACGACTGATCGGCCCGGCAGCATAGAAGCCCACCAGATCCAGCCCTTCGGCCGCCTGAGTGATTTCAGCGACCACTTGCTCGGTGTCCGGCAGCGGGTGATCTTGAACATTCTTGCTCTGCCAACCGTTGTGGTTGAGCAGCAGGTAGGGATCCTGCGGCAGCAGCGGCAAGGTTTCGCGTAACTGTTGCAGACCTTCGGCCAGGCGTTGCACATCGACTGCGGCATCACCCGACAGCGTGATGTTCAGGTCGGCGTGTCGCCCTTCGTCGATCAGTTTGAAGCCGACGCTCGCCTGTTGCACCTGCCCGGCCTGACGGACCTTGGCGTGGTTGAAGCGCACGAAGGCCGAGGATTCGGCGGCGTAGCTGAGGGTGAACTGTTCCGGTTCGCGAATCGCATCGCGCAGCCAATTGACCAAGGCCTTGAACGCATCGGCCTGACTTTTTGAAGTACTCATCAGGCATCTCCCCCAAACACATCAACGTTGCTGAACACGCAAGCCGGCGAGGCATGGCCGACGCGGATCACCTGGTTCGGTTCGCCCTTGCCGCAGTTCGGCGTGCCCAGGACCTTGACGGAGTTGGCATCGCCTACGGCGCTGAGGCTTTTCCAGAAGTGCGCGGAAATTGCCCGGTAGTTCGGGTTCTTGACCACGCCTTTGAGTTCGCCGTTTTCGATCAGTTGGCCCCATTCACAGCCGAACTGGAATTTGTTGCGGGCATCGTCGATGGACCAGGACCGGTTGGTGCTCATCAAGATGCCGTGCTCGATGTTGCCGATCATCTTCTCCAGCGGTTGATCGCCGGCCTCGATGTTCAGGTTGGCCATGCGATCGATCGGCGGACGGTTCCAGCTGCAGGCGCGGCTGTTGGCCACGCCATCCATGCCCGCGCGAAACTGCGACAGCGCGCCGCCCAATGGGCGCAGCAGCAAGCCTTCTTTAATCAGGAATTGTTTGCTGGCAGCAGTGCCGTCGTCGTCATGGCCGTAGCTGGCGAGTTGCTCGGGGATGTCCGGGTCGAAGGTCACGTTCAGCAGTTTCGAGCCGTATTGCAGATGGCCGAAGTCTTCTGCCTTGACGAAACTGGTGCCGGCGTAATTGCGCTCGTCACCGAGGATGCGGTCCAGTTCCAGCGGGTGACCGATGGACTCGTGGATCTGCAGCATCATCTGGTCAGGCATCAACAGCAGTTCACGCGGGCCTTTCGGGGTGTTCGGCGCCAGCAGCAATTGCAGCGCCTGATCGGCGATTTTCGGACCGGCGCCGACCAGGCCACAGCGACTGATCACATCAAAACCGCCCTGTTGACCGAAGTTCTCGCGGCCCAGGGTTCGGGTCTGGCTGTCGTTGCCGTCGTAGGCGGTGACTTCCAGGCTCGGGTAGACGAACCGCTGGGCCTGGCGCAGTTCGGCACCGGCGTTGCTGAGGTAGATCTGTTCGACATGGGTGATGCCGATGCTCACTTCCCAGTTCACCAGTCGCTTATCCTTGGGCACGGCGGCGGATTCGGCGCCGAGCAGTTGGTAGCAATCACTCAGGGACGGGAAGGGCTGGTCGAGGTTCGGCGAAAAGTAGTCGGCGCGGTCGCTGGAGACCACTTGTGCGCTCAGGTCGAGCAGGGCGTGGGGCTTGAGTCGGCGGGCTTGTTGCTCGGCGCGCTCAAGTGCCGCTTGCAGACCTTGTTGCGACAGGTCGTTGGTCGCGGCGTAGGCTTCGACGCCGTTGACGCGCACGGTCAGCATCGCGCCTTCGTCACGGCTGAGGCTCGGAGGTTCGGCGACATTCTTGCGCACCGACAGGTACTGGCCGGACTCGCGTACATAACGCAGCGAAAAGAATTCAGCGCCCGTGCGCAAGGCAGCGAAGCGCTGCTTGAGCTGGGGGTGGAAATCGAACATTCGGGAACCTCCTTGGTCTGGAGTGGCGGTGTAGCGGTGTTGCGAAGGGGGGGGGTGAAACGTTTGCGTGGCGCTAGATTAGGCCTGGGCGGGGGGTAGGATCAAGGGCGGTGCGGTGTAGGAAGGGATTACCAAGGTGTGTCAAATGGGGATGTGTTGTTTGGTAGGGCCTCTTCGCGAGCAAGCCCGCTCCCACACTGGATCTTCAGTGAACACAAAATTTGTGCACACCCGAGATCCATGTGGGAGCGGGCTTGCTCGCGAAGGCAGCACCGCGGTGTAACGGTCTTACTGAGCAGTAGCGCTCACTTCCCGCAACGGCTTGCCACGCACCGGCGCATCGCCGGCCACGAAGTAATCAGCGGTGCTGCGCGGCAACGGCTGGCGACCACGGATCTTGTCGGCGATTTTCTCGGCGATCATGATCGTTGGCGCGTTCAGGTTGCCGGTGGTGATGATCGGCATGATCGAGGCATCGACCACACGCAGGGCTTGCAGGCCATGCACACGACCTTCGCCATCGACCACGGCCATCTCGTCGGTGCCCATCTTGCACGAGCAGGACGGGTGGAACGCGGTTTCGGCGTGTTCGCGGATGAACTTGTCGAGCTGCTCATCGGTTTGCACGTCGATGCCCGGGCTGATTTCGCGGCCACGGAAAGCGTCCAGCGCGGGCTGTTGCATGATTTCACGGGTCAGGCGGATGCCGTCGCGGAATTCCTGCCAGTCCTGCTCGGTGGCCATGTAGTTGAACAGGATGCTCGGGTACTCGCGCGGATCCTTGGACTTGGCCTGGATGCGACCACGGCTCGGCGAACGCATGGAACCCATGTGCGCCTGGAAACCGTGCTCTTTCACACCGTTGCTGCCGTTGTAGTTAATCGCGACCGGCAGGAAGTGGTACTGGATGTTCGGCCAATCGAACTCTTCGCGGGTACGGATGAAACCGCCGGCTTCGAACTGGTTGCTGGCGCCGATGCCGGTGCCGTTGAACAGCCATTCGGCACCGATTGCCGGCTGGTTGTACCAGAGCAGCGACGGGTACAGCGAGACCGGTTGGGTGCAGGCGTATTGCAGGTACAGCTCGAGGTGATCCTGCAGGTTCTCGCCGACGCCTGGCAGGTCATGGACCACCGGGATGTCGAGCTTATTCAGCAGTTCGGCCGGGCCGACGCCGGAGCGTTGCAGAATCTGCGGCGAAGCGATGGCGCCGGAGCACAGCAGCACTTCCTTGCGGGCACGGGCTTCAACGCGCTCTTCAGCGGCGCCGATCAGGTAGCGCACGCCGACCGCACGCTTGCCTTCGAACAGGATCTTGTCGGTCAAGGCGTGGGTGACGATGGTCAGGGTCGAACGCTTCTTGGCCGTGTCCAGGTAACCGCGAGCGGTGCTGGCGCGACGGCCGTTCGGCGTTACGGTGCGGTCCATCGGGCCGAAGCCTTCTTGCTGGTAACCGTTCAAGTCTTCGGTACGCGGGTAACCGGCCTGTACACCTGCTTCAACCATCGCGTGGAACAGCGGGTTGTTGCCGGCTTTCGGCGTGGTCACGCTGACCGGACCGTCGCCACCGTGGTAGTCGTTCGGGCCGATGTCGCGGGTTTCGGCCTTGCGGAAATACGGCAGGCAGTTCAGGTAATCCCAGTCTTCAAGACCTGGAAGTTTGGCCCAGTTGTCGTAGTCCATCGCGTTGCCACGGATGTAGCACATGCCGTTGATCAGCGAGGAACCGCCGAGGCCCTTGCCGCGACCGCATTCCATCCGGCGACCGTCCATGTGTGGCTCTGGATCGGTTTCGTAGGCCCAGTTGTAGCGACGGCCTTGCAGCGGGAACGCCAGGGCGGCCGGCATTTGCGTGCGGAAGTCCAGACGGTAGTCCGGGCCGCCTGCTTCGAGCAGCAGGACGGTGACGCCTTCGTCTTCAGTCAGACGGGTCGCCAGGGTGTTACCGGCCGAGCCGGCACCGATGATGATGTAATCGAATTCTTGGGACATTGAATGCACCCTCTTAATGTTTGGTCAGGTCGCGATCGCCGATGCACCACTTGATTGTGGCGAGGGAGCTTGCTCCCGCTCGGCTGCGCAGCAGTCGCAAAGTCAGCGACCGTGGTCTTTCTGAAGGAGTGCGGTGCCTGGAGTCGGGGCCACTTCGCAGCCCAGCGGGAGCAAGCTCGCCACAAAAGGCCCCAGCCTCAGGATCCGCGTCAGATCAGAAAACCGAGGCGTAATCGCCCAGTTCGACCTGTACCGATTTGATGCGTGTGAAGTTGTTCAGCGAGCTGATGCCGTTCTCACGGCCCACGCCCGACTGCTTGTAGCCACCGACCGGCATCTTGGCGTCGGACTCGCCCCAGGCGTTGATCCAGCAGATACCGGCTTCCAGCTGATGAATCACGCGGTGAGCGCGGTTCAGGTCCTTGGTGACAACGCCGGCGGCCAGGCCGAAGTCGGTGTCGTTGGCACGACGGATCACTTCTTCTTCGGTGTCGTAGGTCAGGATCGCCATCACCGGGCCGAAGATTTCTTCGCGAACGATGGTCATCTCGTCGGTGCAGTCGGTGAATACGGTCGGAGCTACAAACGCGCCTTTGGCGAAGTCGCCGTCGGTCAGGCGGGAGCCGCCGCACAGGACGCGAGCGCCTTCTTCCTTACCTTTGGCGATGTAACCCAGCACGCTTTCCATGTGGGCGAAGCTGACCAGCGGGCCGAAGTTGGTGTTCTCGTCTTCCGGGTTGCCGATGCGGATGCGCGCAACGCGCTCAGCGATCTTGGCTTCGAAAGCGGCTTTCAGGTGAGTCGGCACGAACACGCGGGTGCCGTTGGTGCAGACCTGGCCGGAGCTGTAGAAGTTGGCCATCATCGCGGTGTCGGCGGCGCGATCGAGATCGGCGTCGTCGAAGATGATAAGCGGGGATTTGCCGCCCAGTTCCATGGTCACGTCTTTCAGCGACGAAGCGGAAGCGCTGGCCATAACCTTCTTGCCGGTGTCGGTGCCGCCGGTGAAGGAGATTTTTTCGATGCGTGGGTGCTCGGTCAGCCAGGTGCCGACTTCACGGCCGCTGCCGGTCAGGACGTTGAACACACCGGCTGGCAGGCCGGCTTCGGTATAGATCTCGGCCAGTTTCAGCGTGGTCAGGGAAGTGACTTCGCTTGGCTTGAAGATCATCGCGTTACCGGCTGCCAGGGCAGGAGCGGATTTCCACAGGGCGATCTGGATCGGGTAGTTCCACGCGCCGATACCGGCGACGACGCCCAGCGGCTCGCGACGGGTGTAGACGAACGACGTGGTGCGCAGCGGGATCTGCTCGCCTTCGATGGCGGGCACCAGGCCTGCGTAGTATTCCAGCACGTCAGCACCGGTGACGATGTCGACATACTTGGTTTCGGAGAACGATTTGCCGGTATCCAGGGTTTCCAGGGCGGCCAGTTCATCGTTGCGCTCGCGCAGGATGTCGACGGCACGACGCAGGATGCGCGAACGCTCCATGGCGGTCATCGCGGCCCAGATTTTCTGGCCCTTTTCGGCGCTGACCACAGCGCGCTCGACGTCTTCTTTGGTCGCACGCTGTACTTTTGCGAGGACTTCTCCGTTAGCCGGGTTGATGGCTTCGAAAGTGGCGTCGCTGCTGGCGTCACTGTAGCCGCCATCGATGTAGAGTTTTTGCAGTTCGAAACGGGCCATAAAGTCCTCGCAAGTGCATAAGTGGTTGGCGTTAACCACCGGGTGTGCCGTCAAGCAGTTGGCATCATCATCGGTAGCGTTCAGGGGTTGAGCGGTTATGTGTGCTCTAACTCACCTGCTTGGCCAGTTGGAAATCCATGTATTCGTAAGCGATCTGTTGCGCCTGCTCGGTGTCGAATGCATCTCCCGACAGCGCGCCGCGCAACCACAAACCGTCAATGAGGGCTGCCAGGCCACGGGCGGCGTTGCGCGCATCATCGAGCGGCAACACACGGCGGAACTGGCAGCACAGGTTGGAATACAGACGGTGATCGTTGATCCGCTGCAACCTGTGCAATGACGGTTGGTGCATGCTGGTGGCCCAGAAGGCCAGCCAGGTTTTCATTGCCGGGCCATTGACTTGGCTGGCGTCGAAGTTGCCTTCGATAATCACCTGCAGATGCGCCCGTGGGCTGTCATCGGCCAGCGCCTGGCGGCGCGCGGTGACGTTCTCGCTGAGGACGCTCATCAGATACCGCATCGTGGCGGCGATCAGGCCGTTCTTGTCCTGAAAATAGTGACTGATGATGCCATTCGAGACACCGGCCAAACGGGCGATCAGCGCAATGCTGGCGTCCCCCATTCCGACCTGATCGACGGCCAGTAATGTGGCTTCGATCAACTGCTGGCGGCGGATGGGTTGCATACCGACCTTGGGCATCTTGCACATCTCCTTAGGCCTTCCGGCGGACGTAGAACGTCTATCGGATTGAAGGCCAGTCTATTTTGTTTTGATTGAACGTTCAATCAACAAAGAATAAGATCTGCGACAATTCGTCGCTGCCTACAGGTTTTTCCTACACGTAGTTGGCGGAAAAACGACGTCTGAAAATGCTCGAAACCCACACGCTCAGGCGTCCAGGGGGTTCGGGCTTTTTTCGGGCTGTCTTTATATCACCCGCTGGTCGGCTGCCAACTAACCGAATGGTCGGGTAACGCGTTGCCTTGTGTTTTTCTCTCGCACTGCCTGGAGCATCTGTGCCATGAGTTCTGCCTCTCTTATAAAGACCCCACCCGAGAAGGTGACGGTCAACGGTTGGGTGTTCTACACCTCTACCGCGTTGATTCTGTTGTTGACCGCCATTCTGATCATCGCCCCGCAAGAGGCCGGCAGATTGCTCGGCATCGCCCAGGCCTGGTTGTCCCGCAGCTTCGGCTGGTACTACATGGTGGTGATCGCCGCCTACCTGGTATTTGTCGTGGGCCTGGCGTTCTCGTCCTATGGCAAGCTCAAGCTGGGCAGCAAGGACGACACCCCGGACTTCAGCTACGGCGCGTGGGCGGGGATGCTGTTCTCGTCGGGGATCGGCATTTCGCTGCTGTACTTCGGTGCTTCCGAGCCGCTGGACCATTACTTCAATCCGCCGGAAGGCGTGGCCGCCAGCAATATGGCCGCGCGTCAGGCTGTGCAGCTGACATTCCTGCATTGGGGCCTGCATGGCTGGGCGATCTACGCCTTGGTCGGCCTGGCCGTGGCGTACTTTGCCTACCGTCATAACCAGCCGTTGGCACTGCGTTCGGCGCTGTATCCGCTGGTCGGCGAGCGTTGGGTCAAAGGCGCGGCCGGTCATGCGGTGGACGGCTTCGGCATGTTCGTGACCCTGCTGGGTCTGGTGACGAACCTGGGGATTGGTTCGTTGCAAGTGTCGTCGGGCCTTGAAAACCTGTTCGGCATGGAACACAGCAACACCAACCTGCTGATCGTGATCATCGTGATGAGCACCGTGGCGACCATCGCGGCCGTGTCTGGCGTGGAAAACGGCATTCGTCGTTTGTCGAACCTGAACATCGTGCTGTTCAGCGGCCTGCTGATTTTCGTGCTGCTGTTCGGCCCGACCTTGCACCTGTTGAACGGCTTCGTGCAGAACGTCGGCGACTACCTGAACGGCGTGGTCCTGAAGACTTTCGACCTCTACGTCTACGAAGGCGACAGTGAGAAATCCGACCGCTGGCTGGGCCTGTGGACTCTGTTCTACTGGGCGTGGTGGATTTCCTGGGCCCCATTCGTCGGCATGTTCATCGCGCGTATTTCCCGTGGTCGCACGGTGCGTGAACTGGTGGCCGGCGTGTTGCTGATCCCACTGGGTTTCACCCTGGCGTGGCTGTCGATCTTCGGTAACTCTGCCCTGGACCTGGTGATGAACCATGGGGCGGTGGAGCTCGGGAAGACGGCGCTCGAACAGCCGTCGATGGCGATCTATCAACTGCTTGAGCATTACCCGGCATCGAAGATTGTGATCGGCGTGTCGATCTTCGTCGGTTTCGTGCTGTTCCTGACCCCGGCGGATTCCGGCGCGGTGATGATGGCCAACCTTTCGTGCAAGGGCGGCAACGTCGACGAAGATGCGCCGCACTGGCTGCGGATCTTCTGGTCGGCGGTGATTACCCTGGTGACCATCGGCCTGCTGTTTGCCGGTAACTTCGAAGCCATGCAAACCATGGTGGTGCTGGCTGGTCTGCCGTTCTCGGTGGTGCTGGTGTTCTTCATGTTTGGCCTGCACAAGGCGATGCGCCAGGACGTGCAGATCGAACAGGAGCAAGCGGAGCTCGCTGCGCGCGGTCGTCGTGGTTTCAGCGAGCGTTTGACGCAGCTGGACCTGCAGCCGAATCAGTCGATCGTTCAGCGTTTCATGGACAAGCAAGTCAGCCCGGCGCTGGAAGAGGCGGCGGTGCAACTGCGCGGTCAAGGCCTGGAAGTGCAAACGTTGCTGGGTAAATCCAAACGCTGCATGGGCCTGCGGATCGAGATGGAAGAGGGCAACCCTTTTGTCTACGAAGTGAGCCTGGATGGCTATCTGGCGGCGGCGAGTGAAACGGTGTCGGCCGAAAGCGCTGACGAACCGCGTGCGCGCTATTACCGCGCCGAGGTTTACCTGCACAACGGCAGCCAGGATTACGACTTGATGGGCTTCACTCAGGATCAGATCACCCGTGACGTGCTCGATCAGTTTGAAAGCCATCGGCAGCTCCTTGGCCGTGTCTATAGCTAAACCTTGAGGTGATGCGGTGCAGTGAATGCACCGCAGCTCCACTGTGGCGAGGGGGCTTGCCCCCGTTCGACTGCGCAGCAGTCGCAATTGACGATAACGCGGTCTGTCTGAATGACCGTGGTGTCTGGTTTTGGGGCTGCTTCGCAACCCAGCGGGAGCAAGCTCCCTCGCCACAGTTGTCAGCATTCCAGACTGAATAGCTGCACTAACAAAAACGCCGCGATCCTCTCGCGGCGTTTTTGTGTCTGCTGCCTTACCCCAGGTTCTTGCCGAGCAGTGCGTGATACAGCTCGCTGTCGCCCAGAATCCCGACCACCTTGTTGTTGTCGTGCAGCACCAGCTTGTTGCCGGTCTGATAACGAATCTGCAGCGCATCGCGCATGCCGATGTTGGAATCCACCAACGTTGGCCGACGACCCAGACCTTCAACCGCTTGCCCTGGAATCCAGTTCTGCAGGTCCAGGCTCGCGCCGTTCTGGCGGGCACCTTTGATGGTATTGCCTTCGGCCAGGTCCAGCCACGAATCGCCGCCCGGATCGAGGCACACCGAACCGTTGATGCGTTTGCAGTTGTCCAGGGTGCGCATCAGGCTGCGACCGCACAGCACGTTCAGCGGGTTGGTGTGCGCGACGAAGGTCCGCACGTAGTCGTCCGCCGGGTTCAGCACGATTTCTTCAGGCTTGCTGTACTGGACGATCCGACCGTCTTTCATGATCGCGATACGGCTGCCGAGCTTCAGGGCTTCATCGAGGTCGTGGCTTACGAACACGATGGTTTTGTTCAACTTGCTTTGCAGCTCCAGCAGTTCGTCTTGCAGGCCTTGGCGGATCAATGGGTCGAGTGCCGAGAACGGTTCGTCCATCAGCAGAATGTCCGCATCCATCGCCAGTGCACGGGCCAGGCCCACGCGTTGCTGCATACCGCCGGAGAGCTCGTCAGGCTTCTTGTTGCGCCACTGGGTCAGGCCCACCAGCTCAAGCTTGTCGTCCACCAGTTTGCGCCGTTCCTTTTCCGGGCGACCCTGCATTTCCAGACCGAAACTGATGTTCTCGCGCACCGTCAGCCAAGGCATCAGGGCGAATTTCTGGAACACCATCGCAATGCGCTTGGTGCGCATCATTTTCAGCTCTGCCGGGGTGCAGGACGCGATATCGATCTGCCGGCCTTCGTGCTCGACGAACAGCTTGCCGCGGCTGACGGTGTTGAGGCCGTTGATGCAACGCAGCAGGCTGGATTTACCGGAGCCGGACAAACCCATCAAAACGCAGATTTCACCTTTTTCGACGTCCAGGCTGGCTTTTTCAACGCCGACGATCTGCCCGGTTTTTTTCAGGATCTGGTCGCGGGTCATGCCCTGGTCGAGAAGCTTGAGCGCTTCACGCGGGTCTTTGGAAAAGATTACGTCGACGTCTTCGAAGCGAATAATGCTCATGCGTCACCCCCTACTTTAGCGTCGGGTTGTTTGCAGATACGGTCGAGCATGATCGCCAGCAGCACGATAGCCAACCCGGCTTCGAAACCCAGGGCTATATCGGCGGTGTTCAGTGCGTTGACCACAGGTTTGCCCAAGCCGTCGGCGCCCACCAGAGCCGCAATCACCACCATCGACAACGACAGCATGATGCACTGGGTGATACCGGCCGCGATGCTTGGCATGGCGTAAGGCAGTTCGATGCGTGCGAGTAACTGGCGGCGCGAGCAGCCGAAGGCTTTGCCGGCGTCCATCAGTTCTGCGGGAACATCGCGGATACCCAGGTAGGTCAGGCGGATAGGCGCGGCAATCGCGAACACCACCGTGGAGATCAGACCCGGGACCACACCCAGCCCGAAGAGGGTCAGGGTAGGAATGAGGTACACAAACGTCGGTACGGTCTGCATCAGATCGAGCACCGGCCGCATCAGTGTGTAGAACATCGGTTTGTGCGCGGCGACGATACCCAACGGCACGCCGATGACCACGCAGACCAGGGTCGCGAAGAGCACCTGGGCGAGGGTTTCCATGGTTTCCTGCCAGTACCCCAGATTGAGGATCAGCAGAAAGGAGGCAATGACGAAAACGGTCAGCCCCCACTTTCGTTGAATGAAGTGAGCCAGTAGTGCGATGAGGCCGATCAATGCCAGCGGGTTGAACCAGGTCAGCGCAAAAGTCACGCCGTGGATCATCGTTTCCAGAGACACGGCGATGGCGTCGAAGGTGTTGGCGCCGTGTTGCGTCAACCATTCAACGAAGCCCGCGATGTACTGGCCTAGAGGTATTTTCTGATCAATCAGCATGGTAGTGAACGTCCGCATGCAAGGAAATAAACAGCCCGGGCGAGCGAACCCGCCCGGCGTAAGCGGTGCTTCTTAATTCAAGGCTGCGCGAGCTTGGTTTTCACGGCCTCCAGGCCTGGTTTACCGTCAATGGTGGTCACGCCAGCGAGCCAGGTATCGAGCACCTGTGGATTCTTTTTCAGCCAGGCCTTGGCGGCCGCGTCAGGCTTCATTTTGTCGTCCAGGACGTTGCCCATCAGGGTGCTTTCCATGTTCAGCGTGAACTGCAGGTTTTTCAGCAGTTGACCGACGTTGCTGCATTCCTGCGCATAGCCCTTGCGGGTGTTGGTGTAGATGGTTGCCTGGCCGAAGTTCGGGCCGAAATAGTCGTCGCCGCCAGTCAGGTACTTCATCTTGAAACGGGTGTTCATCGGGTGCGGTTCCCAGCCCAGGAACACCACGGCGGTGTTGCGGCGCTGGGCGCGATCGACTTGCGAGAGCATGCCTGCCTCGCTGGACTCGACCACCTTGAAGCCGGCGTCTTTCAGGCCGAAGGCGTTCTTGTCGATCATGCTCTGGATCAGGCGGTTACCGTCGTTGCCTGGTTCGATGCCGTAGATCTTGCCGTCGAGTTCTTTCTTGAACTTGGCGATGTCGGCGAAATCCTTCAGCCCCTTGTTATACAACTCTTCGGGCACGGCGAGTGTGTATTTTGCGTTCTCCAGGTTGGCACGCAAAGTGTCCACGGTGCCGGCATCACGGTAAGCCTTGATGTCGTTTTCCATGGTCGGCATCCAGTTCCCCAGGAACACGTCCATGTTCTTGCCGTCGGCCAGGGACTTGTAGGTCACCGGAACGGAAATCATCGTGGTTTTGGTCTTGTAGCCCAGGGCATCGAGAACGACGCTGGTGGTGGCGGTGGTGACGGTAATGTCAGTCCAGCCGACATCGGAGAAGTTTACGGTGCTGCACTGAGCGGGTTCTGCAGCTTGAGCCAGTAAGGGCAGACTCAGCATGGCGGCCAACAACAACGACGGGGAACCTTTCATGGGTGGACTCCTTGGTGTTTTTTTTGGCAGTGTTCCGACTGGACCACCGCACTTATAGGTTGCGGTTGGATGGCGTTTTGGAGACAGCTCTACCAAGGCGCCTTGCAATCGAGTCGATACGATCATGTACCAGTGAAAATCTGACGCCTACAGGGTGCGTCGTAACCAGTACAGGGATGGTCGCATCCAGTGTTGGTGAGGTCGTTTACAGCTATTTTCAGCCCTTTCTGCTCCTTTGAACCGTAAAAAAACCGTGAAAACGTAGCGCTGACGGCTCGCGGCGTTAGTGGGCATGAGTGCGTCGGTGTGAGACGTCGAACGACACGGCAAAAGCCTGATGATGCGGCCATCTCGGCGGATTGCAGCTTGAGCGTAGCAGCTCCGTCACTGGGCGCTTTTGCGTCTGGAGTTGGCACATCCAGGAGTTCGGCAGTAATGGCTATCAGTGTTTTCGACCTGTTCAAAATTGGCATCGGCCCTTCCAGTTCGCACACCGTGGGGCCTATGCGGGCCGCCGCGCTGTTCGTGCAAGGTTTGCGTGAGCAGGGTCTTTTGGAGCAAGTGCGGCGCGTCGAAGTTCAGCTGTATGGGTCGCTGTCGGCCACCGGCATCGGTCACGGCAGCGACAACGCGGTGATCATGGGCCTGATGGGCGAGTGGCCGGACGCGATCGATCCGTCGCAAATCGGCATCCGTATCGAAACGCTGCGCGAGACCCACACACTGTTGCTCGACGGTCGCCTGTCGGTGCCGTTTATCTGGGCCCGCGACATGCGCCTGATCGACGAAAACCTGCCGTTTCACCCCAACGCCATGACCCTGGTCGCTGAAGGTGATGACGGCGAGCTGCATCGCGACACCTACTATTCCATCGGCGGTGGTTTTGTCGTGGATGAAGCGCAGGCGTCCAGCGGCGTGGCCGATCTGGATCGCACCGTGTTGCCTTACGATTTCTCCAGCGCTGTCGAACTGCTCAGCCTGTGCCAGAAGCACAACCTGCGCGTCGCCGAATTGATGATGGCCAACGAGAAGGTCTGGCGCAGCGAGGAAGAGATTCGCAGCGGCCTGATGAAGCTCTGGCGCGCCATGCAGGATTGCGTCGATCAGGGCCTCAAACACGAAGGCATCTTGCCCGGCGGACTGAATGTGCGCCGTCGTGCGGCCAAGTTGCATCGCAGCCTGCAAGAGCTGGGCAAACCCAACGTCATCGGCTCGACCTTGAGCGCCATGGAATGGGTCAACCTGTTCGCCCTCGCGGTCAACGAGGAGAACGCTGCCGGTGGGCGCATGGTGACGGCACCGACCAACGGTGCGGCGGGGATCATTCCGGCGGTGTTGCACTACTTTATGAAGTTCAGCGAGGCGGTGACGGACGCCAACGTGGTCGACTATTTCCTCAGTGCGGCAGCGGTGGGGATTCTGTGCAAGAAGAACGCTTCGATTTCCGGCGCGGAAGTCGGTTGCCAGGGTGAAGTGGGTTCAGCCTGTGCGATGGCGGCTGCCGGGTTGGCGGAGATCCTCGGCGCGACGCCGGAGCAGCTGTGCAACGCGGCGGAAATCGGCCTGGAACACAACCTGGGCCTGACCTGCGACCCGGTGGGTGGGCTGGTGCAAGTGCCGTGCATCGAGCGCAATGCGATTGCCGCGGTGAAAGCCATCAACGCGGCGCAGATGGCGCTGCGCGGGGATGGTCAGCACTTTATCTCGCTGGATCGGGTGATCCGCACCATGCGAGATACCGGCGCGGACATGCATGACAAATATAAAGAGACCTCGCGGGGTGGGTTGGCGGTTAGCGCGGTCGAGTGCTGATAACGCTTAACTCTCTGGTGAAATGAGTATCTGTGGCGAGGGAGCTTGCTCCCGCTCGGCTGCGCAGCAGCCGAATAGCCCGCGACCGGTATATCTGAAAGTTCGCGTTTGCAGTTTTCAGGGCCGCTTCGCGCCCCAGCGGGAGCAAGCTCCCTCGCCACAGAAAAGTCATCTGCGAGAGAAGACCAGTCAAAACTGCGCGCTAAGTGAACACATAATTCCAAACGCGCCACGTTTTGGCGCGTCGCTTACAGATAAGCGCCCTCACCCAGGTCAGGGATCCAACCTGGCCATTACCGCCTGTCACCTGTGCTTGCGGTGACACTCTCCTACAAGTCGCCGTAGCCCTGTTCCCACAAGTGCTACCGATTTGCTCAAGCCCAACGGGGCAGAGCGCCTCCCTCCGTTAATGGCACTTATAACCCCTACTCGCGGCACGGCTTATATAGACACGCCGCGACGTCGTTTTCAGGAGTTATTGAATGACCATTCAACTTTAGGCATGGCAATTGCTCTGTCATTACAAAGCCCGTCTCCCACGCGAGAACGATGGCAATAACAAGAGCCTCCGCCTGAGGCCATCACCCGCTTTGTGTGAGGAGATACCGCGATGACGACGTTCAACTCCGGGGCTCAACCCCAGAACCGTGCGCCTCAATCCATCGGCTTTCTGCTGCTGGACAATTTCACGCTTATTTCTTTGGCCTCCGCAGTAGAACCCCTGCGCATGGCCAACCAATTGTCCGGCCGCGAGCTGTATCGCTGGACCACGCTCACCGTCGACGGCGGTCAGGTCTGGGCCAGTGACGGTCTGCAGATCACCCCCGATTGCTCCATGCACAAAGCACCTGCCCTGGACACCATCATTGTCTGCGGCGGCATCGGCATCCAACGCACCGTTACCCGCGAACACGTGTCGTGGCTGCAAAGCCAGGCGCGTCAGTCCCGCCGTCTCGGCGCGGTCTGCACCGGCAGCTGGGCCCTGGCGTGCGCCGGCCTGCTGGACGGTTTTGATTGCAGCGTGCACTGGGAATGCCTGGCCTCGATGCAGGAAGCGTTCCCCCGTGTAGCCATGAGCACACGCCTGTTCACCCTCGACCGTAACCGTTTCACCAGCTCCGGCGGCACCGCACCGCTGGACATGATGCTGCACCTGATCAGCCGCGATCACGGTCGTGAACTGTCGGCCGCGATCTCGGAAATGTTCGTCTACGAGCGCATCCGCAACGAACAGGATCACCAGCGCGTGCCGCTCAAGCACATGCTGGGCACCAACCAGCCGAAGTTGCAGGAAATCGTCGCGCTGATGGAAGCCAACCTGGAAGAGCCGATCGACCTCGACGAACTGGCGGTGTATGTCGCTGTTTCCCGTCGTCAGCTGGAGCGCCTGTTCCAGAAATACCTGCACTGCTCGCCGTCGCGTTACTACCTGAAACTGCGCCTGATCCGTGCCCGGCAGTTGCTCAAGCAAACGCCGATGTCGATCATCGAAGTGGCGTCGGTGTGCGGCTTCGTGTCCACGCCGCACTTCTCCAAGTGCTACCGCGAATACTTCGGCATTCCACCGCGTGACGAACGCGTAGGCTCTAACACCACGCAACAGGTGGCGATGATGCCGTTGCCGCAGGCGCTGGTGCTGTCGCCGCTGTCCGGGCCGTTGTCGGCGCTGAGTCAGGCGCGCAATGAGTCGACGTTCGCCAGCGTTCGTCTCTAGTCATAGCGGGCGTTTGAAAAATACGACGCGCTCGGTTTCCTCGAAACCGAGCGCCTTGTGCGTCTCCTGGCTCGGCAAGTTGTCAAGGCCGGTGTCGGAAGCCATCTCCACGCAGCCCTGTGCTCGTCCCCAGTTCGCCACCTGTTCGATCAGTCGTGCCGCCACTCCGTGTCGGCGCTGCTGCGGCACCACGTAGATACCTTCCAGATACACCACCGGCGAGCTGTCGGTGCCATTGACATAGTCGTGGCGCAATGACGCTTCGGCGAGGCCGACGGGTTGTTCCTGGCTGTCGTAGGCGACAAAGTTGATATAGCGTTTTGGCTCGCGTAGCAGCTGGGCGATTTCGTCCCGATGCTCCTGTTCCGAAGCATCGGGCCAGAGCGCCTGGCGCAGAGGCAGCCAGCCCGCTTGTTCATCGGACTGGCAGTATTGGATACGGAACATCAGCGCTCGCTCGTGGTAGGCAGGAAGGCCACTACTCTAGCAAACCCCCGAAGACCTCAGACGCGACTTTGCTGATACTCCGCCAACGCAGGCAGCAACTGCTTATCAATGGCCTGACGCACGGCCGGCAGAATGGTCGCGCTGCTGGTGTACATCTGTTTGACCATGGTCCGCAATTCCGTTGCCCGTTCGTTGTTCAAACCCCGTACCGCGCATTCGCAGGCCTGCTCGGCAGTTGCACCAGGGGGCACTGCAAATCCTAACGCCTTGAGCTGGCCCAACAGGTCTTCCTGGTCAATCAAATCGGCGTACATCATGACGCAATCCTTCTTCAGGGAACGGTGTCGTGGCTCGATTCTCGTAGGGGTGCGGGGTGGCGGCAAGGACGATTTGTCGCAATGGCCGCGATACCTATGAACAGGTCGTTTTCGGCTAACTTGCAAGAGGGGAGAGTGGGCACACTGGATTCAGCTGGCAACACGAAGGTTTGGTCACCCTCGCGCGACGGCTCCTCAACAGTACCCTCCTCAGCTCCGATCCTGTCACGGCTTGATCGGGGTTTTTTTTGCCTGTGAATCAGGAAGGGATGAGGTGTCTGGGCTGACGCCTTCGCGGGCAAGCCCGCTTCCACAGGTTTGGCGTCGTTCGCCAAATCTGTGGTAACCCCCGATCCTGTGGGAGCGAGGCTTGCCCGCGAAGAACGATGACGCGGTCTAACGCTGCAACACCAAAATGCGCGACAACAATTCATCCCGATCGACATAGCACCCTTGAAAATGCCGGGCGCCGCTGGCGGGGTCGAAGGCGTTGCGGGCGTGGAGGGTGCGGCGGTTGTCGAAGCACCACAACTCACCGGGATTGAGCCGCGTCATCACCCGGAATCGCGCTTCACGGGTCATTGCAATAAGCCGCCGATAAGCGCGGTAGAGCTTGGGCATGTCCTCGATCGAGGCATCAAACGGTCCGCGCAGAAAGTTCGCCATGCGGATTTCCGACACCTGACCCAACGCATCCAGGGCGATGATCGGCGCCAGGCAGCGGTAGTCGCTATGGCGGTCCTTGTTGCGGAACTCCACCGGGATTTCGCAGAGGCTTTTAAACGACTCGGGATCTTCCTCGCGCAACGCTTGGGCAATGGCAAAGCCGTCGACAAAAATACTCTCGCCACCGTCGGCGTCATTGACCAGGCAATGCAGAAATTGCAGCCCCGGTTGCAACTCTCGGGTCGGCAGGTCGCTGTGCAGCGGCAGGTTGAAAGCGGTGTAGGCATTGCTGTCGGCATCGGCCTTGGATTGCACGTTGAACAGCACGCCGAAATTGCTCTCGCGGATAAAGGAAATCCGCTGGGCGATCAGTTTAAGTGAGCCCGGTTCGGTGGGTACGCCGCGCACTTGAGTCAGGCCGATATCGCGCACGGCGAGTAGCCATTGCAGCAAGGCCTCGTTGTCGTTCATCAGCGCCTGGTATTCGAACACCGGCAGCTGCAAGTCGCTTTTCCACAGCCTGGATTTTGGCTTGGAAGCACGACGTTCGGCACGGGACTCGTCGTCATAGGCGTGAGCGCGCAGCCAGCCTGGATCGAAGCGACTCTGGTGGCCGTCCTGCCATTCGACGCTGAGGCAACCTTCGGCATCGACGTTTGCCCTTGTCGGCGCCAGGTCCTCTGCGACGTCGACGATTTCCAGCACTTGCTCGCGGGTCACGGTGTAGACGCAGTGCGGGCACGGGCAGTTGTCCCGCAGCCATTGATGATGAAAGGGGCTGACCCGGCCGTCGGCCCACTGCACTTGAATTCGATCCACCAGGGTTTGCACGGCGGACAACGCGCTGATCAACGGGTAGGTACGGAAGTCGGCAAAAGCGGCGGCGGTGTTCAATGGCGATCTCCTTGTTATTTTTTAGGGGGTAACGCGATCACTCGGCCAATGTAGTCCGGGGCGGGAAGGTCGGTTTGCTCGGCGACGATGGCTTGCAGCTTGCTCAAGGTGTCTTCGCTGAACGGTGCGGAGCGCGGCCCGGCGAGGTCGACGTGCACGAGCATTTGTTCGTTGCCCGCCAGTTCCTTGTCGTCGCCGACCAGATGCAAGCTGTGATAGAGGTGCAGGCGTTTGCTGTCGTGGCCGATGATCTGGGTGTGCACTTCGACATTGGCGTCGAGCTTCACTTCATGCAGGTAATTGAGGTGCAGTTCGAGGGTGAACAGCGAGTTGCCGCTGGCTTCGCGGTTGTTGCTGTCCATGCCCAGCCGATCCATCAGCGCGTCGGTGGCGTAGCTGAAAATCAGCAGGTAGAAGGCATCGCGCAAGTGGCCGTTGTAGTCGACCCAGTCGGGGATGATTTTGGTTTGGTAGGTGGTGAGGGTGGGCATGATGAAGGATCCAGAATGTGTGGTGACTGGACTCCCGCTATCGCGAGCAGGCTCGCTCCTACAGGTGACCGAGTTGTATCAGACACCTGCAATCAAATGTGGGAGCGAGCCTGCTCGCGATGGGGTCCGCCCTGTAGGCAAATTACTCGCTGAACGCCATCCCATGCTTCTCTTTGGTGGTCTTCACCGCCTCCAGCACTGCCAGCAAGCAATCATCACGATAGCGCTCCAGCGCGGAAATGCTGTGTTTGCCCAGCTGATCGCTGGTCCCGTCAACCACATCATCGATCAACTTGTCGGTCAGTTCCGGCGCTGGCAGGTACGTCCACGGCAACTGCAACGCCGGGCCGAACTGCGCCATGAAGTGGCGCATGCCGGCATCGCCACCCGCCAGGGTGTAGGTCAGGAATGTGCCCATGAACGACCAGCGCAGCCCCGCGCCAAAGCGGATTGCATCGTCAATTTCGCCGGTGGTCGCGACGCCGTCGTTGACCAGGTGCAGCGCCTCTCGCCACAGCGCTTCGAGCAAGCGGTCGGCGATGAACCCCGGCACTTCTTTGCGCACATGCAGCGGACGCATGCCCAGGGATTCATACACTTTCATTGCTGCTTGAATGGCTTCCGGCGCGGTGTTTTTGCCACCGACCACTTCCACCAGCGGCAGCAGATAAACCGGGTTGAACGGGTGCCCGACCACACAGCGTTCCGGGTGCGTCGAACTCTCGTAGAACTCGCTCGGCAACAGGCCAGAGGTACTGGAGCCGATCAAGGCATTGGGCTTGGCCGCCGCGCTGATTTTGCTGTGCAGTTCGAGTTTCAGATCGAGGCGCTCAGGGGCGCTTTCCTGAATGAAGTCCGCGTCGCGAACGCACTCTTCAATCGTCGCGACAAAGCGCAGCCGATCCTGTGAAGCGCCCGGTGCCAGGCCTTGTTTCTCCAGCGCACTCCAGGCATTGGCGACGCGTTTGCGCAGCGCCGCTTCCGCTCCGGGCGCCGGGTCCCAGGCGACAACGTCGAGGCCGTGGGCGAGGGCGCGGGACACCCAACCGCTGCCGATGACACCGCTGCCTAACGCTGCGAAGGTTTTGATTTCGGTGATAAAGCTCATGGCGACGTCCTAAAAGAATTCGGTGATCCCCTGTGGGATCGGGCTTGCTCGCGAAAGCGGAGTTTCAGTCGACAGAGATGTCGGATGTAACGGCCTCTTCGCGAGCAAGCCCGCTCCCACAGTTGGAAAGAGTTGTTAGTGACTAACCGCGCTTGGTCAGGCCCATTTTTGCCCGGCCTTCCGCTGGGGTCAGAACACGGGCGCCGAGGCGGCTGAGGATTTCCGAGGCGCGTTCGACCAGTTGGCCGTTGGTCGCCAGCACACCCTTGTCCAGCCAGATGTTGTCTTCCAGGCCGACCCGCACGTTGCCACCGAGCAGCACCGCTTGCGCGGCCATCGGCATCTGCATGCGACCGATGCCGAACCCGGCCCAAACCGCATTGGCCGGCAGGTTGTCGACCATCGCTTTCATGGTGGTGGTGTCGGCCGGCGCGCCCCACGGAATGCCCAGGCACAACTGGAACAGCGGATCGTCGAGCAGGCCTTCCTTGATCAACTGTTTGGCGAACCACAGGTGACCGGTGTCGAAAATTTCCAGCTCGGCCTTCACGCCCAGCTCTTGAATGCGTTTGGCGCCAGCGCGCAGCTGCGCCGGGGTGGACACGTAAATGGTGTCGCCGTCGCCGAAGTTCAGGGTGCCGCAGTCGAGGGTGCAGATTTCCGGCAGCAGTGCTTCAACGTGGGCCAGGCGGGTCAGCGGGCCGACCAGGTCGGTGTTCGGGCCGAACTCCATCGGGTTCTCGCCCGCGCCGATTTCCAGGTCACCGCCCATGCCCGCCGTCAGGTTGACGATGATGTCGACGTCAGCCTCGCGGATGCGCTCCATCACTTCGCGGTACAGCGCCACGTCACGGCTGAATTTGCCGGTTTCGGGGTTGCGAACGTGGCAGTGAACGACGGTGGCGCCGGCCTTGGCGGCTTCCACCGCAGCGGCGGCGATTTGTTTCGGGGTGACTGGCACGTGTGGGCTCTTGCTGGTCGTGTCGCCAGCACCGGTGAGTGCGCAGGTGATGATGACGTCGTGGTTCATGAGGCGGGTTCCTTGCAGGCGTGATGATTCCGTTCGCAGCCCGGTCGGGCTGCGAGTCGGTGGTTCAATCGGGGTTTATTTACTGGTCAGTTTCAAATTGTCAGCGGCTGGTTTGCCATCGAAGGTGGTCACGCCTTCGAGCCAGCGTTGCTTGTCTTGCGGGTGATCTTTCAGCCATTGCTTGGCTGATTCGAAGGCGTCCTTGTGATCCAGCAGCGGCTGCATCATCCGGCTCTCGTCTTCGGCGGTGTAGGTCAGGTTGCTCAGCAATTTGCCGATGTTCGGGCATTGCTCGGCGTATTTCGGCGCGGTGACGGTCCAGACCGTGGCCATGCCTTCGTTCGGCCCCAGGGCATCTTCGCTGCCCGTGAGGTAAGTCATGTGCACGTTGACGTTCATTGGGTGCGGCGCCCAACCGAAGAACACCACGGCCTCTTTGCGGCGCACGGCGCGATCCACGGCTGCGAGCATGCCGGCCTCGCTGGACTCGACGAGCTGGAATTTGCCAAGGCCAAACTGGTTCTTGGCGATCATGGCCTTGATCTGGGTGTTGGCGCCCGAGCCCGGCTCGATGCCGTAGATCTTGCCGCCCAGTTCTTTTTCGAACTTGGCGATGTCGGCGAAGGTTTTCAGGCCCTTGTCGGCGAGGTAAGTCGGTACAGCGAGGGTGGCGCGGGCGTCCTTGAGGCTTGGCGCTTCAAGCACCTTGACCTGGTTGGCGTCGACGAACGGGGTGATGGTCTGGGTCATCAGCGGGTTCCAGTAACCCAGGAACAGGTCCAGGCGCTGGTCGCGGATCCCGGCGAAGATGATTTGCTGGGAAGCGCTGGTTTGTTTGGTGTTGTAGCCGAGGCCATCGAGCAGCACCTGGGTCATGGCGCTGGTGGCAATCACGTCGGTCCAGTTCACGACGCCCATGCGCACGTTCTGGCATGAAGCAGGTTCGGCCGCCATGACACTGGCGCTCAGGAAAGCGGTACCGCTGAGTGCAAGAACACAGCTGCTGATCAGTCGTTTCATCTCAGGTTTCCTCGGCAGACGTTATTGTGGGTTCCGGCATCTTTGTGCGCCGGTGATGCCAAGTTACGCAGCTAAGGCCCCGTGAAAGCGCACTGCGGCGACCAGGTCTTGCACTGCAGCGACCTGCGCTCTTGAAAGCCTGTTGCAAGTGGCGTATCAACGTCCACACGCTACCCGCCCTCACGCGACCCGCCTATCGAGTGCGCTCCATGTCCCAGGATTTCTACTTCATGTTGATGCCGGGTTTCTCGGCCATCGGGTTTATCTCGGCGATCGAGCCGCTGCGGGTCGCCAATCGCTTTCGTGGCGAGTTGTATCGCTGGCATGTATTGAGTGCCGACGGTGGGGCAGTTCTGGCCAGCAACGGCATGTCGGTCAACGCCGACGCGGCGCTGGAACCGCTGAAGAAAGGCGCCACCCTTTTGGTCGTAGCCGGCTTCGAACCGCTGAAATTCGCCACCCCCGCACTGGAGCACTGGTTGCGCCGCCTGGACAACGAAGGCGTGATCCTCGGCGCCATCGACACCGGCAGCTTCATCCTCGCCGAAGCCGGCCTGCTCGACGGCCATCGCCTGACCCTGCACTGGGAAGCCATCGACGCGTTCAAGGAATCTTATCCACAGCTCAGCGTTACCCAGGAGCTGTTCGAGATCGACCGCCGGCGTATCACCTCCGCCGGCGGCACCGCGTCCATCGACCTGATGCTCGACCTTATCGCCCAGGCCCACGGCCCGGAACTGGCGATCCAGGTCAGCGAACAATTCGTACTCGGCCGCATCCGCCCGCGCAAAGACCACCAGCGCATGGAAGTCGCCACGCGCTACGGCATCAGCAACAAAAAACTGGTGCATGTGATCGGCGAGATGGAGCAGCACAGCGAACCGCCGCTGAGTACGCTGGAACTGGCGGAATCGATCAAAGTGACGCGGCGGCAGCTGGAGCGATTGTTTCGGTTGCACCTGGCCGACACGCCGAGCAATTTCTACCTGAGATTACGGTTGGAGAAGGCGCGGCAGTTGCTGCGGCAGACGGACATGAGCGTGCTGGAGGTGAGCATTGCGTGCGGGTTTGAATCACCTTCGTATTTCACCCGCAGTTATCGGGCACGGTTTGAAAGGTGTCCGCGGGAAGATCGACGACAAACCCAAAAGGCCTGAACCGTGATAGTGCGAGAACGAACCCTGCAGGAGCGAGGCTTGCCTGCGAAGAGGCCGGCACATTCAACTTCTCTGGCGCCTGACACACCGCCTTCGCGGGCAAGTCTCGCTCCTACAAGTGGTCTGTCGTTATTTCTTCATCAGAGCGGAGCACGCCGCCTTGTAAGCCTCATGCTGATACTTGTTCAGTGTTTCCGGCAGCGCAAAGTCAAACTTCTTGTTCTGCGCATTAATCGTCTGCGGAGACAGCAACGTCACCTCGCAACTCTCCAGCAACTGAAAAACGCCCTCGATCTTGAACGTCGTCGGACCACCGGCGAATTCACCTTTCTTGCTGCGCTTCTTGATCGCGATCCGGTCGATGGAATTCTCGCGTACAAACGACGCCACCTGAGCGGCAAAGACTTTGACGTTCGCGGCTTCGTCGTCATCGTCCAAGGCAATTTTCTTGGTCGCCAGGGCGACGTGGCTCAACGTCTGACCGTCCAGCGAGGCCACGGCGATGATCGCTTCGCTGCCTTTGATTTCAATGCCGCAGATTTTCATTTCGATCCCTTTCACAAATGGTTGTGTGCAGCCTACAGCTCAAGTTGATTGGCCGTGATACCAAACGCCGCGGCAATTCTCTCGCGGGTGGCCTTGCGAGGCTTCGCTACAGTCTCTTGCTGGGCAAAAGCAGGTTGAGAAATGCCCATGCGTTTGGCCACTTCATCCTGGGTAAGGTTCAAGTGTTCGCGCCAGGCGCGAACAGGCAACGCTCCATCGACGATACGGCTGACTACTTGATGTGGGATCAAACGATTTTCCATGTTTATGTTTTTACTCCTGCCCAATCGACTCCAAAAACTCCGACCGCTCATCACTCATCCGCGCCACGCAATCATTCTGTGCAATCGTGAACGCCTTGCTACCGCTGGTCGCCGGAAACGCTTCAACCGCGCAATCCGCATCCCGGGTCTTCAGCCATTGCTGCTGAGCCGCCTTGAGCTTGGCGGTGATGTCGCTCAGTTGCGCCGGGTTTTTGCCGTAGGCCGTTTGCATGCGCTCGGTCAGGCTTTGGTAGTTGTCTTTGAGCAGGTCTTCGGCGGTGCTTCTGCTGTAGGCGGAGCATTCTAGGGTCTGGACGTCGTTTTCGACCTTGTCGCAGGGGTTGTCGTCGGCCTCCTCAGCCGCGTGTACGCCGGTCGCTATCAGTGCCAAAGCCAGGAAGATCGTTCTCATTGCGACGCAGCCCCTATTTTTCAGTGCCCATTCAGTAATGCAGCGAATTCTGGCCCAAGCAGCGGCCCTTGAACAGGAGGGCGATTACGTCGATCAACGACCCTTTGTCGCGGATTGACGCTTTCGGCAAACCCCCTGTCGTTTTTGCACCCGGCTGCCCCGGTCCTCAGGCATATGCTGGCCCCAAAGCGCCGGCACACGATTCGGCGCATGAATCGCTAATAGGGGACAGCCTGATGAGCCCAGCCGAATTGCACGCCGACAGCATCGTTATCGACGGGCTGATTATTGCCAAGTGGAACCGTGAGCTGTTCGAAGACATGCGCAAGGGCGGTCTGACCGCGGCTAACTGCACCGTGTCGGTGTGGGAGGGCTTCCAGGCCACCGTCAACAACATCGCCGCCAGCCAGAAGCTGATCCGCGAGAACAGCGACCTGGTAATTCCGGTGCGCACCACCGCCGATATCCGCAAGGCCAAAGAGCAGGGCAAGACCGGCATCCTGTTCGGCTTCCAGAATGCTCACGCCTTTGAAGACCAGATCGGCTATGTCGAGGTGTTCAAGCAGCTCGGCGTCGGCATCGTACAGATGTGCTACAACACCCAGAACCTGGTCGGTACCGGTTGCTACGAGCGTGATGGCGGCCTGTCGGGCTTCGGTCGCGAAATCGTTGCCGAGATGAACCGTGTCGGCGTCATGTGCGACCTGTCCCACGTCGGCTCCAAGACTTCCGAAGAAGTCATCCTCGAATCCAAAAAGCCGGTTTGCTACTCCCATTGCCTGCCGTCGGGTCTGAAAATTCACCCGCGCAACAAATCCGATGAAGAACTGAAGTTCATCGCCGATCACGGCGGTTTCGTCGGCGTGACCATGTTTGCGCCATTCCTGGCCAAGGGCATCGATTCGACCATCGACGATTACGCCGAAGCCATCGAATACACCATGAACATCGTTGGTGAAGACGCCATCGGTATCGGCACCGACTTCACCCAGGGCCATGGACAGGACTTCTTCGAATACCTGACCCATGACAAGGGCTACGCCCGCCGCCTGACCAGCTTCGGCAAGATCATCAACCCGCTGGGCATCCGCACCGTCGGCGAGTTCCCGAACCTGACCGAAACCCTGCTCAAGCGCGGCCACTCCGAGCGTGTGGTGCGCAAGATCATGGGCGAGAACTGGGTCAACGTCCTCAAGGACGTCTGGGGCGAATAAGCCACCGCATCTGAAGAATTCTTTCCCCCGGCCGTCCGCGCCGGGGGCAACACCCAAAATTTTCTGGAGTTAAGTTTCCATGGCCAAGATCGCCCCGCAATTGCCAATCGAAGTCGACAGCGAAACCGGTGTCTGGACCTCCGACGCCCTGCCGATGCTGTACGTACCGCGTCACTTCTTCGTCAACAACCACATGGGCATCGAGGAAGTGCTGGGCGCCGACGCCTACGCCGAAATCCTCTACAAGGCCGGCTACAAATCTGCCTGGCACTGGTGTGAAAAAGAAGCTGAATGCCATGGCCTGGAAGGCGTCGCGGTGTTCGAGCACTACATGAAGCGCCTGTCGCAACGCGGCTGGGGCCTGTTCAAGATCCAGGACATCGACCTCGACAAAGGCACCGCCAGCGTCAAGCTCGAACACTCGGCGTTCGTCTACGTGTATGGCAAGGTCGGGCGCAAGGTCGACTACATGTTCACCGGTTGGTTTGCCGGCGCCATGGACCAGATTCTGCAAGCCCGCGGCAGCAAGATCCGCACCGTTGCCGAACAGGTCTACGGTGGCTCCGAAGAAGGCCACGACGACGGTTTGTTCACCGTCAAGCCGTTGTAAGTCGAGGAACCCGCCATGGCTTTCGAAGCAATGTTCCAGCCGATCCAGATCGGCAAACTGACCATCCGCAACCGCGTGCTCAGCACCGCGCACGCCGAGGTCTACGCGACCGACGGCGGCATGACCACCGACCGGTACGTCAAGTATTACGAAGAGAAAGCCAAGGGCGGGATCGGCCTGGCGATTTGCGGCGGTTCCTCCAGTGTGGCCATCGACAGCCCGCAAGGCTGGTGGAAGTCGGTCAACCTGGCCGACGACCGGATCATTCCGCACTTCCAGAACCTGGCCGATGCCATGCACAAGCATGGCGCCAAGATCATGATCCAGATTACCCACATGGGTCGTCGTTCCCGTTGGGACGGCGAGCATTGGCCAACTTTGCTGTCGCCTTCGGGCATCCGTGAACCGGTGCACCGCGCGACCTGCAAAACCATCGAGCCGGAAGAAATCTGGCGGGTGATCGGCAATTACGCCACCGCGGCTGGCCGCGCCAAGGCCGGTGGTCTGGACGGCGTCGAACTGTCAGCGGTGCACCAGCACATGATCGACCAGTTCTGGAGCCCACGGGTCAACAAACGTACCGACGAATGGGGCGGCAGCTTCGAGAACCGCATGCGTTTCGGCCTGGAAGTGATCAAGGCTGTGCGGGCTGAAGTCGGCCCGGATTTCTGCGTCGGCATCCGTCTGTGCGGTGACGAGTTCCACCCGGACGGCTTGTCCCACGAAGACATGAAGCAGATCGCCAAGTACTACGACGACACCGGTATGATCGACTTCATCGGCGTGGTCGGTTCGGGTTGCGACACCCACAACACCCTGGCCAACGTTATCCCGAACATGAGTTATCCACCGGAGCCGTTCCTGCACTTGGCCGCCGGTATCAAGGAAGTGGTCAAGGCTCCTGTTCTGCACGCGCAGAACATCAAGGACCCGAACCAGGCAACGCGGATTCTGGAAGGCGGCTATGTGGACATGGTCGGCATGACCCGCGCCCACATCGCCGACCCGCACCTGATCGCCAAGATCAAAATGGGTCAGGTCGACCAGATCAAACAGTGCGTCGGCGCCAACTACTGCATCGACCGTCAGTACCAGGGTCTGGACGTGCTGTGCATCCAGAACGCCGCGACCTCCCGTGAATACATGGGCGTGCCGCACATCATCGAGAAATCGACCGGTGTGAAGCGCAAGGTTGTGGTGGTCGGTGCCGGTCCTGCCGGGATGGAAGCGGCGCGTGTGTCGGCCGAACGTGGCCACGACGTGACCCTGTTCGAGAAGAAAGAATTCATTGGCGGGCAGATCACGACTGCATCGAAAGCCCCACAGCGTGACCAGATCGCCGGCATCACGCGCTGGTTCCAGTTGGAGCTGGCGCGTCTGAAAGTTGATCTGCGCCTGGGCGTGGCGGCGGATGCGGCAACCATTCTCGACTTGCGTCCGGACGTGGTGGTGCTCGCCGTTGGCGGTCATCCGTTCCTGGAACAGAACGAACACTGGGGCGCGGCTGAAGGCCTGGTGGTCAGCAGCTGGGACATCCTCGACGGCAAGGTCGCGCCGGGCAAGAACGTGCTGGTCTACGACACCATTTGCGAGTTCACCGGGATGTCCACTGCGGACTTCCTCGCCGACAAGGGCAGCCAGGTCGAGATCGTCACCGACGACATCAAGCCGGGCGTGGCGATTGGCGGTACGTCGTTCCCGACGTACTACCGCAGCATGTACCCGAAAGAAGTGATCATGACCGGCGACATGATGCTGGAGAAGGTCTACCGCGAAGGCGACAAGCTGGTGGCGGTGCTGGAAAACGAATACACCGGCGCCAAAGAGGAGCGGGTGGTAGACCAGGTCGTCGTCGAAAACGGCGTGCGTCCGGACGAAGAAATCTACTACGCCATGAAGGAAGGCTCGCGCAACAAAGGCCAGATGGACATCGAAGCCTTGTTCGCGATCAAGCCGCAACCTTCGCTGAGCCAGGCGGGCGACGGCTACTTGCTGTTCCGCATCGGCGACTGCGTGGCGCAGCGCAACACCCACGCGGCGATCTATGACGCGCTGCGGTTGTGCAAAGACTTCTAACGGATTTACCACCATCACCTGTGGCGAGGGAGCTTGCTCCCGCTGGGCTGCGAAGCAGCCCCAAAACCTGCAGTCGAGGTGTAGCAGGTGTACACCTGAGGCTGTTTTGGGAGCGCTTCGCGCTCCAGCGGGAGCAAGCTCCCTCGCCACAAGTAGGTGCGTCGCTCTCATCGGCACGCACATGACCCCGAGGTCTTTGGGAGCTCCACCATGTTGAACACCCTTCTTCCAATCCTGTTGTTCGCTGCCCTGGGCCTGGGTGTCCTGGGCGCGTTGCGGCGGGTGGCTATGTGGCGCCGGGGCCGAGCCTCCAAGGTCGACCTGATCGGCGGCCTGTTCGCCATGCCCAAGCGCTACATGGTCGATTTGCACCACGTGGTGGCGCGGGACAAATACATCGCCAACACCCACGTGGCCACGGCCGGTGGCGCGGTGGCGTCCATCGTGCTGGCGATTCTGGTTCACGGTTTTGGCCTGCATAACCGCATCCTCGGCTACGCGCTGTTGTTGATGACGGTGGTGATGTTCGTGGGTGCGATCTTTGTCTACCTGCGTCGTCGCAACCCACCGGCTCGCCTGTCCAAAGGGCCGTGGATGCGCCTGCCAAAAAGCCTGCTGGCGTTCTCGGCGAGTTTCTTCCTGTTGACCCTGCCGGTCGCCGGCATCCTTCCGGAAAACTTCGGTGGTTGGGTGGTGGCAGCGATCCTCGGCGTCGGCGTGCTGTGGGGCGTTTCGGAACTGTTCTTTGGCATGACCTGGGGCGGGCCGATGAAGCACGCCTTCGCCGGTGCGTTGCACCTGGCCTGGCACCGTCGCGCCGAGCGCTTTGGCGGCGGCCGTTCCACCGGTTTGAAACCGCTGGATCTGAACGATCCAAACGCGCCACTGGGTGTGGAAAAACCCAAGGATTTCACCTGGAACCAACTGCTCGGCTTCGACGCCTGTGTGCAGTGCGGTAAATGCGAAGCCGCGTGCCCCGCATTCGCCGCCGGCCAGCCGCTGAACCCGAAAAAGCTGATTCAAGACATGGTCGTCGGCCTGGCCGGTGGCACCGATGCCAAATTCGCCGGCAGTCCATATCCGGGCAAAGCGATTGGCGAGCACGCCGGCAACCCGCATCAACCGATCGTCAACGGTCTGGTGGACGCCGAGACCCTGTGGTCCTGCACCACTTGCCGCGCCTGCGTCGAGGAGTGCCCGATGATGATCGAGCACGTCGATGCCATCGTCGACATGCGCCGCCATCTGACCCTGGAAAAAGGCGCGACCCCGAACAAGGGCGCCGAAGTCCTGGAAAACCTGATCGCCACCGACAACCCGGGCGGCTTCGCCCCGGGCGGGCGGATGAACTGGGCGGCGGACTTGAACCTCAACCTGATGAGCGAGAAGAAGTCCGTCGACGTGCTGTTCTGGGTCGGCGACGGTGCGTTCGACATGCGTAACCAGCGCACCCTGCGCGCCTTCGTCAAAGTGCTGAAAGCGGCCAAGGTCGACTTCGCGGTGCTCGGTCTTGAAGAGCGCGACAGCGGTGACGTGGCCCGGCGTCTGGGCGACGAAGCGACGTTCCAGTTGTTGGCCAAACGCAATATCCAGACCCTGGCCAAGTACAGCTTTAACCGCATCGTCACCTGCGACCCGCACAGCTTCCACGTGCTGAAAAACGAATACGGCGCCTTCGACGGCAACTACCTGGTGCAGCACCACAGCACCTACATGGCGGAAATCATTGGCGCTGGCGCCCTGAACCTCGGCCAGCACAAAGGCAGCAGCGTGACCTATCACGACCCTTGCTACCTCGGCCGCTACAACGGCGAATACGAGGCACCGCGTGAAGTGCTGCGCGCCCTCGGGATTGAAGTGAAAGAGATGCAACGCTCCGGATTCCGCTCGCGCTGCTGCGGCGGCGGTGGCGGCGCGCCGATCACCGACATTCCGGGCAAGCAACGGATCCCCGACATGCGCATGGACGACATCCGCGAAACCGGCGCCGAACTGGTGGCCGTGGGTTGTCCACAGTGCACGGCGATGCTCGAAGGCGTGGTCGAACCGCGACCGCTGATCAAGGACATCGCCGAACTGGTAGCGGACGCGTTGCTCGAAGACGCCGCCCCGAGCAAGCCGACTACCCCGGCCCAACGTGAACCTGCGGAGGCCCACTGATGAGCGACATTATCCGCCGCGACCCCCGCGCCGAATGGATTGCCCGTAACCGCCTGCACCCGCTGCACGCGGCCATGCAACCGGCGCAACACAGCTGGATGGGGCCTAACGGCGTCATCCGCAAGAACCTGCACGGCATCGGTTTTATCGGCCCCAACGGCATCAAGCGCATTGACCGCAGCGGCGCTCAGCAGGGCGGCGCGACCAAGCGCTCGGCGGCCGTGGAAGTGCAATTGCCACTGCATCAAGTGCCTGCACCTGCGTTTTACATCAGCGTGGTGCCGGACATGGTCGGCGGCCGCTTGAGCAGCCACGACCGTGACTTGCTCGGTCTGGCTCATCAGTTGGCCGGCAAGGACGGCGCGGTATTGGCCGTGGTCTTCGGTGAACACAAAGAAAGCGCCTTCGCCACCGCTGGCGTCGATCGCTTGCTCGTGCTGGAGGGCGATGAATTCAGCGGTTATGCACCGGAACAACGGGTCCAGGGCCTGCGGGCTGTGGATAACCAGTTCAACCCGCGTCATTGGCTGCTGCCCGATAGCCGAAGCGGTGGCGGTGAACTCGGTCGGCGCTTTGCCGCTGCACTGGGCGAACGCCCGGCCACGCGAGTCTGGCAGGTCAAGGATCAGGAATGCATCGGCCGCGCCGGCGCTGGCTTACAAGACCTTGCGCGCCCGGTTGCACGCTTGATTCTGGCTGCCGTCGAATGCGCCGAACCGGTCAGCGAAACCCGTCACGAAGCGTTGCCGGTGGAGTTATCCACAGCCGTCGCACGCAGCTTGTCGCGCATCGAAGATTTGGGCGCGGTGGCAGTGGACCCGGCGGCGATTCCGATGGCCGAAGCCGAATTCATCTTCTCCGGCGGCAACGGGGTCAAGGACTGGGGACTTTTCCACAGGACCGCTGAAGCCCTCGGCGCCACCGAAGGCGCGTCCCGAGTGGCGGTGGACGATGGCTTCATGGCTCGCGACCGTCAGGTCGGTGCGTCCGGCACTTGGGTCACCGCGCGGGTTTACGTGGCGGTGGGGATTTCCGGGGCGATCCAGCACCTGCAAGGCATCGGTGCCTGCGACAAGGTGGTGGCCATCAACCTCGACCCGGGTTGCGACATGATCAAACGGGCCGACCTGTCGGTGATCGGAGAGAGCGCCGAGATTCTTCAAGCCTTGATCGCGGCGGTAGAGGCCTACCGCAACGAAGCCAAGCGCGATGCGGCTTAAGGAAAGGAAAGGGTTATGAGCACGAAAATCATCAGCCTGGTGTCCATCGGCGCCCACCCGACCTCCGGCCGGCCACGTCGCGCGGAGCAAGATGCGCGGGCGGTGGAACTGGGCCTGCAACTGGCTGGGGATAACTTGCAAGTGCTGCATGCCGGCGATGTTGCCGAACCGGCGTTGCGCGCCTATCTGGGCATGGGCCTGGAACAACTGCATGTGCTCGAACAGCCGGAAGGCGCCGATGCCTTGCCGGCATTGACCGCGTATTTGCGCGACGCCGGGGCGCAAGTGGTGCTGACCGGCAGCCAGGCGGAAACCGGTGAAGGCTCGGGCATGCTCCCGTTCCTGTTGGCCGAAAGCCTCGGCTGGCCGCTGGTGGTCGGGCTGGCTCAAGTGGAATCCATCGATGGCAGTTCGGCGCTGGTGCTGCAAGCCTTGCCCCGAGGTCAGCGTCGTCGGCTGAAAGTGCGGCTGCCGTTTCTCGCGACTGTGGATAACGCAGCACCCAAGCCTCGGCAGAGCGCCTACGGCCCGGCGCGGCGTGGGGTGTTGCAAGCCGATGAAGTCGAAGTAATTGACGATGAATTATTGGCCGTCGCCACCCTGCAACCGGCCAAGCCACGGCCCAAACGCTTGAAGGTGATCAAGGCCAAGAGCGGCGCCGACCGGATGAAAGCCGCGACGGCCAAGGCCAGTGGCGGCGGTGGCCAAGTCCTCAAAGGCGTGACCGCGCAAGCCGGGGCCGAGGCGATTCTCAAGTTGCTGATCGAAGAAGGCGTAGTCCGCTAAAGCAAATCCACCGCTGGTCCATTGTGGGAGCGGGCTTGCTCGCGAAGGCGGTGTGTCAGTCGGTACAAGGCTGACTGATGCACCGCCTTCGCGAGCAAGCCCGCTCCCACAGGACGTTCGTGTCACCAACATTTACGGGGAAACAATGGCCGTTGAATTTCGTTCGGCAGTGCGCGCCGATGCGCGGGAGATTGCGCGTCTGTTTCAAATCACATCGGAAGGGGCTGCCGATTACATCTGGAGCCAACTGGCCCAGCCCGGTCAGGACCTGCTGGAGGTCGGCGCTATTCGTTACGCCCGCGACGACGTGGATTTCTCCTGGCAGAACTGCCTTATCGCAGAGTCGGAGGGCCGGGTCATCGGCATGCTGCACAGCTACGTGATGCGTCACGATCCGTTGGCGGAACCGACGACCGATCCGGTCCTGGCGCCCTACGCGAAGATGGAAATCCCCGACACCCTCTACATTTCCAGCCTGGCGCTGCATGAGGGCTGGCGCAACCTGGGCCTGGGCAAGCAATTCCTCGCCTATGCCTACGACCGCGCTAACCGGCTCGGGCTCAATGGTTTGAGCCTGATCGACTACGCCGCCAACACCGGCGCTCGGCGGTTTTACGAGCGACATGGCTTCCGCATCGTCGACACCTGCCAGATCACGCCCCATCCGATGATTCGGGTGACGGGTGAGGCCTACCTGATGTATCGGCCCTAGTGAGCTACATTTCTCTATGAGCGGCCCGATCCGGCAGCAGCGCTAATTCATACAACGCGTTTTCGACAATGGGTTGAACATGAACGCGGTCAGTCGACGTGAGACATGTCTGATCTGTGCCGTGATGGCGCTTCTGATGCTGTCCATACGATCGACGGCTGAAACCCGGAAAGAAGCAGCGGACTTTTACCAATGGTTGGCATCTGACCAGGGACAAAAAGCCTCCCTGGATCAGATGAAGCAGCAATGCGACAAGGTGCTGGACGCTGGAAAGAACCTCGATTGTTCCGTTTCCGTCTTTGCCCGGATGTTAGAAACCAAAGCCGCGAACAAGATCCCTGACTATTATTTGGCGACCAAGCGGCGCCATGCCCAGGTCATAGCCAAAGACGCTGAACTCAACGCCTTGTTTTCCATGTTCGGCAGTGAATCGATCTCGAGGCTGCGCGCGGTCGGCGATTTTTCAGTGCAACGAACCAGGCAACCCGAAGTCCTGACGATTCATCCTTCCCCCAGTGACAGCTACGTGACGGATGAAGTCGTGCCCTACATCGATGTCAAAGCGGCCAACGGTGTCTCGTCACGCTTCATTTTGGACACCGGAGCCCCGCAGACACGGGTCAACAGCGAAACCGCGAAGCTGATGGGGATCACGTTGCTAACCGATTCTCGCTATGGCTACAGCACGTTTTATGGCGAACGTGAGCTGGCTGCAAAACTCGGGATTTTCAAGTCGTTGAAGATAGGCGGGAGCGAATTCAGCAACGTCCTTGTGTTTGTCAGTGACCGGGACAACTTGTTGGGGCTCGACTTGCTCGCCAAGCTGGGGCCATTGAAGGTCACGAAGAAGACCCTGGAGCTTCACGCCGAACCGGCGGCTCGATGTGATTCGCCCATTACCTATGAGCGCATGGATATCAATCAACGACTGACCATCGCCGCGCGGCTGGATCGACGGGCGACAATGGCGATCATTGACACCGGCAATGTCGATTACCTGACCTCGGCCTCGCCGGGCAACAACCCCATTCACGTCGGTGCCAAGTCGCGCTACCTGGCCTACAAGGGCGAGTTGGGGTTGTTAGGGCGTACCCGGTTGATCACTTATCGATACTATCCGGACTTCACGATCCCTCCTTCGTTGTTGCAGGGCAAATACGTACCTTCGCTGTTGCTCGGGTGGCGCGCATTCAATGACTATGAGCTGAATCTGGACATCGACGCGGGCCGGTCGTGCTTTAACAGAATCTAGCTATAGACAAGATTTTATGTAAGTAAGAAGAATGTCGGCTGTAAGATTGTTTTTTAATTAGTGTAAGACGTTTCTTGCTGCACTTGCATTCAAGTGTTTAACAGGAGGCAAGGCAGCAGGTTTTATTTGCCAGTCTCGATAGCATTTCCGTTTCATATCAGTGATATGGCTAGTTTTTGGTGCGGTCTGCTGCTGTTTAAATTAATCTCGTGGCGTCCTACAGTGGCTGGGTATAGTAGCTTTCAGCTACATAGTGATGGTCTTGTTAGATGGTTTTCGCTGCGGTATATTTTTTTGGGTCGTGTCACCCAGTGAGAGTAGTTTGTAGTGTCTGGTTCTTCTGGATAAAGAAGGCTGACTTCTAAATGGATTTTTTGACAACCTTATTGCAATTTCGTAGGAGTTACATATGAATGGAATCGTACTTCCACCTCTTGAGATTAATGCTGCCGCGCCTGGCTATACCCCAACGCCGACTGGCGGTGCCTGGCCCGCTCCCAACCCCGCAATGATATTTATTGCACAGCAACAACAACGAAACCAGTCCTACAGTCAGGGGCTGTGGCGAGAGATGATCATAAAGATCACTAACGAACAACAGTCGTCTATTAGAAATGGGGTTGCCGTAAGCATTGTCTCTTCGATTGTGCGTGACATGCAGGCGATTCCCTTTGCTGATAACTACATCTGCCTAAACCCTAGCATGTCACCCGCACAGGCTTTGCATTACGCCTCTCGTTACTTCACAGCAGGTTCTGTACCTGAGTCCATTGGGCTGTCTGGCGGTGCGCTAACCCCGGTGGCTGCCTTTGGTCATTTTCTCTACGGTAACGGGGTCTCTGCAGAGGCCAACATCAATAGTCTAGGACTGAATCTGTCTGGAACATCGATCCCGATGCTGGAATCTGCATTCGTGAGTGCACCTGTAGGCCGAACTGCAATTGCCTTGGATAAGGTACCCTATAACACATCTGCGGACTCTTGGATGACGGCGTCCTGGCTTGGAAATATTACACTGAAGATTGAAGGAACTATTATCAAGCAAGAAAATGGAAGATTGAGCTTTCACGGAGGTGCAAGAGCTTACAATGATGTCTATGATGCGAATCCAAGTACCTTTCGAAGTGCGGTGGGTGAAAACGCAACAAGTGTGCTCGCGGCGGTTGAAAGATATTTAAATGCGAAGCCATATGAGATATCCCTTCAGGGAACAAATTTGATCTTTATTGCTCGTTAGTGTTAATTAAAGGCTGTCGCATTTAAACTCAACACTGAGTTGTTATGGGTTTGCATAGGTTGGTCGTGCATGCATTGGCGACCCATCAGGTTTTTTGGGAGTAATATTCGTGCGCCAATATCAACGACTGTTAATTGCAATCCTGTTATTTATTACTGCCTGGTTCTGTTTGTTGTCTGCAGGAATTGGTATGCCTGAAAATCCTGATGATCTATCGGACACCAGAGGATTGCCTGCTGTGATGATTTATACAGTAGCGCTGCAAGTCATAGGTCTTTTGGCAATCATATCCACAGGGTTAGGGATGCTTGTCGCTGCAAAGCTAAAGTCAAAGTCGTTCGGCGTTAGAGTGTTTGTTTTTTGCTCGTCGAACCTACTTCTTCTGCTTGCAGCACTGATGGGGATTTTTGTTATTTCATCCTATGTACTCGAAACGTTATCTGGGATCGCCGGTATAAGCCTTTATGTAGCGGTGATCGGAGTGGTCACGACGGCCGTTCCGGAACGAGCATGACTTGCCATGACGTACGGCGCGTTTGAGGGGGTATCCAGAGACCGTCTACCGACTTTGTGAAATTCTGAGCCTTGTATCGACGAAACACATTTACCCACAATCCCTGTTAGCGTTTCTGTGGATAACATGTTCGCGCTTCGCTACACCCCATACAAAACAAGCCCTGCAACCCTTCGTACAAAAAACAACCAGGCTAAATTGCGGTTTTTTCACGCTTTTTCCAGAGGATAACTTTATACGCGCGCCAATACTTGCCCCCAATCTCTGTTAGCGCATCTGTGGATAAGATGTTTGTTGTCCTCTACAGGCTATATAAAACGGGCTTATCCGGTGGTTGATTAAAAAACGATCAAATCACCGTTTTGACGCTACAAACACCGCACAAACCTTGATTTACCGTGGTTTGCGCGGGTTTTCCACAGATCCATGAAAGTTGCCCCCAAAGTCTGTTGGCGCTTCTGTGGATAAGGTGTTCGCCATCCGCTGTACGCCACGTATAACGTGCCTTGCAGGCTTTCGATCAAAAAACAGCCAGTCGCTGTTCAAAACCCTGCTTCTGGATAAGTCACGGTTTTTATTCACTTTACTAGACGAAAGTTTTCCGTAAAAACAGACTTGTCCCCATTAGCTGTGGGTGGAGGTGTGGATAAGTTGTTTGCGGAAGGCTGGGAGCCACGTTGCGCATAGGCCTGAACGTAATAGATCATATTTCGTACAGTTCTAAGATGAGGGGAGTTTTGCAGTAAGGGATGCGGTGTCTTGGAGAACGCAATCGCGGGCAAGCCCGCTCCCACAGTGATTGGGGTGTTCACAAATTATGTGTACGCCGCCGATCCTTGTGGGAGCGGGCTTGCCCGCGATGCTTTTGCTGTTAGCCCTGAACCGGAACCCCTTTGAGGTAAGGCGCAGGCTCGGCCCCGAGGTTGTTCAGCAACCGCTCGCTGTACCAGTCCACAAAGTTCACCACACCAAATTCATAGGTCTTGGAGTAAGGGCCTGGCTGGTAAGCCGTGGAGTTGATTCCGCGCTGGTTCTCTTCGGCCAGGCGACGGTCCTGGTCGTTGGTGGCGTCCCAGACCTGGCGCATGCGGTCCACGTCGTAGTCCACGCCTTCAACCGCGTCCTTGTGGACGATCCACTTGGTGGTGACCATGGTTTCCTGAGCGCTGATCGGCCACACCGTGAAGACGATGATGTGATCGCCCATGCAGTGGTTCCACGAGTGCGGCAGGTGCAGGATGCGCATCGAGCCCAGGTCCGGGTTCTTGATCCGGCCCATGAGTTTGGCGCAGCCCTGTTTGCCGTCCAGGGTCATCGACACGGTGCCTTTGAGCAGCGGCATGCGCACGATACGGTTACGCAGGCCGAAACTGGCATGGGCGTAAGGGATCTTCTCGGCTTCCCAGGCAGCGGCGGACGCGGCGACGTGATCCTTGAAGGCCTGGTCGGCACGCGGGTCGGTGACGTCGTCCCATTCCAGCAGGGTTTTCAGCAGTTCCGGGTGCGACGCGTTGCAGTGGTAGCACTCGCGGTTGTTTTCCAGCACCAGTTTCCAGTTGGCCTTTTCCATCAAGGTGGTGGTAATCGCCACCTTGGTGTTTTCCATGTCATACGGTTCCATGTAATGGTTCAGCGTCGACAGGAAGTCATCAATGGCCGGCGGGTTCTCCGACAGGCTGATGAAGACGTAGCCGCCAGCAGTTTTCACGTTCACCGGCTTGAGGCCGTACTGCTTCATGTCGAAGTCGGCGCCCATTTCGGTGCCGGCGAACAGCAGGCGACCGTCCAGTTCGTAAGTCCACTGGTGGTAATGGCAGACCAGTTTGGCGACCTTGCCTTTTTCGCTGGTGCAAAGACGCGAACCGCGGTGGCGGCAGACGTTGTGGAACGCATGGATCACGCCTTCGGCGCCGCGAATCACGATGATCGGGTTCTTGCCGACTTGCAGGGTCAGGTAGTTGCCCTTGGTCGGGATTTCGCAGGCCATGCCGGCGATCAACCACTCTTTCTGGAAGATCTCCTGCATGTCGATATCAAACAGCCGCTCGTCAGAGTAAAACGGCTGCGGCAGCGAGAAAGTGCGCTCGCGCTCTTGCAGCATCTGCGCGGTGGCCTTGCGTGCGGGTTCCAGCGGATCGCCCAGGCTTATTTTTGCGGTGACGTCCATCGATTTGATCCTCATGGCCATTCTGTGTGGCCGGCGAAAGAGTGGCTGATTCGGTTTGCAACGCAAGGGTGTAAAGAAATCGTCTTTGTGTGGAGCGAGTGTGGGGCCGGCGCACGCCAGAACCTTATCCACGAGCGACATGGCCCACTCTGTTCCCGACGCGCAACCCCCGGTAGTTGGGGGCTGGTCGCGATAAGTATGTGAATGTCGCAGATAGGTAAATGGGTGGTCCGCGCGTTACGCAGAATCGTCAACATAAGGCCGACCATCGGCGGTGGAGAACAGCATGTCCAACAGCTTCCTGAATCCGGTAACCACCCAGACCTGGGCCAACGGTCGACACATCGTCCGTTGCGTCAAAGTCATCCAGGAAACCTGGGATGTGCGCACCTTCTGCTTCATGGCCGACCAACCGATCCTGTTCTTCTTTAAACCGGGGCAATTCGTCACCCTGGAGCTGGAAATCGAAGGCGTGCCGATCATGCGCTCCTACACCATTTCCAGCTCGCCGTCGGTGCCGTACAGCTTTTCGGTGACGATCAAACGCGTGCCGGGCGGCAAGGTCTCGAACTGGCTGCACGACACCCTGCATGAAGGTCAGGAGCTGGCCGTGCACGGTCCGGTCGGGCTGTTCAACGCCATGGACTTCACCGCGCCGAAAGTGTTGTACCTCAGCGGCGGCGTCGGCATCACGCCGGTCATGTCGATGGCGCGCTGGTTCTACGACACCAACGGCAACGTCGACATGGTGTTTATCCACAGCGCCCGCTCGCCCAAGGACATCATTTATCACCGCGAGCTGGAACACATGGCGTCGCGGATCGATAACTTCAGCCTGCACTTGATCTGCGAGAAGCACGGTCTGGGTGAGCCGTGGGCGGGTTATCGCGGTTACTTGAATCATAAGATGCTCGAACTGATGTCCCCGGACTTCATGGAGCGCGAGGTGTTCTGCTGCGGCCCGACGCCGTACATGAGCGCGGTCAAGCGCATGCTCGAAGCGGTCGGCTTCGACATGTCGCGTTATCACGAGGAATCCTTCGGCGCCACGCCACCGGAAGCCCGCGCCGATGCGGTGGAACAGGCCGAAATTGCTGCGGACGCGCCGGAAGTCGATCTGGCGGACCTGCATCAAGTCGAATTTATCTCGTCCGGCAAGAGCATTCGCGTGGCCCCAGGCGAAACCGTGCATGCGGCGGCGGCCAAACTCGGCCTGCTGATTCCGAAGGCCTGCGGCATGGGCATTTGCGGCACGTGCAAGGTGCTCAAGCTGGGCGGCGAGGTCGAGATGGACCACAACGGCGGGATTACCGAGGAAGACGAAGCCGAGGGCTACATCCTGTCGTGCTGCAGCGTGCCGAAAGGCGACGTGCGCATCGAGTTCTGATACACGCCGCGAAACCTGTGGGAGCGGGCTTGCTCGCGATGACGGCAGTACATTCAACATCTAGGTTGGCTGATCTACCGCTATCGCGATCAAGCTCGCTCCCACAGGTTGCGCGATGTCATGACTGACCGTTTTTCAATCGATAAACAGATCCGGCATCAGCTTGTCGTTGGTGCCGGGCTCGAAGCGGTAATGCTCGAACTCGGTCACGCCATGCTCCCGCAGAATCTCCTCATCAATCAGCAACCGCCCGGTGATGCTGCGACCGCTGCTGTCCAGAATGACGTGGGCGGCATCCGCCATGATCGCGGGCGTGCGCGCATGTTTGAACGACTCCCGTGAACCCAACTGAAACTCGATGGCAGCGGTGGCAATCATCGTCTGCGGCCACAGCGAGTTGACGCTGATGCCGTAACTGGCAAATTCCTCACTCATGCCCACCGTCAGCATGCTCATGCCGTATTTGGTCACGGTGTAAGGGCTGTACTGGGCGAACCATTTGCTCGCCAGATTCAACGGCGGCGACAGGTTGAGGATGTGGCCGCTGCTCTTTTTCAGGTAAGGCAGCGCGGCCTGACTGCACAGCAACACGGCGCGGGTGTTGATCTGGTGCATGAGGTCGAAGCGCTTGAGTTCGATGTGTTGCACCCCGGTCAACTTGATTGCCCCGGCGTTGTTGATCAGCGCATCGATAGCGCCGAAATGTTCGTTGGCCTGGGCCAGGGCGTTACGCACCGCTACCTCATCGCGTACATCCACCTGCAAAGCCAGGGCCTTGCCGCCCGCGGCTTCCACTTCCTGCGCCACGCTGAAAATCGTCCCCGGCAACTTGGGATGGGGCTCGGCGCTTTTGGCGGCAATCACAATATTGGCCCCGTCCCGCGCGGCCCGCAGCGCGATCTCGCGGCCGATGCCACGGCTGGCGCCGGTGATGAACAGGGTTTTGCCTTGTAATGACATGCGTAAGCTCCTGATTGTTATTGTCTGAGCGAATCGAGTGGTTCGCAGGACAATGTAGACCAAGACGCTGTGGTGAGTGGTGAGTGAGCTTTTGTGGCGAGGGAGCTTGCTCCCGCTGGGCTGCGAAGCGGCCCCAAAACCTGAATATGCGGTCTGTGAGGCAGACCGCATTGGCTGGTTTTACGACTGCTTCGCAGCCGGACGGGAGCAAGCTCCCTCGCCACAGGAGATCGGGTTGTTGCTCGAAGGGATCAGGCTGACATCACTTCGCGGATATCCGCCGCGAGTTCGCGCACACGGTCTTCTTCGGTGTCCCACGAGCACATGAAGCGTGCGCCGCCGTTGCCGATGAAGGTGTAGAAGCGCCAGCCCTTGGCGGTCAGTGCGGCGATGGCCGGCTCCGACAGTTGCAGGAACACGCCATTGGCCTGCACCGGGAACATCAGTTCCACGCCGGGAATGTCGCTCACCAGCTCAGCGAGCAGTTGCGCGCAATGGTTGGCGTGGCGGGCATATTTGAGCCAGGCGTCGTTTTCCAGAATCCCGACCCACGGCGCCGAGAGGAAGCGCATTTTCGAGGCCAGTTGACCGGCCTGTTTGCAGCGGTAGTCGAAGTCTTCGGCCAGTTTGTGGTTGAAGAACAGGATCGCTTCACCCACCGCCATGCCGTTTTTCGTGCCGCCGAAGCACAGCACGTCGACGCCGGCCTTCCAGGTCAGGTCGGCCGGGGAGCAGCCGAGGAACGCACAAGCATTGGAGAACCGCGCGCCGTCCATGTGCAGGTTCAGGCCCAGCTCTTTGCAGGTGGCGCTGATGGCGCGGATTTCTTCCGGGGTGTAGACGCTGCCGACTTCGGTGGCCTGGGTCAGGGTCACGACGCGGGGTTTCGGGTAGTGGATGTCCTGGCGCTTGAGGGCGACTTCGCGGATCGATTCCGGGGTCAGCTTGCCGTTTTCGGTGCGGGCAATCAGCAGCTTGGAACCGTTGGAGAAGAATTCCGGCGCGCCGCATTCGTCGGTTTCGACGTGGGCGGTTTCAGAGCAGATCACGCTGTGGTAACTCTGGCACAGCGACGACAGGGCCAGCGAGTTGGCCGCAGTGCCGTTGAAGGCGAAAAACACCTCGCAGTCGGTTTCGAAGAGTTTGCGGAAATCATCGGACGCGCGAGCGGTCCATTCATCGTCGCCGTAAGCGCGTTGGTGGCCGTGGTTGGCCTGTTCCATGGCAGCCCAGGCTTCAGGGCAGATACCGGAATAGTTATCGCTGGCGAATTGTTGGCTCTTATCGGTCATGGCCCTGCTTTCCGTGGTCGAGACGCTTATGGTGAAGCGCCTCGTGGTCAATGATGGTGCGCACTGTACCGAAGATCATCCGGTGAGCACACGCGCTGTGTCGGACAGAAAAATACAAAGACGACGGGCAATTATGCACATGACGCAAAGGGATGGGGCACTGGATCTGCTCAAGTGGCTGGCGCTATTGAGCATGGTGCTCGATCACCTGCGATATGTCGGTTACTCCATTGATCTGCTGTATGTGCCGGGACGGATGGCGTTTCCGTGGTTTTGTCTGGCGATGGCGGCCAACCTGTCACGCTCCCGGACAGTGACGACCGACGGGCAGTGGCGTTATCTGGGCTGGTTGCTGTTGTTCAGCGCCATCAGCGAAATTCCGTATCGGCTGTTCATACCTGATCCCGACACGTTGAACGTGATGCCCACACTGGCGCTTGGGTTGTTGGTCGCGCGTGGCTGGCAGGATCGAAGCCTGCAATCGCGACTGCTCGCGGTCGGCGCCCTGGTGCTGGCGGCGCTGTTTGCGCAGTGGCTGATGTTCGGTTTTTTCGGCGTGCTGCTGCCGCTGGTGATGTTGCTGGTGATCAGGCGGTCCTGGTATTTCAGCTTGTTGCCGGGGCTGGTGTGCCTGGCGGCCAATCAATGGGAGGTGCTGTTTTACTCCGCGCGGGTCGGTAACGGTGCCGCCATCCTCGGCATTGCCGCTTGTCTGATTGCGCCATTGCTGGGGTTGGTCTTGTTGCGACATGCCAGACACCTAAAGCCACCACCGATGCGCCGCTGGGCGTATGCCTTGTATCCGCTGCATTTTCTGCTTCTGTTACTCGTCCGCCAAATCGCCGCATAACCCTGTGGGAGCTAGCCTGCTAGCGATGAGGCAGTCCCAGCCAGCATTGATGTCGGCTGACCCACCGCAATCGCGAGCAGGCTCGCTCCCACAGGGGATCCTGGCTGAATTGAAGATTGTGTCCGGTCAGCCATTTCAGTCCATGTCGTAAACGCACCTTTGCGTGGCGTCCGTAGGCATTTGGCCTGTCTGCGCCGGTCATACCATCGCATCAAAGGGCACTGTCGCAACACCGGTGCCTTACCGAGACGAATGGCGCATAGATGCCGCTGGGAGAGACGCGATGTTCAGCAAGCAAGACCAGATCAAGGGTTACGACGATGCACTGCTGGCGGCGATGAATGCCGAGGAGCAACGCCAGGAAGATCACATCGAGCTGATCGCGTCAGAGAACTACACCAGCAAACGCGTCATGGAAGCGCAAGGCAGTGGCCTGACCAACAAATACGCCGAAGGTTATCCGGGCAAGCGCTACTACGGTGGCTGCGAGCACGTCGACAAGGTTGAAGCCCTGGCCATCGAACGCGCCAAGCAACTGTTCGGCGCCGACTACGCCAACGTCCAGCCGCACTCCGGCTCTTCGGCCAACAGCGCTGTGTATCTGGCCCTGATCCAGCCCGGCGACACCATCCTCGGCATGAGCCTGGCCCACGGGGGTCACCTGACCCACGGCGCCAAAGTGTCGTCCTCGGGCAAGCTGTACAACGCCGTGCAGTACGGCATCGACACCAAAACCGGGCTGATCGATTACGACGAAGTCGAGCGCCTGGCTGTCGAATGCAAACCAAAGATGATCGTTGCAGGCTTCTCTGCTTACTCCAAGACCCTCGACTTCCCACGCTTCCGTCAGATCGCCGACAAGGTCGGTGCGCTGCTGTTCGTCGACATGGCTCACGTTGCCGGTCTGGTCGCTGCCGGTCTGTACCCGAACCCGCTGCCGTATGCCGACGTGGTCACCACCACCACCCACAAGACCCTGCGCGGTCCCCGTGGCGGCCTGATCCTGTGCAAGTCCAACGAAGAAATCGAGAAAAAGCTCAACGCCGCCGTGTTCCCGGGTGCCCAAGGTGGCCCGTTGATGCACGTCATCGCGGGTAAAGCGGTGTGCTTCAAGGAAGCGCTAGAGCCTGGTTTCAAGGTTTATCAACAACAAGTGATCGACAACGCCCAGGCCATGGCCGGCGTGTTTATCAAACGCGGCTACGATGTAGTGTCCGGCGGCACCGATAACCACCTGTTCCTGGTCAGCCTGATCCGTCAGGGCCTCACCGGCAAAGAGGCGGACGCAGCACTCGGTCGCGCCCACATCACCGTGAACAAGAACGCTGTCCCGAACGATCCACAGTCGCCGTTCGTGACCTCCGGCCTGCGCATCGGCACCCCGGCGGTGACCACTCGCGGCTTCAAGGTTACCCAGTGCGTCACGCTGGCCGGCTGGATCTGCGACATCCTCGACAACCTCGGCGACGCCGACGTGGAAGCGAATGTTGCCCAGCAAGTGTCGGCACTGTGCGCGGACTTCCCGGTTTATCGCTGAGCGCGGTTTTGGAGTAAATGACTATGCAACGCTACTCGGGCTTCGGCCTCTTCAAACACTCCCTCAGCCATCACGAAAACTGGCAGAAAATGTGGCGCACGCCGACCCCTAAAAAGGTCTATGACGTGGTCATCGTCGGCGGTGGCGGGCATGGTCTGGCGACCGCCTACTACCTCGCCAAGGAACATGGCATTACCAACGTGGCCGTGGTCGAGAAAGGCTGGCTGGGCGGCGGTAACACCGCGCGCAACACCACCATCGTTCGCTCCAACTACCTGTGGGACGAGTCGGCGCACCTGTACGAGCACGCGATGAAACTTTGGGAAGGCCTGTCCCAGGACCTGAACTACAACGTGATGTTCTCCCAGCGCGGCGTTTACAACTTGTGCCACACGCTTCAGGACATTCGTGATTCCGAGCGTCGGGTCAGCGCCAACCGCCTCAACGGCGTGGACGGTGAGCTGCTCGATGCCAAGCAAGTGGCCGACGAGATCCCGTACCTCGACTGCTCCAAGAACACCCGCTACCCGGTGATGGGCGCCACCGTCCAGCGTCGCGGCGGCGTGGCGCGTCACGATGCCGTGGCGTGGGGCTTTGCCCGTGCCGCTGACGCACTTGGTGTGGACTTGATCCAGCAGACCGAAGTGATCGGCTTCCGCAAGGAAAATGGCGTGTGCATCGGCGTTGAAACCAACAAGGGCTTCATCGGCGCCAAGCGCGTTGGTGTGGTCACTGCCGGTAACTCCGGGCACATGGCCAAGCTCGCCGGTTTCCGTCTGCCGATCGAATCCCACCCGCTGCAAGCGCTGGTGTCCGAGCCGATCAAGCCGATTATCGACAGCGTGATCATGTCCAACGCCGTTCACGGTTACATCAGCCAGTCCGACAAGGGCGACCTGGTGATCGGTGCCGGTATCGACGGCTATAACGGCTACGGCCAGCGCGGTTCGTACCCGGTGATCGAGCACACCATCCAGGCCATCGTCGAGATGTTCCCGGTGTTGTCCCGCGTGCGCATGAACCGGCAGTGGGGCGGCATCGTCGACACCACGCCGGATGCGTGCCCGATCATCTCGAAGACCCCGGTTCCGAACATGTTCTTCAACTGCGGTTGGGGCACCGGCGGCTTCAAGGCAACACCTGGCTCGGGCAACGTGTTTGCCGCGAGCCTGGCCAAGGGTGAAATGCACCCATTGGCTGCACCTTTCTCCATCGACCGTTTCCACAACGGTGCGTTGATCGACGAACACGGCGCTGCTGCGGTTGCCCACTAACAGGAGAAATCCCCATGTTGCATATCTTCTGTCCTCACTGCGGCGAACTGCGCTCCGAAGAGGAATTCCACGCATCCGGCCAGGCGCACATCCCGCGTCCACTGGATCCGAACACCTGCACCGACGAGGAGTGGGGCGACTACATGTTCTTCCGCGATAACCCTCGCGGTCTGCACCACGAGCTGTGGGATCACGTCGCCGGTTGCCGTCAGTACTTCAACGCCACCCGCGACACCGTGACCTACGAGATTCTCGAGACCTACAAGATCGGCACCAAGCCGCAGTTCACCGACAAGACCGATAGCCCGAAAGCGGCCACGACGGCTCTGGGAGAGAAGGTATGAGCCAGATCAATCGCCTGTCCAACGGCGGACGGATCGACCGCAACAAAGTGCTGAGCTTCACGTTCAACGGCCAGGTCTACAAAGGCTTCGAAGGCGACTCGCTGGCCGCTGCCCTGCTGGCCAACGGTGTCGACATTATCGGTCGCAGCTTCAAGTATTCCCGTCCACGCGGCATCTTCGCTGCCGGTGCCGAAGAGCCGAACGCCGTGCTGCAGATCGGCGCGACCGAAGCCACCCAGATTCCGAACGTGCGCGCCACGCAACAAGCGCTGTATCAAGGTCTGGTCGCCACCAGCACCAACGGCTGGCCGAGCGTGAACAACGACATGATGGGGATTCTCGGCAAGGTCGGCGGCAAGCTGATGCCGCCGGGCTTCTACTACAAAACCTTCATGTACCCGCAATCGTTCTGGATGACTTACGAGAAGTACATTCGTAAGGCCGCCGGCCTTGGCCGCTCGCCGACCGAGAACGATCCGGACACCTACGACTACATGAACCAGCACTGCGACGTGCTGATCGTCGGCGGTGGCCCTGCTGGCCTGGCCGCTGCGTTGGCAGCTGCGCGCAGCGGTGCTCGTGTAATTCTCGCCGATGAGCAGGAAGAGTTCGGCGGCAGCCTGCTCGACTCCCGCGAAAGCCTCGACGGCAAGCCAGCGGCCGAGTGGGTCGCCAGCGTCATCGCCGAACTGAAAGACACCCCGGACGTGCTGCTGTTGCCGCGCGCCACGGTCAACGGTTACCACGACCATAACTTCCTGACCATTCACGAACGCCTGACCGATCACCTCGGCGACCGCGCCCCGATTGGCCAGGTGCGTCAGCGCATCCACCGGGTTCGCGCCAAGCGTGTGGTGCTGGCGACCGGCGCTCACGAGCGTCCACTGGTCTACGGCAACAACGACGTGCCGGGCAACATGCTCGCTGGCGCTGTGTCGACTTACGTTCGCCGTTACGGCGTAGCACCGGGCAAAAAACTGGTGCTGTCGACCAACAACGATCACGCCTACCGCGTAGCGCTGGATTGGCTCGACGCCAGCCTGCAAGTCGTGGCCATTGCCGATGCCCGCAGCAATCCGCGCGGTGCGCTGGTTGAAGAGGCACGCGCCAAAGGCATCCGCATCCTGACCGGCAGCGCCGTGATCGAGGCCCGTGGCAGCAAGCACGTGACCGCCGCTCGCGTTGCCGCGATCGATGTCAAAGCACACGCCGTGACCAGTCCTGGCGAATGGCTCGATTGCGATTTGATCGCCAGTTCCGGCGGTTACAGCCCGGTAGTCCACTTGGCTTCGCACCTGGGTGGCAAGCCGACCTGGCGTGAAGACATCCTCGGTTTCGTACCGGGCGAAGCACCGCAGAAACGCGTGTGCGTCGGTGGCATCAACGGCGTTTATGGTCTCGGCGATTCCCTGGCCGATGGTTTTGAAGGCGGCGCTCGCGCCGCCAGCGAAGCCGGTTTCAGTGTGGTCGAAGGCACATTGCCGAAAGCCCTGAGCCGTCTCGAAGAACCGACGCTGGCGCTGTTCCAGGTGCCGCACGAAAAAGGCACCTCACGCGGACCGAAGCAGTTCGTCGACCTGCAAAACGACGTCACCGCCGCCGCCATCGAACTGGCGACCCGCGAAGGCTTCGAGTCGGTCGAACACGTCAAACGCTACACCGCACTGGGCTTCGGCACTGACCAAGGCAAGCTCGGCAACGTCAACGGCCTGGCCATCGCCGCCCGTTCGCTGAACGTGACCATCCCGCAGATGGGCACCACCATGTTCCGCCCGAACTACACGCCGGTAACCTTCGGCGCCGTGGCCGGCCGTCACTGTGGGCACATCTTCGAACCTGTGCGTCACACCGCGCTGCATCACTGGCACGTGAAAAACGGCGCCGAGTTTGAAGACGTCGGTCAGTGGAAGCGTCCTTGGTACTTCCCGAAAAACGGTGAAGACATTCATGCTGCCGTGAAACGCGAATGCAAAGCCGTGCGCGACAGCGTCGGCCTGCTGGACGCTTCGACCCTGGGCAAGATCGACATCCAGGGCCCGGACTCCCGTGAGTTCCTGAACCGCATCTACACCAACGCCTGGACCAAGCTCGACGTGGGCAAGGCCCGTTACGGCCTGATGTGCAAAGAAGATGGCATGGTGTTCGACGACGGCGTAACCGCTTGTCTGGCCGACAACCACTTCGTGATGACCACCACCACCGGCGGCGCTGCGCGCGTGCTGCAATGGCTGGAAATCTACCACCAGACCGAATGGCCAGACCTGAAGGTGTACTTCACCTCCGTGACGGATCACTGGGCAACCATGACCCTGTCCGGGCCGAACAGCCGCAAGCTGCTCAGCGAAGTGACCGACGCCGATCTGAGCAACGAAGCGTTCCCGTTCATGACCTGGAAAGAAGCGCTGGTCGGCGGTGTGCCGGCGCGGATTTTCCGGATTTCGTTTACCGGTGAGCTGTCGTACGAAGTCAACGTGCAAGCCGACTATGCGATGGGCGTTCTCGAGAAAATCGTCGAGGCCGGCAAGCAGTACAACCTGACCCCGTACGGCACCGAAACCATGCACATCCTGCGGGCCGAGAAGGGCTTCATCATCGTCGGTCAAGACACCGACGGCTCGATGACCCCGGACGACCTGAACATGGGCTGGTGTGTCGGTCGCACCAAACCGTTCTCGTGGATCGGCCAGCGTGGCATGAACCGCGAAGACTGCGTGCGTGATCAGCGCAAACAGCTGGTGGGCCTGAAGCCGATTGATCCGACCAAATGGCTGCCGGAAGGCGCGCAACTGGTGTTCAACACCAAGCAGACGATTCCGATGACGATGGTCGGTCACGTCACTTCCAGCTACCTGCACAACTCCCTCGGTTATTCGTTTGCCATGGGCGTAGTGAAGGGCGGTTTGAAGCGCATCGGTGAGCGGGTGTTCGCACCGCTGGCGGATGGCAGCGTGATCGAGGCGGAAATCGTTTCTTCGGTGTTCTTCGATCCGAAAGGGGATCGCCAGAACGTTTGATGCCTCGAGATCTGTGGGCGGGCTGCCAATCGCTAGCAGGGCTAGCTCCCACAGTTGAATGTGGGAGCTAGCCCTGCTGGCGATGACGGCAGTGCAGCCACCACAAGAACCAACAGAATTCAGGAACAGGTGCTTTATGACCGCAGCCAATGTTTACCAACAACGCCCAACCACTGGGGCCAAGGCCGAGTCGTCGCTGCATCATGCCGACCTCGCCAGCCTGGTGGGCAAGGGCCGCAAAAGCGCCGGCGTGATCGTGCGTGAGAAAAAACTCCTCGGCCACCTGACCATCCGTGGCGATGGCCACGATGCGGCCTTCGCCGCAGGCGTGCACAAGGCCCTCGGCATCGAGCTGCCGGCTGCGTTGACCGTCGTCGTCAAAGGCGAAACCAGCCTGCAATGGATGGGGCCGGATGAGTGGCTGCTGATCGTGCCGACCGGTGAAGAATTCGCCGCCGAGCAAAAACTGCGTGAAGCGCTGGGCGATCTGCACATCGCGATCACCAACGTCAGCGGCGGCCAGCAGCTCCTCGAACTGAGCGGCCCGAACGTGCGCCAAGTGCTGATGAAATCCACCAGCTACGACGTGCACCCCAACAGCTTCCCGGTGGGCAAGGCCGTCGGCACCGTGTTTGCCAAGTCGCAACTGGTGATCCGCCACACCGCCGAAGACACTTGGGAACTGCTGATCCGTCGCAGCTTCTCGGATTACTGGTGGTTGTGGTTGCAGGATGCGGCCGCCGAATACGGCTTGAGCGTTCAGGCTTGATGGACCACTGAGGTCCCTGTAGCAGCTGCCGAAGGCTGCGTTCGGCGACGAAGTCGTCGTGAAACCTGCGGCAGCGTTCTTTCAGATTGATCAGGGATTCAGGGTTGACGACGGCTTCGCCGCCGAACGCAGCCTTCGGCAGCTGCTACACAAAGCGGCGTTGCTGCTACTTTCGAACAGGAGTCACCGCACTATGAGCCGCGCCCCAGACACATGGATTCTGACCGCCGACTGCCCCAGCGTCCTCGGCACCGTGGACGCGGTGACCCGCTTTCTGTTCGAGCAGGGCTGCTACGTCACCGAGCACCATTCCTTCGATGACCGGCTCTCGGGCCGTTTCTTCATTCGCGTGGAGTTCCGCCAGCCCGACGGCTTCGATGAGCAAGCCTTCCGCGCTGGATTGGCGGAACGCGGCCAGGCCTTCGGCATGGTCTTCGAGCTGACCGAGCCGAACTACCGGCCAAAAGTGGTGATCATGGTCTCCAAGGCCGATCACTGCCTCAACGACTTGCTCTATCGCCAGCGCATCGGCCAATTGTCGATGGACGTGGCCGCCGTGGTGTCCAACCACCCAGACCTCAAGCCGTTGGCCGACTGGCACCAGATTCCGTACTACCACTTCCCGCTGGACCCAAACGACAAGCCGACGCAAGAGCGTCAGGTGTGGCAGGTGATCGAAGAGTCCGGCGCCGAACTGGTGATCCTTGCCCGCTACATGCAAGTCCTGTCGCCCGAGCTGTGCCGCAAGCTCGACGGCAAGGCGATCAACATCCATCACTCCCTGCTGCCGGGTTTCAAGGGCGCCAAGCCTTATCACCAGGCCTATAACAAGGGCGTGAAACTGGTCGGCGCCACGGCGCACTACATCAACAACGACCTGGACGAAGGCCCGATCATCGCCCAGGGCGTAGAGGCCGTGGACCACAGTCATTACCCCGAGGACCTGATTGCCAAAGGCCGGGATATCGAAGGGCTGACCTTGGCGCGGGCCGTGGGTTATCACATTGAAAGACGAGTGTTCCTCAACGCCAATCGCACCGTCGTTCTTTAGATCGCTATCGCCAGCAGGCTGGCTCCCACAGGGTTTTGTGTCGTTCACATATCCTGAGTTCAACCTGGTTCACTGTGGGAGCCAGCCTGCTGGCGATGAGGCCATCACAGACAACACAAGACACACAGGCAACAACCAGAGCAATCAACGCGCCGCCGCTGTCAGGCGACGCGACCGCTACATAAAAACAACAGCGAGGTGAAAGCATGTCTGGCAATCGTGGTGTGGTGTATCTCGGCAATGGCAAAGTCGAAATACAGAAAATCGACTATCCGAAAATGCAGGACCCGCGTGGCAGGAAGATTAACCACGCCGTCATCCTGCGTGTGGTTTCCACCAACATCTGTGGTTCCGACCAGCACATGGTGCGCGGCCGTACCACCGCTCAGACCGGCCTGGTACTGGGCCACGAGATCACCGGCGAAGTCATCGAGAAGGGCAGTGACGTCGAAAACCTGCAGATCGGCGACCTGGTATCCGTGCCTTTCAACGTGGCTTGCGGGCGCTGCCGTTCCTGCAAAGAGATGCACACCGGTGTCTGCCTGAGTGTTAACCCGGCGCGTCCGGGCGGTGCTTATGGTTATGTCGACATGGGCGACTGGACCGGCGGCCAGGCTGAATACGCGATGGTGCCATATGCCGATTTCAACCTGCTGAAACTGCCTGATCGCGATCGCGCGATGGAAAAAATCCGCGACCTGACCTGCCTCTCCGACATCCTGCCGACCGGTTACCACGGCGCAGTCACCGCCGGCGTAGGCCCGGGCAGCACCGTGTACATCGCTGGCGCCGGCCCTGTCGGTCTGGCCGCTGCTGCTTCCGCTCGCCTATTGGGCGCGGCCGTGGTGATCATCGGTGACGTCAACACCGTCCGCCTGGCGCACGCCAAGGCTCAGGGTTTCGAAATCGCCGACCTGTCCCTGGACACCCCGCTGCACGAACAAATCGCTGCACTGCTGGGCGAGCCAGAAGTGGATTGCGCCGTCGACGCCGTAGGCTTCGAAGCGCGCGGCCACGGCCATGACGGCGTGAAACACGAGGCTCCGGCCACCGTGCTCAACTCGCTGATGGGCGTGGTTCGTGTGGCCGGCAAAATCGGCATCCCGGGCTTGTACGTGACCGAAGATCCAGGTGCCGTCGATGCCGCCGCAAAAATGGGCAGCCTGAGCATCCGCTTCGGCCTGGGCTGGGCCAAATCCCACAGCTTCCACACCGGCCAGACGCCCGTGATGAAGTACAACCGCCAGCTGATGCAGGCGATCATGTGGGACCGCATTCATATCGCCGACATCGTTGGTGTGGAAGTCATCAGCCTGGATGACGCACCACGTGGGTATGGCGAGTTCGATGCGGGTGTGCCGAAGAAGTTTGTGATTGATCCGCACAAACTGTTCAGCGCGGCGTAAGCGTTACGCAAGACGGGAGAAGGGCGACAGTGATGTCGCCCTTTTTTATTTATTGCTGATGGAGAATGAGCACTCACTGATGGATTCCGTACAGCGATTCGATTTGTCCCAAGCTCCAGACGCTGCTTTCCAATCGGTCACATTGTCGAGAACCATCGCGATTTTTTTGTAACGACAGCTCATTCGACTAACGGCCATGGGGAGGCCGTCTTCGCCTTCGTCTTTGGTGATATAGGACGCGCTTTCGAAGCTAAAAGAGGGCGCTTCGGGCAGCCAGTATTCACCTTCCCAAATTCGGCCGGATTTGTCTTTTGCTGTAAAAACGTGGCCTGACTGTTTGAAAGTTGACGGCTCAGGACAGTTGTCTGCGTAGGCGAAGCTGCTGATGGCCAGAATCGCAAAGGTGCTCGCAATAATAATTGTGCGCAAAACGTTCTCCTTGTGTGTGTTCAACGTCCATGCTGCACGCAAGTAATGTTGAGTGTTGTGGAGTTGTGGAGTTGTGGAGTTTTGAAGTTGTAGGCGGGTAGGTAAGTGCCGACTGTCAGAGCTAACTCAAGTTAATTGGTTTTTTGCGTCTAACTATTTGAATGTTTGTCGCGTAGTACCGACCGTTATCACCTGGGACGATGTCATACGTTACGGTATCCCCTGCAACTGGGCGTGGGTCCCCGGGGTTGAGGCAAAAAATCAGCAATGAATCATCTGACTCTCTATCAAGGTTTTTTGACGGCGAAGAAGAGTCGCTAATGGCGACGTCATCGCATTTGGCTGGCTGTCTCTCCATCGCGGGATCTCCGATAAAAATGGCCCGCACTGGCAGCGCAGGCCTTATTGATGTTGATTGATTAAACAGTGTCTACTCACTCTTTAAGTACTTCTTCGGCCTGCATTCCTTTTGGCCCTTCTTTTACAATAAAAGTGACCGTCTCACCCTCTTTCAGGGATTTAAAACCATCGATTTTAATTGCTTTGAAATGCACAAAAAGGTCATCGCCGCTCTGTGGAGTGATGAAGCCAAAACCCTTGTCATCGTTGAACCATTTAACTGTACCCTTTACTCTTTTTTCAGTCATGTTGATGCTTCCTAACATATTAAAAAACGAAGAGATGCGAGCGGCTATGCCTCGACTTGTACTCGGTTTTGCGTTGTCACAAATTCAGCTTAAGTCGCTTGTGGAATAGTCACAACTGTCATATCTGACAGGCTTTAATGAAGGTTCGATGTAATAAATAACTTTCTTATACCTATACAGAGCTTAAGTCTTTAATTACTAGGCATTTTGCTTAGTTTCAGCCGAAAAATTGGCAGCGCCAGCAAGGAACAACCCCCCCAAACCCCGGTCAAACCGGCAGTTTTCCCGTCCGCTCTCGGGCGGCTCTCACGGCACAAGAGGATGTCTGGATGAAGATTTCACGCAGTTTTGCACTGGCCTCTCTGATGACCCTCGCGGCCAGCCCGGTCTTCGCCGGTTTCAGCCTGGACGATGTGACCAAAGCGGCCTCGAGCATGCAGGGTGGTAATGCGGCCACTGCCGCCGCACCCACGCAGGAAACCGCCGGGCTGCTCGGCGCGCTGACTTCGCAGTTGAACGTTAAACCTGAGCAAGCCGTCGGTGGCACTGCGGCGATGTTGGGGCTGGCGAAGAATCAGTTGAGCTCGACTGATTACTCGCAACTGGCCAAAAGCGTACCGGGCCTGGACAAGCTGTCAGGCGGCGGTGAACTGGGCGCTCTCGCTGGTTTGCTCGGCTCGTCCGGCAAGTCGGCCGGTCTGGAGAACGCGCTGGGCAATGTGAAGAACACCAGTGACCTGAACAGCGCGTTCGGCGCCCTGGGCATGGACGGCAGCATGGTCGGCCAGTTTGCCCCGGTGCTCCTCAAGTACCTCGGCGATCAGGGCGTGGGCGGTCCGTTGCTGGAAAGCCTGGGCGGGATCTGGGGTGCCGGCACCGGTAGTTGATTCAACGGCGCTCGGCGCGCAAGGCGTCGATGCGTTGATCCTTCTCGATCCAGAGCTGGTTGACCCAGTTCTGGATCGTTTCGCGAAACACCGGATCGTTCTCGTAATCACCCTGCCACAGGGCCGGGTCGAGCTCGCGGGTCTTGATGTCGATGATGACCCTCGGCACGTTGCCGCTGATCAAGTCCCAAAATCCCGGAATTTTCTGCTGCGGATACACCACCGTGACATCGAGCACGGCGTCCAGCTGTTCGCCCATTGCCGCCAGCACAAACGCCACGCCGCCGGCCTTGGGCTTGAGCAAGTGTGTGAACGGTGACTGCTGCTGTGCGCTTTTCGCCACGGTGTATCGGGTGCCTTCCAGGTAATTGACCACGGTCACCCGCTGACGCTTGTACAACTCGCACGCCGCTTTGGTGATGTCCAGGTCCTTGCCGGCCAGCTCGGGATGCCTGGCCAGGAATGCCTTGGTGTAGCGCTTCATGAACGGGTAATCCAAGGCCCACCACGCCAGCCCCAGGAATGGCACCCAGATCAGTTCCTTCTTGAGGAAGAACTTGAAGAACGGCGTGCGGCGGTTGAGTGTCTGGATCAGCGCCGGGATATCGACCCAGGATTGATGGTTGCTGATCACCAGGTACGAGGTGTCGCGGCGCAGGTCATCGCCGCCGCGGATATCCCATTGGGTGGGGATGCACAGGCGAAACATCAGCTTGTCGATTTCGGCCCAGGTTTCGGCGATCCACATCACCGCCCAGGAGGCGTAGTCGCGAAAACGCCCGGGCAGGATCAGTTTGAGCAGGGCAAACACCATCAGCGGCCCGAACAGGACCAGGGTGTTGAGCAACAACAGCAGGGTAACGAAACAGCCGGTGAGCAGGCGGCGCATAAGTAACTCTTGAAAGCCTTTGGGCGCGCCATGATATGCAGCTTCGCGCGGCAGGCCAAATCGGTGGTGACGAATGTTTCACCTTTACCTCGTTATGCTTGCAGCCTGATGAGATCGCCTGTGGCGAGGGAGCTTGCTCCCGCCGGGCTACGAAGCGGCCCCAAAGGCTCCGTGAAGTGGCTTGTCAGGAACATCAGGTTGAATGGATTTACGACGGCTTCGCCGCCGAACGGGAGCAAGCTCCCTCGCCACAAAGGTAGGTGGTCGTCCAACTATCGTTGTTGTTTGCGGTCTAGAATTCGGCCACTGCGCCCCAATTCCCAAAGGATGCCCATTACGTGAAATCCCTCCTTGCACTGCTTTCCCTCGTGGCCCTGCCAGTCCTGGCCGCCGAGCCGACGCTGTACGGGCGTTACGAATACATTGCGCTGCCGGAAATCGGCGGCGAAGTCCTTAAAGCCAAAATGGACACCGGCGCCCTGACGGCATCGCTGTCGGCCAAGGACATCGAAACCTTCACCCGCGACGGCGACGAGTGGGTACGTTTCCGCCTCGCCACCAAAGACGCGAGCAACAAGGTCTACGAACACAAGGTCGCGCGGATCAGCAAGATCAAGACCCGCTCCGAAGAAGACGAGGATGACAAGGAAGCCATCGAGCCCACCAAACGCCCGGTGGTCGATCTGGAGCTGTGCCTGGGCAACGTCAAGCGCACCGTCGAGGTCAACCTCACCGACCGCAGCAGCTTCAACTATCCGCTGTTGATCGGGGCCAAGGCCTTGCGTGAATTCGGCGCAGCGGTGAACCCGGCGCGGCGTTTCACGGCCGACAAACCCGACTGCTGATTGACGGAACGAGAGGCTTGGGGCACCGTTCGCCCACTTAACTGCCGGGCTCGGACGCCATGCCTCAAATCCTGATTGTCGAAGACGAAGCGGCGATTGCCGACACCCTGATATTCGCGCTGCAGGGCGAGGGGTTCACCACGACCTGGTTGAGCCTCGGCGCGGCGGCGCTGGAACATCAGCGCCAGACCCCGGCCGACCTGATCATTCTCGACATCGGCCTGCCGGACATCAGCGGCTTCGAGACCTGCAAGCAACTGCGGCGTTTCAGCGACGTGCCGGTGATCTTCCTCAGTGCGCGTGATGCGGAAATCGACCGCGTCGTGGGCCTGGAAATCGGCGCCGACGACTACGTGGTCAAACCGTTCAGCCCCCGGGAAGTCGCGGCGCGGGTGCGGGCGATTCTCAAGCGGATGGCGCCGCGACCGGTGGCCGAGGCCTCATCGGCGTTGTTTCGTGTCGACAGCGAACGCGTGCAAATCAGCTATCGCAATCAGCCCTTGAGCCTCACCCGGCACGAATTCCGTCTGCTGCAATGCCTGCTGGAACAACCCGAACGCGTCTTCAGTCGCGAGCAATTACTCGATGCGCTGGGCGTGGCCGCCGATGCCGGTTACGAGCGCAGCATCGACAGCCATATTAAAAGCGTGCGCGCCAAGTTGCGTCTGGTGAAGGCCGACGCCGAACCGATCCAGACCCATCGCGGCCTCGGCTACAGTTACAGTCCGGGGCACAGCTGATGCCGTTGGGAATCAGGATCTTCCTGGGCTACGTGCTGTTTATCGGCCTGACCGGTTACTTCGTGCTCAACACCGTGATGGAAGAAATCCGACCCGGCGTGCGCCAGTCCACGGAAGAAACCCTGGTCGACACCGCCAACCTGATGGCCGAGATCCTGCGCGACGATTTCAAGGCCGGCACCCTCAACCAGAACCGCTGGCCCGAACTGCTCAAGGCCTATGGCGAGCGGCAGCCGAAGGCAAGCATCTGGGGCTTGCCGAAGAACCAAGTCAACCACCGCATCTACGTCACTGACGCCAAAGGCACCGTGGTGCTGGACTCCAGTGGCGCAGCGGTGGGGCAGGATTACTCGCGCTGGAACGACGTCTACCTGACGTTGCGCGGTGAATACGGCGCGCGTTCCACCCGCAGCGATCCGAACGATACGAACTCATCAGTGATGCACGTCGGCGCGCCGATTCGCGACAACGGCCGGATCATCGGCGTGGTCACCGTGGCCAAGCCCAACAGTTCGTTGCAGCCTTATGTGGATCGCACTGAACGACGATTGCTCGCCTATGGCGCCGGCCTGATCGGCCTGGGTCTGCTGTTCGGCGCGCTATTGTCGTGGTGGTTGAGCGCGGCTTTGCGACGGTTGACGGCTTATGCGCAGGCAGTGAGTGAAGGGCGGCGCGTCGAGGTGCCGCATTATCGCGGCGGTGAGCTGGAGCAACTGGCGACGGCAGTGGAACAGATGCGAACGCAGCTGGAAGGCAAAGCCTACGTCGAGCGTTATGTGCACACCCTGACCCATGAATTGAAAAGCCCATTGGCGGCGATTCGCGGTGCAGCGGAGTTGCTGCAAGGTGAAATGCCATTGGCTCAGCAGCAGCGTTTCGTCAGCAACATCGACAGCGAAAGTGTGCGGATGCAGCAGTTGATTGAGCGGCTGCTGAACCTGGCCCAGGTTGAACAGCGCCAAGGATTGGAAGAGCGGGTAGCGGTCCCGTTGGCGGGTTTGGTGGATGAATTGCTCGACGCCCAGGCTGCGCGGATCGAAAGCAAGCAGTTGCGTGTGGAACAGCTGATTGCGCCGGATATGACCCTGCATGGCGAGCCGTTCCTGTTGCGTCAGGCGTTGGGGAATCTGCTGGAAAACGCTTTGGATTTCACTGCGCCTCAGGGCTTGCTGCGGTTCAGCGCCGAGAGGGTCGGTGAGCAGATCGAGTTCAAGTTGTTCAACCAGGCCGAAGCGATTCCCGACTATGCGTTGCCGCGTTTGAGCGAGCGTTTCTACTCGCTGCCGCGCCCGGACAGTGGGCGCAAGAGCACCGGGTTGGGGCTTAACTTTGTGGAAGAAGTGGTCAAGTTGCATGGTGGGTCGTTGAGCATCGGCAATGTCGAGGGTGGTGTTGAAGTCAGGTTGCGCTTGGCTTAGGACCGAGTTGCGGCCAATCGCGGGCAGGCTCGCTCCCACAGGAGATTGCGGTCTAATGTAGGAGCGAGCCTGCTCGCGAAGAGGCCCGGCCAGACTCCACACAATCTCCATATTCCCCTCATAAATCCCCCACACACCCATTCCAGACTCTCCCCATCCAAACAGGGAGAGTCCCATGAACCGCAGCCTGACCCTAAAACTCGGGGCAATCGCCCTTCTGATTCTGCTATTGCTGATCCCGTTGCTGATGATCAACGGCATCATCCAGGACCGCCAGCAATTGCGCGACGGCGTGCTCGAAGACATTGCCCGCAGTTCCAGCTACAGCCAGCAACTGAGCGGGCCGCTGATGGTGGTGCCGTATCGCAAAGTGGTGCGCACCTGGAAACTCAACGAGAAAACCAACCAGCGCTACCAGGACATCGGTGAGGAACGCGGTCGTCTGTATTTCCTCCCGGAACGCTTCGAGCTCGACGGGCAGGTGCAGACCGAACTGCGCTCCCGAGGCATTTACGAGGCGCGGCTGTTCCACGCCGACAACCGCATCAGCGGGCATTTCTCGGTCCCGGCGCAACTGGGTATCAAGGAAGACTTCGCCGATTACCAGTTCGATCAGCCGTTTCTGGCGGTCGGTATCAGCGACATTCGCGGCATCGAAAACGCCCTGAAACTCGAACTCAATGACCAGCGTCTGGACTTTGTTCCGGGGACCCAGGTGGGCTGGTTAGGCGAAGGTGTACACGTGACATTGCCAGCGCTGGATGCAAAGCAAACCACGGAATTGACCTTCGGTTTCGACCTGCGGCTGCAAGGCACCGGTCAGTTGCAGATCCTTCCAGTGGGCAAGACCAGCAAGGTGTCGCTGAGCGCCAACTGGCCGCACCCAAGCTTCATCGGCAACTACCTGCCAGCCCAGCGTGAAGTGACCGATCAAGGGTTCACCGCCAACTGGCAGACCTCGTTTTTCTCCACCAACCTGCAAGAAGCGCTGAGCAGTTGTGTGTCCGGCGGAGGTTGCGAGGCGTACAACGGCCGCAGTTTTGGCGTGAGTTTCATCGATCCGGTGGACCAGTACCTGAAGAGCGATCGGGCAATCAAATATGCGCTGCTGTTCATCGTGCTGACCTTCGCCGGCTTCTTCCTCTTCGAAGTGCTGAAAAGCCTGGCGGTGCACCCGGTGCAATATGCATTGGTGGGCGTGGCGCTGGCGTTCTTCTACCTGTTGCTGCTGTCGCTGTCGGAGCACATTGGTTTTGCCCTGGCTTATCTGTTGTCGGCGGGCGGCTGTGTGTTGTTGATCGGCTTCTATGTCTGCCATGTGCTGCGCAGCGTGCGCCACGGCTTGAGCTTTTCGGCGGGGTTGGCGGCGTTGTATGGCTTGCTCTACGGCTTGTTGAGTGCCGAGGATTACGCACTGTTGATGGGCTCGTTGTTGCTGTTCGGCTTGCTCGGCGTGTTCATGGTGCTGACCCGCAAGCTGGATTGGTACGGGATCGGGCAGAAGCCGGCCAAGCCGCTGGCGTTTGATCTTGGAGCGGTGGAATGAGCCGGTCGTTGGGGTTGCGCGAGGATCAGCGGGAAGGGGAGGTGTTGGTGACGCTGATTCACGGGTTGTTTCCGATGGATCCGGTGTGGTGCCATCGCGAGCAGGCTCGCTCCCACAAGGGATCTCCTGTGAACACAAAATTCATGCGCACCAAAGATCAACTGTGGGAGCGAGCCTGCTCGCGATGAGGCCGGTACAGTCGGCGAAGATCTAGAGCTTCGGCATCGTCGCCACCATCGAAGGCCGCTGACTCACCTCGAAATACCAGGCCGCCAACTGCGGATTCGCCTCGCGCCATTGCAGATCCGGATGGCGCAGGTCGAGGTAACCCAACGCGCACGCCACACTGATCGCCGCGACATCGAAATGGCTGGTCAGCTCGGCAATCGCGTCCTTCTCCAACAGCGCCAGCGCGCGACGAATCTTGTCGCGCTGGCCATCGAGCCATTCGTCCCAATGCTTCTCGGGGGCACGGAGGGCCACTTCGTACCGAACCATCACCGAAGCGTCCATGATCCCGTCGGCCAGGGAGGCCAGGGTCAAGCGGCGCCAGCGGGCCGAACCGTCGCGGGGGATCAGCGGGTTGCCGACGTGTTGATGGTCGAGGTAATCGAGGATCACCCGGCTGTCATGAATGACGTTGCCGTCGGCCAGGCGCAGGGCCGGGATCTTGCCCAGCGGGTTGTCTTCGTTGAGCGTCTGGTCCGGGTTCACCGGCGTGAGCACGCAGTCTTGCAACGCCACGCGGTCGGTCTGACCGGTTTCGTGCAACAGCACCATGACTTTGCGAACGAAGGGCGATAACGAATTGTGGAACAGGGTCATGCTGGGGGCGGACATGGCAACGTCTCGGTGTTGGGCAGTGCTGGGCAGCATAGCGCGTTGAAGCGATAGCTCAAGATGACCAACGCACGCAAATCCCTGTGGTAGCGAGCTTGCTCGCGATGAGGTCGTTTACATTCAGCACTCATGTTGAATGTCAGGTCGCCATCGCGAGCAGGCTCGCTCCCACATGGTTCAGGTTCAGGCGGCCGGTTGCAATGCGGCTTGCGAACCCGGGGCAGTCTTTTGTGGCTTCAGCTCACGCGCCACGGTCCAGACGATGAATGCAGCCACGATGTCGAAAATCGCCAGCACCACGAACAGCGGGCTGTAACCGATCTTGGTCACCATCACGCCAAACACCAGAGTGAAGGCCGCAGCGCCCAGGTAACCGAACATCCCGCCCATGCCGGTGGCCGTGGCCACTTCATTCTTGCCGAACGAGTCGGAAGTGATCGCATACAACGCACCGGACAACGTCTGGTGGGCGAAGCCGCCGATGCACAGCAGCGCGATCGCCGTGTAAGGACTGGCCACCAGGCCGATGCAGGCCGGGCCGATCATGCACGAGGCGCCGAACAACAGGACCATTTTGCGCGAGGTGAACAGCGACACTTTGCAATGTTTGTGGAAGAACGGACTCAGGTAACCACCGAGTATGCAGCCGAGGTCGGCGGCCAGAAACGGCAGCCAGGCGAACATCGCGATCTCTTTGATGTTCATGTGGCGTTCGGTCATCAGGTACAGCGGAATCCAGGCATTGAAGGTCTGCCAGGCGGGCTCGGAGAGCATCCGCGCACTGGCGATGGCGTAGAAGTTGCGGCTGCCGATGATCTTCTTCCAGCTGCCCTTTTTCGGGGTCGGGTCTTTGAAGTGGTCTTCCTGGCCGCTGAGGATGTAGTCGCGTTCTTCGTCGCTCAGGCGCTTTTGATCGCGGGGATGTTTGTAGAGCATCAGCCAGAGGAAACTCCAGGCGATGCCCAGCCCCCCGACGATCAGGAACGCCAGTTCCCAGCCACTGTTCAGGATCGCCCAGACCACCAGCGGCGGCGCCAGCAAAGCGCCGATCGACGAGCCGATGTTGAACCAGCCGATCGCTACCGAACGTTCTTTGGCCGGAAACCATTCGGTCGAGGCTTTGACCGCCGCCGGCAAACCGGCTGCTTCCGTCAGGCCCAGCAGGCCCCGGACGAAGGCCAGGCCTTGCCAGCCCGACGCCAGCGCCGCTGCCGCACAGGCAATCGACCAGGCGAAGGCGAAGATGGCGAAGCCCATCTTGGTGCCAATGGCATCGATGATGTAACCGGCCACCGGCTGCATCAGCGCGTAGCAAACCTGCCACGCGACCACGATGTGCGAGTACTGCTCGGTGGAGATGTTCATTTCGCTCATCAGGGTCGGAGCGGCCACTGACAGGGTATTGCGAGCCAGGTAGTTGACCATCAGGCCGGCCGTCACCAGGCCGACCATCCACCAGCGGATGCCTTTGACTTTCATTGCTTCACCATGATTATTTTTGGAGTTTGGTGTCGAACAGGTTTGTTGTATGTTGTCGTACAACATGTGCCTTTATAGAAGTGCAAGGGCGAAACTGTCAATAAATATGTCAGAGAATTTGCGGGGCGAGGCGACGGGCGGGAGAGGATGTCGTCGTATGACTGTCCTGTTGAATTCTGTAGCAGCTGTCGAGCCCCAGCGAGGCTGCGTTCGGTCGCGCAGCGGCCGCAGACCGGGAAACGCGGTTTGTCTGACACAACCCGGCTGCCGGATTTACGACTGCTTCGCAGCCGAACGCAGCCTCGCCGGGGTTCGACAGCTGCGACAACCGTTTAGATCAACGCCGTTGCAGCAGACCGCGCAGGGCCAGGACGGCAGGAACACCCAGGCCGAGCCAGCTCAAGGCATCCCACACCCCATCGCCCAGCAATGCGGCGAACAACCCCGCGGCGCTGAGCAGCGCGATCACGGTGGGCGTGGCGAAGACCTTCCAGAAGTTCGATTGTCGCGGCCTCATGCTTGAGCCTCCGCTTGCTCGAGCGCAGGTTTCACCGCCTTGCGCCGCACCACCCACAGATAAACCCCGCTGCCCAGCACGACGATGGTCAGCCCATCCAGGGTTGCCCAGAGGATTTTCATCGGCATGCCGCCGTAATCACCAAAGTGCAGGGGTTGCGACATGCCCATGGCGTCCATGTACCACGGTCGTTCGGCCACCGCCGTGACTTGCAGCGTACTGGCGTCGATCAGCACCGGGGTCAGCAGGTGCGAAGTCAGGTGGGTACTGCCTTTCATGAACACGGCGTAATGGTGTTCGCTGGAAAACCGTGTGCCGGGGAAGGCGATGAAATCGGGTTGCATGCCCGGCGCGACTTCCTTGGCGATGTCGAGCAAACGGGTCGCGGGTGCCAATTGCGTCAGCGGTGGCGCGTCGCGGTACGGCGCGATCATCGTGCTCAGTGCGTCGTTGCGCCAGGCGGCGATCAGCAGGTCGGCGCAGGCACTGATCACGCCGGTCACCCCGACCACCAGCGCCCAGGTCAGGGTAATCACGCCGATCAGGTTATGCAGGTCGAGCCAGCGCAGGCGAGTGGATTTGTCCTGGCGCACGGTGGCGAATTTCAAACGGCGCATGAACGGCAGGTACAGCACCGTCCCGGAAATGATGGCCACGACAAACATCAGCCCCATGAACGCCAGCAGCAGTTTGCCCGGGAGCCCGGCGAACATGTCCACGTGCAGGCGCAGCATCACCATCATGAAACCGCCGTTGGCCGACGGCATCTCCAGCGCTTCGCCGGTGCGGGCATCGAGCATGAAGGTGTGCGACGAATTGGGTTCAGTGCCGGCGGTGGCCGCCATGATGGCGATCGCCGCGTTGGGTTCTTCTTCGTCGAAGCCAAAATACTGCATGACTTCGCCGGGGCGATGTTTTTCCGCCGCCTGGACCAACTGCTGCAAATTCAGTTGCGGGGTGTCCGCCGGCATGTGCTTCAGCTCGGCGGCATCGCCCAGCAATTCGTCGATCTCGTGGTGAAAGATCAAGGGCAGGCCGGTCAGCGCCAGCATCAGCAGGAACACGGTGCAGATCAGGCTGGTCCAGGTGTGAATGAACGACCAGCGGCGAATTGTTTTACTTTTCATTTCAAGGCCCTTAGAAATACCAAAGCCGTCCTCGAGGGACGGCTTGGGTCTTGGAGCGTTTCAGCTCAGGCAATTACCACTTGTAAGTTGCACTGGCGACGACACTTCGCTGGTCGCCGTAGTAGCAGTAGAAACTGTCACAGGTGGAGATGTAGTCCTTGTCCAGCAGGTTGGTGGCGTTCAGTGCCAGGGACGCGCCTTTCAGGCTGTTGTCCAGACGGCCGAGGTCGTAATGGACCGCGGCGTCGAACACGGTATAGGCGTCGGCCTTGCCCAGCCAGGTGTTGGCCTGATCGCCGTAGGTGTTGCCGGTATAGCGAGCGCCGGCACCAATACCGAAGCCGTCCAGCACGCCGGTGTGCCAGGTGTAATCGGCCCACAGTGAAGCCTGTTGGTTAGGCATCAGTTGCAGACGATTGCCCTTGTTGTCGCCTTTTTGCACTTCGGATTTGGCCAGGGTGTAGGCCGCGATGATTTTCAGGTTTTCGGTAACGTCGGACACCGCTTCCAGCTCCAGGCCCTTGACCTTCACTTCGCCAGTCTGGCTGGTGATCGGTGTCGCGCCGACGGTGGTGGTGACCGAGACGTTTTTCTGGGTCAGGTCATACACCGCCGCGGTGAGCAGGGTGTTGCTGCCCGGTGGCTGATACTTGATGCCCAATTCCCACTGCTTGCCTTCGGTCGGCTTGAACGAGTCGGTGGCCGTGGCCGAAGCACCCATTGTTGGCTGGAAGGATTCGGCGTACGACAGGTACGGCACAAAGCCCGAATCAAACACATAGCTGATCGCCGCGTTGCCGCTGAAGTTCTTGTCGCGCTGGGTGTTGGTGGCGTCGCCCTTGTTGAAGAACTCGGTGCTGGTGTGGACCCAATCCTCACGTCCGCCGACGGTCAGGCGCCATTGGTCGAGGGCCATTTGATCCTGCACATACAGGCCAGTCTGGTAGGTCTTCTGGTTGTAGTCGTAGAACGCGGTGGAGCGCGGCGGACGAACGATTGGCTGGCCATAGATCGGGTTGTTGACGTTGGTGGTCAGCCCGTCGCCGAAAATCGAGGTGTAGTTGGTGTTGCTGCGCTGGTGGTCGAGACCCAGCAGCAGGGTGTGACGGACATCGCCGGTGGCGAAGTCGGCCTGGAAATTGTTATCCACGGCGAACTGGCTGATGTCTTCATCAACGATGGTGCTGGTGCGCCCGACGTTGCCGTCGTTATCCACCTGGGTGAACGGATACGAGCCGACAGTGAGCCCCTGAAACGACAGATCGGATTTTGTGTAACGCAGGTTCTGCTTGAACTGCCAGACGTCGTTCAAGCGATGTTCGAACGCATAGCCCAGCGCGTAGTAGGTGCGGTCGTAGTATTCCCAGTCCGGGTCGCCGAGGTTCTTGTGATGGGACACCTTGCCGAACGGCATGTCGATCTTGGTGCCTTGCACTGGCAGGAACTGGCTGGTGATGCCGGTATCGTCGCGGGTGAATTGCGTGAGCAGGGTGAACCTGGTGTCTTCGTCGATGTTCCAGGTCAGGCTTGGCGCGATGTTGTAGCGCTTGTTGTCGACGTGGTCGATCTGCGTGCCGCTGTCACGCACTACGCCGCTCAGGCTATAGAGGAACTGGCCTTCGTCATCAATTTTGCCGGTGTTGGCGAAGTTGATCTGACGCTGGTTATCGCTGCCGTATTGCAGCTGGATCTCGTGACTGTCTTCAGCGGTTGGACGGCGGCTGACCATGTCCAGCAGGCCGCCCGGTGGGGTCTGGCCGTAGACCGACGACGCCGGGCCACGCAGCAGGGCGAGGCGATCGAGGTTCCAGGTTTCCTGTTTCGGGTTGGCGTAGGTGCCTTTCGGCAGCGGCAGGCCATCGAGGAACTGGGTCGGTTCAAAACCCCGGACCCGCAGCCAGTCGGCGCGGGTGTCGCTGCCGTAGCTGCTGGCGACGATGCCAGGCATGTAGCGCACGGCGTCATCGAGGTTCTGCACATTGCGATCGTCCATTTGCTGGCGAGTGGCGATCGAAATCGAGCGTGGCGCTTCGACCAGCGCGGTGTCGGTCTTGGTGCCGGCGGCGGTGCGCGTGGCGAGGTAGCCTTCCACCGGGCCCCAGGCGCTTTCAGTATTTTCGACGCCGATGACCGCCGTTTCCGGCAGGGCCAGCGTGCCCTCGGGAATGGCGACCAGGCTGTAGGTGCCGGCGCTGCTTTGCTCCAGTTGCAGACCGGAGCCGCGCAAGGCTTCACGCAGGGCGCCGGCTGCATCGAACTGGCCCTTGACCGGCGCCGAGGTCTTCCCGGCCGCCAGTGAAGGATTCAACGCCAGCGCGAGGCCCGCCTGGCTGGCGATTTGGTTCAGGGTGCTGGCCAGCGGTGCAGCGGGCAGGTTGTAGGCGCGAACGCTGGACGCTTGTTCAGCGGCGATCAGCGGAGTGCTGGCCAAGGGAGAGCAAAGGGCAATGGCGACTGCCAGTAAGCTGGGGCGCAACAAGGTGTCTAGCGAACGGGACATACAGCGGCTCCTGAATGGAAATATTTCTCAATTGCCTAGGTGCCGAACGAGAATTCAAAAGTGATAGGGCTGGATGAAAATAATTTCGATTCAGTAAAGAGGATGAGTTTCTAGGGTGAGGCGGATGGCCCCATCGCGGGCAAGTCGGATCGCCGCACCGCACGCTCCCACAGGTTTTGTGTCGAGCGGGAAATCTGTGAATGACACAAAACCCTGTGGGAGCGGCGCTGCGCCGATTCGACTTGCCCGCGATGGCGTCGGTTCAGGCTCCGAGAATTTCAGGGCTTGGCATCAGCCTTCGCCACCGTCACCCACCACGGCGTATGCTGTTCGATCTGCACCGGCAAGGTCGGCAGCAGCGCGCTCAGGGCCTTGTCGGTGTCGTGCAGGGGGAAGCTGCCGGTGATCCGCAGGTCAGCAACCTCCGGCGCAACACCCAGATGCCCGCGTCGATAGCGACCGAGTTCGTGCACCAGGTCCTCCAGTCGAGCGTTGTCCACCACCAGCATGCCGCGGGTCCAGGCATCGGCGCCCAGGTTCAGCGCGACGATGGGCCCTAGGCCGTTGCTGCGCATCAGCACTTGCTGGCCTTCACGCAGGATCTGCTCTTCAGGACTCGATTGCGGATGGGCCGCCACCGCGGACTGCAACACGCTCAGCCGCGTGCCATCGTCCTCGCGCTTGACCAGGAACCGCGTGCCCAGCGCGCGCAGGCTGCCTTCACGGGTTTCGACGATAAACGGCCGGGCGTCGCCATGACCGGTTTCGACGAGAATTTCCCCTTCCTGAAGGATGATCAGCCGCTGCTTCTCGTCAAAACGCACGTCCACTGCGCTGTGAGTGTTGAGGTTGATCAGCGTGCCGTCGGTCAGGCGCAGGGTGCGCTGCTCGCCAGTGGCGGTGCGCTGGTCGGCCAGCCAATAGTCGATGGGCAGATAACGATCACCGGCGAACAGCGCCAGGCCGATCACTGCAACGATGCTGGCCAGGCCGCTGCCGAGCGTGCGTACCCGTCGGCGAATGCTTTCGCGCGATTGCAATAACGCCGTGCGCCCAGGACCGTTGGCGACGCTGAAACGCTGATCGAGCATGCCCAACTGGCGCCAGGCCCGAGCGTGTTCCTCGTGGGCGGCGTGCCATTTGGCGAATTCTTCACGCTCCACTGGGCTGCCGGAATCCAGGGACAATTGCCAGGCAATCGCGGCATCCAGCACTTGGGCTGATACCGGTTTGGAACTGGCCGGGCTCATATCGGCTCACCGTACAGCGCGATGTAGCACTGACGAATGCCTTGGGCCAGGTATTGGCGAACCCGGGGCACCGACACACCCAGGCGCTCGGCGATTTGCGCATGGCCGAGGCCGTCGAGGCGGTTATAGAAAAACGCCGCCCGGGCCTTGCTTGAAAGCTTGCCGAGCAGGCGGTCGATGTTTTTCAGGTCTTCGAGGATCAGCTGCTGTTCTTCCACCGACGGTTGTTCGCCTTCGGGGATCAGCATCAACTCAGTGAGGTAGGCCTGTTCCAGCGCTGCGCGACGGAAATAGTCGAACAGCAAGCCCTTGGCGATCGCCACCAGAAACGCCCGCGGTTCGCGAGGCTCCTTCAGCTCATCACGGCCCAGCAAGCGCACGAAGGTGTCCTGACTCAGGTCCTCGGCCCGTTGCGAACAGGCCACATTGCGTCGCAGCCAGGCCAATAGCCAATCGCGATGGTCGCGATATAACGCGCCAACGAGCTCACTTTGGGGGCTTTGGACTGACGACACGCAACATCACCGATTGGGAAGTGTTAACTAACGAGAATTGTTCGCGATTGTGGCAGAGGCGGGGGAGGTAAGCAATTGGCCACTGGTCAGGTGAGTTTCCAGGGCATTGTGCAAAGTAACCTGTGGCGAGGGAGCTTGCTCCCGCTGGGGCGCGAAGCGGCCCCTTGCATTTATCCAGGCAGACCCGTATTGCTGATTGACGACTGCTGCGCAGCCGAGCGGGAGCAAGCTCCCTCGCCACAGAAGATTGGCTTGTCTTAAAAGGACGGCGCCCGCTGCCGCCGTTTCCACTGGCTCAACCGCTGCTGCAAATTCAACGGGCTATGAATCTGCTGCTGCCGCGCCCGGCTGAACAGAATCAACGCCAGCTCCGCCGTGGCTAACGCATCTGCGCTGGCGTTGTGCCGTTCGAAAACCTCCAGCTTGAACCAGTCGATCCACTCATCCAGTCCTGCATCGCGAATGTGCGCCTGAGGACAGAGCAGCGGTGCGATGTCCGCCACATCCAGGAACGGATGCTGCAATTTGTAACCCAAATGATCTTTCAGCGAACGCCCCAGCATGTGTTGATCGAACGGCGCATGAAACGCCAGCACCGGGCTTTCTCCGACGAACTCCATGAATTCGACCAAGGCCTGAGCGGGATCGCTGCCAGCGGCAATCGCGCTAGGCCCCAGACCATGAATCAACACGCTGGGCCCCAGCTTCATATCGCATTGCAGCGTGCGTTCGAACTGCTGGCTGAAATCGATCGCCCCGTCTTCGATGACCACCGCGCCGATAGACAGCACACGGTCCTTGTTCAGGTTCAAGCCAGTGGTTTCCAGGTCGAGCACCACCCAGCGCTGCTCGCGCAGGCTGCATTCGCTCAGCTCGGCCGCCGAGGGCAAGCGCTGCAAACGTTGCTGGAGTTCGTCGGTCAGGCTTGGGCCTGCCGGGCGCAGCCATGAAAACAGGCTCATAGCTGATACCGCAGCGCCAGGCTGCTTTGCAGTCGTTGAGCCTGGCGAAGGGATTCACGCAGGATCCGTCGATCCAGATGATTGAGGCTGTCCGGATCGACCCGGTTGGAGTAGGGCAAGTTCTCCCTCGTCTGTAGCTGATGCTGCTGCATGCGGGTTTGCTGGATGAAGTGATAGGCCTCTTCATACGCGGCGCCGTCCAGCCGTTCAATGACCTCTTTGGCCACCAATTCGCGAAAGCGCTCCAGGGTATTGTTGGACTCGATGCCATGGGCCAGGGCCAGCAACCGAGCGCCATCGACGAAAGGCGTCAGTCCCTGGACCTTCAGATCCAGCGTGGCTTTCTCACCATTCTTGCGTGCCAGCACGAACTCACGGAAACGTCCCACGGGCGGACGGTTGCGCAAGGCGTTCTCGGCCATCATCCGCTGGAACAGCCGGTTGTCGTTGACCTGATCGAGAATGCCCTGACGCAGCTGGTCACAGCCTTGCTCGTCACCCCAGACCACGCGCAGGTCGAAATAAATGCTCGAACCCAGCAGGTTCTCCGGCGTCGCCTCACGAATAAACGCCGCAAAACGCCGCGCCCATTCGGCCCGGGACAAACACAGTTCAGGGTTGCCGGCCATGATGTTGCCCTTGCACAGCGTGAAGCCGCAGAGCGCCAGGCTCTGATTGATCTGCTGGGCAATCGGCAGTAATTTGCCGCGAATTTCGGCGGCATGCGCCGCGTCCCGGGCTTCGAACAGAATGCCGTTGTCCTGATCAGTGTGCAGCGTCTGTTCACGGCGGCCCTCACTGCCGAAGCACAGCCAACTGAACGGAATGCCGGGGTCACCTTTCTCGGCGAGGGTCAGTTCGATCACCCGGCACACCGTGTGATCGTTGAGCAAGGTGATGATGTGGGTGATCTGGGTCGAAGAGGCACCGTGCGCCAGCATGCGTTCGACCAGTTGACCGATCTCGCCGCGCATCGCCACCAGGTTTTCCAGTTTCTGCGCGCTGCGAATGGTCCGCGCCAGGTGCACCAGGTCGACCCGTTGCAGTGAAAACAGATCGCGCTCGGACACCACGCCACACAAACGGTGGTCTTTCACCAGGCAGACGTGGGCGATGTGGCGCTCGGTCATGGCGATCGCTGCATCGAAGGCGCTGTGGTCCGGCGACAGGAAAAACGGCGCCTGGGTCATGTGGTGTTCGATTGCTTCGTTGAAGTCGTCAGTGCCGTCGGCCACCACATGGCGCAGGTCGCGCAGGGTGAAAATGCCCAGCGGGGCTTTGTGCTCGTCGACAATCACGATGCTGCCGACCTGTTGCTCATGCATCAGGGTTACGGCTTCACGCAAGGGCGTGGCGGGGCTGCAGGTCACTGGATGGCGCATCGCCAATTCGCCCAGTCGCGTGTTCAGCGAATATTGAGTACCGAGGGTTTCCACGGCTTTTTGCTGGACTTGCTGATTGACCTGATCCAGCAGGCTGCTGACACCGCGTAGGGCAAAGTCGCGAAACGTGGTGGAAAGTGCGAACAACTTGATGAACGCCAGCTTGTTCAGCTGTAGGCAAAAAGTATCTTCGGCCGCCAGGTGTTCGGTGCGGGTCGCACGCTCACCCAGCAGCGCGGCGAGGGGGAAACACTCGCCGGTGGTGATTTCAAAGGTGGTTTCGGTGCCGCCCTTGGCCGTATGCGGGCGTTCGCCGACGACCCGGCCTTGTTTGACGATGTAAAAATGCTCGACCGGCCCGTCGGCAGGTTTGATGATGCTCTCGCCAGGGGCGTAGAAACGCATCTGACATTGCTCAACCAGGTACGCCAAGTGCGCGTGTTCCATTTGGTTGAAGGGCGGGAAGCGCTGAAGGAATTGCAAAGTGCCCTGGATGTTCTGCAACACCGCGGTTTTCCCTGCCTGGGTGAAGGCGTCCGCTTTATTCATAACCATGACCGCAGTCTTTTTTTGAATTGTTGTTGTCGGATGACTCAGCCATGGTCGGCCCCTGCGCGCAGGGTGCCCATTGGACGTAAGTCTAGGTCGGGGCGTGCAGGCGTCGGAAGTTAGGAAATGTCTGACGCAACTGTGCGAAAAACCTCCTACATTGGCTATAGGAAAACTTTCCGACGAAGTGCACATTGAAGGCCTGCTTAGCGATGTCTGACGGATGTGCTAGGGAATTGAAATGAAAACGTAGAGAAAGCCATGTCCGACCACGATATTTTGAGTGACGCCGAGCGCGAGGCGCTGAATGCCGTCATGCTGGAACCTGACTTACCACCGCAGCGGGTGCTGATCGTCGATGACGATAAAGACGCGCGGGAGCTGTTGTCGGAGATTCTTGCGTTGGACGGTATTCGTTGCATGACGGCTGCCAGTGGCGAAACCGCACTCAAGATGTTGAGCGAGAAACCCTCGATTGGCCTGGTGATTACTGATCTGCGCATGGGGCAAATCGGTGGTCTGGACCTGATCCGGGAAGTTCGCGAGTCGGTAAGGGCGGCAATGCCGATCATCATTGTTTCCGGCGACGCCGATGTGCAAGACGCGATTGCCGCCATGCATTTAAGCGTGGTCGACTTCCTGCTCAAACCTGTCGATACCGGCAAGCTGTTGGCGCTGGTCAAGCATGAGTTGGGAATGGATGCGCAAGAACCGATTTGAAACAAAAAGGCCCTGATCTTTGATCAGGGCCTTTTTTTGTCCGGCGTCTGCGTTCAGTTACAGGCCATTGGCAGCCTTGAACTCGCGACGGCGACGGTGCAGGACTGGCTCGGTGTAACCATTCGGCTGCTTCGTGCCTTCAACCACCAGTTCGACCGCCGCCTGGAAGGCGATGTTGCTGTCGAAGTTCGGTGCCAGCGGGCGATACAGCGCGTCGTTGGCGTTCTGACGGTCAACCACCGGCGCCATGCGCTTGAGGCTTTCCATCACTTGCTCTTCGGTGACGATGCCATGACGCAGCCAGTTGGCGATGTGCTGGCTGGAAATGCGCAGCGTCGCACGGTCTTCCATCAGGCCGACATCGTTGATGTCCGGCACCTTCGAGCAACCCACGCCCTGGTCGATCCAGCGCACCACGTAACCGAGAATGCCCTGGGCGTTGTTGTCCAGTTCGTTCTTGATCTGTTCTGCAGTCCAGTCTGGATTGACGGCCAACGGGATGGTCAGGATGTCATCCACCGAAGCGCGGGCACGTTTGGCCAGTTCGGCTTGACGGGCGAACACGTCGACCTTGTGGTAATGCAGCGCGTGCAACGCGGCGGCGGTCGGCGATGGAACCCAGGCAGTGTTGGCACCGGCCAGTGGGTGAGCGATTTTCTGTTCGAGCATCGCGGCCATCAGGTCGGGCATCGCCCACATGCCTTTACCGATCTGGGCACGACCTTGCAGGCCGGTGCTCAAACCGATATCTACGTTCCAGTTCTCGTAGGCACCGATCCACTTCTCGGCCTTCATGTCGGCCTTGCGCACCATCGGGCCGGCTTCCATGGAGGTGTGGATTTCGTCGCCCGTGCGGTCGAGGAAACCGGTGTTGATGAACACCACGCGCTCGCTGGCGGCCTTGATGCAGGCCTTGAGGTTGACCGTGGTGCGGCGCTCCTCGTCCATGATCCCGACTTTCAGCGTGTTACGCGGCAGGTCGAGCACTTTTTCGATGCGACCGAACAGCTCGTTGGTGAGCGCGGCTTCTTCCGGGCCGTGCATTTTCGGCTTCACGATGTAGACCGAACCGGTGCGGCTGTTCTTGCGCGAGCTGTTGCCGTTGAGGCTGTGGGTCGCCGCCAGGCTGGTGATCAGGCCGTCGAGAATGCCTTCTGGCACTTCGTTGCCGTCCTTGTCGAGAATCGCGTCGATAGTCATCAGGTGACCGACGTTGCGCACGAACAACAGCGAACGACCGTGCAGGCTCAGTTCCTTGCCGTCGACACCGGTGTAGGTGCGATCAGCGTTCATGGTGCGGGTAAAGGTCTGACCGCCCTTGGAGACTTCTTCCGACAGATCACCCTTCATCAGGCCGAGCCAGTTGCGGTAGATCACCACTTTGTCATCGGCATCGACAGCGGCGACGGAGTCTTCGCAGTCCATGATGGTGGTCAGCGCGGCTTCCATCAGGATGTCTTTGATACCGGCAGCGTCGGTCTGGCCGACCGGGGTGCTGGCGTCGACCTGGATTTCGAAGTGCAGGCCGTTGTTTTTCAGCAGGATCGCGGTCGGTGCGGCTGTATCGCCGTGGAAACCGATCAACTGTGCATCGTTGCGCAGGCCGGTATTGCTGCCGCCTTTAAGGGCGACCACCAGTTTGCCGTCAACGATCTTGTAGCCAGTGGAATCGACGTGAGTGCCGGCCGCCAAGGGCGCGGCTTCGTCGAGGAACGCGCGGGCGAAGGCAATCACTTTGTCGCCGCGAACCTTGTTGTAGCCTTTGCCTTTCTCCGCGCCGTCGGCTTCGCTGATGGCGTCGGTGCCGTAGAGCGCGTCGTACAGCGAACCCCAGCGGGCGTTCGAGGCATTGAGCGCGAAACGGGCATTCATCACCGGCACCACGAGCTGTGGACCGGCCATGCGGGCGATTTCGTCATCGACGTTTTGTGTCGTTGCCTGGAAATCAGCCGCTTCTGGCAGCAGATAACCGATGTCTTGCAGGAAGGCTTTATAGGCCACAGCGTCGTGTGGTTGACCGGCACGGGATTGGTGCCAGCCATCGATACGAGCCTGGAAATCATCGCGTTTGGCGAGTAGGGCTTTGTTCTTCGGCGCCAGGTCATGAATGACCTTGTCGGCACCGGCCCAGAACTTATCGGCGGTGAGGCCGGTACCGGGAATGGCTTCGTTGTTCACGAAGTCGAACAGGACTTTGGCGACCTGCAGGCCACCGACTTGAACGTGTTCAGTCATTGCTTGCCTCACTCTGCTCAGCTATTTCGCTTTTCAGCTCTTCAAATTAACAATGAAGCCTCTGGCTATTTAAACCACAAACCCCCACCACCAGTACATGCCATTTCGGGCGGCTGGGATGGAGCCGATCAACGGCTTTGAGGCCTTGCTGATAGGGCTTTCAGGGCTGCGAGTGTGCCTGTGGCAGACATCGATCCAACGTTATGTAGTGCGTGCTGCGGCATACTACATGATGAATTGCGCTTGTGAAAATTAGACTAATTACGTCGTTCTGCGACCCCATGACGCATTGCGGTCACGACGGGGCACGGGATGTTCTCAAAAAACTATTGGATTGTTCCAGTTAAATATAAAAACTTGTACACATAATCTTTAATGCACTGCTATGTCGCTTAGCTTTTGTTGCGAGGGAGCTTGCTCCCGTTCGGCTGCGAAGCAGTCGCAAAATAAGCGAACGCGGTCTTTCTGGATCATTGCAGGAGGTCGCTCCGCGCCCCAGCGGGAGCAAGCTCCCTCGCCACAGAAAAGCAGTGCCGGGCTGATTCCGGTCCCTTGCCTATACTTCTTTTTCTATAACAAAAGAGGGCTGCGCCATGGACCACCTCGTACTCACTGTTTTCGCTCCGGACAAGCCAGGGCAGGTCGAGCGCATTGCCCAATGCATTGCCGAGCATGGCGGCAACTGGCTGGAGAGCCGCATGTCGCGCATGGCCGGGCAGTTCGCCGGGATTCTTCGGGTGGGCGTGCCGGCCGAGGCCTACGATGAACTGGTCGATGCCCTGAAGGCGTTGTCCGCCCACGGCATTCGCGTGCTGATCGCCGAAAGCGGCATCGAGCAATCCTGCACCTGGAAGCCGATTGCCATGGAGTTGGTGGGCAATGACCGCCCGGGGATCGTTCGTGACATCACTCGTTTGCTGAGTGAACAAGGGGTGAACCTGGAGCGCCTGGTGACCGAAGTGCGTCCGGCACCGATGAGCAGCGAGCCGTTGTTTCACGCCGAAGCGATTCTGGCAGTGCCGCTGACCTTGTCGCTGGATGTCTTGCAGTCGCGGCTGGAAACCCTGGCCGACGATTTGATGGTGGAATTGGTGCTGCGCAGTGAACCCTGACAGGGTTATCCAAGTTAAACGTGCACCTGCCTGTGGATAACCTGTAGAGACAGCCCGCCAGCCCACGCCGGCCGGGCTTCTTCAAGATCTGATCAAAAAACCATCAGTGTCAACAAGTTGCGCACAAACCGCGGGGATCACGCTGTGGATAACCTTGGGAAGGATCCATGCAGGCCACGAAGGACGTGGCTCGCAGAGGTTTGTGTGTTTTTTGATCAGCTACGGCGGCGCATACTGATCACCGCATCGACGCTGTAAATGGCCAGGCCGGCCCAGATAAAGATAAACGCGACCAGCGTGCTGGAAGACAAATGTTCGCCAAACAGCAGCACGGCTTGCAACAGCACCAGCGTCGGCGCCAGGTACTGGAGGAATCCCAGCGTCGTGTAGGGCAGATGCCGTGCGGCGGCGTTGAAACACACCAGCGGCACCAGCGTCACCGGCCCGGCCGCCACCAGCCACCAAGCTTCGGACGTGGTCCAGAACACGGGTTGAGCACTCATGGCTGTCTGATTGAACAGCAGCCAGGCAATGGCAATCGGCACCAGCATCCAGGTTTCCACCACCAGGCCGGGCAGCGCCTTGACGGGCGCTTGCTTGCGGATCAGGCCGTAGAAGCCAAACGTCAGCGCCAGCACCAGCGACACCCACGGCAGACTGCCGACTTGCCAAACCTGTTGCGCCACACCGACCGCCGCCAGTCCTACCGCGATCCACTGCATCCGCCGCAGCCGTTCGCCGAGGATCAACATCCCCAGCAGCACGTTTACCAGAGGGTTGATGTAGTAACCGAGGCTGGCCTCGAGCATGCGTCCGTTGTTCACCGACCAGACGTAGGTCAGCCAGTTGGCCGCAATCAGTGTGCCGCTCAGGGCCAGGACCGCCAGGCGTTTCGGGTTGTCCCGCAGCTCCTGCCACCAGCCCGGATGTTTCCAGACCATCAGCAACAAGCCGCCGAACAACGCCGACCACAACACGCGGTGAATGATGATTTCTACGGCCGGCACCGAGGCGATGGCTTTGAAGTAGATCGGGAACAGGCCCCAGATGATGTAGGCACTCAGGCCGAGGATGTACCCGCGACGCGGGTTGGCAGCTTGCATGCAGAGTCCTTGCTTAGGCAGCTAACAAAAGGGCAATTGTAAGGAGATTTATCGGCGAATGTCCTGATCGAATACGTCGGTCAATTGTGAACACAAGACCTGTGGGAGCGAGCCTGCTCGCGATGGCGGCGTATCAGCTTGCATCGATGTTGAATGTGCTGCCGTCATCGCGAGCAGGCTCGCTCCCACAGGGTTTTGGGGTGAGTCAGAAAAGTTTCAGCGGTTCTTCGTTCAGCGCAGACAGTTGCTCACGCAACGCCAACACCTGATCCCCCCAATACCGTTCACTGCCAAACCACGGAAAGCTGTGCGGGAACGCCGGGTCGTCCCATCGGCGGGCGAGCCAGGCGCTGTAGTGCATCAGGCGCAAGGCACGCAGCGGTTCGATCAGTGCCAGTTCCCGTGGGTCGAAGTCGTGGAATTCGTTGTAGCCGTCCATCAATTCCGACAGCTGCCCCAGACATTCCTGACGATCCCCCGCCAGCATCATCCAGATGTCCTGTACCGCCGGGCCCATGCGACAGTCGTCGAGGTCGACGATGTGGAACATCTCGTCCCGGCACATCATGTTGCCGGGGTGGCAATCACCGTGCATGCGGATGTTCTGGTGCGGCGTGGCCTTGTAGACCTCTTCCACGCGCTTGAGCAGGTCGCGGGCCACAGACTCGTAGGCCGGCAGCAGGCTCTTGGGGACGAAATTGCCTTCGAGCAACGTGGTCAGCGAATCGTGACCGAAATTCTTCACGCCCAGCGCTTCACGGTGTTCGAACGGCTTGGTCGCACCGACGGCGTGCAGCCTGCCGAGCAATTGGCCCAGTCGATACAGCTGATCGAGATTGCCCGGCTCCGGCGCCCGGCCACCACGGCGGGGGAACAGGGTGAAACGGAATCCGGCGTGTTCGTGCAGGCTGGCACCGTTGTGAATCATCGGCGCGACCACCGGCACGTCGCATTCGGCGAGTTCGAAGGTGAATTGGTGTTCTTCGAGAATCGCTTCGTTGGTCCAGCGCTGCGGGCGATAGAACTTGGCGATCAGCGGCTCGGAGTCTTCGATGCCGACTTGGTAGACGCGGTTCTCGTAGCTGTTGAGCGCCAGGATGCGCGCGTCGCTGAGAAAGCCGATGCTTTCGACGGCATCGAGCACGAGGTCTGGGGTGAGGGTTGCAAACGGGTGGGCCATGCTGACTCCTGCGCGCAGCAGGCTGCCGCGTCCGGCCAAGCATGGTAGCGCAGACGGGCCGTCTTTAGTGTTAAGGCTTGAGTCGTGTGTTGTTTTGGCTGACGCCATCGCGGGCAAGCCCGCTCCCACAGTGATCTCCAGTGTTTGCCAAATAGTGTGCACACTCCGGAACCCTGTGGGAGCGGGCTTGCCCGCGAAGAGGCCCGATCAGGCGCCGACGATCCCGCCATCTTCACGCGTGATAGCCATCACCGAAGACCGCGGCTTGCCATTCGGCAGATGCTCAGGGAACGTCGATCCACCGTTCTCCCCCGGATGCTGGATCCCGACAAACAACGTCTTCTGATCCGGCGAAAAGCTGATCCCCGTGACCTCGCAGCCCACCGGCCCAACCATGAACCGACGAATCTCCCCGGTCACCGGGTCGGCACACAGCATCTGGTTGTTGCCCATGCCGGCAAAATCCCCGGCATTGCTTGAATCGCCATCAGTGAGAATCCACAACCGCCCGGCCTTGTCGAAGCCCAGGCCATCCGGGCTGTTGAACATGTTCTGTGGCGTGATGTTCGACGAACCACCCTTCGGCGTACCGGCGTGGACGCCCGGATTACCGGCGACCACAAACAGGTCCCAGGCAAAGCTTTTCGAGCCGTGATCGTCGCGGTCAGTGCGCCAGCGCAGAATCTGCCCGTAGACGTTCTTCTCGCGTGGGTTTGGCCCGCCCACGGGTTGGCCGTCCTCGCCACGCTTGGCGTTGTTGGTCAGCGTGCAATAGACCTGGCCATCCTTGGGGCTGACGACGATCCATTCCGGACGGTCCATGCGCGTGGCCTTCACCACGCTGGCCGCGAGGCGCGCGTGAATCAGCACTTCGGCCTGATCGGCAAAACCGCTGCTGGCGTCGATCCCGTTTTTACCGTGGGTCAGTTCGATCCATTCGCCCTTGCCTTTGGGGTGATCGGCATTGCTGTCGCCTGCATCGAAGCGCGCCACGTACAAGGTGCCGTGGTCCAGCAGGTCGCGGTTGGCCTTGGGGTTTTTGTGGTTGATTTTGTCGCGGCTGACGAACTTGTAGATGAACTCGCCGCGCTCATCGTCGCCCATGTACACCACGGCGTGACCGTCATGGGTTTCAGCTAGCGCAGCGTTTTCATGTTTGAAGCGGCCCAGCGCGGTCCGTTTGACCGGCGTCGATTGCGGATCGAACGGGTCGATTTCCACCACCCAACCGTGACGGTTGAGTTCGTTCGGATTTTTCGCCAGGTCGAACCGCTCATCGTGTTGATGCCAGTTGATCTCTTTACTGGCCGCCACTGCGCCGTAGCGCTTCTGCGCGGCATCGAACTTCTGCTCGGCATTGCTGCTGCCGAAGCAATCGGTGAAGTTCTCTTCGCAGGTCAGGTACGTGCCCCACGGCGTCTTGCCGTTGGCGCAGTTCTGGAAGGTGCCAAGAACATTCTTGCCGTGCGGATCGGCGCTGGTTTTCACCAGTGCGTGGCCGGCAGCCGGGCCGCTCAGGCTGATCGGCGCGTTGCCGTGAATGCGCCGGTTGTAGCGCGAGCCCTGGACGAATTGCCACTGGCCGTTCTTGCGTTGCACTTCGATCACCGACACGCCTTCGCAAGCCAAGGCTTTGTGCACGTCCCCGGCCGATTGCGGCATGCCGCCGTGCGGGTAGAGATAACGGTAGTTGGTGTATTCGTTATTGATCGCCATCAGCGCCCGGTCTTTCTCACCCGGAAATTCGAACAGGCTCATGCCGTCGTTGTTGTCACCGAACTGGACTTCCTGCTGCTCGGCGGTGCCGTTACCGCTCGGGTCAAATGCCGGACCGTTCTTTTGCAGTGGCTGGCCCCAACTGATCAGCACCGAAGACTTGTAGCCCGGCGGCAGGGTGATGGCGTCGCTGGTGGCGGCGGGGATGCTGTCAAAACCCAACAGTTTGCTGGAGCCTGCGCTGACACTCGCGGCCAGTACGCTGCGGCTCAGCAGGTTACCACCGAGGAACATGGCCGCACCGCAGAGGGCGCCGGCGCTGATGAAACCGCGACGGCTGAGGCCGACCATTTTCTCGAGGTCGGTGGACTGGTTTTCTTCTAATAGGCTCACATCAGGCTCCCTGCTGGTTTTTGCAGTCACCTTAAAGAGCAACGATGAAGCTTTTGTTTCAGAGCGGTGTACCGAGCAAAACGTTGGACGGCGCGAACTGCACCCGCACCGGTTTGTCAGCGGCAAGCCCCTGGCTTTTCAAGTGCAGCGGCTCGGCCAGCGCGCAGAGGGTCTGGCCATTGGGCAGGCCGATGCGCACTTCACTGGGGCCGTCTTGGGCGTCGAGTATTTGTTCGATGATGCCATTCAGGACGTTGTTGCCCGGTGTTGCTTGTTGATCGATGCCCAGCAACTCCAGCCAACCGGCCTTGATCAGGGCCACGACTTCGGTGCCGGCCTCCAGCTCCAGGCGCAGGGTGCTGTCGTGCGTGATCTGCGCATCGAGGGTCAAGCCTTCGGCCAGTTCGAGGCGAATCCGGTCGTTGTGCCCTTGGGTATCAATCGCCACAACCTTGCCATGCAGTTGATTGCGCGCGCTGGTTCTGAGCATCAGCCGACCGAGCAGATCCAGGTCGCTGGCATCTTCGGCGGCTTCCAGCACCTGGGCCTGCAAGGCTTGCAGCTTTTGATACAGGCGCAGCACTCGCTGCCCTTCGCTTGAAAGCTTGGCGCCACCACCGCCCTTGCCGCCGACGCTGCGTTCCACCAGCGGTTTTTGCGCGAGGTTGTTCAGCTCGTCGATGGCGTCCCACGCCGCCTTGTAACTCAGCCCCGCACTTTTTGCGGCGCGGGTGATCGAGCCCTGTTCGGCGATGTGCTGCAGCAAGGCGATGCGCTGCGGGCGACGGACAATGTGCTGGGACAACAATGTGGGCAAGGACATGGCTATGCGCTTTGGGCTGTGGCGATGGGAAGGACGTTGGCGGCTTGGGCTACGTGAGTCAAGTCAGACCCTGCCCTTTGTGGGAGCGAGCCTGCTCGCGAAAGCGGTCTGTCCGTTAACAACATTGTTGAATGTGACGGCCTCATCGCGAGCAGGCTCGCTCCCACAGGGTTTGTGTGTGGCTTTGAGTCAGTCTGCGTCACCGGGTTTGGGTGTGCGGGCCAGGCAATAAACATCGACCCGTGCGGCGCCCGCATCCATCAACAGGCGAGCCAGGGCCTGAGCCGTGGCGCCGGTGGTCAGCACATCGTCCACTATCGCGAGGTGCCGGCCCTTGATGGATGCTCCGGGCGCCAGGGCGAAGGCATTGCGCAGGTTCTTCTTGCGCGCATCGGCATTCAGGTCCTGTTGCGCGCTGGTGTCCTGAATCCTCAGCAGCAGTTTTTCATCGCAAGGGATGTCGAGGCTCCTACTGAGCCAGCGGGCGAGCATCGCGGCCTGGTTGAAACCCCGTTGACGCAGGCGTTTTGCAGCCAGCGGAACAGGGACCAGAGCGTCGGGCCGATCAAGGTCCTCATCGAAGCGATGTTGCAGGAACTGCGCGAGAAGTTCGCCGAGCAGGCGGCCAAACGGCCACTTGGCGCTGTGCTTGAAGCGCGTGATTAATGTGTCCACCGGAAAGCTGTACGTCCAGGGCGCGGCGACCCGCTCGAAGGCCGGCGGCAGCTTTAAACATGGACCACACGTCAGGCCCGACGCAGGCAAGGGCAGGGCGCAGGTCTGGCAGTGATCGCCCAGCCAGGGCAGGTCGGTTTCACAGGCCATGCAGATGGGCCTGACGTCTTCGGTGGCTTCACTGCAGAGCAAGCAGTGTTGGTTATTGTTTAACCAGATGTAAACCGGTCCTACGTATCGTGGTTGACAGCGCATCACTCTTCCTTAAATATGCCGAACATCCGTGTCGCGTCTGTGGGTATTCCCTTCCCCAGCCGCTTGCCAAGCATAAACAAGGAAACGCCCATGAGCGCCAGCACCTCTGCCACCCTGCGTCATGACTGGTCTTTGGCCGAAGTCAAAGCACTCTTCGTTCAGCCATTCAACGACCTGTTGTTCCAGGCGCAAACGGTGCATCGCGCGCATTTCGACGCCAACCGCGTCCAGGTTTCCACCCTGCTGTCGATCAAGACCGGCGCCTGCCCGGAAGATTGCAAATATTGTCCGCAGTCCGGTCACTACAACACCGGCCTGGAAAAAGAAAAACTGATGGAAGTGCAGAAGGTCCTCGAAGAGGCCGCTCGCGCCAAGGCCATCGGTTCGACCCGTTTCTGCATGGGCGCGGCGTGGAAACACCCGTCGGCCAAAGACATGCCTTACGTGCTGGAAATGGTCAAAGGCGTGAAAGCCATGGGCCTGGAAACCTGCATGACCCTCGGTCGCCTGGATCAGGACCAGACCGTTGCGCTGGCCGACGCCGGCCTCGACTACTACAACCACAACCTCGATACCTCGCCGGAGTTCTACGGCAGCATCATCACCACCCGCACCTACAGCGAGCGCCTGCAAACCCTGGCCTACGTGCGTGATTCGGGGATGAAGATCTGCTCCGGCGGCATCCTCGGCATGGGCGAGTCCCTCGATGACCGCGCCAATCTGCTGATCCAGCTGGCCAACCTGCCAGAGCATCCAGAATCGGTGCCGATCAACATGCTGGTGAAAGTCGCTGGTACGCCGCTGGAAAATGCCGAAGACATCGACCCGTTCGACTTCATCCGCATGCTCGCCGTCGCGCGCATCCTGATGCCGCAATCCCACGTGCGCCTGTCCGCCGGCCGCGAAGCGATGAACGAGCAGATGCAGGCCCTGGCGTTCTTCGCCGGTGCCAACTCGATTTTCTACGGCGAAAAACTGCTGACCACCGCCAACCCGCAGGCCGACAAGGACATGCAACTGTTCTCGCGCCTGGGCATCCTGCCGGAAGCGCGCGAAGAGCACGCGGACGAAGTGCATCAGGCGGCGATCGAACAAGCGCTGGTTGAGCAGAAGAGCAGCGAGCAGTTTTACAACGCTGCTGTTTAACGCTTCAACGATCCTTTTGAAGGAATGCAAAACCCTGTGGGAGCGGGCTTGCCCGCGATAGCGATTGATCAGTCGACATCTATGTTGAATGTGACGCCGTCAACGCGGGCAAGCCCGCTCCCACAGGTACTGAGAACTTTCCGTAATCTGTGATCCGAACTGCGAGGCCTGCATGTCTTTCGATCTCGCCGCACGCCTTGCTGCCCGTCGTGCCGAAAACCTCTACCGCCAGCGCCCATTGCTCGAAAGCCCTCAAGGCCCGGAAGTGGTGGTCGACGGTCAGCCGTTGCTGGCGTTCTGCAACAACGACTACCTGGGCCTGGCCAATCACCCACAAGTGATCGAAGCCTGGCGCGCCGGCGCTGCTCGTTGGGGCGTCGGTGGCGGGGCGTCGCACCTGGTCATCGGCCACAGCACGCCGCATCACGCGCTGGAAGAAGCCTTGGCCGACCTGACCGGTCGCCCGCGTGCGCTGCTGTTCACCACCGGGTACATGGCCAACCTCGGCGCGGTCACCGCGTTGATCGGGCAGGGCGATACGGTGCTGGAAGACCGCCTCAATCACGCGTCGTTACTGGATGCCGGTTTGTTGTCCGGCGCACGTTTCAATCGCTATCTGCACAACGACGCGGCCAGTCTGGCCAAGCGGCTGGAGAAGGCCACCGGCAATACGCTGGTGGTCACCGACGGCGTGTTCAGCATGGACGGTGATATCGCCGATTTGCCGGCGCTGGCCCGGGAAGCCAAGGCCAAAGGCGCGTGGCTGATGGTCGATGACGCCCATGGCTTCGGTCCGCTGGGCGCCAACGGTGGCGGGATCGTCGAGCATTTCGGCCTGAGCCAGGAAGACGTGCCGGTACTGGTTGGCACCCTCGGCAAGGCGTTCGGCACCGCAGGTGCCTTTGTGGCCGGGAGCGAAGAGCTGATCGAAAGCCTGATCCAGTTTGCCCGCCCGTACATCTACACCACCAGCCAACCGCCGGCCCTCGCTTGCGCGACGCTGAAAAGCCTTGAGCTGCTGCGCACTGAACATTGGCGTCGCGAGCATCTGAAGACGCTGATCCGCCAGTTCCGCCATGGCGCTGAACAGATCGGCCTGGAGTTGATGGACAGCTTCACACCGATCCAGCCCATCATGATCGGCGATGCCGGGCGTGCGATGCGACTGTCGCAGATGCTGCGTGAGCGCGGTTTGATGGTCACGGCGATTCGACCGCCCACCGTGCCCGCCGGCAGCGCCCGTCTGCGCGTGACCCTGACCGCTGCTCACAGCGAGGCGCAGGTGCAGCTATTGTTGAACGGACTGGCCGATTGTTTTAAACAACTTGGACCGGAGCCACGCCATGCGTGATCGACTGATTCTGCTGCCCGGTTGGGGCCTCGGAATTTCACCGCTGGAGCCTTTGGCGGCCGCCTTGCAGGGGCTGGATGAGCATCTGCGGGTCGAGATCGAGCCGTTGCCGGAACTGGAATCGAGCGATCTTGAGGAATGGATCGATGAACTGGATTCGACGATCCCGCAAGACGCCTGGCTCGGTGGCTGGTCCCTCGGTGGCATGCTTGCGTCTGAACTGGCGGCGCGTCGTGGTGATCGTTGCTGCGGCTTGCTGACCTTGGCGAGCAACCCTTCTTTTGTCGCCCAAGAGCAATGGCCGAGCGCGATGCCTGGCGAAACCTTCGACGCGTTCCTGGCCGGCTGCAAGGCCGATCCGCGGATGACGCTGAAGCGCTTTTCCCTCCTTTGCGCTCAAGGGTCCGAAGACCCACGCGGACTGTCGCGTCTGTTGCTCGGTGGTGCGCCAAATGCCTCTGCGTCGATATTGATGAGCGGACTGGAAGTGCTCGCACAACTGGACACCCGCCAGGCGTTGCAGGCGTTTCGTGGCCCACAATTGCATTTGTTCGCCGGGCTCGACGGCTTGGTCCCGGCCGAAGCGGCCGGAGACCTTCTGGCCTTGCTGCCAGACGTCGAAATCGGCCTGATTGAACAGGCCAGCCATGCGTTTCTTCTGGAAGACCCCCACGGTGTGGCGGGGGCGATCCAGGCCTTTTTGCACGAGTCCGGTGATGACTGATTTATCCCTCCCCACTCTGCCTAGCGGTTTGCCCGACAAGCGCCAGGTAGCAGCATCCTTCTCCCGCGCGGCTGCGAGCTACGACAGCGTGGCCGAATTGCAGCGCGATGTTGGCAGTCAGTTGTTGAACCGTTTACCCGATGATTTTGTGCCGGGTGTCTGGCTGGATCTGGGCTGCGGAACCGGGCATTTCAGCCGCGTATTGGGCCAGCACTTTCCTTCGGGCAACGGGCTGGCCATGGACATCGCCGAGGGCATGCTCAACCACGCCCGGCCATTGGGCGGCGCCACCCATTTCATCGCCGGGGATGCGGAGCGTTTGCCGCTGCAGGATTCGACCTGTGATCTGATCTTCTCCAGCCTGGCGGTGCAGTGGTGCGCGGATTTCGAATCGGTGCTCAGTGAGGCGTATCGGGCGCTGAAACCGGGTGGGATTTTCGCGTTTGCTAGTCTTTGTGTAGGAACGCTATTTGAGTTGCGTGACAGCTGGCGTCAAGTGGATGGCATGGTGCACGTCAATCGCTTCCGCGAGTTCGGTATTTATCAACAGCTGTGCGCGGCCAGTGGCTTGCGGGTTGTCAGTCTGGAGACCCGTCCTCACGTGTTGCATTACCCGGACGTGCGCAGCCTGACGCATGAACTCAAGGCGTTGGGCGCGCACAATTTGAACCCCGGTCGGCCGGGCGGTTTGACCGGTCGGGCGCGGCTCCTCGGCTTGGTCGAGGCTTATGAGCAGTTTCGTCAGGCCGAAGGATTGCCGGCGACTTATCAAGTGGTCTACGCCGTGTTGGAGAAACCCATATGAGCGCTGCTTATTTCATCACCGGCACGGACACTGATGTCGGCAAGACCACCATTGCTGCAGGTTTGTTGCATGCCGCGCGGTCGGCAGGCATGAGCACGGCGGCGGGTAAACCGGTCGCTTCCGGCTGTGATGTGACGCCCAAGGGGTTGCGTAATTCCGATGCGCTGGCGCTGTTGGCCGAGTGCTCGCTGCCGCTGACTTATGCACAGGTCAACCCGGTGGCGTTCGAACCGCCGATCGCTCCGCACCTGGCTGCGCGGGAGGCGGGCGTGGCGCTGACGGTGCAGTCACTGTTGACGCCGATGCTCGAAATTCTCGACATGCAGGCGGATTTCACCTTGATCGAAGGCGCCGGCGGCTGGCGCGTGCCGTTAGCGGATCAGGACAATCTGTCTGATCTGGCGATGGCGCTGGATCTGCCGGTGATCCTGGTGGTCGGCGTGCGCCTGGGTTGCATCAATCATGCGCTGCTGACTGCCGAGGCGATTGCCCTGGACGGTTTGCAGCTGGCAGGGTGGGTGGCCAATATCATCGATTCGAAGACCTCACGCCTGGAAGAGAACCTCGCGACGCTCGCCGAGCGGATTCCCGCGCCTTGCCTTGGACGGGTGCCAAAACTCAAATCGGTCACCGCAGAAGCGGTGGCGGAGCATCTGCAACTGGATTTGCTGGATTGAGGTTTTGCCTATGACAAGGCACTGTGCCATTAGTGTTTTTGTCGGGCCTTTTGCCATCAGGTCTGGTTCAATGGCCACAGTTAATCCTTTGTAGGACGAGTTCCCCTATGGAAATCTCAGGAAACACCGCTTTTTATGCTGGTCTGAGCACTATTCAGGCAGGGCAGAACCGTGTCGATCAGGCTTCCAGCCAGATCGCGAGCAGCACCATTGAGCGTTCGGTGACCAGCCAGTCTTCCGTGGTTCAAGTAGACCGCCTGCGTTCGGTTGACCGCAGCCAGCAATCGGACCTGGCCAGCAATATGGTCGAGATGGCCCAAGGCAAGTTTCAGGTTGAGGCGGGCGCCAAAGTCGCCAAGGCTTCCGATGAAGTGCTTGGCACGTTGATCGATACCTTCGCTTGATCCATCGCTGAATCCGCACTACCCAAACGCCGCGACTATTCGCGGCGTTTTTGTGCGTAAGTCCTTCTCCCTCAACTAATCTTTCCTGCATGGCCTGTTGCGTTGTCAACGGCGGCAGTGTGGCTGCGTGTCCGGCATTTGCGCGTGTGATGACGAACGGCAAAAGATCGGCGCTTGACAAGATTTGGGCGTAAACGTATGTTTCAAACAACTGTTTGACCGTCACAACAAATCAACACGGTCGTTCATTCCCGGTTACATCAGCAGAGGTTTATCGCTATGCCTGACTACAAGGCCCCCTTGCGTGATATTCGCTTCGTTCGTGACGAACTGCTCGGCTACGAAGCGCACTATCAGAGCCTTCCGGCTTGCGCAGACGCAACTCCAGACATGGTTGACGCCATTCTCGAAGAAGGCGCCAAGTTTTGTGAGCAGGTGCTGGCTCCGCTGAACCGCGTGGGTGACACCGAAGGCTGCACCTGGAGCGAGTCCGGCGTTAAAACCCCGACTGGCTTCAAAGAAGCCTACAAGCAATTCGTTGAAGGCGGCTGGCCAAGCCTGGCCCACGACGTAGAGCACGGCGGCCAGGGTCTGCCCGAGTCTCTGGGTCTGGCCGTCAGCGAAATGGTTGGCGAAGCCAACTGGTCGTGGGGCATGTACCCAGGCCTGTCGCACGGCGCGATGAACACCATTTCCGAGCACGGCACGCCTGAGCAGCAAGAGGCTTACCTGACCAAACTGGTGTCCGGCGAATGGACCGGCACCATGTGCCTGACCGAACCGCACTGCGGCACCGATCTGGGCATGTTGCGCACCAAGGCCGAACCTCAGGCCGACGGTTCCTACAAAGTCTCCGGCACCAAGATCTTCATCTCGGCCGGTGAACACGACATGGCCGACAACATCGTCCACATCGTGCTGGCTCGCCTGCCGGATGCGCCGGCTGGCACCAAAGGTATTTCGCTGTTCATCGTGCCGAAGTTCATGCCGAACGCAGACGGTTCGATCGGCGCACGCAACGCCGTGAGCTGTGGTTCCCTGGAACACAAAATGGGCATCCACGGCAACGCCACTTGCGTGATGAACTTCGACGCGGCCACCGGTTTCCTGATCGGCCCGGCGAACAAAGGCCTGAACTGCATGTTCACCTTTATGAACACCGCTCGTCTGGGCACCGCGCTGCAAGGTCTGGCCCACGCCGAGATCGGCTTCCAGGGCGGCCTGAAATACGCCCGCGATCGTCTGCAAATGCGCTCGCTGACTGGCCCGAAAGCGCCGGAAAAAGCCGCTGACCCGATCATCGTTCACCCTGATGTACGTCGCATGCTGTTGACCATGAAAGCGTTCGCCGAAGGCAACCGCGCGATGGTTTACTTCACTGCCAAGCAAGTCGACATCGTCAAATACGGCGTAGACGAAGAAGAGAAGAAGAAAGCCGACGCACTGCTGGCCTTCATGACTCCAATCGCCAAAGCCTTCATGACTGAAGTCGGCTTCGAATCCGCCAACCACGGCGTGCAAATCTACGGCGGACACGGCTTCATCGCCGAGTGGGGCATGGAGCAGAACGTTCGCGACAGCCGCATTTCGATGCTGTACGAAGGCACCACCGGTATCCAGGCACTCGACCTGCTGGGCCGTAAAGTGCTGATGACTCAAGGCGAAGCCCTCAAAGGCTTCACCAAGATCGTCCACAAGTTCTGCCAGACCAACGAAGGCAACGACGCGGTCAAAGAGTTCGTCGAGCCATTGGCTGCGCTGAACAAAGAATGGGGCGAGCTGACCATGAAGGTCGGTATGGCTGCCATGAAGGATCGCGAAGAAGTCGGCGCGGCGTCGGTGGACTACCTGATGTACTCCGGTTACGCCTGCCTGGCCTACTTCTGGGCTGACATGGCGCGTCTGGCTGCCGAGAAACTGGCCGCCGGCACCTCCGAAGAGGCGTTCTACACCGCCAAGCTGCAGACTGCGCGCTTCTACTTCCAGCGCATCCTGCCGCGTACCCGCACTCACGTTGCAACCATGCTGTCGGGTGCCAACAACTTGATGGACATGAAAGAAGAGAACTTCGCGCTGGGCTACTAAGCCTTAACGCTGCTCTTCATAAAGCCGCTACGCCTTCGGGGGTAGCGGCTTTTTTGTTTGAAAAATAATAAAACCAGCCGCCCACGACTAATTAAGAACACCGATGACGGTGAACTATTTGTTGGATATTTGTTTAAAAAACATCTCTAGATAAACCGGGTAGTTACTTGTGTTGCAATTCCGCTGCCAAGTCGCAAACTTTACCGTGAGTGCCGGGTTCGCGGGGTCATATCCCTTGTTTCGCTGGGGCGGATGCCCAAAGGTGGGGGAGTTTCACCAAAGTTGAGGGGGGTAATACGGGGGAAAATTTATTTGTATTTTTCCTGTTGAAATTATTTGTTACGACTACAGTTCAATTAAAGCGCCTGCCACGGTGCCTTCTATTGGCGTTTCACTTATACGTCGACAAAGAGACAACTTTGTCCGTTGAGCTGCGCCTCATGCCCGGCAACTCCACTATTAGAACGGGAGTGTCATCATGGTGAACTTGAGTCTCTTTCGAGCTATCCGCCTGGCCTGCGCACTCGCGCTCGGCCTGATAACAATTTGTCTGCCTTTCAAGAATGCTTTCGCCGCTGACGTGCCAGAAGTTGATCTTCCCGTGCCGGAAGTACCGTCCTTGCAGTCACTGCGCGGCATGACACCACCCGACCCCTCTGGCACCGAAGGCGGACGCAAAGTCGATCTGATGACCGACTACGTACTCAATCGCAGCGCCGCCATTCTGTTGGGCAAAGCGCTTTTCTGGGACATGGAGATCGGCAGCGATGGCTCCACGGCGTGCGCGTCGTGCCACTTTCATGCTGGCGTCGATCACCGGATCACCAACCAGATCAACCCGGGCCAGGCGAATACCAGCGCCAACGTTGCGTCGATTTTCAACAAGCCGTTTGTCGCATCCGACATTCCTGGCGACGTGGCTTCCTACGCAACCCTGTCCGGGGGCAAGGGCGGTCCGAACTACACACTCAAGAAAACCGACTTCCCGACCCATGTGCTGGCTGATCCACTGGATCGCAACTCGCCGATCCTCTACTCGACCGACGATGTGGTTGGCTCACAAGGCGTGTTTGACGCCAACTTCGTCAAGCCGCGTCAACCGCGTTTCGACAAATGCACGCAACAGCCGGATGGAATCTTCCAGGTCGGGGGCATCAATGTTCGTCGCGGTACCGGGCGCAACGCACCGACGGTAATCAATGCCGTTTTCAACGTGCGAAATTTCTGGGATGGTCGGGCGAATAATGTCTTCAATGGCTTCTCGCCGTTCGGCAATCGCGACCCCGATGCCGGGATTTTCGTCACCAGCGACCGCAGTGGGGTGGCGGCCAAAGTGCGGCTGGCGCTCAACGATGCTTCTGCCGCGTCGCAGGCCGTGGGCCCGCCTGGCAGTCCGGTTGAAATGTCCTGCGGCGGGCGCACCTTCGCGGACATCGGCCGGCGCATGCTCGATACGCTGATGCTCAAGCAACAGCGGATTTCATCGACCGACTCGGTGCTGGCCCCCGTTTCCGGTGCGCGTCGTCCGACCTACCGTGAACTGATCAAAGCTGCTTTCCAGCCGCGGCTGTGGAATGCCACGCAGCAGGTTTCGCTGGGCGGCGCGCCGTATACGCAGATGGAGGCCAACTTCCCGCTGTTCTTCGGCCTGGCGATTCAGATGTACGAAGCGACTTTGGTTTCGGATCAGGCGCCGCTGGATGCTTACCTGCAAGGTAATCAACAGGCAATGAATGCCCAGCAAGTCGAGGGGATGAAGCTGTTCCTGGGCAAGGGCAAGTGCGTCAATTGCCACGGTGGCGCGGAACTCACCAATGCCGCCAGCCGTTTGCTGTTCCATCCCCGCGAACGCGTCGAACGCATGGTGATGGCCGATAACCTGACTGCGCTGTACGACAACGGCTTCTACAACACAGGGGTACGCCCGACTTCAGAAGACCTGGCGCTCGGCGGGACGGATGCCTGGGGCAATCCGCTGTCATTCACCCGTGAATACAACACCCAACTGCAGGGCGGCAATGTGCCCGATCCGCTGGACGTCGATGTGTGCACATTTGAAGCGTTATTGAACGCGGGATTACCCTGCGACTCGACGCTCAAACCCAATGTGGGTTTCCACGACGCCATCGACGGTGCCTTCAAGACCCCGACGTTGCGCAATATCGCGCTGACCGGACCTTATTTCCACAACGGCAGCCGGTCGACGCTCAAACAGGTCATGGAGTTCTACAACCGGGGCGGCGACCGGCGCGGCTCGGAGGCGAACAACACCAGTGGATTCGATCATTCGAGTGTGAACCAGCACAACACCTCAAACCTCGATCCGGACATGACCGCGTTGAACCTGACGCCCGATGAAGTAGATGCGCTGGTCAAATTCATGGAGGTCGGATTGACCGATCCGCGAGTCGCCTGGGAACAGGCGCCATTCGATCACCCTTCGCTGGTCATACCACAAGGTCATATAGGTGACGAAAACGCCGTAACGCTAAAACCCGTCAGCCCGAAAATAACCACCCGGCAAGCGGCGGACGCGTTGATAACGCTCAAGCCCGTCGGTGCTGAAGGTCGCAGAGTCGAAGAGGGGCCGTTGCTGCCGTTCTACAACGACCTCTGATGGCATAACCGTCACTGGCCACCCGGACTGCGGCCAGTGACGTTGCCTCTAAAAAAACCTGACAAATCGCTCAGTAAGTCGGGATTTCTGCCGTTACAGTAGGTGGGCACAATGCCATCTATTGTCATGACGGTCGGAGCTTTACCCTTGCCGCGTTCTTCCGCTGTACGTTTCAGCCATTTCCTACCGTCGTTACTGCTTTTACTTGCGGGGCTTGCGGCCGCCTACATCAAGGACCTCAACGTCTTTTTCACTTCGCTGTTCAACGTGCTGCCGACCCTGGTGCTGTTGCTCGGTGGTGCGTACTGCGCGGTTTACCGACGTCAGCGCGAACTGTTTCTGATGGTGACGGTGTACATCGCCTACTTTCTGCTCGACACCCAGACCGATTATTACCGCGACAACGGCAAGGTCCGTGAAGACGCAGCAGTGGTGTTCCACCTGTGTTGCCTATTGCTGCCGCTGTTGTTCGGCGTGTTCGCCGCCTGGCAGGAACGCACTCATTTGTTTCAGGACATGGTGGCGCGCTTCGCGGTATTGCTGGCCGTCGGCAGTGTCGCGTTGGGGCTGGAGCAAAGTTATCCCCAGGCCTTGTTGATGTGGCTGTCGGAAATCCGCTGGCCAGCGCTGCATGGCGCCTGGATGAGCCTGATCCAGTTGTCCTATCCCGTGTTCATCGCTTCGTTCCTGCTACTGAGCTGGCAATACTGGCGTAACCCCAGACCCTTGCACGCCGCACAACTGGTCGGGTTGCTCGGGTTGTTCTGGGCACTGCCGAAAACCTTCATCCTGCCGTTCACCCTGAACATCATGTGCAGTCAGGTGATGTTGATGATTGCCGCAGCGGTCGCCCACGAGGCCTATCAAATGGCCTTCCGCGACGAGCTCACCGGTCTGCCGGGTCGTCGCGCCTTGAACGAGCGGATGCAGCGGCTGGGACGCAATTACGTGCTGGCCATGAGCGACGTCGATCACTTCAAGAAATTTAACGACACTCACGGTCACGATGTCGGCGACCAGGTCCTGCGACTGGTCGCCAGCAAGCTGTCGAAAATCGGTGGAGGCGGTAGGGCATATCGCTACGGCGGTGAGGAATTTGCCCTGGTGTTTGCGGGCAAGACCCTGGAAGAGTGCATGCCGCACCTGGAAGTCATCCGCGAGTCCATCGCCACGTACAACATTCAGTTGCGCAACCAAGACGCCCGCCCTCAGGACGACCAGCAAGGTCGCCAGCGTCGCGCGGGGCCGGGCGCTTCAAGCGTGTCGGTGACCGTGAGCATCGGCGTCGCTGAACGCGTGGAGCAGCGCACCCCCGAAAAAGTGCTCAAGTCCGCTGACGAAGCGCTCTACAGCGCCAAGGGCGCCGGGCGAAATTGTGTGGTGGCCTTCGGTCAGACCCGCCGTGGCGCGGTGCGCATGGACGCCGCAGCGGGTTGAGTGATGATGGCGCATTCAGCGTCTGTACTGTGATTGTGAGGCAGGGTGGGCAGCAGTAGGTTTGAACGATCTGCTGACGGAGAAACGACCATGCCCGAATACAAAGCTCCCCTGCGCGACATGCGCTTTTTGATCGACCACGTCTTCGACTTCCACGCCAACTACGCCGCGCTGGGCGCCTCCGACGCGAGCCCGGACATGGTCAATGCGATCCTCGAAGAAGGGGCGAAATTCTGTGAGAACGTTCTCGCGCCGTTGAATCGCTCCGGCGACGAAGAAGGCTGCCATTTCGACAACGGCGTGGTGACAACGCCTACAGGCTTCAAGCAGGCTTTCGCACAGTACGTGGAAGGTGGCTGGCACGGCCTGGCAGCTGATCCGGCGTATGGCGGCCAGGGTTTGCCAAGTTCACTGGGCCTGGTCATCAGTGAAATGGTCGGTTCCAGCAATACCTCGTGGGGCATGTACCCCGGCTTGACCCACGGCGCGATGTCGGCCATCCACGCTCACGGCACCGAAGAGCAGAAGAACACCTACCTGAGCAAACTGACGGCTGGCCAATGGACCGGCACCATGTGCCTGACCGAGGCACATTGCGGCACTGACTTGGGCATCATCAAAACCCGCGCCGTCCCTTCAGCCGACGGCAGCTACGGGATTTCCGGCAGCAAGATCTTTATCTCGGCCGGCGAACACGACATGAGCGACAACATCATTCATCTGGTGTTGGCGAAACTGCCGGATGCTCCGGCAGGCACCAAGGGTATTTCCCTGTTCATCGTTCCCAAATTCCTACCCGATGCCGAGGGTGAAGCCGGCGAGCGCAACGGCGTTTCCTGCGGCTCGATCGAACACAAAATGGGCATCAAGGCCTCGGCCACCTGCGTACTGAACTTCGACGAGGCCAAGGGCTTCCTGATCGGCGAGCCGAACAAGGGCTTGAACTGCATGTTCACCATGATGAACCACGCGCGGCTCGGCACCGGCATGCAGGGGTTGTGTCTGGGGGAGGCGAGTTTCCAGGGTGCGATCAAGTACGCCAACGATCGCCTGCAAATGCGCGCGCTGACCGGCCCGAAAGCGCCGGAAAAAGCCGCTGACCCGATCATCGTTCATCCTGATGTGCGCCGGATGCTACTGACCATGAAAGCCTTCAACGAAGGCAACCGCGCGCTGACCTATTTCACCGCGCAGCTGCTGGACGTGGCGCACCTGAGCCCCGATGAAACGGCGCGTCAGGACGCCGAAGACCTGTTGGCCTTCCTCACGCCGATCTGCAAAGCCTTCATGACCGACACCGGGCTGGAGGTCACCAACCACGGCATGCAAGTGTTCGGCGGTCACGGCTTCATCCGCGAATGGGGCATGGAGCAGTTGGTTCGCGACTGCCGGATTGCGCCGATCTACGAAGGCACCAATGGCATTCAGGCGCTGGATTTACTCGGGCGCAAAGTGCTTGGCAGCCAGGGCAAACTGCTGCGTGGTTTCACCAAAATCGTCCATAAGTTCTGCGCAGCGAATGCCGAGCATCCACAACTGGCCAGCTATGTGGCGCAACTCAATGAGTTGAATCAGCAGTGGGGCGAGCTGACCGCCAAGGTCGGCATGGCCGCGATGAAGAATCCGGACGAAGTCGGTGCAGCGTCGGTGGATTACTTGATGTACAGCGGTTACATCATCCTCGGCTATCTGTGGCTGCGCATGGCGCTTGTGGCCCAGGCGCAACTCGACGCGGGCAGCGGTGATGCCGATTATTGCCAGGGGAAACTGGCAACCAGCGAGTTTTACTTCAAGCGTTTGCTGCCACGCACTGCCGCTCATCGGGCGGCGATAGAGGCTGGAAGTGATTGCCTGATGAAGCTGCCGGCGGAGTTGTTTGCGCTCTGACGATTGTTAAAAGCTTCGCGGGCAAGCCTCCGCTCCTACAGGTTAAGTGTCGTTTGCACCCTATGTGCACGACAAAGGACCTGTAGGAGCGAGGCTTGCCCGCGAATGCGTTCTGGCAGGTGAGAACTGCGCTCAGATAAAATGCTGATGACTAAAAATTACAAAACGGTCACGGCCTGACCCTATGTGTCACAAAAGTTGTTGGGTTACACTCGGACCCAACGAAAACACCATTCCCACGAATCACCTGTTTAGATCTTGCGAGGTTTGCCATGGCTGACTACAAAGCGCCCCTGCGCGATATGCGCTTCGTCCTCAATGAAGTCTTCGAGGTCGCCAAACTCTGGGCGGAGCTGCCTGCGCTGGCCGAGACCGTTGATGCTGAAACCGTCGAAGCCATTCTCGAAGAAGCCGGCAAGGTCACCAGCAAAAGCATCGCGCCCCTGAGCCGTGCAGCTGACGAAGAAGGTTGCCATTGGGCGGACGGAGCCGTCACCACGCCGGCCGGTTTCCCACAGGCTTATCAGACTTACGCTGAAGGCGGCTGGGTCGGTGTCGGTGGCGATCCGACCTACGGCGGCATGGGCATGCCCAAGGCCGTTTCGGCGCAAGTCGAAGAAATGGTCAACTCCGCCAGCCTGTCGTTCGGTCTGTACCCGATGCTGACCGCCGGTGCCTGCCTGTCGATCAACGCCCATGCCAGTGAAGAGCTGAAAGCCGCGTACCTGCCGAACATGTACGCGGGCGTCTGGGCCGGTTCCATGTGCCTGACCGAGCCGCACGCCGGTACGGACTTGGGGATCATCCGCACCAAAGCCGAACCTCAGGCCGACGGTTCCTACAAAGTCAGCGGCACCAAGATCTTCATCACCGGCGGCGAGCACGACCTGACCGAAAACATCATTCACCTGGTGCTGGCCAAACTGCCGGACGCACCGGCGGGGCCGAAAGGCATTTCGCTGTTCCTGGTGCCGAAGTTCATGGTCAATGCCGATGGCAGCCTGGGCGCGCGTAACCCGGCGAACTGCGGTTCGATTGAACACAAGATGGGCATCCAGGCGTCCGCGACGTGCGTGATGAACTTCGACGAAGCCGTGGGTTACCTGGTCGGCGAGCCGAACAAAGGCCTGGCGGCGATGTTCACCATGATGAACTACGAGCGTCTGGGCGTCGGTATCCAAGGCCTGGCCACCGGCGAGCGCTCGTACCAGAACGCCGTCGAATACGCCCGCGACCGTCTGCAAAGCCGTTCGCCGACCGGCGCGCAGAACAAAGACAAAGTCGCTGACCCGATCATCGTCCACCCGGACGTGCGTCGCATGCTGCTGACCATGAAAGCCTCGAACGAAGGCGGCCGTGCATTCTCCACCTACGTGGCCATGCAACTGGACACCGCCAAGTTCAGCGAAGACGCAACTATCCGCAAACGCGCGGAAGATCTGGTTGCACTTCTGACGCCAGTCGCCAAGGCGTTCCTGACTGACCTCGGTCTGGAAACCACCGTGCACGGCCAGCAGGTTTTTGGCGGCCACGGTTACATCCGTGAGTGGGGCCAGGAACAACTGGTGCGCGACGTGCGCATTACCCAGATCTACGAAGGCACCAACGGCATTCAGGCGCTGGACCTGGTGGGACGCAAGATCGTCGGCACGGGTGGGGCGTTCTACAACCTGTTCGCGGATGAAATTCGTCATTTCACTGCCACCGCCAGCGCAGACCTCGTGGAGTTCACCAAGCCGCTGAACGATGCCGTCACCACCCTCGACGAGCTGACTTTGTGGTTGCTGGACCGGGCGAAAAGCAACCCGAACGAAATCGGCGCGGCGTCGGTCGAGTACCTGCAAGCCTTCGGTTACGTGGCTTACGCCTACATGTGGGCGCTGATGGCCAAGGCGGCCTTCGGCAAAGAAGCGCAGGAAGATTTCTATGCGAGCAAGCTGGGCACGGCGCGGTTCTATTTCGCCCGTCTGCTGCCGCGTATTCACTCGCTGAGTGCGTCGGTGAAGGCGGGGAGCGAATCGCTGTTCCTGCTGGATGCCGGACAGTTCTGACCCGATAGCGTCATGTAAGCATTCTCCTACATGACGTGCTGCTGTTCTCCCATAGGCGTAGATTGGATCCAGAGCTAATCTACTTCACATGGACGTCGCGCAGGAAGCGCAAAGCAACAACACGGACACGTAGGATTCTGCCAGGACGGCGGAGTGAAATGGATGTCAGGGAAACAGTCTGCAAAGCCCCGCTTCGGCGGGGTTTTCTTTTGCCCGCAGAAAAGTATTCACCGCAGCCCGTCGAGCGCAGTCGAGCTGTTCAAATGGTCGTCCGGCCCGTTCATCACTTCTTCCAACAGCGTGCGCAATAGGGCCAGCGAGGCTTGTTGCCGCTGCACATCCCGACACACCAATCCGACTTTCAGCGGCACACGCGGCTCGGTCAGCGGTTTCCAGAGCAGTTCATTGTTGCCGAGCGCCTTTTGCGAGCGCCCGGGCAGGACGGTGGCCAGCCGGGTGTGGGGCAGACTGTCGAGAATCCCCGCCATGTTGTTCAGTTCCGCCTGCACCTGCGGCCGTCGTCCCAGATTGGCCAGTTGTGTCTGCCAGATCTGCCGCACTTGAAACTCTTCACCCAGCAACAGCATGGGCAACTCGGCCGCCTGACTCATCGAGACTTTCTTGAATTCACGCAACGGGTGGTCCGCCGGGATCACCAGGGTCAGTTCATCTTCGTACAGCATGACGCCATGCAACCCCGGCTGACGGGGCGGCAGGTAGCTGATGCCGATGTCGAGCGACCCATTGAGCAGTCGCCGCTCGATTTCCAGGCCTGTCAATTCATAGATCTGCACCACCAGATGCGGTTGCGCCTTGCGCACGCGTTCGAGCATTTGCGGCACCAGGCTGGTGTGGACCGTCTGCAACACGCCAATGGCCAAGGTACGTAAGGCCTGACCCTTGAAGTTGCCCAACGCCTCGCGGGCCCGTTGCAGGCCATCGAGCAAGGGCAGGGCGTGGTTGTACAAAGTGTGGGCGGCCAGGGTGGGCAGCAGGCGCTTGCTGCTGCGTTCGAACAGGCTCACATCGAGGTTTTGTTCGAGCTGGCGAATCTGCTGGGACAGTGCCGGTTGGGAGATCGACAGTCGCTCGGCCGCCCGGCCGACGTGGCCTTCTTCGTAGACCGCGACGAAATAACGCAGTTGCTTGAAATCCATAAGGTGCGCTTATCGAAAATGCTGAGAAATCGAAATGGCTCAACGCCGTGACTGAGCCTAGTCTAACCGCATTCACAAGGCTTACAGGGCCAGAGCGCACGATGAATACCGTTTACGTCGATGGTGTTTACATAGGTAAGGCAAAAAACCTCAAGCGGGGTTTCAGCCAATGAATTTGTTCAACTTGCGTCGCTCTCCACCGAGCCTCGACGACTTGGTCGTCGACACTTTCCAACCCTCCAGACGCGACAACCTTTCCAGCGAGTGCCTGATGCCCAGTGTCGAGCGGCCGAAGCAGATTTTTGTCAGAGGCCAAGGATCCTGGCTGTGGGACAGCGATGACCGCGCTTTCCTGGATTTCTCGCAGGGTGGTGGCGCCAATAGCCTGGGCCACAGTCCTTCGGTGCTGGTCAACGCGATCTCGGAACAGGCTCAATCGCTGATCAATCCGGGTTTCGCGCTGCATAACCGCGGCATGCTCAACCTTGCCGAGCGGCTCTGCACCCGCACCGGCAGTGATCAGGCGTATCTGCTCAACAGCGGCACCGAAGCCTGTGAGGCCGCGATTCAACTGGCACGTCAATGGGGTCGACGGTATCGCAGCGGGGCTTCACGGATCATCGTTGCCAGCAACGGCTGCCATGGCCGTAGTCCCGGGACGTTTTCAGAGTCGGACTTTCACCCTGTTCCCTTCAATGATCTGGCGGCGATGCACGCGGCGGTCGATGCCCGGACCGTGGCCATCCTGCTCGAACCGATCCAGAACGAAGCCGGGGTGATTCCTGCCACCGTGCATTACCTCAAGGGTGTCGAACGCCTGTGCCGGGAGCTGGGCATTCTGTTGATCCTCGACGAAGTGCAGACCGGCCTCGGTCGCTGCGGCACTTTGCTTGCCGAACAGGTCCACGGCGTTAGCGCAGATATCGTCGTTCTCGGCGAAGGGCTTGGCGGTGGCGTGCCACTGGCCGCGTTGTTGGCGCGTGGCAAGGCCTGCTGTTTCGAAGTGGGCGATCTGTCGGGCACACATCATGGCAATGCGCTGATGACCGCTGCCGGTCTTGCCGTGTTCAACACGATTCAGGACAAGGGTTTTCTCGATCATGTGGTTGAAACCGGTCAGCACCTGCGCGAAGGCTTGAGTCGTTTGTCCCATCGCTATGGTCACGGCGAGTTGCGCGGGCAAGGGCTGCTCTGGGGACTGACCCTGTCCGACGATTCAGCTGAAGCCGTCGTCAACGCTGCGTTGTACGAAGGCTTGGTGCTCAACGCCCCCCAACCCGATTGCCTGCGCTTTACCCCGGCCCTCAACGTCAGCAACGCCAACATCGACGAAATGCTCCTGCGCCTGTCCCGCGCCTTTTCCCGCGTACGCACCGCACAACTGCAGTGCCGCAAGGGGATTGCGGTCTGATCAGACTTGCCTGCATGAATTCACGAACCGTCTCGCGGTAATAACGCATCGCCCCACGTTGGATCTTTTCGCGTGGGGCGTTTTTTTGTCTCTGCGATTGATGGGTGGGGCCGGTATTCGGCCCAGTTCCTACTGAACCCTGACGAACGGCGCGGGTCGATTAACAGTAGGGCTCACATGAGCTCACTTCAAATCAGGAGCTGCCCCATGGATTTCATTCGCATCATCATTGCCATTCTGTTGCCACCACTGGGTGTGTTTCTGCAAGTCGGTTTCGCCGGCGCGTTCTGGCTGAATATTTTGCTGACGTTGTGCGGTTACATTCCGGGGATCGTGCATGCGGTGTACATCATCGCCAAGCGCTGAGTTCTGCGGCGTCAGATAGATCGCTTTCGCGGGGCAAGCCTCGCTCCTACGGGGATAACACCGTACCTGTAGGAGCGAGGCTTGCCCGCGAAGGGCGCGACGCGGTTTCAGCTTGCGAGTTCGATCACCCGTCGATAAAACAACCACTCCTGCTCCAGCGCATGGGCCTGGTTACCGGCCTTGCGAAAGCCATGACGTTCATCTGCGTAGTAATGCGCTTCAACCAGAATGCCGTTGTCCTGTAGCGCCGTGACCATGTCGCGGGTCTGTTGTGGCACGACCACGGCGTCCAGTTCACCCTGAAAGAAAATCACCGGAACACTGATGTTGCTCGCATGCAGCAGCGGAGTGCGCGCGGCGTATCGTTCGGCATCCTTAACCGGATCGCCAATCAGCCAATCCAGATAGTCGCCTTCGAACTTGTGGGTCGCCCGGCCCAGTGCCACGGGATCGCTGACACCGTAAAGGCTGGCGCCCGCGCGGAAGACGTTGTGAAAGGCCAACGCACACAGCGTGGTGTAACCGCCGGCACTGCCACCGCGAATAAATGCCTTGTCGCCGTCGATCAAGCCGCGATCGGCAAGATAAGCAACGACCGCGCAGGCATCTTCGACATCCACGTCACCCCAACTCAAATGCAGCGCCTGGCGATACGCCCGGCCATAGCCACTGCTGCCGCGATAGTTGAGATCGGCCACGGCGAAGCCGCGTTGCGCCCAATACTGAATGCGTGGATCAAGCATCGGGTAGCAGGCCGAGGTCGGGCCGCCGTGGATAAACACCACCAGCGGCGGTTTCGCCTCGCCGGTCATCGCCGGATAGAAGAAGCCGTGGGCCTCGCCCGAACCGCTCGGATAACGCAAGGTTTGCGGGACGCTGATGCGCTCGGCGGGCAGCGGTGCAATCCCGCCGGCTAGGACTTTGACCTGGCGGGTATCGCGCTCGATTGCGATCACCGCCGACGAACTGACTGGTGATGCCGCGATGCAGTAGATGAATTGCTCATCCAGTGCGAGATGACGAAAACGGCTGTAATCACCGGTGAAATCTTCAGCGGCGTCACCGCAGACTCCCAGTTTGCCAAACCCGCTTTCGGTCCAGCTGGCCAGAAAGCGGCCTTCACCCATCGGCAACCAGGTGCTGCCACCCAACTGCCACGGCGCCGGGCCATGATCGGCTGCGGCACTCGGCAACGGGCTCAGGCCCTCTGCGGATTCCGCCCAAGGCTGCCAGTAGCCGCCGCGATCCGTCAGGCAAAACAGACGTCCGTCGCTGTCGAAACGCGGTTGTTGCAGTGACTCCTGCACGCCGTCGCCCGCCACACAACGCGGTTGAGAAAAACCCCCATCATTCTGGCGCTCGGCAACCATCAAGCGAGTGGCGGTCCATGGCTGATCCGGGCGGCTCCATTCGATCCACGCCAATCGTTGCGAGTCCGGACTCAGCGTCGGCGCGGCATAGAAATCGGCGCCTTCGGCCAGCAGATGACGCTGGCCGTCAGCCACATCAATCGCCACCAGACGATGCCGATCCCGGTTTTCTTCAACCGCCAAAACCTGTCCGTTGGCAAACTGCAGATCGCCGTAACGGCATTCCCCGGAGGTCAGCACCTCAGGCGTCTCGCCCGCCAGCAATTGCCGATAGAGTTGCTGGTCTGCTTCGTTGACGAAAACAATCCCGTCTTCCGTCAGACAAAACGCGCCACCGCCATATTCGTATACCCGACTGCGCACGCTGAAACCGGCTGGCGTCAGGTAACGGGCCTGGCCGTCGCGCCAATGCCAGATCCTGCAGGCGGCATCCTCGGGGCGGTATTCGTTCCAGAACAGGCCATGCTGGCCGACCAACAGTTCAGCGAAGTCGATACCGGCCGCGACGGCTCGGGAAGCGCTGAAGGGTTCAGCTTTTAGCGATGAGGCGTGAGTTTCGTTCATTGCGAAAGGCCAGTTGTTCGATGGTCTGGGTCGCGTGTTCGGCTTCTTCGCGGGCCTTGAGAATCACGCCATGATGCTCCGACTTACTGCACACCGGGTCGGCATTGCTCGCGTCACCCGTGAGCATGAACGCCTGGCAGCGGCAGCCGCCGAAGTCTTTTTCTTTCTCGTCGCAGGAGCGGCACGGCTCGGGCATCCAGTCGTAACCGCGAAAGCGGTTGAAGCCGAACGAGTCGTACCAGATGTGCTGCATGCTGTGGTCGCGCACGTTGGGAAATTGCACCGGCATCTGTCGGGCACCGTGACAGGGCAGTGCGGTTCCGTCCGGCGTGACTGTCAGAAAGATGCTGCCCCAGCCGTTCATGCAGGCTTTCGGGCGTTCTTCGTAGTAGTCCGGCGTGACGAAAATCAGCTTGCACGGATGCCCTTCGGCTTCGAGTTTGGCGCGGTATTCGTTGGTGATGCGTTCGGCGCGGACCAATTGCTCTTTGGTCGGCAGCAGGCCGACCCGATTGAGCTGCGCCCAACCGTAAAACTGGCACGTCGCGAGTTCGACGAAGTCGGCCTCAAGGGCGATGCACAGCTCGATGATCTGGTCGATCTTGTCGATGTTGTGCCGATGGGTGACGAAGTTCAGCACCATCGGATAACCGTGGGCCTTCACCGCGCGTGCCATTTCCAGCTTCTGCGCGAAGGCTTTTTTCGACCCGGCCAGCAAGTTATTCACTTGCTCGTCGCTGGCCTGAAAACTGATCTGGATATGGTCCAGGCCAGCCTTTTTGAAATCGCTGATTTTCTGTTCGGTGAGACCAATGCCGGAGGTGATCAGGTTGGTGTAGAAACCCAGTTTGCGCGCCTCGGCGATCAGCTCGGCGAGGTCCTGGCGCACCAGCGGCTCACCGCCGGAAAAGCCCAGTTGCGCAGCGCCCATTTCCCGGGCTTCACGGAACACTTTGATCCACTGTTCGGTACTCAACTCTTTGCCTTGCTCGGCGAAGTCCAGCGGATTGGAGCAGTACGGGCATTGCAGCGGGCACCGATAGGTCAGCTCGGCCAGCAGCCACAGCGGCAAGCCGATTTCAGGTTTGGGCGGTAACGTGCCTGACACGGAATCAGGCAAGTTCGATCCAGTGCTGAGCACGGGCGACCTCCATGAACTGTTCGATGTCCTCAGCGAGCTCGGGCACGCCGGGGAACTTCGCGTCCAGTTCGGCAATGATCGCCGCTACGTCACGTTCGCCGTCGATCAATCCGCCGATCAGCGCGGCGCTTTCATTGAGCTTGATCATGCCTTCCGGGTAGAGCAGCACATGACCTTTCTGCGCCGGTTCGTACTGATAGCGGTAGCCCTGACGCCACGTCGGGGTCTTGCTGCGATCGAAACTCATAAGGTGATTCCTTTATGCCAGACCCGCTGGTCGGTCACGCTGTGAAACGGCGGGCGGTTCAGTTCGTAGGCCATGCTCATGGCATCGAGCATGCTCCAAAGGATGTCCAGTTTGAACTGGAGAATTTCCAGCATGCGCGCCTGGCCTTCACGCGTCGTGTAGTGCTGCAAGGTGATGGCCAGACCGTGCTCGACATCCCGGCGTGCCTGACCCAGGCGCGTGCGGAAATACTCGTAGCCGGTCGGGTCGATCCACGGGTAATGCTGCGGCCAGCTGTCCAGGCGCGATTGGTGGATCTGCGGCGCGAACAACTCGGTCAGCGAGCTGCTGGCGGCTTCCTGCCAACTGGCCCGGCGGGCGAAGTTGACGTAGGCGTCCACGGCGAAGCGTACGCCAGGCAATACCAGTTCCTGCGAGCGCAGTTGATCCGGGTCGAGGCCGACGGCCTGGCCCAGACGCAACCAGGCTTCGATGCCGCCGTCTTCGCCGGGGGCACCATCGTGATCCAGCAGGCGCTGAATCCACTCGCGACGGATCTCGCGGTCCGGGCAGTTGGCGAGGATGGCGGCGTCCTTCAGGGGAATGTTCACCTGATAGTAGAAACGGTTGGCGACCCAACCCTGGATCTGCTCGCGGGTCGCCCGGCCTTCATACATCGCCACGTGGTACGGGTGATAGATGTGGTAATAGGCGCCCTTGGCGCGCAGGGCCGCTTCGAATTCGGCGGGGGACATGGGGGTGTCAGTCATTGCGGTTCTCCGGGTAAAACCGGTGGGTTCTTTGGTGTCTGGACCGGCCTCATCGCCAGCAGGCTGGCTCCCACAGTTGATCGCATTCCCCTGTGGGAGCCAGCCTGCTGGCGATGAGGCCGCACAGCGGTCTCGATGCCCTACAACACAATACTCATGCCGTCATACGCCACTTCAACCTTGCGCCGAACCAGCTCCGCCCGCTCCGGCGAATCCTCATCAAGAATCGGGTTGGTGTTGTTGATGTGGATAAGTACCTTGCGCTGCTTGGGCAACTGTTCCAGCACTTCGAGCATGCCGCCGGGGCCGTTTTGCGCCAGATGCCCCATCTCCCGTCCGGTGCGCGTGCCGACGCCACGGCGCTGCATTTCGTCGTCATCCCACATCGTGCCGTCCACCAGCAGGCAATCGCTGCCGGCCATGATTTCCAGCAGCGGCGCATCGACTTTGCCCAGGCCTGGCGCATAGAACAGCTTGCCGCCGGTTTTCAGGTCTTCGACGATCAGGCCGATGTTGTCGCCCGGGTGCGGGTCGAAGCGGTGCGGCGAGTAGGGCGGCGCGGCGCTGCGCAGGGGCAGCGGGGTGAAGCGCAGGCTCGGGCAGGCCGGGATGGTGAAGCTGCGGTCGAGTTCGATGCGGTTCCAGTTCAGCCCGCCATTCCAGTGCTTGAGCATGTTGAACAGCGGGAACCCGGTGCTCAGGTCTTCGTGGACCATGTCGGTGCACCAGACCTGGTGCGGGCAACCTTCGCGCAGGCTGAGCAGGCCGGTGGTGTGGTCGATCTGGCTGTCCATCAGGATGATCGCGCTGATGCCGGTATCGCGCAGGGCACGGCCCGGTTGCATCGGGGTGTAGCTCTGGAGTTGGGCACGAATGTCCGGTGAGGCGTTGCACAGGATCCAGTTCACGCCGTCATCGGATATCGCGATGGACGACTGGGTACGCGCCTTGGCGTTCAGGCTGCCGTTGCGAAAACCTGCGCAGTTCACGCAGTTGCAGTTCCACTGGGGGAAACCGCCGCCGGCGGCGGAACCTAGAATCTGGACAAACATGGGCGCTCCATCATTTCAACGCTGAAAATAAAAACGCCCCGGTAAACCGAGGCGTTGCCTTTCGATACAACCTTAGCGGCTTGCGAAGTACATGGTGACTTCAAAGCCGATACGCAGGTCGGTGTAAGCAGGTTTGGACCAGGACATGGGAGCGCTCCTTCAGGTGATAAGACAGTTGAGACCTATACATATAGTCCACCTCCAGCCGGAGATGTTCAGATAGTTAGGTGGCTATGTTACTCAAAATTACAGAGCGATTGGCCGCGAATCTTTGAGAAAGCTAATTGCAGCGTCGGTAATGATCATTTTGTCACTTGCCAAGGCTCCTTCTGTTCCGAACTGCTGGCCAGGCACCGCCAGCCACCTTCGGCGTTCTTTAGCCGATGGGCGGCGATGAGCAGGTCGGGGGGCTCGATGGCCAGAATCGACAAGGGCAGCTGCGTCAGATAATCCGACGAGTGGCCAGCTTGTTTGGCCTGCCAAAGCAGCTCGGCTGCTTGAAAGAGGGGGAGCGCGTCCATTTCGAATTGATCGGCCAATGCCCGGCGCTGAGCGATGAACACCGCTTCGTCGATGCCGTCGATCAAACCGGGCAGGTCGCTTATGAAGCGTTCCATGTGTTCCAGCAACTGCAAAGGCGCGGAGCCCGGCGACTGCACGCCAAGCAGGATCCCGGTCTGGCCATGGATCTGGCGCAGGGCGCTGAACACCGCATAACCCAACTGCAGCTCCACACGCAGGCGCTGATAGATCGGCGTCTGACACACAAGCGCCAACAGGCGCCAGGTGGCTTCGTCGGAGATGTCCTGGGTAGCCGTCGGACAGAACAACAGCAGCGCGTGTTCGCTGGATTCTATGTCGAGCGTTGTCCACAGGCGCTGTGAGTTGATCGAGGACGGCGGGGACGGTTGGCTGTCCGCTGCGCCGGGCACTCGGCTCAGGGCCAGCCCCATCGCCGCTTGAGTCTGTGCCGACAGGCCGATGGCCAAACCTTCCCAGCGCGCACTCGACCACAGCGGCTGCAAGTCATCGCAGACAGACACATGCTCAAGGCAAAGATCGGGCAGCGCCTTGAGTAGTTGTTTAATCGGTATCAGCGCAGGGCCGTCCGGCTCTTCCTGTGAGAAGCCACAGTCAGGCGTCGTCAGTTCTTTCAGCACATGTTCGAGAACGGTCGGCATCGGCTCCTGCAGCCCCGTCATCTTCAGCAGCCATTCATTGCCTGAGGCGCTGAAAGACACGTCAACGCCGGCCTGACGTGCATCCTCGCGCAACAACTGCAGGCGGTTTTCCAGATGGTATTGAAGGCGGGTATGAGGTTTGAACTCGAGCCGCCAGCGCAGATAAATCGCGCCTTGCGCTGTGTTATCCGGCAAGGCCTGGCTGAATTGCATTGGCGAGTTTTCGCGACGGCTGCGCGAACGATCCTGTGCGAATGTTCGCAGGCCACGGTGCTTGCTGGTTTGCCCGCGAATCAGTCCGGCATTTTGGGGCGGCGCTTCGACGCGCAAGAACGGATTCGATGGCGGCAGGTGCCATTCATCGCTGAAGTTATCCACAGCGCCGATTTTCTCCAGGATGTCTTTGAGCGCGACAACGCCTTGCTCGGATAACCCGGTTTCAAGCTGTTCGCTGTCGAGTCGGGCCAGTTGCAGTGCATGGCTGACCTGTTGCTGGCGCTCAAGCATGGCGGCGTACTCTTCGCGCAAATGGGTCCAGTCTTGCCGAGAGGCAAAAAAGCCCAGCCAATCCAGGAGCTTCTCGCGAATTATGTTCGCGGGTGCAGTCGTGGTGAGTTGGATGTGCAGCACGGCTTGCCCCGCAAACTGATACAGCGGCTTGGCGTTCAGATGCTCGGCCAAACCGCGCGAACGTAATTGAGCCAACAGACCACCGGGTTTTGCGGCGTTCAACCCATGGCACAGGAACGCCAACGCTTCGGCCGACGAAGGGAGTAGCGATTCGAAAGCAAACAGCAGGTCGAGCCTACGTTCATTCACCTGTTGATAACTTGACTCAGTAGATGCCATCAGCGGCACAGGGGCCACTTGCGGGACGTTTGCTCCAGCAGGAATCACCGCGCCGAAACTCAGCGCCATGTCTTTCAGTTCTTCAATGCTTTGCGGCCCGACCAGGCTCAGCGTCATCTGCCCGGTCCGATAAAACTGCTGATGGAAGTCCTTTAGCGTTTGCTGAAAATCCGCTTGCTGCACTGGCAGGCTGTCGCGATTACCGGCATGAAAGCCGCGCAACGGATGACGGGGCGAAAGCCCATCGAACAGCGCCAGCTGCTGTTGCGCCCCCTCATCCCGAGACCAGGCGACAAATTCTGCATGCAGCACTTCCCGTTCCCGCCGCTGATCGTCCGGACTCATACGCGGATGAGCGAGCATGTCTGACAGACGCTCCATCCCACCGCTAAACGCCTGAGGCGGCAGCTCGAAAAAGAAGTCGGTCGTGCGTTCGCTGGTGCGCGCATTCACCTGGCCGCCGTGACCTTGTACGTAGGCCATCAGCCCTTGGCCAGCGGGAAAGCGCTCCGTCCCCAGAAACAACAAATGCTCAAGAAAATGCGCCAGGCCGGGCCATGCCAGCGGCACGTCATGACTGCCCGCGAAAACCCGCAACCCAGCAGCGCAGCGCTTCAAATAGGGAGCATGACGCAGCGTCACCCGCAGGCCGTTGGTCAGGGTTTCAGTGTGGGGGCGAGGGTGATTCAGCGCAGGCATGAGCACTTCCAGAACAGAGAAGCGCTAATGCTAGCGGATAACGACAGATCAGCGCTTGTTAAGGTCGCCGTAAAGCTCAGGACGGCGATCGATCAAGTATCGATTGGCGGCGCGGGAATCGACCATCAACTGACGATCCAGCTCACCGACAATCAGCGCTTCATCCAGGCCCGCCTGGGCGATGCGGCTGCCATCCGGTGCGGCGATGCTGCTCTGGCCGCAGTAGTTGATCTCGCCTTCCTGCCCGCAGTAGTTGGCATACGCCACATAACACTGGTTTTCGAAGGCGCGGGAACGAACGGTGACGTCGGCGACGAAGTCGAAGGGAATCATGTTCGCCGTCGGCACCAGGATCAGCTCGGCGCCGGCCAGGGCCAGGCGCCGGGCGTTTTCCGGGAATTCCAGGTCGTAGCAGATCAAAAAGCCGAGCTTCCAGCCGTTGAGTTCCACCAAGGGGAAATCATCTTGCCCGGCGCTGAACATCGAGTGATCGAGGTCGCCGAACAGGTGAGTCTTGCGGTAGTTGCACAGGCGCTCACCGTTGGCGTCGATCAACTGCACGGCGTTGTAAATCTGCCCGTCCTCGGTGCGCTCGGGATAGCCATACAAAATGGCGATCCCGGCGGTCTTGGCAATGCGCGCGATCTGCTGCGCCGATTCACCGTTGTGCACCTCCGCCAGCACGCTGACCGCATCGAGGCCGATGTTGTAGCCGGTCAGGAACATCTCCGGCAGCACCAGCAAGTCTGCGCCCTTGGCCTCCAGCGCCAGTTGATGCAGGCGCTGCAGGTTGCCGGCGACATCCAGGGGCAGCGGTGGACATTGGTAAAGGGCTACGCGCATTTGGGATTCCTCTTACTCGGGCAGGGCGATCGGGCCGATCTCGTTGAACACATCACCTGGACCCGGGTTATCGGCGTGAGTTTCACCGCCGAAGTGTTTCATGATGCCCCAGACCGCATTGAGCGAGGTCTGCACCGCGCCTTCGACCCACGCCGGCGTCCACGAAACGTCGTCGCCTGCGATGAATATCCCGCGCTGCTCGGCCGGCATGTCGTCCTGCATGAAGTGCGCGTACATCCGCTGGTTATAGCGGTAGTGGCCGGGCAGGGCGCCTTTGAACGCGCCGAGGAAGTGCGGGTCGGCTTCCCACGACACGGTGATCGGATCGCCGATGATGCGCGCGGCGATGTCGACTTTCGGGTAGATCTTTTTCAATGCGTCCAACGCCAGTTTCACGCGTTTTTCCACTGGGTGCGGGAGCATTTTCAGCGCGTCGCTCATCCACGAGTACGACAGGCAAATCACGCCCGGCTTGTCATCACCGTTGTCGAAGAGGTAGGTGCCGCGGGTCAGGCGATCGGTGAGGGTCATGCTCATCAGGTCGCGGCCGGTTTCCGGGTCCTTGTCCTTCCAGAATGGCCGGTCGACCATCACGAAGGTTTTCGACGACTGCATGTAGCGCGTGCGGTCCAGAGCCATCCACATCTTTTGCGAGAACAGGCTTTCGTCGCATTCGATCTGGGTGGTCAGCAGCCAGCTCTGGCAAGTGGTGAGTACCGCCGCGTATTCGCGGGTGTCGCCGTAGATGTCGGTGACCGCGAAACGACCGTCCGCCGCATGGGCGATCTTTTTCACGCCGGAGCGTGGCGCGCCCCGATGCAACGAGCTGAGGCTGGTGCCTTCAGGCCAGTGCACGCAACGTTCCGGCACGTGACGCCAGATGCCCAGCGGCACCTGTTCTACGCCGCCGACCACCAAGTGCTGGTGATCGTCGCAGTTGGTCATTACCACGCGGAAGATTTCCAGCATCGAGTTCGGGAAGTCCGAGTCCCAGCCGCCGGTGCCGAAACCGACCTGGCCGAACACTTCGCGGTGATGGAACGACAGCTTGGCGAACGCTTTGGAGGTGGCGACGAAGTCGTAAAAGGTGCGGTCATCCCACAGCGGGACGAGGGTGTTCCACAGCTCTTTGAGGCGTGGCACATCGCGGTCGCGGATGGCTTGCTGGATATCTGCGAACTGCGAACCGGCTTCCAGTGCGTCCGCCCAGGCGTCAGCCACTTCCTGAAACAGTGCAGGAAGATCCGCCAGTTTCTGTGCGTAATGGGTTTTGCCTTCGATGTCGATCACGGTGCTGCCCGAAGCGGGTGTCAGCGGGTTCGGGAAGGGCTTGGTCTCAAGGCCCAGCTTGTCGACGTAGTGGTAGAACGCGGTGGACGACACCGGGAAACGCATGCCGCCGAGCTCGGCGATGATCCCCTCGGCGCCGTTGAACGCCTGGGAACGCAGGCGGCCACCCATTTTAGAGGCTTCGTAGACGACGGGTTTGAGGCCCAGTTTCATCAACTCGTAAGCCGCCACCAGACCGGCAATCCCCGCGCCGACAATCGCCACTTCGGCACCATGGTTGTGCGCAGGAATGCTGCCCAGGCCGGCCGGGTGTTCGATCCAGTCGTCAAAGCCGAAAGGAAAGTCCGGGCCGAAAATGGTGACTGGTTTTTTACCGTCTGCAGGATGGCGATTGTTCTTGTTCATGACTGACCTTACTGGCGACCCGACGCGGAATGCGCATCTGAGTATAGGAAAAGATGGCAGCCATTCTAGAGAGCGTAGAACACGTTAATAAGACGCAATGTGTCGTCGTTTTGCCAGTTACTTAATCAATATGACGATCTATTGCTACACACTGCCCAATGCGGGAGCTAACCTGCTCGCGATGAGGCCCTCAAAGACGCTCCAAATCAAACCGGCTGGCCCCGATCAATCTTGCTACTCAAGATGATCGACGTCGTCGTCTTCTCCACCCCATCCACACTGCCAATCTGATCCAGCAACTGATCCAGCTGCTCCGGCGATTCCGTGCGCAACCACGCCACGTAATCAAATTCACCACTCACCGCACACAACTGCTGCACCTGGGCCATGGCGCTGAGCCGACGCAGCACTTCCTTGCCCGAGCGCGGTTGCACCGTGATCCCGACGTAAGCCTGCAATCCGCCGTCCACTACCCGCTGCCCCAAACGCACGCCGTAGCCGGTGATGACTTTGGCCTTTTCCAGCCGTGCCAGACGAGAAGTCACCGTGGTCCGTGCGATCCCCAACTGGCGAGCGAGCATGGCCACGCTTTCACGGGCATTGATCTGCAAGGCCGCGATCAGTTGGCGGTCGATTTCGTCAAGAACGGGTGGGCGGATGTCAGGCAAGGGTCGTCTCCGGCAACACAAATCAGTGGCTTGGCATGTTACAGCACGGCTGGCGCGGCGGAGGTGGGATCTGGCTTCTGTACTGTGCCATGGCGGGCTTTGGCCGGGTATCTAGTCCATAGGATGGACACACAGAGTCAGTCGTAGTCGAATGCGAAATCGAGGGATGCGAGGTGATCATAATGACGAAAAAGATGCCTCCCGCTGTACGGGATCGCGCAGTGCAGATTGCCAATCACGAAATGGGTCACTACGTCGTTGCACGGGCCCTGGGGTTTGAAACGGGCGGCGTGAGTCTGACGGTCACCATGGATTTGAGGCATCAAGCGGGCGCCTCCATTACCTTGGCGCGTTCAGTTTCGTCGATTGAAGCCATGAAGGAGCATCTGGAAGCCCGGATGATGGTCCTCTTTGCCGGCGCTATGGCGCAGTCATTAACGTCAAAACGTTCACCCGGCAAACGCGTCGATCAGCCGAAAGCGACCTCCATCCTGAAGGGAGAGCTTGGGGCGGAGCAGGACTACGCAAAAATTAGGGAATTACGACACCTGCTGCGCAACATTGCCTACCCCGAGACGGATCCGGCTTCGGCTGACCGGGTAGCGGCTGAGCTGAAAGAGATTACGGATCGCTTGTGGTTGCGGACTCAAACAATCGTTGAGGAGTTGGCGGATACGATTACCGGCTTGGGCGAGGCATTGGTTGATGGCATGGGTATCGTGGAGCAATGGGGCAGGGCGGCGGATACGTATGAGGGTGTTTTGACAAGGGAGGGGCTTGAGCGGATGGGGTTGGTGCGGGCGATTCCGGTGTTGAGTGTCTGGTCTTATTGAGACTGGCTCAAGATTCAAACTTTCGCCAGACGCGTCGATGCTTTTTATTTTTTGTCTGCATCAAAATATTCGATACGTTCAAGAGTTCTTAGAATCCTAAATTGTGTCCTTGGGCCACAGGATCGTTAGCGGTGGTCGACCAGATACGAAAAAGCCGCGCATCAGCGCGGCTTTCTTGTTTGGTGGGCCCACACGGATTTGAACCGTGGACCAAAGGATTATGAGTCCTCTGCTCTAACCAACTGAGCTATAGGCCCTCAGTAGGCCGCGGATTATAGCGATGGTTTCTCGGCTGTGCTATCCGAAAAATCCGATACGGCTATACGAAGAAACGTCGCGGCGAATTCGTCGGGGGGGAGGGGCAGGCTGACGATGTAGCCCTGGATCTGTTCACAGCCTTCTTCGGCCAGAAATTGTTGCTGCGCCAGGGTCTCGACGCCCTCCGCAATGATGGTGAATTGCATGCTGCGGCCCAACGCGATGATGGCGCGAACAATGGCCGCATCGTGCGGATCGTCAGGCAGGCCGCGGACGAAGGACTGGTCGATCTTGAGGATGTCCAGCGGCAGACGCTTGAGGTAACTCAGGGACGAGTAGCCGGTTCCGAAGTCGTCGATGGCCAATTGCACGCCCAGGTGTTTGAGTTGGTGCAGCACCGCCAGTGCTTCTTCGGCCTGGCTCATGATGAAGTTTTCGGTAATTTCCAGTTGCAGAAAACCGGGCGCCAGGCCGTTGTCCTTGAGCAGTTGCTCGATCCGTCCGAGCAGGTTCGGCTGGCGCAGTTGAGCGCCCGCGAGGTTGACCGACAGGGGGCCGAGGCACTCATAGACCTGATTCCACTCGTACATCTGCCGGCAGGCTGTCTCCAGTACCCAGTCGCCGATCTGCAGGATCATGCCGTTTTCTTCCGCCAAGGGAATGAAGTGTTCCGGCGGCACCGCACCGAAGGTCGGGTGATGCCAGCGAATGAGCGCTTCGGCGCCGACCAGTCGATGGTCGGCGAGGCTGATTTTCGGTTGGTAGCAGAGAAACAGCTCGTTGCGCTCGATGGCGCGTCGCAGTTCGTGTTCCAGCGCCACGCGCTCGCTGGCCTGGGCCGTGAGGTCGCGGGTGTAGCTTTCCACCCGGTTACGGCCCTTGGCCTTGGAACGATACATCGCCGCATCGGCGTTTTTGACCAGCGTGGCGACGTCGCAGCCGTCCTTGGGGTACAGGCTGGTGCCGATGCTGGCGCTGATGAAAAACTCGTGCTCGCCGGCCTGGAAAGGGGCGGCGAAGCAATTGAGCAGCTTGGTGGCAATGTTGTCGGCATCGCTGGATTGTTGCAGGCCGGGCAGCAGGATGATGAATTCGTCACCCCCCAGGCGCGCAACGGTATCGATATCGCGCAGCTGCTCTTTGAGGCGCACGGCGATGCCTTTGAGCAGCAGGTCGCCCACCGGGTGGCCAAGGCTGTCGTTGATGTGTTTGAAGCGGTCCAGGTCGAGGAACAGCACCGCGCCCTGGCCACCGTTTTCCTGTTGGGTATTGAGTGCGGTCAGCAGTCGGCTCTCGAACAGCGTGCGGTTTGGCAGGCCGGTCAGCGGATCGTGGTGCGCCTGGTAGTCGAGTTTGGCCTGCGCGTGCTTGAGGCTGGAAATGTCCGCGAACACCGCCACGAAGTGGGTGATGAATTTTTCCCGGTTACGCACGGCGCTTATGGTCAGCCAACTCGGGTAGAGCTCGCCATTCTTGCGTCGGTTGGAAATCTCGCCTTGCCAGTGACCTTCGTCGGTCAACTGATGCCACATCGCTGCATAGAAGGCGCTGTCGTGGAGGCCCGAGGCGAGCAGGCGAGGGGTGTGGCCGAGTGCTTCGCTCTCGCTGTAACCGGTGATCTCGGTGAACGCTCGGTTGACCGCGCTGATGTGCTGTTGGGTGTCGGTGATCAACACGCCCTCGGCGGTGCTCTCGAACACCGTGGCGGCCTGTTGCAGTTTCTCCTGCATCAGGTGCCGCTCGGTGATGTCCCGGGCAATCGTCAGCATGCAGTCTTCGTCGCCGATGGGCAGCGGACGGCTTGAAACCTCGCAAAGGCGGATCTGCCCGTCACTGCGGCGGATGTGGCAACTGAAGTCGCGAACGAAGCCATCCCGGTGCAGCAAGTCGAGCATCTGTTTCCGTTCGTTGAGATTGACCCATATCCCCAGCTCCAGGGCTGAGCGATCCACGGACATCGCGCTGTTGAAGCCGGTGATGCGGCTGAAACCCTCATTGACCTCCATCAGCAACCCGTCGCTCTGCCGCGACAGCAACAAGCCGTCGGGTGAGGCGTGGAAGGCCTTGGCGAATTTTTCTTCGGAGGTTTGCAGTTGTTGCTGGGTTTCCTTGAGCTGACTGATATCGCGCACCACGACGACCAGCGCAGGAGTCGTGTCGAGGTCAAACGGCTCGGCGGAAATCAGGCCGGTAAACACTTGGCCATTGTTGCGGCGAAAGGGCATCTCCAGGTTGCGGATGCTGCCGGCTTGCAGGCGCTGCAGCAAACCCGGACCCACGCCGGGAATGCCCCAGATATTCAGGTCGGTGGCGGTCTGGCCAATGACGTCTTCGGCCTTGAGACCAATTTGTTCCTCGAACGCGTTGTTGACCTCCAGCAGGCAGCCATCGGAAAGCCGCGCAATCACCAGGATGTCCGGGCATTGCTGAAACACGGAGGCGAATTTTTGCTCGGAAAGGCTTAGCGCCTCTTCAGTGCGCTTGGCGTCGCTGATGTCGATCATCAATCCGCGCATCACCGGCTCATGCCCGTGCTCGATCAGACTGACAATATCGCGTACCCACAGACAGCGGCCATCGGCGGTGATAACCCGGTAATCGACGCTGTGATCGCGCCCGGCCAGCACTTCGTGATCGCAGAACGTCTGGGCCCGGGTCAGATCCGCAGGGTGAATGATGTTGCGCCAGAAGCCCGGAATCAGCCAGTGCGACAGGGGATAGCCCAAGAGTTCTTCGGCATGCGGTGACACATAGCTGTAGGTGAAATCGCTGATCCGCGCTTCCCAGGCAATCGCGGAAAGGCTCTCCACCAGGCCGCGGTAATGGTATTCGCTGCTGCGTAGTTCTTGTTCGAGGTCGACCCGTCGGGCAATTTCCGAACTCAACCGGCGGTTAATCCGGATGACCACGGCCAGCATGATCATCAGAAACAGCAGTCCGGGCAGCCCGTAAACCAGCAAATCCGACCAGAAGGTTCGATGATCCAGGACATTACCGACCCAGTGTTCCTGAATGGCGCTGATTTCACTTGAGCTCATGTCCGCCAGGACTTTGTCCAGAATCCCGACCAGAATCTTGTTGTCGGGGGGCACGGCCATCGCCAATTGATAGCGATAGGGCGTTTCGCCGCTGACATACAGGCCGTCGAGCTTGAGCTGACGCAGGCTCCAGACACTGGAAGCGAGATCGCCCACGACCGCGTCCACTTCATCGGTGGCCAACGCCTGCAAGGCCGAGCTGACATTGGGCATCGCCACCAGATTCAGGTCGGGGTGGTGCGTGCGCAACAGTTCATGGGGGGCATAGTTTTCCACGACGGCGATCTTCAGCCCGTAGAGCTCTTCGAGCTTGCGCGGTTGGGGTCCTCCGACATGGGCGAGGATGACAATCGGAAAGTCCAGGTAGGGACGAGTGAATGACAGGAACGACTGGCGCTCCGGGGTCGACATGATGCCCGGCAGGACGTCCAGCTTGCCTTGCTTGGCCTGCTGCAAGACCTCGGTCCAACTGATCGGTTCGATGGGCGTCAGTTTGACGGCCAGCCGTTGACGAATCACGTTGATGTAGTCCGCCGCGAGGCCCTGATAGCGGCCCTGGTCATCACGAAACTCAAACGGCGGCCAGGACGCATCCACACCCAGGCGCAAGTCCGGGTGAGCTGCCAGCCAGCTACGTTCTTCGTCGGTCAGAGTCAGCGCGCCAGCCGTTGCGGTCCAGGTCATCAGCGACAGCAAAAAAAGCACGGTCGGCAGTCTGGGCATAACGGTCTCGTTATGGCTCGGGGGAATGTTTCGAGTGTAGACGGGCAATTCGGCGGGAGGGACGTGCGGGGGATTTAATCTGTATAAAGCAAAACCCCCGGCCTGGGCCGGGGGTTTTGTGATCACTCGTCGAGGAAGGAGCGCAGATGCTCGCTTCTCGTCGGGTGGCGCAGCTTGCGCAGCGCCTTGGCTTCGATTTGACGAATCCGTTCACGGGTCACGTCGAACTGCTTACCAACCTCCTCGAGGGTGTGGTCGGTATTCATGTCGATACCGAAGCGCATGCGCAGAACCTTGGCTTCACGTGCAGTGAGGCCGGACAGCACTTCGCGAGTCGCTTCTTTAAGGCTCTCAACAGTGGCGACATCGATTGGCGACTGCATGGTCGAGTCTTCGATGAAGTCACCCAGATGGGAGTCTTCGTCATCACCGATCGGGGTTTCCATGGAGATCGGCTCTTTAGCGATCTTCAATACCTTGCGGATCTTGTCCTCAGGCATTTCCATGCGTTCGCCCAGCTCTTCCGGGGTCGGTTCACGACCCATTTCCTGCAACATCTGCCGGGAAATACGGTTGAGCTTGTTGATCGTCTCGATCATGTGCACCGGAATACGGATGGTGCGGGCCTGGTCGGCGATCGAGCGAGTGATCGCCTGACGGATCCACCAGGTGGCATAAGTCGAGAATTTGTAGCCGCGGCGGTATTCGAACTTGTCTACCGCTTTCATCAAACCGATGTTGCCTTCCTGGATCAGATCGAGGAACTGCAAGCCACGGTTGGTGTACTTCTTGGCGATGGAGATCACCAGACGCAAGTTCGCTTCAACCATCTCTTTCTTCGCGCGGCGGGCCTTGGCCTCACCGATCGACATGCGACGGTTGATGTCCTTGATCTCGGCGATCGTCAAACCGGTTTCGGTTTGCAACGCGGTCAGCTTCTGCTGGCAACGAATGATGTCCGGTTGCAGGCGACCAATGGCTTCAGCGTATTTGCTTTTGCCTTTGGCCAGTGCATCGGTCCAGCTTTCGTCGACTTCGTTGCCCGGGAACTGGCGCAGGAAGTCGGCACGCGGCATGCGGGCATCACGAACGCAAAGTTGCATGATCGCGCGTTCTTGCTGACGCAGACGATCCAGGGCACTGCGAACACGCTCGACCAGGCCTTCGAATTGCTTCGGCACCAGTTTGATCGGCATGAACAGCTCAGCCAGAAGCACCAGCTCGGCGATTGCCAGCTTGTTGCCACGACCGTGCTTTTTCAGCGCCTTGCGGGTGATTTCCATCTGATCGGAGACAGCGCCAAAACGCTGTGCCGCGATGACCGGATCCGGACCGCTTTCGGCTTCTTCTTCGTCGTCGGTGCTGGCTTCAGCTTCGTCGTCGTCGGTATCGTCGTCCGCTTTCACGGCTTTCGGATCGACAGGCGGCGGCACTTCGGCAGCAGGCGGCGCAATGCCGTCGTCCGGGTCGATATAACCGCTCAGGACGTCGGACAGGCGGCCACCTTCGGTGGTGACGCGAGTGTACTCGGAGAGAATGTGGTCAACCGTGCCAGGGAAGTGCGCGATTGCGCCCATCACTTCACGGATACCCTCTTCAATACGTTTGGCGATTTCGATTTCGCCTTCACGAGTGAGGAGCTCTACCGTACCCATTTCACGCATGTACATGCGCACTGGGTCGGTGGTGCGACCAATGTCGGTCTCGACCGCTGCCAACGCTGCTGCTGCCTCTTCGGCCGCGGCTTCGTCAGTATCGGCGTCGGCCAGCATAAGGGAATCCTTATCTGGCGCAACCTCGAATACGTTGATCCCCATGTCGTTGATCATGCGGATGATGTCTTCCACCTGTTCCGGATCTGAAATATCCTCCGGCAGGTGGTCGTTGACCTCCGCGTAAGTCAGGTAACCCTGCTCACGACCAAGTGTGATCAACTCTTTGATACGAGACTGCTGTTGCGCTTTTCCGGACATAACACCCTATCCACTGAAGGTCTTGGCGGGCAAAAAACAAGCCGAGGATTATACCTGAGCTATGACCTCACGCGCCAGTTGAGGTCGGGGTTGATACAGCCATATTGCGTTTTAATAGGTCGCGCATCTGATTTGCTATCTGATTTGCTTCCTCCGCGGTCAATCCTGGCTGCCTTGCTTTCCTGATAAGTACTTCCAGGCTATCTGTGTGTTGACTTGCCGATAGCCTAGTAATGGTGTCTAAAAACTGTTGTTCAAGGTTGTCGCCGTCAATCAGCCATTCCTTTTCCGCCAAAGCCTTGAGCAGGCGCCCCTGTTCGGTCCCATGCCAGCGGGCCATCAACTGAATAGAGTTTAGCTTAGGATTTTTTTGCACGGCCTCGATCAGCGCTACCAGCAACTGAGCGTAGGTATTGCTCTCATTGGCGAAGTGGTTGGCGGTTTCGACCTTGCCAGCCAGATCCGGGTGATGAATGAGCGTGCGAAGTGCGATCAGGGTTGGGGCTTCCACAGCAATCGGTGTGCGCGGGGCGCTCGGTTGATCACGATCACCGCCCCGCTTGCCGTTCTTGTCCCAGGGCTTCTTGTCCCACTTCTTGCCACCCGCTCCGGGTTTCTTCGGCGTCCATTCCTGCTGCGGCACATACATCTCTTGTGCCTGCGGCTGATGGTAGTCGCTGTAATCCGGCATGGCGTCGTAATCGATGCCCGGGTCGTATGCCGGCGGCGCATCCTGAGGTGCGCTTTGAACCAGTTGGCTCACGGCTTCACCGCTGAGACCGGTAATTTCGGTCAGGCGCTGACGCATCAGGATGCGCAGGTTCGCGCCTGGGACCTTGTCGATCAGCGGCGCGGCGAGGGTGGCCATGTGGGCCTTGCCTTCGAGCGAGCGCGGGTCCGATTCCTCGGTCAGCTGTTGAAAGAAATAATCCGCCAACGGCTGGGCGTGCTGGTTGATTCGCGCGCGGAAAGCGTCAGTTCCTTCCGAGCGGACCAGCGTGTCCGGGTCTTCACCTTCGGGCAGGAACAGAAAGCGCGCGCGCCGCCCGTCTTGCAGGCACGGCAGGGCTGCTTCCAGTGCGCGCCACGCAGCATTGCGGCCAGCCTGGTCACCGTCGAAGCAAAAAAGCACGTTGGGCACGACGCGAAATAGCCGTTTCAAGTGCTCTTCGCTGGTGGCGGTGCCCAGGGTTGCGACGGCATTGCGCAAGCCTTGTTGGGCGAGGGCAATGACGTCCATGTAGCCTTCGACGACGATGATTTCGTCGAGGTTACGGTTGTTCTTGCGTGCTTCATAAAGGCCATAGAGCTCCTGGCCTTTATGAAATACCGGGGTTTCCGGTGAGTTCAGGTATTTCGGCTTGTCGTCGCCCAATACCCGGCCGCCGAAAGCAATGATGCGTCCGCGGCTGTCACGGATCGGGAACATCACGCGATCGCGAAAGCGGTCATAGCGTTTGCCGGTTTCGGCGTTCTCGATCAGCAGGCCGGCGTCGACCATGGCTTTCTGTTGCAGGGTGTCGCTGCTCAAGTGCTTGAACAGATTATCCCAGCCGGGCGGTGCGAAGCCGAGGCCGAAGTCTCGGGCGATTTCTCCGGTCAGCCCGCGACCTTTCAAGTAATCCACAGCCGCTTTGCGCGATGGATGGCTTTTCAGGGCTTGCCGGTAAAAGTCGGCGGCCGCAGTCAGCAGCGGGTACAGCGGCGAATCAGTCGGTTGCCGCGGTTTGTGCGGCCGACCGCTTTCTTCGCGGGGGATTTCCATGCCGGCGGCTTTGGCCAGTTCTTCGACTGCCTGGACGAAATCCAGATTGTCGTGGTCCATCATGAAGCCGAGGGCATTGCCGCCCGCGCCGCAGCCGAAGCAGTAATAGAACTGTTTATCGGGGCTGACGCTGAAGGACGGGGTTTTCTCTTTATGAAAAGGGCAGCAGGCGGTGTAGTTCTTGCCGGCCTTTTTCATTTGCAGGCGCGAGCTGACCACATCGACGATGTCGGTGCGGTTCAGAAGGTCGTCAATGAAGCTCTGGGGAATTAGCCCGGCCATGGCGTTCTCGTCATCTGCGCTTAAAGGGACCCAAAACAATGAGCGGCCGAACGCGGGTCGTTGTTTGAGGCACGCAAAATGTGCGGCTCGACCGGTGTCGTCTGCTTAATCGCTATCGGGAAGTGTATCTGCCGAAAATCCACTGACGTTAGTACCAATCAGTATTCGACTATATGAAAGTGTTTCGCTGAAATCCGCTGCGGCCAGTCGAAGGCCTCGGATAGCTCATAAGCGGGCACGCAAGAAGGCGCCTTGGGCTGATCGTCGTAAGAGGAATCAGTGGGTGTGCTCGTCAGTAGCCTTGGAAGGCTCGTCAGAAAAGACGTGCACCGCTGGCAAAAGAGCCAGGTCTGACGCTGTGAAGCAGGTTTGTCTCGGTCGCGTCTGCGGCTTTGACGGTGAAGCATCAAGCGTTTTCCGCAAATGCCATTAGCCCGGCTGAGGGCCGGGCTTGGCAGAAGCTTGCTACGAACGTCTGTGTATTAGTACAGACGAACGGCGCGGCGCTGTTCGCGCTGAACTTTCTTCGCGTGACGCTTAACAGCGGCTGCTGCTTTACGCTTACGCTCAGAAGTAGGCTTCTCGTAGAATTCGCGGCTACGAACTTCAGCCAGTACACCGGCTTTTTCGCAGGAGCGCTTGAAACGACGCAGAGCTACGTCGAAGGGTTCGTTCTCTTTTACTTTGACGGCTGGCATCCAGAGCTACCTTCATTCATTACCGGGGTCAACATCCTCGCGGCAAAAGAGCACTTGAAGACGTCGGTTTTTAAGGGTTGCGGATGTTAACTCCTCATCGACCGGAATGCAAAGCCTCTGATCGAAAACCGCTAGTCGGGGCATCCCATGGCGACTATTATGCGCGCCTTCGAATTCAGCCTAAACAAGGCGCAAACCCATGCTAGTACTGGGATTAGAAACCTCCTGCGACGAAACCGGTGTCGCATTATATGACAGTGAACGCGGCCTGCTGGCCGACGCGCTGTTCAGTCAGATCGACCTGCACCGCGCTTATGGCGGAGTGGTGCCGGAGCTGGCCTCGCGCGACCACGTCAAGCGCATGCTGCCCTTGATTCGTCAGGTGTTGGCCGAAGCGGACTGTGTGCCCACCGAGATCGACGCCATCGCTTATACCGCGGGTCCTGGCTTGGTCGGTGCCTTGCTGGTGGGCGCCTCTTGCGCTCAGGCGCTGGCCTTCGCCTGGGGTATTCCGGCGCTGGGTGTGCACCACATGGAAGGCCATTTGCTGGCGCCGATGCTGGAGCCGCAACCGCCGCAATTCCCGTTCGTCGCTTTGTTGGTGTCGGGTGGTCATACGCAGCTGGTTCAGGTCGACGGGATTGGCCATTACACGCTGTTGGGCGAGACACTCGACGATGCCGCCGGTGAAGCGTTCGACAAAACGGCGAAGATGATGGGCCTCAATTATCCGGGCGGTCCGGAAATCGCCAAGCTTGCAGAGCGGGGTGTTTCAGGGCGTTTCACCTTTCCGCGTCCCATGTGCGACCGCCCGGGCCTGGCGTTCAGCTTCAGTGGCTTGAAAACCTTTGCCCTGAACACCTGGCAGCAAAGCGTCAGCGCCGGGGACGACAGCGAGCAAGCCCGTTGCGACATCTCGCTGGCGTTCCAGCAGGCCGTGGTGGAGACTTTGACCATCAAGTGCAAGCGCGCCCTGAAACAGGCGGGTATGAAGCGTCTGGTGATCGCTGGGGGCGTCAGCGCCAACAAGGCGCTGCGCACCTCTCTGGAAAAAATGCTCGGCGACATGAAAGGCGATGTGTTTTATGCCCGTCCGGAGTTCTGCACCGACAATGGCGCGATGATTGCGTTTGCCGGTTGCCAGCGCTTGCAGGCCGGTCAGCACGAAAGCCTGGCGATCAGCGTGCAGGCGCGCTGGCCGATGGAGCAACTGTCGGCGCTGTGATGAGCGGTATTTAAAAATGCCGTTCGCGCCCGGCAAACAGGTCGCGTAGATTGCCGCGATGACGCCAGACGATCAGCCCCGTGAGTGCGCTCATGGGTAGCAGTGCCGCCGGTTCTTGCCAGGCCAGCAACGGCAGGGTCAGCGGCGTGGCGATCAGTGCGGCGAGTGAGCTGGTGCGGGTCAGATAGAACGTCAGCAACCAGGCACAGACCGCCAGCAGTGCAGCAGGCGGATACAGGCCCAGCAGCATGCCGGCCGCAGTGGCGACACCCTTGCCACCGCGAAAGCGGAAGTACAGCGGGAACAGGTGGCCGATGACGGCACAAACGCCGATCCAGGCCTGTTCTTGCAGCGAAAGATCCGCAACACCGGCGATCAGCACCGGCAACAGGCCTTTGCAGAGGTCGCCGATCAGGGTCAGGATGGCGAGTTTCTTGCCGGCCAGGCGCAACATGTTGGTGGCGCCGGCATTACCCGACCCACTCATCCGCGGATCGGGGTTACCGGTCAGGCGGCTGAGCAAAATGGCGAAGGACAGAGAGCCGAGCAGGTAGGCGAGGGTCGCCAGTAACCAAAACATGCTAACTATTCCGGGCGAGGACGCCCTGATTCTAACGGCGCATTGCGCCCTTGTCGTGTAGCGGAGAAAAGTGCTTGGACAGAGTGTTTATCGAGGGCCTGGAAGTCGACACTGTGATTGGTGCCTACGACTGGGAACGAGGCATCCGACAGTGCCTGCGACTTGATCTGAGCTTCGCCTGGGACAATCGCCCGGCAGCGGCAGGCGACGACCTGACCCTGGCGCTCGACTACGCGAGCGTTTCGTCGCGCATCCAGGCCTTTGCCGAGCAGGCGCAGTTCCAGCTGGTCGAGACCTTTGCCGAGCGTTTGGTGGAAGTGTTGATGAGCGAATTCAAGATCACCTGGATGCGCCTCAAGCTGACCAAGCCTGGCGCCGTCCCGGCGGCCACCGGTGGTGTGGGCGTGGAGATCGAGCGCGGATGTCGCTGACTCAGGTGTATCTCGGGCTCGGTAGCAATATCGAGCGCGAAACCCATTTGCAGGCGGGCCTGGAAGCCCTGGCAGGTTTCCTGGTGGATATACGCTGCTCGGCGGTGTTCGAAAGCCAGCCTGTGGGAATCAAGAGCGGGCCGTTTTTCAATTTCGTGGTCTCGGCCTACACCGACCTGCCGCTGATGGAGCTGGACCGTCGATTGAAATTCATCGAGGCGGACAATGGCCGTTATGCGCCGGACCGCAAGGGTTTGCCGCTGGATATCGACGTGCTGCTGTTTGGCGATCTGGTGGGCAATTTCGACGGACTGATTTTGCCGCGGGCAGAGATTCTGAAAAATGCCTTTGTGCTGTGGCCGTTGTCGCTGATTGCGCCGGACAGAGTGCATCCGGGCGTAGGCAAGAGCTTTGCTGCGTTGTGGCGCGATGCGCAGATTGATCAGGTGTTGGCGCCGGTGGCTTTCGAGTGGCGCGGTGAGCAGCTGACGCCTTCGAATTTGTTGTGAGGCGGATGAGGCCTTCGCGGGCAAGCCTCGCTCCTACAAGTTTTGCGTCGTTCGCCCCATCGCAAACGACTTGGGCCTTGTAGGAGCGAGGCTTGCCCGCGAGGTATTTTTAGGCAGACGCCGCCTCTTTGTAGGCCTTGAGCGCTTTGAGTCGTTCACGCTTGATTGCCTCACCCAGCTCCGGCCCCTTGAATCCCTTCTCCAGCAACGGCTGTACCGCCACGCTCCGTGCCGCGGTCGCTGCTCCGCGCAAATAATCCGCCTGTGGATAACTTCTCTGCTCCAGCCCTTTGCGGCCTCGGGCGTCCATCTCGCACGCCGCAATGAACTCCTCAAACCGCTGAGGCCGGCGATAAACATCAAAACTCTGCAGTAACTCCAGCAACGTCGAGGGTTTCAGCTCCAGGGCGCGATGGCCATGAGTGTGATATTGGCCCACCAGCAATGCCAATTCCTGGCAATCCTTCGGTGCCTTGAAGCGTTCGTTGACCGCTTTGATCAGCTTCAGGCCCGTGTGTTCGTGGGCGATGTGGCGTGGCCATTCTTCCTTGGGCGTCAATCCTTTGCCCAGGTCGTGCAACAGGCACGCCCAGCGTACGGTCAGCGGTTGTTTATGCTGCGCGGCTTGCTCGAGCACGCTCAAGGTGTGCACGCCGGTGTCGATTTCCGGGTGATGGGCTTCCGGTTGTGGCACGCCGAACAGAGCGTCTACTTCCGGCATCAACACCTTGAGCGCACCACATTCGCGAAGCACTTCAATGAAGACCTGCGGCTGATCTTCCATCAGTGCACGGGAAATCTCTTTCCAGCTGCGTTCCGCCGTCAAAGCTTCCAATTCACTTGACTCGCTGAGTTGGCGCATCAGCTCCACTGTTTCAGGCGCAACGGTGAAACCCAGCCCGGCGTAACGGGCTGCGAAGCGGGCAACGCGCAAAACCCGGAGCGGATCTTCAGCGAACGCGGGCGAAACGTGACGAAGCACTCGGGCTTCGAGATCGCGCTGGCCGTGGTAAGGATCGGTCAGATTCTGCTGATCGTCTTCGGCCATGGCGTTGATCGTCAGGTCGCGACGGATCAGGTCTTCTTCGAGGGTGACTTCGGGGCTGGCGTGAAAGGTGAAGCCACCGTAACCACGCCCGCTTTTGCGTTCGGTACGGGCGAGGGCGTATTCCTCACCGCTCTTGGGGTGAAGAAATACCGGAAAGTCAGCACCCACGGGGCGATAGCCCTTGGCGAGCATTTCTTCAGTGGTGGCCCCGACCACGACCCAGTCGATATCGGTGACAGGCTTGCCCAGCAGGCGATCGCGTACCGCACCGCCGACTTTATAAATCCGCATAAAAAACCTCCGTTAGCCCGACAGAATAACCTTTGCGTCGAACTTCCGGAGGCAGAAACAGGATCAAAGATGAATGACGGCCAAGTCCAGCCGGCCGTAATCTCCCTCGCTGTGGTCGCTTCTGGGCGGGACATGGTGAACTTTCATGACTTGGTCGCCTTGCAGCGTTTCCAGGTGAATGTCGAAACCCCACAGCCGGTGCAGGTGCTTGAGCACTTCCTCGGTGGACTCGCCCAGTGGTTTGCGGTCGTGTTGCTGGTGGCGCAAGGTCAGGGAGCGGTCACCGCGCCGGTCGATGCTGTAGATCTGAATATTGGGCTCGCGATTACCGAGGTTGTACTGCGCGGCCAGTGTTTCGCGAATGGTGCGGTAGCCGCCTTCATCGTGAATGGCCGGGACCAGCAGATCGTCCTTTTGGTCGTCATCGAGAATGCTGAACAGCTTTAGGTCGCGGATCACCTGGGGTGACAAATACTGCAGGATGAAGCTTTCATCCTTGAAGCTGCTCATGGCGAACTTGATGCTCGACAGCCAGTCGGTACCGGCAATCTCAGGGAACCAGCGGTAATCCTCTTCGGTCGGGTGTTCACACATGCGGCGGATGTCCCGGTACATGGCAAAACCCAGGGTATAGGGGTTGATGCCGTTGTAGTAGGGGCTGTCGAAGCCGGGTTGGTAGACCACGCTGGTGTGGGAGGTCAGAAATTCCATCATGAAGCCGTCGGTGACGAGACCTTCGTCATACAGATCGTTCATCAACGTGTAGTGCCAGAACGTGGCCCAGCCTTCGTTCATGACCTGGGTCTGGCGTTGCGGGTAGAAATATTGGGCGATCTTGCGCACGATGCGCACGATTTCGCGCTGCCAGGGCTCCAGTAACGGCGCATGTTTTTCGATGAAGTACAGGATATTTTCCTGAGGTTCGGCGGGGAAGCGTGCGTTGTCCTTGTCGCTGTACTTGTCCGCGCCTTTTGGAATGGTCCGCCACAGATCGTTGATCTGCTTCTGCAAATGCTCTTCCCGATCCTTTTGCCGACGGCGCTCTTCTTCAGCCGAGATCGGATACGGCCGTTTGTAGCGATCGACCCCGTAGTTCATCAACGCATGACAGGAATCCAGCAGGTCCTCCACCGCATCGATGCCGTGGCGTTCTTCGCACTGCATGATGTACTGCTTGGCGAACACCAGGTAATCGATGATCGAACTGGCGTCGGTCCAGGTGCGGAACAGGTAATTGCCCTTGAAAAAGCTGTTGTGGCCATAGCAGGCATGAGCGACCACCAGGGCCTGCATGCAGATGGTGTTTTCTTCCATCAGATAGGCGATGCATGGGTCCGAATTGATCACAATCTCGTAGGCCAGCCCCATCTGCCCACGGCTGTAGGACTTCTCGGTGCTGAGGAAGTGTTTGCCGTAGGACCAATGGTGATAACCCAGCGGCATGCCGACGGAGGCGTAGGCGTCCATCATCTGCTCGGCGGTGATCACTTCGATCTGGTTGGGGTAGGTATCCAGGGCATAACGAGCCGCCAGGCGACTGATTTCCTTGTCGTAGGCCTGGATCAGCTCGAATGTCCATTCGGAGCCGGTGGAAATGGGTTGGCGCTTCTGCTCTTTGGCGGTCATGTCACTAACCTGCGCTGGAAGAGTTCACGGAAGACCGGGTAGATATCCCCGGCCGAGACCAGTTGCTGCTGGGCAAAAGTGTCAGAGAAGGCTTCGGCGATGCGTTCGTATTCGAACCACAAGGCCTGGTGTTCGCGCGGAGTAATCTCAACGTAAGTGTAGTACTGCACGAACGGCATGATCTGGTTGATCAAAATGTCGCGGCAGATCGGCGAGTCGTCGTTCCAGTTGTCACCGTCGGAGGCCTGGGCCGCGTAGATATTCCACTCATTGCTCGGATAGCGCTCTGCCATGATCTCCTGCATCAGTTTCAAGGCGCTGGAGACGATGGTGCCGCCGGTTTCCCGGGAGTAGAAGAACTCTTCCTCATCCACTTCGCGAGCGCTGGTGTGGTGGCGGATGAACACGACATCGATCTTGTCGTAGTTACGCTTGAGAAACAGGTACAGCAGGATGAAAAAGCGCTTGGCGATGTCCTTGGTCGCCTGGGTCATGGAGCCGGACACGTCCATCAGGCAAAACATCACCGCCTTGGAGCTGGGGTTCGGTTGCTTGATGAGCAGGTTGTACTTGAGGTCGAAGGTATCGAGAAAGGGAACGCGATGGATGCGCGCACTGAGTTTTTCGATTTCTGCTTCGATCTCCTGAATATCACCGAAGTTATCCGGTTCATCCCGCTTGAGTCGCAGCAGTTCCTCCTTGGCTTCCCGTAACTTTGCCCGGCTGCTGCCAGACAGGGCAATTCGCCGGGCATGGGCCGAACGAAGGGTACGAATGATGTTGATTCGCGAGGGGTTACCTTCGTTGCTGATGCCCGCGCGCACGGTCTTGAAAGTGTCGGTGCCGGTCAGGTTGCGTTTGACCAGGTTCGGCAGTTCGAGGTCCTCGAACATGAATTCGAGGAATTCCTCCTGGGTGATCTGGAAGACAAACTCGTCCATCCCTTCGCCCGAATTGCCAGCCTTTCCCGGGCCTCTGCCACCACCACCGCCTGGCGGACGGGCAATGTGTTCGCCGCTGGTGAATTCCTTGTTGCCGGGGTGCACGACCGTCTGCTTGCCGCCACGTCCATGGTGAAGCACCGGCTCGTCGATGTCGCGGCCGGGGATGCTGATCTGTTCGCCGTGTTCCATATCGGTAATGGAGCGCCGACTGACCGCCTCTTCGACGGCCTTCTTGATGTGATCACGATAACGCCGCAGAAACCGCTGACGGTTCACCGTGCTCTTGTTCTTGCCATTGAGACGTCGGTCGATCACATAGCTCATGACTGCTCCTTAGAAGCTGTCCTGAAAGGGGCGAGCGGTTATGCAGCATCGTGCCGAGTGCCAAGGGATGTTCACGCTCCCCCAAGCGCTTTGGATGCTGCCTGAACCTTCGCTTGCGACTTTCGAACACCTTCCAGAGGCCTGTGTAACAGAAAAAGCGCACACAGGTCTCTGGCTGACGACAACCGGTCTGACCGGCAGCGGGTTATTGTGATTTTCTGACCCGCAGGTACCACTCGGACAGCAGTCGTACCTGTTTGTCGGTGTAGCCCCGCTCGACCATCCGTGTGACGAAGTCGTTGTGCTTCTGCTGGTCCTCTTTGCTGGCCTTGGCATTGAAGCTGATGACCGGCAGGAGGTCCTCGGTGTTGGAGAACATTTTCTTCTCGATGACCACCCGCAGTTTTTCGTAGCTGAGCCAGGTCGGGTTCTTGCCATTGTTGTTGGCCCGGGCGCGCAAGACGAAGTTGACGATTTCGTTGCGGAAATCCTTCGGATTGCTGATGCCGGCCGGTTTTTCGATTTTCTCAAGCTCTTCGTTCAGCGCGACGCGGTTGAGGATTTCGCCGGTTTCCGGGTCTCGGTATTCCTGGTCCTGGATCCAGAAGTCGGCGTACAGCACGTAGCGATCGAAGATGTTCTGGCCGTACTCGCTGTAAGACTCGAGGTAGGCAGTCTGGATCTCCTTGCCGATGAATTCGATATAACGCGGTGCCAGGTACTCCTTGAGAAAGCGCAGATACCGTTCACGGGTCTCGGCCTGGAATTGTTCCTGCTCGATCTGTTGTTCCAGCACATAGAGCAAATGCACCGGGTTGGCGGCGATTTCGTGCGGATCAAAGTTGAAGACCTTGGACAGGATCTTGAACGCAAACCGGGTCGACAGACCGTTCATGCCTTCGTCGACACCGGCGTTATCGCGGTATTCCTGGATCGACTTGGCTTTTGGGTCTGTGTCTTTGAGGTTCTCGCCGTCATACACGCGCATCTTGGAATAGATGTTGGAGTTTTCCGGCTCCTTGAGGCGTGAGAGCACGGTGAACTGGGCGAGCATTTTCAGGGTGTCGGGTGCGCAATGGGCTTTGGCCAGGGAGCTGTTGAACAGAAGCTTGTCGTAGATCTTCACCTCGTCGCTGACCCGCAGGCAGTACGGCACTTTGACGATATAGATCCGGTCGATGAAGGCTTCGTTGTTCTTGTTGTTGCGGAAGGTGTGCCATTCCGATTCGTTGGAGTGAGCCAGGAGGATCCCGGTAAACGGAATCGCCCCGAGGCCTTCGGTACTGTTGTAGTTGCCTTCCTGGGTGGCCGTCAGCAGTGGGTGCAGCACCTTGATTGGCGCCTTGAACATTTCGACGAATTCCATCAGGCCTTGGTTGGCCCGGCACAGAGCGCCTGAATAGCTGTAGGCATCGGCGTCGTTCTGTGGGTATTCCTCCAGTTTGCGGATATCGACCTTGCCCACCAGCGCCGAGATGTCCTGGTTGTTTTCATCGCCCGGTTCGGTTTTGGCCACCGCGATCTGGTTGAGAATCGACGGATAGAGTTTCACCACACGGAACTGACTGATGTCGCCGCCGAATTCGGCCAGGCGCTTGGTGGCCCATGGCGACATGATGGTATTGAGGTAGCGCCGCGGAATGCCGAAGTCTTCTTCGAGGATCGCACCATCTTCAGTGGCGTTGAACAGACCCAGCGGTGACTCGAATACCGGCGATCCCTTGATGGCGTAGAAAGGCACTTTCTCGATCAGCTGTTTCAGCTTCTCGGCCAGGGACGATTTACCGCCACCGACGGGGCCGAGCAGGTAGAGGATTTGTTTCTTCTCTTCCAGGCCCTGAGCGGCATGGCGGAAATACGACACGATCTGGTCAATGCATTCTTCCATCCCGTGGAAGTCTTCAAAGGCCGGATAGCGGCGGATCACCTTGTTGGAGAAGATTCGCGACAGCCTCGAGTTGGCCGAGGTGTCGAGAAGCTCCGGTTCACCGATGGCCAGTAACAGACGCTCGGCGGCGGAGGCGTAGGCGCTGCGGTCGCTTTTGCACAGTTCCAGATACTCTTGCAGCGAGAGTTCTTCCTGGCGTGTGGACTCGAAGCGTTGTTGGAAGTGGCTAAAGATACTCATGACGTCACCTCGCTCGATACGTGGAGCCGACGCCGGATCATTCAGTCGATGCTGGCAGCAACCGGATATGCAGTTGCTGTTTACCCCCCAGAACTCTTTCGAAGCTGACTGCCCCGAAAGCTACTCCCGATGACCCGCGCGCCGGTGTACCGGCTCTCCCCTGTTTTGGATGGCCTGCGCTTAAGGATAGTTGCTAATTCGGGAGGTAAAGGCGAGATACGTAATTATGTGTGGCAGACCGTTCGTCTGCCACCGTGCGAGCCCGCGGGGGCCGGGGCTTGCACGTTACAAAAAAATTATTCGGAGGTGCCTTGCGCTGTTTCCGCAGGATAAGTCGTGCGCCACAGCTCAAAACCGCCATCCATGCTGTACACGTCGGAAAAGCCCTGGCTGATCAGGTAAGCGGCGGCGCCCTGGCTGGAATTGCCGTGATAGCAGACCACCACGGTCGGTGCGTCCAGATCGGCCGCCTGGATAAAGGCATGAAGGGAATGATTGTCCAGATGCTTCGAGCCGCTGATGTGCAGCGCGGCAAAGGTCGCAGGATCGCGGACATCGACCACCACTGCGCCTTGTTCGCGCAGGGCCTGTGCCTGTTCTGGTGGGATGCGTTTGAATTCGCTCATGGCGGGCTCCTGTGGCTCGGCTGAAAGCGCAGTCTAGCGCTGGGCGCTGGCTGACGTTTGATCGGGAGTGATGGGGGCGACTGGCGGTAGTGTGTGGCCATGTTCGTCGCATTTGCACAGCAGGCGTTCGCCGGTGTCTACGTTCATCAGGGTCATGGAGCCACCCCAGACACACCCGGTGTCGAGCGCGAAGACGTCTGGCTCGTCACACCGGCCTTCGAGCGCCGCCCAATGGCCGAAGATGATCTTCACGCCCTTGGTCTTGCGCTCCTTGTGCTTGAACCACGGCGCATAGCCCGGCGGCGCGGTGTCGATGCCTTCTTTGCCCTTGAGGTCGAGTTTGCCCTCGCTGGTACAAAAGCGCATGCGGGTGAAATAGTTGGTGATCACGCGCAGGCGGGTTACGCCTTTGAGGTCGGTGTCCCATTTCACCGGATCGTTGCCGTACATGCCGTCAAGGTAGGCCGGAAAGCGGTTGTCGTCGCGCAGGGCTTCTTCAACTTCGGCGGCGCATTTCAAGGCTTTGCGCAGCGACCACTGGGGCGGGATGCCAGCATGGACCAGGGCAATGTTGCGCTGTTCGTCGTAGTGCATGAGCTTTTGCTGACGCATCCACTCCAGCAGCTCCAGGCAATCGGGGGCTGCGAGAATCTCGCGCAGGGTGTCGGCTTTTTTCAGGCGTTCGATGTTCTGTCCGGCCGCCAGCAAGTGCAGGTCGTGGTTGCCGAGCACGCACACCAGCGATTCGCGAATGCTATAGAGGAAACGCAAGGTTGCCAGCGACTGCGGGCCGCGGTTGACCAGATCGCCCACTAGCCACAGACGATCCTTTGCAGGGTCGAAAGCGACTTGTTTGAGCAGGCATTGCAGCGGCTCAAGGCAGCCTTGAAGGTCGCCGACGGCATACGTCGCCATCAGTGCAGGGCTCCGGGCACCGCCAGGCGGAATGGCGCGATGATGGCGTCGAAGTGTTTGCCGTCGTCGGCCACCATCGCATAAGTACCTTGCATCGTGCCGACCTTGGTGGTCATAACCGTGCCGCTGCTGTAGGTGTGGTTTTCACCGGACTGGATCAGTGGCTGCAAGCCCACGACACCCGCGCCTTTGACCTCTTCGACATGCCCGTCGCCATCGGTGATGACCCAGTGCCGTGACAGCAACTTGGCCGGTAACTCGCCGTTGTTCTGCACGGTGATGGTGTAGGCAAAGGCAAAGCGGTTGTGCTCGGGTTGCGATTGTTCTGCCAGATAGCGGGTGACGACGCTGACGTCGACCTGATAACGAGGATCGGACATGCAAGAGGCCTTAAAAGCGAAGCGGGACGCGGGGCGTAGCTGATGGAACTCAGTCTAGGCCAAGTATCGGGTAGTAAACCAGACATGGGCGCTGGTGTCCTACCCGATAACGCTCGTCGGTTGTCAGTCGACGGCAGGGGTGGGCAGGACTTGTTCGCTGAGCTTGTCGGCCAGGCGCACGAACGCGGCAAGGTCAAGCTGTTCAGGACGAAGGCTGCCGTCGACACCGGCAGCGGTAATTTCGTCGTTGCTCAGCAGCAGTTTGAGGGTATTGCGCAGGGTCTTGCGGCGCTGGTTGAAAGCTTCGCGCACAACACGCTCCAGCAGCTTGTGATCCTTGGCCGGGTGCGGCAGCACCGCGTGAGGCACCAGGCGCACGATGGCCGAATCGACTTTCGGTGGCGGATTGAACGCGCCGGGGCCGACGTTGAACAGATGCTCAACCCGGCAATGATACTGAACCATGATCGACAGGCGACCCCAGTCTCCGCCGCCAGGACCTGCCGCCATACGCTGGACAACTTCCTTTTGCAGCATGAAGTGCATGTCGCGAATCAGGCTGGCGTTATGCAGCAAGTGAAAAATCAGCGGCGTAGAGATGTTGTACGGCAGGTTGCCGACGACCCGAAGGCTGCCCGGTGCGGCGTTCAGGCTGTTGAAGTCGAACTTCAGCGCGTCGCCCTGATGCAGGTTGAAGTTGCTCTTGCCGGCGAACTGCTGATTGAGGATAGGGATCAGGTCCTTGTCCAGCTCCACCACGTCCAGTTGTGCGCCGCTGCCCAGCAGGCCCTGGGTCAATGCACCCTGGCCCGGGCCGATTTCCAGCAGGCGGTCTTCAGGTTTGGCGTGAATGGAGCGCAGGATGCGGTCGATAACGCCGGCATCGTGCAGGAAGTTCTGGCCAAAACGCTTGCGCGCCCGGTGTTGGTAATGCTCGGTCATAAACGGGTCTCGGCCATCTGGTAGGCGGTTTCCAGGGCGACTTGCAGGCTGCCGGTGTCGATTTTGCCGCTGCCGGCCAGATCCAGGGCGGTGCCGTGGTCGACCGACGTGCGGATGATCGGCAAGCCCAGGGTCACGTTGACTGCCGCGCCGAAGCCTTTGTATTTCAGCACGGGCAGGCCCTGGTCGTGGTACATCGCCAGCACCGCGTCGCAGTGCTCCAGATATTTGGGGGTAAACAGAGTGTCGGCGGGCAGGGGGCCGCGAAGGTCCATGCCCTCGCCGCGCAGGCGCTCTAATGTAGGTTCGATGATGTCGATTTCTTCATGGCCCAGGTGACCGCCTTCACCGGCGTGCGGGTTTAGCCCACAGACCAGGATGCGTGGCTGGGCGATGCCGAACTTTTGTTGCAAGTCCGTGTGCAGAATGCGAGTGACCCGTTCCAGCCGCTCCGGCGTGATTGCATCGGCAATCTCCCGCAGGGGCAGGTGAGTGGTCACCAGCGCCACGCGCAAGCCACGGGTGGCAAGCATCATCACCACTTGCGCCGTGTGGGTCAGGTCCGCGAGAAATTCGGTGTGCCCGGAGAAGGCAATCCCGGATTCATTGATCACGCCCTTGTGCACAGGGGCGGTGATCATGCCGGCGAAATGCCCGTCGAGGCAGCCTTGGCCCGCACGGGTCAGGGTTTCCAGGACGAACGCCGCATTGGCCTTGTCCAGTTTTCCGGCGGTGACCGGTGCGTTGAGCGGGGTATCCCAGACATACAGGCTGTTGGCGGGTGCCGGAACATCCGGCCAGCTGTCTGGCTTTACCGGGAGCAGATCGACAACCACGCCCAGCTGCGCGGCCCGCTCGATGAGCAGGTCGCGGCTGGTAATGGCAATCAGGGGGTGTGGCTGGGCTTGCGAGGCAAGCAGCAGGCACAGGTCGGGACCTATGCCGGCCGGTTCGCCGGGTGTCAGCGCGAAACGCTTGGGTTTCACTGCGCTGCCTGGTCTGCACCAGGAAGTTTGATCTCTACGTAAGCTTCGTCACGGATCTGACGCAGCCAGGTTTGCAGCTCTTCGTCGTATTTGCGGTTACGCAGTACGGTCATCGCTTGCTGCTCACGGGCCTGGGTAGTGCTGTCGGTGGCGCGACGGCCAAGGACTTCCAGAACGTGCCAGCCGTACTGAGTCTGGAACGGCTTGGACAGCTGACCTTGCGGGGTCTTGGCCATCACTTCGCGGAACTCAGGCACCAATGCATTCGGGTCGATCCAGTTCAGGTCGCCACCGTTGAGGGCGGAACCCGGGTCTTCCGAGAAGCTTTTCGCCAGTTCGCCGAAATCTTCACCCGCTTCGATTCGGGTGTAGAGCGATTCGGCCAAGGCCTTGGTTTTTGCTTCGTCGCGAATCGGGCTAGGTTTGACCAGGATATGACGCACGTGCACTTCGTCACGCGTCTGGGTTTCACCGCCACGCTTGTCGAGGATCTTCAGGATGATGAAGCCGCCCGGCGTGCGCATAGGCTGGGTAATGTCGCCCACCGTCATGGTACTCAGCATGCGATCGAATGGAGGTGGCAATTGACCGGCTTTACGCCAGCCCATGTCGCCGCCTTCCAGTGCAGTTTCGCTGGCGGATTTGGCGATTGCCAACTGACCGAAGTCAGCGCCTTGCTTGAGTTGCTGGTAGACCGCGTCCGCTTGCTTGGCAGCATTCTGAATCGCGTCGGAGTTGGCGCTTTCCGGTGTAGGAATCAGGATGTTGGCCAGACGGAACTCTTCGGACAACTGCATCTTGCCGAGGTCGGAAGCGAGGAAGTTCTTCACTTCCTGTTCAGACACCTGGATACGTTCGGCCACACGACGCTGACGCACACGGCTGATGATCATTTCGCGGCGAATCTGCTCCCGGGCGTCCTCGTAAGAGAGGCCGTCGCGAGTCAGGGCAGCACGGAACTGATCAATCGACATGTTATTGCGCTGGGCAATGGTGCCGACAGCCTGGTTCAGTTCTTCATCGGTGATACGGATGCCGGAACGCTCGCCGATCTGCAGTTGCAGGTTTTCGACGATCAGACGTTCAAGCACCTGCTGATCCAGCACGTTGGCCGGTGGTACAGCAGAACCGCGTTTGGCGATGGTTTGCTGAACTTCGTGGACCCGTTGGTCCAGTTGGCTCTGCATGACCACGTCGTTATCGACAATGGCCACCACTTTATCGATGGACTGTACTGCGGCGTTCGCCGCAGTACCCAGGAACAGCGCGCCCAACACTAGCGGGCGCAGACAATCAGAAAGCTTGGTCTTCACGTTCACGATAACCTTGGATGCCTTTGTCGAGGAAGCTCTCTACTTTGGCGCCGGTGAGGCCGCCGAGACCTTTCAGAACGATTTGTAGGAAGACGCCGTGGTCGCCTTTTTCGTTTTGCGGGGCGTCTTGGCTGTTTTCTTCATAGTCGACGAAGTAGCGGCTGATCAAGCGCAGTTTCCAGCAGCAGTTGTCGTACTCGAAACCACCGAAGGCGTCCAGGGTACGGTTGCGGTTGTAGTCATACTGCCAGCGGCTGATGAGGTTCCACTGCGGCACGATAGGCCACATCACCGAGAAGTCGTGCTGTTTGATTTTGTAGTAATCCTTCACGTAGCCAGGCTGGCCCGGGGTGCCGTAGTCTCCGCCGCCCACCTGCCATTGACCAGTGTTCTGGTCGTAACGGATCTGGTCATTACGATAGCGATAGCCGGCGTTGATGATCTTGTTCGGGTTGTCTTCAGGCTGATAGTGGAACATCGCGCTGCCCGAGCGAGGGCTGCGGGTGTCCGGGTCCCAATTGTAATCGGCGGTGGTGCGCCAATCGCGGTTCCAGCGATATTCGTACTCCAGCGCATAAGGCGAAACCTTGGATTTCGCGTCTTCGCGGGTTTTAGCATCGATGCCTGGCAACTGCACTTCACGGTTTTTGAAGTACAAGGCCTGGCCGACGCTGATGCGTTGACGTTCGAAGCCGTTGTCTTCGATCCAGCGGCTGGTTACGCCCAGGGACAGCTTGTTCTCGTCGCCGACGCGGTCGGAGCCGGAGAAGCGGTTGTCACGGAACAGCGACGCGTAGTTGAAGGTGTATTCGCTGGTGTCGAATACCGGAATGTCTTCCTGATCAGTTTCAGGGACGTACAGGTAGAACAGGCGCGGTTCGAGGGTCTGGCGATAGTTCTTGCCAAACCATTGGGTGTTGCGATCGAAATACAGGCCGCTGTCGATGCTGGCGATTGGAACGGCGCGGTTCTGGTTGCTGCCGAATTGACCATTGAAATTCTCGGTCCCGGCTGCAGCTGCGGCTTGATTTTGAGCTACGATCTGGTTTTTGCCGGTACCGTCCAGATCCAGTTGGTACTGGGTGTACTGGTACTTGAGCGATGGCTTCACGAAGCCATAAGTCCAGTCCAACGGCAAGCTGACACCCGGTTGGAGATTCAAACGGTCGCCGTTGGCACGTGCCAGGCCTTGAACGTTGTTATCAAGACGCGGTTCAACGGTGCCATCTTCGTTTACGAAGTTACCGTCCTTCAAGTCACGATCAAAGCGCACGAGTTCTGTTTCGTAATCGAAATTCAGACCGCCCGGATGCGTAGGCAGTTGACCGTTGAAAGTGATCTGCGGCAAGCGGTCGTAAGGCGTGATGTTCGATACGGTCGCCAGCTGATAGGCCTGGGCGTTGAGGCGAGCGGTGTAGCTGTCGCCACGATAGCTGACAGAACCCTGCTGGTTAACGTAGTCAGCGCTTTTCACACCAATCTGGTCAGTCTGCAGATCCTGGAAATAATACGGATCACTGATCTTGGTGTAATCGACCTGTGTGAGAACACGCGAATCCAGACCACCCTTGTGCTGCCAGTTATACATGTAGCGGTTTTTCTGGTAGTCGGTCTGCTTGCTGCGATCAGTGTCTTCGTCGTTGAGGTACGCGGCACCGAACTGACCTTCGCTGGATGGGGTCAGGTAGCGGAACTCGCCTTCCATCAACAGGCCGTGCTTGCTCATGTAGCGCGGATACAACGTGGCATCGTAGTTTGGCGCCAGGTTGAAGTAGTACGGTGTTACCAGCATGAAGCCGGTATCGCTGCCCGTGCCGATAGTCGGCGGCAGGAAGCCGGACTGGCGACGGTCATCGATCGGGAAATAGATGTACGGCGTGTACAGGACAGGAATGTCCTTGACCCGCAGTGTCACGTTGGTTGCGGTACCGAAGCCGGTCGCCGGGTTCAAGGTGATGTTGTTGCCCTTGAGCTGCCAGGCGTTGCTGTTCGGTTCGCACGTGGTGTACGTACCGTCCTTGAGGCGGATGATCGCGTTCTCTGCACGTTTGGCGTACAGCGCGTTACCGCGGATGCGCGACTTGTGCATCACGTATTCGGCGTTATCGACCTTGGCTTCACCGGTGTCGAGCTGCACGTCGGCGTGGTCGCCGACAATCAGCGCGCCGTTGTCGCGAATGCGCACGTTGCCGCTCAGCTCACCACGGCTCTCGGCCTGGTACAGGTTCGCTTCGTCGGCTTCGACCTGCATGCTGCCCTGACGCATGACGACGTCACCGGCCAGGGTCGCGACTTGTTCATCCTGCTTATAGCGAGAGGCCTTGGCGCCGATAAAGGTCGGGGCGTCACTTTTATTCGTCTTGTCATTCATGCCAGGACGAATCGGTTCGATATAGGAACCAGAGCAGTAAGGACCGGTCTCGGCCAGTTGCGCCGCCGTGAGGTTCTCGCGCGGAACCCAGTCGAGGTGACTGTAGTCTGCACTACGCGACTTCAGGCCGCGGCCTTTGGACTCGGTAACCAGCACAGGCTTGGCGCCGGTGTCTTCACTGGTGCCACTCTCAGTCGCAGGTTCGCCGGTGGCGGAAACTGCGCTGCCGTCATGGACGGGACGCGGAGGCAAAGCCGCCGCTGGCGCTTTTGGCGCACAGTCCCAGGCACCCGAAGCAGAGACTGAGCAGTCATACTGTTCCGCGGCGACCACGAAAGAAGTGGCTAGGGGTTGCAGGGCCAGCAGACTGCCGGTAACCAACAACGGAAATTTTTTACGAAACGCGGGGGATTTCAATGCCATCTTATTAGTCCGGGCTTCCTGCGTGCCATCTGCCCGCGGTGTGGGCCGCACGCCTCTCGATGGTCTGAAAAAGATGCTGGATAATAAAGCATGACCCGCTTGACGGCTAGCGCCGTCGGAGACCCTTGCAATGCCTGACCAAGATGTACGTTTGCAACACCTGAAAGTTTGGCTCGACGAGCAGTTGGCAATCCTCTTTGCAGAACAGGGCTGGGGCGCCGTACCCCCGGCCACATTGACTGCGGCCAGTAGTGACGCGAGTTTTCGGCGCTATTTCCGCTGGGAAGGTGAAGGCCGAAGTTTCGTCGTGATGGACGCGCCACCGCCCCAGGAAAACTGCAAACCCTTCGTGGATATCGCTTTTTTGCTGGCGAAATCCGGAATAAATGTGCCGAAAATTTATGCCGAAGACCTCGAACGCGGTTTTCTTTTGCTTAATGACCTGGGCAACAAGACTTATCTGGACGTGATCGACAGCGGAAATGCCGACGATTTGTTCGAGGATGCCCTGCAAGCATTGTTGGCTTTCCAGCAATTGCCGATGGTCGCGCCGTTGCCGAGTTATGACGTGGCCTTGCTGCGCCGCGAGCTGGAACTGTTCCCCGAGTGGTACGTGAAACGCGAGTTGGGCATCGAGTTCGACTCCGCACAGCAAATGCTCTGGCAGAACGTGACTGAGCTGCTGATCGACAGCGCCCTTGCCCAGCCTAAAGTGCTGGTGCATCGCGACTACATGCCACGCAACCTGATGCTCAGCGAGCCAAACCCTGGCGTGCTGGATTTCCAGGACGCGGTCTATGGCCCGGTGACCTATGACGTGACGTGTCTGTTCAAGGACGCCTTCCTCAGTTGGCCCGAGGAGCGTGTGCACGCCTGGCTGGAAAATTACTGGCAGCAAGCGGGTGCGCTTGGCATTCCCGTGCAGCCTGAATTCGAAGACTTCCTGCGGGCCAGCGACCTGATGGGCGTGCAGCGTCACCTGAAAGTGATCGGCATTTTCGCCCGCATCTGCCATCGCGACGGCAAGCCGCGCTACCTGGCCGATGTGCCGCGCTTCTTTGCTTATATAGACGCGGTGATCGCCCGCCGTCCTGAGCTGGCTGAGTTGGATGTGTTGCTGCTGAGCCTGCGTGCTGGAGCCCCTGCATGAAGGCGATGATTCTGGCAGCCGGCAAAGGCGAGCGCATGCGCCCGCTGACCCTGACCACACCCAAACCGCTGGTTCGTGCCGGCGGCGTGCCTCTGATCGAGTACCACTTGAAAGCCCTGGCAATCGCCGGGTTTACCGAGATCGTGATCAACCACGCCTGGCTCGGTCAGCAGATCGAAAACTACTTGGGGGACGGCTCGCAATACGGCCTGCGTATTCAATACTCACCGGAAGGGGAGCCACTGGAGACCGGCGGCGGTATCTTCCGCGCGTTGCCTCTGCTGGGCGATGAAGCATTCCTGGTGGTCAATGGTGACATCTGGACTGACTACGACTTCAGCGTGCTGCATCAACCCATCGCCGGGTTGGCACACCTGGTGCTGGCGGATAATCCGGCCCATCACCCGACCGGCGATTTCGCGCTGGTCGACGGGCAAGTGCGCGACGGTCAGCCCGACGCCGACACCCTGACCTACAGCGGCATTGCCGTGCTGCATCCGCAACTGTTCGACGGTTGCTCGGCCGGCGCCTTCAAACTGGCACCATTGCTGCGCAAGGCCATGGCCGATGGACAGGTCACCGGCGAGCGCCTGAACGGACACTGGGTGGATGTCGGCACGCACGAACGCCTGGCTGAAGTTGAAACCCTGATAGAAGCGAGACGCTGAGATGCTGTGGCCAGGGACTCTGATTGGAGCCGGAGCGGGCTTTGCCATAGCCAGCATTCCGGGGGCCATGCTCGGTGCTTTGCTGGGACAGGCGCTGGATCGACGTTTGCACCTGCAAAGCTGGGGGCATTTGCGTGAAAAGCTCGGCGGTCGTCCGATGCTGCGCAACGATGAACTGTTGTTCGTGTTGCTGGGACGGTTGGCCAAGAGCGATGGACGCGTGGTGGATGGCCACATCCAGCAGGCCCGTCAGGAAATGCGTGCGCTGGAGATGACCGAACCGGCGCAGCGTCGTGCCATTGCGGCGTTCAATCGTGGTAAATCGGGCAATGACCGCTTGCGCGGGTATCTACGGCGTTTGAGTGCTCAGCCTCACGCGGCGGAAGGTGTCTTGCGCGCCTGTTGGCGGATGGTCTGGGCCGATGGGCGTGCGGGAAACAATGAGCGCGAACTGCTGGCCCAGTGGGGCAAGTGGCTGGGCTGGACGCCGCAACAAGTACTGGCGCTGGCGGCTGACTACGATCAGCACAAGCGACCGCAAGTCAGCAGCACCCTGACTTATCAGGATGCCTTGCAGCTGTTGGGGGTGTCGGCGACCAGCGAGCCGGCGCAAATCAAGCGTGCCTATCGACGCCTGCTCAGTCGCCACCACCCGGACAAGATTGCCGGCAGCGGTGCGACGGCGTTGCAGGTGCGTGAAGCGACTGACAAGACCCGCGAACTGCACACGGCCTACACGTTGATTCGTGAGCGGCGGGATTTTCGATAGCAGGAAAGATTTTTGTCGCCAGGGATGCCGTCTTCGCGGGCATGCCTCGCTCCTACGGATTCCGCGTCATACGACACAGAATCTGTAGGAGCGAGGCGTGCCCGCGAATGGGACGAAGCGATCTATCAGTCCGCCGCCTTCTGCGGATTCAACCACCCGCGCACCCGGCGCACCAGCTGCTCTTGCTCAGCCTTGGCATCACCAGGCAACGCTTTGAGCGACACCTGGCTGAACGCCGAAGACTTCAATCGCTTGCTTGCCTGCATCCGTGCAAGCGCTGCGTTGCGATCCAGCGGCTTATCCATGTAGAAGATGTCTGCCGTCGGCAGCTTCAGGGTCGGCGTCAGTTCAACCAGCTCGGGCTTCGCCGCAGCAGGTGTCTGCGCCGCGACCATCACAAATTTCTCCACTTGCGACGGCTGCTTTTCGCTCAAATAACGTGCGGCCCAATAAGCCCCGGTGCCATGGCCCAACACCACGATGCTGCGAGCGCTTTGCTGTTCGGCATAGGCAATGGCCGCATCAATGCGAGCAAAAATGCGTTCGGCATCGGCCTTGGCCTGCTCCTCGGTGGTTTCGGCGATGGCCTTGTCGGCAACTTCCGCTTCACCACCGGCCGCTTGCTCGATGGGGGCTGCCGTGGTCGAGTCCTTGCTGCCGGTTTCCGGCGCCTTGAGCGTTGGCGGCATTTCCATGACGCGGGGCGCAATGGCATCGCTTTGCACGTCCGGCAAGGTGATACTCAGGCTGCTCCACTTCGCGTCGGGCAATTTGTTACGCAACGGGCCGATTGCTTGCGGCCAGTCAACGGTTTCGCCGGCGCCCGGGATGATAATCACCGCGCCTTTGGGCTCGGCAGTATTGGCCGGTTTCCACAGCGCAAGAAAGGTGTCGGCGCCGGCTTGCAGTTGTTGCTGTTCCTGCGCAGGGATTTTTCGCTCAAGTGCCGTCGCTTCTTCCTGACTACGCTCAGGCAGTGGCTGGCGTTCGACCGGTTTTTCTTCTGCGGTTTTTTCCGCAGCGGCAGGTGCCGGGTCGGCCGCCTCGACGGAAAAGGCGCAAGGCAGGATCAGCGACAGGCACAATGCTGGCAGTGCCAGGCGGTAGACAGGGGGCATCGGATATTCCAGGCCAGAAGTTATTCCGGCAGCCTAATGGGTTGGTCAGTATTTGTCAGTGTGTGAGACTTCAATGATGCGTTTTCGCTGCCTGTGGGTTATCGGCTGTTTGTGGTTTCCCTTGATGAGTTGGGCGGCTTCCGCGCCACCGACGCACGTCGCACCCTTGTCGCCCCAGCAGCAACAGTGGCTGGCGGCGCACGGAGAATTGCGCGTCGGGCTGGTGTTGCAGGCGCCTTACGCGCAATACGATCGCCGCTTGCAGCGCCTGTCCGGGGTTAACGTCGAGTTGATGAAATGGCTGGCCAAGGCCCTCAAGGTCGAGCTGAGCTGGCGTAATTTTCCCGACCTTGCGCAACTGGAAGCCGCCGCGCGCGAGGGTGAAATCGACATCGCCCCCGGTCTGACCCAAACCCCCGCCGGCCTGCGGTTCTGGCAATTCTCCGACCCCTACATGCGGGTGCCGCAACTGGTGGTCAGCGACCAGAAAAGCACAGGTGCCGTGGAGCTTGAAAAACTCGACAGCCAAACCCGCGTCGCTGTGCGCATGCCCAGTGCGACGGCCGACTACCTGCGCGGCAACTATCCCCATCTGAACCTGCAAGGCGTACCGATCGAGCGCCAGGCATTGCAGTTATTGCTCAGTCAGCAGGCCGGTTATGCGGTGGTGGATGAAGCGCAATTGGGGCGGCTGTCCGTAGAGCCTGAGTTCGCCGGGCTGGTCGTGGTGGGTGACATCGGCTTGCCGCAATTGCTGCGAGTGGCCACACGACGGGACCAACCGGAACTGGCCGGCATTGTCGAAAGCGCACTGCGGGCGATCCCGGCCAAGGACCTGGAGCAACTGCACAACCAATGGCTGCAACCCAAGTACCCGCGTCTGACCGAAACCCGGGGATTCTGGCAAAACCTCTGCCTGCTGATGGCGGTGTTGATGCTGAGCAGCATGGCCATCGTGCTCTGGCAGCGCCGCCAACAACATAGCCTGGAGCAGCGTCTATTGGCGGCGCGCGAGGACATTGCCCTGCGCGAGGCCAGTGAAGAGGCGTTGCGCCTGACCCAGTTTTCCATCGATCAGAGCACCGTCGGCATCCTCTGGGTCAACTGGGACAGCCACGTGCGCTACGCCAACCGCGCGGCTGAAACCATGCTCGGGTATCCGCCCGGAGCCATCATTGATCGGCCGTTGATCGACTTCGAGCCGGGCCTGCACATGGACCGCTGGCTGAACCTGTGGAAGCGCGCCCGGGCCAGTGAAGAAGGGCCACAAAGTTTCGAAACCAACTGTGTTCGAGCGGATGGCAGCATCCTGCCGACCGATGTTTCGTTGAGCTTTCTGCGTTTTCGCGGAGGTGAATACCTGGTGGTCTACCTCAACGACGTCACCGAACGTCGGCGCGCCCTGGCGGCGTTGCAGGAAAGTGAAGCGCGGTTGCAGGGGATTGCCGCTAACGTTCCGGGATTGGTCTTTCGCCTGGAGCGGGCGCCGGTGACAGGGCAGATCGACTTTGCCTACATCAGCGAAGGCAGCGAGAGCCTGTCGGGTTACTCGCCGGCGACCCTGGCCCATCGCGACAAAGGCCTGCGCAGCCTGGTGCACCCGGACGACAAGGCCAGCTATCACCAGACTCAGGACCATGCGCTGGACACCGACAGCGACTGGTCATGGCAGGGGCGGATTCTCACCCGTTCGGGTGAGCAGCGCTGGGCCGAGATCAAGGCCATCACCCGCCGGCTCGAAGACGGCGCCTATGTCTGGGACGGAATTGTCTGGGACATCAGCGAGAGCAAGCGCATCGAGCTGGAGCTGGCCAGTTCCCGCGAGCAACTGCGTGAGCTGTCCGCTCACCTGGAGAGTGTGCGGGAAGAGGAAAAAGCGCGCATTGCCCGGGAAGTTCACGATGAGCTGGGTCAGATGCTCACCGTGCTGAAGCTGGAAACCTCCATGTGCGAATTGGCCTACGCCCAGCTCGACCCCGGTCTGAACGAACGCTTGAACAGCATGAAACGCCTGATTGCGCAGCTGTTCCAACTGGTGCGCGATGTGGCGACCGCGCTGCGACCACCGATTCTCGATGCCGGGATCGCCTCGGCGATCGAATGGCAGGCCCGGCGTTTCGAGGCGCGCACGCAGATTCCGTGTCTGGTGCAGGTGCCGGAGAACCTGCCGGTGCTCAGTGATGCCAAGGCCATTGGGCTGTTCCGAATCCTTCAGGAAGCGCTGACCAATGTCATGCGCCATGCCCAGGCGCATACTGTCGAACTGACATTGGCGCTGGAAGGCGACGAGTTGTGTCTGACGGTCAGCGATGATGGCGTAGGATTTGTCCCCTCCACGGGCAGGGCGACTTCCTTCGGGGTGGTCGGCATGCGCGAGCGGGTGTTGATCATGGGCGGGCAGTTGTCGCTTGAGAGTGAGCCGGGGGAGGGCACGACGTTGAGTGTGCGAGTACCGGTGGATGAAGCCTGAAGTTGTGGTGTCTGTGCTGACGCCTTCGCGGGCAAGCCACGCTCCTACAGGGGGGGGGCGGATAAATCTCTGACACACCTCAATCACTGTGGGAGCGGGCTTGCCCGCGATAGATCTTGGCTCTTACATAAAAAGAATGGAGAAGACTGTGATCCGTGTACTGGTAGCCGAAGACCACACCATCGTCCGTGAAGGCATCAAACAGTTGATTGGCCTGGCCAAGGACTTGCTGGTGGTGGGGGAGGCGAGCAATGGCGAGCAGTTGCTCGAAACCTTGCGGCACGTGCCCTGCGAAGTGGTGTTGCTGGACATCTCCATGCCCGGCGTCAATGGCCTGGAAGCGATTCCACGGATTCGTGCGTTGAACAATCCGCCGGCCATCCTGGTGTTGTCGATGCACGACGAGGCACAAATGGCCGCCCGGGCGTTGAAAGTCGGCGCGGCAGGTTACGCGACCAAGGACAGCGATCCGGCACTGTTGCTGACGGCGATCCGCAAAGTTGCGGCGGGCGGTCGCTACATTGACCCGGACCTGGCGGACCGCATGGTCTTCGAAGTCGGCCTGACCGATTCGCGGCCGTTGCACTCGTTGCTCTCGGAGCGTGAATTCTCGGTGTTTGAACGGCTGGCCCAAGGCGCCAACGTCAACGACATCGCCCAGCAACTGGCCCTGAGCAGCAAAACCATCAGCACCCACAAGGCACGGCTGATGCAGAAACTCAACATCACCTCCCTGGCGGAACTGGTGAAGTACGCGATGGAACATAAACTCCTCTAAATCTGAATGCGCTCCTACAGGGATCTGGTCGTCATATCCATTTGCGACACCTCGCAAATCTGCTTTTGCCCGTCCTTGCGGCCCGTAGCTGACCACCTGCCGCTGCGTTTGCCAAAACGCGCCATCCTTGTAGGGCAATCCCTACCCCCAACCTTCCATCCCGCTGAGGCGATTCTCTCCTGCGCCCCGATTTGCGTGGTCAGCAGCGTCCACTAGGCTTAGTCCACAGCAGTCATCAACAAAAAAGGTGTGGGTATGAGCCAGGTCGATTCAAACGCAGGGGCCAGTGACATTCTGGTCAGCTTTCGTGGAGTGCAAAAAAGCTACGACGGCGAGAACCTGATCGTCAAAGACCTCAACCTGGAGATTCGCAAAGGCGAGTTCCTCACCTTGCTCGGCCCATCCGGCTCCGGCAAGACCACCAGCCTGATGATGCTGGCCGGTTTCGAAACACCCACCGCCGGTGAAATCCAGCTGGCCGGGCGCTCCATCAACAACGTGCCGCCGCACAAGCGCGACATCGGCATGGTGTTCCAGAACTACGCGTTGTTCCCGCACATGACGGTCGCCGAGAACCTGGCGTTCCCGCTGACCGTGCGCGGCTTGAACAAGAGCGATGTCAGTGACCGGGTCAAACGTGTGCTGAGCATGGTTCAGCTCGATGCCTTCGCCCAGCGCTATCCGGCGCAACTGTCCGGCGGTCAGCAACAGCGTGTGGCCCTGGCCCGCGCATTGGTGTTCGAACCGCAACTGGTGCTGATGGACGAACCCCTCGGCGCACTGGACAAACAACTGCGCGAACACATGCAGATGGAAATCAAACACCTGCACCAGCGCCTCGGCGTGACCGTGGTCTACGTGACGCACGACCAGGGTGAAGCCCTGACCATGTCCGACCGCGTGGCGGTGTTCCACCAGGGCGAGATCCAGCAGATCGCTGCGCCGCGCACCCTCTATGAAGAGCCGAAAAACACCTTCGTGGCCAATTTCATCGGCGAGAACAACCGCCTCAACGGCCGCTTGCACAGTCAGACCGGCGACCGTTGCATCGTCGAACTCGGTCGCGGTGAAAAGGTTGAAGCGCTGGCGGTCAATGTCGGCAAGACCGGCGAACCCGTCACGCTGTCGATTCGACCGGAGCGCGTGAGCCTCAATGGGTCCAGCGAGTCCTGCGTCAACCGCTTCTCAGGGCGGGTGGCGGAATTCATCTACTTGGGCGACCACGTCCGGGTTCGCCTGGAAGTCTGCGGCAAGACCGACTTTTTCGTGAAACAACCGATTGCCGAGCTCGATCCTGCGCTCGCCGTCGGCGATGTGGTACCGCTTGGCTGGCAGGTCGAACACGTTCGCGCGCTCGACCCACTTCTAGAGGCGCATTGATCGCCCCCCTGCTTCAACAACACCTACCCTGCACGTGGAGAGAACAATAAATGTTGAGATCCCTGAAATTCACCGCTTTGGTCATGGGCATGATCGGTGCGGCACACGCGATGGCGGCGGGCCCGGATTTGACCGTGGTGTCCTTTGGCGGGGCGAACAAGGCGGCGCAGGTCAAAGCCTTCTACGCACCGTGGGAAGCGGCAGGCAACGGCAAGATCGTGGCTGGCGAATACAACGGTGAGATGGCCAAGGTCAAAGCCATGGTCGACACCAAGAGCGTGTCCTGGGACCTGGTGGAAGTTGAGTCGCCAGAGCTGTCTCGCGGTTGCGACGAAGACATGTTCGAGCAACTTGACCCTGCGCTGTTCGGCAAATCCGAAGATTACGTCAAGGGCGCGATCCAGCCTTGCGGCGTAGGTTTCTTCGTGTGGTCGACCGTGTTGGCCTACAACGCCGACAAGCTGGCCTCGGCACCGACCAGTTGGGTGGATTTCTGGGACACCAAGAAATTCCCGGGCAAGCGCGGCCTGCGCAAAGGCGCCAAGTACACCCTGGAATTCGCATTGATGGCCGATGGCGTTGCGCCGAAAGACGTCTACAAAGTGCTGGCCGGCAAAGACGGTCAGGACCGCGCATTCAAGAAACTTGATGAGCTCAAGCCAAGCATTCAGTGGTGGGAAGCCGGCGCACAACCGCCGCAATACCTCGCGTCCGGTGACGTGGTCATGAGCTCGGCCTACAACGGCCGGATCGCTGCGGTACAGAAAGAAAGCAATCTGAAAGTCGTGTGGAACGGCGGTATCTACGACTTCGACGCATGGGCCATTCCAAAAGGTCTGGATAAAGCACGCGCTGAAGCGGCGAAGAAATTCATCGCGTTCTCGGTGGCGCCGCAGCAGCAGAAGACCTACTCGGAAAACATCGCTTACGGCCCGGCCAACATTCAGGCCGTCCCGTTGCTGGCCAAGGATGTCCTGAAAGACATGCCGACCACCCCGGAAAACATCGCCAACCAGGTGCAGATCGACGTCAGCTTCTGGGCTGACAACGGCGAGCAACTGGAGCAGCGCTTCAACTCCTGGGCTGCGAAGTAAGCAGAGGGCTCGCCCTCCTGTGAGGGCGAGCTTTTGTGGCGAGGGAGCTTGCTCCCGCTTGAGTGCGCAGCACTCACAGAATTAGCCGTTTTCAGCAGAATTTTGGGGCCGCTTCGCAGCCCAGCGCGAGCAAGCTCGCTCGCCACACCAGTTCGCTCCCACATTAACGATTGACCAAAGATTTCCGGAGTACGCCATGGCCACCGCCATTCCCCTGAACGCGGGCACTGACCCCACCTTGAAGCAGCGGCTCAAGCACGCCGAGCGGATCAACCGCTGGAAGGCCCAGGCCTTGATCGCGCCACTGGTGCTGTTTCTGTTGCTGGTGTTCCTGGTGCCGATCGTGGCGCTGCTCTACAAAAGCGTTGGCAACCCTGAAGTGGTCGGCGGCATGCCGCGCACTGTGGCGGCCATCGCCAGTTGGGACGGCCGCGGCCTGCCCGCAGAGCCGGTGTACAAAGCGGCCAGCGAAGACCTCGCTGAAGCCCGCAAGAATCAGACCCTGGGCGACCTGTCCAAGCGCTTGAACATGGAGTTGGCCGGCTACCGCAGCCTGCTGACCAAAACCGCCCGCGCCTTGCCGTTCGCCACTGAACCGGCTTCTTATAAAGAAGCGCTGGAAGGCCTCGACGAACGCTGGGGCGACCCGGCCTATTGGCAAGCAGTGCGTCGCAACACCAGCAACATCACGCCGTACTACTTGCTGGCGGCTGTCGATCACCGCATCGACGACCTCGGCGAAATCGCCCCGGCCACCCCTGACCAGGCGATTTACCTCGACATTTTCGCCCGCACGTTCTGGATGGGCCTGATCATTACCGTGATCTGCCTGTTGCTGGCGTATCCCTTGGCTTACTTGCTGGCGAACCTGCCGTCACGCCAAAGCAACCTGCTGATGATTCTGGTGCTGCTGCCGTTCTGGACCTCGATCCTGGTGCGGGTGGCCGCGTGGATCGTGTTGCTGCAATCGGGTGGCTTGATCAACAGCGGCCTGATGGCGATGGGCATCATCGATAAACCGCTGGAACTGGTGTTCAACCGCACAGGCGTTTACATCTCGATGGTGCACATTCTGCTGCCGTTCATGATTCTGCCGATCTACAGCGTGATGAAAGGTATTTCGCCGACCTACATGCGCGCCGCGATTTCCCTCGGCTGCCACCCGTTCGCCAGTTTCTGGCGGGTGTATTTCCCGCAGACCTATGCCGGTGTCGGCGCCGGTTGCCTGTTGGTGTTCATCCTCGCCATCGGCTACTACATCACCCCGGCGTTGCTGGGCAGCCCGAACGATCAGATGGTCAGCTACTTCGTCGCCTTCTACACCAACACCAGCATCAACTGGGGCATGGCGACCGCACTCGGTGGTCTGCTGCTGTTGGCGACCGTGGTGCTTTATCTGATTTACAGCTGGCTGGTGGGCGCCAGTCGCCTGCGCCTGAGCTAAGGGGAAAATGAAATGCTGAGTCCTTATATGTCGCCCATCGAGCGGGTGTGGTTCTACAGCTTGCGGATTCTCTGCGGCTTGATTCTGTTGTTCCTGATTCTGCCGGTGCTGGTGATCATTCCGCTGTCGTTCAACTCGGGCAGTTTCCTGGTCTATCCGCTGCAGGGCTTCTCGCTGCACTGGTATCAGGACTTCTTCGCCTCGGCGGAATGGATGCGGGCATTGAAGAACAGCATCATCGTTGCTCCGGCGGCGACGGTGCTGGCGATGATCTTCGGGACGCTGGCGGCAATCGGCCTGACGCGGGGTGATTTCCCGGGCAAGGCACTGGTGATGGCGCTGGTGATTTCGCCGATGGTGGTGCCGGTGGTGATCATCGGTGTGGCCAGCTACCTGTTCTTTGCGCCGCTGGGCCTGGGCAATAGCTTCTTCTCGCTGATCGTGGTGCACACGGTGTTGGGCGTGCCGTTTGTGATCATTACCGTGTCGGCGACCTTGCAGGGGTTCAACCATAACCTGGTGCGCGCCGCTGCCAGCCTGGGGGCTTCGCCGCTGACGGCGTTCCGCCGGGTGACGTTGCCGCTGATTGCGCCGGGCGTGATCTCGGGTGCGCTGTTTGCCTTCGCGACGTCGTTCGATGAAGTGGTGGTGACGCTGTTCCTCGCCGGTCCGGAACAAGCGACCTTGCCTCGGCAGATGTTCAGCGGTATCCGCGAAAACCTCAGCCCGACGATTGCTGCTGCAGCAACCCTGTTGATCGCCTTCTCGGTGATCCTGTTGCTGACCCTGGAATGGCTGCGTGGCCGCAGCGAAAAACTGCGCACCGCCCAGGTCTGAAACTACACACTAGCCCCTGTGGGAGCGAGCTTGCTCGCGATAGCGGACTATCAGTCGACAACAATGTTGAATGTCAGTCCGTCATCGCGAGCAAGCTCGCTCCCACAGGGATTCAGGGTGTTTTCGGGATGTTGGGTCATTCACAGGCTGAATAGCAGACAAACCCCAATCCCCAGCTACTATTGTGCCCAGCTCCCCTATTCATAAGAGGCTGCGCACGATGAGTCTTTCCTCTTTCAAAATTGCTCACAAACTGATCACCGGCGCAGGTGCCATCGAGCAGCTGGCCGCCGAACTCACTCGCCTGGATGTCGACAACCCGCTGATCGTCACCGATGCGGCCTTGGTCAAGTCCGGCACGGTCGAGCTGGCGCTGGCGCAGTTGGGCGACCGGACCTACGAGATCTTCGACCGTGTGCTGCCAGACCCGGAAATCGCCATCGTCGAAGACTGCATGCGGGTTTACCGCGAGGGCGGGCATGACGGTCTGATTGGCCTCGGCGGCGGCAGCGCCATCGACATCGCCAAAAGCGTCGCGGCCTATGCCGGTTACCACGGTGCGCTGGAGGATCTGTTCGGCGTCGATCAGGTGCCGCGCAAAGGCCCGCCGCTGATCGCCATCCCGACCACGGCCGGCACCGGTTCGGAGGTGACCAATGTGGCGATCCTCTCCGACAAAGTCGCACAATTGAAGAAGGGCATTGTCAGCGACTATTTATTACCGGACGTGGCGCTGGTCAGCCCGCAAATGACCCTGACCTGCCCACGCAGCGTCACCGCTGCCAGCGGTGTCGATGCGCTGGTGCACGCCATCGAATCCTATTTGTCGGTCAACGCCTCGCCGATCACCGATGCCCTGGCCATCGGTGCCATCAAGCTGATCGCCAAAGCGCTGCCCAAGGCCTACGCCAACCCGTCCAACCTGCAAGCCCGTGAAGACATGGCCACCGCCAGCCTGATGGCCGGAATGGCCTTCGGTAATGCCGGGGTCGGCGCGGTGCATGCGCTGGCGTATCCGCTGGGGGGGCGGTTCAACATTGCTCATGGCGTCAGCAACGCCTTGCTGCTGCCGTATGTCATGACCTGGAACAAGATGGCCTGCGTCGAGCGCATGCAGGATATTGCCGAAGCCATGGGGGTGAAGACTGCCCACCTGAGCGCCAACGAAGCGGCGGACAAAGCCGTGGAGGCAATGACCGCATTGTGCGCGGCGGTAGAGATTCCGCCAGGGCTGCGCAGCTTCGGTGTTCCGGAGGATGCGATCCCGGCCATGGCCGTGGAAGCGGCGGGGATCGAGCGCCTGATGCGCAACAATCCACGTAAATTGAGCGCCATCGATATCGAGAAGATCTACCGAGCGGCGTTCTAGAGCCTGCGGTCACTTTAATGATTGATGACAGGCCCAATCATCGCGGTCACAGTGCGCGCGTCAAAGCATGAGGTATACAATGCGCGCCATCGTGATTCTGCTCAAAAAAGGTGCGTCATGCAGCCCTTCGTCATTGCTCCGTCGATTCTCTCCGCCGACTTCGCCCGCCTGGGTGAAGAAGTGGACAACGTCCTGGCCGCCGGCGCCGACTTCGTGCACTTCGATGTCATGGACAACCACTACGTACCGAACCTGACCATCGGCCCGATGGTCTGCGCCGCGCTGCGCAAGTACGGCGTGACCGCGCCGATTGACGCTCACCTGATGGTCAGCCCGGTGGACCGCATCGTCGGTGACTTCATCGAGGCCGGCGCGACCTACATCACCTTCCACCCGGAAGCCACGCAGCACGTTGACCGTTCCCTGCAACTGATCCGCGAGGGCGGCTGCAAGTCGGGCCTGGTGTTCAACCCGGCAACACCGCTGGACGTACTCAAGTACGTGATGGACAAGGTCGACATGATCCTGCTGATGAGCGTCAACCCGGGCTTCGGCGGGCAGAAGTTCATCCCCGGCACCCTCGACAAGCTGCGTGAAGCACGCGCGCTGATCGATGCCTCCGGCCGTGACATCCGCCTGGAAATCGACGGTGGCGTCAACGTGAACAACATTCGTGAAATCGCAGCGGCTGGCGCCGACACCTTCGTCGCCGGTTCGGCGATCTTCAATGCACCGAACTACCAAGAGGTGATTGAAAAGATGCGTTCCGAACTGGCGTTGGCCCGTCCATGAGTGGCTTTGAGCAGCTGTTCCCGGGGCGTCTGCCGCGTCTGGTGATGTTCGATCTGGATGGCACGCTGGTCGATTCGGTCCCCGACCTCGCGGTGGCCGTGGATAACATGCTGCTCAAAATGGGGCGCGAGCCCGCCGGCCTCGAGTCGGTGCGCGAGTGGGTCGGCAACGGCGCGCCGGTGCTGGTTCGTCGTGCGCTGGCCGGTGGCATCGACCATTCGGCGGTTGACGACGGCGAAGCCGAGGGCGCGCTGGAGATTTTCATGGAGGCTTACAGCGAGAGCCATGATCTGACTGTGGTCTATCCCGGCGTGCGTGACACCCTGAAATGGCTGCACAAGCAGGGTGTCGAGATGGCGCTGATCACCAACAAGCCGGAGCGTTTCGTCGCGCCGTTGTTGGACCAGATGAAAATCGGCCGTTACTTCAAATGGATCATCGGCGGCGACACACTGCCGCAGAAGAAGCCTGACCCGGCCGCGCTGTTTTTCGTGATGAAAATGGCCAACATCCCGGCCTCGCAATCGCTGTTTGTCGGCGACTCACGCAGCGATGTGCTGGCGGCGAAAGCGGCAGGGGTCAAGTGCGTAGCCCTCAGCTACGGCTACAACCATGGCCGGCCGATTTCGGAAGAATCGCCGGCGCTGGTGATCGACGATCTGCGCAAGCTAATTCCCGGTTGCCTGGATCCGGCCGCTGAGATAACGTTGCCCGACGTTGCTCAATCCCCTTCTGGAAACGCCATCGTGGTGGTCACTCGCAAACTCTGGATGAAAGTCATCAAGGCCCTGGCCCGCTGGCGTTGGCGCGCCTGACTCGATTCTGGCCGGCTTTCCGGCGCGTTTGCATACCTGACTGTTAGCACCTCAAGCCACGAGGCTACCCCATGATCCGCGAAGAATTCCTGCGTTTGGCCGCTGCCGGCTATAACCGTATCCCGTTGGCCTGCGAAACCCTGGCCGACTTCGACACGCCGCTGTCGATCTACCTGAAACTGGCCGATGAGCCCAACTCCTACCTGCTGGAATCGGTGCAGGGCGGGGAGAAGTGGGGGCGTTATTCGATCATCGGTCTGCCGTGCCGCACCGTGCTGCGGGTTCACGACAACCTCGTGAGCGTGACCCACGACGGCGTCGAGATCGAAAGCCATGAAGCCGAAGATCCGTTGGCCTTCGTTGAAGCATTCAAAGCCCGCTACAACGTGCCGACCATTCCTGGCTTGCCGCGCTTCAATGGCGGTCTGGTGGGTTACTTCGGTTACGACTGCGTGCGCTATGTGGAGAAGCGTCTGGGCAAATGCCCGAACCCGGACCCGCTGGGTGTGCCGGACATTCTGTTGATGGTCTCCGACGCGGTGGTGGTGTTCGACAACCTAGCCGGGAAGATGCACGCCATTGTGCTGGCCGATCCGTCGCAGGACGATGCGTTCGAGCAAGGTCAGGCGCGACTGGAAGAGCTGCTGGAAAAACTCCGTCAGCCGATCACCCCGCGCCGCGGCCTGGATTTCAGCAAGCAACAGTCGGCTGATCCGGTGTTCCGTTCGAGTTTCACCCAGGACGATTACGAAAAAGCCGTCGACACCATCAAGGAATACATCCTGGCCGGTGACTGCATGCAGGTCGTGCCGTCCCAGCGCATGTCGATCGACTTCAAGGCAGCGCCGATTGATCTGTACCGGGCGCTGCGTTGCTTCAACCCGACGCCTTATATGTACTTCTTCAACTTCGGCGACTTCCACGTCGTCGGCAGTTCGCCGGAAGTGCTGGTGCGGGTCGAAGACAACCTGATCACCGTGCGCCCGATTGCCGGCACTCGCCCTCGCGGGGCTAACGAAGAGGCCGATCTGGCGCTGGAAAAAGACCTGCTGTCGGACGACAAGGAAATCGCCGAGCACTTGATGCTGATCGACCTGGGTCGTAACGACACTGGCCGTGTCTCGGAAATTGGTTCGGTGAAGCTCACCGAGAAGATGGTCATCGAGCGTTATTCCAACGTGATGCACATCGTCTCCAACGTTACGGGCCAATTGAAGGCCGGGCTGACGGCGATGGACGCGCTGCGGGCGATTCTGCCGGCGGGCACGTTGTCGGGCGCGCCGAAGATTCGTGCGATGGAAATCATCGATGAACTGGAGCCGGTCAAACGTGGTGTCTACGGCGGGGCGGTGGGCTACTTCGCCTGGAACGGCAACATGGACACCGCCATTGCGATCCGCACCGCGGTGATCAAGGACGGCGAGCTGCACGTGCAGGCAGGTGGCGGCATCGTCGCCGACTCGGTCCCGGCGCTGGAATGGGAAGAAACCCTGAACAAGCGCCGCGCGATGTTCCGCGCCGTGGCCCTGGCCGAGCAAACCCCGGACGCCTGAGTTCACACAAACCTTGTGGGAGCGAGCCTTTGTGGCGAGGGGGCTTGTCGGACCGCCGCACCGCCCCGTTCGGCTGCGAAGCAGTCGTAATTCCATGCGACTCGGTGGACCTGAAGAGCCCAGGGCCGCTTCGCGCCCCAACGGGGGCAAGCCCCCTCGCCACAATGTTGTTCAGCATAAAAAAACGCGGTGCCTGTGAGGGCGCCGCGTTTTTTATTGCCTGCGATTTAGAAGTCCAGCGCAACCCCAACATTGATGCCCTGCTGGGTAAAGTCATCATCCTTGCGAATGTCATAACTTGCCCGCAAAGCCAGGTCTTTGGTGAGGTTGTGGCTCACGCCCAGGTTCAGGCGGTTCAGATTGGTCTGCGGGGTGTAGCCGGCCAGGGTGTAGCGGTTGTTCGGCAGGCTGTTGAGATTCATGGTCACATCCTGGGTATCGTCGTTGTACTCACGCTCGTGAGCCAGTTCGCCGAACACCTGGGTCTGCGAAGTGATCTGGTACTTGCCCTGGAAGCCAATGCCAAGACGCCGGGAAATGCGCGATTGATCGTCGAATGTCAGCGCGGTGGAGTCGGCGCCGTTTTCCGAGTAACCGTCGACTTCAACTTTGGCGAAATCAGCGCTCACGAATGGCGACAGATGCCACGGGCTGCTCGCCAACGGCGCGATGTCGTACCCCACGCGACCGCTGAAAGCCACCAGGTAGCCGTCGGTATCGCCTTTCTCCCCGCGTTCATTGACCCCCAACTGGAATTTGCGTTTGAGGCTGTCGTAATCCAGATGCCCGGCGGTCACGGCCGCGTCACCCCACCAGCGGTTTTGCTGGTACTGGGCGAACGCCGTACCCATGTACGTGTTCAGCTTGTAGTCCGAGTCGTGATCGCCGGCTTCGAGCTTCTGGTTGTAGAAGCCCGCCGCCAAACCTACGCGCCATGCGTCGTTGAGCCGGTAGCTGCCGCCGATGTTCAGGTTGGCGCCATTGCCGTCAGCACTGGCGCCACTGCGCTGGCTGTCGAAGTCCTGATGCTGGCCGCCACCGGCGACAATCGCCCGCCATTGACCCACGCCTTGCCAGTTTTCCCAATCGGCCAGCCATTGGTTGCGCAACTCATCCTGATGGGAACGTAAAGTACCTTGGGCCATTTGTGGCAACAGGGTCGCTTCCCATGGCGCGGCCAGCAGCGAGTAAGCGTAATCAGCAATCAGACGTTGCCCGGCTTCGGTCGGGTGCACCGAGTCGTTGTAGATCAGCTTGGTCGGGTCCGGGGTGGCACTGTTGATCCCGTATCGAGCATTCTCGGTGCAACTGTCGCCGCTGAAGCAGGTGGCGCTCAGGTTCTGATCGGTGGCCAGGCCGAACTGCCCCGGGTTGGCAAACGTCTCTTTGAGCAGCACCGGAATGTTGAGCGGGATGACGTTGGCATTGACGTTTTGCAGTTGGCTCACCAGTTCGGTGTTGAACTGGGAACTGAGCTGGGACGTGAACGCTTGCAACGGGGTGCCGTTGAAGGCTGGGGTAAAGCCGATGTCCGGTAGCAACCAGACCATGATGTAGCGGGCACCGGCCTGTTGCAGGGTTTGCACGCTGCTGACCAGGCGATCGGCGGCGGCGCTGGCCTGGGGCAGGTTGGTGACGCGACCTTGCAGGAAATCGTTGCCACCGCCCGACAGGTAATACAGCGCATTCGGGTCGGCGCGGAAATTGTTCGACGGCAGGTAGCCTGCCCGGGTGCGATCGCCCGTGGCGGAGGTGCTGGTGATCGAATCGAGAATCTGGTCGGTGCGATAACCCCCGACGGCCCAGTTATTACCATCGGGCTGGCCATTGCTGGCGCGTACTGCCGAGGAAGATGAGGCTGTCTGATCCGCCGTAAACCCCAGTTTCCCCCCCAGGATCTGCGTGGAGTTGAGCGAGCGGACTTCACCGCTGCCATCCAGGTAAACCGGCCCCGTCCGGTTGGTAAAGCGCTCAGTCGAGCCAGCGGGCCCGCCTGTGTCGGCAAAGGTCCCGGCATCGTTGAGGCTGTCGCCGAAGACGACGAAATTGGAGTAAGGGTTAGGCGCGGCGATCGCCTGGGCGCAGGCCGCGGCGAGCAAGCATCCTGCGAGCGGTACAAACAACGTCTGTTTGATCATGAGCAAGTCCGTTTATTTATTGTTGTAGTGAACGAAACGACAGTACCAAAAACTTCCGGCCTTTTGCCATCGGTCGCGAACCCTTTGATTGTTTCGCAGCCAGTGGCCCCGGCCATATTGCACGCTCTGCCCAGCTAAGTTACTGTGCCGAGACGTATGAATGAGACCTTCCCCGTGTTGATCATCAGCAAACTTCTGGATCAAGTCATCAAGGCACACGCCCGCTGGCGTTGGCGCGCCTGAATTCTTTTACCGGCCCCGCCGGACCTGTACCGCTTTGCCTTCTTCACCCGTATGACATACCGCTTTGCTGGCGCACCCGGCGACTGACAAAGCGCAGGACGCTGCGGGTAATCATTCGAAGGCTGTATTAAAAGTCAGTGAATTCAAGAGGTTCCAAACGCCATGTTGCTGATGATCGATAACTACGACTCTTTTACCTACAACGTTGTGCAATACCTCGGTGAGCTCGGCTCCCAGGTCAAAGTCGTGCGCAACGATGAACTCACCATTGCCGACATCGAAGCCCTCAACCCTGAGCGCATCGTCGTGTCCCCCGGTCCTTGCACCCCGACCGAAGCCGGCATCTCGCTCGACGTGATCAAGCATTTCGCCGGCAAACTGCCGATTCTCGGCGTCTGCCTTGGCCACCAGTCCATCGGCCAGGCTTTTGGCGGTGATGTGGTCCGCGCCCGGCAAGTGATGCACGGTAAGACTAGCCCGGTATTCCACGAGGACAAGGGCGTATTCGAAGGCCTGAATCGTCCGCTGACGGTGACGCGCTATCACTCGCTGATCGTCAAGCGCGAAACCCTGCCCGATTGCCTGGAACTGACCGCCTGGACCCAGCTCGAAGACGGCTCGGTCGACGAGATCATGGGCCTGCGCCACAAGACATTGAATATCGAGGGTGTGCAGTTCCACCCCGAGTCTATCCTCACCGAGCAGGGCCACGAGCTGTTCGCAAATTTCCTCAAACAAACCGGCGGCACGCGCTAAGGACTTTTCATGAATATCAAGACAGCCCTGAGCCGTATCGTCGACCACCTCGACCTCAGCACCGATGAGATGCGCGATGTGATGCGTGAAATCATGACCGGGCAATGCACGGATGCGCAGATCGGCGCGTTCATGATGGCCATGCGCATGAAGAGCGAAAGCATCGACGAGATCGTCGGCGCGGTGTCGGTTATGCGTGAGCTGGCGGACAAGGTCGAACTCAAGACCCTCGACGGTGTGGTTGATGTGGTCGGCACCGGCGGTGATGGTGCGAATATTTTCAACGTCTCGACCGCTTCCTCTTTCGTGGTGGCGGCAGCCGGTTGCACCGTGGCCAAGCACGGTAATCGTGCGGTGTCGGGCAAAAGCGGCAGCGCTGACTTGCTGGAAGCGGCCGGGATCTACCTGAACCTGACCCCGGTCCAGGTGGCGCGCTGCATCGACAACGTCGGCATCGGCTTTATGTTTGCCCAGACCCATCACCGAGCCATGAAGTACGCCGCCGGTCCGCGCAAGGATCTTGGCCTGCGTACCCTGTTCAACATGCTCGGCCCGCTTACGAATCCGGCCGGCGTGAAACATCAGGTGGTGGGCGTGTTCAGTCAGGCGTTGTGCCGGCCATTGGCCGAAGTCTTGCAGCGCCTGGGCAGCAAGCACGTGTTGGTGGTGCATTCGAAAGATGGCCTGGACGAGTTCAGTCTGGCGGCGCCAACCTTTGTGGCAGAACTGAAGAATGACCAGATCACCGAGTACTGGGTCGAGCCAGAAGACCTGGGCATGAAGAGCCAGAGCCTGCATGGCCTGGCAGTGGAAAGTCCGGCGGCGTCCCTTGAGCTGATTCGCGATGCCTTGGGCAAGCGCAAGACCGAGAGCGGTCAGAAAGCCGCTGAGATGATCGTGCTCAATGCCGGTGCGGCGCTTTACGCCGCTGACCTGGCGACCAGTTTGAAAGAAGGCGTTGCCCTGGCGCACGATGCGCTGCACACAGGCCTCGCTCGGGAAAAACTTGAGGAGTTGGGTGCATTTACCGCGGTATTCAAAGTGGAGAATGAGGGATGAGTGTACCGACGGTTCTGGAAAACATTCTGGCCCGCAAAGTCCAGGAAGTCGCCGAGCGTAGCGCCCGTGTGAGCCTGGCGGAGCTGGAAAGTCTGGCCAAGGCGGCCGATGCACCTCGTGGTTTTGCCAAGGCATTGATTGCACAGGCCAAGCTGAAACAGCCTGCAGTCATTGCCGAAATCAAGAAAGCCTCGCCAAGCAAAGGCGTGATCCGCGAGCACTTCGTTCCTGCCGACATCGCTAAAAGCTACGAGAAGGGCGGCGCGACGTGCTTGTCGGTGCTGACCGATATCGATTACTTCCAGGGCGCCGATGCTTATCTGCAGCAGGCGTGGGCGGCGTGCAACCTGCCGGTGATCCGCAAGGACTTCATGATCGATCCGTACCAGATCGTCGAAGCCCGTGCCTTGGGCGCTGACTGCGTGCTGTTGATCGTCTCCGCGCTGGATGACGTGAAAATGGCCGAGCTGGCGGCCGTGGCCAAAAGCGTCGGCCTTGATGTGCTGGTGGAAGTCCATGATGGCGACGAGCTCGAGCGGGCCTTGAAAACCCTCGACACGCCACTGGTCGGCGTGAACAACCGCAACCTGCACACCTTCGATGTCAGCCTGGAAACCACGCTCGACCTGTTGCCACGTATCCCGCGTGATCGCTTGGTGATAACTGAGAGCGGCATTCTCAACCGGGCCGATGTGGAGCTGATGGAAATCAGCGACGTGTACGCGTTCCTGGTGGGCGAGGCATTCATGCGCGCCGAAAGCCCGGGCACCGAATTGCAGCGCCTGTTCTTTCCTGAGCGTGGCGGCCCGGTCAGCGGTTCTACGCTTGACTGAAAGATGTCTTCACAGGCAAACCCGATCCCCTGTGGGAGCGGGCTTGCCCGCGAAGAGGCCCTAAAATTCCCAAAAGATCTCATGCCTTGCGGAGTAGTCCATGACCCAGCCGACCAGTCTGACCGTCGAAGCCGGCCTGCAAGCCGAGCAAGATCTGTTGGCTCATGTCTGCACCGGCGATTCGGATTTCGGCCTGCTGTTCTGGCAGCCCAATGATCGGGCATTGGTCATGCCACGCCGCTTGAATCGCTTGCCGGGTTTCGAGGCCGCCTGTGAAGTGTCAGCCGCCGCCGGTTGGCCGGTGCTATTGCGTGAAACCGGCGGCGAGCCAGTGCCGCAATCGGCCTCCACCATCAATATCGCCCTTGTCTACGCACCCCCACATAGCGAAGGCGATCAAAACCGGATAGAAACCGCTTACCGCCGACTCTGCGACCCGATCTGTCAGTTACTGGATGAGCTGGGCGGCGTTTCGTCATTGGGCGAAGTCGACGGCGCATTTTGCGATGGCCGTTTCAACGTCAATCTCGACGGCCGCAAGATGGTTGGCACTGCCCAGCGCTGGCGCCAGAGCAAGGGGGGAACGCGTCCAGTTGGATTGGTGCACGGTGCGTTGTTGCTGGACAACGAGCGTGAGTCGATGGTTGCCGCAGTCAATCGCTTCAATGAAGCGTGCGGTCTTGAGCAGCGGGTGCGCGCCGAAAGCCACATTGCCCTGCATGAGAAATTTTCCGCGCCCGATGCGTTGGAACTGCTCGACACGTTTTATCGCCAGTTGCTGGCGGACATGCTCGGGGCTTGAGTATTCGAGCTTAGCGCGTACCGAAGACCACCATGGTCTTGCCTTTGACGTCCACCAGGTTGCGTTCTTCCAGATCCTTGAGCACGCGACCGACCATCTCCCGTGAACAACCGACAATCCGTCCGATCTCCTGGCGGGTCACTTTGATCTGCATACCGTCCGGGTGGGTCATGGCATCCGGCTGTTTGCACAGTTCCAGCAGACAGCGGGCGACACGACCGGTTACGTCGAAGAAGGCCAGGTCGCCGACCTTGCGCGTGGTATTGCGCAGGCGCTGTGCAATTTGTCCGCTGAGCACGTAAAGAATGTCTGGATCCTGCTGGGACAGCTCGCGGAATTTTGCGTAGCTGATTTCCGCGACTTCACACTCGATCTTCGCGCGCACCCACGCGCTGCGTTCCTGCTCAAGCCCCGCTTGTTCAAACAGACCCAACTCACCGAAAAAGTCCCCGGAGTTCAGGTAGGCGATGATCATTTCGCGGCCGTCGTCATCCTCGATCAGGATCGTCACCGAACCCTTGATGATGAAGAACAGCGTTTCCGAGCGATCACCGGCACAAATGATGTTGCTCTTGGCCGCGTAACGACGGCGATGGCAATGCATCAACAGCTTGTCGAGGTTCTTGATTTTGGGGGTTGGGGCAATAGCAACCATGGTTGTATCCCGAAAAGACTTCACGGTGTGTTTAGTTTTTTTATGAGTCGCAGACGACGGCTGCGCAAAGGCTGGCCATGCGCCAGCGAATTGGCGCCAGCTTAACAGACACTTCCTGCAATATTCGAGAATTTACCTACGGTTTGGAAGGTTATGCCCTACAAATGCAGGGCACTGTCAGTCCGGAGCCCTGTGCTAAGCTGGCGACCCTTTTTTATGCAGTGGAGTCTGGCGATGAAGGCACGCATCCAATGGGCTGGCGAAGCCATGTTCCTCGGTGAATCCGGCAGCGGTCACGTCGTGGTCATGGACGGTCCGCCCGATGCAGGCGGTCGCAACCTGGGTGTCCGGCCAATGGAAATGCTTCTGCTGGGTGTCGGCGGTTGCAGCAATTTCGATGTGGTCAGCATCCTCAAGAAGTCCCGTCAGGCCGTCGAAAGCTGTGAAGCCTTCCTCGAGGCCGAGCGCGCGACCGAGGATCCGAAAGTCTTCACCAAGATCCACATGCACTTCGTGGTCAAGGGTCGCGGGCTGAAAGAAGCCCAGGTCAAACGCGCCATCGAGCTGTCGGCGGAGAAGTATTGCTCGGCTTCGATCATGCTCGGCGCGGCCGGAGTGGCCATTACCCACGACTACGAGATTATCGAACTCGGTTGAATCGACATTCAACTATCATAAAAGCAGTGCAGACTCTGGCGATCCCAAGCTGACGTCTGCATAATGCGCCACTTTTTTCAGGGTAGTGGCCTCGTCATCGACAGGCTGCGAACCCGAACAGACAACCAAAATCGCCATCGCGAAGAGGTGTTAACCGTCCTACGCAGCTGCGTTGTTCGCATCTGACGGGCATGCTTGATCACGCGGCCCGGGCCGCAATACATAGAGAGTTTTTAACGGTGAAAAGCAAACTCAAGCTCCACGGGTTCAATAACCTGACAAAGACCTTGAGCTTCAACATCTATGACATCTGCTACGCGGAAACCCCGCAAGACCAACAGGCTTACGTTGAGTACATCAATAAAGAGTACAACGCGAAACGCCTGACGCAGATCCTCACGGAAGTTGTCGATATCATTGGTGCCAACATCCTGAACATCGCCAGTCAGGACTATGAACCCCAGGGCGCCAGCGTCACGATTCTGATCTCTGAAGAGCCGGTAACCCCGACCGACAGCCAGATCGAAGAATCGCCGGGCCCGTTGCCCGAGATTATCCTGGCCCACCTCGACAAGAGCCACATCACGGTGCACACCTACCCGGAAATCCACCCGGATGATGGCATTGCGACATTCCGTGTGGACATTGACGTGTCGACCTGTGGCGTCATTTCACCGCTTAAAGCGCTTAACTTCCTGATTCACCAGTTCGATTCGGACATCGTGACCGTGGATTATCGCGTGCGCGGCTTCACCCGTGACGTGGAAGGCAAAAAGCACTTCATCGACCACGAGATCAACTCGATCCAGAACTACCTGTCCGAAGACACCCGCGGCGCGTACCAGATGACCGACGTGAACGTGTACCAGGAAAACCTGTTCCACACCAAAATGCTGCTGAAGAACTTCGAACTGGATGACTACCTGTTCGGCGATGCCACCAGCAACCTGTCCTCCGAGCAGCGTGCTCAGGTGACTGACCGTGTGAAACACGAAATGCTGGAAATCTTCTACGCACGCAACGTGCCGAACTAAGATTTTCGTGTCTAGTCCTGAAATAGGTTTACACCTGTTTCACCCCAACGCCCGATGCATCGCATCGGGCGTTTTGTATTTCAAAGACAGGTGCGGACGCTCGCGGTTGTAGATCGATACCGACTCGCTCACCATCTTCTTCGCCTGCGTTAAATCCTGTGGTCGCTGGAGCAAAAGCTCCGTCTTCAATATCCCGTTGACCCGCTCTGCCATGGCATTTTGGTAGCAGTCATAGCCGTCCGTCATCGAACACCTGATGCCGTGTTTCGCGTGCAGTTCCTGGTACATTCCCGAGCAATACTGGCTGCTGTCCGAGTGATGAACCAGTGGCTGCACGGTTTGACGGTGTTTCACTGCCCGGCGCAGCGCCTGCGCGACCGACTCGGTGTGCAGGCTTTCATGGACGTGATAGCCCACGATCTTTCGCGAAAAAGCATCCGTCACAAAGATCAGATAGGCCACGCCTTCCTGAGTGGGCAGATAGGTGATGTCAGCCACCCAGACCTGTTCCGGGCCGCTGGGAACAACCTGATCAGGCCCAGGTTTGAGCAGGTTCGGATGACGTCGAAAGCGATGATGGCTGTCGGTTGTCTTGTGATACGCACGCTTGCGGGCCACCAATAAACGCCGTTCGCGCAGAATCGAAAACAGGCGATCTCGCCCCACTTTCAGCTCAAGCAGCGGCTGACATTGCAGTAGGTAATGCAGCTTTCTAGTGCCCAACCGCGGCTGCCGCAGCCGCTTTTGCTGAACGAAATCGGCAACTTTCTGATCCAGAATCAGGCGAGCAGCATCGGCTCGATTGCGTTTGTAGTAAGCCTGTCGGCTTATCCCCATGAACTGGCAAGCCCTGCTGACGCTCAGGTTTTGGATTCGTTTTTGCGCGAGGACTTGCCGGGACGCTTTTTTACGACAGAGAGACCGTAGTCATTTTTCAAGACGTCCACGACCGCCTCGAAAAACTGCGCTTTCTGATTGGACAGCGCCAACTGCTCTTCAAGCTCTTTGATGCGTTGCTCTGGCGTTAATGGTCGGTTTTTGTCGGGCATAGACCCCATCCTCGGCGAGTCAATGTATGTGCCAGGGCTCCAATCCTGCCGACCGTGCTTGCGTAACCACGTCAGAACAGTCGTTTTTCCTTGAATCCCGTAGCGCTCCTGAGCCTCTTTATAACTCAGCTCGCCTTTTTCGACCTGATCGACGACCGACAATTTAAAGGTCAGCGTGTAGTCTCGCTGGCTACGCCTTTTTCCTGCGTTCATTACGCTCTCCTGAAAATAGATCAGAAGGTGTAAACCTTATTCAGGACGGGACATCGAACACAAAAAAGGCGACTACCTCACGGCAGTCGCCTTTTTTATGGCTGGAACAATGCGCCCTTGCTCGCGATGGCGTCCTTTCCGGCAGCGTATCCGTCAGATCCGATAAGTACTCTTGGTCATTACCTTGGCCAACAAACTCATTCCGAACTTCACCGGCGCCGGAAAACGAAATCCACCGGCATCCAGCGCACTTTCGGCATGATGTTCTTCATCGATCCGCATCTGCTCAAGAATCGCCCGGGACTTCTCGTCCTCCGCCGGCAATTGCTCAAGGTGCTCGTTCAAATGTTTGCACACCTGATGCTCGGTGGCGGCGACAAAACCCAGGCTGACCTTGTCGCTGATCAATCCGGCCACTGCGCCAATCCCGAACGACATGCCGTAGAACAGCGGGTTGAGAATGCTGGTGTGGCTGCCCAGTTGCTGGATGCGTTGCTCGCACCAGACCAGGTGATCGATTTCTTCTTCGGCAGCATGTTCCATGGCGGCCCGCACGTGCGGCAGCTTGGCGGTCAGGGCCTGACCCTGATACAGCGCCTGGGCGCAGACTTCACCGGTATGGTTGATGCGCATCAAGCCAGCAACGTGGCGGGTATCTTCGTCACTCATTTGCGCATCCGGCTGCACAATGGCGGGCGACGGACGGTATGGCTGGCCACTGAAGGGCAGCAACGTACGCATCGCGGCATCGGCTTGCAGCAGAAGACGGTCAATCGGCGAGTAGTGACGCTGGGTAGTCATGCTGACCTCCGGGAGGAATCTCGGCGGCCAGTTTAACCCAATCGGCCGGGGAAGGTTTGCGCTGGGTCATTGGAGTATTCCAATCCTGTAGGAGCGAGGCTTGCCCGCGAAAGCGGTTTATCAAATGACATGAATGTGACTGTCAGATCGCTTTCGCGGGCAAGCCTCGCTCCTACAAAGGAATGGGGTGGATCAGCCCGGCGGCCAGTGCATCTGGCGCTGACCCAGCACATGCATATGAATGTGGTAGACAGTCTGCCCGCCCAGTTCATTGCAGTTCATGACCACACGGAAACCTTCTTCGCAGCCCAGTTCGAGGGCCAGGCGCTGGGCGGTGAACAGAATATGCCCGGCCAACGCCTTGTCGTCCTCGGTGAGGTCGTTGAGGGTGCGTACCGCTTTTTTCGGAATGACCAGAAAATGCACCGGTGCCTGTGGGGCGATGTCGTGGAAGGCCAGTACCTGGTCGTCCTCGTAGATGATCTTCGCCGGGATTTCCCGGTTGATGATCTTGGTGAACAGAGTATCCACAGCTGTTTTCTCCGTTGTTTGGACTGGCCTGAGTGTACTCATGGGTTATCCCCGAGCCCAGCCTTTTACCTTGGGGCATGGTCAACGCGGGCAGTAGGCCTTGTTGACCATGCCAGCGATTGTCCGGTTCAGCCAGCGAGAGCCAAGTCGTGGCAGGAAGGCGCGCCAGCGATTGCCTCGACCCGGAATAATGATTGCGCGATTTTTCTCCAAGGCGCGCACGGTATACAGCGCAACCTCTTCGGGACTCATGAGCATGTTGCTGTCGGCCAGTTTGCCGGTATCCAGTTGAGCGGTACGGAAGAACCCGGTACGGGTCGGACCGGGGCACAGCACCGAGACCTTGACCGCACATTTCTTCAGTTCGACGCGCAACCCTTCGGAAAAATGCAGCACATAGGCTTTGCTGGCGTAGTACGTGCTCATCCATGGGCCGGGTTGGAAAGCGGCCGTTGAGGCGACATTCAGAATCTGCCCGCCCCCCTGCAAGGCCATGCTGTTGCCGATGGCATGGCACAAGCGGGTGAGTGCCAGGATGTTCACTTCGATCAGGTCCTGCTCGGTCATCCAGTCCTGGGCCAGAAATGGCCCGCAGGTGCCGATGCCCGCGCAGTTGATCAGCAAATCGATTTGCCGGTCACCTTCTTCCAGTTCCAGCAGGAACCCGGACAGCCGTAATGGCTCACCGAGGTCGCAGGCGCGAAACAATACTTCCACGCCAAAGCGTTGGGTCAGTTCAATGGCAATACTTTCCAGCTGATCACGTTGGCGGGCCACCAGAATCAGGCTGCGACCACGGCGGGCCAGCGCTTCGGCCATCGCCAGGCCGATGCCACTGGAAGCGCCAGTGATCAGAGCGTAACGGGTCATGCAGTTCTCCATCGCAACAGCTCCGCGCCGGCGACGCGGGTGTCACGGGCGGGGAGCGCTGTTCATTCTTTCGCAGAGTCTACAGGGGCCGGGGCTTATTCTGCTTCATCGTCTGCAGAATCGGGTGCCTGCTCAGCCTCTGCGGCCGGCTCGACTTCCACTTCTTCAGTGATCACCGAGCTGCTGTCATAGCTGGTTTCGGCCGCAGTTTCATACTCTTGCTGGATCGCCGTGAGGCCTCCGGCCAGCGCGCCAACCAAGACGATGGCGATGAATACGACCCACAGCGAAGACAGCACTTTGACCGCCGTGGTGTTGGGTGGAGGCGGTGCGCCGTAGCGATTGGCGATGTTGGTGCCCGGGGCGATCATGATCACGAACGGGAAGAAGCTGCCTACGAAGGGTACGAGGTTCAGCAGCCAGAGCCAGCCGGACCAACCGATGTCGTGCAGGCGCTGAACGCTGATCTGAATGCTCACGACCGCCATGGCAATGAACAGGAAGAACGCAACCAGGCCGCCGAGAATCAGGCCTACGGTCGAATCGGCGCTGATGATAGCGAACGCGAAAATGGCCAATACCGAACCGACGGCCAGCGTGACCAGCGTCAGGGCCATCGTCCAGGCGAGATAGCGCAAGCGACCGATGCGGCCCTCAACGCTGAATGGCTTGAGTGGAGCGTACGCAGGCAGGCTTTCGCCGACAGTGGCTCGGGGTGGTGCGTAAGGGGATGCGGGGTCGGCAAATACCGGTTGGTGGGCGACAGGCCTGTGTTCGTGGGCGTCGGCCAGGTTCAGCTCAATGGACGATTCGCTTTCGATGCGAGCATCGATGCCGGTTTTCGTCAGCGCCTGGAGGTAGGTTTTCGCGTCGGCGTGCGACAGGTCTTTCTTGAGCGTAACCGTCTTGCCAGTGAACAGCCGTTCGACCGCACCGACTTCGCTTTTGTATAGCTCGGCCAGCTTCTGTTTGGCCGTGATGGCGTCAACGCCTGGCAGCAGAGCGCCGTCGAACACGATCTTGAAACGGTTGTCGCTCATTGCGAGGCATCCTTGTCGCGAGAATTTGTAATAGGGTGTGTTTCGAGGATGGAGTGTAAGGCCAGCCGGGGCGGGCTGGCCAAACTTTCATCTCAGCGCGGCCAGCGTTTAGGCAGCTGCGCCGCCATTTCCAGTGCCTTGCGATACTCCGCGTCCAGTCGAGCGACCAGTTGCTCGACGCTTGGCAAATCATCGATTTCCCCGACACCCTGGCCCGCAGACCACACGGTTTTCCAGGCTTTTGCTTCATCGCTGATCGGCTTGAGTTTGGAGCCGAAGTCGACCTCGCCCTTGCCTTGCAGTGCCGCCATGTCGAAGCCGGCGGCCTCCAGGCTTTGACGCATGAAACTCGCCGGTACGCCAGACACCGCCGGCGTATGGACGATGTCCGCGGCTCTGGACGTCAGCAGCATCTCTTTGTAGGCGTCAGGCGCATGACTTTCAGTGGTGCCGATAAATCGCGTACCGAAGTAGGCCAGATCCGCGCCGAGCAATTGCGCAGCAAGGATCTCGTGCCCGTGGTTAAGGCAGCCTGCCAGCAGTAGGGTCTTGTCGAAAAACTGGCGAATCTCGGCAATCAGCGAGAACGGGCTCCAGGTCCCGGCGTGTCCACCGGCACCCGCTGCCACGGCGATCAAGCCGTCCACGCCGGCCTCGGCGGCTTTTTCGGCATGGCGCCGCGTCGTCACGTCATGGAACACCAGCCCACCATAACTGTGGACGGCATCGACTACTTCTTTCACCGCACCGAGACTGGTGATCACGATTGGTACTTTATGCTCGATGCAGATCGCAAGGTCTGCTTGCAGCCGTGGGTTGGTGTTGTGAACGATCAGGTTGACGGCGTAAGGCGCCGGGTTCTCGAGTGTCGCCAACCCTGCTTCGATCTCTTCCAGCCAGGCCTTGAAGCCGCTGCTCTCGCGCTGGTTCAGCGCAGGAAAGCTGCCGACCACGCCGTTACGGCAGCAGGCGAGCACCAATTGCGGATTGGAAATCAGAAACATCGGCGCTGCCACCACGGGCAGACGCAAACGTTGTTCGAGCAAAGCGGGCAGCGACATTGGAAGTACCCCGGTGAGTTGTGCTTATTAGAACGGCCGAACGACGACCAGAATTACGATAGCCAGCAATATCAGAACCGGCACTTCATTGAACCAGCGATAAAAGACATGGCTGCGGGTGTTTTCGCCACGGGCAAAACGTTTCACCTGCGCGCCGCACATGTGGTGGTAGCCGATCAGGATCACCACCAGGGTCAGCTTGGCGTGAATCCACGCGCCTTGACTGAAGATGCTCGGGTTAAGCCAGATCAGTGCGATGCCGAATATCAGGGTAGCGATCATCGCCGGGCCCATGATGCCGCGGTACAGCTTGCGCTCCATGAGGCTGAAGCGTTCCTTGCTGACGGTGTCTTCGCTTTGCGCGTGATAAACGAACAGGCGCGGCAGGTAAAACAGGCCGGCAAACCAGCAGACCATGCTGACGATATGAAGCGCTTTGAGCCACAGATAAAGCATTTTTAGTTATTCCCAGGTTCACGGTAGCCCGAATAGTAGAGGCTTGACTGTCCGCACGTCACCTTGACGGTTGTCGCAGGGCCGCGCGGCCCCTATTATCGACGGCTTTCCAGTGGGTTCGTTGAGGGCAGGTTTATGGTCAAGGTCGGTATCGTCGGCGGCACGGGTTACACCGGTGTCGAACTGCTGCGTCTGTTGGCACAGCATCCGCAAGCTGAAGTGGTTGTGATCACTTCCCGATCCGAGGCCGGTCTGGCCGTGGCTGACATGTACCCGAACTTGCGAGGCCACTACGACGGTCTGGCTTTCAGCGTTCCGGATATCAAGACGCTGGGCGCTTGTGATGTGGTGTTCTTTGCCACGCCACACGGCGTTGCCCATGCGCTGGCGGGTGAATTGCTAGCAGCCGGGACCAAGGTCATCGACTTGTCGGCTGATTTCCGTCTGCAAGACTCTGCCGAGTGGGCCAAGTGGTACGGCCAGCCGCACGGTGCGCCGGAGCTGCTGGAAGAAGCGGTCTATGGGTTGCCGGAAGTCAATCGCGAGCAGATCAAGGATGCTCGCTTGATCGCGGTGCCGGGTTGCTACCCTACGGCGACGCAACTGGGTTTCCTGCCTTTGCTCGAAGCCGGCCTGGCAGATACCACGCGTTTGATTGCTGACTGCAAATCCGGTGTCAGCGGTGCTGGTCGTGGCGCTTCGGTCGGTTCGCTGTACTCCGAGACGTCGGAAAGCATGAAAGCCTACTCCGTCAAAGGTCACCGTCACTTGCCGGAGATCCGCCAGGGGCTGCGTCGTGCAGCGGGCAAGGACGTCGGTCTGACCTTCGTTCCGCACCTGACGCCGATGATTCGCGGCATTCATTCGACGCTGTACGCGACCGTCGTGGATCGCTCGGTGGATCTCCAGGCGCTGTTTGAAAAGCGTTATGCCAACGAACCGTTCGTCGACGTAATGCCGGCCGGCAGCCATCCGGAAACCCGCAGCGTGCGCGGTGCCAACGTCTGCCGTATCGCCGTGCATCGTCCGCAGGACGGTGATCTGGTGGTGGTGCTGTCGGTGATCGATAACCTGGTCAAGGGTGCGTCGGGTCAGGCGGTGCAGAACCTGAACATTCTGTTCGGGCTGGATGAGCGCCTGGGCCTGTCCCACGCCGGCATGCTGCCATAAGGCTTTATCCCGCTCAGCAAAAAGGCCCTTTGAACGGGCCTTTTTGCATTTCGAGCCGGCAATCGGGTTTATTGATATACCGTAACAATAGTTGACCAATTTTCTAGGAGAAGCGGATAATGCGCGTCATCACGCATTATGGCGGCGTAACGCCGGGAGATAGTCAGCATGAGCGTCGAATCCTTCACCCCCACCGCTTTGCAATTCACCCACGGTGCCGCGCACAAGGTGAAGAGCCTGGTTGATGAAGAGGGGAATGATCGCTTGAAGCTGCGCGTATTCGTTACGGGCGGCGGTTGTTCAGGTTTTCAGTACGGCTTTACCTTCGATGAAGAAGTGGCCGATGACGACACCATCGTCGAGCGCGAAGGTGTGAGTCTGGTCGTAGACCCAATGAGCTTCCAGTACCTGGCTGGTGCCGAGGTGGATTATCAGGAAGGTCTGGAAGGTTCGCGTTTCGTGATCAAGAATCCGAACGCCAGCACCACGTGTGGTTGCGGCTCTTCGTTCTCGATCTGATCGCGCTTCACCGCAATATCAAACGCCGCATGGCTTCGGGGCTTTGCGGCGTTTTGCTGTGTGGCGTTTATGCCGGGTAGATGGCGCCGAGGATGCGCAGGCCGCGGGCGCCGGTGACACTCGGGCGGTTGGCGGCGATGCCTTCCAGGCAGCAATGAGCCAGCCAGGCGAAGGCCATGGCTTCGACCCAGTCCGGGTCCACGCCGTAAGTGGCAGTGCTGCTGACCGTCGCGTTCGGCAGCAGGGCCGCCAAACGGTTCATCAGTGTGGCGTTGTGCGCGCCACCACCGCAGACCAGTAGTTCCTGAGTGTCCGATTGGGCATGCTGCAGTGACTCGACGATGGTCAGCGCTGTGAGTTCAAGCAGAGTGGCTTGCACGTCTTCAGCTGCGAAGGACGGCAGTTTCGAAAGGTGCTGTGTCAGCCATGGCAGGTTGAACACTTCGCGTCCGGTGCTTTTCGGGCCTTTGGTTACGAAGAACGGATCGCTCAGCAATTCATTCAGCAGAACCGGTTCAACCTTGCCGCTGGCCGCCCATTGGCCGTCGCGATCAAAGTTGTCGCCGCGTTGCTGATGAATCCAGGCATCCAGTAGAACGTTGCCCGGGCCGCAGTCGAAACCGGCGACAGGTTTGCCGGGCTCGATCAGGCTGAGGTTGCTGAATCCGCCAACATTCAACACCGCACGATGACCGGCACGTTCATCAAACAACGCTTCGTGAAAGGCTGGCACCAAAGGCGCGCCTTGCCCGCCGGCGGCCACATCACGGCTGCGGAAGTCGCTGACCACAGTGATACCGGTCAGCTCGGTGAGCAGGGCAGGGTTGCCGATCTGAACCGTAAAGCCGCGCGCCGGTTCATGGCGAATGGTCTGGCCGTGGCTGCCAATCGCGCGAATGTCTTCGGGTTTCAGGTTGTGTTGGTGGAGGAGAGTGTTAATGCCCTGAGCCGCCAGTTTCACCCAGTTCTGCTGGGCGATGGCGGAGCGGGCAATCTCGTCCGGGCCGCTGGCGCACAAGCCAAGCAGCTCGGCGCGCAGGGAATCAGGCATTGGGGTGTAGTGCGTGGCGATCAGGTTGATCGCCGGGGTCAGCTCGATCAGCGCAATGTCCAGGCCATCGAGGCTGGTCCCGGACATCACACCTATATAGAACGTCATGATTTAGCGCTTCGAAGCCAGCATGGTGGCTTTCTCTTGGTCCATGCGCGCCATCAACGGCTGACTCTGTGCAAGGAAGCGTGCGCGTTCCCCTTTGGAGATTGGATCGGCCATCGCAACTTTTTGGCCCAGTGGGTCGACGTGCACGCCATTGACCTGAAACTCATAGTGCAAGTGCGGACCAGTGGAGAGACCGGTAGTGCCGATGTAGCCAATCACCTGACCTTGTTTGACGGTGCCGCCAGTCTGTACGCCTTTGGCAAAGCCTTGCATGTGGCCATACAGCGTACGGTAGGTATTGCCGTGCTGGATGATCACGGTATTGCCGTAGCCGCCACGGCGACCGGCCAGCAATACTTTGCCGTCACCGGCCGCTTTGATCGGTGTACCGCGTGGTGCTGCGTAATCGACACCTTTGTGGGCGCGGATCTTGTTCAGGATCGGGTGTTTGCGGCCCATGGAGAATTTCGAGCTGATGCGTGCGAAGTCTACCGGCGTGCGGATAAATGCCTTGCGCATGCTATTGCCGTCAGCAGTGTAGTAACTGCTGTTGCCTTGCTTGTTGGTGTAACGCACGGCGGTGTAGGTCTTGCCGCGGTTGGTGAAGCGTGCAGACAGGATCGGGCCGTTGCCGACAGCCTTGCCGTTGACGACTTTCTGCTCGTAGATCACATCGAACTCGTCACCCTGGCGGATATCCTGGGCGAAGTCGACGTCATAGCCAAACACGCTGGCCATGTCCATGGTCAGGCTGTGGGACAGGCCAGCACGCGCGGCAGACTGCGACAGTGAGCTGTTGATCACGCCATGAACGTAGGCGGAGCGCACGGTAGGCTTGGCGGTAATGCGGTTGAACGTATAACCCTTGTCATTCTTGGTAAGGGTGATGCTTTCGAGGTCGCTGACTTTGCTGTGCAGGTTGGTCAACTGGCCGTCGGGAGTCAGTTCGAATTCAAGTTTCTGGCCGTGTTTGAGCTGGCTGAACTGCTTGGCCTGCTTGTCGCTGGCCATGACTTCATGCACCGAAGTGGCGGGGAGGCCGACTTTCTCGAACAGCGTGGACAGCGTGTCGCCTTTGGAAACGATCACTTCCCTGTGGTTTGGAGTCTTCTTTTCTACGACGACCGGGGTAGGCTCGGCCTGAGCGGTTTCCTGCGGCTCTTCGGCGCTGTTTTCGATCTGCGCGAAAGGCGAGGCTGCCGGTTCATTTGTGGCTTGGACGGCTTCAGCAGCGTCTTGATCTTGTGTCAGTTGTTCAGCAGGGCTTTCCAGCTCAAGACTCAGCGTCGTCTTTTTGGCTTCTACATCACTGGAAGGGAATACCAGAAGCGCCAGGCTCAGAAGAGCGGCGATACCACTTGCTGCTAGCAGGTGGGTCTTCGGGTAAAGCGGTGGCGCTTTAGACGATTCTTTGGTCATAGGTAATTTTTGACTTTGAAAAAGATGAATTGGAAAAGATGAATGACATGATGAAGATGAAATAACTGTATAAAATATAACCAAATCATCTCTGAAGCAAGTCCGTGGTCACTCTGCCAGCGGATTGGCGTCATTGCGCGGACCAAACTTTGTATTTGACGCGTGATCTTGTATGGTTGGTCCCCTTTGAATTCGAGCCTTGCGGGTCTGTTATGAAGTCGGTTGAAGAGCAGCTAGCGCTGATTAAACGTGGTGCGGAAGAACTGTTGGTCGAGTCCGAGCTGATCGAAAAGCTCAAGCGTGGCCAGCCGCTACGTATTAAGGCAGGCTTCGATCCGACCGCGCCGGATTTGCACCTGGGTCATACAGTGCTTATTAATAAGCTGCGTCAGTTCCAGGAACTGGGTCACCAGGTGATCTTCCTTATAGGTGACTTCACCGGGATGATCGGTGATCCGAGCGGCAAGAGCGCAACGCGTCCTCCGCTCACCCGCGAGCAGGTTCTCGAGAATGCCGAGACCTACAAGACTCAAGTCTTCAAGATTCTTGATCCGGCCAAGACCGAGGTGGCGTTCAACTCCACCTGGATGGACCAGATGGGGCCGGCGGACTTCATTCGTTTGACTTCGCAGTACACCGTGGCTCGCATGCTTGAGCGCGATGACTTCGACAAGCGCTATACGACCAATCAGCCAATTGCTATTCACGAGTTCCTCTATCCGCTGGTTCAAGGGTATGACTCGGTCGCTTTGCGCGCGGATGTCGAGTTGGGTGGTACCGATCAGAAGTTCAACTTGCTGATGGGGCGTGAACTGCAGCGCGGTTATGGTCAGGAGGCTCAGTGCATTCTGACGATGCCGCTGCTCGAAGGTCTGGATGGCGTGAAGAAGATGTCCAAGTCTCTGGGCAACTACGTCGGTATCCAGGAAGCGCCGGGTGTCATGTACGGCAAACTGGTCTCTATTCCGGATGCGCTGATGTGGCGCTACTTCGAATTGCTCAGTTTCCGCTCCATGGATGAGATCAACGCATTCCGTACCGATGTCGAGGCGGGTGCCAACCCCCGTGATATCAAGATCAAGCTGGCCGAAGAGATCGTTGCACGCTTCCATGGTGAAGAGGCTGCGGCAAATGCTCACCGTGCGGCGGGCAATCGTATGAAGGATGGCGAGCTGCCGGATGATCTGCCAGAGATCGAATTGACCGCTACTGAAGATATGCCGATCGCTGCCGTCCTTAATAAGGCAGGCCTGGTCAAGAACTCGGCTGTCGCGCGGGACCTGCTGGGCTCTGGTGGTGTGCGTATAGATGGTGAGGTTGTTGATCGCACCTTTATATACGTACTGGGTGCGACCCATGTTTGCCAAGCCGGAAAGAAGGCATTTGCGCGTATTACGCTCAAATCCGAATAAAGCTGAAAATAGGTGTTGACGGCAGATTCTGGAAGTCTATAATTCGCCCCACTTCCGGCGCAGTCGAAACGAAAAACTCATTGGTAAACAAAGAGTTACGCAGTTTTCGGCAGTGAGTTGCTTCAGGTCATCGAGGCTCAGAAGGAGTTGATCAGGCAGGTTTGTTTGGCTTGATTGACGATTCGATCTTCTCGGTCGAAAGCGGAGAAAAAGAGGTGTTGACAGCAGCGAGTAACGCTGTAGAATTTGCCTCCCGCTAACGAGAGATGGGAAGCGCAAGTGGTTGAAGTTGCAAAGGAAACTTTGAAAACTTCTGAAAATAACCGCTTGACAGCAACAGAGGCTGCTGTAGAATGCGCGCCTCGGTTGAGACGAAAGATCTTAACCAACCGCTCTTTAACAACTGAATCAAGCAATTCGTGTGGGTGCTTGTGGAGTCAGACTGATAGTCAACAAGATTATCAGCATCACAAGTTACTCCGCGAGAAATCAAAGATGTAACCAACGATTGCTGAGCCAAGTTTAGGGTTTCTTAAAAACCCAAAGATGTTTGAACTGAAGAGTTTGATCATGGCTCAGATTGAACGCTGGCGGCAGGCCTAACACATGCAAGTCGAGCGGCAGCACGGGTACTTGTACCTGGTGGCGAGCGGCGGACGGGTGAGTAATGCCTAGGAATCTGCCTGGTAGTGGGGGATAACGCTCGGAAACGGACGCTAATACCGCATACGTCCTACGGGAGAAAGCAGGGGACCTTCGGGCCTTGCGCTATCAGATGAGCCTAGGTCGGATTAGCTAGTTGGTGAGGTAATGGCTCACCAAGGCGACGATCCGTAACTGGTCTGAGAGGATGATCAGTCACACTGGAACTGAGACACGGTCCAGACTCCTACGGGAGGCAGCAGTGGGGAATATTGGACAATGGGCGAAAGCCTGATCCAGCCATGCCGCGTGTGTGAAGAAGGTCTTCGGATTGTAAAGCACTTTAAGTTGGGAGGAAGGGCATTTACCTAATACGTAAGTGTTTTGACGTTACCGACAGAATAAGCACCGGCTAACTCTGTGCCAGCAGCCGCGGTAATACAGAGGGTGCAAGCGTTAATCGGAATTACTGGGCGTAAAGCGCGCGTAGGTGGTTTGTTAAGTTGGATGTGAAATCCCCGGGCTCAACCTGGGAACTGCATTCAAAACTGACAAGCTAGAGTATGGTAGAGGGTGGTGGAATTTCCTGTGTAGCGGTGAAATGCGTAGATATAGGAAGGAACACCAGTGGCGAAGGCGACCACCTGGACTGATACTGACACTGAGGTGCGAAAGCGTGGGGAGCAAACAGGATTAGATACCCTGGTAGTCCACGCCGTAAACGATGTCAACTAGCCGTTGGGAGCCTTGAGCTCTTAGTGGCGCAGCTAACGCATTAAGTTGACCGCCTGGGGAGTACGGCCGCAAGGTTAAAACTCAAATGAATTGACGGGGGCCCGCACAAGCGGTGGAGCATGTGGTTTAATTCGAAGCAACGCGAAGAACCTTACCAGGCCTTGACATCCAATGAACTTTCCAGAGATGGATTGGTGCCTTCGGGAACATTGAGACAGGTGCTGCATGGCTGTCGTCAGCTCGTGTCGTGAGATGTTGGGTTAAGTCCCGTAACGAGCGCAACCCTTGTCCTTAGTTACCAGCACGTAATGGTGGGCACTCTAAGGAGACTGCCGGTGACAAACCGGAGGAAGGTGGGGATGACGTCAAGTCATCATGGCCCTTACGGCCTGGGCTACACACGTGCTACAATGGTCGGTACAGAGGGTTGCCAAGCCGCGAGGTGGAGCTAATCCCAGAAAACCGATCGTAGTCCGGATCGCAGTCTGCAACTCGACTGCGTGAAGTCGGAATCGCTAGTAATCGCGAATCAGAATGTCGCGGTGAATACGTTCCCGGGCCTTGTACACACCGCCCGTCACACCATGGGAGTGGGTTGCACCAGAAGTAGCTAGTCTAACCTTCGGGAGGACGGTTACCACGGTGTGATTCATGACTGGGGTGAAGTCGTAACAAGGTAGCCGTAGGGGAACCTGCGGCTGGATCACCTCCTTAATCGACGACATCAGCTGCTCCATAAGTTCCCACACGAATTGCTTGATTCATTGAAGAAGACGATAAGAAGCAGCCCGAAATTGGGTCTGTAGCTCAGTTGGTTAGAGCGCACCCCTGATAAGGGTGAGGTCGGCAGTTCGAATCTGCCCAGACCCACCAATTTTGTGTGGGAACCTGTAGAAATACGGGGCCATAGCTCAGCTGGGAGAGCGCCTGCCTTGCACGCAGGAGGTCAACGGTTCGATCCCGTTTGGCTCCACCACTACTGCTTCTGTTTGTTGAAAGCTTAGAAATGAGCATTCCATTGTGATGATGGTGAATGTTGATTTCTAGTCTTTGGCTAGATCGTTCTTTAAAAATTTGGGTATGTGATAGAAAGATAGACTGAACGTTACTTTCACTGGTAACGGATCAGGCTAAGGTAAAATTTGTGAGTTGCTCTTAATTGAGTATTATCGAATTTTCGGCGAATGTCGTCTTCACAGTATAACCAGATTGCTTGGGGTTATATGGTCAAGTGAAGAAGCGCATACGGTGGATGCCTTGGCAGTCAGAGGCGATGAAAGACGTGGTAGCCTGCGAAAAGCTTCGGGGAGTCGGCAAACAGACTTTGATCCGGAGATGTCTGAATGGGGGAACCCAGCCATCATAAGATGGTTATCTTAAGCTGAATACATAGGCTTAAGAGGCGAACCAGGGGAACTGAAACATCTAAGTACCCTGAGGAAAAGAAATCAACCGAGATTCCCTTAGTAGTGGCGAGCGAACGGGGACTAGCCCTTAAGTGGCTTTGAGATTAGCGGAACGTTCTGGAAAGTACGGCCATAGTGGGTGATAGCCCTGTACGCGAAAATCTCTTAGTCATGAAATCGAGTAGGACGGAGCACGAGAAACTTTGTCTGAATATGGGGGGACCATCCTCCAAGGCTAAATACTACTGACTGACCGATAGTGAACTAGTACCGTGAGGGAAAGGCGAAAAGAACCCCGGAGAGGGGAGTGAAATAGATCCTGAAACCGTATGCGTACAAGCAGTGGGAGCCCACTTTGTTGGGTGACTGCGTACCTTTTGTATAATGGGTCAGCGACTTATTTTCAGTGGCGAGCTTAACCGAATAGGGGAGGCGTAGCGAAAGCGAGTCTTAATAGGGCGTCTAGTCGCTGGGAATAGACCCGAAACCGGGCGATCTATCCATGGGCAGGTTGAAGGTTGGGTAACACTAACTGGAGGACCGAACCGACTACCGTTGAAAAGTTAGCGGATGACCTGTGGATCGGAGTGAAAGGCTAATCAAGCTCGGAGATAGCTGGTTCTCCTCGAAAGCTATTTAGGTAGCGCCTCATGTATCACTGTAGGGGGTAGAGCACTGTTTCGGCTAGGGGGTCATCCCGACTTACCAAACCGATGCAAACTCCGAATACCTACAAGTGCCGAGCATGGGAGACACACGGCGGGTGCTAACGTCCGTCGTGAAAAGGGAAACAACCCAGACCGTCAGCTAAGGTCCCAAAGTTATGGTTAAGTGGGAAACGATGTGGGAAGGCTTAGACAGCTAGGAGGTTGGCTTAGAAGCAGCCACCCTTTAAAGAAAGCGTAATAGCTCACTAGTCGAGTCGGCCTGCGCGGAAGATGTAACGGGGCTCAAACCATACACCGAAGCTACGGGTATCACTTAGGTGATGCGGTAGAGGAGCGTTCTGTAAGCCTGTGAAGGTGAGTTGAGAAGCTTGCTGGAGGTATCAGAAGTGCGAATGCTGACATGAGTAACGACAATGGGTGTGAAAAACACCCACGCCGAAAGACCAAGGTTTCCTGCGCAACGTTAATCGACGCAGGGTTAGTCGGTCCCTAAGGCGAGGCTGAAAAGCGTAGTCGATGGAAAACAGGTTAATATTCCTGTACTTCTGGTTATTGCGATGGAGGGACGGAGAAGGCTAGGCCAGCTTGGCGTTGGTTGTCCAAGTTTAAGGTGGTAGGCTGGAATCTTAGGTAAATCCGGGATTCTAAGGCCGAGAGCTGATGACGAGTGTTCTTTTAGAACACGAAGTGGTTGATGCCATGCTTCCAAGAAAAGCTTCTAAGCTTCAGGTAACCAGGAACCGTACCCCAAACCGACACAGGTGGTTGGGTAGAGAATACCAAGGCGCTTGAGAGAACTCGGGTGAAGGAACTAGGCAAAATGGCACCGTAACTTCGGGAGAAGGTGCGCCGGTGAGGGTGAAGCATTTACTGCGTAAGCCCATGCCGGTCGAAGATACCAGGCCGCTGCGACTGTTTATTAAAAACACAGCACTCTGCAAACACGAAAGTGGACGTATAGGGTGTGACGCCTGCCCGGTGCCGGAAGGTTAATTGATGGGGTTAGCTAACGCGAAGCTCTTGATCGAAGCCCCGGTAAACGGCGGCCGTAACTATAACGGTCCTAAGGTAGCGAAATTCCTTGTCGGGTAAGTTCCGACCTGCACGAATGGCGTAACGATGGCGGCGCTGTCTCCACCCGAGACTCAGTGAAATTGAAATCGCTGTGAAGATGCAGTGTATCCGCGGCTAGACGGAAAGACCCCGTGAACCTTTACTATAGCTTTGCACTGGACTTTGAATTTGCTTGTGTAGGATAGGTGGGAGGCTTTGAAGCGTGGACGCCAGTTCGCGTGGAGCCAACCTTGAAATACCACCCTGGCAACTTTGAGGTTCTAACTCAGGTCCGTTATCCGGATCGAGGACAGTGTATGGTGGGTAGTTTGACTGGGGCGGTCTCCTCCTAAAGAGTAACGGAGGAGTACGAAGGTGCGCTCAGACCGGTCGGAAATCGGTCGTAGAGTATAAAGGCAAAAGCGCGCTTGACTGCGAGACAGACACGTCGAGCAGGTACGAAAGTAGGTCTTAGTGATCCGGTGGTTCTGTATGGAAGGGCCATCGCTCAACGGATAAAAGGTACTCCGGGGATAACAGGCTGATACCGCCCAAGAGTTCATATCGACGGCGGTGTTTGGCACCTCGATGTCGGCTCATCACATCCTGGGGCTGAAGCCGGTCCCAAGGGTATGGCTGTTCGCCATTTAAAGTGGTACGCGAGCTGGGTTTAGAACGTCGTGAGACAGTTCGGTCCCTATCTGCCGTGGACGTTTGAGATTTGAGAGGGGCTGCTCCTAGTACGAGAGGACCGGAGTGGACGAACCTCTGGTGTTCCGGTTGTCACGCCAGTGGCATTGCCGGGTAGCTATGTTCGGAATAGATAACCGCTGAAAGCATCTAAGCGGGAAACTAGCCTCAAGATGAGATCTCACTGGGACCTTGAGTCCCCTGAAGGGCCGTCGAAGACTACGACGTTGATAGGTTGGGTGTGTAAGCGCTGTGAGGCGTTGAGCTAACCAATACTAATTGCCCGTGAGGCTTGACCATATAACACCCAAGCAATTTGCTTGCTTCGAGCCCAAAAGCGAAAGAGCACCAGATTGCGGTGTGTGAAGACGAAATGAACCGAAAGTTCGAATTGTTCACAAACACCGAGATCTATCACATACCCATTCGCTGGAGCGTGCGCCGTAAGGCAAACGACCTGGCTACCGAATTTCTTGACGACCATAGAGCATTGGAACCACCTGATCCCATCCCGAACTCAGCAGTGAAACGATGCATCGCCGATGGTAGTGTGGGGTTTCCCCATGTGAGAGTAGGTCATCGTCAAGATTAAATTCCGAAACCCCTATCTGCGTATGCAGGTAGGGGTTTTGTTTTGTCCGCAGGAAAATCTGGCTTCGGGGTTTCTATGCAACGGCTCGGGGCATGGCTATCATGCGGGCCTCATTGTGAGGCGAGACTTGCATGCTGACGTTGTTAAAGCTTCTTAAGGATGGCAAGTTCCATTCGGGTCAGGCCCTGGGCGTCGCCTTGGGCGTCAGTCGTAGTGCGGTATGGAAGCAGCTACAGCATTTAGAGGTTGAGCTTGGCTTGTCCATCCACAAGGTGCGCGGACGTGGCTATCAATTGGCTGCGCCATTGACGCTGCTTGATCCTGCCGGCATAAAAGAACAGGCGCCCTCGTGCGACTGGCCTATTCTGCTCTTCGACTCAATTGACTCCACTAACGCTGAAGCTTTGCGCGCAATAGACCGTGGCCAGGCCGCGCCATTCTTGGTGCTCTCCGAGCGGCAGACTGCGGGTCGCGGCCGACGTGGGCGGAATTGGGCCAGTCCTTTCGCTGAAAACATCTATTACAGCCTCGTATTGCGCATCGAAGGTGGAATGCGTCAGCTCGAAGGGTTGAGTCTTGTGGTTGGGCTTGCTGTCATGCAGGCGTTGAGAGATCTCGGTATCCCGGGCGCGGGCTTGAAGTGGCCCAACGATGTTCTTGTTGGCCAGAAAAAGATCGCCGGGATATTGCTCGAGCTGGTGGGTGATCCTGCTGATGTGTGTCACGTGGTGCTGGGTGTTGGAATTAATGTGAACATGCAAGCAACCGATGAGATTGATCAGCAATGGACATCTGTGCGGCTGGAGTCGGGCAGGGTTTTTGATCGCAATCACCTTGTCGCGCAATTAGGGTTAATGCTTCAGAAATATCTGGCCCGTCATCAGGCTGATGGGTTTTCCGCTATTCAGTGGGAATGGGAGCAGAACCATCTTTGGCAGGGGCGGGCAGTCTCGTTGATTGCTGGCGTCAACCAGATTGATGGTGAGGTGTTGGGTATCGATAATCAGGGTGCCTTGCGCTTGAAGGTAAATGGTGTGGAAAAAGTCTTTAGTGGTGGTGAGCTCAGCCTGAGGTTGCGTGATGATTCTTGAGCTCGACTGCGGAAACAGTTTTATAAAGTGGCGCGTTCTCCATGCGGATGCCAAGCAGGTGTTTGGAGAGGGTGTGGTGGATTCGGATCTCGCATTGCTGGAAAGCCTGAGTCGACTTGAGGGGCTATCCCTCAAACATTGCCGGTTGGTCAGTGTTAGAACGACTGAAGAGACTGGTGTATTGACTGCTCTGCTGGCACAAGCGTTCTCAGTGTTCGCGATATGCGCCGCGCCAGCGCGCGAGATGGCTGGCGTTCGAAATGGATACGAAGAGTTCGAGCGGTTGGGGCTTGATCGCTGGCTTGCGATGCTTGGTGGATTTTATCTTTCCCCTGGTGCGTGTCTGGTGCTCGATTTCGGTACGGCAGTGACAGCTGATTTTATTGCCGGGAATGGAGAGCATCTTGGCGGGTTTATTTGCCCTGGAATGCCTCTGATGCGCAACCAGTTGCGAACGCATACCCGCAAGATTCGCTATGGCGATATCGCTGCCGAGCGTGCGCTGGAAAGCCTCGTGCCTGGCCGCACAACTGTTGAAGCGGTTGAGCGTGGATGTTCGCTGATGTTGAGGGGGTTCGTCCTGACTCAGCTGGAAATGGCGCGTAGTTATTGGGGGGAGGATTTTGCGGTATTCCTCACGGGAGGCGATGCGGCGCTCGTCTCTGAAATCGTACCGGCTGCCAGGCTGGTTCCAGACCTGGTGTTTGTAGGTCTGGCGATGGCATGCCCTTTGTCTTGAGGTTCTTATGCGTTGGTTGTTCCTGCTGTTGCTGGTTCTCAATGTCTTCTATTACATCTGGCATCAACAAGAGGCCCCGCTGCGTGCGAAAGATGTAACGCCTTTGAGTTTGTATCGAGGATCACAGCAGGATATCCGTTTGCTAAGCGAGGCAACTGATACGGGGCGTGAGAAAGGAAGGTCGGCGTCGACGGACGGTGGCTGCCTTTATTTGGGTGGTTTTGCTCGTCAGGAAGTCGCCCTGGCAGCTGAGCGCCGACTAGGTGGGATGGATATCAAAGTTCAATCCTTGCCAAAAGACTCCTCTGATCCGTCTGGCTACTGGCTCCGTGTAGCACCTGAAAGCCGGCGTTTAGTGGATGATCTTCAGCTGCTAAACCTTTCCAAAGAATTCAATGAGTTAAAACATAAAATAATGCCGTGCGAGGGGGTTGCGCCTGCGGAATAGTTTGCATAGAATGGCGCCCGCTTCGCAGTGAAGACCTTTAACGGTCAGCATTACGAGGCGGTGTCAATGCAGCTAACCTCAGGTTTTTAATGAGAAAATGCTTGACAGAAGGTCGGCATGATATAGAATGCCGGCTCGCTTAGGAGGGGTTCCCGAGCGGCCAAAGGGATCAGACTGTAAATCTGACGTCTACGACTTCGAAGGTTCGAATCCTTCCCCCTCCACCATTTTTAGCGAGAGCTGCAAGCTCCGCGGGTATAGTTTAGTGGTAGAACCTCAGCCTTCCAAGCTGATGATGCGGGTTCGATTCCCGCTACCCGCTCCAAGTTTGCAGGTCCTGCAAGGCGTTACGCTCTTGTAGCTCAGTTGGTAGAGCACACCCTTGGTAAGGGTGAGGTCAGCGGTTCAAATCCGCTCAAGAGCTCCATATAACAAGGCAGATATGAAAATATCTGCCTTTGTTTTAATGGCTGGTATTACTGTTTAATTCTTCTGCTGGGGGTTGCTTCGATGGCTAAGGAAAAGTTCGAACGTAATAAGCCGCACGTCAACGTAGGCACCATTGGTCACGTAGACCACGGCAAAACTACCCTGACCGCTGCGCTAACCCGTGTCTGCTCCGAAGTTTTCGGTTCGGCGAAGGTTGACTTCGACAAGATCGATAGCGCCCCAGAAGAAAAAGCACGTGGTATCACTATTAACACGGCTCACGTTGAATACGATTCGGCCGTGCGTCACTACGCACACGTTGACTGTCCAGGTCACGCCGACTACGTAAAGAACATGATTACCGGTGCTGCCCAGATGGATGGTGCGATTCTGGTTTGCTCGGCCGCTGATGGTCCGATGCCGCAAACCCGTGAGCACATTCTGTTGTCTCGTCAGGTTGGCGTTCCGTACATCGTTGTCTTCCTGAATAAGGCTGACATGGTTGATGATGCTGAGCTGCTGGAACTGGTTGAGATGGAAGTGCGCGATCTGCTGAGCGCTTACGATTTCCCGGGTGACGACACTCCGATCATTATTGGTTCGGCGCTGATGGCGTTGAATGGTCAAGACGACAACGAGATGGGTACCACTGCCGTCAAGAAGTTGGTCGAGACGCTGGATACTTATATTCCGCAGCCTGAGCGTGCTATTGATAAGCCGTTCCTGATGCCGATCGAGGATGTGTTCTCGATCTCCGGTCGTGGCACTGTTGTGACTGGTCGTGTTGAGCGTGGCATTGTCCGCATTCAGGAAGAAGTTGAGATTGTTGGTCTTCGTGACACTGTCAAAACTACTTGCACTGGTGTTGAAATGTTTCGCAAGCTGCTCGACGAAGGTCGTGCAGGCGAGAACTGCGGCGTTCTGCTGCGCGGTACCAAGCGTGATGATGTTGAGCGTGGCCAGGTTCTGGTCAAGCCGGGCACCGTCAAGCCGCATACCAAGTTCACTGCTGAGGTTTACGTTCTGAGCAAGGAGGAGGGCGGGCGTCATACTCCGTTCTTCAAGGGCTACCGTCCGCAGTTCTACTTCCGTACAACTGATGTGACTGGTAACTGCGAGTTGCCGGAAGGCGTTGAAATGGTGATGCCAGGTGACAACATTCAGATGACTGTCACCCTGATCAAAACCATCGCGATGGAAGATGGCTTGCGTTTCGCTATCCGTGAGGGCGGTCGTACCGTCGGCGCTGGTGTCGTAGCCAAAGTTATCGAGTAAATTGTTGTAATGTCTTTTTCGGGCCGGCATAATGGTCGGCCTGATTTTGTTTTAGGTCAGTAGCTCAATTGGCAGAGCGACGGTCTCCAAAACCGTAGGTTGGGGGTTCGATTCCCTCCTGACCTGCCAGATTCACTTGGTGTATCTGGCTTTCTTTTCACAGGATCTTCATAGATGACTCCTAAAGCTGAAGCTCAAGGCTCTCGCTTCGATCTGCTCAAGTGGCTTTTAGTAGTCGCCTTGGTGGTTGTTGGCGTTGTTGGCAATCAGTATTACTCTGCTTCGCCGATCCTGTACCGCGTACTTGCATTGCTCGCCATTGCTGCCGTAGCTGCCTTTGTAGGCCTGCAGACAGTCAAGGGCAAGTCTTTCTTTGTACTGGTTAAGGAAGCTCGCACCGAAATTCGTAAAGTCGTATGGCCAACTCGCCAAGAAACCACGCAGACCACGCTGATTGTTGTGGCTGTTGTTCTGGTTATGGCGTTGCTGTTGTGGGGGCTTGATTCCCTGCTCGGCTGGCTTGTTTCCTTGATTGTCGGCTAAGGGTGTCCCGTGGCTAAGCGTTGGTACGTTGTGCATGCTTACTCCGGTTACGAGAAGCATGTCATGCGCTCGTTGGTAGAGCGCGTAAAGCTGGCTGGCATGGAAGATGGCTTTGGCGAGATTCTGGTTCCCACTGAAGAAGTGGTTGAAATGCGTAACGGCCAGAAACGCAAAAGCGAACGCAAGTTCTTCCCAGGTTATGTGCTGGTTCAGATGGACATGAATGAGGGTACTTGGCACTTGGTCAAGGATACTCCTCGGGTGATGGGTTTTATCGGCGGTACCGCTGATAAGCCTGCGCCGATCACTGATAAAGAGGCAGAAGCGATTCTGCGTCGCGTTGCTGATGGTAGCGACAAGCCGAAGCCGAAGACGTTGTTCGAGCCAGGTGAGTCGGTGCGCGTCAATGACGGTCCGTTTGCCGACTTTACTGGCACGGTCGAAGAAGTTAACTACGAGAAGAGCCGGATCCAAGTGGCAGTGCTCATTTTCGGTCGCTCTACTCCCGTAGAGCTAGAGTTCAGCCAGGTCGAAAAAGTCTAGCTGAGCAAGCATCCCAACCCCGCAGCCCTAGGCTGTGGGGTTTTGTCGTCACTGGGATAAACGCGCAAGTAACCGGGGAGCCTTTCGAGGCGTTCGAACCCGTAATTGGAGTGCCTCATGGCCAAGAAGATTACCGCTTACATCAAGCTGCAAGTGAAGGCCGCTCAGGCTAACCCAAGCCCACCTGTTGGTCCTGCTTTGGGTCAGCACGGCGTGAACATCATGGAATTCTGCAAGGCTTTCAACGCCCGTACTCAGGGTATTGAGCCAGGTCTGCCGACTCCAGTGATCATCACTGTCTACAGCGACCGTAGCTTCACTTTCGAAACCAAATCCACACCTGCTTCGGTTCTGCTGAAGAAAGCTGCTGGTCTGACTAGCGGTTCCGCTCGTCCGAACACCGTTAAGGTTGGCACCGTTACCCGTGCTCAGCTGGAAGAAATCGCGAAAACCAAAAACGCGGATCTGACTGCAGCTGATATGGACGCGGCCGTGCGTACTATCGCCGGTTCTGCTCGTAGCATGGGCCTTAACGTGGAGGGTGTGTAATGGCTAAGTTGACCAAGCGTCAAAAGGCTATCGCCGGCAAAATCGAAGCAGGCAAGTCCTACAACTTTGTAGACGCTGCTGCTCTGCTGGCTGAGCTGTCGACCGTCAAGTTCAGCGAGTCGTTTGACGTTGCTGTAAACCTGGGTGTTGACCCGCGTAAATCCGACCAGGTCGTTCGTAGCGCTACTGTGCTGCCACACGGCACTGGCAAGACCGTTCGCGTTGCTGTGTTCACCCAGGGTCCAGCTGCTGAGGCCGCTTTGGCTGCCGGCGCTGACCGTGTAGGTATGGACGATCTGGCTGCCGAAATGAAAGGCGGCGATCTGAACTATGACGTAGTTATCGCATCCCCGGATGCAATGCGCGTTGTTGGTCAATTGGGTCAGATCCTGGGCCCACGCGGCCTGATGCCTAACCCTAAAGTCGGCACCGTAACTCCAGACGTAGCTACCGCGGTTAAAAACGCCAAGGCTGGTCAGGTTCGTTATCGCACCGACAAAAACGGCATCATCCACACCTCCGTTGGCAAGGTCGGTTTCGACGCCGTCAAGCTGAAGGAAAACGTTGAAGCCCTGATCGCTGATCTGAAGCGTATCAAGCCAGCTTCCTCGAAAGGTATTTACGTCAAGCGCGTTACCCTGAGCACCACCATGGGTCCAGGCCTGGTCATCGACCAAGGTTCGCTCGACGCGTAAGACACAGGTTGGCGCAAGCGATTGCGCCAATTGAAAGATTGGGGTCCCTGCCTGGCGGGGGCTATCCAAGACCGTAGGCGACGCAAGTCTTAAACCTCAAGCCTACGCAGATGGTGCTCCCGGTTCCTTACCGAATCAGACACCAAAACGACATCTGGCCTCGGTTGGATGAAACGGTAACAAGCAGGAGTTTTTCCCGTGGCAATTAAACTTGAAGACAAGAAGGCCATCGTCGCTGAAGTCAACAAGGCTGCCCAAGTTGCTCTGTCCGCTGTCGTGGCTGATGCCCGTGGCGTAACAGTAGGCGCTATGACCGGACTCCGTAAAGAGGCTCGTGAAGCTGGCGTTTACGTACGTGTTGTACGTAACACCCTGCTCAAGCGCGCTGTTGCTGGCACTCAATATGACGTGCTCAACGACGTGTTCACTGGCCCGACCTTGATTGCATTCTCCAAAGAACATCCGGGCGCTGCTGCTCGTATCTTCAAAGAGTTTGCAAAAGGTCAGGATAAGTTCGAGATCAAGGCAGCTGCGTTCGAGGGCAAGTTCCTCGCGGCTAATCAGATCGACGTACTGGCAAGCCTGCCGACCCGTGACGAAGCAATTTCTCAGCTGATGAGCGTGATTCAAGGCGCAACCAGCAAATTGGCTCGTACTCTGGCGGCTCTTCGCGACCAGAAAGAAGCCGCTGCAGCCTAAGGCTGAGCGACACCTTTCAGCGTTTATTGTTTATTTCGATGGCCGCGTAGGCTGTCACCCCAATACAGGAATTTATAGTCATGTCTCTGACTAACGACCAAATCATCGAAGCAATCGGCGAAAAATCCGTTCTGGAAATCGTTGAGCTGATCAAGGCCATGGAAGAGAAGTTCGGCGTTTCTGCTGCCGCTGCTTCCGCTGGTCCAGCTGCTGTCGCTGCTGTTGTTGAAGAACAAACTGAATTCAACGTCATGCTGCTGGAAGCTGGCGAGAAGAAAGTTAACGTGATCAAGGCAGTACGTGAACTGACCGGTCTGGGCTTGAAAGAAGCCAAGGCAGTAGTTGACGGCGCTCCTGGCATGGTTCTGGAAGCTGTTTCGAAAGACGCAGCTGACAAAGCCAAAGCCACTCTGGAAGAAGCAGGCGCTAAAGTCGAGCTGAAGTAAGCATCGACTTTGCTCCTCCAGCCCGAGCGTTAAGCGAAAGGCTGATGGCTGGTGGCTCTTGCCACCGGCCTTTTTCCGTTATTGGCAGCCGACTGGGTCGGTGCTGGTAACGAGCTGTAACCACCCGATGCGGTGGCGCAAACCATGGGGTTTGCACGATTTTCTGGCTGCTCCCGTCGGGAGGGGCCAAACAAGCAGGTGACCAAGCTGGGGAACGCTGATGGCTTACTCATATACTGAGAAAAAACGTATCCGCAAGGACTTTAGCAAGTTGCCGGACGTCATGGATGTGCCGTACCTCCTGGCCATCCAGCTGGATTCGTATCGTGAATTCTTGCAAGCGGGAGCGACTAAAGATCAGTTCCGCGACGTGGGCCTGCATGCGGCCTTCAAATCCGTTTTCCCGATCATCAGCTACTCCGGCAATGCTGCGCTGGAGTACGTCGGTTATCGCCTGGGCGAACCGGCATTTGATGTCAAAGAATGCGTATTGCGCGGTGTAACTTACGCCGTACCTTTGCGGGTAAAAGTGCGCCTGATCATTTTCGACAAAGAATCGTCGAACAAAGCGATCAAGGACATTAAAGAGCAAGAAGTCTACATGGGTGAAATCCCCCTGATGACTGAGAACGGTACCTTCGTAATCAACGGTACCGAGCGTGTAATCGTTTCCCAGCTGCACCGTTCCCCGGGCGTGTTCTTCGACCACGACCGTGGCAAGACGCACAGCTCCGGTAAACTGCTGTACTCCGCGCGCATCATTCCTTACCGCGGTTCGTGGCTGGACTTCGAGTTCGACCCGAAAGACTGCGTGTTCGTGCGTATCGACCGTCGTCGCAAGCTGCCTGCATCGGTACTGCTGCGCGCGCTCGGCTATACCACTGAAGAAGTGCTCGACGCGTTCTACACCACCAACGTTTTCCACCTGAGCGGCGAAACCCTCAGTCTGGAACTGATTGCTTCGCGTCTGCGTGGTGAAATCGCTGTACTTGATATTCAGGACGAGAAGGGCAAGGTCATCGTTGAGGCTGGTCGCCGTATTACTGCGCGCCACATCAACCAGATCGAAAAAGCCGGCCTCAAGACCCTGGAAGTGCCTCTGGACTACGTCCTGGGTCGCACTACCGCCAAGGCCATCGTGCATCCGGCCACCGGCGAAATCCTGGCAGAGTGCAACACCGAGCTGAACACAGAGATCCTGGCAAAAATTGCCAAGGCCCAGGTTGTTCGCATCGAAACGCTGTACACCAACGATATCGACTGCGGTCCGTTCGTCTCCGACACCCTGAAGATCGACTCCACCAGCAACCAATTGGAAGCGCTGGTCGAGATCTATCGCATGATGCGTCCAGGCGAGCCGCCAACCAAAGACGCTGCCGAGACTCTGTTCAACAACCTGTTCTTCAGCCCTGAGCGCTACGACCTGTCTGCGGTCGGCCGGATGAAGTTCAACCGTCGTATCGGTCGTACCGAGATCGAAGGTTCGGGCGTGTTGTGCAAAGAAGACATCGTCGCGGTACTGAAGACTCTGGTCGACATCCGTAACGGTAAAGGCATCGTCGATGACATCGACCACCTGGGTAACCGTCGTGTTCGCTGCGTAGGCGAAATGGCCGAGAACCAGTTCCGCGTTGGCCTGGTACGTGTTGAGCGTGCGGTCAAAGAGCGTCTGTCGATGGCTGAAAGCGAAGGCCTGATGCCGCAAGACCTGATCAACGCCAAGCCAGTGGCTGCAGCGGTGAAAGAGTTCTTCGGTTCCAGCCAGCTTTCCCAGTTCATGGACCAGAACAACCCGCTGTCCGAGATCACCCACAAGCGTCGTGTTTCTGCACTCGGCCCTGGCGGTTTGACTCGTGAGCGCGCTGGCTTCGAAGTTCGTGACGTACACCCGACTCACTATGGTCGTGTATGCCCGATTGAAACGCCGGAAGGTCCGAACATCGGTCTGATCAACTCCCTGGCTGCTTATGCGCGCACCAACCAGTACGGCTTCCTAGAGAGCCCGTACCGTGTGGTGAAAGACGCTCTGGTCACCGACGAGATCGTGTTCCTGTCCGCCATCGAAGAAGCTGATCACGTGATCGCTCAGGCTTCGGCCACGATGAACGACAAGAAAATGCTGATCGACGAGCTGGTAGCTGTTCGTCACTTGAACGAGTTCACCGTCAAGGCGCCGGAAGACGTCACCTTGATGGACGTATCGCCGAAGCAGGTAGTTTCGGTTGCAGCGTCGCTGATCCCGTTCCTCGAGCACGATGACGCCAACCGTGCGTTGATGGGTTCGAACATGCAGCGTCAAGCTGTACCCACCTTGCGCGCTGACAAGCCGCTGGTCGGTACTGGCATGGAGCGTAACGTAGCTCGTGACTCCGGCGTTTGCGTCGTGGCTCGTCGCGGTGGCGTTATCGATTCCGTCGACGCCAGCCGTATCGTGGTTCGTGTTGCTGATGATGAAGTTGAAACCGGTGAAGCTGGTGTCGACATCTACAACCTGACCAAATACACCCGCTCCAACCAGAACACCTGCATCAACCAGCGTCCGCTGGTGCGTAAAGGTGATCGGGTTCAGCGTAGCGACATCATGGCTGACGGCCCGTCCACCGACATGGGTGAACTGGCACTGGGTCAGAACATGCGCATCGCGTTCATGGCCTGGAACGGTTACAACTTCGAAGACTCCATCTGCCTGTCGGAACGAGTTGTTCAAGAAGACCGCTTTACCACGATCCACATTCAGGAACTGACCTGTGTGGCACGTGACACCAAGCTTGGGCCAGAGGAAATCACTGCAGACATCCCGAACGTGGGTGAAGCTGCACTGAACAAGCTGGACGAAGCCGGTATCGTTTACGTAGGTGCTGAAGTAGGCGCAGGCGACATTCTGGTTGGCAAGGTCACTCCGAAAGGCGAGACCCAGCTGACTCCGGAAGAAAAACTGCTGCGTGCCATCTTTGGTGAAAAAGCCAGCGACGTTAAAGACACCTCCCTGCGCGTGCCTACCGGCACCAAGGGTACCGTCATCGACGTACAAGTCTTCACCCGCGACGGCGTTGAGCGTGATGCTCGTGCACTGTCGATCGAGAAGACTCAGCTCGACGAGATCCGCAAGGACCTGAACGAAGAGTTCCGTATCGTTGAAGGCGCCACTTTCGAACGTCTGCGTTCCGCTCTGGTCGGCCACAAAGCCGAAGGCGGCGCCGGCCTGAAGAAAGGTCAGGACATCACCGACGAAGTTCTCGACGGTCTTGAGCATGGTCAGTGGTTCAAACTGCGCATGGCTGAAGATGCTCTGAACGAGCAGCTCGAGAAGGCTCAGGCCTACATCGTTGATCGCCGCCGTCTGCTGGACGACAAGTTCGAAGACAAGAAGCGCAAACTGCAGCAGGGCGATGACCTGGCTCCAGGCGTGCTGAAAATCGTCAAGGTTTACCTGGCAATCCGTCGCCGCATCCAGCCGGGCGACAAGATGGCCGGTCGTCACGGTAACAAAGGTGTGGTCTCCGTGATCATGCCGGTTGAAGACATGCCGCACGATGCCAATGGCACCCCGGTCGACGTCGTCCTCAACCCGTTGGGCGTACCTTCGCGTATGAACGTTGGTCAGATCCTTGAAACCCACTTGGGCCTCGCGGCTAAAGGTCTGGGCGAGAAGATCAACCGGATGATCGAAGAGCAGCGCAAAGTCGCTGAGCTTCGTAAATTCCTCGACGAGATCTACAACCAGATCGGCGGTCGTAACGAAGATCTGGATAGCTTCTCCGACCAGGAAATCCTGGATCTGGCGAAGAACCTGCGTGGTGGCGTTCCAATGGCCACTCCAGTGTTCGACGGCGCCAAGGAAAGCGAAATCAAGGCCATGCTGAAACTGGCAGATTTGCCAGAAAGCGGCCAGATGCAGCTGACCGACGGCCGTACCGGCAACAAGTTCGAGCGTCCGGTTACTGTTGGCTACATGTACATGCTGAAGCTGAACCACTTGGTAGACGACAAGATGCACGCTCGTTCTACCGGTTCGTACAGCCTGGTTACTCAGCAGCCGCTGGGTGGTAAGGCGCAGTTCGGTGGTCAGCGTTTCGGGGAGATGGAGGTCTGGGCACTGGAAGCATACGGTGCTGCTTACACTCTGCAAGAAATGCTCACAGTGAAGTCGGACGATGTGAACGGCCGTACCAAGATGTACAAAAACATCGTGGATGGCGATCACCGTATGGAGCCGGGCATGCCCGAGTCCTTCAACGTGTTGATCAAGGAAATTCGTTCCCTCGGCATCGATATCGATCTGGAAACCGAATAACACGTGACGCGAATCGAGAGCGGGGCAGGATTGCCCGCTCTCTGCTCCGCCAGGAGGAAAGGCCTTGAAAGACCTACTGAATTTGCTGAAAAACCAGGGTCAAGTCGAAGAGTTCGACGCCATCCGTATTGGATTGGCATCGCCTGAGATGATCCGATCGTGGTCGTTCGGTGAAGTTAAAAAGCCGGAAACCATCAACTACCGTACGTTCAAACCTGAGCGTGACGGCCTGTTCTGCGCCAAGATCTTTGGCCCGGTAAAGGATTACGAGTGCCTGTGCGGTAAGTACAAGCGCTTGAAGCACCGTGGTGTGATCTGCGAGAAGTGCGGCGTTGAAGTCGCGCTGGCCAAAGTTCGTCGTGAGCGCATGGCGCACATCGAACTGGCTTCCCCGGTTGCCCACATCTGGTTCCTGAAGTCGCTGCCGTCCCGTATCGGCTTGCTGATGGACATGACCCTGCGAGATATCGAACGCGTTCTCTACTTCGAGAGCTATGTCGTTATCGATCCAGGCATGACCACCCTTGAAAAAGGTCAGCTGCTGAACGATGAGCAGTACTTCGAAGCGCTGGAAGAGTTCGGCGACGATTTCGATGCCCGCATGGGTGCCGAAGCTGTCCGTGAACTGTTGCACGCTATCGATCTGGAACACGAGATTGGCCGTCTGCGTGAAGAAATTCCGCAAACCAACTCCGAAACCAAAATCAAGAAGCTGTCCAAGCGTCTGAAGTTGATGGAAGCCTTCCAGGGTTCCGGCAACCTTCCAGAATGGATGGTGCTGACCGTTCTGCCGGTTCTGCCGCCAGATCTGCGTCCACTGGTCCCGCTGGATGGCGGTCGCTTCGCGACTTCCGACCTCAACGATCTGTATCGTCGAGTGATCAACCGTAACAACCGCTTGAAGCGCCTGCTTGATCTGTCCGCTCCGGACATCATCGTGCGCAACGAAAAGCGTATGTTGCAGGAAGCTGTCGATGCGCTGCTCGACAACGGTCGTCGTGGCCGCGCTATCACTGGTTCGAACAAGCGTCCTCTGAAATCCTTGGCTGACATGATCAAGGGTAAGCAAGGTCGTTTCCGTCAGAACTTGCTCGGTAAGCGTGTTGACTACTCCGGTCGTTCGGTAATTACCGTAGGTCCGACCCTGCGTCTGCACCAGTGCGGTCTGCCGAAGAAAATGGCTCTCGAGCTGTTCAAGCCGTTCATTTTCGGCAAGCTGGAAATGCGTGGTCTCGCTACCACCATTAAAGCTGCCAAGAAAATGGTTGAGCGCGAGCTGCCAGAGGTTTGGGACGTTCTCGCTGAAGTGATCCGTGAACACCCGGTTCTCCTCAACCGTGCACCGACCCTTCACCGTCTGGGTATCCAGGCGTTTGAACCGGTACTGATCGAAGGTAAGGCTATCCAGCTGCACCCTCTGGTCTGTGCTGCGTACAACGCCGACTTCGACGGCGACCAAATGGCCGTGCACGTACCGCTGACACTGGAAGCCCAGTTGGAAGCGCGTGCGTTGATGATGTCGACCAACAACATTCTGTCGCCAGCCAACGGTGAGCCAATCATCGTTCCGTCGCAGGACGTTGTATTGGGTCTGTACTACATGACTCGTGAAGCGATCAACGCCAAGGGCGAAGGTCGTGTGTTCGCGGATCTGCAAGAAGTTGACCGTGTGTTCCGTGCCGGCGAAGCCGCACTGCACGCTAAAGTCAAAGTGCGGATCCACGAAACTGTTAACGACCGTGATGGCGGCAGCGTCAAGAACACCCGTATCGTCGACACTACTGTTGGCCGTGCGCTGTTGTTCCAGGTTGTTCCACCTGGCCTGTCGTACGACGTCGTCAACCAGCCGATGAAGAAAAAGGCGATCTCCAAGCTGATCAACCAGTGCTACCGCGTGGTTGGTTTGAAAGAGACCGTGATCTTCGCTGACCAGTTGATGTACACCGGTTTTGCCTATTCGACCATTTCCGGCGTTTCCATCGGTGTTAACGATTTCGTTATCCCGGATGAAAAAGCCCGCATCATCAATGCTGCTACTGATGAAGTGAAAGAGATCGAAAGTCAGTACGCATCCGGCCTGGTAACCCAGGGCGAGAAGTACAACAAAGTGATCGACCTTTGGTCCAAGGCGAACGACGAAGTTTCCAAGGCAATGATGGCCAACCTCTCGAAAGAGAAAGTCATCGACCGCCATGGCGTCGAAGTCGACCAAGAGTCCTTCAACTCGATGTACATGATGGCCGACTCGGGCGCACGGGGTTCTGCTGCGCAGATCCGTCAGCTCGCCGGTATGCGTGGCCTGATGGCCAAGCCGGATGGTTCCATCATCGAAACGCCGATTACTGCGAACTTCCGTGAAGGTTTGAGCGTACTTCAGTACTTCATCTCCACTCACGGTGCTCGTAAAGGTTTGGCGGATACCGCGTTGAAAACTGCGAACTCCGGTTACCTGACTCGTCGTCTGGTAGACGTGGCGCAGGATCTGGTTGTGACCGAGATCGATTGCGGCACCGAACATGGCCTGGTAATGACTCCGCACATTGAAGGCGGTGACGTTGTTGAGCCGCTGGGTGAGCGCGTATTGGGTCGTGTCATCGCTCGTGACGTGTTCAAGCCAGGTACCGAAGAAATCATCGTTCCTGCCGGTACTCTGGTAGACGAGAAGTGGGTCGAATTCATCGAGCTGAACAGCATCGACGAAGTGATCGTGCGTTCGCCGATCAGCTGCGAAACCCGCTACGGCATTTGCGCCAAGTGCTACGGCCGTGACTTGGCTCGTGGTCACCAGGTGAACATCGGTGAAGCGGTCGGCGTTATCGCTGCCCAGTCCATTGGTGAGCCGGGTACCCAGCTGACCATGCGTACGTTCCACATCGGTGGTGCGGCAAGCCGGACCTCCGCAGCTGACAGCGTTCAGGTGAAGAATGGCGGTACTGTCCGTCTGCACAACCTGAAACACGTTGAGCGAGTGGATGGCTGCCTGGTTGCTGTGTCCCGTTCCGGTGAGCTGGCGATCGCTGATGACTTCGGTCGTGAGCGCGAGCGTTACAAGCTGCCGTACGGTGCTGTGATTTCGGTTAAAGAAGGTGACAAGGTCGACGCTGGCGCAATCGTGGCCAAGTGGGATCCGCACACTCACCCAATCGTTACCGAAATGAAAGGTACCGTGACCTACGTGGGCATGGAAGAAGGCATCACGATCAAGCGTCAGACTGACGAATTGACCGGTATGACCAACATTGAAGTACTCGACGCCAAAGACCGTCCAGCTGCCGGTAAAGATATCCGTCCTGCTGTGAAGATGGTTGATGACAATGGCAAGGATCTCTTGCTGCCGGGTACCGACGTAATTGCTCAGTACTTCCTGCCTGCTAACGCCCTGGTTGGTGTAGCGGATGGTGCGAAGATTGCGATCGGTGATGTTATCGCTCGTATCCCGCAAGAGACTTCGAAGACCCGTGACATCACCGGTGGTCTGCCGCGTGTAGCCGACTTGTTCGAAGCCCGTCGTCCGAAAGAAGCCTCGATTCTGGCTGAAGTCAGCGGCACCATCGCGTTCGGTAAAGAGACCAAAGGCAAGCGCCGTCTGGTTATCACCCCGAACGACGGTACCGATCCGTACGAAGAGCTGATTCCGAAGTGGCGTCACCTGAACGTCTTCGAAGGCGAACAGGTAAACCGCGGCGAAGTTATCTCCGACGGCCCGAGCGATCCACACGACATTCTGCGTCTGCTGGGTGTGAGTGCGCTGGCCAAGTACATCGTGAACGAGATCCAGGACGTTTATCGTCTGCAAGGCGTGAAGATCAACGACAAGCACATCGAGACCATCTTGCGTCAGATGTTGCGTAAGGTTGAAATCGCTGAGTCTGGCGACTCGACTTTCATCAAGGGCGACCAGATGGAGTTGACTCACGTTCTAGTAGAGAACGAGCGTCTGGCTGGCGACGAGAAATTCGTTTCCAAGTTCACTCGCGTGCTGTTGGGTATCACCAAGGCGTCGTTGTCCACCGAATCGTTCATCTCGGCGGCTTCCTTCCAGGAAACCACTCGCGTACTGACCGAAGCGGCGGTAACCGGCAAGCGCGATTACCTGCGCGGCCTGAAAGAAAACGTAGTCGTGGGTCGTTTGATCCCGGCAGGTACCGGTCTGGCTTATCACAGCGAACGCAAGCGTCGCCGTGATGCTGACAAACCGTTGCGCGTAAGCGCCAGTGAAGTGGAAGCTGCACTGACCGAAGCGCTGAACTCGAGCGGTAACTGAGTTCTGCGATAAATGAGCGTAAGGCCCTGGCCGTTCCGTTCATCGAATCGAGACAATTTGTCGAGGTTGGATGAGCGGGGAGGTCGGGGCCTTGCCTTGACTGGGGGCAAGATCCTCTTTAGACTCTTGTACCCCTAAATTTGGCGGGAATTCGTTCCTGCCATTTTGCTTTTCTTGCAAGACAATAGCGTCGCAAGACAACAGTGGAGCTAGTAGATGGCAACTATCAACCAGCTGGTACGTCAGCCGCGTAAGCGTATCGTCGAGAAATCCGACGTGCCTGCGCTGCAGAACTGCCCGCAACGTCGTGGCGTATGCACCCGTGTGTATACCACCACGCCGAAAAAACCTAACTCGGCACTGCGTAAAGTATGCCGTGTGCGTCTGACCAACGGTTTCGAGGTTTCCTCGTACATCGGCGGTGAAGGCCACAACCTGCAAGAACACAGCGTGGTACTGATCCGCGGCGGTCGTGTAAAAGACTTGCCAGGTGTTCGTTACCACACCGTTCGCGGCTCTTTGGATACTTCCGGCGTTAAAGGTCGTAACCAGGGTCGTTCGAAGTACGGTACCAAGAAGCCGAAGTAGTAGTGGCTTTTTGTAAGAACTGATTTTCTATTTTTCTGAGTCGATAAGAGTAAGGTCGGAGGCGTCCCGAAAGGGCACCGATTCCGAGCGAACCTGAAGACCGTTTGAGGGCTTATCCATGCCAAGAAGACGCGTAGCAGCCAAGCGCGAAGTGCTTGACGATCCAAAATACGGCAGCCAGATCCTGGCCAAGTTCATGAACCACGTAATGGAAAGCGGCAAGAAAGCCGTTGCCGAGCGTATCGTTTATGGCGCGCTGGAAAAGGTTAAAGAACGCAAGAACAGCGACCCCCTGGAAATCTTCGAGAAAGCTCTCGACGCCATCGCTCCGCTGGTCGAAGTGAAGTCGCGCCGTGTAGGCGGTGCTACTTACCAGGTTCCGGTCGAAGTTCGTCCGTCCCGTCGTAACGCTCTGGCAATGCGCTGGTTGGTAGACTTCGCCCGTAAGCGCGGCGAGAAGTCTATGGCTCTGCGTTTGGCTGGCGAACTGTTGGACGCTGCCGAAGGTAAAGGTGCTGCAGTTAAGAAGCGTGAAGACGTGCACCGTATGGCTGAAGCCAACAAGGCTTTCTCGCACTACCGCTTCTAATTTTAGCGTCACTAATTTTGCGAGGGCTTTATGGCTCGTACAACACCGATTAATCGCTACCGTAACATCGGTATCGTTGCTCACGTGGATGCTGGTAAAACCACCACCACCGAGCGCGTCCTTTTTTACACTGGCAAAAGTCACAAAATGGGCGAGGTGCATGACGGCGCCGCGACCACAGACTGGATGGTGCAGGAGCAGGAGCGTGGTATTACCATTACTTCTGCTGCTATTACCGCCTTCTGGCAGGGTTCCGAGAAGCAGCACAAAGACCAATACCGCTTCAACGTCATCGACACCCCGGGCCACGTTGACTTCACTATTGAAGTTGAGCGTTCCCTGCGTGTTCTCGACGGCGCGGTCGTTGTGTTCTGCGGCACTTCGGGTGTTGAGCCTCAGTCGGAAACCGTATGGCGTCAGGCCAACAAATACGGCGTTCCACGTCTTGTTTACGTAAACAAGATGGACCGTGCTGGTGCCAACTTCCTGCGTGTGATCGGTCAGATCAAGCAGCGTCTGGGTCATACCCCGGTGCCAATCCAGTTGGCTATCGGTTCCGAAGACAACTTCCAGGGTCAGATCGATCTGATGGCTATGGAAGCTGTTTACTGGAATGACGCTGACAAAGGCATGGTTCCAGTTCGCAAGCCTATCCCTGCTGAACTGCAGGAATTGGCTGATGAGTGGCGCGGCAACATGGTTGAGGCTGCGGCCGAAGCCAGCGAAGAACTGATGAACAAGTACCTCGAAGGTGAAGAACTCACCAACGCGGAAATCAAGGCCGCTCTGCGTCAGCGTACTATCGCTGGTGAGATCGTTCTGGCTGTTTGCGGTTCTTCCTTCAAGAACAAGGGTGTTCCCCTGGTTCTCGACGCCGTTATCGATTACCTGCCTGCGCCTGTTGATATTCCTGCCATCAAGGGTACTGACCCGGATGACGAGACTATCGATCTGGAGCGTCATGCAGACGACAACGAACCGTTCTCCGCTCTGGCATTCAAAATTGCCACTGACCCATTCGTGGGTACCTTGACCTTTGTTCGAGTTTACTCGGGCGTGTTGGCCTCCGGCGACGGCGTGATCAACTCGGTTAAAGGCAAGAAAGAGCGCGTGGGTCGTATGGTGCAAATGCACGCAAACGCCCGCGAAGAAATCAAGGAAGTACGCGCTGGTGACATCGCGGCCTTGATCGGCATGAAGGACGTCACCACTGGTGAGACTTTGTGCAACGCTGACAAGCCAATCATCCTGGTTCGTATGGACTTCCCGGAGCCGGTTATTTCGGTTGCCGTTGAGCCTAAGACCAAGGATGACCAGGAAAAAATGGGTATCGCTCTGGGCAAGCTTGCTCAGGAAGACCCGTCTTTCCGCGTCAAGACTGATGAAGAGACTGGTCAAACGATCATCTCTGGCATGGGCGAGTTGCACCTGGACATCCTGGTTGACCGGATGCGCCGTGAGTTCAACGTCGAAGCCAACATCGGTAAGCCTCAGGTTTCGTATCGTGAGCGCATCACGAAGAACTGTGAAATCGAAGGCAAGTTTGTTCGTCAGTCCGGCGGTCGTGGTCAGTTCGGCCACTGCTGGATCCGTTTTGCTCCTGCTGACGAAGGTCAGGAAGGTCTGCAATTCGTGAACGAAGTGGTGGGTGGTGTTGTTCCTAAGGAATACATCCCGGCGATCCAGAAGGGTATCGAAGAGCAGATGAAGAACGGCGTCGTTGCCGGCTATCCGCTGATCGGCCTGAAGGCCACTGTGTTTGATGGTTCCTACCACGACGTCGACTCCAACGAGATGGCGTTTAAGGTGGCTGCTTCCATGGCGACCAAGCAACTGGCCCAGAAGGGCGGTGGTGAGTTGCTTGAGCCGATCATGGCTGTAGAGGTTGTTACACCTGAAGACTATATGGGTGACGTGATGGGCGACCTTAACCGTCGTCGCGGCATGATCCTGGGTATGGAAGACACGGTTTCCGGCAAAGTGATTCGTGCCGAGGTTCCGCTGGGTGAGATGTTCGGTTATGCGACCGACGTCCGTTCCATGTCCCAAGGTCGCGCAAGCTACTCTATGGAATTCAAAAAATACAATACGGCTCCGTCGCACATCGTCGAAACCGTTACCAAAAAACAAGGCTGATTCAGCCCCTTTAGGCTAGGAGTTAATTGTCGTGGCTAAAGAAAAATTTGACCGTACCCTCCCGCACGTCAACGTTGGCACCATCGGTCACGTCGACCACGGTAAAACCACGCTGACCGCTGCTCTGACTCGCGTCTGCTCCGAAGTTTTCGGTTCGGCCGTTGTTGCTTTCGACAAAATCGACAGCGCTCCGGAAGAAAAGGCTCGTGGTATCACCATCAACACCGCGCACGTTGAATACAACTCGCTGATCCGTCACTACGCTCACGTTGACTGCCCGGGTCACGCTGACTACGTGAAGAACATGATCACCGGTGCCGCTCAGATGGACGGCGCTATCCTGGTTTGTTCGGCTGCTGATGGTCCGATGCCACAAACCCGTGAGCACATCCTGCTGTCCCGTCAGGTTGGCGTTCCGTACATCGTTGTCTTCCTGAACAAGGCTGACATGGTTGACGACGCTGAGCTGCTGGAACTGGTTGAGATGGAAGTGCGCGATCTGCTGAGCACTTACGACTTCCCAGGTGACGACACTCCGATCATCATCGGTTCGGCTCTGATGGCTCTGAACGGCCAAGACGACAACGAAATGGGCACCACTGCCGTTCGTAAACTGGTTGAGACTCTGGACAGCTACATTCCAGATCCAGTTCGTGTTATCGACAAGCCGTTCCTGATGCCAATCGAAGACGTATTCTCGATCTCCGGTCGCGGTACTGTTGTAACTGGCCGTATCGAGCGCGGTATCGTCAAGGTTCAGGATCCACTGGAAATCGTTGGTCTGCGTGACACTACCGTCACCACCTGCACCGGTGTTGAAATGTTCCGTAAGCTGCTCGACGAAGGTCGTGCTGGCGAGAACTGCGGCGTTCTGCTGCGTGGTACCAAGCGTGACGACGTTGAGCGTGGCCAGGTTCTGGTTAAGCCGGGTTCGGTTAAGCCGCACACCAAGTTCGAAGCTGAAGTCTACGTTCTGAGCAAAGAAGAAGGCGGTCGTCACACTCCGTTCTTCAAAGGCTACCGTCCACAGTTCTACTTCCGTACTACTGACGTGACTGGTAACTGCGAACTGCCGGAAGGCGTTGAAATGGTAATGCCAGGCGACAACATCAAAATGGTTGTCACCCTGATCAAGACCATCGCAATGGAAGACGGTCTGCGTTTCGCTATCCGTGAAGGCGGTCGTACCGTCGGCGCTGGCGTCGTAGCCAAAATCATCGAGTAAGCTCTTTTTGAGTTAGCTTTGATGAGTTGAAAAAGCCCCCGCTTAGCGGGGGCTTTTTTATTGGGTTGACACCTATATGGGGCGTCTATAGAATTGCGCCTCCTTTTAACGGGCGTATTGCGCTCGGTGGGAATAGCAGCCGGAGTCTGAAATCCAATGCAAAATCAGCAAATCCGTATCAGGTTGAAGGCTTTTGACCATCGCCTGATCGACCAATCCACCCAGGAAATCGTGGAAACCGCGAAACGTACTGGTGCTCAAGTGCGTGGTCCAATTCCACTGCCTACCCGTAAAGAGCGGTTCACCGTTCTGGTCTCCCCGCACGTCAACAAAGACGCGCGTGACCAGTACGAGATCCGTACTCATAAGCGCGTTCTGGACATCGTCCAGCCAACGGATAAAACCGTTGATGCTCTTATGAAGCTTGATCTTGCGGCCGGTGTGGAAGTGCAGATCAGCCTCGGCTAAGACTCGGTCTTAGTCGTGTAACGCTCTGAAATGGGCGGCCATAGCGGGTGAAAGCCCCGTACACTCATGAGGTTTACAACATGACTATTGGTGTAGTCGGTCGTAAATGCGGTATGACCCGTATTTTCACCGAAGAAGGTGTCTCCATTCCGGTCACGGTCATTGAGATCGAGCCGAATCGCGTCACCCAGTTCAAAACTGAAGAGACCGATGGCTATCGTGCAGTGCAAGTCACTGTAGGCGAGCGTCGTGCTTCGCGTGTTACAGCTGCTCAAGCTGGCCACTTCGCTAAAGCGAACGTTGCCGCTGGTCGTACCGTAATGGAATTCCGCCTTGAAGAAGGCGAGTACCAGGCCGGCGATCTGATCAACGCTGAAATCTTCGCCGCTGGTCAACTGGTTGATGTAACCGGTCAGTCCAAGGGTAAAGGCTTCCAGGGTACGATCAAGCGTTGGAACTTCCGCGGGCAAGATAATACCCACGGTAACTCCGTGTCCCACCGCGTTCCAGGCTCTATCGGCCAGTGCCAGACTCCTGGTCGTGTATTCAAGGGCAAAAAAATGTCCGGTCATATGGGCGCTGAGCGCGTGACCGTGCAGTCCCTCGAAGTAGTGCGCGTGGACGCTGAACGCAATCTGTTGTTGGTCAAGGGCGCTGTTCCTGGCGCTACTGGCGGCAACTTGGTTGTACGTCCAGCAGCCAAGGCTCGCGGTTAAGGGGAAGCTGACATGCAATTAAATGTAAATGACGCTCAAGCGATCGAAGTTTCCGAACTGACATTTGGCGGCGAATTCAACGAGACGCTGGTTCACCAAGCAGTCGTGGCCTACATGGCCGGCGGCCGTCAAGGTAGCAAGCAGCAAAAGACCCGTTCCGACGTTCGTGGTGGCGGTAAGCGCCCATGGCGTCAGAAAGGTACTGGCCGTGCTCGTGCCGGTACTATCCGTAGCCCAATCTGGCGTGGCGGCGGTACCACTTTCGCAGCTCGTCCTCAGGATCACACCCAGAAGCTGAACAAGAAGATGTATCGCGCAGCAATGCGTTCCATCCTTGCTGAGCTGGTGCGTACTGATCGTCTGGTTGTGGTTCAGGACTTCGCTGTTGATGCACCGAAGACCAAAGATCTGCTGAACAAACTGACCGGCATGGGCCTGACTGACGTCTTGATCGTGTCTGAAGTAGTTGATCAGAACCTGTACCTGGCTGCTCGTAACCTGCCACACGTTGATGTACGTGACGTGCAAGGTTCCGATCCAGTTAGTCTGATCGCATACGACAAGGTGTTGATCACCGTGTCGGCCGTGAAGAAATTCGAGGAGCTGCTGGGATGAACCAGGAACGCGTATTTAAAGTTCTGCTTGGCCCGCACGTTTCCGAGAAGGCTACGGTTCTGGCTGACAAGAAAGGCCAGTTCGTTTTCAAGGTTGCAACTGATGCAACCAAGCTGGAAATCAAGAAGGCCGTCGAAAGCCTGTTCAGCGTGAAAGTAGAGCGTGTTACTACCCTGAATGTTCTGGGTAAGAGCAAGCGCACTGCTCGCGGTCTGGGCAAGCGTAATGACTGGAAGAAGGCAGTTATCTCCCTTCAACCAGGCCAAGATCTCGATTTCAGCAGCAGTGCTGAGTAAGGAAGGGGTGCATCATGGCAATCGTTAAATGCAAACCGACTTCCCCTGGCCGCCGTTTTGTGGTCAAGGTGGTCAACCAGGAGCTGCATAAAGGCGCTCCTCACGCACCGCTGCTCGAGAAAAAATCGAAGACTGGTGGTCGTAACAACAATGGTCGCATTACCACTCGTCACATCGGTGGTGGCCATAAGCAGCATTATCGTCTGGTCGATTTCCGTCGCAACGACAAAGATGGCATCTCTGCCACTGTCGAGCGTATCGAATACGATCCAAACCGTACTGCTCACATCGCTCTGCTGCTGTACGCAGATGGCGAGCGTCGCTACATCATCGCCCCTAAAGGCGTGAGTGCTGGCGACCAGCTGATCGCAGGTGCTTTGGCGCCGATCAAGCCGGGCAACGCTCTGCAACTGCGTAACATTCCAGTTGGTAGCACCGTACACGGCATCGAATTGAAGCCAGGTAAAGGCGCGCAAATCGCTCGTTCCGCTGGTGCTTCGGCTCAGCTGATCGCTCGTGAAGGTGTCTACGTGACCCTGCGTCTGCGTTCTGGTGAGATGCGTAAAGTGCTGGCTGAATGCCGCGCGACCCTGGGTGAAGTCTCGAACTCCGAGCACAGCCTGCGTTCGCTGGGTAAAGCTGGTGCCAAACGCTGGCGTGGCGTTCGCCCAACCGTTCGTGGTGTTGCCATGAACCCGGTTGACCACCCGCATGGTGGTGGTGAAGGTCGTACCTCTGGTGGTCGTCATCCGGTATCGCCATGGGGCTTCCCGACTAAGGGCGCGAAGACTCGTGGTAATAAGCGTACCGACAAAATGATCGTCCGTCGTCGCAAGTAAATAGAGGGATACGACAGTGCCACGTTCTCTGAAAAAAGGTCCTTTTATTGATCTTCACCTACTGAAGAAGATCGAAGTGGCGGCGGAAAAGAACGATCGCAAACCAGTTAAAACCTGGTCGCGTCGTTCGATGATCCTGCCACAAATGGTCGGTCTGACCATCGCAGTTCATAACGGTCGTCAACATGTTCCAGTTCTCGTGAACGAAGACATGGTCGGCCACAAACTAGGCGAGTTTGCCGGTACCCGCACATATCGTGGGCACGTGGCAGACAAGAAAGCCAAGCGTTAAGGGGTAAGGAACGATGGAAGTAGCCGCTAAGTTGTCGGGCGCTCGAATCTCCGCCCAGAAAGCCCGCTTGGTCGCCGACCAGATCCGCGGGAAGAAGGTGGGCGAAGCGCTCAACCTGTTGGCTTTCAGCAGTAAGAAAGCCGCCGAGATCATGAAGAAAGTGCTGGAGTCGGCCGTAGCCAACGCCGAGCATAACGAAGGCGCAGACGTTGATGACCTCAAAGTCAGCACCGTTTTCGTCAACGAAGGGCGTTCGCTGAAGCGAATCATGCCACGTGCCAAAGGCCGTGCTGATCGCATCGTCAAGCGGTCTTGCCATATCACTGTCAAGGTTGCTGACAAGTAACGGAGTCGAAGAGATGGGTCAGAAAGTACATCCCATTGGCATTCGCCTGGGAATCGTCAAGGAACACACCTCCGTCTGGTACGCAGACGGTCGGACTTATGCGGACTATTTGTTCGCTGATCTGAAGGTGCGTGAGTATCTCCAAGACAAACTAAAAAGCGCGTCCGTAAGCCGTATCGATATCCATCGTCCGGCTCAAACTGCACGTATCACCATCCACACCGCTCGTCCAGGTATCGTTATCGGGAAGAAAGGTGAAGATGTTGAGAAACTGCGTCAGGACCTGACCAAACAAATGGGTGTGCCTGTGCACATCAATATCGAAGAAATCCGCAAGCCGGAACTCGACGGTATGTTGGTTGCGCAGAGCGTAGCTCAGCAGCTGGAGCGTCGCGTAATGTTCCGTCGCGCTATGAAGCGCGCTGTACAGAACGCCATGCGCATTGGTGCCAAAGGCATCAAAATCCAAGTGAGCGGTCGTCTCGGCGGTGCTGAAATCGCACGTACTGAATGGTATCGCGAAGGTCGTGTGCCACTGCACACCCTGCGTGCCGACATCGACTATGCCAACTACGAAGCTCACACCACTTACGGTGTGATCGGTGTAAAGGTTTGGATCTTCAAAGGCGAAGTAATTGGTGGTCGCCAAGAAGAACTGAAACCACAAGCACCAGCGCCTCGTAAAAAAGCTGCTAAGTAAGGGGTACGCCAAATGTTGCAACCAAAGCGTACGAAGTTCCGCAAGCAGATGACAGGCCACAACCGTGGTCTGGCTCAGCGCGGTAGCAAAGTCAGCTTCGGCGAGTTCGCGCTGAAGTCTGTAGCTCGTGGTCGTCTCACCGCTCGTCAGATCGAGTCAGCGCGTCGTGCTCTGACCCGTCACGTTAAACGTGGCGGCAAGATCTGGATCCGTGTATTCCCGGACAAGCCTATCTCCAAAAAGCCACTCGAAGTTCGGATGGGTAAAGGTAAGGGTAGTGTGGAGTACTGGGTAGCCCAGATTCAGCCAGGCAAAGTCCTGTATGAAATCGAGGGCGTTTCTGAAGAGCTGGCGCGTGAGGCTTTTGCCCTGGCTGCTGCAAAGCTGCCGCTCGCCACCGCTTTTGTTAAACGGACGGTGATGTGATGAAAGCGAATGAACTTCGTGAAAAAGACGCGCCGCAGCTTAACGAGCAACTGCTCGGCCTGCTGCGCGACCAGTTCAATCTGCGCATGCAGAAAGCAACTGGCCAGTTGGGGCAGTCTCACCTGCTCCGGCAAGTTAAGCGTGACATCGCTCGCGTGAAGACTGTGCTCAAACAGCAGGCAGGTAAGTAATCATGGCTGAAGCCGAAAAAACCGTCCGTACGCTGACTGGCCGTGTTGTCAGCGACAAAATGGACAAGACCATCACCGTTTTGATCGAGCGTCGCGTTAAGCACCCGATCTACGGTAAATACGTTAAGCGTTCGACTAAGCTGCACGCGCACGACGAAACCAATCAGTGCCACATCGGCGACAAAGTCACTATTCGTGAAACTCGTCCTTTGGCCAAGACTAAGTCTTGGGCGCTGGTTGATGTTCTCGAACGCGCTGTGGAAGTCTAAGGACTAGGGGTCGGAGAAATTATATGATTCAGACTCAATCCATGCTCGATGTGGCCGATAACTCTGGCGCTCGCCGTGTTATGTGCATCAAGGTGCTGGGTGGCTCCCATCGTCGTTACGCTGGTATCGGTGACATCATCAAAGTTACCGTCAAGGAAGCAATTCCTCGCGGTAAAGTGAAAAAAGGCCAAGTGATGACTGCTGTTGTAGTCCGCACTCGTCACGGTGTACGCCGTGCTGATGGCTCCATTATCCGCTTTGATGGCAACGCTGCTGTTCTTCTGAACAACAAGCAAGAGCCGATCGGCACCCGTATCTTTGGGCCAGTGACCCGTGAACTTCGTACTGAGAAGTTCATGAAGATCGTCTCGCTCGCCCCAGAAGTGCTGTAAGGAGATCCGACATGCAAAAGATTCGTCGTGACGACGAGATCATCGTGATCGCCGGCAAAGACAAAGGTAAGCGCGGTAAGGTGCTTAAGGTTCTCGCTAATAACCGTTTGGTTATTGGTGGTCTGAACCTGGTTAAGCGTCATACCAAGCCTAACCCGATGTCGGGCGTACAAGGCGGTATCGTCGAAAAAGAAGCTCCACTGGACGCTTCTAACGTCGCCATTTTCAACGGCGAAACCAACAAGGCTGACCGCGTTGGTTTCAAAGTAGAAGACGGCAAGAAAATTCGTGTCTTCAAGTCGACCCAAAAAGCGGTTGATGCTTGAACACTGCTAGGTAGAAGACCATGGCACGACTAAAAGAGATTTACTGGAAGGAAATCGCACCGAAGCTTAAGGAAGAACTTAAGCTTTCGAACGTGATGGAAGTTCCACGCGTTACCAAAATCACCCTGAACATGGGTCTGGGCGAAGCTGTCGGTGACAAAAAAGTCATCGAGCACGCTGTTGCCGACCTGGAAAAGATCACCGGTCAGAAAGTCGTTGTGACTTACGCTCGGAAATCCATTGCTGGCTTTAAAGTCCGTGAAGGTTGGCCGATCGGCGTCAAAGTGACTCTGCGCCGTGAGCGTATGTACGAATTCCTGGATCGTCTGCTGTCGATCTCCCTGCCTCGGGTCCGCGACTTCCGCGGCCTGAATGCCAAGTCCTTCGATGGTCGTGGTAACTACAGCATGGGCGTAAAAGAGCAGATCATCTTCCCGGAAATCGACTACGACAAGATCGATGCTCTCCGCGGTCTGGACATTACCCTGACCACCACTGCCAAGAACGATGATGAAGGTCGCGCTCTGCTGCGCGCTTTCAAATTCCCGTTCCGCAACTGATTGGAGTAGGAAAATGGCCAAGATGAGCATGAAAAACCGCGAGCTGAAGCGTCAGCTCACGGTTGCCAAGTACGCCAAAAAGCGTGCAGCACTGAAAGCTATCATCGTTGATCTGAACGCAAGTCCAGAAGCACGTTGGGAAGCTACAGTAGCTCTGCAGAAGCAGCCACGTGACGCAAGCGCCTCGCGCATGCGTAACCGCTGCCGCCTGACCGGTCGTCCACACGGCGTTTACCGCAAGTTCGGCCTCGGCCGTAACAAACTGCGTGAAGCTGCAATGCGTGGTGACGTACCTGGTCTGGTTAAAGCCAGCTGGTAAGCACTATCAAAGTCTCGGTGGTTGGAATCGCAAGATCCTGACCGCCGGTGACCTTGAACTTGAATCAAGCCCCTATTGGGGCTTGATTCATTTGTGGGGTGTGTCTAGAATACCCGGCTCGCCTGAGCCCGTGCTTTTTTCGCATGGATGTCCTCGGCGACAAGTAGTAGCCGCAAGGCTAATTTTTTTGTATTAGGAGCGTCTAGCCCATGAGTATGCAGGACCCGTTAGCGGACATGCTAACTCGAATCCGTAATGCCCAGATGGCTGAAAAGTCCGTCGTAAGCATGCCATCTTCTACTTTGAAGGTAGCTGTTGCCAAAGTCCTGAAGGACGAAGGTTACATTGCGGGTTATCAGATCAGCAGCGAAATCAAACCACTGCTGTCCATCGAGCTGAAGTACTTCGAAGGCCGTCCGGTCATCGAGGAAGTGAAGCGCGTTAGCCGTCCAGGCCTGCGTCAGTACAAGTCCGTCGATGATCTGCCAAAAGTTCGTGGCGGTCTCGGTGTGTCTATCGTCTCCACCAACAAAGGTGTGATGACGGATCGTGCTGCGCGCGCTGCCGGTGTCGGCGGCGAAGTTCTTTGCACTGTGTTCTAAGGGGGGATAAGCATGTCACGCGTCGCTAAGAACCCCGTTAAGCTGCCAGCCGGTGTCGAAGTAAAATTCGCAGGCCAACAGCTTTCGGTGAAGGGTGCCAAGGGCACTCTCGAACTGAACATCCATTCGTCCGTTGAGATCGTTGAAGAAGCTGGTGAGCTGCGTTTCGCTGCTCGCAATGGCGATCAACAAACTCGCGCAATGGCTGGTACCACTCGTGCGTTGGTAAACAACATGGTCCAAGGCGTAAGCCAAGGCTTCGAGCGCAAGCTCCAGCTGGTCGGTGTTGGTTACAAAGCGCAAGCAAAAGGCACAGTGCTGAACCTGGCTCTTGGCTTCTCGCACCCAGTGGATTATGAACTGCCGGAAGGCATCACCGCTGAGACTCCTAGCCAGACCGATATCCTGATCAAGGGCATCGATAAGCAGCTGGTAGGTCAAGTGGCCGCCGAGATCCGCGACTTCCGTCCACCAGAGCCGTACAAAGGCAAAGGTGTGCGCTACGCGGACGAAGTCGTCCGTCGTAAAGAAGCCAAGAAGAAGTAGGGCATAGCAAATGACCGACAAAAAAGTTACTCGACTGCGTCGCGCTCGCAAAGCACGCCTGAAAATGCACGAACTAGAAGTCGTGCGTCTCTGCGTGTTCCGCTCGTCGCAGCACATCTACGCCCAGGTCATTTCGGCCGACGGCAACAAAGTCCTGGCATCTGCCTCGACTTTGGATAAAGAACTGCGTGATGGCGCCACTGGCAACATCGACGCGGCCACTAAGGTTGGCCAGCTGGTCGCTACGCGTGCTAAAGCCGCTGGCGTCTCGCAGGTGGCTTTCGACCGCTCTGGCTTCAAGTACCACGGCCGCGTCAAGGCGCTGGCTGATGCTGCTCGTGAAGCTGGGCTGGAGTTCTAAGTTATGTCAAATAACGACCAAAAGCGCGACGAAGGCTACATTGAGAAGCTGGTTCAAGTTAACCGCGTAGCCAAAACCGTTAAAGGCGGCCGTATCTTCACTTTCACCGCGTTGACCGTGGTTGGTGATGGTAAAGGGCGCGTTGGCTTCGGCCGTGGCAAGTCACGTGAAGTGCCTGCTGCGATCCAGAAGGCAATGGAAGCTGCTCGCCGCAACATGATCCAAGTTGATCTGAACGGCACCACTCTGCAGTACGCAATGAAGTCCGGTCACGGCGCTTCGAAGGTGTACATGCAGCCTGCTTCTGAAGGTACCGGTATCATCGCTGGCGGCGCTATGCGTGCTGTCCTCGAAGTTGCTGGCGTTCAGAACGTTCTGGCCAAGTGCTACGGCTCGACTAACCCGGTAAACGTGGTTCACGCCACTTTCAAAGGTTTGAAAGCTATGCAGTCTCCTGAATCCATTGCCGCCAAGCGTGGCAAAAGCGTCAAGGAGATCTTCTGATCATGGCTACCGTTAAAGTTACGCTGATCAAAAGCATGACCGGCCGCATCCCTAACCACAAACTGTGCGTTAAGGGTCTGGGTCTGCGTCGCATCGGTCACACTGTAGAAGTACTTGATACTCCCGAGAATCGCGGGATGATCAACAAGGCTTACTACATGCTGCGTGTCGAGGGTTAATCGATGAAACTCAATGATCTGAGTCCAGCGCCGGGTTCCCGTCGCGAAAAGCATCGTCCGGGCCGTGGTATCGGTAGTGGTTTGGGCAAGACCGGTGGCCGTGGCCACAAAGGTCAGTCCTCCCGCTCCGGTGGCACCATTGCTCCAGGCTTTGAAGGCGGTCAACAGCCGCTGCATCGTCGCCTGCCGAAGTTCGGTTTCGTTTCCCTGAAAGCCATGGATCGCGCAGAAGTGCGTTTGTCCGAGCTGGCTAAAGTGGAAGGCGACATCGTCACCGTGCAGTCCCTGAAAGATGCCAACGTGATCAACGTCAACGTACAGCGTGTGAAAATCATGCTGTCCGGCGAAGTGACTCGCGCTGTTACCATCGGAAAGGGAATCGGCGCCACCAAAGGTGCGCGTTCGGCTATCGAAGCAGCTGGCGGCAAGTTCGAGGAATAAATGGCTAAGCAAGGTGCTCTCTCTGCGCTCGGCAAAGGCGGTATGTCTGAACTCTGGGCTCGTCTGCGTTTTCTGTTCCTGGCGATTATCGTCTACCGAATAGGCGCACACATCCCGGTTCCAGGTATCAACCCGGACCGACTCGCGGACCTGTTTCGACAGAATGAGGGGACCATTCTTAGCTTGTTCAACATGTTTTCCGGCGGCGCGCTGGAGCGGATGAGCATCTTTGCACTGGGGATCATGCCGTACATTTCGGCATCGATCATCATGCAGCTGATGACAGCCGTCAGCCCGCAGCTGGAGCAGTTGAAGAAGGAAGGTGAAGCTGGCCGTCGCAAGATCAGCCAGTACACCCGCTACGGCACTGTCATCCTCGCTCTCGTTCAAGCTATTGGCATGTCCATTGGCTTGGCAGGGCAGGGTGTTGCGTTCACTGGTGACTTTGGCTTCCATTTCGTCGCGGTATCCACTTTTGTGGCTGGTGCGATGTTCATGATGTGGCTGGGTGAGCAGATTACTGAGCGTGGTGTTGGCAACGGTATCTCGATGTTGATTTTTTCGGGTATCGTCGCCGGTCTTCCGAGAGCGATCGGGCAGTCTTTCGAGTCTGCACGTCAGGGTGATATCAACATCTTTGCCCTGGTTGCCATCGGTTTGCTGGCAGTAGCGATTATCGGTTTCGTGGTGTTCATTGAGCGTGGTCAGCGTCGTATTGCTGTTCACTACGCCAAGCGTCAGCAGGGCCGCAAGGTTTTCGCTGCGCAGACTAGCCACTTGCCGCTGAAGGTGAACATGGCCGGTGTTATTCCGGCCATTTTCGCGAGCAGCATTTTGCTGTTCCCGGCTTCGTTGGGTGCCTGGTTCGGTCAGTCTGAAGGTATGGGCTGGTTGCAGGACATCTCGCAGTCGATCGCTCCTGGTCAGCCGTTGAATATTCTGCTGTTTAGTGCAGGGATTATTTTCTTCTGCTTCTTCTATACGGCGTTGATGTTCAATCCGAAAGACGTAGCGGAAAACCTGAAGAAGTCCGGTGCCTTTATTCCGGGCATCCGTCCAGGTGAGCAGTCTGCGCGCTACATTGATGGCGTTCTGACTCGCTTGACCATGTTCGGTGCTCTTTACATGACGGCCGTGTGTCTGTTGCCCCAGTTCCTGGTGGTTGCAGCAAACGTACCGTTCTACCTTGGCGGGACCTCGTTGCTGATCGTCGTCGTGGTTGTGATGGACTTCATGTCCCAAGTACAATCGCACCTCGTTTCGCACCAGTACGAATCCCTGATGAAGAAAGCCAACCTGAAGGGTTACGGCAGCGGCATGTTGCGCTGAGTACCCATAAGGTTCGAGGAGTTGGTGATGAAAGTTCGTGCATCGGTGAAAAAGCTGTGCCGTAACTGCAAGATTATTCGCCGCGAAGGTGTTGTTCGAGTAATTTGCAGCGCGGAACCGCGTCACAAACAGCGCCAAGGCTGAGTGTGATTGTGCTTCAAGCCCGGTAGCTAGTGCGCTACCGGGTTGATTATTTGTTATTACAGCGATATTATCTCGCGCCCTATTTCTTGGCTTCCGGGGCGTAGGTAGCTGTCAATTGGAGTCCCACTGAATGGCCCGTATTGCAGGCGTTAACATTCCAGATAACAAGCATACTGTTATCTCGCTGACCTACATCTATGGTGTTGGTCGCACTACTGCGCAGAAGATCTGTGCAGTGACTGGGGTAAACCCAGCCGCAAAGATCAAGGATCTGAGCGACGAGCAGATTGAACAGCTGCGTGGCGAAGTGGCGAAGTTCACCACTGAAGGTGACCTGCGTCGCGAAATCAACATGAAAATCAAGCGTTTGATGGACCTCGGTTGCTATCGCGGTCTGCGTCATCGTCGTGGTCTTCCAGTGCGCGGTCAGCGTACCAAGACTAACGCGCGTACCCGTAAAGGTCCGCGTAAGCCGATCCGCAAGTAATCGCCCCAGCGAATCGACAGGAAATTAATCATGGCTAAACCTGCTGCTCGTCCTCGTAAAAAAGTTAAAAAGACAGTGGTTGATGGCATTGCCCACATCCATGCATCTTTTAACAACACAATCGTGACCATCACCGACCGTCAAGGCAACGCTCTTTCCTGGGCTACCTCCGGTGGTTCGGGTTTCCGCGGTTCCCGCAAGTCCACCCCGTTTGCTGCTCAAGTAGCTGCTGAACGTGCTGGTCAAGCTGCGCTGGAATACGGTCTGAAAAACCTCGACGTTAACGTCAAAGGTCCAGGCCCAGGTCGTGAATCTGCAGTCCGCGCTTTGAACGGCTGTGGCTACAAGATCGCCAGCATCACCGACGTGACGCCAATCCCGCACAACGGGTGCCGTCCGCCGAAGAAGCGCCGCGTGTAATCCAGGAGATTGTAAAGAATGGCTCGTTACATTGGTCCAAAATGCAAACTCGCTCGTCGCGAAGGCACCGATCTCTTTCTGAAGAGCGGCGTGCGCGCGATCGAATCGAAGTGCAACATCGAAGCAGCACCTGGTATCCACGGCCAACGCCGCGGTCGCCAGTCCGATTACGGCACCCAACTGCGTGAAAAGCAGAAGGTCCGTCGTATCTACGGCGTTCTCGAGCGTCAATTCAGCGGCTACTACAAAGAAGCTGCTGGCAAGAAAGGTGCAACCGGTGAAAACCTGCTGCAACTGCTCGAATGCCGTCTGGACAACGTTGTATACCGTATGGGTTTTGGCTCTACTCGTGCCGAATCCCGTCAGCTGGTATCGCACAAATCCGTCAGCGTTAACGGTCAGACCGTAAACGTACCGTCCTACCAGGTTCGTGCTGGTGACGTGGTCGCGATTCGCGAGAAAGCAAAGAACCAACTTCGCATTGTCCAAGCTCTCGATCTGTGTGCCCAACGTGGCCGCGTAGAATGGGTAGAAGTAGACACTGAGAAGAAGTCGGGCGTTTTCAAGAACGTTCCTGCTCGCAGTGATCTGTCCGCCGACATCAACGAAAGCCTGATTGTCGAGCTCTACTCCAAGTAAGGGCTAGAAAATAGGTGCATCCATGCAGATTTCGGTAAATGAGTTCCTGACACCCCGCCATATTGATGTGCAGGTTGTCAGTCCAACCCGCGCCAAGATCACACTCGAGCCTCTCGAGCGTGGTTTCGGCCACACCCTGGGCAACGCGCTGCGACGCATCCTGTTGTCCTCAATGCCCGGCTGTGCAGTAGTCGAGGCCGAGATTGACGGTGTGCTCCATGAGTACAGCGCCATCGAAGGCGTACAGGAAGACGTAATTGAAATCCTGTTGAACCTTAAAGGTCTGGCTATCAAGCTGCACGGTCGTGACGAAGTTACGCTGACCTTGTCGAAGAAGGGTTCGGGGGTGGTTACCGCTGCCGATATTCAGCTGGATCATGATGTCGAGATCGTTAACCCCGATCACGTAATCGCTAACCTGGCGTCTAACGGCGCCCTGAACATGAAGCTCACCGTAGCTCGTGGTCGTGGTTATGAACCGGCAGACTCGCGTCAGAGCGATGAAGACGAAAGCCGCAGCATCGGTCGCTTGCAGCTTGACTCTTCGTTCAGCCCGGTTCGCCGTATCGCATACGTGGTGGAAAACGCCCGTGTCGAACAGCGTACTAACCTGGACAAGCTGGTTATTGATCTGGAAACCAACGGTACCCTGGATCCTGAAGAGGCTATCCGCCGCGCTGCAACCATTCTGCAACAGCAGTTGGCTGCGTTCGTCGACCTCAAAGGAGACAGTGAGCCAGTGGTTGTCGAGCAGGAAGACGAGATCGATCCGATCCTGCTTCGCCCGGTTGACGATCTGGAACTGACTGTACGTTCGGCTAACTGCCTTAAGGCGGAAAACATCTACTACATCGGTGACCTGATTCAGCGTACCGAAGTAGAGCTGTTGAAGACTCCGAACCTTGGCAAGAAATCCTTGACTGAAATCAAGGACGTTCTGGCCTCCCGCGGTCTGTCCCTCGGCATGCGCCTCGACAACTGGCCGCCTGCAAGTCTTAAGAAGGACGACAAGGCGACTGCCTGATCGTCGTAATCACCGAACGTTGTGTTTGGTAAGGAATGAACCATGCGTCATCGTAAAAGTGGTCGTCACCTGAGCCGCACCAGCTCGCACCGCAAGGCCATGTTTCAAAACATGGCGGTGTCGCTGTTCGAGCACGAGCTGATCAAAACTACACTGCCGAAAGCTAAAGAACTGCGTCGCGTTGCTGAGCCGCTGATCACTTTGGCCAAGACAGACAGCCTGGCTAACCGCCGTCTGGCTTTCGACCGTACTCGTTCGAAAGCTATCGTTGGTAAGCTCTTCAACGACCTGGGCAAGCGTTACGCTACCCGTGAGGGTGGCTACCTGCGCATCCTCAAGTGCGGTTTCCGCACTGGCGACAACGCGCCTATGGCGTATGTCGAGTTGGTTGATCGTCCTGCCGGTGGTGAAGCTGTATCCGCTGAGTAAGACGTCAGTCTGAAACGAAAAGCCGGGCCTAGTGCCCGGTTTTTTGTGCGCGCTCGAAAAGCATTGCCTTCAAGACAAAACCAGAATGGTAATTAGTAATTTTCTATCGATAGCCGCAGCGTAATGAATTTGTAGCTGTAACGTTCGTGATCAATACTCCCTTTCAGCCGATTAGCCGGCAGTTAAAGACTGACAGAGGAAGAGATCGCATGAGTCAAAATAAAACGCTGACCACCGCCAGTGGCGCTCCTGTCGCCGACAACCAGAATTCCCGTTCCGCCGGCCCTCGTGGCCCACTGCTGCTCGACGACTTTCACCTGATCGAGAAGCTTGCCCACTTCAATCGCGAGAACATCCCTGAGCGCCGTGTACACGCCAAGGGCTCGGGTGCTTACGGCACGTTTACCGTGACTCGCGACATCACCGAGTACACCAGCGCCAAACTGTTTGAATCGGTCGGCAAGAAAACTCCGACGTTCCTGCGCTTTTCTACGGTTGGCGGCGAACGTGGTTCGGCCGATACCGAGCGCGATCCACGTGGCTTTGCCCTGAAGTTCTACACCGAGGAGGGTAACTGGGACATCGTCGGTAACAACACGCCCGTGTTCTTCATCCGTGATCCGTTGAAATTCCCGGACTTTATCCACACCCAAAAGCGTCTGCCGCAAAGCAATCTGAAAAGTGCGCAGATGATGTGGGACTTCTGGTCGCACTCGCCTGAGGCGCTGCACCAGGTCACTATTCTGTTCTCCGACCGCGGTATTCCTGACGGCTATCGTCACATGCACGGCTTTGGTAGCCACACCTACAGCTTGATCAGCGCCAATGGCGAGCGGCACTGGGTGAAGTGGCACTACAAGACCCAGCAAGGGATCAAGAACCTGGCGCCGGCAGAAGCGGCACGTTTGGCCGGTACCGATCCGGATTACGCGCAGCGTGACCTGTTCGGCGCGATTGAGCGCGGTGACTTCCCGAAATGGCGTGTATGCATTCAGATCATGACCGAGGCCCAGGCCGCGGCGCATTATGAGAACCCGTTCGATGTGACCAAAACCTGGTCGCAGAAAGAGTTTCCGCTGATCGAAGTCGGCGAGCTTGAGCTCAACCGCAATCCGCAAAACTACTTTGCCGAAGTCGAGCAAGCGGCATTCGCCCCGAGCAACATGGTCCCAGGCGTTGGCCTGTCGCCGGATCGAATGCTCCAGGGCCGCGTGTTCGCTTATGCCGACGCGCATCGCTATCGCATCGGCACCAACCATCAGCAACTGCCGGTGAATGCGCCTCGCAGTCCGGTGAATAGCTATCAGCGCGATGGTTCGATGGCATTCGGCAGCAATGGCGGTGCAGCACCTAACTATGAGCCGAACAGCTATGTCGATTCGCCGAAACAAGCGCCTCGCTACGCTGAGCCACCGTTGGCATTGAGCGGTGCCGCTGATCGTTACGATCATCGTGAAGACACTGACTACTACAGCCACGCCGGGGCACTGTTCCGCCTGATGACTGACGAGCAGAAAACGCTGCTGGTCAACAACATTGCCGGAACCATGGCCGGCGTTTCCGGTGACGTGATCGATCGTCAATTGCAGCACTTTTTCAAGGCCGATCCGGCGTATGGAGAAGCAATCGCAAAGGCGTTGGGCGTACAGCTTAACGAAGTCTAAACGAGAAGCAGAACCGCCCTCATTTGGGCGGTTTTTGCGTTATTTGAACCACTTTTCTCAGAATATCTTCGCATTTATCGCGCAAGCGGAGTGACCAAACAGTCTCCTTGGTTCAAACTACAGACTTTCAAGCAGGGAGATGTAGGGCGATGCAAGGCCACCCAGACGTAATCGATTACCTCAACACGTTGCTGACCGGCGAACTGGCCGCGCGTGATCAATATTTCGTTCATTCGCGGATGTATGAGGACTGGGGATTTACCAAGCTCTACGAACGAATCAATCACGAGATGGAAGAAGAAGCAGGGCACGCCGATGCCTTGATGCGCCGCATCCTGATGCTGGAAGGCACGCCGCGCATGCGTCCGGACGATCTCGATGTCGGCACCACGGTGCCTGACATGCTCGCTGCCGACCTGCGCCTGGAATACAAAGTCCGTGCCGCACTCTGCAAGGGCATCGAGCTCTGCGAGCAGCACAAGGACTACGTCAGCCGCGAGATGCTGCGGGTTCAATTGCATGACACCGAAGAAGACCACACCTACTGGCTTGAAAAGCAGATGGGGCTGATCAAGTTGATCGGTCTTGAGAACTACCTGCAATCCCACGCCTGATTGCTCCCGATACAAAGAAGCCCCTGTCACCGATCAAGTGACAGGGGCTTTTTCGTGAGCTCAATTCAGGCCTTGTCGCGAGCCAGCAGCGGCTTGAGGTAGAAGCCGGTGTGAGACTGCTTCATCTCGGACACTTCCTCCGGGGTACCGACAGCAATGATCTGTCCACCCTTCGAACCACCTTCAGGTCCCAGGTCCACCAACCAGTCAGCGGTCTTTATCACGTCGAGGTTATGCTCGATCACCACCACGGTGTTGCCGTGGTCGCGCAGTCGATGCAGCACGTCGAGTAGTTGCTGAATATCCGCGAAGTGCAGGCCGGTGGTCGGCTCATCGAGGATGTACAGTGTCTTGCCGGTATCGCGCTTGGACAGCTCGCGGGACAGTTTCACCCGCTGGGCTTCACCCCCCGACAGCGTCGTCGCCGATTGCCCCAGCTTGATGTAAGACAGACCCACGTCCATCAACGTCTGAAGCTTGCGCGCCAGCGCCGGGACAGCGTCAAAGAACACCCGTGCTTCCTCGATGGTCATCTCGAGGGTTTCGTGAATGTTCTTGCCCTTGTACTTGATCTCCAGAGTCTCGCGGTTGTAACGCTTGCTCTTGCAGACATCACACGGGACATAGATGTCCGGCAGGAAGTGCATTTCCACTTTGATCAGGCCGTCGCCCTGACATGCTTCGCAGCGTCCGCCCTTCACGTTGAAGGAGAAACGTCCCGGGCCGTACCCGCGGGAACGGGATTCCGGCACACCGGCGAATAGTTCGCGAATCGGCGTGAACAGCCCGGTGTAGGTCGCCGGGTTGGAGCGCGGCGTTCGGCCAATCGGGCTCTGGTCGATATCGACGACCTTATCCAGATGCTCCAGTCCCTTGATGCTGTCGTGAGCGGCCGCCTCAAGCGTCGTTGCACCATTGAGTGCCGTAGCGCTCAAGGGAAACAGCGTGTTGTTGATCAGCGTCGACTTGCCCGAGCCGGACACACCGGTCACGCACGTCAACAGACCAATCGGAATGTCCAGGTCGACATTGCGCAAGTTGTTGCCGCGAGCGCCCTTGAGGGACAGCGACAACTTCTTGTTACGAGGCGTGCGTTTGGCTGGAACGGCAATCTTCACTCGGCCCGACAGGTACTTGCCGGTCAACGAATCAGGATGCGCCATCACTTCGGCCGGCGTCCCTTCGGCAACAATATGCCCACCGTGGACCCCCGCCCCCGGCCCGATGTCCACCACGTAGTCGGCCAGACGAATAGCATCTTCGTCATGCTCGACCACGATCACCGTGTTGCCGATGTCGCGCAGGTGCTTGAGCGTGCCGAGCAAACGATCGTTATCGCGCTGATGCAGACCGATCGACGGCTCATCGAGGATGTACAGAACCCCCACCAGGCCGGCGCCAATCTGACTGGCCAGGCGAATCCGCTGGGCTTCACCGCCGGACAACGTATCGGCACTGCGGTCCAGCGAAAGATAGTCCAGTCCCACGTTGACCAGGAACTGCAGGCGCTCGCGGATTTCCTTGAGGATCTTGTCGGCAATTTCGCCGCGACGGCCCGTGAGCTTCAGCACGCCGAAATACTCACACGCATCGCCAATCGGCAGATTGGTCACCGCCGGCAGCGTCTTCTCGCCCACCCAGACGTGCCGCGCCTCACGACGCAAGCGCGTGCCACGGCAATCCGGGCAAGCCTGGGTGCTGAGGAACTTGGCCAGCTCTTCACGCACAGAAGCCGACTCGGTTTCGCGGTAGCGACGTTCCAGGTTCGGCACGATGCCTTCGAACGGGTGCGAGCGTTTGACGATATCGCCACGGTCGTTCAGGTATTTGAAGTCGACGTTCTGCGAACCGCTGCCGTGCAGGATGAACTTCTGCTGATCGGCTGGCAGGTCGTTGAACGGCACTTCCAGGCTGAACTTGTAGTGCGAAGCCAGCGAGCCGAGCATCTGGAAGTAATAGACGTTACGCCTGTCCCAACCGCGAATCGCGCCCTCGGCCAGCGTCAGATCGCCGTTCACCAGGCGTTTGATGTCGAAGAACTGCTTGACTCCCAGACCATCGCAGGTCGGGCAAGCGCCGGCGGGGTTGTTGAAGGAGAACAGCTTGGGTTCCAGCTCGCTGATCGCGTGGCCGCAAATCGGGCAGGCGAAGCGCGCGGAGAAGATGATCTCTTCGCCGGGCTCGTCGTCCATCGGCGCGACCAGTGCAATCCCGTCGGCCAGCTTCAGCGCGGTTTCGAACGACTCGGCCAGGCGCTGTTGCAGATCGGCGCGGACCTTGAAACGGTCGACTATTACATCAATCGAATGCTTCTTTTGCTTATCCAGCTTCGGCAGCTCATCCAGTTCGCAGATCCTGCCGTTGACCCGGGCCCGGACAAAACCCTGGGCGCGCAGTTCTTCGAAGACCGACAGGTGTTCGCCTTTGCGCTCGCGAATCACCGGGGCCAGCAGCATCAGCTTGCTGCCCTCCGGTTGGGCGAGGACCAGGTCGACCATCTGGCTGACGGTTTGCGCTTCCAGCGGAATGTCGTGATCCGGGCAGCGTGGAATACCCACGCGTGCGTAAAGCAGGCGCAGGTAGTCGTAGATTTCGGTGATGGTGCCGACCGTCGAGCGCGGGTTGTGTGAGGTCGACTTCTGTTCGATGGAAATGGCTGGCGACAAACCTTCGATGGTGTCGACATCAGGTTTTTCCATCATCGACAAAAACTGCCGGGCATAGGCCGACAGCGATTCGACGTAGCGGCGCTGGCCTTCGGCATACAGCGTGTCAAACGCCAGGGACGATTTGCCGGATCCGGACAGGCCGGTGATGACGATCAGTTTGTCCCGTGGCAGGGTCAGGTCGATGTTCTTCAGGTTGTGGGTTCGGGCCCCACGAATCAGGATCTTGTCCAAAGTGGCCTCGCTTGGCGGGCGTCGAAAACGTAGGAGTATACGGCCAAATACTGGATGGATGCACACTATCAAACGAGCGGAGTTGTGTCTTACATGAAGAGTCTGTCAGCGGAGCGCGTCAAAGCGTCGCGATATACCCCGTCAATCGATGGGACTGGTAGAATCGCCGCCGGTTCACATGAGGTTTTTCCATGCACGATCCCCACAGCGAACGCATGAGTGGCAGTGAGACCCGCGCAGCAAGCGGTCTGGCCCTGGTGTTCGCCTTCCGTATGCTTGGCATGTTCATGGTGTTGCCGGTACTGGCGACCTATGGGATGGATCTGGCAGGAGCGACCCCGGCCCTCATCGGACTGGCGATTGGCGCTTACGGCCTGACCCAGGCGATCTTTCAGATTCCTTTCGGCTTCATTTCCGACCGCATCGGCCGTCGTCCGGTGATTTACCTCGGGCTCATCATCTTCGCCCTCGGTAGCGTGCTGGCGGCCAATGCCGATTCGATCTGGGGAGTCATCGCCGGACGCATCCTGCAAGGCGCCGGGGCGATTTCAGCCGCTGTGATGGCGCTGCTCTCAGACCTGACCCGCGAACAGCACCGGACCAAAGCCATGGCCATGATCGGCATGACGATTGGTCTGTCGTTCGCTGTGGCCATGGTAGTAGGGCCGCTGTTGACCCGCGCCTTCGGCCTGTCCGGGTTGTTCCTTGCCACGGGCGGCATGGCGCTGTTCGGCATCGTGATCGTGATGTTCATGGTGCCGAAATCCACCGGGCCGTTGCAGCACCGCGAGTCCGGTGTCGCGCGTCAGGCGCTGATCCCGACACTCAAGCACCCGGACCTGCTGCGCCTGGACCTCGGCATTTTTGTGTTGCACGCGATGTTGATGTCGAGCTTCGTCGCCTTGCCCCTGGCGCTGGTTGAAAAAGCCGGCCTGCCTAAAGAACAGCACTGGTGGGTCTACCTCACCGCGCTGCTGATCTCCTTCTTCGCCATGATCCCGTTCATTATCTACGGCGAGAAGAAACGCAAAATGAAACGAGTTTTATTGGGCGCGGTGCTGACGCTGATGCTCACTGAGCTATTCTTCTGGCAGTTCGGCGATAGCTTGCGGGCTCTGGTGATCGGGACGGTGGTGTTTTTCACCGCGTTCAATCTGCTGGAAGCCTCGTTGCCTTCGCTGATCAGCAAGGTTTCACCAGCAGGCGGCAAGGGCACGGCAATGGGGGTTTATTCCACCAGCCAGTTCCTCGGTTCGGCGCTCGGCGGTATTCTCGGCGGCTGGATGTTCCAGCATGGCGGTCTGTCGGTTGTGTTCCTGGGATGCGCTGGCCTGGCTGCCCTCTGGCTGGCCTTTGCTGTTACCATGCGCGAACCTCCCTACGTGACGAGTCTGCGCTTGCCGCTGTCGCCCGAGGCGATCCGCGAAGCGGGTCTGGTCGAGCGCCTGAAGGCCGTCGTAGGGGTAACAGATGCAGTGATCGTCGAAGATGAAGCGGCGATTTACATCAAATTGGACACAGAACTATTGGATCGCACCACCCTTGAGCGCCTGGTGAACAACCCGGCCGGGGCAGCGTGCGTAGCCTAGGAGAACGTTATGGCCCGTGGGGTTAACAAAGTCATATTGGTCGGCACTTGCGGCCAGGATCCCGAAGTTCGCTACTTGCCTAACGGTAACGCCGTGACCAACCTGAGTCTGGCGACCAGCGAACAGTGGACCGACAAGCAAACCGGTCAGAAGGTTGAGAAGACTGAATGGCACCGTGTTTCGATGTTCGGCAAGGTGGCCGAGATCGCCGGTGAATACCTGCGTAAAGGTTCGCAGGTCTACATCGAAGGCAAGCTGCAGACCCGCGAGTGGGAAAAAGACGGTATCAAGCGTTACACCACTGAAATCGTGGTCGACATGCAAGGCACCATGCAACTGCTTGGCGGCCGTCCACAGCAGGGCGACCAACAAGGCGGGGGCAATAACTACCAGCAGTCCGCCCCGGCTCCACGCCAGCAGGCTCCGCGCCCGCAGCAGTCGGCACCGCAGCAGTCGCGTCAGGCTCCGCCTCCACAGCAGGCAGCGCCACAACCGGCTCCGGATTTCGACAGCTTTGATGACGATATCCCGTTCTGATCCGCGGCTTTTCAGAACCGTAGACAAAAAAAGCGAAGCCATATGGCTTCGCTTTTTTGTGGGCGCTGTTAACTGGCCAACGTGGTCACATTGGCCCTTGCCGAGTGCAGCTTCTTGTAGCTTTCGATCAACCGCAGGTGCCGGTCGAGCCCCTCCAGTTTGATGCTGGTCGGCGTCAAACCATGGAAGCGCACGCTGCCGTCCACGGAACCGATCACTGCATCCATCCGCTCGTTACCAAACATCCGACGGAAATTGGCCTCGTAATCTTCCAGCTCCAGGTCTTCGTCCAGCTTCATCTCCAGCACCGCGTTGATGGCTTGGTAGAACAAACCACGTTCAACTGTGTTGTCGTTGTACTGCAGGAACATTTCAACCGCCTCTTTCGCCTCTTCAAATTGCTGCAAGGCGAGATAAATCAGCAGCTTCAACTCCAGGATCGTCAGCTGCCCCCAGGCCGTATTGTCGTCAAACTCGATGCCGATCAGGGAGGTGATGTCGGTGTAGTCGTCCAGTTCACTCTCCACCAGGCGCTCAACCAGCGCTTGCAGTTCGTCGTCGTCCAGGCGATGCAGGTTCAGGATGTCGGCGCGGAAGAACAGCGCTTTGTTGGTGTTATCCCAGATCAGGTCGTCCACCGGATAGATTTCCGAATAGTCCGGCACTAGGATGCGGCACGCCGTCGCGCCGATATGCTCGTAGACCGCCATGTACACTTCTTTGCCCATGCCTTCGAGAATGCCGAACAAGGTTGCAGCTTCCTCGGCGTTCGAGTTTTCACCCTGGCCGGAGAAGTCCCACTCCACGAATTCGTAATCGGACTTGGAGCTGAAGAAGCGCCACGACACCACGCCGCTGGAATCGATGAAGTGCTCGACGAAGTTATTCGGCTCGGTCACCGCGTGACCTTCAAACGTCGGCTGGGGCAAGTCGTTGAGGCCTTCGAAGCTACGCCCTTGGAGCAATTCGGTCAGGCTGCGTTCCAGTGCCACTTCCAGGCTCGGGTGCGCGCCGAACGAGGCGAACACGCCGCCAGTACGCGGGTTCATCAACGTGACGCACATCACCGGGAATTCGCCTCCCAGGGACGCATCCTTCACCAGCACTGGGAACCCTTGCTCTTCCAGCGCCTGAATACCGGCGAGGATTGCGGGGTACTTCGCCAGCACGTTGGCCGGCACGTCCGGCAATGCAAATTCACCTTCGATGATTTCGCGTTTGACCGCGCGCTCGAAGATCTCCGACAGGCACTGCACCTGGGCTTCGGCCAGCGTGTTACCGGCACTCATGCCGTTGCTCAGGAACAGGTTTTCAATCAGGTTGGACGGGAAATACACCACCTCGCCGTCCGACTGGCGCACGTAGGGCAGCGAGCAGATGCCGCGCTCTTCATTGCCCGAGTTGGTATCGATCAGATGGGATCCGCGCAGCTCGCCGTCGCGGTTGTAAATCTTCAGGCAGTACGCATCGAGGATTTCGCCCGGCAGTTCATCTTTACGGCCAGGCTTGAACCAGCGTTCATCCGGGTAATGCACAAACGGCGCATTGGCGATCTCTTCGCCCCAGAACTGGTCATTGTAGAAGAAGTTGCAGTTGAGTCGCTCGATAAACTCGCCCAACGCCGACGCCAGCGCGCCTTCCTTGGTTGCGCCCTTGCCGTTGGTAAAACACATCGGCGAGTGCGCATCGCGGATATGCAGCGACCACACGTTGGGCACGATATTGCGCCACGAGGCGATTTCAATCTTCATGCCCAGGTCCGCCAGAATGGCCGACATATTGGCGATGGTCTGCTCCAGCGGCAGATCCTTGCCCGCAATATACGTGCTCGCCTCTGAGGCAGAAGCAGGCATCAGCAACGCTTGGGCATCGGCGTCGAGGTTTTCCACCTCTTCGATCACAAACTCAGGCCCGGCTTGCACCACTTTTTTCACGGTGCAACGGTCGATGGAACGCAGGATGCCCAAGCGGTCCTTGTCGGAAATGTCCGCGGGCAACTCGACCTGGATCTTGAAAATCTGGTTGTAGCGGTTCTCCGGGTCAACAATGTTGTTCTGCGACAGGCGGATGTTTTCGGTGGGGATACTGCGAGTGTCGCAGTACAACTTCACGAAATACGCCGCACACAACGCTGACGACGCCAGGAAGTAGTCGAACGGACCCGGTGCCGAGCCATCGCCCTTGTAGCGGATAGGTTGATCGGCCACCACCGTGAAGTCGTCGAACTTGGCTTCAAGTCGAAGGTTGTCGAGAAAGTTGACCTTGATTTCCATGGGGGATTACCAGAATAACGGCTAGACGAATGGCCGCCATTATCCGGCATTTCAGCCGTAAGTCTTGCGGGCGTCTGTCGATATCTCCATACCGGGCCTTTTTAGTGGGCGATGGAGCGATCAGTCGAGTATCAGATGCGGCAAGAACCGGCTCGAATCCTTGGTGATCAAGCTGTTGTCCTCACGTACACCGATCCCCGCCGCTTGATCGCCGACTACCCAGGAGCCAATCAAAGTAAAGCTGTCGCCGAACTGCGGAAGCGGCGCGAATTCCTGAAGGATAAACGGCGCATCGGTGTAGGGCCCGTCCTCTTTCACGATCAGACCGTCAGCGGTTTGCAGCTCGATATTGGCACCTTCCCGGGAGAAGAACGGCTTGCGCACCCAGCCCTTGGGCACGGCTTTGCCCGGATCGGTATCCAGATGCGCAGCAAGCAGGTTCGGGTGACCTTTATTGAATTCCCACAACAGCGGCAGGATGCCTTTGTTGGAGATGATGGATTTCCAGGCCGGCTCGAAAAACTGCGTATCACTCTGGGCAATCGCGGCACCAAAGGGTTCGTGGAAGATGAACTCCCAAGCGTGCAGCTTGAACAGGTGAGGAATCCAGCGATCTTCGAGGTCGACGAAACGTCCGTCACTGGTCAGGCCGATGTCTTCGATATCGATATGGCGTGATTCGATGCCGACCTTTTCCGCCACCAGCCGCAGGTAATCGGTGGTGCCCTTGTCTTCGACCGAATCTTTCATCGAGGCGAAATAGAAAGGCTGCTTGAGCTGCAATTGAGCGAAGGCCTGATGCAGTTTGGTGTCGATGCTGTTGAACTGGTCGGCGTGCTTGGGCAGCACGCCGCGTTCGATGCATTGCTCCAGCCAGCCCCACTGAAACGCAGCGGCCTCATACAGGCTGGTCGGCGTGTCGTAATTGAGTTCCAGCAACTTGGCGGGCCCGGTGCCGTTGTAGGAGAAGTCCATGCGCCCGTACAGGTGCGGGTGACCTTCGAGCCATGAGGTGCGAACCATGTCGAAGAATGGCGCGGGAATGCTCAGGCGCTCCAGCAACTCCTCGCTCTGCACCACGCGGGCCACCAGATCCATGCACATCTCATGGATCTCGGTGGTCGGGTCCTCGAGATCGTTTTCGATTTGCTTGAGCGAGAACTGGTAGTACGCGCTTTCATCCCAGTAGGGTTCGTTGTCGATGGTGTGGAACAGAAAGCCGAGATTCTCGGCTGTCTGTTTCCAGTCAGGACGCTCTGCGCATTGGATCTTCTTCATGCCCCGGCTCCCTTAACTGCTCGATCCGCCGCCGCCCCAGCCGCTGCGTGCGCTGGCCTTGCTGCCGAAGCCGCCACGGGAGGTGGACGAGGCGACGGAAACCGGCTTGCTGGTAGAAGAACGGACGGAGTCGGCGTAGTTGCTGCTGCCGTACCTTGCCTGATTGGACTTGGTGAACGTCGAGCCCTTGGCAATCCGCTGGCTGAGCGTCGAGTTCGAGTAGCTGCCGCGATCATCGCGATAGCGGTACACCGGCTCCGAGTAGTAGCTGTTGCGGTTGCTGCTCAGCATGTTGCCGATCAGCAGGCCGGTCAGCAGGCTGCTGGTGGAGAAGCCCGAGCCACCCGTGTTCGCCGTTTCCGAGGCGGGTAATTGCGCCTTGGCCGCGTCCACCTGGGATTGCGTCACCTGGCCATCAGCGGTCAGTTCGAAACCGCCTAGTTTTGGGATGAACTTGCCGGCGGAATCCTGTTGGCACCAGTCGGCGACAAAGTCGGCATCGCAATCGGCCTGGTTGTCGTACACCGGCGCAATGCGGCGATGCTCGGCCATGGCCGTCATGTAGGCGTCCGAGCAGACGTCCACCGGGAGCTTTTCATCGGCGCACTGCTGAACGGACTGGAAGTTGTACTTCTTCTGTACCGCGTAGGTTTTTTCCGTCGGCCCGCAGCCTGATATCGCCATGGCGACCGACGCTGCCAGCGAAAGCTGAACGTACTTGCTTCGTTTCATCGGGATCTCCGGGCGCAATCAGTTCTGGGAAGGAGTCATGCACGCGGCGTTCAACATGCCGACGCTGATGGCCACGGCTGCGACGTAGATGCCCGCCGCGATTTCACCTTTCTTGATGCGCTCAGAAGTACCTTTGAGCACCAGGCTGGTCACGAGGAAAGCCAGCAATTGTACGAGGGCGGCGATCACCGCCCAGACGACGAAGTCGAGAATGCTGATCGAGTAGGCAATCACATTGCTGGCTGGAATGGCGAAACCGATGATGGCGCCGCCCAGGGCAATGGCGGCGGCCACGTTGCCCGAGCGGATCAGTTCGAATTCCTTGTGCGGCGTGATGCGGGTGTAGATGAACTGGAACAGGGCGAACAACACGGCAGCGCCGAGGAGGTACGTGACAAACCCGAACACGGCGGCTTTGTTCAGGGAAATGGAGAGTGCTTCTAGCATGGACTTCTTCCTTTTTTCAGAACGTGTTCAGGTCGGTTGTGTACAGCGAGATGCCCAGCGACGTGCTCAAACTGATAGTGCCTTCGGCGTCTTCTTCGACGGAAAACAGCAGGAACTCCCGGCGATCGGTCAGACCGGTTTCGCGGGCGTACAGCATCGAACGGTGCTCGATGCTGTAGGCGTCATCCGGGTTTTTCAGCTGTTCGCTCAGCGCTATCAATTCTGTCTGGCCATCCTCGGTGCCCCATTCGCGGGTGTATTCGACGCCGTTATGGGTGTAGGTCGGCAGGCCGATCAGGCTTTGCGGACCGGCCAATCGGCGCAGCTCCGCTTCACTGCTGATGGTGATGTAACTGAGATAGTTGAAGAGAATCACCGACTCGACCTGCCCGGCGATGTCGCCGGTGGTGTGCACCTGGAGCCAGTAGTCTTCGTCGTTCATGTAATAGCGCGACAGCCAGGTCGACTGCCCGAGATCGACGGTGCCGTTGCTCCAGATCTGCTGGGAGCCCGGGATCGTTACCGTGGTGTTGCCGTCGAGCAACAATCTCAGGGAAGTGTCGAACATCACGCCCTTGCCCAATGCCAGGCCCAGCGGACCGGTGGCGGGCAGGGTTTCGCTGGCTGTCCATTTCGATTCTGTATTCGCTTTCGGGGCCTCAAGCCCCATCAACTGTTTAAACCATCCCATTGGAGATTTCCTTGAGGCGAGTGGAGGCGATGTAGAAGAGTTCGCCGCCCTCAACGCGGGTGGCGCCGGGCGGGTTGATCGACGGTTGTCGGGCGCCTTTGGCGCGATAGCCGATGAGCGTGGCGTTGTGATGTTCTTTCATCCGTGTGTACAGATCGCCAAACGTCGCTTCAAAGGCCTCGGGCAGTTTCATCAGGTATTGAGTGGCGCCCTGGCCCACGCACAGCAGTTCATTGATGACCACTGACGAGCCCGGATCCTGAGAGGCGCGCACCAACATCTCGATGGCCATGCTGGAAGTGCATTCCAGGCTGGGCGCGTAGGCGCTGGCGAGCGAAGCGATTTCACTGTCATTGAAGTGGGCGACCACATGCCCGGCAGGCTGCAGTTGGTTGACCGCCAGCACGGTGGCCAGGGTCAGGTCGTCTGAATGGGTTCGCACCAGAACGCGTTCGGCACCGGGAACGCCGGCGCGCAGCAACAAGGCCACGGAGGATAGGCTTTCACCTTTGATGAAGCTCGCTTTGCCCGGCATCGGGTTTTCTTCAAGGGTGCAATCGCAAATGACAATCAGGTTGTCGTTCGAGGTTTCGTCCTGAAGCAACAACTCAATGACCCGTTCGCTGGACGCGCCTTCCCAGCCGATGAGAACCGTATGGCCGACCTTTCCGGTGAAATCGCCTTTGCCCTTCATGCCTTTTCTCCATGCATCGATGACGCTGCTGGTGGTTTTGCCAATGGCTGCCGTCAGCAGCGCAATGCCCCCGAGCATGACCCAGGTGGCCACGAAAATCCGTCCCGCCGCTGTCTGCGGTGCGAGATCGCCGTAGCCGACGGTGAGTGTGGTGGTCAGATAGAAGTAAGTAAACGTGGCGGGCGCGGTGAGGTGTTGTTCGCCCAGTAACACCAGGCCCAGATACGCCGTGATCAGGTGCACGCCCAAGGCAATGACCAGGCCTGCCCAGCCGAAACGGTGGAAGAGGGACGAGGCATACATGCGCAATAAAAGGAAAATCGACATTTCGTCCCTGACTCCGTGGGTACTTGTTCCTGGCGACTTCATCGCCTCGGCGTCTGAATGCGCAAGTGCGTTCAACCGGCGGCATTAAACCTGCTGTGCGGCGCCGAGAAAAGTACCTTGGCTGCAATAAATCCGGCGAGTGCACCAAACAGATGGCCTTCGAAGGAAACGCCCTGGCGAGGCAGGAAGCCAAAAATCAGACCGCCGTAGAGCAGGGCCACGACGCCGGCCGTTATCAGGTTGCCCCAGCTCCTGTGGAACCAGGCGCGGGACAAGAGGTACGCCCATAGCCCGAATACCCAGCCGCTGGCGCCGATGTGTACGCCTGCAAAGCCGAACAGCCAGACCAGCGCGCCGCCCAGCAGAATAATGATCGCACTGACCGTAATGAACCGGTTGAGTCCTTCGATGATGACCAGTGTGCCCAGAATCAAAAAGGCAATCAGGTTCGCGCTCAGGTGCGCAAAGGAAGCGTGCAGGAAAGGCGAGGTGATGATGCCGAGCAGACCGTGCGCGGTTCTCGGGATCAAACCGAAGGCCATGAGGCTGTAGCCGGTCGCGACATTGACCAGTTGCAGCGCGACCATGAAGAGCGCCAGGCCTGCGATTGTCTTGAAACCCTTCAGGGCATCCATCCTTGACCTCGATTCACTGAAAACTGAAACGCAACCTATTGTGGGAGCGAGCCTGCTCCGGGCGGCGTTCCGACGAAGGGGGAGTGTCAGTCGACATCTATGTTGTCTGACAAACCGCAATCGCTAGCAGGCTAGCTCCCACAGGTTTTGCATTCGGCAGTTACTCGGCCGATTTTTGCTTCAGGCGTTCCAGAATCGCATTGGCGCTGCCGGCGTCCGGGGTGATGCCGGCGTCGCGCAGTTTGCGTTCCAGGTCAGTACCGGTCGACGCATCGGCCAGTTGGTCCTGAGCTTCCAGTTCAGCCGCGCGTTGCTGCTGCTTGGCCTGCAGGCGGTTCAGCGTACCGACGGCGGTTTCCAGCTTGCCGTTGGCGCCGCCACTGGCAATCGAAGCGCTGACCTGGGCTTTCTGTACGCTTTCGCGAGCCTTGGCCATGTCTACTTGCTGGCGCAGGCTTTTGATGCGGTTTTCGGCCTTGGTGATGTCTTTGCGCATGTTTTCAGCGTAACCGCCGAATTCGGTGGCCTGCTTCTGCTCGACGTCCAGTTCGTTGGTCAGGGTCGAAATGGCTTCGGCCACTTCCAGGGCCAGGTCTTCACGGTTGGCCTGGATTGCGGCCAGGGCCTTGGATTCCAGGTCCTTGATCTTGGCGTTGTACTCGCTGACGCGATCAGCCGACAGTTTGTGCTTGGCCATGATGGTGACCAGCTCACGCTTGGCGTTGGCTAGGGCGCTGTCCGCATCGCGAATTTCCTGGTCAAGGATGCGCAGGGCCTGTTGGTCGACGATCGATTCGCCGACTTCGTTGGCACCGCCACGCAGCGCGGTGAACAATTTGCTCCAGATGGACTGAGTCATTGGATATTCCCTATTCCCGAATAATTAATTGAAAAAACGTTCGAAGGCTTCGCTGGCGCGCTGGACGTTGTCGACCAGGGTTTTCACCTCGGTCACGATGTTCGTCAGGCTGGAGTCGGAGCTCAATGCGCCAAACATGTTGTAAACAATCTGCCCGTTCGGCATGGACTCGATACCGATCGAGGACAGCGGGAACATCTCCCGGCTGCGCAGCACGGCGTCGTTGAAGGCCGGCACGTCATTGATGGACTCGACGTCGACCAGAACGGTATCGACGATGATCTGTTCGCCAACCACCGCGATGTAAATCGGCAAGCCACCGAAATCGTTCATTTCCAGCTTGATGCTGGACTCGGAGCCTTGAACGAGAGAAAGCGTGATGTCGTTTGAAACCACTTCGTCCAGGGCTTGAAGGGCGCTAAAGAGGCGATCGATGTTCCAGTTTGTACCTGCGCTCATGTAATTCTCCGACATGAATGAGCCAGCCAGAATCGGTTGGCGAAGCTGTTTCTCCATCTGCTTGAGCAGGCTTCGGTTTTCGGGAAGCACCCAAGTCTCGTGTTTCACATAACCGGCGGCACCCAGGCCCGCGCGCATCTGCTTCATGTAAAAGCTCGATGGTTTTTTCGCGGACGGTTTCGAGCGCTCTCCCTTGCGGCTTGCCGAATCGTTATCGGGCCCTGGTGGAGGACTCGATGGAGGGCTGCTTTTCATGGGGCTGACCTCGTTGTGAAAAACTCACGCGTGAGAAACACTACAGGCAATTTTTGTCACGCTCAATAGCTCACGCGTGAGATTTTTTGTCATACATTTTTCGTTTCACGAAAAAGGCCCGCAGCGCTCAAGCGCGGCGGGTCCTTTTTGGAATTTGATCAATACGTTACGTGGTTAGCGGTTAGCCGCCAGGAATTCGTCAGTGGAAATCACGCTCGCATAGGCGAAACCCAGAGCCGACATAAAGGCGGCGTGAACGTGGGCGGCGGGCACCGTGACGCCGTTGAATTCCAGATCGCGTGAGGCGCAGGCGTCTTGGATCACGGTGACGGTGTAGCCAAAGTCCGCGGCGGCGCGGGTGATGCCGTCCACACACATGTGGCTCATGCTGCCAACGACCACCAGTTCCTTGATGCCTTGCTCGTCGAGGATCGATTTCAGTTCAGTTTCACGAAACGAGTTAACGAAGTGCTTGAGCACCACCGGCTCATCGGCGCGGTTCAGGACTTTGGGGTGCAGCTTCGCGCCTTCGGAACCCGGGGTGAAGAAGGGGGCTTCGTCGGAGGTGAACTCGTGACGGATGTGCACCACAGAATCACCGGCGTCGCGAAACGCTTTGAGCAGACGGACGGCGTTGTCGGCGGCAGCGTCGGCGCCGACCAGCGGCCACTTGCCTTGAGGGAAGTAGTCGTTTTGGATATCGACTACGATGAGTGCTTGCTTGCCCATGACTGTTTCCTCGAAATAGGTGTGTTGGGTGTGGAACGAAGTATTGGCTCTGGCAGGCCGTCAGGGGATTGGCCGCACCGACAATAGAAGGGGGAAAACTGACAATGGACGCAGAAAGGGCAATCGCCGAACTCGGTGTGCTGATTTATCCCGGCGCGCAGATGGCGGCGGTGCATGGGCTGACAGACCTGTTCGGGGTGGCCAACCGGATTGCCGCCGAGCATCAGGCTGCGCAATTGCCGTTGCTGCGGGTCAGCCATTGGCAAGTTGATGGCGAGCAGGCGCCCGAGCGGGTGTACGACAGTCATCCCGGGCCCGACCGCGCCTTGGTGGCGGTATTGATTCCGCCATCGATTGCCGGTTTTTCCGAAGGCCAGGCACCGCAGGCGTTGATCCACTGGATGCGTCAGCAACACGCCCGGGGCGCGACCCTCGGTGGCGTCTGCGTAGGCTCGATTCTGCTGGCCGAAAGCGGCTTGCTTGACGGCCGCAGCGCAACCACCCACTGGACCTCGGCCAAAACTTTCGCCGAGCGTTACCCGGCCATCAAGCTTATGGCCGATACCCCCATCGTCGACGACGGCGACCTGATCACCACCGCCGGGCTGATGGCCTGGTCCGAGCTGGGTTTGCGCCTGGTCGACCGTTTGCTCGGCCCGAGCATCGCCACCGGCACCGCGCGTTTTCTGGTGGTGGAACACAGCGACAGCGCGAGTGAATGCGGCAGTAACTTTTCACCGATTCTCAGCCACGGCGATGCGTCGATTCTCAAGGTTCAGCATTGGCTGCAAAGCACCGGTGCCACGGACGTGTCGCTGACGGCGATGGCCGAGCGGGCAGGGCTGGAAGAACGCACGTTCCTGCGCCGTTTCCGCGCAGCGACCGGGTTGAAACCCACCGAGTACTGCCAGCACCTGCGGGTCGGCAAGGCTCGGGAAATGCTTGAGTTCACCAACGGCACCATCGATCACATCGCGTGGACTGTGGGCTATCAGGACCCGGGGGCGTTCCGGGCGACGTTCAAGAAAATTACCGGGCTGGCGCCGAGTGATTACCGGTCGCGGTTTGGGGTGATGCCCACTGCCGTATCACGGTAGTCGAAACACCCCAATCCCCTGTGGGAGCGAGCAGGCTCGCTCCCACAGGGGATCAGTTGAAGGCCAGGATCGTGCAAAATGCCAGAGTCGCCGATGGGCGTCGTGCAGAATCGAGCAGGCGTCGTGCCATTACGATTTCTGCAACCGACTGATTTCAAAATCGTTTCGATCAAGCTCCCATTGGCTTGATCTCTGCACCCCTTCAACTACATTCATCGAAAGTCGATTGAAGGGGGACGCATGACCCCAACAAACCGCAAAAAACTGGTAGTCGCCCATTCGGTCCGCCCCGAGGCGCCCCAGCACGAAGTCGAAACCAATCGCGCGCTGGCACGTTGGCTGGCGCACATCCTGGGTCTCAAGTTCGGTGGCAGTTACGACCCCGAACTTCACAACGGCCGGGACCTTTATCTGTTGCCGACCCAGACCCTGGTCGGCGCCGCTGCCGCCCGGGCTTTGGGCGTCACGGGGCCGGAGGATCTGTGGGGCGGTTACGTCGACCACGATTTCATCTGCACCAAAGCCATCAGCCACGGGTTGCGCAACAAAAATGCGCAGGCCCCGGAAGGCTGGTCACCGTTGTTTTCCGAACGCGTACGCAGCGTGGTGCTCGATGGCGTCAGCGTGTTCTCGTTCGACGATGCGCGACCGGCGGCGGAGCATTTGCTCTACGCAGGTCCCATCCGAATCAAGCCGATTCATGCCTGCGCCGGACGTGGACAGGAAGTGATCAAAAGCCTCGACCAGTTCGACGCCGTTCTGGCTCGCCCCGATGCCAAGGCACTGTTCAGCGAAGGCGTGGTGGTCGAGCAGGATCTCGACAAAGTCATCACCCACAGCGTCGGCCAGAGCTTTTTCGGCGGCAAGGTGCTGAGTTATTGCGGTGATCAATACTTGACCGAAGACGGTCGGGGCGAGCAGGTTTATGGAGGGTCCAATCTGTTGGTGGTGCAGGGGGATTACGAAGACCTGCTGAAACTGGACCTGCCTGACGATGTGCAACTGGCGATCCGGCAGGCGCAAGTGTTCGACAGTGCCGCAGACGAGGCCTATCCCGGTTTTTACGCCTCGCGCCGCAACTATGACATCGCCCAGGGCCTGGACAGCAGCGGCAAACAGCGCAGCGGCGTGCTCGAACAGTCGTGGCGCATGGGCGGTGCCAGCAGTGCCGAAGTGGCCGCGTTGCAGAGCTTCGTCAACGACCCCGGGATGCGCGCGATTCGCGTCTCGTCGGTGGAAACCTACATCGACCAACCACTGCCGCCGGACGCCATCGAGGTGTATCGCGGGCCCGCGGAAAACAGTGACTTTCTTCTCAAGTACGTAACGGTCAAATCCTATGACGGCTAGAAGCGAAACCATTCAGATCGACATCGACGATGAACAGATGAGCGGGACCTTTCTGAGCCCCAAATCGAAAGTCCCCGGCGTGTTGTTTGTGCACGGTTGGGGCGGCAGCCAGGAGCGGGACCTGGAGCGGGCCAAAGGCATCGCCGGCTTGGGGTGCGTGTGCCTGACGTTCGACTTGCGCGGGCACACCGGCGGTACCGGCATTCCGCTCACGCGAGTGACGCGTGAAGACAACCTGCGCGACCTGCTGGCGGCATACGACCGCTTGCTCGCCCACCCGGCGCTCGACACCTCTGCCATTGCGGTGGTTGGCACCAGTTATGGCGGTTATCTGGCCTCGATTCTGACTTCATTGCGTCCGGTGCGCTGGTTGGCGCTGCGGGTGCCGGCGCTGTATCGCGACGATGAATGGCATACACCCAAGCGTGAACTGGACAAGGCTGATTTACGCGATTACCGCAACACACTGGTGCGCGCCGACAGCAATCGCGCCTTGCATGCCTGCTCGCAATTCACCGGGGATGTGTTGCTTGTGGAGTCCGAGACCGACGACTTCGTGCCTCACGCAACGATCATGAGCTATCGCGCCGCGTGCCAGCAGACGCATTCGCTGACGCACCGGATTATCGATGGTGCCGATCACGCCTTGAGCGAGCCGGTTTCGCAGCAGGCCTACACCTCGATCCTGGTGGACTGGATTACTGAGATGGTGGTGGGTGAACGGTTGAGCATTATTCAATCGAAGTGAGATGTGCAGCGTTTTTGAGGACGCCATCGCGGGCAAGCCCGCTCCCACAAGGGTCTCTGGTGAACCTTGAGGGAGCGGGCTTGCCCGCGATGGCGTCCTCGAAATCAACCTGTCTCTTTGGGCTTTTTGGCAATCCGCAGCGACTTCGCCTTCGCCTCCACCACCAGATACATCACCAACGTAATCAACAACGGCAAAATAAAATAAATCGCTCGATAAGCCAGCAACCCCGCCACCAGGCTCCCCCGCGAAGCCTCGTGTTGCAGCAGCGCCACAAACACCGCCTCCAGGACCCCAAGCCCGGCAGGAATGTGGGTAATCACCCCGGCAATCGCACTGATCAACAACACGCCCAGCACTAACGGATAATCCAGTTTGCTCGGCAACAATGTGAAGATCACCGCCGCCATCAGGGACCAGTTCAGGGCCCCGAGGGCCAGTTGCAGCAGCGCCATGCGCAAGGACGGCAGGTTGATTTCCACCCCGCGTATTGCCCATTCCCGACGTTTGGAGAACTGGCATGCCGCCAGATACCCCGCGCTCACCAGCAGCAACAACACCCCCACACCTTGCAAGGCACCGCTGCTCAACTTCCAGCCCGGCGGCATTCTGACCAGTCCGCTGCTGAACACTGCCCCCGCAATCACCATGTAGCCGAACCAATTGGTCGCCAGGCTCAGGCCGAGGATTTTCGCGATGTTGCTTTTGCTCACCCCAAGCCGAGAATACAGGCGATAACGCATGGCAATGCCGCCAACCCAGGCACTCAGGTTGAGGTTGAAGGCGTAGCTGATGATCCCCACCGGCAGGATCTGTTTCCAGGTCAGGTCCTGGCGGATGTAGGTGCGGCCGATCAGGTCAAAACAGGCGTACACCAGAAAACTCACCAGCGTCAGGCTGGACGCAATGATCAGCGTGCGGACCTTGAAATCGGCCAGGGTGTCGAAGACTTCGTTCCATTCGATGCGCTGGGCGAGCATCGTGAACAGCACGATCAGCGCCAGGAAAAACAGCATCGTCAGCGGCTTTTTCCAGCGGCTGAAGCGTGATTTCTTTTCCGAGGCAGGCGTTGCGCTGTCTCCGCGAGGTGCCGAGTGAGCCTCAACGCGGTCCATTGTGATCGCTCCCGGCGGGATGAGTGAAGGGTTTCAGGCGTGGTTTATGCGCCGGCAGCCAACCCGCCCACGCCGGGAAGTGACGCAGGAAGTGAAACACCAGAAAGCCGACGGTCATGTGCCAGATCCGTCCGCGCGGTGCCTTTTCCACTGACATGGCTTTGCAGTGGTTGTTGCTCAGCACCTCCAGCCGTTCGAACAGGTCGTGGTTGAAGGCCCGGTCGCGGATCAACACATTGGCTTCCAGGTTCATGGACAGGCTCAACGGGTCGAGATTGCTCGAGCCGACGGTGCTCCAGTCCTCATCCACCAGCGCGACTTTGCCGTGCAGCGGGCGTTCGCAATATTCGAAGATCTGCACGCCGGACTTGAGCAAATAATCGTAGGTCATGCGCGCGGCCAGTTTGGCCACCATCATGTCCGGTTGCCCTTGCAGGATCAGGCGCACGTCGACGCCACGGCGCGCGGCGTTGCGGATTTCACGCAGCAAGCGGTAGCCCGGAAAGAAGTAGGCGTTGGCGATCACGACGCGGCGCTGGGCACTGCGCAGCACCTGGCGGTAAACCTCTTCGATATCCGTGCGATGGTCGCCGTTGTCGCGGTACACCAGTCGGACCTGGCCGTCGTGGTCACTGAACGCCATTTCCGAGCGCCGCTGCCGGCGGCGTTGCCACCAGTATTTGGCGCGAGCCGGGCGGCCACTTTGCAGCAGCGCGAAGTGATGAATGTCGGCTACCGCCGGGCCTTGCACTTCAACCGAGTAATCCTGCTTGGCCTCGGGGCCGAAGTCGGCCAGGTGGTCGGCGGAAAAGTTGATCCCGCCGATGAACGCAATCGTGCCGTCCACCACCACGATCTTGCGGTGCAGACGGCGGAACCAGTTGGTGCGGATGCCCAAGCGCTTGGGTGCCGGATCGAATATTTGCAGGCGCACGCCGGCCTGGCTCAACGCCGCGAGATAGCCGTTGCTCAACTCGCCACAGCCAAACCCGTCGAGACTGGCGCTAACCCGTACACCGCGTTGGGCGGCTTCGATCAGCACTTGCTGCAGTTCATTGCCGACCTTGTCCTCGAACACAATGAAGGTTTCCAGGAGGATTTCAGTCTTGGCCTGGCGCATGGCCTCGAACACCCGCGGGAAATAGGCTTCGCCGTTTTCGAGCATTTCCACAAGGTTGTTGCCCTGCCACCCGTATTCGACGTCGACCACGCCGGGTTCACGCACCGGCGGGGTAGTTGGCACGTGTTCAACGGTGGCTTTTTCCATCGGGGCGCTGCTCATAGCTCGATCTCCACCGACAGCGGTGCGTGGTCGGAAAGGTGTGACCAGGGGCGCGCCGCCAGCACTTGTGGACGGCTGGCCTTGAGGTTGCGCACATAGATGCGGTCCAGGCGTAACGCCGGCAACCGCGCTGGAAAACTGCGCGCCGGTTTGCCGTGGTGCTCGGCGAACACCTCGCGCAGCCCACAGGGCTTGAGCAAAGCATCGGCCCGCTGGCGCCAATCGTTGAAATCGCCGGCGACAATCACCGGGGCGTCGGCCGGAAGGTCTTCGAGGCGTCGTGCGAGCAATTTCAGTTGTTCTGTTCGGTGGCTTTCACGCAACCCCAGATGCACGCAAATGGCGTGCACTTCCCGGCCATCGCCGGGCATGCGCAGCACACAGTGCAGGAGGCCGCGGTTCTCATGGCCGCTGATCGAAACGTCGAGGTTGTCATGACGAATGATCTGGAATTTCGACAGAAGTGCATTACCGTGATCACCCGCCGGATACACCGCGTTGCGGCCATAGGCAAACTGCGGCCACAGGGTGTCGGCGAGGAATTCGTACTGCGGCATCGTCGGCCAGTTGCTGTAACGCTGCGGATGATGCTCGTGGGTGCCGTGGACTTCCTGCAAAAACACCACGTCGGCAGACACGCTACGTACCGCTTCGCGCAATTCCGGCAGGATGAAGCGTCGGTTGAGCGCGGTGAAACCCTTGTGGGTATTGACCGTCAGCACGGTGAAGCGGCGCACGGCGGTGATGATGGGTTGCTGTTCGTCGGTAATGCCGACCGGTTCGGAAATGCTCATGGCAATACCCCTTCGGCAACAGGTTCGCCGGGGGCGGTAGCGAGATCTTTGTCGAGATGGAAGTGCTCAAGCAAGCGTCGCGCATCGAAGGGGGCGCGGACCTTGATGTCGTTGTCGAAATAGCAGAATACTTCCCGGGACTTGCGGGTTTTCGGCTTTTGCCGAGGTGCGATCAGCTGCGGATCCGCCGGTTGTTGGCCGTGGTTCCAGGCGTCAATCCGCTCGCCCCAGCGCTCCAGTGCCTCAGCGGTGTAACCGCTGGCGTAGAGTTCTTCGGCGCCGTGCAGGCGCAGGTAGACGAAATCACTGGTGACGTCTTCGCGGTACGGCCATTTCCCGGCGGTGTCGGCGATGACCAGGGCAACGTTGTAGCGCTTGAGCAGGCGCACGAACGCCGGATCGATAAAGGTCTCGTTCCTGATTTCAACGGCATGGCGCAGCGGCTTTTTCTTGTAAGCCTTCATGCTGGCGGGGCCGTGCAGGTGCGAATCGTGCTGGCGGGCGAGGGCGGCGGCCTGTTGGGTGTCGTGGGGCAATTGTTCGAGGAAGCTTTCGAACAGCTCGACGTCGAATTTGAAGTTGGGCGGGAACTGCCAGAGGATTGGCCCGAGCTTTTCTTTGAGCTCCAGGATCCCAGAGGCAAAGAAATTCGCCAGCGGTTTATGAATGTCCCGCAGACGTTTGATGTGGGTGATGAAGCGCGGGGCTTTGACGCTGAACACGAAGTCCGTCGGGGTTTCGGCGTACCACTGGGCGTAACGTTCAGGCCGTTGCAGGGCGTAAAATGATCCATTGATTTCGATGCTGTTGACCGCCCGTGACGCAAATTGCAATTCGCGCTTCTGGGTCAGCCCCTTCGGGTAGAAACCACCCCGCCAGGGTGTGTAGCGCCAGCCTGAAATACCAATGTGAATCGCCGCCATGTCGCCTCCCGTCTAATGGTCCTCGGTTGCCTCTGTCTTTTGATGACCGTGGGGCGGCCGAGAAAGTTTCGACGGGACTACGGACGGTGTGCGCTCAGAAAACCACACCGACCAACTGTGGGAGCGAACTGTGGCGAGGGGGCTCGCCCCGTTCGGTTGCGAAGCAGCCGCGAAAACTGCCCATGCGATGTGGCTGAATTAATCGGGTCGTAAGGTCTGGGGGCGCTTCGCGCCCCAACGGGGCAAGCCCCCTCGCCACAGTTCGCTCCCACAGGGTTTAGTGTCCGGCGACGATGCGGGTTGAGCTCTCGGCATACACCGGCCCGAGTCGATCAAGGCGCCCACTCCACGCCGTCAGCGCCAACGCCACCAACACCACTAGCCCGCCAATCCACGCGGTATGGATCAGACCCATATGCGCGACGATCAACCCACCACCCCACGCGCCACCGGCGATGCCAAGGTTGAACGCGGCGATGTTCAGCCCCGACGCCACGTCCACCGCATGCGGGGTGTGATGTTCGGCTTGACGCACCACATACACTTGCAGCCCCGGCACGTTACCGAACGCCACTGCGCCCCAGACCAGCACGGTGGCTAGCGCCAGCCATGGGTTGCCGGCGGTAAAGGTCAGCACGAACAGCACGGCAGCGAGCAGGGCGAAGATGATTTTCAGGGCGCTGATCGGGCCGCGCTTGTCCGCCAGTTTGCCGCCCCAGATGTTGCCGACCGCCACCGAGATGCCGTAGACCAACAACACCAGGCTGACCGTGCTGGCGCTGAAGCCGGAAATGTCCTGGAGAATCGGCGCCAGGAAGGTGAACGCGATGAACGAGCCGCCGTAACCGACTGCGGTCATGGCGTACACCAGCAGCAGGCGAGGCTGCTTGAGCACCTGCAATTGCTGCAACAGCGAAGCGGGTTTGCTGTGGGCGATGTTTTTCGGCACGTAGAGCAGGCTGCCGATAAAGGCGATCACACCCAATGCGGATACGGCGAGGAAGGTTTCACGCCAGCCGAAATGCTGACCGATGAAGGTCCCCAGCGGCACACCGGTGACCAGCGCCACGGTGAGGCCGGTGAACATGATGGCGATCGCGCTGGCGGCTTTTTCCTTTGGCACCAGGCTGGTGGCGATGGTCGAGCCAATCGAGAAAAACACCCCGTGGGCGAGGCCGGTGACGATCCGCGCCATGACCAGCGATTCGTAGCTGGGGGCTTTCCACGCCAGCAGGTTGCCAAGGGTGAACAGCACCATCAGCGACAACAGCAGCAATTTGCGCGGGACTTTGCCGGTCAGCGCGGTGAGCACCGGGGCGCCGATGGCAACACCCAGGGCGTAGAGGCTGACCAGCAGGCCGGCAGACTGCAGGCTGACGCCGAGGTCGGCGCCGATGGTGGGTAACAGGCCAACGATGACGAACTCGGTCGTCCCGATGGCGAAGGCGCTGAGGGTCAGCGCGAGCAAGGCAATGGGCATGACTGCAACTCCGGTGGGTTTGATTGATGGAGCGCAGTGTCGGGGTTTGGGTTGTGCGGAAAAATAGAGAGGTGGGCATTTGATATTTGCGTGCAGGTCAAATATCGACAGAACACTACAAAACCCTGTGGGAGTGAGCCTGCTCGCGATAGCGGCGGCACATTCAACATATATGTGACAGGCAGACCGCCATCGCGAGCAAGCTCGCTCCCACAGGGGAACTGCGGTGTTAGTTATCTCGCGGGCAAAACCGAACTTGCCCGCCATTTCCCGATCAGTTCCTTACAGACCCTTCCCAAGGAGCTTCCCGTTTTGCTCAAGTTCAAGACCGCGATACTGCTGGGGGCGTTGCTGTTTCTGGGCAGCAACGAGTTGGAAGCCGTCACGCTGCCGGGTGTTCCCGCCGCTGCCGAGGAGCCTGCTACGCCTGAACCGTTGGTCCAGGGCGGCCTGCTCGGGGCCATCAGCTCCAGCATCGACGACGTTCAGGACAAGCTCGACCTCAACGAAAACCTGGTCGATGCCTGGCGCCTGCGGGCCGACCGGGCGGCGAATGAGGTGGACAAACTGGTCAATCGACCCTCCAACCGTTCAGGCTGGAGCGTGATTGGCGACTTCCTGATGTTGTCCGGCGTCTGGCTCGGCAGCTTTGCCTTGCTCACCGTACTCGGCGGGATCCTCGCCAAACGCTTGAACCAGGGCCGCTATCTGCGAACCCGCCAGCGCAGTCAGGACCTGCTCAATTATGTGTTGCCTTACACGCTACCGGCCCTGATCTGTCTGCCGTTGACCCTCTACGTCAGCCACTTCCTGCCAGCCTCGGTGGGCCGTGCGCTGGCGCTGTGTTTCGCCTACGCCACCAGCAGCGGTATTTTCTCGACCTCGATGCTGCTCTGCGTGATCGTCATGTTCAACACTGGCCACAAGCGCACGGCGGTGCAGATCATCCGCGATTTCTGCCCACGACCGCTGTTCCTGATCGGCTTTCTCGCCGCGCTCAGCGATGCGCTGACCAGCCCGCAGATCGCCCGGCAACTGGGCGGCAACATCACCAGCAGCGCTGCAGTGCTGACCGGGTTTTTCGTCTCGATCATCTTCGGATTACTGGTGATCCGTTTGCGGCGCCCGGTGGCACATCTGATCCGTAACCGACCGCTGGCCCAGCGCCTCAAACAGCCGTCGCTGCAAGAATCCCTGCGGATCTTTTCCGGGCTCTGGTACTGGCCGATCCTGCTGATGGTGATGGTCTCGGCGATCAACCTGCTCGGCGTCGGCGATGACAATCAGAAAGCCCTGCGCTGTGCGTTGTTCACCACCATCCTGCTGATCGCCACGGTGTTCCTCAGCACGATTTTCCAGCACATGTTCAAGTCGCGTCAGGTCGCAGCGATCCAGCACAGCAGCGCTTACAAGGAGCGTTTTCTCAGTCTGCTGCATGCGCTGCTGCGGATTGTCATGGCCGTGGCCTTCATCGAAATCCTCGGGCGGATCTGGGGTGTGTCGCTATTCGAATTCGCCGAGCAGAACTCGGTAGGGCGGGCGATCAGTGAGTCGTTGAGCAGCATGGGGCTGATCTTTCTGGTGACCTGGTTGCTGTGGGTGGTGCTCGATACGGCGATTCAGGAAGCATTGAAACCTCCGGTCAACAAACGCACGGCGCAACCGAGTACGCGGGTCAAAACCATCCTGCCGCTGTTGCGCAACGCGATCAAAATCATCCTGGTGGTGATCTGCGCGATCACCACCATGGCCAATCTAGGGATCAACGTCGCGCCCTTGCTGGCCGGTGCCGGGGTGGTCGGCCTGGCCATCGGTTTCGGTTCGCAGCAACTGGTGCAGGACGTGATCACCGGGTTGTTCATCATCATCGAAGACACCCTGTCGATCGGCGACTGGGTGGTGCTCGACTCCGGCCATGCCGGCACGGTCGAGGGCCTGACCATCCGCACTTTGCGCCTGCGGGACGGCAAGGGCTTTGTGCATTCGGTGCCGTTCGGTCAGATCAAGGCAGTGACCAACCAATCACGGCAGTTCGCGTATGCGTTTTTCTCGGTGCAGTTCACCTACGACACCGATGTCGACAAAGCCATCGAGCTGATCCGCGAGGCGGGGGATTCGATCCGTGAGGACGCGTTTCTCAAGTACAACCTGCAAGGTCCGCTGGACGTGTTTGGCGTCGACAAAATGGACCTCAACGGCGTGGTGCTGACGGCGCAGTTCCGCACGGTGTCGGGTGGGCAATATGCAGTAAGCCGGGCGTTTAACCAGCGGTTGAAGAAGCTTGTGGATAACAGCCCGTGGGTGCATTTCGCGCAGACTTATCCACAGCAGGTTTTGATGCCGAAACAGGCGATGGCCGGGCAGGAAGACGACGGGCCGGCGCCGGAGAATTCGCCGGTGTTGTTGCCGGATCAGCCGCGTACTCAATAGCACCGCAAACCCTGTAGGAGCGAGGCTTGCCCGCGAAGGGCGCACCGCGGTTTATCAGTAGAACCGTGTCTTCGTTCTTCGCGGGCAAGCCTCGCTCCTACAGGGGATTGTGGCGGATCAGCTTGCTGTGTAATTCAGCAGTCGATTGCTGATCCAGCTCCACCCAGAAAACCTGCTTGCCGGCAATCTCGGCCGCCGCCGGCAACCCGTCCCGATACACCAACCGATTACTCGCCAACGCCGGCACCTTCGCCCCGGGCAATAACGTCCCGGCAAGGTTCAGCGGATCAACCCCGCACACCGCGATCAAACTCCCGTCATGTGGTCGGCGCCGGACTTCGCGCAGCAATGGTATCGCCTCAGGCAACGCAAATTGCTCCCCGGCCAAGCCACTGACAAACCGCCCACCGCGAATCTCCCCGCGAGCCTCCAGCCGATGGAACGTGCGCAGCAACTCGCGCCAGCTCGGCAACCAATCCGCCTCCCGTTCCAGCAAGCGCCAGAACACCACGCCGTAGCGTCTCAGCAAGGTCATGGCGATGTGTTCCAGGGTGTCACTCGGCGTCGGCGCCGGGCGTTTGTTATCCACAACCGTCGCGGCCGGACCGCGTCGCAGCAAGGCCCAGCGCCCGGCATCGTCCATCCCGCCGACAAACGCCCCACGCCCACGTCGGCTGCTGCGGTTCTGTCGTTTGCTGGCCGGAGTGATCAGCGCTCGCAGGCCGGCGAAGCTGTCGGCGTTCACCAGCCCGGCGCCGACCAGTTCCTGCAAGGCAATTTCCAGCTCGGCGCGCAGCAGGTGCGCCTCGTGAACCAACTCATCGAAAAACAGCGCGCCATGCTGGCTGAGTGCTTCGTAGACTTTTTGCGTCTTGGGCGACAGTTCACTGACCGGGGTCTGCTCGGTCAGGCTGCTCCACAACCCGACCTGACTGCGCGGCAGCAGCAGAATCGGTGTGCTGCGCAGCGCGGTGCCGGCCGTCTTGTTGCGCGCAGTCAGGCGCGTCCAGACCAGTTTGCCGCTGCGGCACAGGTCGTCCAGCCAACTCGCCGAATAGCCTTTGATCCGCATCGGCAGAATGTCGCTGTCCCAAGCGGAAGCGGCAGCGGGATAGCCTTCGAACTGCGCGACGATGGCGGGCAACACCGCGTTGCCCTGGCCTTGCGTCGCGGCCGACAGATGCTGCCAGTCGAACAGAAACCGCATGAAATCCTGCAACGCCACCGGCTCGATTTCCCGCCGCAGGCGCTTGACCGTGTAGCGATGAATCCGCGCCAGCAGGTGCCGCTCACACCATTCGTCCTCACTGGCGCCAGGGGTGAATTGACCGCGCAGCACATAACCTTCGCGCTCCAGTTGCGCCAGCGCTTGGGTGACTTCAATGGCCGGCAATCCCAAGGGTTCGGCAATCGCTTGCAGCGGCAGTGGACCAAACGCGCTAAGCCGCGCGCGAATCACTTCCAGCACGGCTTCGTCCGTTTCCCAGACCTCATCGAATCCCGGTAGCGCCTCCAGTGGTGGCAGCAAATTCGCCTGTGGATAAATCGCCCGCAGGCAAGTCAGACGCTCCAACGCCAACCACAGCGATTGCTTGGCGTTGAGCTGCAAACGGCTGGCGCGGCCGCTTGCAGCGAGGGCGTTCAACCAGTCGAGCCAATGCGCATTGGCCTGTGCCTCGGCATCGGTGATGCACGCCAGGCTCATCAAGGCTTCGTGCATTTCATCGACGCCCGTCGGGGCTGGCCAGGTTTCGTCGCGCACCGCTTGAATCGCTTCTGCATCCAGCGCACCGAGGTCATCGGTGGACTGCGGATCGGTCCAGCGCCGGTTGAGCACCGCTTGGGTGCGGCGTTCTTCCAGCGGCGCATCGTCGAGAAAGGTGTAGGGGCGGGCGCTGAGGATTTCTGCTGCCAGCGGCGAGGGTGCCGGCAAATCGCGGCTGATCAGCCGGACATCGCCGCTTTCCATGCGCCGCAACAACGCCAGCCAGCCTTCGCTGTCCATGGCTTCGTGCAGGCAATCATCGAGGGTTTGTTCCACCAGCGGATGCTCGGGAACTTCACGTTCGCCAGCAAGGTTTTCCACACAGGCGATCTGATCGGGAAACACGCTGGCGATCAGGTCCTCGCTTTTCATGCGCTGGATCTGCGGCGCGACTTTGCGTCCGCCGGTGTAACGCGGCAACGCCAGCGCGACCCCGGCGTTCCAGCGCCAGCGCACGCCGAACAGCGGTGCGTCGAGTATCGCCTGGATCAGCAAGTGTTCGGCGGTGTTGCTATGCACATAACGCCAAACATCGTCGAGTTCGAAGCTGTGGCTGGTGGACAGCGACAGCACGATCGCGTCTTCGCTGGCGGCAGCCTGCAATTCGAAGTTGAACGTGCGGCAGAAACGCTTGCGCAGGGCCAAGCCCCAGGCGCGGTTGATGCGACTGCCGAACGGCGAGTGGATGATCAATTGCGTGCCGCCGGATTCGTCGAAAAACCGCTCCATCAGCAGCGTGTCTTGCGAGGGCAGGGCGCCCAATGTCAGGCGTGCCCGGGCCAGGTAATCCACCAATTGTTCGGCGCTGGCGAGGTTCAGGCCGAGGGTGCCGGTCAGCCAGTCGGTGGCCGGTTGCAAGTCGCCCGGTGTGGCGCCGAGCAGGTCGTCGAGCTGCGCCTGCAGACGCGCCACGGCAAATGACAATTCAGCGCTGCGCCACGGCGCTTCCCCGAGCCAGAACGGAATGGTCGGCGGCTGGCCCTGAGCGTCTTCGACCCGGACCTTGCCGGTGTCGACGCGCAGGATTCGGTACGACGTATTGCCCAGTTGGAAGATATCCCCGGCGATGCTTTCCACGGCAAAGTCTTCGTTGACGCTGCCGATGTTCAGCCCTTGAGGCTCCAGCAGCACGCTGTAATCGGCGTTGTCCGGAATCGTTCCGCCGCTGGTCACGGCCGTCAGTTTGCTGCCCCGACGACCGCGCAACGTGCGGGTTACGGCGTCACGGTGCAGGTACGCGCTGCGGATCCCCTGACGACCGTTGTAGCCCTCGGCGAGCATATTCAGCAGCGCCTGGTAATGTTTTTCGTCGAGGTCGGCGTAAGGCGAGGCCTTGCGGAACATCTCCAACAGCGCCTGCTCCTGCCATTCCCGGCAGCTGACCTCGGCGATGATCTGCTGCGCCAACACATCCAGCGGTGCCTTGGGAATTTGCAGGGTGTCGAGTTCACCTCGGCGCACACAGTCGAGCAGGGCGGCGCATTCGATCAAGTCATCGCGGGTGGTGGCGAACAAACGGCCCTTGGGCGTGCCGCCGACCTGGTGCCCGGAGCGGCCGACCCGTTGCAGAAAACCGGCAATCGAGCGCGGCGAGGCGATCTGGCACACCAGGTCGACGTCGCCAATATCGATCCCCAGTTCCAGCGAGGCCGTGGCGATCAGCACTTGCAGATCACCGCGCTTGAGGCGCTGCTCTGCGTCGAGGCGAAACTCCTTGGCCAAGCTGCCGTGGTGCGCGGCGACGGCCTCTTTGCCCAGGCGCTCACTCAAATGCCGGCTCAGGCGCTCGGCCAGGCGCCGGGTGTTGACGAACACCAGCGTGGTGCGGTGTTCGCGGGCGAGGGCGGCGAGGCGGTCGTAGACCAATTCCCAGACATCGTTGGCCATCACGGCGGACAGCGGCACTGGCGGCACTTCGATGTCCAGATCCCGTGGGCGGGCGTGGCCGATGTCGATGATTTCACCGTCGCGGTCACGACCCACGAGGAAGCGCGAGACCGCCTCGATGGGTTTTTGCGTGGCGGACAGGCCGATGCGCATCAGCGGGACCGCACACAGTGCCTGTAAACGTTCGAGGCTCAGGGCCAGGTGGCTGCCGCGTTTGCTGGCGGCGATGGCGTGGATTTCGTCGACGATCACCGTGCGCGTGGTGCCGAGCATCTGCCGGCCAGAGTCTGAACCGAGGAGCACATAAAGGGATTCCGGGGTGGTCACCAGAATGTGCGGTGCATTTCGGCGCATGGCCGAGCGCTCTTTTTGTGGCGTATCGCCGGTGCGCACGGCGGTGTTGATCTGCAATTCGGGCAGGCCCATGGCGCGCAATTGCTCGGTGATGCCGGCCAGCGGGTTTTGCAGGTTGATCTGGATGTCGTTGGACAGGGCCTTGAGCGGTGAGATGTAGACCACCAGGGTTTCGTCGGGCAGGTGGCCGCCGTTGTCCAGGCCGCGATGGACCAGGTCGTCGATGACCGCGAGGAAGGCCGTGAGGGTTTTGCCGGACCCGGTGGGCGCGGAGATCAGCGTCGAGCGGTGCTGGCGGATCAGCGGCCAAGCCCGGGCCTGGGCGGCGGTGACCGTCGGGAAGGTATTGCTGAACCAGGCGCTGACGGCGGGGTGGAAGCCTGCCAGGGCCGGGTCCGTGGGGATGGGCAGATTCATGGGTGATTTATGCGGGTGGGTGACTGAAGATGCAAGTACCGCTCGGGATCTGCGCTGTACTTCAGGGCCCTATCGCGGGCAAGCCCGCTCCCACAGGATTATGTGTTGATCCAATATTCTGTGGCCATTCGATAAACCTGTGGGAGCGGGCTTGCCGGCGATGAGGCCAGTAGCAGCACCACAAATCCCTGGGATCTACACTTTACGGATGACGGTTGCGCACTAAACCCGCAAAATGCAACGATTCCGGCAACTATCAACGACATCGCCCATGGGCGCTGTCGATAAAACCATCGTTCCAATCAGACTGGGCCTGCTGACTCTATGCGAATGCGCCTTATGTTACTGGGCGGCGGAAATGCCCTTGGGCAGGCGCTGATTCGCCTCGGTGCGGAGGAAGACATCGGTTTCCTCGCCCCCCGCCCACCGCAAGACGGCTGGGATGCCGCGAGCCTGACGCAACTGCTCGACGACACCCGCCCGGACGCGCTGATCAATCTCGCCTACTACTTCGACTGGTTTCAGGCGGAGACGGTCAGCGAACAGCGTCTGGCCGGGCAGGAGCGGGCGGTCGAGCGTCTGGCCGAACTGTGCCAGCACCACAACATTGTGCTGCTGCAACCGTCGAGCTATCGGGTGTTCGACGGCTCCCGGGCGACCGCCTACAGCGAAAAAGACGAGCCGGTGCCGCTGGGCTTGCGCGGTCAAGCCTTGTGGCGGATCGAACAAAGCGTGCGCGCCACCTGCCCGCAACACGTGCTGCTGCGATTCGGTTGGCTGCTCGATGACAGCCCCGACGGCACCCTCGGGCGTTTCCTCGGTCGCGCCGAACAGCCGGAAGAATTGCTGATGGCCGACGACCGCCGGGGCAACCCGACACCGGTCGACGACGCGGCGCGGGTGATTATTTCCGTGCTCAAGCAACTCGATTGCGCGGCGCCACTGTGGGGCACCTATCATTACGCCGGGCATGAGGCGACCACGCCGTTGGCGCTGGGGCAGGCGATCCTGACCGAAGCCCGCAGCCTGCATCCGCTGGCCATCGAAGCGCCGACCGCCCAGGCCCATGCCGCGCGCCCGGACGCCGCCGAAGAGCCGCAACACGCGGTGCTGGCCTGCAAGAAAATTCTGCACACTTTCGGGATCAAGCCCCGCGCCTGGCGCGCGGCACTCCCGGGCTTATTGGATAGGTTCTATCGCCATGGCTGACGGCCCTGTTTTAATCACCGGCGGCGCCGGCTTCATCGGCTCACACCTGACCGATGCCTTGCTTGCCAAAGGCCATTCGGTGCGAATTATCGATGACCTGTCCACCGGCAAACGCAGCAACCTGCCGCTGGACAATCCCAAGGTTGAACTCATTGTGGGCGACGTCGCCGATGCGGCGCTGGTGGCCCAGGCCATGGTCGGTTGCAGCGCCGTGGCGCATCTGGCAGCGGTGGCCTCGGTGCAGGCCTCGGTGGACGATCCGGTGAAGACTCACCGCAGCAATTTCATCGGCTCGCTGAATGTCTGCGAAGCCATGCGTCAGGCCGGCGTCAAGCGCGTGCTGTACGCCTCCAGCGCTGCGGTCTACGGCAACAATGGCGAAGGCGAGTCGATCGATGAAGACACGCCCAAGGCGCCGTTGACACCGTATGCGTCGGACAAACTGGCCAGCGAGTATTACTTCGATTTCTACCGTCGCCAGCATGCCCTGGAACCGGTGATTTTCCGCTTCTTCAACATTTTTGGTCCGCGCCAGGATCCGTCGTCGCCGTACTCCGGCGTAATCAGTATTTTCAGCGAGCGCGCGCAAAAAGGCCTGCCGATCACCGTGTTTGGCGATGGCGAGCAGACACGCGATTTCGTCTACGTTGAGGATCTGGTGGGCTTGCTGGTGCAAGCCATCGAGCAACCGCAGGTCGACGTTGGCGCGGTCAATGTCGGCTGGAACCAGGCGACTTCCCTCAAGCAAATGCTTGAAGCGCTGGAGGTGGTGGTCGGTCAATTGCCCCCGGTGAATTACGGCCCGGCACGCTCCGGTGACATCCGCCACTCGCGAGCGAACAATCGGCGATTGCTGGAGCGGTTTACCTACCCTGAGCAGACACCGATGCGTGTCGGCCTGGCGCGGTTGTTGGAACGATCATGAAAAAGGCGCCTTTCGAGGCGCCTTTTTTGTGGCCGGGAATGCTTCTTTGGCTGATGCAGGACCTGTGGCGAGGGAGCTGCTCCCGCCGACTGCGCAGCGGTCGCCATCAATCCAAGGTCTGCTTGCCCGAGCGCAGACCGGCCTAGCGGGAGCAAGCTCCCTCGCCACAAAAGCTACAAAAGCCATTCAAGTCCTTCTTAGAACTTGTAACCCAGGCCAACCATGTAGATGAACGGATCAACATCCACATCGACCTTGGCCCGAGTGCCCGGAGCCACGGCGTTGTTTTCCACGGTCGCCGTGGTGTCGATGTCGATGTAGCGCACTTGGGCGTTGAGCATGATGTTGTCGGTGATCATGTAGTCAGCACCGACCTGAAACGCCATGCCCCAAGAGTTATCCGCCTTGAAATTGCTGAAGCCGTTGGCCTGTGCTTCGCTGCCGACGTGTTCGTCGTAGATCCAGGTGTAGTTGATACCGGCGCCGACATACGGCTGGAATGCGGACTTCCCGTCCAGCGGGTAGTACACAACGCTCAAGGTTGGCGGCAGGTGTTTCAGGCTGCCGAGTTTGCCATTGGCTGCGCCCAGGGCGGTGCCTTTAATCTTCACGTCATGCTCGAATGGCGTGGCCGCCAGCAGCTCGATCCCCCAGTGGCTGTCGATCATGTAAGCGAAGTTCAGGCCCAGCTGCGTGTCGCTGCTCATGGTGGCCTTGCCACCCAGGTCGGCGCCGGCCAGCGGGCCTTGATCGACCTTGACGCTGGAGCTGTCGGCTTTCGGGTTGACGGTGATTGCACCGGCACGAACGAGGATGTCGCCGGCTTCGTGGGCGTAGGCGAGCGGGGCTGCAAGCGCGAGGGCAAACAGCGAAGCGCTGAGCAAGGACTTGTGCATGGGGGCTCCAGAGGACGTTAAAAATATTCGATGTCCAATGGTACGGAGGCGTCTGATACGGTCTTTTGATTCAGCTCAATGAAAGTGGGATGGGGTGGTTTTTGTGGCGTTTCTGAATGCCTCATCGCTAGCAGGCTAGCTCCCACAGGGGTATGCATTCCAAATGTGGGAGCTAGCCTGCTAGCGATGACTATCGATCAAACAACACATGACTGCCGGATTCACTCCGGCAATTCATACACATAAATCTTGTCCGCCTCCATCTGATACCCCGCATCCGCCAACTCACTGGTCGACGCTTTGACCTGCAACGCCCCCTCGATCCAGTACGGCTGATACAGCTCATCCAGCTTCACGCCCACTTCGCTTTTCACATGTACGATCTGGTTCGACGGCGGTGGCGGCACATGGATGCAGGCGCCGAAATAGGGCACCAACAAAAACTCGGTGGTGCGACCTTCCTCGCTCACTTCCAGCGGCACGATGTAACCCGGCAAGCGAATGTTCTGCCCGTCGAGGTTTTTCACCACCGGCGCGTTGGGCATGTCCTGCTTGGCGGCGGGCGCCGACTCAAGGGCGCTGCTCATCTGCGACAGGTCGTGCAGCGGTGTCATGTTCGGCACTTCCGGTGCGGCGTCCGGGGGGATCATTTCCGACCAGGTCAGGTCTTTCGGCTCGGCCGCCCATAGTGGCAGGGCGACCAGCATCAACAGCGCAAGCAGAGCGCGGGGCATCATTAACGTCCTCATAATCGGATCGACAGGCCATCGGCCAGGGATTGGCGGTACGCGCGCCAGGCCGGCACGCTGCCCATCAGCAACGCGGCGATCAGGATGCCACCGAGCAGCGTCCATTCATATTCACTGGGCCAGGCGAGTGGCAGGTACAAGCCGTAATTGGCTTGCACATAGCCCTGGGCCAGGGCGATGCCCACGTACAAAAGCCCCAGCCCGGCGATCACGCCGGACAGGGCCAAGGCAAACGCCTCCAGCACCAGCAACGTTGCGATGTGCCACGGCCGGGCACCGACCGAACGCAGAATCGCCATCTCGCGACGTCGTTCGTTGAGGCTGGTGAGAATCGCCGTGAGCATGCCGATCAACCCGGTCAGCACCACAAACAGCGAGACCACGAACAAGGCTTTTTCCGCCGTGCTCATCAAACTCCACAGCTCTTGCAGCGCCACGCCGGGCAGGATCGCCAACATCGGCTCGCCACGGAATTCGTTGATTTCACGTTGCATGGCGAAGGTCGAAATCTTGCTGTTGAGGCCAAGCATGAACGCGGTGATCGCTTGCGGCGTCAGGTCCATGTTGCGCGCCTGATCGGCGCTGATCCGGCCTTTGCCCTGGGCCGGCACGCCGTTGTGCCAGTCGATGTGAATCGCTTCCATGCCGCCGAGGCTGATGTGCAACGTGCGGTCCACCGGGGTTCCGGTGCGCTTGAGAATGCCGATCACGGTGAACGGTTTGTCGTCGTGCTTGACCAGGCTGATCACCGCCACGCCGTGGGCCAGCACCAGTTTGTCGCCAAGTTTGTAGTGCAGCGCGTCGGCCACTTCGGCACCGAGTACCACTTCGAACGGATCGCTGGCAAAGGCGCGCCCATCGGCCACTTCGAGGTGCTGCTGATGGCCGTATTGGTAATGCTCGAAGTACGCCTCGGTGGTGCCCATCACGCGGTAACCGCGATGGGAATCGCCGAGGGACATCGGGATCGCCCACTTCACTTTCGGGTTGTTGGCGAAGTGTTCGAAGCTGTCCCAACGAATGTTGTTGGTGGCGTTGCCGATGCGGAACACCGAGTACAGCAACAGGTTCACCGAACCGGAACGTGCGCCGACGATCAGGTCGGTGCCGCTGATGGTGCTGGCGAAACTGGCCTTGGCTTCGGTGCGCACCCGTTCCACCGCGAGCAGGAGGCAGACCGATAGGGCAATGGCGAACGCGGTGAGGATCGCGGTGAAACGGCGGTTAGCCAGGCTGGCCATGGCTAGACGAAACAAATACATTTCAGACCTCGAACGGGGTAGCGGCGCGATTGAGTTCAGCCAGCGACAGATGGCGATCGAACAGCGGCGCGAGGCTTTGGTCGTGGCTGACAAACAACAGGCTCGAACCGGCCTCACGGCATTCGGCGAACAGCAGGCGAATGAAGTTTTCCCGAGCGTCGTGGTCCAGCGCCGAGGTCGGTTCGTCGGCGATCACCAGCTCCGGCTGACCAATCAACGCACGCGCGGCGGCGACCCGTTGCTGTTGGCCGATGGACAGCGAATCGGCGCGGCGGCTGAGGAGGCTTTCATCTTTCAAACCTAAATGTGCGAGCAGAGTGGCGGCGGCCTGGTCGACGCTGCCGTGGCGCTGTTTCGCCCGTTCGGCGCGTAACTTTGAAAAGTGGCAGGGCAACTCGACGTTCTCGCGCACCGAGAGGAACGGCAGCAAGTTGAACTGCTGGAAAATGTAGCCGGTGTGGTCGACGCGAAAGCGGTCACGAGCGCCGGCGCCGAGTTCGGTCAGTTCCTGGCCCAGCAGGCGAATGCTGCCGCGGTCGGGTTTCTGCACACCGCCGAGCAGGCCGAGCAGGGTGGTCTTGCCGCTGCCGCTGGGGCCTTTGAGGAACAGGGTTTCGCCGGGCTCCAGGCGAAATGCCGGGATGTCCAGCAGCGGCGGGTGACCGGGCCAACTGAAGCCCAGGTCGGACAGTTCGATGAGTGCTTGGGTCATGGCGCCGGTTTCATTGGGTTTAGATACTTGTCTCAATTTCACCTTCAACACAAACCCCCTGTGGGAGCGAGCCTGCTCGCGATGAGGCCATCACCTTCAACATAGATGTCGACTGTTCGGCCGCTATCGCGAGCAGGCTCGCTCCCACAGGGGATCTTCGGTGAATTTAGAATTTCAGGGCGGCAGCCTTGGCCGTCACTTCAACCCCTTGCTGCCCACTCGGGCTGATCAGCTGTACCTGAATCTTCTGGGTGGCCGGGAAAGTGTTGAAGATATTTGCCAGGTCCAGGGTTTTCAGCGCGCCGGGGGCAGAGCAGGTGAACTGATAGTGGGCGTGGATTTCGCTGTGGTCGTGGTGATGCTCGTCTTTGGCATCGTGATCGTCATCAGCATCCGGCTTGTCACCGAACAACGGGCTTTCCAGTTCCTGGGTCGCCACCACGCAACCGGCGGCTTTCGGCAGGTTGAACAGCACCAACGGCTTCTCAAGCTGCGCACGAGCGGCGGCGACTTTGGCCTTGTCGGCGTCAGTGGTGGCAACGTGTTCGAAGCCCACCAGGTTCATCGCCGGGCTTTCCAGTTCCAGCTCCAGGGTCTGACCGTCCAGCGCTGCATTCAGGCGACCGATGCCATGTTCGTGGGCGCTGAGGCTGCCGTGTTCATGATCGTGGTCGTGATCATGTTCTTCAGCGGCGCAGGCGACGGCCAGCGGCAACAGGGCAAACGGCAGAGCGAGAAGCAGACGGCGCATGGCGGGTCTCCGAAAGTAAAATGAAGAGTTTGTTATGTAATCTTATAACGAAAGCGCGGGGAGTTTGACCGTCTGCTTGGCGTTGCGCAAGTCACATGGGAGCATGCACGTCAGAAATGTGCAGGAGCAGACTTATGGTGCGTATACGCGGAAGCATCGGCGACTGGCCGGTGGATTTGACGTTAGAGATGGATGACGGCGATTGGGCGCGGCTTGGTGCGCAGTTGCAGGTGGTCAAGCCTGAGGTCAGTGTCGCTCCGGCCAAACCGGTGAATCAGGATGATGCGCTGTGGCAGGTCGCCAAAGACCTGCTGCGCAAGGCCGGTCAATTGAGCGGGCCGGATCTGCTGGAGCAGCTGGAAGGACTGACCGGCAGCGCGGGATCAGGCAAACGCCTGTTGGTGCGCCTGCGCCATTGCGCGGATGTGAAGGTGTCGAGCGGCGGGGATACGCCGCTCTACAGCTGGATCGAGTAAATCGCAAAGATCGCAGCGAGGCTGCGATCTTTTGATCTTTCAATAAAGCGCGGCAAACAACTTGCGGCGGTAGGTGGTCACCAGCGGGTGATCATTGCCCAGCAGTTCGAACACCTGCAGCAAGGTCTTGTGCGGCAAGCCTTCGCTGTAGCTGCGATTGCGGATGAACAGTTTCAGCAACGCATCCAGCGCGGCGTCGTATTGCTGGCGGGCCAACTGCTGGATAGCCAGTTGATACACCGCTTCATCGTCCTGCGGGTTTTTCGCCAGGCGTGCTTTCAGGTCGGCGGCATCCGGCAAATCCTTGGCCTGGCCAAGGAACTGGATCTGCGCCTTGGCGCCGGCCAGCGCCGCTTTGTGTTCGTCGCTTTTCACTGCGTCGAGCACAGTTTGCGCTTCGCCCAGTTCACCGCGTTCAGTCAGGCAACGGGCATAGAGGATCAAGGCGGCAGCGTTGGTGTTGTCTTCGCCCAGCAGCACTTTGAGCGCGGCTTCGGCATCGGCGAAACGGCTGTCGTCGAACAGGGCCTGGGCTTGTTCGAACGGATCAGCGGCCGCGGGTGGCGGCATTTGTACGTGAGGCTCAAGCAGCGCCCGCACAGCGGATTCCGGCTGCGCACCGGCAAAACCGTCCACCGGCTGACCGTCCTTGAACAACACCACCGTCGGCAGGCTGCGAATGCCGAAGCGGGCGACGATGTCTTGTTCGAGATCGCAATTGACCTTGGCCAGCAGCAACTCGCCCTGATAACTCTCGGCAATGGTTTGCAGCATCGGCATCAGCACTTTGCACGGCGCACACCATTCGGCCCAGAAATCCACCAGCACCGGTTTGTGGAAAGAGTTCTCGATCACCGACTGGTCGAAATCGGCGGTCGTGGCGTCGAAGATGTACGGCGTTTCCTGACTCATGGGGGATCTCTTGGAAGCGTGAATGGGGCAACTATACGGCTTGGCAGGGTGTCGCTGAAAGTGTGGGCGGTCTGACAGGGCGCTTTCGCGGGCAAGTCGGATCGCCGCACCGCTCGCTCCTACAGGTCCGAGCCGATTTGAAGAACGACGCCGAACCTGTAGGAGCGAAGCTTGCTCGCGAAGCTTTTAGCCGCGCCGCGCGTGGTACAGGCTCACATGCCGAAACTCTTCAGGCTCGGCCAGATCCGGCAAGGTCATCGCCTCCAGCATTTCGATGCGTTGATACAGCGGATGCCTGAAATCCCTCACTCGTGAATCGGCCACCAGCGCCTCCTTGCCACGGCTCAAGAACTCATCGAGCAACGGCAGATTCGCCCGGTCGTAGAGCACGTCGGCCACCAGAATCAGATCAAACCGATCCGCCTCGGCGAAAAAGTCTGTTGAGTATTCAAGGTGTACGTCATTGAGTTCAGCATTCGCCCGACAGGCGGCAATCGCCAGCGGGTCGAGGTCACAGGCCACCACTTCCAGCGCCCCGGCCTTGACGGCCGCGATCCCCGCCACCCCGGAACCGGCGCCAAAATCCAGCACCCGTTTGCCTTTGACCCATTCAGGGAATGCGGCGAGATAGCGGGCGACCGCCAGGCCGCTGGCCCAGCAGAAACTCCAGTAGGGCGGTTCATGCAGAATCCGCCGGGTTTCTTCCGGGCTGAATGCGCGGTCCATGTTGTCGCCGTCGATCAGCCAGAGTTTCAGCTCGGTATCGGGCAATGCGACCGGCACAAGCTGCGCATCACCGAGCAATTCACCCAACGCTTGTTGCAGGTCGAGCGGTGCAATCATGGCGCTTTGACGAATTGCAGCTGACCCAAGGCCTGGGTCGTCGGCTGGGTAATGACCTGCGAGGGCAGGTGCAAAATCAACTGGCCGGACTGGCTGGCGCGACCGCGCAATTCAACGCGAACGCCGGCCGGGAACGATTCCGGGTTGAAGCGCAGGTGAAACGGCAGACTCTGATTGGTGCCGATCAGGCTGGAACTGGCGAGCAATTGTTGCGGGCGGTCCTGGGCATCGATCACCAGCAGCGCCAATTCGACTTCGGCACCGGCCGGTATGCCTTGCAGGGTGCCGCTCAATTCACGCTGATACGCGGGCAGCGGGCCAAGGTTGGCGGACTCCTTGGCTTTTTTCTGCGCGGCTTGTGGGGCGGGCCCTGGCGTTGGCGGCTGAGGCTTGGGCGCATCGCTGCTGCAGGCCACCAGCAGGCTGAAAACACTGAGCAATACGAGCGGTCTTAGGGACATTTGCGGCTCCAGCAAGGTGAAATCCATGGATCAAGCTCTATAGCCAGTCTGTATACCGCAAACCCTATGGCTTGTCTTGCCACGGGGATGCGCTACCATGGCCCTCCCTTTTTTTGTTGCCTGCCACCATGCACTGTCCCTTCTGCGGTGCCAACGACACCAAGGTCATCGACTCGCGTCTGGTCGCCGAGGGCGAACAGGTGCGCCGCCGGCGTGAATGCCTGGCCTGCGGCGAGCGTTTCACGACGTTCGAGACGGCTGAACTGGTGTTGCCGCGCCTGATCAAAACCGACGGTAGCCGTCAGCCCTTCGACGAAGAAAAACTTCGCGCCGGCATGCAGCGTGCGCTGGAGAAGCGCCCGGTGAGTGTCGAGCGCCTCGAATCGTCGCTGGTACACATCAAACACAAACTGCGCGCCACCGGCGAGCGCGAGGTCAAATCCCTCGTGGTCGGTGAACTGGTGATGGCCGAGCTGCAAAAGCTCGATGAAGTCGCCTACATTCGTTTCGCCTCCGTGTATCGGCGCTTCCAGGACCTCAACGAGTTCCGCGAAGAGATCGATCGCCTGGCCCGTGAGCCGGTGAAAGAATGACCACCTCCCCGGAACAAGCCATCCTAGACGCCCATTACATGGCCCGCGCCCTGGAACTGGCGCGCAAAGGTCATTACACGACGCACCCCAACCCTCGGGTTGGCTGCGTGATCGTGCGTGACGGGCAGATTGTCGGCGAAGGCTGGCACGTGCGTACCGGCGAACCCCACGCTGAAGTCCACGCCCTGCGTGCCGCAGGTGACAAGGCCCGAGGCGCCACCGCTTACGTGACCCTCGAACCGTGCAGCCACCACGGCCACACGCCGCCTTGCGCCGATGCGCTGGTGAATGCCGGCCTCGCACGGGTCGTCGCGGCGATGCAGGACCCGAATCCGTCGGTGGCCGGTCGCGGCATGCAGCGCCTGGCCCAGGCCGGCATCGCCATCGAAAGTGGCGTGCTGGAGGGCGAGGCGCGCAAACTCAATCAAGGCTTCCTCAAGCGCATGGAACATGGCCTGCCGTTCGTGCGGGTCAAGTTGGCCATGAGCCTGGACGGTCGCACGGCGATGGAAAGCGGCGAGAGCCAATGGATCACCGGCCCGGCCGCACGTTCGGCAGTGCAACGCCTGCGGGCGCAGGCCAGCGTGGTGCTGACCGGCGCCGACACGGTGCTGGCGGACAACGCCCGCTTGACCGTGCGTGCCGATGAGCTGGGCCTGGACGCCGAGCAAACGGCCCTGGCCATGAGCCGACCGCCGCTGCGCGTGCTGATCGACGGCCGTCTGCGAGTGCCGCTGGATGCGCCGTTCTTCAAGGCCGGCCCGGCATTGGTCGCCACCTGCATGGCGATTGAAGAGCAATACGCCAACGGCCCGGAATGCCTGATTGTGGCTGGCGACGATGGTTTGGTTGACCTGCGTAAACTGCTGGTCGAACTGGCCAATCGCGGGGTTAACGAAGTGTTGGTCGAAGCGGGGCCGCGTTTGGCCGGGGCTTTCGCTCAGCAAGGGCTGGTAGACGAATTCCAGATTTTCATCGCCGGCAAGTTCCTTGGCTCCTCGGCCCGGCCGCTGCTGGACTGGCCGCTGGCGCAAATGAAGGACGCGCCCGAGCTCAAAATCACCGAAATTCGCGCGGTTGGCGATGACTGGCGAGTCATCGCCATTCCAGCGCCAGCGGCGAGCGTATAATTCCCGGCCTGCGCCACGCGACGGCCCTGTTCTCGAGGAGGACTCCATGTTTACCGGCATCATCGAATCCATCGGCAGTATTCGTGCATTGACCCCAAAAGGCGGAGATGTGCGGGTCCACGTAGAAACCGGCAAGCTCGATTTGAGCGACGTCAAACTGGGCGACAGCATCGCGGTCAATGGCGTGTGTCTGACCGCCGTTGAATTGCCGGGCAACGGCTTTGCGGCGGACGTCAGTCGCGAAACCCTCGACTGCACCGCCATGAATGATCTGAAAAGCGGCAGCCCGGTGAACCTTGAAAAAGCCCTGACCCCGACCACTCGCCTCGGCGGGCATCTGGTCAGCGGTCACGTGGATGGTGTGGGTGAAGTGGTTTCCCGTACCGAGAATGCTCGCGCCGTGGAATTCCGCATCCGTGCGCCGAAGGATCTGGCCAAGTACATCGCCCATAAAGGCTCGATCACCGTCGACGGCACCAGCCTGACCGTGAACGCGGTCGATGGCGCCGAGTTCATGCTGACGATCATTCCCCACACCCTGAGCGAAACCATCATGGCGTCGTACCAGCCAGGTCGCCGGGTGAATCTTGAAGTCGACTTGCTTGCCCGTTATCTGGAGCGCCTGCTTTTAGGCGATAAAGCCGCAGAGCCAACCTCCAGTAACATCACCGAAAGCTTTCTGGCCGCCAACGGCTACCTCAAATCCTGACCCAAGGGGGTGCCTTGTGGCGCTCAATAGCATCGAAGAACTGGTTGAAGACATCCGCCAAGGCAAGATGGTCATCCTCATGGATGACGAAGACCGCGAGAACGAAGGCGACCTGATCATGGCCGCCGAGTGCTGCAAGGCCGAACACATCAACTTCATGGCCAAGCACGCCCGTGGCCTGATCTGCATGCCGATGAGCCGCGAGCGTTGCGAGCTGCTCAAGCTGCCCTTGATGGCACCGCGCAACGGTTCCGGCTTCGGCACCAAGTTCACTGTGTCCATCGAAGCGGCCGAAGGCGTAACCACCGGTATCTCCGCTGCCGACCGCGCACGCACGGTGCAAGCGGCTGCGGCGAAAGACGCCAAGGCTGAAGACATCGTCAGCCCTGGCCACATCTTCCCGCTGATGGCCCAGGCCGGCGGCACCCTGGCGCGCGCTGGCCATACCGAAGCGGCGTGCGACCTGGCGCGCATGGCCGGTTTCGAGCCGAGCGGTGTGATCTGTGAAGTGATGAACGACGACGGCACCATGTCCCGTCGCACCGAACTCGAAGCTTTCGCGGCCGAACACAACATCAAGATCGGCACCATTGCCGACCTGATTCACTACCGGATGATCCACGAACGTACCGTTCAGCGGATTGCCGAGCAGCCTTTGGACAGCGAACTGGGCCAGTTCAACCTGGTGACCTATCGTGATTCCGTGGAAGGCGACGTGCACATGGCCCTGACCCTGGGCACCGTGTGCGCGGAAGAACCGACCCTGGTTCGTGTACACAACATGGACCCGTTGCGCGACCTGTTGATGGTCAAGCAACCGGGCCGCTGGAGCCTGCGCGCCGCCATGGCCGCGGTGGCCGAGGCCGGCAGCGGCGTGGTGCTGTTGCTCGGTCACCCGCTCGATGGCGACGTATTGCTGGCGCACATCCGTGAAACCGCGGATCAGACCGTCGTGAAAAAACCGACCACCTACAGCATCGTCGGTGCCGGTTCGCAGATCCTTCGGGACCTGGGCGTGCGCAAAATGCGCTTGATGTCTGCGCCAATGAAATTTAATGCGATATCCGGTTTCGATCTGGAAGTTGTAGAATACGTGCCCTCCGAATAATGACCGGTTGTTTCCAGTCCTTGATTCGCGGCTAACACATCACCGAGGGATGCGTAGAAAACGCGTCCCGGCTCTTTAAGAGATCTAACGAATGACCCTGAAGACCATCGAAGGTACCTTCATCGCCCCTAAAGGCCGCTACGCTTTGGTAGTGGGCCGTTTCAACAGCTTCGTCGTTGAAAGCCTGGTCAGCGGTGCAGTTGATGCCCTGGTTCGCCACGGCGTGAGCGAAAGCGACATCACCATCATCCGCGCGCCTGGCGCCTTCGAAATCCCGCTGGTTGCGCAGAAAGTCGCTCAGAAGGGCGAATACGCGGCAATCATCGCCCTGGGCGCGGTCATTCGTGGCGGTACTCCGCACTTCGAATACGTGGCGGGCGAATGCACCAAGGGCCTGGCCCAGGTGTCCATGGAGTTCGGCGTTCCGGTCGCTTTCGGCGTCCTGACCGTTGATTCCATCGAGCAAGCCATCGAACGTTCCGGCACCAAGGCCGGTAACAAAGGTGCCGAAGCTGCCCTGTCCGCTCTGGAAATGGTCAGCCTGCTGGCGCAGTTGGAGGCCAAGTGATTAGCGACGACAGCGATCAGTTCAACCCGCGCGATCCAAAGCCTGCGGATGCCGGCAAGCCATCGAAAAGCGTCAAGCGTCGCGAAGCTCGTCAGCTCGCGACCCAGGCGCTGTACCAATGGCACATGGCCAAGCAATCGCTGAACGAGATCGAAGCGCAGTTCCGGGTCGATAACGATTTCAGCGATGTCGACGGCGCCTACTTCCGTGAAATCCTGCACGGGGTTCCAGCGCAGAAGGACAAGATCGACGCCGCTCTCAAGCCTTGCCTGGACCTGACCATCGAAGAGCTGGACCCGGTTGAACTGGCGGTATTGCGCCTGTCCACCTGGGAACTGCTTGAACGTGTCGACGTCCCTTACCGCGTTGTGATCAACGAAGGTATCGAGCTGGCGAAAGTCTTCGGTTCTACTGACGGCCACAAATTCGTCAACGGTGTACTCGACAAGCTGGCCCCGCGTCTGCGTGAAGCTGAAGTGAAGGCGTACAAGCGCTAATCGGCGCTTGAACGGCCAGTGTCCTGTCTCGCCGATACGTTCGTTTTTTAGCGAGTGGCTGGTGTTGCCAGACAAGGCGCCGCGACGAGTCATAGCGTGCTATGGCGAGGAGCGGCAACGCAGTATGGCGACACCAGACGCCGCAAAAAAATGAACAGTATTGGTGAGACAGGACACCTTATGGGCGAGTTTGAGCTGATCCGCAATTTCTTCGCCGCCGCGCCTTGTGCGCAAGGCGGCGAAGGCGTTGCCCTCGGGATCGGCGATGACTGCGCCTTGCTCGCTGTTCCCCCCGGGGAGCAGTTGGCGATTTCCACCGACACGCTGGTTGCCGGCGTGCATTTCGCAGAGCCTTGCGACCCGTTTCTGCTCGGTCAGCGTTCGCTGGCTGTAGCTGTCAGCGATCTGGCCGCCATGGGCGCCACCCCCGTTGCCTTTACCCTTGCCCTGACCTTGCCGACGGTGACCGCCGATTGGCTGGACGCCTATGCCCGTGGTTTGAACGTCATGGCGCAGAGCTGCGGGGTGACGCTGGTGGGCGGCGATACCACGCGCGGACCGCTGAGCCTGACCATGACCGTGTTCGGTCGTGTGCCGGCCGGCAAGGCGTTGACCCGCAGCGGCGCGCAGCCCGGCGATTTGCTCTGCGTGGGCGGTGAGTTGGGCAATGCGGCGGGTGCCTTGCCGCTGGTGCTGGGGCAGCGGACGGCTGAAGCCGCCATCGCTGATCCATTGCTGGCCCATTACTGGTCGCCACAGCCGCAGCTGGCGTTGGGTCAGGCGCTGCGCGGCAAAGCCACGTCAGCGCTGGATATCTCCGACGGCCTGCTCGCTGACTGCGGGCATATTGCCCTGGCGTCGAAGGTCGGCATTCAGGTTGAACGGGACCGATTACCGCTGTCGAACGCTTTAGTGGCCTTCCTCGGTCAATCGGGCGCCGAAGCGGCAGCGATGAGCGGCGGGGACGATTACGTGCTGGCCTTCACCCTACCGTCCGTCGAGTTGCCCGCGTTGCTGGCCGCCGGCTGGCCGATCCATGTGGTCGGCAGGGTAGAGGCCGGGCAGGGCGTGGTACTGCTGGACGCCGATGGACAGGACATCACCCCGCAAACCCGGGGTTATCAACATTTTCGGGAGACCCCGTGACAGATCATCCCAAACAGGTCCCGGCGGAATTCGTACCGCCTTCGGTCTGGCGCAATCCCTGGCATTTCCTGGCGTTCGGCTTCGGCTCGGGCACCTTGCCAAAAGCACCGGGCACTTGGGGTTCGTTAGTTGCGCTACCCTTTATCCCGTTGTGGCAGATGCTGCCTGACTGGGGTTACTGGCTGATGCTCGGCATCACCATGCTGTTCGGCTTCTGGCTGTGCGGCAAGGTTGCCGACGATTTGCGGGTACACGACCACGAAGGCATCGTCTGGGACGAAATGGTCGGGATGTGGATCACCCTGTGGCTGGTGCCGGAAGGTTGGTACTGGTTGCTCGCGGGATTCTTGGTGTTCCGCTTCTTCGACATTCTCAAGCCCTGGCCGATCCACTGGATCGACCGGCATGTGCACGGTGGCGTCGGGATCATGCTCGATGACGTATTGGCAGGTGTGTTTGCGTGGTTGGCGATGCAAGGGCTGGTATGGATTTTCGCCTGACGGGCGAGACAGGGGACAAAGGATGGCTCGGCGCTGGTTGACTGCGATGGTGTTCGCCATGTTTTGCCCGATCGCCCAGGCGGGCGATGCCGTGACGACGCCGTCCGTGATTCATCTGGCCAGCGAAGACTGGGAAGACTACACCGCCGCTGACGGTCACGGCCTGGGTTGGGACGTGCTGCGGGAAGTGTTCGAGCCGGCCGGTGTCAAACTGGACATTCGCACCGAGCCTTACACCCGCTCCGTAGGCCTGGCCCAGCTCCGCGAAGTGGATGCCTGTGTCGGCTCCTACCGCGACGAGAACAGCGATCTGCTTTATCCGCGCTGGAACTTCGATACCGATCACATCTATGCCCTGGGCCTGGCGAGCAATCCGGCACCGACCCCGGAGACGTTGGGCAACTATCGACTGGCCTGGGTTCGCGGCTATGACTTCCAGGATTACCTGCCGAACGTGCGGCGCTATAACGAAGTCATCCGGCGCACCGGCATTTTGTCGATGCTGACCCACAGCCGCGCCGACTACTACATCGATGCGCTGACCGAAGTCGACTACGTCCTCAAGTGGGCCAAGGATCCTTCGCAGTTTCGGCGCACCCACATCGCGGAATTGCCGCTGTACCTGTGCTTCGCCGACACGCCCAAGGCCCGCACGTTGATGGCGCTGTTCGATGAGCGCATGGAGTTGCTGGTGAAAAGCGGCCGGTTGAAACCGATCTTCGAACGCTGGAAGCAGCCGTATCCGTTTGCCCCGAATTGAGCGCAGATTTCGCGGTACACGGCGAACTTTGTAGGAGCCGGCTTGCTGGCGATAGCGTCCGTTCAGTCGATAATCATGTCGGTTGACCCACCGCTATCGCCAGCAAGCCGGCTCCTACAGGCGTTGTTGCGCATTCGGGGATCTAACTTTTAGATCGTTATGCCCCATAATTCAGCCTAAGCGTCTGTAGGAACCTGCTGTTACAATGCCGCCTCTGCGAATCTCCAGTACTTATTGATCAGGAGCACACCGGTGCCTGTCGTTTTTGTCGCCGCTTCCAAGCTGCCAACACCCTTTGCGCAATTCACCATGCACGGCTTTCTCGATGAAGAGAACGGGCGCGAGCACGTGGTGCTGAGCCTGGGTGAGTTCGCCGACGGTGCCCCGGTACTCGGCCGATTGCACTCCGAATGCCTGACCGGCGATGCCTTGTTCAGCCAGCGCTGCGACTGCGGCTCGCAACTTGAGGCTGCCTTGCAAGCCATCGCCCGTGAAGGCCGTGGCGTGTTGCTTTACTTGCGCCAGGAAGGTCGTGGCATTGGCCTGCTGAACAAGATCCGCGCCTATGAGTTGCAGGATGGCGGTGCCGACACCGTTGAAGCCAACGAGCGTCTGGGCTTCGCCGCCGACCAGCGTGACTACGCCATGTGCCTGCCGATGCTGGAACACCTGGGCGTGAAATCCCTGCGCCTGATGACCAACAACCCGCGCAAGGTCAAAGCCTTGACCGACATGGGGATCGTGGTCGCCGAGCGCGTGCCGCTGCACACCGGTCACAACCCGCACAACAAACTCTACCTGGCCACCAAGGCCAGCAAGCTCGACCACATGATGGGCAACGAGCATCAGGGCGAGGCAGACCGGGCGTGACGCGCGGTCAAGTACGGCGGCGATTGTCCTTCAACTGGTGGCAATACCTGGCCTTAGCCCTGTTGCCGCTGTTTGTGATCAATGGCGTGTTCGGCCAGGGTGAAGCCATCCTGCCGGTGCTGGCGATGCCATTGTTCATCGCCGGGGTCGCGTCGATGTTTGTCAGCCTGAAGTTTTTCGGCAGCTACAAGCACGCACTGATCGCCACCCAGAAAGCCCTCGACACCCCTGAAGAACCCGCCGCCTGGATTACCCTGGCCGCCAAGCGCCGCACGGCGTTGCTGGTCGCGAGCCTGCCGGCCTGGATCGGCGCGTTGGCGGTGTTCGTCGGCCTTGAAGCGGTGCCGTTGGTGCTGCTGGCGCTGTCGACCACGGTGCTGTTCTACCTCTACCGTATCCCGCGTCAACTCGGCTGATGTTTCGCTTCTGGCTGGCGCTGATGCTGCTGGCCGGCAGCGGCATGGCCTCTGCTGTCGAGCGCGTTGTCAGTCTCGCGCCGTCTCTGTCTGAAATCGTTGTCGAACTGGGCTCCGCGGACCTTCTGGTCGGTGTGCTGGACGCCGGAGAGCGTCCTGCCGAACTCAATGGGCTTCCATCGGTTGGCCGCTACGGCCAGTTGGACATGGAGCGATTGCTAAGCCTCAAACCCGATTTGCTGTTGCTCTGGCCTGGCAGCGTTGGTCCGGCCCAGCGCGAGCAGCTCAAGCGACTGAACATCCCTACGTATGTCGCCGAACCCCACAACCTCGAACAACTGACCGCGCAGATTGAAGCGATTGCCACCCGGCTCGGTCGTCCTGAGCGTGGCGTTTCATTGGCTGCGCAATTACGCCAGCGCCTGGGTGTGTTGCGCCAGCGTTATCGCCGGGATAAGCCGCTGCGGGTGTTTTATCAGGTCTGGGATCGACCGCTGTACACCGTTGGCGGCGGGCAGATCATCAGTGATGCGCTGGAAATGTGCGGGGCGCGGAATGTGTTCGCCGACCTGACATTGCCGGCGCCGCAGGTCAGCGTCGAGGCGGTGTTGCAGCGTAATCCCGAGGTGATTCTGGCCAGTGATCAGGCGCAGCTCGATGCGTGGAAAGCCTGGCCGCAGGTGGCGGCGGTGGCGCAGGGGCGGTTGCTGTTAGTGACGGACAAGGGTCTGGAGCGGCCGAGTGGGCAGATGATCGAGGCGACGGCCAAGTTGTGCCAAGTCATCGCGCCTGACCGCTGACCTGTGGCGAGGGAGCTTGCTCCCGTTGGGCTGCGAAGCGGCCCCGAATTTGTCAGAGGCTTACTTCAAATGAAGCCGCATCAGCCTGTTTTGCGACTGCTGCGCAGTCGAGCGGGAGCAAGCTCCCTCGCCACAATGGCCGGTGTCAGCTCTAGAGCTCCGGCGTCCAGGTCACTCCAAACATCCACGCCCGACCTTCCTCGCGATACCCATACTGACTGCCATCATGGGTGTACAACGCCCGGCTATAGCCTTTGTCCAGGAGGTTATCGACCTTCAGCTCAAGCTTGATCTCGCGATTCAATTCCCAGCTGCTGCGCAACCCCAACAGGGCATATCCACCCAACGGCTGCTGATTGTTCAAGTCGTCATAGCTGCTGCTCACCGCTTGCCAGCTGGCGCCGAGGCCGAGCCGGTCGAACTGTCGATCCAGGTCCAGGCTCAAGGTGCGCCGCGCACGACGGGCCAGGGTATCTCCACTGTCGCGATCCCTCGGGTCGATGATCGCCACGCCGAGGTTGCTCTGCCAGCCGAACAGTTCCTGTTTCAGAGCCGCCTCGAACCCGTTGATCCGCGCCGAAGCCACGTTCTGTGGCCGTGAGTTGCTACCAAAAATAATCGCGTCTTCAAGGTCCGTGCGGTACAGCGAAGTTTCGAGACGACTGGTCTCGGTCAACTGACTGCGCCATTGCAGCTCATAGCTTTTCGAGGTTTCAGGCTTCAGGTCCGGGTTGCTGAAATCCGGGTAGTACAAGTCATTGAAGGTCGGTGCGCGGAAACCTTCGCTGTAGGTCAGCAATACGTCGTTGTCCGGGTTCAGCGGCAGGGTGAAGGTGCCGCTCCAGCTGTTCTGGCCACCGAACTGCTGGTTCTGGTCCCGGCGCAGACCCAGTTCCGTGGAGAAGCTGTCCGCCTGGTAGCGATGCTGAATAAACGCCGCGCGGTTCCAGCGGCTGTCCTCGTCGAACGGGGTGCTGCTATTGATCCGGTCTTCGTACCAGTCGCCGCCGAGAATCAGGCTGTTGCGCTCATTGAGCGTCAGGTCGTTCTGCCAGTTCACCGAATCACGGTACGTGTTGAACACGCTGCGCTCATCGCTGAGTTTGTCCAGGGTCTTCTCGCGATTTTCGCTGTGACCGAATTCGACGCGGGTTTTCCAGATATCGTTGACCCGGGCATCGACATAACTGCTAATGCTGCTCACGGCAAAGTCGCTGTAGGGCTGCTGCTGGAGCGATTCGAAGGTCGTTGGGTCGAAGCGCCCGAACGGATTGTCGAACTCGCTTTTGCCGCGGTTATCCAGCAGGTTGGCGCCGATTTCGATGTCGTCGGTGAGGGCGTGGCTCAGGCTGAGACTGACCGATTTGTTGCGGTATTCGTCATGATCGCCGTCGCTGGGATAGGACTCGTGGGTGCGGTTGATCCCGGCGGTTTCATCGAGGCTGGCGCCGAGGTTGAAGCGGGTCTTCTCATCGCCACCGGATAATCCGAGGCTGCGCTCCCAAGTCTGATTGCTGCCAAACCCCACGTGCATACGCGGTTGCAGGCCTTGTTCGCCACCACGGCGAGTGAAAATCTGGATCACGCCGCCAATCGCATCACTGCCGTAAATCACCGAACGGGAACCTCGCAGCACTTCCACGCGCTCGACCTGCTCGATGTTGATGTGTTGCAGGTTGCTGTCGCCGGAGGTCGAGTTACCGATGCGTTGGCCATCCACCAGCACCAGGCTCTGCGCCGACTGGGTCCCGCGAATGTAGATCCCCGGCAGACTGCCGCGCCCGCCGGTTTGCACGACCTGCACGCCGGGTACCCGACTCAGCAATTCCGTGACGCTGCCCGGTTGCAGGCCGTCGATGTCGTCTCGGGTGAAAACAGTGTTGGCGGCGCTGCTGTCGTTGCGCGCTTCGACCTGACGGTTGGCGCTGATCAGCACTTCGGGGAGCTTCAGGGCTTGATCGCGTTCGAAGGTGTCAGCCAGGAGCTCGCCGGCTGGCAGCAGGGTCAGCGTCAGGGCGAGGGGGGAGAGTTTCATCGGCAATCCGTTGGCGCTTTAAAGCGAACACAAATTTTGAAAGGCACAGAAAACCAATGTGGGAGCGAGCCTGCTCGCGATGAGGGTGTGTCAGTCAAAGAAGAGGTGACTGGCAGACCGCTATCGCGAGCAGGCTCGCTCCCACAAGGGGTTTTGCATTTGTTCAGATGTTGAGTAGTTGCAGGCGCTGGCGAATGGAAGCCTCGATCCCGGCCTCATCCAGCCCGCACTCTGCCAGCATCTGCGCAGGCTTGGCGTGCTCGACGTAACTGTCCGGCAAGCCCAGGTGCAGCATCGACTTGAGGATGTTTTCACGTGCCAGGAACTCGCTGACCGCGCCACCGGCACCGCCCATGATCGCGTTCTCTTCGATCGTCACCAGCAACTCATGGCTGCCGGCGACTTCGCGAACCAGCGCTTCATCCAGCGGTTTGACGAAACGCATGTCGACCACGGTGGCATCCAGCGTCTCGGCGACTTTCAGCGCCTCCGCCAGTTGCACGCCGAACACCAGCAGGGCGACTTTGCTGCCCTGGCGACGAACCACACCTTTGCCGATTTCGATCGGTTGCAGGTCTTTCTCGATCGTTGCGTTCGGGCCAGTGCCGCGCGGGTAACGCACCGCCGCCGGGCCGTTGAACAGGTGACCGGTGGTGAGCATTTTGCGCAGTTCGTTTTCATCACTCGGGGTCATCACCAGCATGCCGGGGATGCAACGCAGGAACGACAGGTCGAAGCTGCCCGCATGGGTTGGGCCGTCTTCACCCACCAGACCTGCGCGGTCGATGGCGAACAGCACGTCGAGGTTTTGCACCGCGACGTCATGGATCAGTTGGTCGTAACCGCGTTGCAGGAAGGTCGAATAAATCGCCACAACAGGTTTCGCGCCTTCGCAGGCCATGCCGGCGGCGAGGGTCACGGCGTGTTGCTCGGCAATCGCCACGTCGAAGTAGCGCAGCGGGAAACGCTCGCTGAACGCCACCAGGTCGGAGCCTTCTTTCATCGCCGGGGTGATGCCCACCAAACGGGGATCAGACGCGGCCATGTCGCACAGCCATTCGCCGAACACACCGGAATACTTTGGCCCGCCGGATTTCTTCGGTGCCGCGGCCGGCGCATCAACGGGTTCAAGCTTGGTGATGGCGTGGTAACCGATCGGGTCGACTTCCGCCGGGGCGAAGCCTTTGCCTTTCTTGGTGACGACGTGCAGGAACTGCGGGCCTTTGAGATCTCGCATGTTGCGCAGGGTGGCGATCAGGGTCGGCAGGTCGTGGCCATCGATCGGGCCGATGTAGTTCCAGCCCAGCTCTTCAAACAGCGTGCCGGGGACCAGCATACCTTTTGCGTATTCTTCGGTGCGACGGGCGATTTCCCAGGCGCCGGGCAGGCGCGACAGGACCTTTTTGCTGCCTTCACGCATGCTCGCGTAAGTGCGGCTGGACAGGATCTTCGCCAGATAATTCGACAGCCCGCCGACGTTGCGCGAGATCGACATGTCGTTGTCGTTGAGGATCACCAGCATGTTGGCGTTCACTTCCGGCGCATGGTTCAGCGCTTCGAACGCCATGCCCGCGGTCAGTGCGCCGTCGCCGATCACCGCAATGGCCTTGCGATCACTGTTCTGCAGGCGGGCGGCAATGGCCATGCCCAGCGCCGCGCTGATCGAGGTGCTGGAGTGGCCGACGCCAAAGGTGTCGTACTCGCTCTCGGAACGACGCGGGAAGGCGGCGACGCCGTCCTTCTGGCGCAGGGTGCCCATGCGCTCGCGACGGCCGGTGAGGATTTTGTGCGGGTAGGCCTGATGACCCACGTCCCACACCAGCCGGTCATCCGGGGTGTCGAAGACGTAATGCAACGCGATGGTCAGCTCGATGACGCCCAGGCCGGCACCGAAATGCCCGCCGGTCTGTCCGACCGTGTAGAGCAATTCCAGGCGCAACTCATCGGCCAGGGTTTCCAGCTCGGCTTCGCCTAACCGGCGCAGGCCGTCCGGCGTGTTGGCACGGTCGAGCAGGGGCGTGGTCGGGCGCTTACGGGGAATCTCATGAAACGTCGTGGGCATCAGGCGAATCGTTATAGGTATAGAAGAGGCGGCAGTTTACCTGATGCATCGGCCCCTGCCCACGCGTTGCTCTTTTTTGGCGGATACGCTGTCAGCTGCGGCGTTCGACGATATAGCGGGCCAAATCACGCAACGGCTCGGCAGCCGCGTCAAACGGTCGCAGCGCGTGCAGGGCCTGATCGCGCAGTTCCAGCGCGTAGGCTTTGGCCGCATCGAGGCCGAGTAGGGCCGGGTAGGTCGGCTTGTCGCGTGCGATGTCGGCGCCCTGGCGTTTGCCTAGGGTTTCGGTATCGCTCTCGACGTCGAGAATGTCGTCCTGCACCTGGAAAGCGAGGCCGATGGCCTGTGCATAAGTCTGCAAGGACTTCAGTTCGTCCTTCTCGGCGCGGCCGCTGGCCAGGGCGCCGAGTTTGACGCTGACCTCGATCAGCGCGCCGGTCTTGTGCCGGTGCATGGTTTCGAGGGCCTTTTGATCGAGTTTCAGACCGACCGAGCCGAGGTCGATGGCTTGGCCGCCGACCATGCCGGCCGGGCCTGCTGCCAATGCCAGGGCGCTGACCATCTGCAAGCGGATCTCTGCTTCCGAGGTGCTCAGGCGCGGGTCGAGCAGAGCGCTGAACGCCAGGCTCTGCAAGCCGTCACCGGCGAGAATCGCGCAGGCTTCATCGAATTTTTTGTGAGTGGTCGGCTGGCCTCGACGCAGATCGTCGTCGTCCATGGCCGGCAAATCATCGTGCACCAGGGAATACGCGTGAATCAGCTCCACCGCGCAGGCCGCGCCGTTGGCTTGCTCAGCCTTGCCGCCCAGCGCTTCGCACGCCGCGTAGGCCAGCAGCGGGCGGACCCGTTTGCCGCCATTCATCACGCTGTAGCGCATGGCTTCGTACAACCGCGCGAGCTCAGGGCTCGGCGCGTTGAACAGGGTCTCCAGGGCAGCGTTGACGCGGGCCTGGCTGGTCGCCGAATACGCAGCAATCATTCCGGCTGATCCGCGTCGAAGGGTTCCTCGGCCAGCTCGCCATCACGCTCGAGCAGCACTTGAACCTTTTGCTCGGCCTGAGCCAGCGCCGCCTGGCAATCGCGGGTCAGACCGATGCCTTGCTCGAAAGCCGTCAGCGAGTCTTCCAGCGACAATTCGCCGTTCTCCAGACGCTCCACCAGCGTTTGCAGGTCAGCGAGAGATTGTTCGAAATCCAGTGCAGCTTTTTTGCGGGCCATGGCGGCTATTTCCGGTTGACGTTAAACCGGCGCGACACTAGCAGACATGGGGGTTATGGGCAAATGAGCGGGGTGTTTCGGCCAACGTGTCCTGGACTAAACGCGACCCCTGTGGCGAGGGGGCTTGCCCCCGTTGGGCCGCGAAGCGACCCCAAAACCAAACACCACCGTTTCGTCAGGTACACCGTATCTAGCAATTTACGACTGCTGCGCAGCCGAGCGGGAGCAAGCTCCCTCGCCACAGGACAGCGTTGATCCTGCTTAATCGGTGGAGGCATCGGGATAGCTGATCTGGTATCGAGTATTGCGCCCACCGCCTGGCAGACGCTTCAAATAGCCTTTCTCCAACAGTTCGCTCAGATGACGAGTGGCAGTAGCTTTGGATACTTTCGCCACGGCCTGATACTGCGCCGCACTGATGCCATTCTCGAATCCGCGTTCCCCGCCATCCAGCAGGCGATTCAACACTTTGGTCTGTTCCGCCGTTAACGAGGACTGCCGATGCGTCTGCCAGAAGCGCGCCTTGCCCAACACCGATTCAATCCGCGCCATGGCCTGTTGCAGGCTGCGCAGCAAGGTTTTCAGAAACCATTCCAACCAATCAGTAATATCCGTCGTCGCCTTCTGGCTGGTTTCCAGCACTCGGTAATAGCCGGAGCGATCCTCGAGAATGCTCGCCGACATCGCATAAAACCGGATGGCCTGCGCCTCGCCCTGAGCCAGCGCCAGATCGGTGAGGGTGCGTGTCAGACGGCCATTACCATCGTCGAAGGGGTGCAAGGTGACGAACCATAAGTGCGCGATGCCGGCCCGCAGCAATGGATCGAGCCCGTCCTGACTTCGGCTGGCTTCAAACCAGGCAAGGAACGTATCGAGTTGTTGCTCAAGACCACGACGGGGCGGTGCTTCGAAGTGAACGGTCGGTCTGTCGAGGCGACCTGAAACTACCCGCATCGACTCATCGCCGCGTAACGCGCCGATATGCATCGCTCGAGCAGCAAGGTCAGTGTCCTGATCCGGAAATAGCCACTCATGCCATTCCAGCAATCGCTCCAGCGTCAGCGGTTTCGCAAAGTGCTGGGTGGCATCGAGTATCAACTGCGCCAGACCTTCGCTGCGCTGACTGACGTGATCGCCATCGACCTGTTCCAGACCCAGGCGCCGCGCCAGCGAAGAGCGGACCGAGCCAACATTCAGCTGTTCACCTTCGATAGCCGAAGACGTCACGATGTTTTGCAACAACGCATCCAGTTCGCTCTGCGCACTTAGCGAGCCACCCACGGAACTGGCCATGCCCATCAACCGGCCTTGCGCCTGCACGCACTCACGCAGCAGCGGTGTCAGGCGCTCGGCTTGCCAGTTGAAATTCGGCCAATCGGGCTGTTGCCAGATCCAGTGAGGTGCCATGAATTCAGGTGCTCCAAGGTCAATGAGCCGAATAATAGTCGTATTCGGCTCATTTCGTGAGCCGAATAACCTCTCTATTCGGCTCACGTCCAAAAATCACCGTGATTCCTACCGCAAATATAGATGTATCCGATTGTTAAAAAACCGCCGAATGGCTAACCTTCGCGCCTTCTACGACCCAATAGTCACGGGTCTATCTGACGAAACACAGTTTTTGGATCTGTAACGCGCCGAGGATCGGGTGCAAGGTTTCGTTATGCATGGCAGGAGGCGTCACATGCGTTCATTTTTTCTAGTGCTGATGGGGTGGGTCTGCGCGACCGCTGCCTGGGCCGAGCCGACGGCTGAGTTGTCGGAGCCGGTCGGCGGCTGGCGCTTCAATGGCTTGCTCGATCGCAGTGAATACCCGCAAGTCGCCTATCCGACGCCGCCCATCGACCGTGGCGTGCAGCGCAATCGCACGATGATCCAAGGCCAGCTCAAGGCCATTGGCACGCAACGCGGGCCTCATACGCTGGCCGTCAACGGCAATCCCCTGAATCTGTACACCGACGACCAGGGGCGTTTCGCCCGGCCGTATGCGTTCGGCGCCGGTTCCAACAGCGTCGAAGTGCGCAGTGCCGAAGGCAAGTCCCTCAAGCGCGTTCAATTCTATGAAGCCAACAACCTGCGCACCCCGGCACGGATTCGCGTGGTGCTGGGGTGGGATGATCCGAAAGCCGAACTCGATCTGCACATCGTGACCCCCGACGGCCAGCATGCGTTCTGGGCGCGCCCGGCGATGAGCAATGGCGGCGGGCTGGATCCGGACGGCGTCGATGGCCCCGGCCCGGAAATGTTCACCATGACCGCGCCGATGCATGGCAACTATCTGGTTTACGTGAACTATTGGGGCAACTTCGGCAGCGGCGGCTATAACTTCGATGAGACCAGCAACCAGAACGAGGTGATCACCTCGCAGATCAACTTGGTGCTCAACGAAAACACTGTCGACGAAAAACGCGAGACCTTCATCGTGCCCCTGCGGGCCATCGGTGACCTGCTGCTGGTCAAGACTTTCAACTATTAAGCATCCCGCTCCACGGATGACATCGGGTTTTGTGAACATGAGCGATAACACTGTTTCTCCGGCCGCCGAAACGCCAGCTGCCAAAACTCCTCGCCGCTGGCCGGCGCTGCTGGTCGGGTTGGTCCTGGTGGCTGGCGTCGCGGCCGGATTGGGCTGGTTCATGCACAAGCCCAAGACACCACCGGCAGAGTTGGCCAGCGACAAACTGGGCATGAGCCGCCCGGACGGTCTGCTCGAAACCCACTCCCTGAGCCAATTGCCCAAGGACTTGCTGGCGGTGCCGTTCCTCAAGGAAACCCTGACCGAAGATTTCGTCTTCTATTACGAAGCGCATGCGGATCGACTTGGCTTGATCGGCAGTCTGCGGCGGATCATTTACGAGCATGACCTGAAGTTGCAGGACAGTTTGATCGAGCAGCTCTTCGATCAACCGGCAGATGTGGCGTTGTGGCGCGGGGTGGACGGCCGGCTGAAAGACTTTTTGTTGGTGATGGATCGCGGTGGTCTGGCCAAGGTGCTGGAGCCGCTGGCGAAAGTGGCGCTGGATGATTCGCAGCTGACGCAACTCGGTGACATCAAGGTCGCTGGCGATACGGTGCCGCTGTATCAGCTCACCTACAACAACAGCAAAGCGCTGCTGTTTGCCTCTCATGGCGACAAGTTGGTGGTGCTGTCCAATCCTTCGAAACTGTACGACAACAGTAATGGCCCGATCGATGAGCTCGGCATGGTTTCGACTCAATCGCTGGAAGCACTGCTCGGCGGCCAGAAACTGTTCCCCGAAGCCTTCGGCCTGCCACCGCGCGCGCCTGAAGTGAAACAACGTCTGTCGGTCAATTCCAGCGTGCTGGCCATGGGTTACCAGCGTTTCATCCCGAACTTCGCCGGCCTGCGCTTCGACATGGACGACAAGGGCTGGCACAGCTTCCTCGCCATGGACGAACTGGACAACCAGCCGGACTTCGATTTCAAGCCGATCTGGCAAGCCATGCCGATGGGCGCCAGTGCCTGTGTCGCCTTGCCGCTCGCCGCCGAACAGCAGAAACCGCTGCTGGTAAAACTCGGTGCCGACGAAACCGTGGCCCAGGCGCTGACTGAACACATGGCCGGGGCCGCCGGGCTGTGCTGGTACGCCGATTCGCGGTTGTACACGCCGTTGCTGGTGGCCAGCCTGAACGATGATGACAGCGCCAAGCTCGACGGCGACCTGGGCAGCCTGTTCGGCTCGATGGTCGGCGCCTATGAAGGCAACGTCGAAGAACACGCGTTCCCGGTGGTCGAGAAACAGGAAGGCCAAAGCCATCAGTGGCAGCGCCAGGTCAGCTCCAACTTCGGTCCTTACAAAGCCAAGGACGCCGAGAACCCGGACGCAATCACCGGCAAGGCGTTCATGAAAGTCAGCCTGGCGCGTCACGGTTCGACGTTGCTGTTCTCCCTCGACGACAAGCTCGTGGACAAGGCCCTCGGCACCCTCGACAAACGCTTCCCGCCGATGGCCGACGTGGTGCCGAAAGACCTGCTGATGCCGGTCTACTTCGGCCCGGACTCCATGGCGCAACTGATGCAGCAGGAAACCCTCGACAGCCTGCCCCAGGACATGGAGCCGGTGTTCTACAACGCCGCGCAAACCTACCTGATCCCGAAACTGCGCAAGCTCGGCGGCTATGGCAAGTACGCCCTGACCTTGCCCGAAGGCAGCGAGCCGGACGGCCATTGGCAGTGGCTGCCGCTGGAATGGAAAGCCCTGTGACCGCACTTATCCGAGGCCTCGGCCTGCTGGCGATGTTGCTGGGCAGCCGCGCATTTGCCAGTGAAGCCGCAGCGCTGGATCCGCAGCAATCCCAGGTGTTCCGCGCCTGGTTCGTGCGCATTGCCCAGGAACAACTGACCCAAGGCCCGAGCCCGCGCTGGTATCAGCAGGACTGCGCCGGGCTGGTGCGCTTCGCCGCCAACGAAGCGCTGAAAGTCCATGACGACAAATGGTTGCGCAGCAATGGCTTGTCCAACCGCTACCTGCCGCCGGAGCTGCAATTGAGCGAGGCCCAACGTGGCCTCGCCCAGCAGTGGCAGCAGGGCGACGGCAAGGTCGGGCCCTACGTCAATGCGATCAAGTTGATTCAGTTCAACAGCCATCTGGTCGGTCGCGATCTGGCGCAAGCCCGGCCCGGCGACCTGATGTTTTTCGATCAGGGCGACGACCAGCACCTGATGATCTGGATGGGCCGCTACATCGCCTATCACACCGGCACCACCACCCCCACTGACAACGGCATGCGTTCCGCGAGCCTGCAGCAACTCATGACATGGAAGGACACCCGATGGATACCCGACGCAGCCAACCCCAACTTCATCGGCGTCTATCGACTGAACTTTCTCTCCCAATGATCGGTGCCCGCATGTTGCGTTTCCTGCCTCTGCTGTTGGTTTTGGTGCTGCCGTTTTCGGCGGTCAACGCCGAAGACACCGTCGAGCCGAGCGGCTACACGCCGGTGGCCGGTGAAAGCTTTTTCCTGCTGGCCGACAGCAGTTTCGCCAGCGACGAGCAGGCGATGGTCCGCCTCGAAGCGCCGGGTCGCGATTACCGTCGGTTCCGCATGGAGCCCTATGGCGGCGCAGACATTCGGGTGTATCGCATCGACAAGCCGCTTGATTTCCTCAAGCGCCAGAAGAACCTGCACCGGGTGGTCAGCGACGGCCAGTTCAAGGGCGAAGGCCTGTCGAATACGCTCGCGTACCTGTGGGACAACTGGTATCGCAAATCCCGTCGGGTGATGCAGCGGGCGTTTTCCTACGAGTCGCGTAAACAAGTCACCGAGGAAGTGCCGGAACTGAAGATGGGCAGCGCGATTGCTGCACCAACGCCTTACGACGCTCAGCCGCAATTCGCGCTGATCCCGGGCCTGCCGGTGGTCAGCCAATTCCGTTATCCGTTGTGGCAAGCCAAACCGATTCAGCCACCTACCGGTGTGAATCTGGCCGGTTCGTCCAGTGAGTTCGTCAGCGTCGCACCGGGCAACGTGTACATCCCGTTGGGCAACCTCAAACCCGGTCTGTACCTGGTGGAAGCGCTGATCGGCAAGTACCGCGCCACGACCATGGTCTTCGTTTCCAACACTGTGGCCGTGAGCAAGATTGCCGGTGATGAATTGGTGGTCTGGGCTGCGCGCAAGCACGAAGGCAGTTCGGTGCCGAAGGTCAATGTGCTGTGGACCGATGGCCTCGGCGTGATGAGCAGCGGCGCCACCGATGCCGATGGTTTGCTGCGCCTGAAACACGTCAGCCCCGAGCGTTCGTTCGTGATCGGCGAGGACGAAGAGGGCGGGGTGTTTGTCTCCGAGAACTTCTATTACGACAGCGAGATCTACGACACCAAACTCTATGCCTTCACCGACCGGCCGCTGTATCGGCCAGGGGATTGGGTGTCGCTGAAAATCGTCGGTCGCGAGTTCAAGAACGCCCGGGATTCGGTGTTGCCGACCGCTGCCGACGTCAACGTGACCGTACTCGATGCCACCGGCACGGCGCTGCAATCGCTGGCGCTGAAGCTGGATTCCAAGGCCGGCACCCAAGGCCGATTCCAGTTGCCGGACAACGCCGTGGCCGGCGGTTATGAACTGCGTTTCAGCTACAAGGATCAGGCCTACAGCAGCGCCTTCCGCGTTGCCGAATACATCAAGCCGCACTTCGAGATTTCCCTGAACCTGGCCAAGCAGGATTACCGCACCGGCGAACCGGTCAAGGGCAGCCTGGTGCTGCTGTACCCGGACGGCAAACCGGTGGCCGATGCCAAGTTGACCCTGAGCCTGCGCGCCCAGCAACTGTCGATGGTCGACAACGAGTTGCAATACCTCGGGCAATTCCCGGTGGAACTGACCAGCACCGAACTGACCACCGACAGCAAAGGCAACGCGACCCTCGACCTGCCGGCCGCCGAGAAACCGAGCCGCTACATGCTCACCGTGTTCGCCAGCGACGGTGCGGCGTATCGGGTCAAGACCACCAAGGAAATCCTCATCGACCGTGGCGCCGCGAGTTTCCGCTTGAGCGCTCCACAGCGGTTCAGTGCAGTGGGCGACAAGGTTGCGTTCAGCTATTTGAATGAAGGTGGCAGCGAGCAGACCAAAGCAGTCACGCCGGGCAGCTACGGTTGGGTACGTCTGGAGGATCAGAGCACCGGCGAAGGCAAACTCGCTGCGACGGATAAAGGTTTCACCTTGGCCTTCGACCGTCCGGGCACCTACAACCTGACGTTGAAGGATGACCATGGCCGAGTCGTCGGCGCCACCGGCCATTCGGTGACCGGCGACGGTGTCAAAGCCGTGCCTGGCACCGTGGAAATCGTCCTCGACAAACCCGAGTACAAGGCGGGCGACGAAGCCCTGGCGTTGATCACTTTCCCCGAGCCGGTCAGCGATGCGCTGCTGTCCCTGGAGCGGGACAAAGTCGAGGCCACGGCGTTGCTGTCCAAGGGCGGTGACTGGCTGAAGATGGAAAAACTCAGCGACACCCAATACCGCGCGCGCATCCCCGTGAAGGACAACTTCGCGCCGAACCTGACGTTCTCGGTGCTGTACACCAAGGGCGGTCAATACAGTTTCCAGAACGCTGGCATCAAGGTGATTGCGCCGCAAATCGACGTGGCCATCGTCACGGACAAAGAGGCGTATCAGCCGGGCGATACCGTGTCGGTGGACCTGACCACCCAGTTCGCCGGCAAGCCAATTCCGGCACACCTGACGGTGAGCGTGGTCGATGAAATGGTCTACGCGCTGCAACCGGAAGTCGCGCCAACCATCGACCAATTCTTCTACCACCCGCGCCGCAACAACGTGCGCACCAGCGCCAGTCTGTCGTTCATCAGCTACGACGTTGCGTTGCCGGGCAGTCCCGGTGCGCCAGGCAAAGCCAACCGCAGCGAGCGCGGCGTGAAAGTGCTGGAGCGGCCGCGGCGCGAAGACGTCGATACCGCCGCGTGGCAGCCGGAACTGGTAACTGACGCCGATGGAAAAACCCGTTTCACCTTCAAGATGCCGGACTCGCTGACCCGCTGGCGCATCACTGCACGGGCCATCGCTGATGACGGTCAGGTCGGGCAGAAGAAGCAATTCCTGCGCTCGGAAAAACCGCTGTACCTGAAGTGGAGCGGCCCGACCCAATTCCGCAATGGCGACAAACCGGATCTCGGCGTGTTCGCGTTCAGCCAGGCTGAAAAACCGGTCAAGGCTGAGCTGGTGATTCATTACGCTGGCGCCGAGCAACGCGTGCCGGTGACCCTGAACAACGGCATCAACTACATCGCGCTGCCGGCGTTTGCGTTGACCTCCGGCGAGTGGACCGCCGAACTGGTGCAGGACGGCAAAACCGCCGATGCCCTGGCCGTGCGCCTGACTGCAACCGGCGAAGGCTGGCAGGTCACACAAAGCCAAAGCCTGGACGTGGCCAGCGGTGACACGCCGCTGACCTTGCCGGCGGACGCGACGGATATTCGCCTGCGTCTGGATGACAGTCCGCAAGCGTTGTTCCGCTCGGCGCTTGATGATTTGTTGAGCTATCCGTACGGCGGCGTCGAACAAACCGCTAGCCGTTTGCTGCCGTTGAGCATTGCGTATCCAACCTTGTCGTCGAACCCGCAGATCCGCGATCGTTTGCGCCTGATCATGCAAAACAGCCGTCTGCGTCTGGTACAAATGGCCGGGCCATCGGCGAGTTTCACCTGGTGGGGCATGGACGGCGAGCCGGATGCGTTCCTCACTGCCTACGCCTATTACGCCGACTGGCACGCCAGCAAAGCACTGGAACTGAGCCTGCCGCCGGAGCATTGGCAGCGGGTGCTGGAGGTGTATTCCAAGCAGGCGAAAAACACGCCGCTGTTGCAGCGGGCGCTGATTCTGTCGTTCGCCAAGCAGATGCAATTGCCGGTCAACACCTTGCTCAGTGGGTTGATGGATGACCTGGCGAAAGCAGGCGAGGGCAATGCAGCGAACCTGATGGAGGATGGCGAGGACAGCCTTGTCATGAGCGATCCTGATTCGGCGCTGGGATTGGCGGCGGCTCGCACGTTGGCTACTTCTTTGGCGAAGCAATCGAAGGTGACTCTGCCGGACGCATTCAATCGTCAACTGCCGGATGCGCAACAACGGCTGGCGGTCAGTTCTCAACCGTTTGCCGAAGCCTTGAACCTGTCGATGCAACCCTTCGATCAGGCTCACGCGCAAGCGTTGTTGCAACGTTTACTGCCGCAGCAATCGACCCTGGAACGCGCTCTGGCGCTGACCTGGTTGCAACGCAGCATCGAGCAGGCATCGCCGACGATTGCATTGGCACCGGGTGAAGGCTGGAAAAAACAACACGGTGATACCGGTGAAATGTACTGGACGTGGCAAGGCGCTCCGCCGGTGCCGGTGGTGTTATCGCTGACCGGGACGCAGGAACGTCCGTTGCGCGCCGCGTTGAGTTTCCAGACCCGGCAACCGGCGGTTGATCCGATGGCGGTGACCATCACTCGGCGCCTGTCGCGTCTGGTGCCCGGTGACGAAGCGTTCACCTTCAAACTGGAAGCGGTCGGCACCCAGCCGTTGTCCAGTGACAGCCTGTACCTGGACGAAGTGATCATCACTAGCAAAGCCGCGAAACCGCTGCGCTACGGCATGCTCGAAGTGCCGCTGCCGCCGGGTGCCGATGTTGAGCGCACCACGTGGGGCATCAAGTTGATGGGCAAGGGCGGCACCGAGCCGACCGCGCTGGAGAAGGCGCGTTTCGAGCCGGGCCAGCTGGCTTACGCGATTCCGGTCGATGCCTTGAGCGGCGAACTGCGCCTGCGGCACCTGGTGCGTTTCTCGCAGAAAGGCCAGTTCAACCTGCCACCGGTGCGTTTCACTCAAGTCTACGCGCCGCAACATCAAGCCCAGGAACAGAAACCGGCCCTCGGCCAGGTCACGGTCAACTGACATGACCCGACTGCTGGTCTGGTGGCTGCTGTGTTTGATCCCTGCGCTGGCGACAGCGCAGGAGGAGCCGCTGCGTCTGGGTTTCAAGGGTGAATTGATTTCGTTAAGCCAGACTCAAGTGATTTCACGCGAGCCATTGCCCAGCGATTTGCAGGCGCCGTTGGGCAGTTTGTGGAAGTTGTTTGTGTACGGCTGGTTGGTGAATACCGGCGCCCGTGAGCCAGCGTATGAGTGTCGCGGGCAATCGAAAGAGGAAGTTTATTGCTGCACTGCGGGCGGCAAGATTGAGCGCGATCAGGCGTTGGTGAAATCGTGTGGCTTGTACTTCGAGCCTGCACGATTGGGTATTTCTGATGCAGGCTGGCGGGAATATTGGCAGGCTCGGCAGGCGCCGGAATGGTTGCTGAACCTGCCTTCGTTACAGCCTTCTACGCGAGTTTCCGTGGCTGAATTGCTGAAAGTGCTGGCCCTGATGCCGGCGCAGGATCAGGCGCGGCGGGTGTTGCTCGATGTGGTGTTGAACGCCGCAGATGGCAATGTCGTCGGCGAACTCGGTGGACGGTTGCGGGTGAAAACCTGGAGCTGGTTGGGCGATCAGGACCCTTCGTCGCGTCAGGGCGGATTTGCCGGATGGACAGCGGACGGCACGCCAATCTGGGCGGGTGGGCGGGGGACCAGTCAAATGGTCTTGCGTCACTACGGTGGGGTGTTGGCTTCTGTGTTGCCAGTTGAGTGGCCTTTGGATGCGGGACGCTGTGTCGAAGTCGGTCTGTTTTCCCGTTATCCGATCGGGCGTGTTCTTGCGGAGGATCGGGTTGTTTCTTCCGGACCTCTGCAAGGCGACTATCGCGTCGAATTCGCCAATGGCAATCAGCTGGATATCCACAGCGATGGCGAACTGTTTCTGCTTAAGGACAAACTCGTCGCTCGACTCGACCGTGAAGAATACGTCGCCCGCGTCCTGCAAAGGGAAGCCAAACCCGAACCCGTTGAAGCCGCCAAAGCCCTGGCCATCGCGATAAGAACCTACCTGCTGCAAAACGCCACCCGCCACGGCGACTGCCTGAGCATCGACGACAGCAGCAGTCGCCAACGCGTCGCCCCACGCCCTGCCACCGCCGAGTCACGCCACATCGCCGCCTGGACCAGCGACCTCGTCCTCGCCGGCAGCACCGTCACCTACCACTCCGACCAACCCGGCCCGGACAAACTCTCCTGGCAGCACGCCGTCGAACAAGCCAACGCCGGCCAGCGCTACGACGCCATCCTGCTGCACGCCTACCCACGCGCCAGCCTCAGCCGCTGGGACAACCCCGTCGCCTCCTGCGAAGCACTGCCCGCCGCGCAAGACTGGCTACAAAAGCAACGCCGCGGCTGGCGCACGCGGTTGGAAAGCGAAGTCGGCTACAACGACGTCAGCACCTTCGCCGTCTGCCGCCTGGCCTTCGGGCGCCCCTACGTCGACCGCGAACGTCAACGCCTCTACGTGCGCGGCGTGCTGTCACTGCAAGACCGCCTCGACCTGACCCACGAATACCTGCACCTGGCCTTCGAAGCACACCCCAACGGCCAGGATGAAACCTACATCGAAGGGCTCGCCCGCCACCTCTTGCTGGAATAGGCCATGAAACTCCGTTATCCACAGGTCTTCCTGTTCCTTTGTTCTTTTTGTGTACTGCCGACGGCTTTCGCGGCTGAGAGCGGCGTGAAACTCGATACGCCCGTTGGCGGCTGGCGCACCGGCGCGGCCGAGGGAGAAGGTGAAAACTTTCGTCAGATTGTTAACTACCCGGCTTCGTCGGTGAACACCTCGGTGGGGCAGGCCAACACGGCGCGTATCACCGGGCAGATCAAAGCCGCACCCAAGTCCGGTGAGCCGGGCCGGTTGATCGTCAACGGCGTCAGCATGCCGCTGAAGATTGATCCGGCCGGGCGTTTTGATCGACCGTTCTCGTTTCCCAATGGCAGCAACAGCGTTGAAGTTCGTAGCCCTGATGGACAGCAAAGGTCTCGGACGCAATTTCTTAATGTCAGTGGTGGGGCTACGCCGGCCAAGTTGCGGGTGCTGTTGGCCTGGGACAGCGATGGCACGGATCTGGACCTGCACCTCATCACACCCGACGGCGCGCATATTTGGTACGGCGATCGTGTTGCACCAAATGGCGCGGCGCTGGATGTCGACGTGACGACGGGGTATGGGCCGGAGATCTTCGCCATGCCAGCGCCGATTAAGGGGCAGTATTTGGTGTATGTGAATTACTTCGGAGGCGGGTATCGGAGTGATGAGGACGGGCAGGAGGAGGCGGTTCAACCGCTGACCACGGCGCAGGTGACGGTGATTACGGAGGAAGGGACGCCTAACGAGAAGATGGAGACGTTTCTGGTGCCGATGCGGGCGGTGGGGGAGTTGACGTTGGTTAAGGGGTTTAGTTATCCGTGAAACTCAGAGACAGCGACTGCAACAATTGTGCAAGCACCTCTTGCACAGTTTTGCGTTCGGCCGTCAGCACTGCTGCACTAATTAGGACGCTTTTAGACAGGCATTAAAAAGCCGGCTTGTGGCCGGCTTCTCGGGGACTGGCTTGGTTCATTTTTGGTAAACCGCGCCAGCCTTCAAAACGTACACCCGGATCTTGCGTCCGGCTGTGGGACTCGGCGAGAAAATCATCTGCCTTGTCGGTGCGATCAGCGCCGCGGGGCGGGGTGATGCGCAAATGTGGGGCGCAGCATACTGATTTTTTTGAGGGATTCCCAGTGTGGTGTGCGTCTTAGAGCTATCGGGGGCTCGGGATCAGGTAATCCATCCGATTTTTTGGGTGAATGTTCCATCGCTTTCGCGGGCAAGCCCGCTCCCACAGGGATTGTGGGATGCCTGTGGGATGTAAAAATGCCCGGGCGTTACAAAAACGGCACCGCCGGCCTTCGTTTGTTCAGCGTCGACCACCAGAACACCCATCCCAACACCCTGATGTTCTGCTTATCAATCTGCTCGGCGTTGAAGATTTCATCCGGGTGCTCGGCCTGGTTGTAGCTGCGCAACCGCAGGGCATTGCCGGGCATTCGGTGCAGGTATTTGATGCGCAGCATACCGTCGTGTTCTATGGCGTAGATTTCCCCGTCAATCACCTTGGTCAGTCCGCGGTCGATGGCGAGTGTGGAGCCGTCTTCGATCCTTGCTCCCATGCCGTTGCCGATCATGTGGACGCAGAACACATCCGTGTATTTGATTTCCAGGGAGTCGAGGTGGGTTTTGGGCAGGCGGATGAATTGGCCGGGGTCTTCGACGACATGCGTTTTGAAGGAGCCCGGGGCGGTGGGTATTTCCTTGTAGAGGGGCAGCTCGACATCGGTGGGCTCGACCACCGTATAAATGCCGCGAATAGCCTGGGCGTCGAACGTATTGCCGGACTCGTCGAGCAGGCGCAGGTGTTTGGAGTCTTCTGGGCCTTCGCCGGTTTTCAGCCAGTCGCTGTTTACCGAGAGTAGTCTGGAGACCTCTTCCATGCGGTAGGCGGGCACACCGCGGGTGTACCAGTTATGGATATTTTGCGGCTCCGTGTCGAAGAAAGCGGCAAATCCTGTCGTCGTTATTTTCGCTTTTTCGAGGAGCGCTTTAAACCGTGGGCCGCTAGTGTTCTTTTTCATAAACACGAGTCTACGGCCGCTGGGCCGGGCTTTGAATAAACGAACCGTTCAAATTTCGAGGGAAATTTACGACCGGATGTAAGACGTATTTGGAACAAATTAAACAAGAAAAAACGTAGCGTTCTGAAACTAAACACCCCGTTTAAAAGGCCCTTAATAGACGCCCACAAAAAACCCCGGATCAACCGGGGTTTTTTCAAGTCTTCACAGGCGCGAGGCCAGTGGCGTCTCAGCCTTTGTAGGCAGCAGCCGACTTGGTGATCGCTTCGCGAGCGGCATCTGCACCGGCCCAGCCTTCGATCTTCACCCATTTGCCTTTTTCGAGATCTTTGTAGTTCGCAAAGAAGTGCTCGATCTGCTGAATCAGCAGCGGTGGCAGGTCGGTGTATTCCTTCACGTCGACGTACAGCTGGGACAGCTTGTCGTGTGGAACTGCGATGACTTTGGCATCGCCGCCACCGTCGTCGGTCATGTTCAGGATGCCGACTGGACGAGCGCGGATCACCGAGCCTGGTGCAACCGGGTAAGGGGTCACGACCAGCACGTCGAGGGGGTCACCGTCGTCGGCCAGGGTGTTCGGGATGTAACCGTAGTTGGCCGGGTAGAACATCGGGGTGGCCATGAAACGGTCAACGAACAGGCAATCGCTGTCTTTGTCGATTTCGTATTTGATCGGCGCGTGGTTGGCCGGGATCTCGATCGCGACGTAGATGTCGTTCGGCAGGTCTTTGCCAGCCGGAATCTTGCTGTAGCTCATTGGGCGGTGCCCCCGTTAGTTGACCAAAAACACTTGGCCGGATTGACCAAAAAGTGGCGGCGATTATAGGCATATTCCGCCACCGTTGCTATGTACCAGAGGTCTTGTAGACCTTAGTCGTGTGCCTGATAGACCGGGTCATTGGCCAGAAGTTGCCGCAGCCGGGCCAACGGGTCCTGGCGGTAAAACAGCTTCAGTTGCTCATAGACCTGTGGATACGCCTCGTGCAGCAAATCCGGGGCGCTGAAGAAGTATTCGCTGGTGACGGCGAAGAATTCGGCGGGGTTTTCCGCCGCATAGGGGTCGATGGCCGTTTCGGCGTCCGGATTGCGGTCAAGGTGTCGATTGAGGTCGTCATAGGCGTGCTGCATGACCTTGGCCCACTCGCTGACCCGCATGTCGGGGTGCAGCGGCGGCAAGCCGTTGGCGTCGCCGTTGAGCATGTCGAGTTTGTGTGCGAGCTCGTGAATCACCAGGTTGTAGCCTTCCCAGCCGCCGCTGGCCATCACGCCGGGCCAGGCGAGGATGATCGGGCCTTGCTGCCAGGCTTCGCCGCTGTGTTCGCCGTCCCACTCGTGTTCGACGCCGCTGGCATCGCGATGCCGTTGGGGGCTGAGGAAGTCGTCGGGGTAGAGGACGATTTCGTGGAAACCCTGATACCAGTTCAGGTCGCCCAGGTGCAGCAGCGGCATTTGCGCTTGAGCGGCGAGCAGCAGGCGTTGCTCCTGATGGAGTTCGACGCCGGGCAGGGCGGTCAGGTGTTTATCTTCCAGAAACAGCACGCAGGCTTCACGCAGCCACTGGTCTTCGGCGACGCTGAGACCATCGAGAAAACTCAAGTGATGGCGCACCCGTTGCCACAGGTCGTCGGCAATCGGGTGTCTGGCCAGGATGCGCCGGCGACGCCAGGCGCTCAGGGACCACATCGCGAGTCAGTGCGATTGGCTTTTGGACGCGGCGTTGCCGAAACGGCTGCGGACCACGCCGATAATCATCGGTACCAGCGACAGCAGGATGATGCCCACCACCAGCAGCGAAAGGTTTTTCTTGATGAACGGCACGTTGCCGAAGAAGTAACCCAGGGTCACCAGGCCGCCGACCCACAGAATGGTGCCGAGCACGCTGAAGGCAAAGAAACGCGGGTAAGGCATTTTGGCGACGCCGGCGACGAACGGTGCAAAGGTACGGATGATCGGCAGGAAGCGCGCCAGGGTCACGGTTTTACCACCGTGCTTGTCATAGAAGTCGTGGGTCTGTTGCAGGTAGTCGCGGCGGAAGATTTTCGAGTTCGGGTTGCTGAACAAGCGTTCGCCTGCGGTTCGGCCGATGACGTAGTTGGTGCTGTCACCGAGGATCGCTGCAAGCATCAGCAAGCCGCCCAGCAGCACCGGATCCATGCCGCCGCCGGCGGCAACGGCGCCCGCGATGAACAGCAGGGAGTCACCCGGCAGGAAGGGCATCACCACCAGACCGGTTTCGCAGAAGATCACCAGAAACAGGATGGCGTAGATCCATGGCCCGTAGTTGTTCACCAGCAAATCGAGGTAAACATCGAGATGCAGGATAAGGTCGATCGGGTTGAAATCCATGGAGGGGCACCTGTGGTGACGGCCGGACTCAGCAGGCCTGTGCGTATGACTTCGCGAAAGCCTACAGACGAGTGTAGTTTTTCTTACAAGCCGAAAAGGCCGGCATTATACGGGCTGATTGGTGAAGCGCGCGTCGAGATTGTAGCGGGGGATGTCGATGAGGCGACGGGAAGTCGAGTGACAATAAATAACCCTTGCTGTGAGAAGGGAGCGTGCTCCCTCATCACAGACGTCAGGATCAGAGCTCGTCGCTGATCGGCAACACGTAGTTCTTGAACTCGGTGTCTTCCTTGAACCCGATGGATTCGTAGGTTTTCTGCGCCACTTCGTTATTGCTGCTGGTGGAAACGCGCATGCGCACGGCATTGGTTTCCTTGGCCATTTTCTTCGCCGTGCGGATCAGGTTGTCGGCCACCAATTGGCGGCGGGCGTCTTCGGCGACGTAGATGTCGTTGAGGATCCACACGCGCTTGAGCGAAAGGGATGAAAAGCTCGGGTACAACTGACAGAAACCCATCAGTTTGTCGTCGGAATCGGCCAGTGCCAGGTAAATCACCGATTCCTTGCGTCGCAGGCGTTTCTCAAGGAACGCCCGGGACGAGTCCGGATACGCCAGGGAGCCATAAAACTCGCGATATTTGACGAACAACGGGGTCAGCAGGTCCAGGTGTTCGAGGGTCGCTTGAATAATCCGCATCGATAGGTCTCGTCTTCAAGTGGCTGTCTTCACGTGCTCTGACGGCGAACGGTTCTTCACTCGGGCAGCCGTGCATCGATCCTGCCTCAAACCGGAACAGAAACGCAATGCGGAAACGGTTCAGGCATTCGGCGGGCTCAGTAGGAAATTACCTTTCATGTCTGCACCGGCGTCCGACTCCAGCGTCTGAACCTGGGCTTCGTCCTTCAGATTGACCCCCGACAACTGCCGGCGGCACGCCTCGCGCATCAAGTACAGCAAGCGGTGTGCGGCCATTCCGTAGCTCAGGCCCTCGAGCCGGACATTGGAGATGCAATTGCGGTAGGCATCCGTCAGCCCGACCTTTGGATTGTAGGTGAAATATAACCCCAGGCTGTCCGGCGAACTGAGGCCAGGGCGTTCACCGATCAGGATCACCACCATTTTTGCGCCGAGCAGTTCGCCAATCTCGTCGGCCACCGCGACCCGGCCTTGCTCCACCAGCACCACCGGCGCAACAGACCAGCCTTCCTCCACGATCTGTTCTTGCATCCGCGCCAGAAACGGCAAGGTATGGCGATGAACAGCCAGTGCCGACAAGCCATCGGCGACGACAATAACCAGATCCACGCCGCCCGGATGAGCCAGCGCGTAATCACGCAGGGTCTGCGCCGACTGATCACTCAACTTTCGGCCCAGATCGGGGCGCTGCAAGTAAGTGTTTCGATCTGTGGCGGCGCTGTGCAGCAGCAAACTCACGCGCCCGACATCGGCCAATTCCGCGCTTAGACCGGCATGATCGAACGGCAAATGCACCGCGTCCCGGGCTTGAGCATGGGCGAACTGGAAATCAAGCTGCGCGCTGGTCGGCATGCTGGTGCCGGTGCGGCCCAAGGCAATCCGCGCCGGGGTCAGGCGACGCAGTTCCAATAGCGGATTCTCTGGATCAACGGGTGGCTTATCCATTTCAACACTCATCCCAGTTGCGCCATCGCTTGGCGGAAGGCCGGCGGTAGCTTGTCGCCGAAGTGAATCTTGCCGTCCGCCTGGGTCAGGATGCCCATTTTCGCCAGCCATTGTTCGTACTCCGGCGCCGGTTTCAGGCCCAGGGTCTGGCGGGCGTAAAGGGCGTCGTGGAACGAGGTGGTCTGGTAGTTGAGCATGATGTCATCGGAGCCCGGGATGCCCATGATGAAGTTAATACCGGCCACACCCAGCAGGGTCAGCAACGTGTCCATGTCGTCCTGATCGGCTTCGGCGTGGTTGGTGTAACAGATGTCGCAGCCCATTGGCACGCCCAATAGCTTGCCGCAGAAGTGATCTTCAAGGCCGGCGCGGATGATCTGTTTGCCGTTGTAGAGGTATTCCGGGCCGATAAATCCTACGACGGTGTTGACCAAAAACGGTTTGAAATGGCGCGCCACGGCGTAGGCACGGGTTTCGCAGGTCTGTTGATCGATGCCGTGGTGGGCGTTGGCTGACAGGGCACTGCCTTGGCCGGTCTCGAAATACATCAGGTTCTGGCCCAAGGTGCCGCGATTCAGGCTCAGCCCGGCGTCGTAACCTTCCTGCAGGACATTCAGGTTGATGCCGAAACTGGCGTTGGCTGCCTCGGTGCCGGCGATCGACTGGAACACCAGGTCCAGCGGAACCCCGCGATTGATCGCCTCGATGGAGGTGGTGACGTGGGTCAGCACGCAGGCCTGGGTCGGGATTTCGTAGCGCTGGATGATCGCGTCGAGCATTTCCAGCATGGCGCAGATCGACGCGATGCTGTCGGTGGCCGGGTTGATGCCGATCATCGCGTCACCGTTGCCGTACAGCAGGCCGTCGAGAATGCTCGCCGCAATGCCGGCCGGTTCGTCGGTGGGGTGGTTGGGTTGCAGGCGTGTGGATAACCGCCCGCGCAAGCCCATCGTGCCGCGGAATTTCGTGACCACGCGGATTTTCTGCGCCACCAGCACCAGATCCTGCACACGCATGATTTTTGAGACCGCGGCGACCATCTCCGGGGTCAGCCCGGGCGCCAGGGCGCGCAGGCTCTGCTCGTCGGCCGCATCGCTGAGCAGCCAGTCGCGAAAACCGCCGACGGTGAGGTGGCTGACGGTGGTGAACGCGTGTTTGTCGTGCGTGTCGATGATCAGTCGGGTGACTTCATCGGCTTCGTAGGGAATCAATACTTCCTGCAGGAAGTGGCTCAGGGGGATGTCAGCCAGGGCCATTTGCGCGGCCACACGCTCGCCATCGTTGAGGGCGGCGACGCCAGCCAGGAAGTCCCCGGAGCGCGCCGGACTGGCCTTGGCCATCACGTCCTTGAGGCTCGCGAAGCGGTAGGTCTGGGCGCCGACGGAATGGGCAAATGTGGCCATGGGACGGTGTCCTCCTGATGTGTAGAAGTCTTGATACCCTGACATTCCCTTGTGGGAGCCAGCCTGCTGGCGATTGCAGTGTGTCATTCAAACTCTATGCTGACTGTCAGACCGCAATCGCCAGCAGGCTAGCTCCCACAGGGGAACGGCGTGCACTTCAATATGGCAGGCGCCGGGCAACAGGCCCGGCGCCGGTGCAACTCAGACGCCTTCGAGCATCGCATCCGCCGGCGCGTCGAAACGCTGTTTGGCGGTCAATTGGAAATACAGGTAACCGGCTGCCATGAAGCCGAGGAACACGCACCCGATCAGCGTGTTGAACCACGCCATCGCCACCAGGCACACCACGGCCAGAAACAGCGCGATCCCCGGGACGATCGGATAGCCCGGCGCACGGAAACTGCGTTCCAGGTTCGGCTCGGTTTTACGCAGTTTGAACAGGCTCAGCATACTGATGATGTACATCACGATGGCGCCGAATACCGACATGGTGATCATCGCTGCCGTCAGGGTCATGCCTTGCAGGTTGACCAGACCATCGCTGTAGATCGCCGCGATGCCGATCACGCCGCCAGCGAGGATGGCGCGGTGCGGGGTCTGGAAACGCGAGAGCTTGGCCAGTGAGCGAGGCAGGTAACCGGCCCGGGCCAGGGCAAAGAACTGACGTGAATAGCCAAGGATGATCCCATGGAAACTGGCCACCAAGCCGAACAGGCCGATCCACACCAGCATGTGCATCCAGCTGGAGTTGTTGCCGACCACCGCTTTCATCGCCTGAGGCAGCGGGTCGTTGATGTTCGACAGTTGGCGCCAGTCGCCGACGCCGCCCGCCATCACCATCACGCCGATGGCCAGGAACACCAGGGTCAGAATGCCGCTGACATAAGCCCTGGGAATTGTGCGTTTCGGGTCCTTGGCTTCTTCAGCCGCCATCGCCGCGCCTTCAATGGCCAGGAAAAACCAGATCGCAAAGGGGATCGCCGCAAAGATGCCGGGGATCGAGCCCATGGTGAACTCGTTGGCTCCCGACCAGCCGTTAAGTGCGAAATTACTGAAGCTGAAGCCCGGCGCAACAACGCCCATGAACACCAGCAATTCGGCGACTGCCAGCACGGTGACCACCAGTTCGAAGGTCGCGGCGATGCTGACGCCAAGAATGTTCAGGCCCATGAACACGAAATACGCGCCAACGGCCGCGAGCTTGGGATCAAGTTCCGGGTATTGCACGTTGAGATAGGCGCCGATGGCCATGGCGATGGCCGGGGGCGCAAAGACGAATTCGATGAGGGTGGCGATGCCGGCGATCAATCCGCCTTTCTCACCAAAGGCCCGCCGGCTGTAGGCAAACGGCCCGCCCGCGTGGGGAATGGCGGTAGTCAACTCGGTGAAGCTGAAGATGAAACAGGTGTACATCGTCGCCACCATCAGTGCGGTGACGAGGAAACCCAGGGTGCCTGCGGTGCCCCAGCCATAACTCCAGCCGAAGTACTCGCCGGAAATCACCAGGCCGACGGCAATGCCCCATAGATGCAGGGTGCCGAGTGTGGGTTTGAGCTGTGTGGAAGAAGTCATAAGTCCTCGCTGTCTTTTTTATTGTTTGATCTGTTGGACTTGCGGTACGACGTTTTCGTGTAAAGCGGGCACGCAAAGCCCGTGCCAGAGGGGCAGGGCGATGATTTGATGTTGTCGTTAAGGGCGCCATCGCGGGCAAGCCCGCTCCCACAGGGTTTTGGGGTGAACCTGAGTTTTGGGTTGACCACAAATCACTGTGGGAGCGGGCTTGCCCGCGATGGCATTCTGAAGGGCGACACAGAGTTAACTGCATCGCCCCCGGTCTTTAGAAGAAGCCCAACGGATTGATGTCGTAGCTCACCAGCAGGTTTTTGGTCTGCTGATAGTGATCGAGCATCATCTTGTGGGTTTCACGCCCGACGCCGGACTTTTTGTAACCACCGAACGCAGCATGCGCCGGGTACAGGTGGTAGCAGTTGGTCCACACACGACCGGCCTTGATGGCGCGGCCCATGCGATAGGCGCGGTTGATGTCGCGGGTCCAGAGGCCGGCACCCAGGCCGAACTCGGTATCGTTGGCGATGGCCAGGGCTTCGGCTTCGTCCTTGAACGTGGTGATGCTCACCACCGGGCCAAAGATTTCTTCCTGGAACACACGCATTTTATTGGTGCCCTTGAGCAGGGTCGGCTGGATGTAATACCCGGTCGCCAGGTTGCCCTCGAGTTTTTCCACCTTGCCGCCGGTCAGCAGCTCGGCGCCTTCGCCCTTGGCGATTTCCAGGTACGAGAGGATTTTGTCGAATTGCTGCTCGGACGCCTGGGCGCCGACCATGGTGTCGGTGTCCAGCGGGTCGCCACGTTTGATCGACAGCACTTTTTTCATCACGACTTTCATGAAGTCGTCGTAGATCGACTCTTGCACCAAGGCACGGGAAGGGCAGGTGCAGACTTCGCCCTGGTTGAAGAACGCCAGCACCAGGCCTTCAGCGGCTTTTTCGATGAAGGAAGGTTCGGCCTTCATGATGTCCTCGAAGAAGATGTTTGGCGACTTGCCACCCAGCTCTACGGTGGACGGGATGATGTTTTCGGCGGCGCATTTCATGATGTGCGAACCGACCGGGGTCGAGCCGGTGAAAGCGATCTTGGCGATGCGTTTGCTGGTGGCCAGAGCCTCACCGGCCTCTTTGCCATAGCCTTGCACCACGTTGAGCACGCCTGGCGGCAGCAGGTCGCCGATCAGCTCCATCAGCACGGTAATGCCCAGCGGCGTTTGTTCGGCAGGCTTGAGCACCACGCAGTTACCGGCGGCCAGGGCCGGGGCGAGTTTCCACGCGGCCATCAGGATCGGGAAGTTCCACGGGATGATCTGCCCGACCACGCCCAGCGGTTCGTGGATGTGATAAGCCACGGTGTTGCCATCGATCTCGGCGGCGCTGCCTTCCTGGGCGCGGATGCAACCGGCGAAGTAGCGGAAATGGTCGGCGGCCAGCGGGATGTCGGCGTTGAGGGTTTCACGCACGGCTTTGCCGTTGTCCCAGGATTCGGTGATTGCCAGGACTTCCAGGTTCTGTTCGATGCGGTCGGCGATTTTCAGCAGCACCAGCGAGCGCGCCTGGGCGGACGTGGCGCCCCAGGCATCGGCAGCGGCGTGGGCGGCGTCCAGGGCTTTGTCGATGTCTTCGGCCGTGGAGCGAGGGAATTCGGCAATCGGTTGGCCATTCACTGGCGAGGTATTGGTGAAGTACTGACCTTTAACAGGCGCGACGAACTCGCCGCCGATGTAGTTACCGTATTTGCTCTTGAACGAAACGATAGCGCCTTCAGTACCGGGGTGAGCGTAACGCATGGTGATTTCTCCTTGGCTTTTGTACTTATAAGAGAGAGCGCATGTGCGCTTGTTATAAGCGTAGAGCAAAGGTCGGGCCACTGCCTTGCAGGTCAGGCAAATCAAGGCCTTGCGTTGTTTATGTCGGACAGGCGGGTGGCGTCTGTGACGCTATCGATACAGCCCTCGTGACACTTTGTACCGCTTTTGGCACAGGCTGTGACTGGCGGGTCTTGCCAGCATTGCAATGCGCCGATGGCTGGAGGATGCTGGGCCACAAATTACTGCACCGGTATTTCTCTGTGGCGAGGGGGCTCGCCCCCGTTGGGTTGCGAAGCAGCCCCAAAATGTCTGCCTATTATGGTTTTTGGCGAGCGCTTCGCACTCGAACGGGAGCAAGCTCCCTCGCCACAAGATGCGTGTCAGCCCTTGATGGGGTTCAGCACAGCTCTCGCGGAGAATAATAAGAAATGCACGACAACCATTTGAGTCGCCATGCCCAGCAAGTCTTGACCGTAACCCAGGGCAAATCACACCTGCACGGTCCTGGCAGCGACCCGTCCATCGCCCGCTCCTGGTTGCGTTGTCTTGAGGATTATCACCTCGACCCGGCCCTGACGATGGCGCCGACGGTGCTGGAGCACGGCCGCGTACTCGAAAGCCGCGAACGCTTGCAGCAAGTGCTGCACATCGCCGGCAGCGAAATGACCAGCCTCCATCAGCAACTCTCCGGCGCCGGTCATGCCGTGCTGCTGACTGACGCCCGTGGGGTGATCCTCAACTGCGTCACCGCACCCACTGAACGGAAAATCTTCGAGCGCGCCGGCTTGTGGCTCGGTGCCGACTGGAGCGAAGCCTGCGAAGGCACCAACGGCATCGGTACCTGCCTGGTCGAGCGTCAGTCGCTGACCATTCACCAGGATGAACACTTTCGCGGCCGCCACACCGGCCTGACTTGCTCGGCGAGCCCTGTGTTCGACCCTCACGGCGAGCTGCTGGCGGTGCTCGACGTGTCCTCCGCGCGTCACGAAGTCTCACGTCAAAGCCAATTCCACACCATGGCCCTGGTCAATCTGTCGGCGAAGATGATCGAGAGCTGCTATTTCCTGCGCTACTTCGACAATCAATGGCTGCTGCGCTTTCACCTGCAGGCTGAATCCGTCGGGCTGTTCAGCGAAGGCTTGCTGGCGTTCGACGGGGAAGGGCGCATCAGCGCGGTCAACCAGAGTGCGCTGAACCTGCTGGGGCACATTCGCGGTGGATTGTTGGGTAAGCCGGTCGAGGCATTTTTCGATTGCTCGCTGGATGACTTGCTCGGCCGCGCGAGTGTCAACGCCAGCGCCAGTTGGCCATTGCGCACCCGTGACGGGCGGAGCCTGTTTGCCGTGTTGCGCGGGCAGCCGCGCAGCATTCCGGTGCCGGTGGTGCCAACCCTGGCGATTGCCGAGCGACCACGCCTGTCGGGCATCTGCCTGGGCGATGCCGCGTTGCAGGAAGATTTCCGCAAATCCTTGAGAGTCTTCGAGCGAGACGTGCCGCTGTTGATCAATGGCGAAACCGGCTCCGGCAAAGAGGCCTTTGCCAAAGCCGTGCATCAGGCCAGCCAGCGGGCTGAGAAAGCCTTCGTTGCCCTGAACTGCGCGGCGATCCCTGAAAGCCTGATCGAGAGCGAACTGTTTGGTTATCGCGGCGGCAGCTTCACCGGCGCGCGCAAGGAAGGCATGCGCGGCAAGTTGCAGCAGGCGGACGGCGGCACGCTGTTCCTCGATGAAATTGGCGATATGCCGTTGGCGTTGCAAACCCGGCTATTAAGGGTGCTGGAAGATCGTCAGGTGGTGCCGATTGGCGGCGAGCCGGAGTCGGTCAATGTGCGGATCATCAGTGCCACTCACCGTAATTTGCTGGAACGGGTGCAGGACGGCAGCTTCCGTGAGGATTTGTATTACCGGCTCAATGGGCTGGAGATCGCATTGCCGGCGTTGCGTGAGCGCAGTGATAAATCGCAGTTGCTTGATTTTCTGCTGGCCGAAGAGGCGGGCGCAGAGACGGTGCTGATCGATGAGCCGGCCCGACAAGCCTTGCTGGGCTTCGCGTGGCCGGGGAACGTGCGGCAGTTGCGCAATGTGCTGCGTACCTTGGCGGCGTTGTGTGACGGTGGGCGTATCGGGCTGGAGGATTTGCCGGCGATGATTCGTCAGGTTCGGCCGGTGCCGGTTGTGGCGGTTGAAGAGCCTTCCGAGCATCCACTGGACGATGCCGAGCGATTGGCATTGCTCAATGCGCTGGAACAGACCCGTTGGCACATGACGCATACCGCCGAACAGCTCGGTGTCAGCCGTAACACCCTCTATCGAAAACTGCGTAAACACGGCATCGCCCGGTAAACCGCGTCGTGGCCAATCGCGGGCAAGCCCGCTCCCACAGGACTTATGTAGTTCACAGTATTCAGGCATGGCGCAAGACCTGTGGGAGCGGGCTTGCCCGCGATTGGCGTCCGTGAGACCGAAACACAAGGTGCGATTTTCCCCTCCCTACGCTAACCTGCGGCCATGTTTTACGAGGTCGACTATGCACATTCATATTCTTGGTATCTGCGGCACTTTCATGGGTTCGATGGCGGTTCTGGCCAAAGAGCTGGGCCATCACGTGACGGGCTCCGATGCCAACGTCTATCCGCCGATGAGCACTCAGCTTGAAGCGCAGGGCATTGAGTTGACCCAAGGCTACGACCCCGCCCAACTCGATCCGGCGCCGGATCTGGTGGTGATTGGCAACGCCATGTCCCGTGGCAACCCGGCCGTCGAGTACGTGTTGAACAAAGGCCTGCCCTATGTTTCCGGTCCGCAATGGCTGGCCGACCACGTGCTGCAAGGTCGCTGGGTCCTGGCCGTCGCCGGCACCCATGGCAAAACCACCACCAGCAGCATGCTCGCCTGGGTGCTGGAGCACGCGGGCATGAGCCCGGGCTTCCTGATCGGCGGCGTGCCGCAAAACTTCTCGGTGTCGGCGCGTCTGGGCGGCACACCGTTCTTCGTCATCGAAGCTGACGAGTACGACAGCGCGTTCTTCGACAAGCGCTCCAAGTTCGTTCACTACCGCCCGCGCACCGCCATTCTGAACAACCTGGAATACGATCACGCCGACATCTTCCCGGATTTGCCCGCCATCGAGCGGCAGTTCCACCATTTGGTGCGGACCATCCCGAGCGAAGGCCTGGTGATCCACCCGACCACCGAGCCGGCATTGCAGCGCGTCATCGAGATGGGCTGCTGGACCCCGGTGCAAACCACCGGTGCCGGCGGTCAGTGGCAGGTCAAGCTGCTGAGCGAAGACGGCTCCAAGTTCGAAGTGATGTTCGACGGCGTCGCCCAAGGCGTGGTCGATTGGGACATGACCGGCCAGCACAACGTCGCCAACGCCTTGGCCACATTGGCGGCCGCTCGCCACGTCGGCGTTGTACCTTCGATGGGCATCGCTGCATTGAGCGCCTTCAAAAGCGTGAAACGCCGGATGGAGAAAGTCGCCGAGGTTCGTGGCATCACCATCTACGACGACTTCGCTCACCACCCGACGGCCATTGCGACGACCCTCGACGGCTTGCGCAAACGCATCGGTGATGCGCCGTTGATTGCGATCATTGAGCCGCGCTCCAACTCCATGAAGCTTGGCGCTCACCGCGACGGCCTGCCGGAAAGCGTGGTCGATGCCGATCAGGTGATCTGGTACGCCCCCGCCAACCTCGGCTGGGACCTGGGCGCGACCGCCGCGTTGTGCACGGTGCCGTCGATTGTCAGCGACTCTTTGGAAGGCATCATCGAGCGCGTGAAGAGCCAGGCCCAGCCCGGCACCCACGTGGTGATCATGAGCAACGGCGGCTTCGGCGGCCTGCACGGCAAACTCGCCGAGGCGCTGCAATGAACAACGGCCCGGAACGCATCACCCTCGCGATGACCGGCGCTTCGGGCGCCCAGTACGGTTTACGTCTGCTCGACTGCCTGATCCGCGAAGACCGTGAGGTGCATTTCCTGATCTCCAAGGCTGCGCAATTGGTGATGGCCACCGAGACTGACGTCACGCTGCCAGCCAAACCGCAGACGATGCAGGCCTTCCTCACTGAATACACCGGTGCGGCCGCCGGGCAGATCAAGGTTTACGGCAAGGAAGACTGGATGTCGCCGGTGGCCTCGGGTTCCGGTGCGCCGGCGGCGATGGTGGTGGTGCCGTGTTCCACCGGAACCTTGTCGGCGATCGCCACCGGTGCCTGCAACAACCTGATCGAGCGGGCTGCTGACGTGACGTTGAAAGAGCGTCGCCAGTTGATTCTGGTGCCGCGTGAAGCGCCGTACTCGAGTATTCATCTGGAGCACATGCTCAAGCTGTCGAACATGGGCGTGACGATTTTGCCGGCGTCGCCGGGCTTCTATCATCAGCCGCAGACCATCGATGACCTGATCGATTTTGTGGTGGCGCGGATTCTCAACCTGCTGAACATCCCGCAAGACATGCTGCCGCGCTGGGGCGAACACCATTTGAGCAGCGATGAATAAGCTGCTGATTGTTCTGCTGGCCCTGCAACTGACGGGCTGCGCCACGGCGCGCACGCTGGACGCGGCCAAGCCGGGCGCACCAGTGGTGTACTCGGGGACGCGTCTGGATTTGTATGCCATGAATGGTGGTTGTTGCGCGATGGACCGGTTCGGCGCCGAAGCGCCGAGCTACCCCGGCGTCGACCTGCCGGCCAGCGCGTTGCTCGACACGTTGCTATTGCCGTTGTCGTTGCTGACGGTGATCGGGGTGAGTTTTCAGGCGACGGGTGGTCTCTAGAAGAGCGCTTCGCGCTCTATCGCGAGCAGGCTCGCTCCCACAATTGATCTGTGGCGTTCACAAATCAATGTGGGGGCGAGCCAGCTCGCGATAGCGTACTGTTAGGCGCCGCGGGACTACTTGCCTAACTTGCGCAGTTCATCCGACTCGACAATCCGCACCCCATCCTGTTCTTCCAGCGCCAGTCTCCACATGGCGCGGGCCAGCTGGCAGGCTTCGATGCCGCGGTATTTGCCGGGGATCAAACGGGACAATGGCCCGACGAATTGCTCGGCCGTGCGCGGTTCGAGTCGCTCGCCCAGCAACATGGAAGGTCGGCAAATGGTCAGCTGCGGCCAGTCCTGCGCGCGCAATGCGTACTCCATCTCGCCTTTGACCCGGTTGTAGAAAATCGAGGACCTGCGATCAGCCCCCAAGGCACTGATCACGATCAGGTGCCGGGCACCCATTTCCCGCGCACGTTTGGCGAACGCCACCACCATGTCCAGGTCCACCGCACGAAAGGCTTGTTCGGAGCCGGCCTGTTTGATCGTGGTGCCTAGGCAGCAGTAGGCGATGTCGACGCGACCGTTCAGTTGTGGCAGAAACGCCGCCGTGTCGCCCACCGGGTTTTCCAGATGGGGATGCTCGGCCAGTGGTCGGCGTGAGGGGGCCAGTACCCTTGAAATCGTAGGCTCATTGAGCAGGCGATCAAGCAAATGTTCACCGGTCAACCCGGTAGCTCCGGCAAGCAATACATGCTGAGGCGTCAAGTACATAGTGTTTCCCCCTTGATACTGTTCAGCTTAGTTGCTCTTTGCATCCTTGCTGCTGATAGAGACACTTTGTAGCGCTTTTCGTGCCTGCTGTTTGCGTAAGAGTTGCCAGTGCGAGAGGACCGTTTTCGGCGCCCAGAGCTGCGGTTCAGAGGCTTCGAAGCCATCGGCCAGCTCACGTTCCGCCACCGTGGCCTTGGCCAGCTTGAAGGCTTGCTCCAGGTCGTCGGTCTGGTTCAGTGCCTGGGCGAACAGCGCGTCACCGAAGTAGGTGAAGTTGGCTTCTTCCGAGCAACCGAAGGACACCCTATCAGCACGGGAGGCGGTCATGATCAGCGTGCGTTCATCCTTGAGCGCGGGGATGAAGCCGCCGGAATAGCAGGACGAAATCACCACGATCTTGTCGCGATTTTTCAGCGGCACTAGGACGGCGGCGAGTTCGTCGGCCGGCAGGTCGGCCAACTCCATGCGCGGCTGATCGAGCACCAGTTCATGTTCGCTGCTGCCATGGCTGGTCAGGTAGATGAAGATCAAGTCTTCCGGGCCACTGCGTTCGGCCAGGGTCATCGCGGCGCGGCGCAGGTTTTCCCGGGTGGCCATCGGCCGGTCGACGAGGTGATCGCGATGGTTCACCAGGCGAATCTGGCCGAAGGCGCCGAAGCGGCTGCTGAGCATGTTGCTGACGTAATCGGACTCGCGCAGGAACACGCTCTGCTTGCCGTCGCCGCCCAGGGTCAAGGTGTACAGCTCGACCATCGGGGTCGAGGCTGGCACGTTGGACAGAGCGTCATCGAGTAGCCGGCCCTGGGCCAGCAAGCCGAGTTCCAGGGTGTCGGGCAGCAACTTGCCGTCGGCATCGCGAACACGCTGGCCATTGATCCACGTTCCGCTTTGCACCGTGCCATCGGCGAGCACCAGGGTGCCGCGCCCCGAGTAGCTGTCACTGTCGAACTGGCCGATGTAGAAGCTGCCGTCGGGCAGGTTCAATCGACCCTGGCCGGTAAAGCGCCAGTCGCTGAACTGGCCGATGTAATGGCTGCCGTCAGCGCCGATCAACTCGCCCTTGCCGTTCAGCGAGCCTTCCTTGAACTGGCCCAGCCAGACATCGCCGTCGGCGTTTTCGTAGCGGCCCTTGCCGTGCAGTTGATTGTTCTTGAAGCCACCGACATAGATGTCGCCGTCGGCGCTGTTGAAGGTCCCGTTGCCTTCCAGCTGACCGTCCTTGAAGTGCCCGGTGAACTGATTGCCGCTGGCGTCGCCGCGCTGGCCTTCACCGTTGGGTTTGCCGTTGGCGAACTGACCCTGATACGAACTGCCGTCATCGAGTTCGAGACGCCCAAGCCCTGAATATTGATCGGCCTTGAACTCACCGCGATAGGTCATCGCGTTTTCTTTGAGTGTGCCTTCACCGTCACGGCGGCCGAGTTTGAATCCGCCGGTGTAGCTGCTGCCGCTGGTGGTCAGTGTGCCCTTGCCGTCGAACAGGCCTTGATTGAATTGGCCGCGATAGATCTCGCCGTTGCTGCCATGCCATTCACCCTGCCCATGCCATTGCCCCTTGTCGAACTCGCCGGCGTACCAGCTGCCATTGGGGTAGTCGATGCGGCCCTGGCCTTGCAGCAAGCCGTTGACCAGATCACCGCGATAGCGCCCGCCGTCCGGCAAGCGGGCATCCGGGGGCAGCAGCGATTCGCCATCGCCGCAAGCGGTGAGCAACAGGGTCAAGGCGAGGAGGGCAAGTGAGCGCATAGCGGGATCCGGGCAATTATGCGACGGAGTATGCCGCAGCTATGTGTCGCATTTATAGAGACACGGCAGAGACACGGCGCGAAACAGCGTGAGCTGTTTCGCAATCAGGCTTGTGTCAGACGAAACAGAGGGACAGCGGCTCGGCGATATACGCCGGTTTGTCCGATCCTTCGATTTCAAGGGTGGCGGTGGCTTTGAGCAGCCATTGGCCGGGTTTTTTCTCGATGACTTCGTTCATGTCGACTTTAAGACGAACCCTGGAGTTGACCTTCACTGGCTGGATGAAACGCACGCTGTCCAGGCCGTAGTTGACCACCATCTTCGCCCCTTGAGGGAGGATCAGGATGTCTTCCATCAGTTTCGGGATCAGCGACAGCGACAGGAATCCGTGTGCAATGGTGCTGCCAAATGGCGTTTGCGCGGCTTTGACCGGGTCGACGTGAATAAACTGATAATCGCCTGTGGCTTCTGCGAACAGGTTGATGCGCTCCTGATCGATGGTGAGCCATTCGGAACGTCCGAGTTCCTTGCCGACATAATCTTTGAGCTCTGCAACGGGAACATAGGGCATTGAGACTCTCCTTGGGTTTCATCGGATTTATAGTTTTTCGAGTGGGGGGATTTGACCTCCCTGTGAACTACTTTAGATCAACATGGCAAATTGCTCCGGTCAACTGACCATGCTTTTGGCGAATGCCGATCCATAGCGTTGACGTGCTTATAATGCCCGGCCCCTTTTTGGTGGGGAGCGCGTGCGGGAGATGCTGGATGTTGTTACGTGGCCTGACCTGGCTGGTGCTGTTCCAATTGCTGGGCACAGCCATCAACCATTTGTTTTTACCGGTACTGCCGGGGCCGATTGTCGGCCTGCTGCTGTTGCTGGTGTACCTGATTTCACGCGGGCAAGTCGGTGAACCGCTTAACCTGGCGGCCAGCAGCCTGCTGCGTTATTTGCCCCTGCTGCTGGTACCGCCGGCCGTGGGCGTGATGGTTTACGCCAAGGACATCGCCGCGGACTTCTGGGCCATCGTCGGTGCGCTGGTGTTGTCGCTGGTGCTGTCCATGGCGTTTGCCGGGGTGCTGATGCAGCGCATGGTCAAGCGTCATGCCCATCGCGGAGATCGCCCATGATCCTCGATTGGCACGGCGCGCTGGATTCGGTGATTCATCACCCGTTGTTCGGCATCGGCATTACGTTGGGCGCTTATCAGCTGGTGCTGGCCGCCTTTGAGAAAACCCGTTGGATCTTTCTGCAACCGGTGCTGGTCTCCATGCTGTTGGTGATCGGCGTGCTGACGGTATGTGGGATCACCTTTGCCGAGTACCGCAAGAGCACCGAGATCCTCAGCATCCTGCTCGGGCCTGCGACGGTTGCACTGGCGGTGCCGCTGTACCTCAATCTGCGACGGATTCGGCAGTTGTTCTGGCCGATATTTACTACGCTGGTGATAGGCGGCGTGGTTGCCACGGGCATGGGCGTGTTGTTGGGCTGGTGGTTTGGCGCCGAACACATGATCCTGATGACCATGGCGCCGAAGTCGGTGACGTCGCCGATTGCCATGTTGGTGGCCGAGCAAATCGGTGGTGTCGCGGCGTTGGCCGCGGTGTTCGTGTTGATCACCGGCGTGATCGGTGCGATCTTCGGGCCGAGTCTGTTGACCCGGCTGGGCGTGCACAGCCCTGAAGCCCGGGGCATGGCACTGGGCATGACCGCCCATGCGGTCGGTACTTCGGTGGCCTTGCAGGAAAGTGAAGAATGCGGCGCCTTCGCGGCGCTGGCGATGAGTCTGATGGGCGTGGCCACGGCAGTTTTCCTGCCGTTGGCGGTGTCGATGGTGGTGTAAGGAAATGTCTATGAGCTTGCCGCTTTTTCCGCTGAACACAGTGCTGTTTCCTGGCTGCATCCTCGACTTGCAGATTTTCGAGGCGCGCTACCTGGACATGATCGGCCGCTGCATGAAACAGGGCGGCGGCTTCGGCGTGGTGTGCATTCTCGACGGCGAAGAAGTGGGCATCGCACCGGAGGGCTATGCGCTGGTCGGCTGCGAAGCGTTGATCACTGATTTCAAACAACAGGACAACGGCCTGCTGGGGATTCGCGTGCAGGGCGGTCGGCGTTTTCATGTGTTGCGCACCGAGGTGCAGCGCGATCAATTGACCGTCGCTGACGTCGAGTGGCTGGAAGACGAACCTGAACAACCGTTGCAGGATGAGGATGCAGACCTGGTCGCACTGCTCAAGGCATTGGCCGAACACCCAATGGTCGAGGCGTTGAACATGGGCACCGAAGCGACCGGGCAACAGTCCTTGGCGAATCAGTTGGCCTACCTGCTGCCATTTGCCGAACTGGACAAGATCGACCTGCTGCAACTCGATGATCCCCAGCAGCGACTGGATGCGATTCAGGCGTTGCTGGATGAGTTGCAGGGCGAGTTGTTTGCCTGATCAGTAGGCATACCGCAACATCGCATGCGGCAGATGTCGCAATGCAAAGAACCCGAACAGCGCCACCATCGCCGGCAATATCAGCCACCAGACCTTGGGCGGCATGGCATTGAGCGGTGTCTGACGTTGGCTCAGCCACAAGCTGGCGGCACACACGCAGGCCGCCAGCATCGCGCCAGCCAGTATATCCGTCGGCCAGTGCGCGCCCAGGTACACCCGGGACAGGGCAATGGCCAGGGCCGGCAGACATCCCAGCAGCAACCAGGTCAGGCGCATCCGTGGCGGCTGACCGCGACCGGCCAGTACGGCGAGGGTCAGGAACAACGCGAAAGAACCCGAAGCGTGGCCGCTGGGCATGCTGTAGCTGGTCAGCGGATCGCTGAGTACTTCCGGGCGCACGCGGGCGAAAAATTGCTTGGTAAACGTGTTGCCGAGGGCGGTGAAGAGTAGGGTGCCGCCAGCGAAAATCGCCTGGCGCCACTGCCGGGTGAGCAACAGCAATCCGGTCAGCAGGGCGCTGAACACCAGCATGTTGCGGAACTCGCCGATCAGCGTGAAGGTGACGGCCACTTCATCGAGCATCGGGCTGCGGTGTTCCTGGACCAGGGTCATCACACCTTGATCGAGCGCGGTGAGGTGCGGGTAGCCGATAAACAGGCCTGCCAGAATAAACAGGCCGAGGCCGGCTATATAGGCGGTGGCGTGGCGATGGCGGCGCAGGCTGCTGGTCACGCTCAAACCGATCATTACCGCAATGCTGCCGGCGACAATCCCCGCTTCAGGCCAGAACCCATCAGGCAATGGCAAGCGAATCGCCGCGCCCGTGGCCCAGCCGGGCAGTAAGTAAGCGACGCTCCAGCCCGCGGCGGCCAGCAAACTGACAGCGGCGAAGCGCGGGAACGACATGTCGAACATCCCGGCGACCATCGGCAGCATCGGGCGCAGTGGGCCGATAAAACGTCCGACTAACAGGCTGGCAATACCGTAGCGCTGGAAATACGCCTCGGCTCCGGCGATCCATTCCGGATGGTGGCGCAACCCCGGCAGGCGCCGTATGTTCTGGTGGAAATGTCGACCGATGAAGTACGAAACGATGTCGCCCAGCACGCCGGCGGTAAACCCCAGCAATAGTGTTTCGCTCAATGACAGCGCCCCGCTGCCGGCCAATACCGCGACGGCGAACAGCAACACCGTGCCGGGCACGATCAGCCCGGCAATCGCCAGGCATTCCACGAATGCCACAATGAACACCGCCGCGGCCAGCCATTGCGGGTTAGCCGCCAGCCAACCGGTCACGCTATCGAGCCATGGGCCCATAAAAACAACTCCCTCTGATGTTCATTGGTCCCACAGGGGGATATTTATTGTTCAAGTCAGCAAAAAATAATCGCGACCTTCGACCTGCCCCCGTCGCAGCGGGTTCCGCGTGCAATACGGCGCGTAAGCCGCATCGACGAAGCGATACATCAAATGTTCATCGCGTCCGTGGGGAATGCCCAGGCGCGTGGTCTGGATGATGTGAGCAGGCGCCGGGCCGACGTCTTCGACCAGCAACACTTCATGGTCAAAACGCTTGGCATCCCAGACGGGCACCTTCAACCCCAGCGACTTGCACAACAACGTCTGCCCGGCGCAGAGCTTTTGCGACAGGCGAGGGCGACCCTGGGCGTCGGGATTGTTCAACAGCATCTGCGCCAGGCTCGCCGGCCCGCTCAAATCATCGACCCATGGATAGGCGGATTTGATCAGCACCGCGTTGCCCGGCCCGTGGGCGCTGAAGTTCAGGGAATCACCACCGCGGGCGTAATACATATAGATGTGCCCGCCATCCAGAAACAAAGCCTTACGTTTTTCTGTGTAGCCGAGGGACGCGTGGCTGCCTTTCTCTTCGCAGTAATAGGCCTCGGTTTCGATAATCCGGGCGCTAAGCCACAGGTCGCCGACCCGATGACGGATGACCTTTCCCAGTAAATCCCGGGCCAGGGTTTGCGCGTCGCGGTCAAAAAATGCGTCCGGGAGCCCCGTGGGCAGGCGTGCGGCGGACGCTCGAACAGTCAGGTTGGACATGATGAACGGTGTTTATCAAGGCTGATTGAGTCGTGATGATAACAATTTGCAGCTTAATCCCGGCTGAACGTCGGCAAATTGCCCTCCATTTCGACCATCCGCCCGTCACCGCTGTTAGTCCCGGGACGCGACAGCTATAATCTGCCGCTTTACTCTTTACCAAGACCTTAGCAAAGACCCCCACAGACAATGACTGAGTCCGTTCTTGACTATATGACCCGCCTGGGTCGCGCCGCCCGCGAGGCTTCTCGCGTCATTGGCCGTGCCAGCACTGCGCAGAAGAACCGCGCGCTGCAGGCGGCTGCCAATGCGCTGGACGCTGCACGCGTCGAGCTGACGGCTGCCAATGAACTGGATTTGGCCGCGGGCCGCGCCAATAGTCTTGAGCCGGCATTGCTTGAGCGTCTGGCGCTGACCCCGGAGCGCATCGACGGCATGATCGTCGGTTTGCGTCAGGTGGCGGCACTGCCGGACCCGGTCGGCGCGATTCGCGACATGAGCTATCGGCCGTCGGGTATCCAGGTCGGCAAGATGCGCGTGCCGTTGGGCGTGATCGGGATCATCTACGAATCCCGACCGAACGTGACCATCGATGCCGCAAGCCTGTGCCTGAAGTCCGGCAACGCGACCATCCTGCGTGGCGGTTCCGAGGCAATCAACTCCAATCGTGCCATTGCCGCCTGCATCCAGCGCGGCCTGGCCGAAGCCGATCTGCCGGCTGCCGTAGTGCAAGTGGTCGAAACCACCGATCGTGCGGCCGTTGGCGCGTTGATCACCATGCCGGAATACGTCGACGTCATTGTGCCCCGTGGTGGCCGTGGCCTGATCGAACGCGTCAGCCGCGATGCCCGCGTGCCGGTCATCAAGCATCTGGACGGCATCTGCCACGTCTACGTCAGCGCCCGTGCCGATCTGCCTAAAGCCCAGCGCATCGCCTTCAATGCCAAGACTTACCGTTATGGCATCTGCGGCGCGATGGAAACGCTGCTGGTGGATCAAGCCGTTGCCAAGGATTTCCTGCCGTCGATGGCTGCACAGTTCCGCGAGAAAGGCGTCGAACTGCGCGGTTGCGAACGCACCCGGGCGATCATCGAGGCTGTCGCGGCAACAGAAGAAGACTGGAACACCGAGTACCTGGCGCCGATTCTGTCGATCCGCGTCGTTGACGGGCTGGACCAGGCAATCGAACACATTAATAAGCACGGCTCGCATCACACTGACTCGATCGTCAGCGAAAACCTCGCCGACACCCGGCGTTTTGTGGCGGAAGTCGATTCGTCGTCGGTGATGATCAACACGCCGACCTGCTTCGCCGATGGCTTCGAATACGGATTGGGTGCCGAGATTGGCATTTCTACTGATAAGCTGCACGCCCGCGGCCCGGTGGGTCTCGAAGGTCTGACCTGCGAGAAGTACATTGTGGTCGGTGATGGCCAGTTGCGCGGCCAGGCGTCGGTCTGACTTGGGCGACCTCAAACCGTCAGCCCCGCAAACCGCCAGCGAGCCTGCGCCAAGACGCATTGGCGTGCTGGGCGGGACGTTCGACCCTGTGCACATCGGCCATTTGCGCGGTGCGCTGGAAGTCGCCGAGTCGCTGGCGCTCGATGAGTTACGCCTGACACCCAGTGCCAGGCCGCCGCATCGCGGTACGCCGCAGGTGTCGGCAAAGGACCGCCTGGCGATGGTCGAGTGCGCGGTGGCCGGTGTGGCGCCGTTGGTGGTGGACGCCCGCGAATTGCAGCGGGACAAACCGTCCTACACCATCGACACCCTGGAACTGATGCGCGCCGAACTGGCCGCCTCTGACCAGGTTTTTCTACTTTTGGGCTGGGACGCATTTTGCGGCCTGCCCACTTGGCACCGCTGGGAAGAGTTGCTCCAGCATTGCCACATCCTGGTGCTGCAACGCCCGGATGCCGACAGCGAACCGCCGGATGCCTTGCGCAATCTGTTGGCGGCACGCTCGGTGAGCGACCCGCTGGCCCTCAAAGGGCCGAGCGGACAGATTGCATTCGTCTGGCAGACGCCGCTCGCGGTATCCGCCACCCAGATCCGTCAACTGCTGGCCAGCGGTAAGTCGGTACGTTTCCTGGTGCCCGACGCGGTCCTGGCCTACATCGATGCGCACGGTCTCTACCGTGCGTCGAACTGAAAAGAGGGCACGCTTCCAGGCACGTAATGACGTGTATTGAAGCGCCCGAACATACGAGCAAAACGAGTTTTATATGACGAACAAAGACGTAACTAAAGTAAAGCGCAAAGGCACGTTCAAAAGCGCCCCGCTGCCTGAGCCGGTTCTCACCACCGAGCCACTGAAAGGTGATGAGCTGGTCAAGGTGGCCGTAGCCGCCCTGGAAGACGTGAAAGGCCAGGACATCCAGGTCATCGACGTCCGTGAAAAGCAGAGCATCACTGACTACATGATCATCGCGACCGGTACCTCCAACCGCCAAATCGGCGCCATGCTGGACAAAGTCCGCGAAGCCGTCAAAGCCCTGGGCGTCAAGCCGCTGGGTGAAGAAGGCAAGGGCGACAGCGACTGGGTGCTGCTGGACATGGATGATGTCATCGTGCACATGATGACCGCCTCGGCTCGTCAGTTTTACGACCTCGAGCGTCTGTGGTCCGGTGCGGAACAGAGCCGTGCTCTGAACGCGGCTCACCACAGCCCGGAAAACACCCATGAGCATTTCGTCAAGCTCAACAAAGACCAGCAATAAGGGACCGCTGTGCGACTGCGACTGATCGCCGTCGGCTCCCGCATGCCCAAGTGGGTGGAAGAAGGCTGGCATGAATATGCCAAGCGTCTTCCATCCGAGCTGGCGCTGGAACTGGTGGAAATACCGCTCAACACCCGTGGCAAGAACGCCGACGTGGCACGCTTCATCCGTCAGGAAGGCGAAGCCATGCTGGCCAAGGTCGGGCCGAATGAGCGTGTTGTGACCCTCGAAGTCCACGGCAAGCCCTGGAGCACCGAGCAGTTGGCGGTCGAGCTCGATCGCTGGCGGCTGGACTCGCGCACGGTGAACTTCATGGTCGGCGGCCCCGAAGGGCTGGCGCCGGAAGTCTGTGCGCGGGCCGATCAGCGCTGGTCGTTGTCGCCGTTGACGTTGCCGCACCCGCTGGTGCGGATTCTGATCGGCGAACAGCTGTACCGTGCCTGGACAGTCCTGTCCGGCCACCCTTACCACAAGTAGTTCTGCCCTCATGCCCCAGCCGATCCGCATCAAGGACCACGAAAAAGACGCCCGTCTGGTGCGTGGCCGCGTCGTGTTCGGGGCTATTGCGGTGGTGTTGCTGATCTGTGTGCTGATCGCGCGGCTGTATTTCCTCCAGGTGATTCAGTACGAGTACCACTCGACCCTGTCGGAAAACAACCGCGTCCATGTGCAGCCGATTCCGCCGACGCGCGGGCTGATCTTCGACCGCAATGGCGTGGTGGTGGCCGATAACCGGCCCAGCTTCAGCCTGAGCATGACCCGCGAACGGTCCGGTGACTGGCAGCAGGTGCTCGACGTGATCGTCGAAGTGCTGGAGCTGACGCCCGAGGACCGGGTGATCTTCGAGAAGCGTATGCGTCAGGGGCGTCGACCGTTCGAGCCGGTGCCGATCCTGTTCGAGTTGACTGAAGAGCAGATCGCCCGGATCGCGGTGAATCAGTTCCGTCTGCCGGGCGTGGAAGTGGTCGCGCAATTGGTGCGTCATTACCCGCAGGGCGCGCACTTCGCGCACTCGGTGGGTTACATGGGGCGGATCAACGAGAAAGAGCTGAAGTCCCTCGATCCGGTCAATTACAGCGGCACCCACCACATCGGCAAAACCGGCATCGAGCGTTTCTACGAGCCGGAGCTGCACGGTCAGGTGGGTTACGAAGAAGTCGAAACCAACGCTCGCGGCCGCGTATTGCGCGTGCTTAAGCGCACGGATCCGATTCCCGGCAAGGACATCGTCCTGAGCCTGGACATCAAATTGCAGGAAGCGGCCGAGGCTGCACTCGGCGGTCGTCGTGGCGCCGTGGTGGCCCTGGACCCGAAAACCGGCGAAGTACTGGCCATGGTCAGTCAGCCGAGTTTCGACCCCAACCTGTTCGTCACCGGTATCAGCTTCAAGGCCTATTCCGAGTTGCGCGATTCCATCGACCGGCCACTGTTCAATCGCGTGCTGCGGGGCCTGTACCCGCCGGGCTCGACCATCAAACCGGCCGTGGCAATTGCCGGTCTGGATGCTGGCGTTGTGACCGCATCGAGTCGGGTGTATGACCCCGGCTATTACCAGTTACCCAACTACGATCACAAATACCGTAACTGGAACCGTACCGGTGACGGCTACGTGGACCTCGACACGGCGATCATGCGGTCCAACGACACCTACTTCTACGACCTCGCCCACAAGCTGGGAATCGATCGCTTGTCGGCGTACATGAGCAAGTTCGGAATCGGTCAGAAGGTTTCGCTGGACATGTTCGAAGAGTCGCCGGGGCTGATGCCTACACGTGAATGGAAGCGTGCAACCCGGCGTCAGGCCTGGTTCCCCGGTGAAACGCTGATTCTCGGGATCGGTCAGGGCTACATGCAATCAACGCCATTGCAACTGGCCCAGGCCACAGCGCTGGTCGCGAACAAGGGTGTCTGGAACCGTCCGCACCTGGCCAGGACCGTCGAAGGCGAGCGGCCCAAGGATGAAAACCCGATGCCGGACATCATCCTGCGCGACCCGTCCGACTGGACCAAGGTCAACCATGGCATGCAGCAGGTGATGCACGGTGCCCGGGGTACGGCGCGCAAAGCGGCGATCGGTTCGCAATACCGCATTGCCGGGAAAAGTGGTACCGCTCAGGTGGTCGCGATCAAGCAGGGCGAGAAGTACGACCGCTCCAAGGTTCAGGAGCGCCACCGCGACCACGCCTTGTTCGTCGGCTTCGCGCCGGCCGACAATCCGCAAATCGTGGTGTCGGTGATGGTCGAGAACGGCGAGTCCGGTTCCGGCGTCGCCGCGCCCGTGGTGCGTCAAGTCATGGACGCCTGGCTTCTGGATCAGGACGGTCGGTTGAAGGCCGAATACGCCAGCCCTATCAGTGCGGAGGCTACGGCCCGTGAAGAGTAATTTCGATCGCATCCTCTCCAGTGAGGATGTGATGCGTCGCCGTGCGACGCTCTTGCAGCGCATGCACATCGACGGCCCGTTGCTGATCCTGCTGCTGACCCTCGCCGCCGGCAGCCTGTTCGTGCTGTATTCGGCCAGTGGCAAGAGCTGGGATCTGCTGGCCAAGCAAGCCACTTCGTTCGGCATCGGTCTGGTGTCGATGATCGTCATCGCGCAGTTCGAGCCGCGGTTCATGGCGCGCTGGGTGCCGGTCGGTTACGTGATCGGCGTGCTGTTGCTGGTAGTGGTGGACGTCATGGGCCACAACGCCATGGGCGCCACGCGCTGGATCAACATCCCGGGGGTGATTCGCTTCCAGCCTTCGGAGTTCATGAAGATTCTGATGCCGGCGACCATCGCCTGGTATTTGTCCAAGCGCACTTTGCCGCCCCAGCTCAAGCATGTGGGTGTCAGTCTGTTCCTGATCGGCTTGCCCTTCATCCTGATCGTGCGGCAGCCGGACCTCGGCACCTCGTTGCTGATTCTCGCCGGTGGCGCTTTCGTCTTGTTCATGGGCGGGTTGCGCTGGCGCTGGATCATGAGTGTGCTGGCGGCTGCCGTACCGGTCGCCGTGGCGATGTGGTTCTTCATCATGCACGACTATCAGAAGCAGCGAATCCTGACGTTTCTCGACCCGGAGAGCGATCCGCTCGGCACCGGCTGGAACATCATTCAGTCGAAAGCCGCCATCGGTTCCGGCGGCGTGTTCGGCAAAGGCTGGCTGCTCGGCACCCAGTCGCACCTGGACTTCCTGCCGGAAAGCCACACCGACTTCATTATTGCGGTCATGGGCGAAGAATTCGGCCTGGTCGGCATCTGCGCACTGCTGCTGATTTACCTTTTGCTGATCGGCCGTGGGCTGGTGATTACCGCCCAGGCCCAGACTTTGTTCGGCAAATTGCTCGCGGGCAGCCTGACCATGACGTTTTTTGTTTACGTTTTCGTCAACATCGGTATGGTCAGTGGCCTGTTGCCGGTCGTGGGAGTGCCGTTGCCGTTCATTAGCTACGGAGGAACTTCGCTGGTGACGCTGCTGTCAGCGTTTGGGGTTTTGATGTCGATCCATACCCATCGTAAGTGGATCGCACAGGTTTGAATAAGGTGAAGATGTCAATGCAAGTAATGCGTGGCTGGGCGACTCGATACGCGCCATGGGTCGGCCTGGTAAGCATCCTTGGCACAACGCAGGATGCGTTGGCCGGCGATTACGAAGGCTCACCCCAAGTGGCCGAATTCGTCGGTGAAATGACCCGCGACTACGGTTTTGCCGGTGAACAGCTGATGGGCGTGTTCCGCGAAGCCGAGCGCAAGCAGTCGATTCTGGACGCGATCTCGAAGCCTGCCGAACGGGTCAAGCAGTGGAACGAATATCGCCCGATGTTCATCACCGACGCGCGCATTGCCCGTGGTGTGGACTTCTGGCGTCAGCACGAAGCGGTACTGGCCCGTGCCGAGCAGGAATACGGTGTGCCGGCTCAGGTCATCGTCTCGATTATCGGCGTTGAGACCTTTTTCGGCCGTAATACCGGCAATTTCCGGGTGATCGACGCATTATCCACCCTGGGTTTCGACTATCCTCCCCGTGCCGAATTCTTCCGCAAGGAGTTGCGTGAATTCCTGCTGCTGGCCCGTGAGGAGCAGGTCGATCCGCTGACCCTCAAGGGCTCTTACGCCGGCGCCATGGGTTTGCCGCAGTTCATGCCGAGCAGCTTTCGCGCCTATGCGGTGGACTTCGACGGTGACGGCCACATTAATATCTGGACCAACCCGGACGATGCCATCGGCAGCGTCGCCAGTTATTTCAAGCGTCACGGCTGGGTCGCCGGCGAGCCGGTGGTCAGCCGCGCCGATGTGCGAGGCGAGCAAGTGGATGAAGGTTTGACGACGGGCATCGAGCCGACTAAAACGGTCGGGGAGTTGCGAGCCTTGGGCTGGTCGAGTCATGATGCGCTGCGCGATGATATGCCAGTCACGGCTTTCCGCCTGGAAGGTGACAATGGCCCCGAATACTGGATGGGCCTGAAGAATTTTTACGCAATCACGCGTTATAACCGCAGCGTGATGTACGCCATGGCGGTACATCAACTGTCTGAACAGCTGGTCCAAGCACGGGGCGTCAAGTAATGCGGGCATTGCCTATGAATAAACCCCTGAAGCTCATGGCATTCGCCGCGTTGGCGGTGCTGGTCGCCAGTTGTTCGACCAGCCGTGCGCCGACGCAAAAGTCTTCAACGGCCGTGCGCGCAACGCCGGGCCTGGACATCAACCGTGCGCACAAAGACGGCGCGCCATGGTGGGACGTCGACGTATCGCGCATCCCGGATGCCACGCCGACCCTGCACTCCGGTCCTTATAAAGCCAACCCTTACACTGTGCTGGGCAAGACTTACTTCCCGCTGCAAGAATCCAAGACCTACGTCGCCTCGGGCACAGCGTCCTGGTACGGCACCAAATTCCACGGTCAGAACACTGCCAATGGCGAGGTGTACGACCTGTACGGCATGAGTGCCGCCCACAAGACATTGCCACTGCCAAGTTACGTTCGGGTGACCAACCTGGACAACAACAAGAGCGTGATCCTGCGGGTCAACGATCGCGGGCCGTTCTACTCGGACCGCATCATCGATTTGTCCTACGCCGCCGCGAAAAAACTCGGTTACGCCGAAACCGGCACCGCACGGGTCAAGGTCGAAGGCATCGATCCGCAACAGTGGTGGGCACAAAAGGGCCGTCCGGCGCCTTTGATGCTCAACGAGCCGCAAGTAGCGCAAAATGCCGCGCCGACGATTACCGCTTCGGCCGGCACCGTCGAGCAATGGACGCCACCGCCGCAGCAACACGCGGCGGCCGTGGTGCCCGTGCAGATTGATGCAAAAAAAAACGCTTCTGCACCAGCCTCTGGCCAGTATCTGCAGGTGGGCGCGTTCGCCAACCCGGACGCTGCAGAACTCCTGAGATCGAAGCTCAGCGGGATGGTGAGCGCTCCGGTGTTCATCAGCTCGATCGTGCGCAATCAACAGACGCTGCATCGGGTGCGCCTGGGGCCGATCGGTTCTCCGGGTGAAATCCAGCAAGTGCAGAACAGCGTGCGCCTGGCCAATCTCGGTTCGCCGAGCGTGGTCACCGCCGAATAATACGTAGTACTTGATTGACGGTTCGCTTGCGGTTTGGGGGGTGGACCTGGTTGTTGGCTCTTGAAGAACAAAAGCCCGGCAAGGGTTCTGAGTGAACAACTGAACACGCGACAGCTCGTTAGAAAGCTGTCTGATTAGTTTTGCCCGTTAGGGCAGTTTCCATTAGCGATTTCGAGAGACGGATGAACATCACCACCTTTGCCAAACGCCTGTGTCTGCTAGTCCCGCTGCTCCTCTCGCCTGCCGCGTTCGCGGTCGAGATGATGCCGTCGCCGCCACAACTGGCCGCTAAATCCTACGTGCTCATGGACGCCAGCAGCGGCAACGTGCTGGTCGAGAACAACGGTGACCAGCGCCTGCCGCCGGCCAGCCTGACCAAGCTGATGACTGCGTACATCGCGACCCTGGAAATCCGTCGTGGCCAGATCGGTGAAAACGATCCGGTGACCGTCAGCGAAAACGCCTGGCGTACCGGTGGTTCGCGGATGTTCATCAAGGTCGGCTCGCAAGTCACCGTGAGCGACCTGCTGCACGGCATCATCATTCAGTCGGGTAACGACGCCAGTGTTGCGCTTTCCGAGCACATCGCCGGCAGCGAAGACGCATTCGCCGACATGATGAACAAAACCGTGGCCGACCTGGGCATGACCAACAGCCACTTCATGAACCCGACCGGTCTGCCGAACCCTGAGCACTACTCGTCGGCTCACGACATGGCCGTGCTGGCTCGCGCGATCATCCACGAAGACCCGGCTCACTATGCGATCTACTCGCAGAAAGAGTTCTTCTGGAACGGCATCAAGCAGCCTAACCGCAACCTGCTGCTGTGGCGCGACAAGACCGTCGACGGTCTGAAAACCGGTCACACCGACGAAGCCGGCTACTGCATGGTGTCTTCGGCTGTACGTGATGGCATGCGCCTGATCGCCGTGGTGTTCGGCACCAACAGCGAAGTGGCCCGTGCTTCTGAAACCCAGAAGCTGCTGACCTACGGTTTCCGCTTCTTCGAAACCCAGACCTTCTATCAGAAAGGCGCCGAGCTGGCTCAGGCCCCTGTCTGGAAAGGCAGCACCAATCAAGTCAAGGCCGGCCTGGCTGAAGACCTGACCATGACCTTGCCAAAAGGCCAGCTGAAAAAGCTCGCCGCCAGCATGACCATGAACCCGCAACTGGTTGCGCCAATCGCCAAGGGCGACGTAATCGGTAAAGTCGAAGTGAAACTGGACGACAAAGTGGTGCACAGCGCCGACCTGATCGCCCTGGACGCTGTCGAGGAGGGTGGTATCTTCCGCCGCATGTGGGATAGCATCCGTCTATTCTTCTACGGCTTGTTCAACTGAATTAGTGTGGACTTGCATGGCCCCGTTCCAATCCGGAGCGGGGCCATGTCCGTTGCCACGGCTTACGAGGCCGTTACGCCATGACAGATACCGAAGTAAAGGCGCCAAAGATCGAGTTCCCCTGCGCGGATTACCCCATTAAGGTGATCGGCGATACCGGCGTGGGTTTCAAGGACAAGATCATTGCGATCCTTGAGAAGCACGCGACCGTTGACCACAAGACCCTGGCCGAGCGCCAGAGCACCAACGGCAAGTACACGACCATCCAGCTGCACATCATCGCCACCGGTCAAGAACAGCTGTACGACATCAACAGCGAGTTGCGGGCTACCGGTTTCGTGCACATGGTGCTGTGATGTCTGGCACGCTGGGCTTTCGCGAGCTCGGTCAGATGGCTTACGAGCCGGTCTGGCACGCCATGCAGCGGTTCACCAACGAACGCGGCAGCAATGCCGCGGACGAGATCTGGCTGGTCGAACACCCGCCGGTGTTCACCCAGGGCCAGGCCGGCAAGGCCGAGCACTTGCTGCTGCCAGGGGATATCCCGGTGGTGCAGGTCGATCGCGGTGGCCAGGTGACTTACCATGGGCCGGGCCAGTTGGTGGCCTATCTGTTGCTCGACGTGCGCAAACTGGGTTTCGGCGTGCGTGACCTGGTCACCCGCATGGAACACTGCCTGATCGAGCTGCTGGCCAGCTATGGCGTGGCCGCAGCGGCCAAGCCTGATGCTCCGGGTGTCTACGTCAACGGGGCGAAAATCGCGTCCCTGGGTCTGCGGATCCGCCACGGTTGCTCCTTTCATGGCCTGGCCTTGAACGTGGACATGAACCTGGAACCGTTTCGACGGATTAATCCCTGCGGTTACGCCGGGCTGGCGATGACCCAGCTGAGCGATCACGCAGGATCGATTGAATTTGCCGAGGTAAGTGCCCGGCTGCGCGCGCAGCTCGTCAAACACCTCGACTATGCTGAGCAGACGACCCTAACGGGCGGAATCGACTGATATGACTACTGATGCAGTGCAAACCATGATCCCGACGCTGGATGTTACCGAGCGTCCGGCCCCGCGTGCCAAGGTTGAAGCCGGCGTCAAGCTGCGCGGCGCCGAGAAGGTTGCACGCATCCCGGTAAAGATCATTCCGACCACCGAACTGCCGAAGAAACCTGACTGGATCCGCGTGCGCATCCCGGTTTCGCCGGAAGTCGACCGCATCAAGGCCCTGCTGCGCAAACACAAGCTGCACAGCGTGTGCGAAGAAGCGTCCTGCCCGAACCTCGGCGAGTGCTTCTCCGGCGGCACCGCCACGTTCATGATCATGGGCGACATCTGCACCCGTCGCTGCCCGTTCTGCGACGTGGGCCACGGTCGTCCGAAACCACTGGACGTCAACGAGCCTGAAAGCCTGGCCATCGCCATCGCCGACCTGAAACTCAAGTACGTGGTGATCACCTCGGTTGATCGCGATGACTTGCGTGACGGCGGTGCCCAGCACTTTGCCGACTGCATCCGCGAAATCCGCAAGCTGTCGCCGAACGTGCAGCTCGAAACCCTGGTCCCGGACTACCGTGGCCGTATGGACGTGGCGCTGGAAATCACCGCCGCCGAGCCGCCGGATGTGTTCAACCACAACCTGGAAACCGTGCCGCGCCTGTACAAGGCTGCGCGTCCTGGCTCGGATTACCAGTGGTCGCTGACCCTGCTGCAACGTTTCAAGCAGATGATGCCGCACATTCCGACCAAGTCCGGCCTGATGCTGGGCCTGGGCGAAACCGACGAAGAAGTCATCGAAGTCATGAAGCGCATGCGCGAGCACGACATCGACATGCTGACCCTGGGCCAATACCTGCAACCGTCCCGCAGTCACTTGCCGGTCCAGCGCTTCGTGCACCCGGACGTGTTCGCCTGGTTCGCCGAGGAAGGTTACAAGATGGGCTTCAAGAACGTCGCTTCCGGCCCGCTGGTACGTTCCTCGTATCACGCCGACGAGCAGGCGAAGCTGGTTAAAGCTGAATTGATGTCGTCTCTGTAATGAAGCGCCCGTAAGGCTTTTCAGCCTTGCGGGCGTTTTTTTCGGCCGTGCCTACGGCCGCTACCGTCTTTTCCTGCAACCTGCGGGGCGATTGATCCTCTTCTGTTTGTCCCCGTTCCTGACTACTGTGTGCTGAAGTTTTTCGCGCAGGGAGATTCATGGATGACCGTTCGACCGACCCACACGCTGTTTCCTCACTCAGCCGTTCCGGCCTTGCCCTCGGAAGGGCTGATCGGCGTGATTGCGCCCGCCGGTCCTGCCGGGCTGGACACCGATAAAGCCGTTGCCTGGATGCGCGCTCGCGGTTATGCGCTGCGGATATTTCCCGGGGTGTACGAACAGGATGGCTATTTGGCCGGCAGCGACGACGTGCGGCTCCATGACTTGCACGCGGCGTTCGCCGACACGGAAGTCGATGCGATCATTTGCCTGCGCGGAGGTTACGGTACGCCGCGTCTGCTCGATCGCATCGATTTCGAGTTGCTACAAAACAATGCCAAGCCGTTCATCGGCTACAGCGACATTACTGCGCTGCACGTGGCGATCAGCCGTTACGCCGGTTTTGTGACCTTTCATGGTCCGCTGCTCAATGCCGATTTGCTGGGCGAGAAGCAAAAGCCGACCGAGTCTTCGTTTTTCAACATGCTCAGAGGGCAGGTGAAGGCGGGCAGTGTGCTTTCGCACCCGGTGGCCTGGCCGCTGACCACGATCGAGCCAGGCATCGCTCACGGGCGTTTGCTGGGGGGCAATCTGTCGATGATTGCCGCGACCATGGGCACGCCATTTGAAATGGAGGCTGAAGGCGTCATTCTTTTCATTGAGGACATCAACGAGCCGCTGTATCGCATCGACCGCTTGCTGACTCATCTGCGCCTGGCCGGCACGCTGAGCAAATTGCGCGGGGTGCTGGTGGGCGATGTGGCGGGGGTTGATACGGTTGCGCTGGAGCGATTGCTCAAGCAGACATTCGAGCCGTTGCGGATTCCGGTGCTGGCTGGATGGCGTAGTGGGCATTGCGATCCGAACCTGACGTTGCCGATGGGGGCGTTGGTTCGGTTGGATGCGGGGAAGAAGGAATTGGTGTTGGAGCAGGATGTTGTAATCAAGCGGTAGTCATTCGTCGCCTGTTAGTCAGTCTTCGCGGGCAAGCCCGCTCCCACAGGTTTTGTGTCGCTCACAAATCCAATGTGGGAGCGTGGCTTGCCCGCGATGCTTTTAGCGGTTACGCAGGCCTTCAAGCAACTTGTGCGTCGGATACCCGTCCGCCGGCCAACCAAACGACTGCTGTGCACTGCGGATCGCCTTGCGAGTGTTCGCGCCGATGATGCCGTCAGCAGTGCCCGCATCGTAATTCTGCGCACTTAGCAGGCTTTGCAGTTCGATTCGCTCAGTGCGGCTCAACGGCAAGTCATCTTTTGGCCAGGTGCCATTGATCAAACCGCCGCCATTGAAGCGCTCGGACAGCAGGCTCACCGCCAATGCATAAGACGACGAGTTGTTGTACTTGAGGATTGCGCGGAAGTTGTCGAGCACCAGGAACGCCGGGCCACGATAACCGGCCGGCAGCAGCAGGGCGGCGGACAGGTGTTCGGAACCTGCCGGAACCTGGGCGCCATTAGGCAGCGAGACCCCCAACTGTTGCCATTCGGCGACGCTCTTGCGAATCGTGCCGTCGGCCAGGACGTAGTTGAAACTACCTGGCAACTGCACTTCAAAGCCCCACGGCTGGCCTTTCTGCCAGCCGGAGCTTTGCAGATAGTGCGCCGTCGAGGCCAACGCATCGGCCGGGCTGCCCCAGATGTCGCGGCGGCCGTCACCGTCGAAATCCACGGCATGGGTGTTGTAGGTGGTCGGAATGAACTGGGTCTGACCCATAGCGCCGGCCCAGGAACCGAGCATTTTCTCCGGTTCGATATCGCCTTGTTGCAGGATTTGCAGGGCGGCGATCAGTTGCGCATGAGCAAAGCCCGGACGCCGGCCTTCGTAGGCCAGGGTCGCCAGGGAGTTGATCACTGACTTGTTGCCCTGGAACTGCCCGAAATTACTCTCCATGCCCCACACCGACACCAAGGCCTGGCGATCAACGCCGTAGCGCTGCTCGATGCTTTGCAGAATGTCAGCGTATTGGCTGACCAGCACCTGACCTTTACGTACTCGTAGCGGCGACAAGGCGCCATCGAGGTATTCCCACACCGGGCGGGAGAATTCGGGTTGGCTACGATCGGCGCGGATCACGCTGGTGTCGAGGCTGACATTGGCGAAGGCGCGGTCAAACAGATCGGCGCGGATGCCGGCGGCCAGCGCGTCTTTGCGAAAACCCGCCTGCCATTCGGCGAAGGTCTGGGTAGGCTGGATGTCGAGGTTTTCACCGGTCGGCACCACGGGCGGAATGACCGCAGGGGCTGTCGCGACGGGAAGGGTCTGAAGCGGCTGGGCGTCGGCGGCGGTCGGTTTTTCCGCGCAGGCGACAAGCAAAATGAGGCTGGAGGCAGCGATCAGTTGGCGCAGCGGCCAACGACGGGAAAGACAAAGGGGCATGCACAGGTCCAGGGAGTACGAATCAGGTGCAGACCTTAACATGTTGAGCGATTGCTTGCCTTTCAGGCCGCCAGAAAGTAAGAAGCCTCCCAGCTATTAGACTGGAAGGCTTCGCGGCGGTAGCTGCCTTTGCCCTTGCCGGCTCGTTCCTGACGGCTGCGGAACAGTGGCTGGGCGATGATGGATTTGGCCTTGTTGGGGCCATTTTTGGATGGCTTTTTGCTCATGATCGGATCTCTCGATTGAGTGGGTTTTGCGGGGGAAATAATCTGCTGAAGTTGGGGGGCTGTCCAGCCCCATGATGTGTAGGAAATGGTGACCTGTGGCGAGGGAGCTTGCTCCCGTTGGACTGCGCAGCAGTCCCCTGCGTTCAGGGATAAACGGGGTCGCGTCGCAACCCAGCGGGAGCAAGCTCCCTCGCCACAAAAAGCTTACTCCGCGGGTAGCGACAATCTCTGGCCCGCCATCAACAACGACAACCGACTCAAACTCATCCACGGCGACCCGGCAGCCTGGCCCTTGATCTGCGCATCAATGCGCTGAGCTTCCAGCAACAACTGCGCCCAGCGTTGCGCCGGGTAGCGTTGCAGGGCTTTGCTCATCAGCGGTTTGCGCTTGTCCCAGACCGGCGGTCGGGCCTGGCTGAAGGCTTTGTCCAGCGGCACGCCCTGGCTGTATTGCAGCGACAGGTTGGCCAGCAGGCGCAGTTCCCGGGCCAGCGCCCAAAGAATCACGGGAGGTTCGACGCCTTCACCGCGCAGCCCTTCGAGGATGCGTAGGGCATGGGCGGCTTCGCCGTTGAGAATCGCGTCGGTCAGGCCAAACACATCGAAGCGCGCACTGTCGGCCACCGCCGCTTGCACGGTTTCAACGGTGATCTGGCCACCTTCGGCCATCAGCTTAAGTTTTTCGATTTCCTGGGCGGCGGCCAGCAGGTTGCCCTCGACCCGCGCGGCAATCAGTTCCACGGCGTCTTGGCTGGCGGAAAGCCCGGCCTGGGATAGCCGTTGACGAATCCAGCTCGGCAATTGGTTGGCATCCACCGGCCAGATCTGCACGAACTGCGTCTGCTGTCCTTCGACCAGCGCCTTGCCCCACTTGGTCTTCTGCGCACTGCCATCCAGCTTGGGCAGGCTGATCAGCAGCACCGTGTCTTCGGCCGGGCGCGAGCAGTACTCGATGAATGCAGCAGCACCTTTGTCGCCGGGTTTACCGGATGGCAAACGCAGTTCCAGCAGGCGCTTTTCGGCGAACAGCGACATGCTCGCGCCGGCTTGCAGCAACGTTCCCCAGTCGAAACTGGCGTCGGCGGCGAAGACCTGGCGTTCGTCAAAACCCTGTTGGCGAGCGGCGGCACGAATGGCATCGGCGGCTTCCTGGCACAGCAGCGGGTCATCGCCGCTGATGACGTAGACCGGCGCGAGGGCACCTTGCAGGTGTTTAGCGAGTTGGGCGGGGGCGAGTTTCATAAGAGAGGGCGAACGGGGCGCCTGAGCGCCCCGTAAGTCTTATTGCTGCGGAATTTCGATAGGCGACTGACGCGGGGTTTCCGCTTCAGCCTTCTGTGCAGCTTCCAGCGCCTGGGCTTCGGCTTTTGCCTTGGCGTCGGCGGTCTGTTGCAGCTGGTCCAACTGAGTCGGCGTGAGCTGTGACAGGCGCAGCATCATGCGTTGAACCAGTTCGCGACGGGTTTCTGTGCGAGCCGTACTGGCTTCCTGGTCGGAACCCACCAGGTTGTTGCCGTCGTGGATGAAGATCTTCTGCACTTCGAGCTTGTCGCTCAGCAGTGGCAGGTTTTGTGCACCACGGACGTCATAGTTCAACACGGTGGTCACCTGATACTCGCCTGTGCGGCCGGCACCGGCGTAGCTGAGGATGCGCTGGCTTTCCTGCTCATCCGTTAACACAAGCTTGTACGGTGCTCCGGTGTAAACCTTGACGCCGCTGCTTTCCAGTACCTGACGCAGTTGCGTCACGGTTTCGCCGTAGGCGTTGCGGGCGCTCAGATCGAGCTCCTTGATCGCCAGTTCATTGGTGCCGGTGCCGCGCAGTTGGAAACCGCAGGCGCTCAACAGGACTGCGAGGCCCATCACCAGCAAATTGCGTTTGATCATCTTGTTGCTCCCCTTGAAACCATGTGGGCCGACCGTGCGGCCCGAAAGGTTTTACTCGGCGCCAGGCTCACCTGGCGCCTGATCCAATTTTAGCTGGCGACGATATTGACCAGTTTCCCAGGCACTACGATCACTTTACGAATAGTCAGGCCGTCGACGAAGCGCAGCACGTTCTCGTTGACCCGGGCAGCGGCTTCGACTTCTTCGCGAGTCGCGGTGGCCGGCATTTCGATCTGGCCGCGCAGCTTGCCGTTGACCTGGATGACCAGCGTCAGGCTGTCCTGCACCAGCGCGGTGTTGTCCACCACCGGCCAGCCGGCGTCGATCACCGGGTCAGCGTGACCCAATTGATGCCACAGCTCGTGGCTGATGTGCGGGGTGATCGGAGCCAGCAGCAACGTCACGGCTTCCAGGCCGTCGTGAACCAGTGCGCGATCCTGTTCGGTGGCTTGCGCGGCTTTTTCCAGCACGTTCATCAGCGTCATCACCTGGGCGATGGCGGTGTTGAATTTGTGGTTCTGGCCGACGTCGTGGCTGGCCTGCTTGATGGCCAGGTGGATCGAACGGCGAATGGCTTTTTGCTCGTCGTTCAAGCTGGCGACATCCAGTTTGCCCGGCAGGCCCTGAGTGACGTGGGCTTGAGCCAGGCGCCAGACGCGCTTGAGGAAACGGTGCGAACCCTCGACGCCAGAGTCGGACCATTCCGCGCTCATGTCAGGAGGCGAGGCGAACATCATGAACAGGCGGCAGGTGTCGGCGCCGAACTGGTCGATCATCGACTGTGGGTCGACGCCGTTGTTCTTCGACTTGGCCATCTTCTCGGTGCCGCCGATTTCCACCGGCAGGCCGTCTGCGATCAGTTTGGCGCTGATGACCTTGGCCTTGCTGTCGCGTTCGAGTTCAACGTCTGCCGGGTTGAACCAGGTGTAAGCACCGTTGGCTTCGCGACGATAGTAAGTCTCGGCGATCACCATGCCCTGGGTCAGCAGGTTCTTGAACGGCTCGTTGGAGCTCACCAGGCCTTCGTCGCGCATCAGCTTGTGGAAGAAACGCGCGTAGAGCAGGTGCAGAATCGCGTGTTCGATACCGCCGATGTATTGATCCACCGGCAGCCAGTGATCGGCCGCCGATTTTTCCACCAGACCGCCTTCATAGTGCGGCGAGGCGTATCGGGCGTAGTACCACGAGGACTCGACGAAGGTGTCCATGGTGTCGGTTTCACGCTTGGCCGGTGCGCCGCATTTCGGGCAAGCGCACTCGTAGAACTCAGGCATGCGCGCCAGAGGCGACCCCGCGCCGTCCGGCACGACATCTTCCGGCAGCACGACTGGCAATTGATCTTCCGGGACCGGCACGTCACCGCAGGTGTTGCAGTGAATGATCGGGATCGGGCAGCCCCAGTAGCGCTGACGGCTGATGCCCCAGTCGCGCAGGCGGAACTGAGTGCGCGAGGCACCGAGGTTTTTCTTGATCAGCGCGACTTCAATGGCGTCGAACGCACCTGGGAAATCCAGACCGTCGAACTCGCCGGAGTTGATCAGCGTGCCGTGTTCGCCGTAAGCGTCCTGCCATGGGGCTGGGTTGGTTTCACCGGAACTGGTGCGCACCACGGACTTGATCGGCAGGTTGTACTTGGTGGCGAACTCGAAATCACGTTCGTCGTGAGCGGGTACAGCCATCACCGCGCCGTCGCCGTAGTGCATCAGCACATAGTTGGCGACCCACACCGGGAGTTTCTCACCGGTCAGCGGGTGCTCGACGAACAGCGAGGTCGGCAGGCCTTTTTTCTCTTGGGTGGCGACGTCGGCTTCGGCAACGCTGCCGCCCTTGCATTCGGCGATGAACGCTTGCAGCTCGGGATTGTTCTGCGAGGCCAGGGTGGCCAAAGGGTGTTCGGCGGCCACGGCAACGTAGGTCGCGCCCATCAGCGTGTCCGGACGGGTGGTGAAGACTTTCAGCGCGCCGGTTTCGCCGATGGAATCGACGTTGTACGGGAACTGCACTTCCATGCCGCGGGATTTGCCGATCCAGTTGCGCTGCATGGTCTTGACCTGTTCAGGCCAGCCAGTCAGTTCGTCAAGGCTCTCCAGCAGCTCATCCGCGTAGGCGGTGATCTTGAAGTAGTACATCGGGATTTCGCGCTTTTCGATCAGCGCGCCGGAACGCCAGCCGCGACCGTCGATCACCTGTTCGTTGGCCAGGACGGTCTGGTCGACCGGGTCCCAGTTCACGGTGCCGCTTTTTTTGTAGATCACGCCTTTTTCGAACAGGCGAGTGAACAGCCATTGTTCCCAGCGGTAGTAGTCGGGCTTGCAGGTGGTCACCTCGCGGGACCAGTCCACCGCCAGGCCCAGGCTGCGCAGCTGGTTTTTCATGTAGGCGATGTTTTCGTAGGTCCACTTGGCGGGCGCTACGTTGTTCTTCATCGCGGCGTTTTCCGCCGGCATGCCGAAGGCGTCCCAGCCCATGGGTTGCAGGACGTTCTTGCCTTGCATGCGCTGGTAGCGGGAGATCACGTCGCCGATGGTGTAGTTGCGCACGTGCCCCATGTGTAGCTTGCCGCTGGGGTAAGGGAACATCGACAGGCAGTAGAACGTCTCCTTGCCTGGCTGTTCACTGACTTCAAAGGACTTTTGCTCGTCCCAGAACGACTGGGCGGCGGCTTCGATTTCACGGGGCTGATATTGTTCGTGCATGGCTACTTTTGAACTGAATAGGGGTGGCCTAATCCTCTTCAATGCAACGTTGGACGGTGACGACGCCAAATCGGCGTTTCGGTGCCCGAACGAGCTGGAAGTGGAGTTACAGGAAGCGCCGTAGCATACATGACCGCACTCTACCGAGGGAAACCCTGATTACTGCCGCGCGTCTTGCGAAAACCGCCGCGAGGGCCGTTTGTCGCGGCATCCAGCCGGTTTGTTCATGGAAGCTAAGCTCTAAATGGGGAGCGAGTCTTATCTTCAATGAGGTGAGGGATGGTTGAGTCACAGCAAAAAGTCACGAAACCGCAGCTGTACGAAAGACTGATCGATCGTCTGGGGATGGCCCTGGACGCTGCAAAAACCGCTGACCGGCTACGCGATGAGCGTCCCCTGGAGCTGGAACTGCGTGGGTTGAGCCCCGCAGAGTTTGCACTGGTCAAAGCCTATCTGGATCGCAGTGAACGTGAGACGCACGGATGCTTGTCCGCAGCAGTGAAGCAACTCGACGCACCACGTTCGGCCAAGATCATCTGGCTCAAGGACAAGGCGCCTGGCAGGGGCACGGAAAAGGTCCGGTCTCTGCAATTCAAGTAACGGCTGCACGCCATGACCCATGGTTTTTAAAGCATAGTCCTTCCGCATTTGTTGTCGCATTGCGTCAACCCACTTAGGCTTCGGGCATCTTATGGAGATGCTCGATGCCTTTTCGTTATTTCGTGAAACAACTTCTGTTACCGCCCGGCATTCTTTTACTGCTGCTGATGCTTGCGTGGTGGTTGCGCCGCTCAAGGCCGCGGCTCGCGGGCGTGTGCTTTGCCTTGGGTTTCGGCGGCTTCTTGTTAATGAGTTTGCCGGTGGTGGTGCAGTGGGGCGCCAAGGCCCTGGAAAGTGAGCCGCCACTGGCGCGCGAGGAATGGGCCACCTTGGGCCAGCGTGCGGATGCGATTGTGGTGTTGGGTTCGGGGCGTGAGCGTGGCGATATTGCCTGGGGGGCTGATCAGCCGACGGGCGTTGGTCTGGAGCGCGAGCGGTATGCGGCACGCCTGGCCAAGGCTTCCGGCTTGCCCATTCTCACCAGCGGCGGCCTGCATTACGGTACGCCGCCCACTGAAGCGAAGTTGATGGCGGATTCGTTGCTCGATGATTTCGGCGTGACCGTGCGCTGGCAGGAAGGGCGCAGCCGCACGACGTGGGAGAACGCGCAGTTCAGCGCCGAGGTGTTGTTGCCGCAGGGCATCAAGCGGGTGGTGGTGGTGACTCAGGCCTGGCACATGCCGCGATCGGTCTGGAGCTTTCAGCAGGCGGGATTTGAAGTGGTGCCAGCGCCGGTGGGGTTTTTAGGCGCGGACAATGCCCGGCCGCTGGGTGGCTGGATGCCGGAGTTCAAATCGATCTGGCAGAGCGGGCAGTTGTTTAATGAGGCGGTGGGGCAGATCGGGTATTCGATGTTTTATCGATAGTTATGTCGAGCGAAAACCTGTGGCGAGGGAGCTTGCTCCCGCTGGACTGCGCAGCAGTCCTATTTTGGGGGCGCTGCGCGACCCAGCAGGAACAAGCCCCCTCGCCACAAAAGCACGCCAGTCTCAGACCGTTTTGGCCATCCGGTTCGCCACCAGCGCCCAACCAAACAACAACACGCAAACGATGATCAGCGGCCACGAGCGCCATTGCAGGTAAGGCGTCAGGTTGTGCATTGGCACGACTTCGCCGTACAGGATGCCGCGTTCGAACTGCGGGATCTGCGCCGTGATCTGCCCGAACGGGTTGATCAGGCCGGTCACGCCGTTGTTGGTGGCGCGGATCATCCAGCGGCCCGCCTCCAGCGCGCGCATCTGCGCCATCTGCAAATGTTGCAGCGGACCGATGGAGGTGCCGAACCAGGTGTCGTTGCTGATGGTCAGCAGCAAATCACTGCGGGCCGCCAGGCTGGCGGCGAACTCCGGGTAAACCACTTCGTAGCAGATGAATGGCGCGATCTGATAACCCTTGGCTTGCAGCATGGCCTGGTCAGCCGGGCCGCGGGCAAAGTCGGACATCGGCAGGTCGAAGAACGCGATCAGCCCACGCAGCACATCCTGCAACGGAACGTATTCGCCAAACGGCACCAGCTTCTGCTTGAGATAAGTGCCATCGCCTTCACCGAGGACGGTGATGCCGTTGAAGAAGCGCTTCTCGTGTCGGACTTCCTGGCGGATCGGTACGCCGGTAATCAGCGCAGATTTACGCTCGGCGGCGAAATTCCCCATCATGTTCAGGTAGCCCTCGGCGGACTCCTTGAGCACCGGGACGGCCGTTTCCGGCCAGATCAGCAGGTCGACCCGTTTGGAGCTGAAACTCATGTCGCGGTACAGCGCCAGTTGCGCGTTGAGCTGCGCCGGGTCCCACTTCATGCTTTGTTCGATATTGCCCTGAAGGGCAGCAACGCTCAGCGCCGGGCCCGCCGGGCTGGTCCAGGCGTGTTCCTTCAGCGCCATGCCGGCCACCCAGGGGCCGACCAGCAGCAATACACCGGCGGCGATAAAGCCTTTACGGCCTGTGTGTACCAGGCGCATGGCGTTGTAGATCAGCGCCGCCGTCAGGGCCAGGGTGAAGGAAATCAGCCACATTCCGCCGACGGGCGCGAGCCCGGTCAATGGGCCGTCGAGTTGGCTGTAACCGGAGTAGAGCCACGGGAAACCGGTGAGAAACCAGCCACGAAAGGCTTCCTGGCCGACCCACAGCGCGGCAAACGCCAAGGCATCCGCCAGCGGCGCTTCGTTGCGACGCAGCCAGCGCGCCCAGATCCAGGCGGGCAGGGCGAAAAACCAGGCAATCGCGGCCGTGAAGATCAGCATCAGGAAACCGGCCAGCAGCACCGACGCGCCGCCGAAATGGTGAATGCTGTAATAGATCCAGCTGGTACCGGCGCCAAACAGGCCAAAACCGAAACACCAGCCTCGGCCCAGGGCCTGACGGGGACTCAGTTCGCGCAAGCCGGCATAGAAGAAACCAACCGCCAGCAACGCCAACGGCCAGATATCGAACGGCGCCAGGGCCAGGGTTGTGAGTGCACCGGCCGCCACGGCCAGCAGGTTACCGGGCCAGCCGGGGCGGGTTATCCAGCGCATTTCTATCCTTAGTTTTTACCGAGCAATAGGCGTCAGGCGAAGCAAGTGAATCCGACGGCTGTCGGCGTTCAGGATGCGGAAGCGATAAGGGCCGATTTCAGTGATTTCGTTGCGTTTTGGCAAGTGCCCGAACGCGCTCATCACCAGGCCGCCAACGGTGTCGAACTCGTCGTTGGAGAATTCGCTGTCGAAGAACTCGTTGAAGTTCTCGATCGGCGTCAGGGCCTTGATCAGGAAGTCACCGCTGGGCAGCGGCTTGATGTAGCTGTCTTCTTCGACGTCGTGCTCGTCTTCGATGTCGCCGACGATTTGTTCCAGCACGTCTTCGATGGTCACCAGGCCTGCCACGCCGCCGTATTCGTCAATAACGATGGCCATGTGGTTGTGGTTGGCGCGGAACTCGCGCAGCAGCACATTCAGACGCTTGGACTCGGGCACGAAGGTGGCCGGGCGCAGCAGATCCTTGATGTTGAAGCTGTCGCCATTCTCCTTGAGGATCAATGGCAGCAAGTCCTTGGCCAGCAACACGCCCATCACGTCATCGTGGCTTTCGCCGATGACCGGGTAACGGGAGTGGGCCGAGTCGACCACGGCAGGCAGGAACTCGCGAGGTGTCTGGGTCGCCTTGATGCTGATCATCTGCGAGCGCGGGACCATGATGTCCCGTACTTGCAGGTCAGCGACCTGGATGGCGCCTTCGACGATGGCCAGCGCTTCGCTGTCCAACAGTTTGTTCTGGTGTGCGTCGCGCAGCAGCTCCAGCAGCTCCTGGCGGTTCTTCGGCTCGTGGGCAAAAGCCTGGGTGAGCTTACCCAGCCAAGACTTTTGCCCGTTGCTCGATCGATCTTCGCTCATAGCGATTACTCTGAATCCTTTGTTGTAACGATAGGGGTTGTGTCTGTTTCGTCGTCCGCATAAGGGTCGGGATAGCCCAACTCGGCAAGCAACGTTCGTTCCAGTGCTTCCATTTCTTCGGCTTCCTCGTCATCTATATGGTCGTAACCCAACAGATGCAAGCAGCCGTGAATCACCAGATGCGCCCAATGGGCCTTTAGTTCCTTGCCTTGCTCGGCGGCTTCGCGCTCGACCACGGCCACGCAAATCACCAGATCGCCCAGCAGCGGGATGTCGAGAAACTCGTCGGGTACATCCGCAGGAAACGACAGGACGTTGGTGGCGTAATCCTTCTGCCGCCAGGTGTGGTTCAGCTCGCGGGCCTCTTCGTCATCGACCAGGCGGATGGTCATTTCAGAGTCGGCGGTGCGCTGGCGCAGGGCCAGTTCGCACCATTGGCGGAACTCGGCTTCGCTGGGGGAAGACGCTTGGGTAGCCAGTTGCAGATCAAGCTCAAGCATCGCGGCGACTGTCCTTTAGTGTTTCGTCTGCCGCGCGATTCTCGAAGCGCTCGTAGGCTTCGACGATGCGTTGCACCAATGGATGGCGCACAACGTCCTTGGGCATGAAATGGGTGAAGCTGATACCCGGCACGTCTTTGAGCACTTCAATCACATGGTGCAGCCCGGACTTGGTGCCTTTCGGCAAGTCGACCTGGGTGATGTCACCGGTGATGACGGCCGTGGAGCCGAAGCCGATACGGGTCAGGAACATCTTCATCTGTTCGACGGTAGTGTTCTGGCTTTCGTCGAGGATGATGAAACTGTTGTTCAGCGTGCGACCGCGCATGTAGGCCAGTGGCGCAACTTCGATCACTTGGCGTTCGATCAGTTTGGCGACGTATTCGAAACCGAGCATCTCGTAGAGTGCGTCGTAGAGCGGGCGCAGGTACGGGTCGATCTTCTGCGACAGGTCGCCGGGCAGGAAGCCGAGCTTTTCGCCCGCTTCAACCGCCGGGCGCACCAGCAGAATGCGGCGAATCTGCTCGCGTTCCAGCGCATCGACTGCGCAGGCTACGGCCAGGTAGGTCTTGCCGGTACCGGCCGGGCCGATGCCGAAATTGATGTCGTTGCCGAGGATTTCCTTCACGTAGCGCAGCTGATTCAAGCCGCGAGGGCGAATCATGCCTTTTTTGGTGCGCAGGGCGACGGAGGGTTCGGACGGGGAGACGTTGTCCAGCTCCTCGACGGCCGATTCCTGCAGGAACAGGTGAACCGTGTCCGGCGACAGCTCGGTACCCTTGGTTTCCCGATACAGGCGGCGAATCAGATTTTCCGCGGAGGTGGTGTGTTTGGGCTCACCGATCAGCTCGAACTGGTTTCCGCGGTTGCGGATCTCGATGGTCAGGCGCTGTTCGATCAAGCGCAGATGCTCGTCGAATTGCCCGCACAGATTGGCGAAGCGACGGGCCTCAAAGGGCTCGAGGATAAAGCGATGTGGTTCTATGGGTGCGTTCAAGGTCGTATTTAGCCGCCCTGGGGCAATTAAGATGAAATCAAGGATAACGCCAGTGGGCTGGGTGCGAAAGCTCTTAAATAAGATGCCGGATTTTGGTGCTTAACCTGTGGCGAGGGGGCTTGCCCCCGTTCGGCTGCGAAGCAGTCGTAAATACTCGGCACCGCTTCGCGATCCAACGGGGCGATGCGGCGTTCCGACAAGCCCCTTCGCCACAAAAGCCCGACAACCACAGGTTATGCGGTGTCATTGGATCAGCGAGCCCCGCAGCGAGTGCGGTTGCGCGGCGTCGATGTGCACGTCGGCGAACTGGCCGATCAAGGTCGGATTGTCGCAGCGGAAGTTGACGATCCGGTTATTCTCGGTCCGGCCTTGCAGCTCGCCGGGGTCTTTTTTCGAGTAATCGGTGACCAGGATCCGCTGAATCGAGCCGACCATTTGTCGGCTGATCTCGAAACCTTGCTGGTTCAGACGATGTTGCAGCGCGTTCAGCCGTTCTTTCTTCAGTTCTTCCGGCGTCTCGTCGGCCAAGTCTGCGGCCGGGGTGCCCGGGCGCTGGCTGTAGACGAACGAGTAGGAGAAGTCGAAACCGACGTCCTCGATCAGCTTCATGGTCTGTTCGAAGTCTTTCTCGGTCTCGCCCGGGAAGCCGACGATGAAGTCCGAACTGATGCAGATTCCTGGGACAGCAGCCCGCAGCTTGCGCAGTTTGGATTTGTATTCCAGCGCGGTGTGGTTACGTTTCATCGCCGAGAGAATGCGGTCTGAACCCGATTGCACCGGCAAGTGCAGGTGTTTCACCAGTTCCGGTACATCGGCGTGGGCCTGGATCAGGCTGTCGGAGAACTCCAGCGGGTGCGAGGTGGTATAGCGGATCCGGTCGATGCCATCGACGGCGGCCACCACACGGATCAGCTCGGCCAGGTCGGCCAAACGTCCATCGTGCGTCGTCCCGCGATAGCCGTTGACGTTCTGGCCCAGCAGCGTCACTTCGCGCACGCCGTTTTCGGCCAGGTGCATGATTTCGGCAATCACGTCATCAAACGGCCGGCTGACTTCTTCGCCGCGGGTATAAGGCACCACGCAGAAGGTGCAGTATTTGCTGCAGCCTTCCATGACCGACACATAAGCGCTCGGGCCATCGATGCGCGGCTCGGGCAAATGGTCGAATTTTTCGATTTCCGGGAACGAGACGTCGACTTGCGGCAGCTTGGTGGCGCGCGCGGCGTCGATCATTTCCGGGAGGCGGTGCAGGGTTTGCGGGCCGAAGACCACGTCGACATACGGTGCGCGGTCGCGAATGGCAGCGCCTTCCTGGCTGGCCACGCAACCGCCGACGGCAATCACCATGTCCGGGTTGGCCAGTTTCAGTTCGCGCCAGCGGCCGAGTTGGGAATACACCCGGTCCTGAGCGCGTTCACGAATCGAGCAGGTGTTGAGCAGGATCACGTCGGCGTCTTCAGCGCGAGCGGTCACTTCCAGGGCCTGATGTTCGCCCAGCAGATCGACCATGCGCGAGCTGTCGTACTCGTTCATCTGGCAACCGTGGGTTTCGATGTAAAGCTTCTTGGCCATGGACAGAGTCATCACGTGATTCAAAGAACCGCGCATTATAGGGAACATGTCCCCAGGTTCCTACCGCTGTGCGTCCGGTGGCTATGCTATAGTTCGCGCCCTCATTTTTATCCCCAATGTGTTGCCCGCCCACCATGACCAAACGTGAAGCCCCAATCTACAAGGTGATTTTCCTCAGCCAGGGCCAGGTGTACGAAATGTATGCCAAGCAGATCTATCAAAGTGATCTGTGGGGCTTCCTGGAAGTGGAAGAGTTCGTCTTTGGCGAGCGCACGCAAGTGGTCGTCGACCCGAGCGAAGAAAAGTTGAAAGCTCAGTTCGAAGGCGTTGTGCGCAGTTTTGTGCCGATGCATTCGATTGTGCGCATCGACGAAGTGGAACGCCTCGGCACACCGAAAATCAGCGAAGCCCGCGGCGCGGTCGGCAATGTCATGCCGTTTCCGATGCCGATGCCTGATAAGTAAGACCGAGTCGCTCCCTTCGCAGGCAAGCCTCGCTCTTACAGGTTTAATGCACGCCGTGAAAACGACGCATACCTGTAGGAGCGAGGCTTGCCCGCGAAGGCGTCAGAAGGGTCGAAGAAGATTTAAGGCAGCGGCGAAAACGGCGTGCGCCCGTCGGCGCTCTGCAATTCCATCAGGTATTTGCGAAAGATTTGCCCAAGCACCTGGGTAGCGACTTCAAGATCTTCGCGCGGCATCTTCTCGGCCACTTCATCCGCCGTATCCAGCGCATCTTCAGCACCGTTGACCGCGGCCATTTTCAGCACGATATACGCCTGAACGTTATTGGCCGGCACGCCTTCGCCGTGAAAGAACATGGTGCCGAGTTTAAATTGCGCCTGGGCATGGCCTTGCAGCGAGGCCTTTTCGAAATAGCCGAGGGCTATCTTGAGGTCGCGCGGGGTGTTTTTGCCGTCGTAATAGAACTCACCCAACTCGTATTGCGCTTGCGCATCCCCTTCATCCGACGCTTTCTGGCAGGCAGCGAGCGCTTGCGTCAGGTCTTGCGGCTGAGTATTGAGGGTGCAGCGACCCATCGCTGGGATTAACAACGAGTTGCCGCCTGCTTGTGCGAGCGCGAGCAGGGGCTGAAGGAGCAACAGGCAGCCCAGTGCAAGGGCGCGGCCGGTGCGGTTCATGGGAATCGACTTACCTCTGAAGGGCGCGCGGACCCATCGAGGGGATCCAATAAGCGCGCATTATGAAATAAGCAGGGCCAACCTTACAAAGTCTTTACTCGTTTTTCTGCTGCGCGGGGAATATATCGCCCCATTTACGGGGGATTATTAGCAGAAGCACAGGAATAAGGGTGTAAATCCAGGTGAAAGCTGACGCTGGCAATCGCCAACGTCAGCGGCACAGCGTTATTTCAATGCGGCGAATGCACGCTCGGCGGCATCCAGCGTCAGTTTCAGCTCGGTTTCGCCATGAGCGATCGAGGTGAAGCCGGCTTCGAAAGCGCTTGGCGCCAGGTACACGCCGCCTTCGAGCATCAAGTGGAAGAAGCGACCGAACAGCTTGGCGTCGCTGGCCATCACATCATCGAAGGTCACGATGTCGTCGGCACCGCTGAAGTACAGACCAAACATACCGCCGGCCTGAGTAGTCACGAACGGAATGCCCGCGGCATCTGCGCGCTGTTGCAGGCCATCGAGCAAGCGGCTGGTGTAGTCGCTCAGCTCGTCGTGGAAACCGGGACGGCTGATTAGACGCAACGTCGTCAGGCCCGCCGCCATCGCCAGCGGGTTACCCGATAAGGTGCCAGCCTGATAGACCGGGCCCAGTGGCGCGATGTGAGACATGATTTCACGTTTGCCGCCGAAACAGCCGACCGGCATGCCGCCACCGATGATCTTGCCGAACGTGCTCAGGTCCGGCGTCACGCCGAAGTGCGCTTGTGCGCCGCCGAGGGCAACACGGAAACCGGTCATCACTTCGTCGAAAATCAGCACCACGCCGTGCTTGTCGCACAGGGTCCGCAGGCCTTCGAGGAAACCTGGCGCTGGCGGTACGCAATTCATGTTGCCGGCAACCGGCTCGACGATGATGCAGGCCACGTCCTGGCCGACGTCGGCGAGCATGGCTTCGACCGCGTCGATGTCGTTGAACGGCAACGTCAGGGTGTGCTTGGCAAAATCCGCCGGCACACCGGCCGAGCTCGGCACGCCTTGGGTCAAAGCGCCGGAGCCGGCCTTGACCAGCAGGCTGTCGGAGTGACCATGGTAGCAGCCTTCGAACTTGATGATGTTGTCGCGACCGGTGAAACCACGGGCCAGACGGATGGCGCTCATGGTCGCTTCGGTGCCGGAACTGACCATGCGCACCATTTCCATCGACGGTACGATCGAGCAGACCAGATCGGCCATTTCGGTTTCCATCGCGGTTGGGGCGCCGTAGGACAATCCGTGCTCAAGCTGTTTACGCACTGCGTCCAGCACGTCTGGGTGGCTGTGGCCGAGAATCATCGGGCCCCAGGAACCGACGTAGTCAACGTAACGCTTGTCGTCTTCGTCGGTGACGTAGGCGCCTTCGGCGTGTTTGAAGAACAACGGTGTGCCGCCCACGCTTTTGAACGCGCGAACAGGCGAGTTCACGCCACCGGGGATGTGTTTCTGGGCATTGGCAAACAGCGTTTCGGAACGAGACATGATCGGGCTCTCAAATCAGATTTTCAGTAATTCGTTGAAGGCGCGGGCGCGACGTGTCACTTCAGCCGTGCTCTCGGCGCCAAACAGGCCATGCACCACCGCCAGCAAGTCGACCCCGTGGGCCACCAGCGGGGCGGCGTTTTCGAGGGTGATGCCGCCAATCGCACAGATCGGCAGGTGCAGTTTGCTGCGGGCCTGGTCGAGCAGTTCGAGGCTGCAGGTCGGTGCGCCGGGTTTGGTATTGGAATTGAAGAAACGACCGAAGGCGACGTAACTGGCGCCTTCTTTGGCGGCTTGCTCGGCGAGTTCGAGTTGCGCGTGGCAGGTCGAACCGATGATCGCCTGACGACCGAGCAGCGCGCGAACCGGCATCAGCGGACCGTCGGTCTGGCCCAGGTGCAAACCGACACCAAGGCGCGCAGCCAGTTCGTAGTCATCGTTGATGATCAGCTGGGTCTTGTAGAGTTCGCACAAGCTGCGCAGGGATTCGGCCTCGCGCAGACGCCGGGCATCGTCACTACTTTTGTCGCGGTATTGCAGCAGAGTAACGCCGCCGTCCAGCGCCGCTTTTACATACGAAAGAAATTTACCTGCCAGCAGCTGGCTATCAGTAATGGCGTACAAGCCACGTAGCTTCATCGGACAATCCTTTTTGCTTTACGCATGGACAGTTACGAACAGAAATCCAGCGGCAGACGGCGCGGCACGAACTGGCCTTTGCCCAGCTGCTCCGCATCCCGCAGGGTACGCCAAGTGTAGTTAAGCGCGGTCTGCACGGCGCTGGCGAGATGTTCACCCTGGGCCAGGCGACCGGCCAGGGCACTGGCCAGGGTGCAGCCGGAACCGTGATAACTGCCGGGCAAGCGTTGGCAAGTAAAGGTTTCGCGGTGGCCATCGCGGCTGTACAGGCGATTGTGGATTTCGTGTTCGTCGCCATGGCCGCCCGTGATCAGCAGGTGCTTGACGAACGGCAGGAGTTTTTCAGCGCACTCGTCCGCGGTGCCTTCGGGCAGTTCGGCGAGGATGCGGGCTTCGGGCAGGTTGGGGGTGGCGATGATGGACAGGGGCAGCAGGCGCTCGCGCATGGCGTAGCCGACTTCATCCTTGCCCAGGCGTCCGCCGCCACCGGCGCGCAGCACCGGGTCGCAGACCACCGGCAAATGCGGGTGCGCCGAGAGCAGTTCGACGACGGTGTCGACCATCTCCAGGGAACCGAGCATGCCCAGTTTCACGGCAGCGACTTCGGAGTCGTTGAGCACGGCGTTGGCCTGGGCCAGCACCCACTCTCGGTCGAGCACGCGAAAGTCAGTGACGTTGACTGTGTCTTGCACGGTCAGGGCGGTGACGGCCGGGGCCGCATGACAACCCTGGGCGAGCAGGGCTTCGATATCTGCCTGCAAGCCGGCGCCACCACTTGGGTCGTGGCCGGAGAGACAGAGGACAACGGGGCGAGAGCTGTAGATATTCATGGTGCGCGAGCTTACCACCAGTCGACCAACGAGTCATGAGAGTGACTTGCTACAGGAATGTGTGAAACGGCCGATGCATTGTCACAGGCTGGCCGTATATATAAATCGGCTCCAATCATGCCGCTGGAACGCCCGTACTAGAGCCTTCGCAGGAAATATTTCAATGGTGCTCAATGGCCATCAACGGCTATGCTAGAGTGGATCCAAACCAATAACAGGTAATGCCGGTTTTACGTCTACTCAAAGGGAATGAGGGGCTTCCTGAGATAACCGGACAGGCCACGCTGGGGCTTAAATGCGCTATTTGCTGATGTTGCTGTTGTGCTTGCCCCTCATGGCGAGCGCCGTCGAATTCGATGAATTCACCCAGAGCCTTCCCCTGGGCCGAACCCTGCAGGTGTACGAAGACGCTGGCGGTCAGGCGACCATCGCCGATGTCCGTGCGCAAGCCGCGGCCGGTAACTTCAAGCCCCACGATAAAGCCACCCTCAACGCCGGTTATTCGCGTTCGGTGTTCTGGCTGAAAATCGATCTGCATTACCGTCCGTCGAACCCGGCGGCGCAACGGACCTGGCTGCTGGAACTGGCTTATCCGCCCCTCGATCACCTCGATCTCTATTTGCCTGATGCTGGCGGTGAGTATCGATTGGCCCGGCAAACAGGCGATGCGTTGCCGTTTGCCAGTCGCGAGCTCCGCCAGAACAACTACCTGTTCGATCTGAATTTCACCCCTGGCCAGACGCAAACCGTGTACTTGCGCCTGCAAAGCGAAGGGTCGATCCAGGCGCCCGTCACCTTGTGGTCGAGCACCGCTTACCTCGAAGAACAGCCGGTCCGCCTTTATGTGCTGGGGCTGATTTATGGCGTGTTGTTGGGGATGCTGGTCTACAACCTGTTCATCTACCTCAGCGTGCGCGACACCAGCTACCTCTATTACATCTTCTACATCGCTTCCTTCGGCCTGTATCAGCTGTCAGTGAACGGCGCAGCCGTGGAGTATTTCTGGCCGGACAATCCGTGGTGGGCCAACGCCGCGACGCCGTTCTTCATCGGGTGCGCCGGACTGTTCGGCAGCCAGTTCGCCCGCAGCTTCTTGCAGACGGCCAGCCACAGTCGCTGGCTCGACCGTTTGCTGTTGGCGCTGGTGGCGTTCAGTGCGGTGGTGGTCGGGTTGTCGTTGATGGCCAGTTACGCCCTGGCCTTGCGCCTGGCAACCGCCTTGGCGTTGGTCTTCACCGTGGTGATTTTTATCGCCGGGCTGTGCGCCTGGCTGCGTGGCCTGCGGGTGGCACGGTATTTCATCATCGCTTGGTCGACTTTCCTGCTCGGTGGCATTGTCAACACGATGATGGTGTTGGGTTACCTGCCGAACGTGTTCCTGACCATGTATTCCAGCCAGATTGGTTCGGCCATTGAAGTGGCGCTGCTGTCTCTGGCGCTGGCCGACCGCATCAACGCCATGCGCGAGCAGCAGGCGCAGACGCTGTTCGATGCCGGTCAAAAGCTCGAAGTGCTGAACCAGCAACTGGCCCACAGCAACAAGCTCAAGGACGAATTCCTCGCCACCCTGACCCACGAATTGCGCACGCCCATGAACGGTGTGATCGGTTCGCTTGAATTGATGCAGACCGTCGAGATGGACCCGGAGCTGGAGCAATACCAGCAAACCGCCGCCGGTTCCGCGCGGGACATGATGCGCATGGTCAACGGCATCCTGACCCTGACCGAATTGCAGGCTGGCAAGCTTAAAGTCAGTTCGGCAACGTTCAGCCTGCGCGGCGTGGTCGAGACCTTGCGCGCCCAGTTCGAGGGCAATGCTTCAAGCAAGTCGCTGGACTTCAAAGTGGAAGTGTCGCCGGGCTTGCCGGATCGCTTGAACGGCGACAGCGTCAAGCTGGCGCAATGCCTGGAATGCCTGTTGGACAACGCCATCAAATTCACCCGGGTCGGCGGGCTGGCCCTTCGCGTGACGGGCAAACCGGTGGAAAACGGTCGGATGTCGCTGTCGTTTGCGGTGATCGACACCGGTATCGGCTTCACCGATCTGGGAGAGGCGACGATGTATCAGCGCTTCTTCCAACTCGACGGCTCGATGACCCGTGAATACGGCGGCCTGGGCGTAGGCCTGGCGATCTGCCGGCAACTGGTCGAATTGCTCGGCGGGCGCCTGACCCATCGATCCGAGCCCGGCAGCGGTAGCCGTTTCCAGTTGGACGTCGAATTCGAACTGCCCGTGGTCGAGCGGCCGGCAGTGCCCTTGATGACCCGCGAGTTTTCGCGTCTTCGATTGCCACAGGACTGCACGGTGCTGCTGGTGGATGACAACAGCATCAATCAATTGGTGATGCGTGGCATGTTGCTCAAGCTCGGGTTTCGGGTGCGCGCCACCGACAGCGGCGCGGCCGCGCTCGATCTCTTGCAGCGAGAAACCTTCGACGCGGTGCTGCTCGATTGTCAGTTGCCGACGCTGGATGGCACCGCCCTTTGCTGCCAGATCCGCGCCTTGCCGGGCTGTGCCGAGTTGCCGGTGTTCGTGATTGCCGTGAGCGCCGATCGGGAGCGCTGCCCGACGGGAGCCTTGGTCGATTACCTGAGCAAACCGGTGAAATTCGAGGATCTGCAAGCGGCGCTCTATCGCCGGGTACTCTGTTCGGGGCAAGGCGAAAGCGCCGACATTTAGGCAGGTATGACACTTTGTTCGGCCAATGGGCGGTGCTTAACTGAATTCCCTTGGCTGACCAAAGGAGCCCCGTCATGAACCTGCATCAGTTCGCCGAAACCCACGAAGTCACCAACCAGCCACCGTCGCTGGACGGCACCAACCTCTACCGTATCGACCTGCCTTTGCAGGAGTGGTCGCGGCGTTTCGGGGCCGGTTGGGCCGAGTCGCGGATTGACGCGTATGGCGCACTGGCTGGCGGGCCGCTGATGGAAGCAGGGTTCCTGGCCAATCAGAACAAACCGGTGTTCGTCAGCCATGACCGTTACGGCCATCGCATCGACCTGGTGGAATTTCACCCGGCGTATCACGAGCTGATGCGCACGGCGGTCGAACACGGTTTGACCTCGTTGCCCTGGGCGCATCCGCAGTCCGGCGCCCATGTGGCTCGCGCGTCCATGTCGTACCTGCACAGCCAGGCCGAAGCCGGCAGCGGTTGCCCGCTGACGATGACGTTCGCCAGCGTCCCGGCGATGCGCCTGCAACCGGATCTGGCCGAGCAGTGGCTGCCGAAAATCCTCTCGAACGAATACGACCCGCGCAATGTCGGCATGGCCCACAAGGCCGGCGTCACCATCGGCATGGCGATGACCGAGAAGCAGGGCGGCACCGACGTGCGGGCCAACACCACCAAGGCGTACCCGGTTGGCGCCCCCGGCCCGGGCCAGGCCTATGAGTTGGTGGGGCACAAGTGGTTCTGTTCCGCGCCGATGTGCGATGCCTTCCTGACGCTGGCGCAGACGGACAAGGGCTTGACCTGTTTCCTGCTGCCACGCCATCGCCCGGACGACACGCGCAATCAGTTCTACATCCAGCGCCTCAAGAACAAACTCGGCAATTGCTCTAACGCCTCCAGCGAAGTGGAGTTCCGTGGCGCGCTGGCATGGATGGTCGGCGAAGAAGGACGCGGTGTTCCGACCATCATCGAAATGGTTGCCATGACCCGCTTCGATTGCATGGTTGGTTCCAGCTCGCTGATGCGTCAGGCGCTGACTCAGGCCAGCCATCACTGCGCTCACCGCAGCGTCGGTGGCAAGTTGCTCAGCGAACAGCCGTTGATGCAGAACGTACTCGCCGATCTGGCGCTGGAAAGCGAAGCGGCCCTGGCCTTGAGCCTGCGCATGGGCAAGGCGCTGGATCATCTGGATGACAGCCATGAAGCCAAATTTGCCCGACTGGTGACGGCGGTGGGCAAGTACTGGATCTGCAAGCGCGCGCCCGCAATGATCAACGAAGCCGCCGAATGCATGGGCGGTGCGGGCTATGTCGAGGAAAGCATCCTCCCGCGTCTGTACCGTGAGGCACCGGTCAATTCGACGTGGGAGGGTTCCGGCAACGTGCAATGCCTGGATGTGTTGCGCGCATTGTCGAAGGAACCGGGTGTGCTCGATGTGCTGTTCAGCGAGCTGGGCGATGGCCATGGCGATAAGCGCCTGTCTGCGCACATCAGCCAGTTGCAAACGGCGTTCAAGGACACCAGCGACATTCAATACCGCGCGCGGCAGCTGACTGAAGGCATCGCGTTGGGGCTTCAGGCCAAGTTATTGCTGGAGGCCGGGAACTCGGCGGTCAGCGATGCCTTTATCGCCAGCCGCCTAGGTTCGGCCGGTCGGGTGTATGGCGCGTTGCCGCGTGGGCTGGATGTTGAAGCGATTGTGGCCCGCTCGACTCCGCTCCTATAAACAACAAAGAACCCTTGTGGGAGCGGGCTTGCTCGCGAACGCGGTGTTTCAGTCGACATCTCTATCGCCTGACACGGCGTATTCGCGAGCAAGCCCGCTCCCACAATTGATCTTTGGCGAACTGAGCAAATTGCGTATCAGCACGCCACTGTTTCCGTCTGGCAGCGATGCAGGCAAGATGAAGCTCTGCAAGTCAGAACACAGGATGCTGATCGTGACCGAAGCTTTTATTGTCGTTCAAACCGCCGAGCAAGCCGTGGACCGGCTTGCGCTCTTGCACAATCGTGCAACCACCGCGCTGAACCAGGCGCTCAAGCGTTATCTCAAGGACCGAGTCGAGCCGGACGCTGAACAGCGTGCGATGTTTCGTTATCCCGAGCTGCGTCTGACCTACCACTGCCAGGGCGAAGTCCCACAGACCACGCGCGCTTACGCCAAGGTTCAGTTGCCCGGAACCTACAGCGTTACCGTCACCCATCCGGCGGCGTTCCGTAAATACCTGCTGGAACAACTCGTTCCGTTGATGCACGACTTCACCGTGACCGTCGAAGTCGGCATCAGCCAGCAAAACATTCCTTATCCCTACGTGGTCGAGCAGGGCGATGAACTGGCCGGCTCCGGTGTCACTGCTGCCGTGCTGGCGCGGGTGTTTCCGAGTACCGACCTGTCGGCCGCGACCGACGGCATTGCCGATGGTCTGTACGATTGGGAAAACACCGATCCGCTGCCACTGGCCCTGTTCGATGCCGCGCGGGTCGATTTCTCGCTGCGCCGTCTGGTGCATTACACCGGCAGTGACTGGCGTCATGTGCAGCCGTGGATTCTGCTGACCAACTACCACCGTTACGTTGACCAATTCATCGTCCATGGCCTGGAGCAGTTGCGCAGCGACCCGCGTTTCGTGCGCATGGTATTGCCCGGCAACGTGATCATCGAAAAGAGCATGGACCACGGCGAAGCCTCGGCGATTGCTGCGGGCGTGGTTTGGCATCGCTATCAGATGCCGGCCTATCACCTGATTGCCAGCGATGGCCATGGCGTGACTTTGGTGAACATCGGTGTCGGCCCGTCCAACGCCAAGAACATCACCGACCATTTGGCGGTGCTGCGTCCACATTGCTGGTTGATGATCGGCCACTGCGGCGGCTTGCGTCAGTCGCAGACCATTGGCGATTACGTGCTGGCTCACGCCTACATGCGTCGTGACGGGATTCTCGACCGGGTGGTGCCGCCGAACATTCCGATTCCGGCCCTGGCCGAAGTGCAGATGGCCTTGCAGCAAGCGGCCGCCAACATCACCGGCGAAAAGGGCGACGAGCTGAAGAAACGCCTGCGCACCGGCACCGTGCTGACTTACGACGACCGTAACTGGGAATTGCGCTGGGCGCAGGAGCGTCCGCTGATCAACTTGTCCCGTGCCGTGGCGGTGGACATGGAAAGCGGCACCATCGCGGCCCAAGGCTACCGCCTGCGGGTGCCCTATGGCACGTTGCTTTGTGTGTCGGACAAACCGCTGCACAGCGAAATCAAGCTGCCGGGTTCGGCCAACGCCTTCTATGAACGCGCGGTCAGCCAGCACTTGAAGATCGGCATCGAAGCGGTGGATCTGTTGCGCACCGAACTCAACTCGCTGCACTCGCGCAAACTGCGCAGCTTCGACGAACCTCCGTTCCGCTGATTCGTGATGGTCATTTGACGGTCAGGGCACTAGCATTGGCAGCCCTGACCGTTAGATGCTCCTCTTTCCCATGTCCCGTCCACAACGTCCCGTTTCTCGCCGCCCTGGCGCGAAGCCTGTGCCATCCTCCCCAGCTCCGCGCCGTGTCGCCAAAGCGCCGCCAGCCGAGCCGAAGCTGATCCTGTTCAACAAACCCTTCGATGTGCTGACCCAGTTCAGCGACGAAGGAGGGCGGGCGACACTCAAGGATTACATCGAGATTCCGGGGATCTATCCGGCAGGACGGCTGGACCGCGACAGCGAGGGATTATTGCTGCTGACCAACGATGGCCAGCTGCAAGCGCGAATCGCCGACCCGAAACACAAGCTGGCGAAGACTTACTGGGTGCAGGTGGAGGGCGAACCGAGCGCTGAGCAGTTGCAGCGATTGCGTGACGGCGTCGAACTGAATGACGGCATGACCTTGCCCGCCGAGGCACGGCAACTGGAGGAGCCAGAGCTGTGGCCACGCAACCCGCCGGTGCGCTTTCGCAAAAGCGTGCCGACCAGCTGGCTGGAGTTGGTCATTCGCGAGGGGCGCAACCGTCAGGTACGGCGCATGACCGCGGCCGTCGGCTTGCCGACATTGCGGCTGGTGCGGGTCAGGATTGGCGACTGGACGATCAAAGGGCTCGATCAGGGCCAGTGGAAGGAAGTGCCGGCGCGGTTATAACGTGCCGGATTCGATCAGGCCGATCACTACGCTTTTGATCACGAACGCAGCCACGCCCAGACCCAGCACGAAGAACAGGATGAACGAGCCAAAGCGTCCGGCCTTGGATTTTTTAGCCAGATCCCAGACGATGAAACCCATGAAAATGATCAGGATGCTGACCAGTCCGGTCATCATCCACTCTTCGAATACGGCAGGATCCATTGAATATCTCCAGCGCGGGCGGGGCTAAAAGGCGCTGGAGTATACGGCATGGGAGAGTGCTGGAGGATTGACCTGCGGCAGTGTGTCGCACTGTGGCGAGGGAGCTTGCTCCCGCTGGGGCGCGAAGCGGCCCTCCAAAAACGCGATTGAGTTCAGCAAGGCACACCGCGTCCACCGGTTTGCGCCTGCTTCGCAGCCGAGCGGGAGCAAGCTCCCTCGCCACAATCAGCTACGCAGATGAGTCAACGGCAGCTCAGTGCTGTTCAGCACTTGGTTCAACACAAAACTCGACCGCACACTCGTCACCCCTTCAATCCGGGTCAAATGCCCCAGCAGCAGTTTCTGATAGTGATCCATGTCCGGCACGACGACTTTAAGCTGATAGTCCGCATCCATCCCCGTGACCAGACTGCATTCCAGTACCTGCGGCAAGGTGCGAATCGCGGCTTCAAAGTTTTCGAAACGCTCCGGCGTGTGTCGGTCCATGCCGATCAGCACGTAAGCCGTGAGGCTCAAACCGAGCATCTTGCGGTCGAGCAGCGCCACCTGGCGGGTGATGTAGCCGTCGTCTTCCAGTTGCTTGACCCGGCGTGAGCAAGGCGAAGGCGACAGGCCGATGCGTTCGGCCAGCTCCTGGTTGGAGATGCGCGCATCGCGCTGCAATTCCGCCAAAATGCTCAAGTCGTATCGGTCGAGTTTGCTCATCAATCAGGCCTTTGTCATAACTATTGCGGCAGATTATCTATCCAGGGTTAAAAATTGCGCAAGTGATGTTTAATTGAGCAATCTTCGCAATCCTCTGCCGGCGCCTGCGGCCTATTCTTATCACCAGAATCACTGCTCGGACAAACAGTCCACAGCCGCTCGCCCAATCAGGCCAGTGGCGGTCGCCACCCCCACCGGGGATGTGCCGGCCCCCGAGCTACACACTGTCCAGAAGACGGCGTGAGGTGAGCCGACGTCATAAGCGTCGAGCACGGACGAAGTTCTCAAAGGGAGGCCGACGGGTCTCCCTTTTCTTTTGCCTTCAATTTAAGCCCAGCCCTCAATAAATAAGTTGCGCGACTGATAACCTGTTGCAGAACCGCCCTGTACTTTCCCAGTCTTACGTACAGGCCCTAACCCGCAGTGAGGAAAAGCATGAAGTCGCGCATCTGGCGTTTGGCCGGTGTTGGTTTGCTGTGTGTCAGTGTCACTGCGCAATCGCTGGCCGATGATCAGCAAAACCGTGGTCCCGATGGCGGGCAACGAGGATCGGACGGCCAGCAGGGCAACAATCAGGGGCATGGCGGCAATAATCAGCCGCACCCGCAGAACAACGACATCATTCGTGGCGACAACAGCCGCCAGTTCGAACACAACGGCCAGAATCAGAACAACGGCCAGTGGCAGAACCGTCAGCAGCCCAACTACAACAATCCGGTTCGATCACCGCCACCACCGCCGCAGCTGCCGGCCAATGACCTGCCGATCCAGGGTCGCCCCGACACGGTGCGCCAGACCCAGCAGCCACAGCGTGGTTATTATCAGGACAACCCCCAGCGCAACAATTACAACCAGCAATGGCAGAACAACGGTCCGCGTCCCGATGATCGCCATTGGGCGGGTCGTCCGGATGGGCACGGTAATGGCTGGGGCCCCGGCCCGCAATATCGCCCGGGTCATGTGATCGACCGCTTCCCGGACCGTGACTACCGCGTGCCTTATGGTGGTCGGGATTATTTCTATTCCGGCGGCTACTGGTACCGCCCGCAAGGCCCGCGTTATGTGGTGGTTCAACCGCCACGCGGAATTCGGGTCAGCTACTTGCCTGACTACGCACGTGAAGTGTGGATCGGCGGGGCGCTGCTGTTCCTGGCGGCCGGTTCGTATTACGCCTATCAGGAAAACACCCAGGATTACGTAGTGGTCGAACCGCCGGTGCAAATGCAGTCGCAGCCGCAGCCGGTCAGCAACAGTTACGACGTGGAGGCCTATCCGGCCAACGGCCAGTCACCGGAGCAGGTCAACCAGGACGGTTACGAGTGTTATCAATACGCGGTGCAGCAAAGTGGCTTCAATCCGCGGACGGCCACCTACCAGCCAGACCCGTCGGTGGTACAAGCCTACCGTCAGGCCCAGGGCAACTGCCTGAGCAGTCGCGGCTATCAGGTTTCTTTCTGAGCCTTGGCGGCCAGCACCACTTCCTGCGGGTCGGCGTGCACCAGCACTTCGGCTCGCGGGTAGGCGGCGTGAATCGCATCAGCGGCTTGATCGCTGATGCCGTGGGCGACTGAGAGGGTCAGGTCCCCTGGCAATTCCAGGTGCAGCTGCACGAACCACTGGTTGCCGGAAATTCGCGTGCGAAGGTCATGCGCGCCCAAAACCCCCGGAACGCCGCAGGCCAGTTCGAGCATGTGCTGGCTGACATCCGGCGGCAATTCCTCATCCATCAGCACCGTAAAACTTTCCCGGGCGATCTGAATGGCGCTCCAGAAAATGTACGCAGCGATTCCCAGACCGAACCAGGGGTCGACCTGATGCCAGCCAAACCCGGCCAACACCAGCGCCAGCAGAATGCTGCCATTGAGCAACATGTCCGAGCGGTAGTGCAGGGAGTCGGCGCGCACCGCGTTGGAGCCCGTGGCCTTGACCACCCGATGTTGCAACATCAGCAACGCCAGGGTCAGCGCCAGGGAGAACACAATGACCCCGATGCTGATCCACGGCGCGCCCACCGGTTCCGGATGTTTCAGCCGCTCGATCGCCTGCAAAGAAATCAGCACCGCACTGCCGCCAATGAACAGCGCTTGAGCCATGCCCGCCAGCGACTCGGCCTTGCCATGCCCGTAACGGTGATCGTCATCGGCCGGACGCAAGGCGTAATGCACCGCCAGCAGATTGAGCAGGGAGGTGACGCCGTCGAGCGCCGAGTCGGTCAATCCGGCGAGCATGCTCACCGAACCGCTCAACCACCAGGCGATGGCTTTGGCGACGATCAGCGTACACGCCACCGCCACTGAGGCACGGGTCGCCAGCCGCAGCAGGCGGGCGTGTTCGGAGCTGGAGATCATAGGTGCGGCTATTCCTTTAAATGCACGGGTTACGCGGCAGGTTGCAGGCCGAACATGGCCAGTTGCTGAGTGCTGCCTTTGTGTTGAATCAGGCGTGGGTCATCCAGAGGGAAGCTGCGACCCAACTCGGTTTCGAGAATAGTCTGCAACTTATGGTTATCAACTTTGCCGTCGGCGCCGATCGCTTCCTTGAGTTTTTCCGGAGCCACCTGGGCGGTGTGGCCGGGCTCGAAGTAAATCGCCCCGGTGGCGAAGTCGACGGCAAACGCGATCAGGCCAGGGATGATGTAGAACAGCAGGCCCACGGCATCCAGCGCGGCGATGGCCGGGTCGATCTTGCCGTCAATCTGCCCCCGACGGTCGGGGTAGAAAATCGATCCGCAAGCCGTCACCTGGGTGAGCAGGGTGGCGACCAAAACACCGCCAATCAGGCGAAAGGGAACACGCATGGGAAATCTCCTGAGTCATCTGGTAAACGAAGCGTTGTCGATATGAATTAGGACCGCGACGAACGCCAGGCAGTTCGCCGTTATACTCGCCGCTCTGTTTTGGAGCCAGCATGATTTCTTTGCCGATTGATGAAGTTTTACCCGCCCTGCGTGAAGCCTTGGCTACACGCCACGAAGCCGTGCTCGAAGCACCGCCCGGCGCCGGTAAGACTACCCGGGTTCCGCTGGCCTTGCTCAACGAGCCGTGGCTGGCCGGGCAGACCATTCTGATGCTTGAGCCGCGCCGTTTGGCGGCGCGGGCGGCGGCTGAGCGTCTGGCCAGTGAGCTGGGCGAGAAGGTCGGTGAAACCGTCGGTTACCGGATCCGGCTGGACAGCAAAGTCGGCCCCAATACGCGGATCGAAGTGGTCACTGAAGGCATTCTCACTCGACGCTTGCAGGATGACCCTGCACTCGACGGCGTTGGCCTGCTGATCTTCGACGAATTCCACGAGCGCAGTCTCGACGCGGACCTGGCATTGGCCCTGAGCCTGAATGGCCGGGAGTTGTTCCGCGACGATCAACCGCTGAAGATTCTTTTGATGTCTGCAACCCTGGAGGGCGAACGCCTGGCCGGGTTGCTTGATGACGCGCCGATCCTGCGCAGTGAAGGCCGCATGTACCCGGTGGCGATGCGCTGGGGTCGGCCGTTCCAGCCCGGCGAATTCATTGAGCCGCGTCTGGTGCAGACGATTCTCGAAGCCTTGAATGATGAGACCGGCAGCGTGCTGGTGTTCCTGCCGGGGCAGGCGGAAATCCGTCGCGTGCATCAACAATTGGCGGATGCTTTGGGCGAGAGTCCACAGGTTTTGCTCTGCCCGTTGCACGGTGAACTGGACTTGGCGGCGCAACGCGCCGCGATCGATCCGGCCCCAACGGGCAAGCGCAAAGTGGTGCTGGCGACCAACATCGCCGAGACCAGCCTGACCATCGACGGCGTGCGCGTGGTGATCGATGCCGGATTGGCGCGGGTGCCGCGTTTCGATCCGGGCAGCGGCATGACCCGGCTCGACACCCAACGAATTTCCAAAGCCAGCGCCACTCAACGCGCCGGCCGGGCAGGGCGCCTGGAGCCGGGCGTGTGTTATCGGTTGTGGTCGCAGGATCAGCACGAGCAATTGGCGGCCTATGCCAGCGCGGAGATTCTCTCGGCGGACCTCGCCGGTCTGGCCTTGCAGCTCGGGCGCTGGGGCGTGACACCGACGCAATTGGTGTGGCTCGACGTGCCGCCCGCCGCCGCTTATGCACAGGCTCAGGATTTGCTTGATCGCCTGGGTGCATTGGACGGCGAAGCGCTGACCCGTCACGGTCAGGCCATGGCCGAGCTGCCGGCCCATCCGCGCATCGCCCATTTGTTGTTGCGCGGGCAGGCGCTCGGTTTGGCCAACATGGCCTGCGATGTCGCGGCCTTGCTTGGCGAGCGGGACATCTTGCGTGGCGCCGGAGCGGATCTGCACAGCCGATTGGTGTTGTTGTCCGGCGAAGAGCGCGCTGCTCGCGGTGCTCAGGGTGGCGTTCAACGTGCCCGGCAACTGGCGCGGCAGTATCGCGGTTACCTGCGCGGCAAAACGTCGGAGCCGGTCAGCGATCCGGATCATCCGCGTTGGCTCGGCGCCCTGTTGGCGTTGGCCTATCCAGACCGTGTCGCGCAGCAACGTCGCGCCGGTGGCGCTGAATATCGCCTGGCCAACGGCCGTGCGGCGTTGTTCGCTGAAGCGGACAGTCTGATGAAGCAAGCGTGGTTGGTGATTGCGGATCTGGGCAGTCGTCAGGGGCAGCGCGAGGAACGGATTTATCTGGCGGCGGATTTTGATCCGGCGTTGTTCGATTCGGTGCTGGCCGAGCAAGTGCGCGTGGTCGATCAACTGGATTGGGATGAGCGCGAAGGCGTGTTGCGCGCCGAGCGTCAGCGCAAGGTCGGTGAATTGATCCTCAGCCGTGAACCGCTGACCGGCCTCGACGAGACCGCTCGCAGCCAGGCGCTGGTCAATCTGGTACGCCGCAAGGGGCTGGAACTGTTGCCGTGGACCCCGGAGCTACGTCAGTGGCAGGCGCGCGTGGCGTTGCTGCGACAGCTGGACCTCGGCGGCAAGGGCGAGAGTGAATGGCCGGATGTCAGCGATGCCGCCCTGCTCAAGACTCTCGAACATTGGTTGATGCCGTACCTGGGCAAAGTCTCGCGCCTCAGTCATTTCGCCAACCTCGACCTGTCGAGCATCGTCCATAACCTACTGCCCTGGCCGCTGCCGCAACGGCTGGATGAGCTGGCGCCGCATCACCTGAGTGTGCCGTCGGGTTCTTCGATTCGTCTGGACTACAGCGAGCAGCCGCCGATTCTGGCGGTGCGATTGCAGGAGCTGTTCGGCCTGTCCGATACCCCGCGCATTGCCGGGGGACGGCAAGTGGTGAAGTTGCATCTGCTGTCCCCGGCGCGGCGACCGGTGCAGGTGACGCAGGACTTGGCGAACTTCTGGCGCAGTACCTACGCCGAGGTGAAGAAGGATTTGAAGGGACGGTATCCGAAGCATTACTGGCCGGATGATCCGTTGGTGGCTGAGGCGACGGCGCGGATCAAACCGCGTAAATAATCCCTAATGCCGAACACAAAACCTGTGGCGAGGGGCTTGCCTGTGGCGAGGGAGCTTGCTCCCGTTGGGCCGCGAAGCGGCCCCATAATCGAATACCTAGGTGTATCAGATACACCGCATGCCGTGGTGTTGCGACTGCTGCGCAGTCGAGCGGGAGCAAGCTCCCTCGCCACAGGGATTTCGCTTGACTCAGTTTTTTGTTGTGGCCTTCGCGGTGAGCTGCTCGCGGCAGTAATCCGCAAACAACTGCGCCGGTTTGGTCAGTTGTCCGCGCTTCAACCACGCTGCCACCAATCCTGAACCAGTGACCTCTTCGACAATATCCACGCACACCACTTTCTGGCCGTCGTAGGTGCATTCCGAATGCGGTCGCGTCACCAGTATCGAGAAACCAAACCCTTGCCCAACCATCCCCCGCACCATCTCGATCGACGGTGAGCTGAAGGCAATGTTCGGCGACAGGTTCAGTTCTTCGAACAGGCTGACGAAGTAGGTCCGGCTCGGTTGCACGTCCAGCAGAATCATCGGCTCCAGGCACAGATCCCGCAGCGACACTTGCTTGAGCTGGGCGAAGCGATGGTCCGCCGGCAGCAACGCATAAGGCCGCTGCGCCGGCATCAGCGGTTCGGTCTGAATGGTGGCGTCGAGTTCGTGCTCATACAGGATCGCCAGATCGAAGGTGCCGGACGTCAGGCCTTGTACCAGCTCTTGCTGCTCGCCATCGCGGATGCGGATTTTCACCCCCGGGTACAGCGCCGAGAAACCGGCAATCAGTTGCGGCAGGTACAGCGGTGCGACCGTTTCGAAGCAACCGATATCGATTTGCCCGGCCACCACATCGTTGTCGGCGAGGGCGTTCTGTTCGAACTCCTTGGCCATGCGCAGCAGTTCCTGGGCCTTGCGATAGAAACGCGCGCCGCTCGGTGTCAGGGACACGCCCTGGGCGTGATGACGGATCAGCAGTTGCACGCCGAAGCTGTCTTCCAGGCCTTTGATCGCCGTGGAAATCGCCGGCTGCGCGATATACAGCTTGCGCGACGCCTCGGCGACGCTGCCGCATTCGACGGTGGTAATGAAGTACTTCAATTGACGCAGGTTGTAGGCAGCCACGGCAAACCTCGGGGTGGATGGACTCGACATCCAGGCAATTTTTGCGCCGACTGCATCCGTTCTGACGACGGTGTTGTTGTGTTTGAACAATAACCACATACCGCGCCACCGGGGAGATTGGCTGCCCAGTTTTTTCATGGTCTGCGAAGACATTTTTACTATTTTTACTGGACTCGGGCCTGGGCCACCATCCAGACACAAGAAAAGCCCTTGGAGCATCTGAACGTGTTCGAGCTTGCATATTGGCAAAACAAAGCCGCCGCGCTGCGGTTTCCCGATCAGGCCCTGATCGACGGCAAACCCCGTTCGGCGCAGTCGGGTCAGACTTTCACAGCGATCAACCCCGCCACTGGCCAGCGCCTGGCGAACATGACCGCTTGCGGTGATGAAGAGGTGGACGCGGCGGTACGCAATGCGCGGCGGGTATTCGAGGCCGGCACCTGGTCGGCGCGTTCGCCGAGCGAGCGCAAGCACGTGTTGCTGCGTCTGGCGGATCTGATCATGGCCCACCGCGAAGAACTGGCGCTGCTCGACTCGCTGAACATGGGCAAGCCCGTGATGGACGCCTACAACATTGACGTGCCGGGCGCCGCCGGGGTGTTTCGCTGGTACGCCGAAAGCCTCGACAAACTCTACGATCAGATCGCCCCCAGTGCGCAAAACGTGCTGGCGACCATTACCCGCGAAGCGCTGGGCGTGGTCGCCGCCGTGGTGCCGTGGAATTTCCCGCTGGACATGGCCGCGTGGAAACTCGCGCCAGCCTTGGCCGCAGGCAATTCGGTGATCCTAAAACCTGCCGAGCAGTCACCGTTCTCCGCGTTGCGTCTGGCCGAGCTGGCGCTGGAGGCGGGTTTGCCGCCGGGCGTGCTGAACGTGCTGCCGGGCCTCGGCGAGCAGACCGGCAAAGCCCTCGGTTTGCACCCGGACGTCGATTGCCTGGTGTTCACCGGCTCGACCGAAGTCGGCAAATATTTCATGCAGTATTCCGCGCAATCGAACCTGAAACAGGTGTGGCTAGAGTGCGGCGGCAAGAGCGCCAATCTGGTGTTCGCCGATTGCCAGGACTTGGACCTGGCCGCCGAGAAATCCGCGTTCGGCATCTTCTTCAATCAGGGTGAAGTGTGCTCGGCCAACTCCCGGTTGCTGGTGCAGCGCTCGATTCATGACGATTTCGTCGAGCGCCTGAACGTGCAGGCCGAGCGCTGGCAGCCGGGTGATCCGCTGGACCCGTCGAGCAGCGCCGGGGCGATCGTCGACAGCCGTCAGACCGCGCGCATCATGAAGTTCATCCAGCAGGCCGAACGCCTCGGCGCGACCAAGGTATGCGGCGGTCGGCAGTCGATTTTCAACGGCTCCGACAACTTCATTCAGCCGACGATTTTTACCGGTGTGAGCCCGGACATGCCGCTGTTTCGCGAGGAAGTGTTCGGCCCGGTGTTGGCGGTCACCGCGTTCGACGACGAGGCGCACGCCTTGCAACTGGCCAACGACAGCGTCTACGGCTTGGCCGCCTCGCTGTGGACAGACGACCTCAACCGCGCCCACCGAGTGGCGCGGCAATTGCGAGCGGGCACGGTGTCGGTCAACAGCGTCGATGCGCTCGACGTGACCGTGCCTTTTGGCGGCGGTAAACAATCCGGTTTCGGCCGCGACCTGTCGCTGCACTCATTCGATAAATACACCCAGTTGAAGACCACCTGGTTTCAGCTGCGCGCATAACAGCCGCTCATAACAAAACGGAGAACTGGCGATGACCACACCACGTGAAACCCGCGACTACCAGGCCGCCGACGCTGCGCACCACATCCACGCGTTTGTCGATCAAAAAGCGCTCAACGACGAAGGGCCGCGAGTGATGGTCCGTGGCGAGCGCCTGCACCTGTGGGACAACGATGGTCGGCGTTACCTCGACGGCATGTCCGGGTTGTGGTGCACCAACCTCGGTTACGGGCGCAAGGACCTGGCGGCCGCGGCGACCCGACAGCTTGAGCAACTGCCGTACTACAACATGTTTTTCCACACCACCCACCCGCAGGTGATCGAACTCTCGGAGCTGCTGTTCAGCCTGTTGCCGGGGCACTACAGCCACGCGATCTACACCAACTCGGGCTCCGAAGCCAACGAGGTGCTGATCCGTACCGTGCGGCGTTACTGGACGATTCTCGGCAAGCCCGAGAAGAAAATCATGATCGGCCGCTGGAACGGTTACCACGGCTCGACCCTGGCAGCGACGGCGCTCGGTGGCATGAAATTCATGCACGAAATGGGCGGCATGATTCCCGACATCGAACACATCGACGAACCGTACTTTTTCGCCCACGAGGGCAATCTGACCCCGGCCGAATTCGGCCTGCGGGCGGCGCAGCAACTGGAAGCGAAGATTCTCGAACTGGGCGCGGACAAGGTCGCCGGGTTTATTGCCGAACCGTTCCAGGGCGCGGGCGGAATGATCTTTCCGCCGGAAAGTTACTGGCCGGAAATTCAGCGGATCTGCCGCAAGTACGACGTGCTGTTGTGCGCCGACGAAGTGATCGGCGGCTTCGGTCGTACCGGCGAATGGTTCGCTCATGAGCACTTCGGTTTTGAGCCGGACACGCTGTCGATTGCCAAGGGTTTGACCTCGGGTTACATCCCCATGGGCGGGTTGATCCTGTCGAAGAAAATGGCTCAGGTATTGGTGGAACAGGGCGGGGTGTTTGCCCACGGTTTGACTTACTCCGGGCACCCGGTGGCGGCAGCGGTGGCGATTGCCAACCTCACAGCTTTGCGCGATGAAGGGGTGGTGGCGCGGGTCAAGGATGACATCGGGCCTTACCTGCAACAGTGCTTGCGCGAGGTGTTCGGCAATCACCCGTTGGTGGGCGATATCCAGGGTGTCGGCATGGTGGCGGCGTTGCAATTGGCGGAGGACAAAAGCAGCCGCAAGCGCTTTGCCAACGAGAACGACATCGCCTGGCGTTGCCGCACGATTGGCTTTGAGGAAGGGGTGATCATTCGCTCGACGCTGGGGCGGATGATCATGGCGCCGGCGTTGATTGCCAGCCGTGAGGAAATCGATGAGCTGGTTGGCAAGACCCTGAAAGCGGTTGATCGGACGGCTCAGGAATACGGCCGGCTCTGACATTGTCGGAAGGTCCTTCGGACCTTATCGCGGGCAAGCCCGCTCCCACAGGGATTTGTGTCGGCCTCAAGATTAAGGCTCGACACATAACCTGTGGGAGCGGGCTTGCCCGCGATTGCTTTCGTTCATTCAACACACCTCTCAGCTTTTGCACCCACCCCGTGCACCCCCGCCAACCTCGCCCTTTTACGGCGCACGCTACCCAGTTTTTTCATCACTCCCAACGACATATTTCCTGATTTTCCTATCCCCGCCCCTGGTCCAACATCGACTTCGCCAGTCAGCCGAATGCTGACCACCGAAAGGTCCATCAGAGACCACCGGTGGCAACTGATCCAAGGCCACTGGCCGTACTGCCCATGACAAAACTAAATCAACAGCTTTGGGAGTGCTCCATGATCAAGTCCTTGCTTAACCGCGTCGCTCATCCACTGGCGATCACCGCCATCGCCGCCACGGTCGCCACCAGCGCCCAGGCCGGCACCCTGTCCATTGGCCACACCACTTGGGTCGGCTACGGCACCCTCTATCTCGCCCAAGACCTGGGCTACTTCAAGGAAGGCGGTTTGACCGTCGAATTGCCCGTCGTCGAAGAAGCCTCGATGTACATGGCCGCCCAGGCCTCGGGCGAGTTGTCGGGCTCGGCGTCGACCATCGACGAAGTGCTCAAGTACCGTCCGCAATTCTGCTTCAAGGCCGTCGCCGCACTGGATGACAGCCATGGTGGCGACGGCGTGCTCGTGGGCAAGGACATCAAGAGTCTGCAAGAGCTCAAAGGCAAAGCGGTGGCGGTGAACGAAGGGTCGACCTCGCAGTTCTGGCTGTCGTACCTGCTGAAAAAGCACGGCATGAGCATGAGCGATATCACCGTGCAAAACATGACGGCGGACGATGCTGCCACCGCGTTCATCGCCGGTCGTGTGCCGGCCGCCGTGACCTGGGAGCCGCACCTGTCGATGGTCCGCAGCAAGCAACAAGGCAAAGTGCTGATCGACAGCAGCAGCACGCCGGGGGTGATTGTCGATGTGGTCGCACTCAACTGCACCGTCATCGAGAAGCAACCGGAAGACGTCAAGGCGTTGGTCGCCGGCCTCTACAAAGCCGTGCAGTACACCAAGGACCATCCGCAAGAAGCTTACAAAATCATGGCCAAAGGCGTCGGCGGTTACCTCGCCGATCCGAAGGAGCTGGCCGCCGCCGCGCAAGGCGTGCGCTTCTACGATCAAGCCATGAGCGAAAAACTCCTCGGTTCTCCGGGTAAGCCGGGCGACAGCGAGCCACTGATCAAATTGGCCAACGAAACCGCCAGCGAATTGCAGGGCAAACCCTACAACGTCAGCAATGACGACCTGATCGACAACCGCTTCGTCAGCCCGCTGTAGGAGGTTCGCATGTTCAAGCGCAATTCATGGCTGAGCCGCTGCATCACGCCCAAGACCGGATTGCCGGTGCAGGTGATCTGGAGCGCGAGCGGCCTGGCCTGGGTGTTGTTGATCGGCCTGTGGGCCGGGTTGTCTTACGGTGGCGTGGTGCCGGGCATGTTCCTGCCGACACCGGGCGCGGTGGCCGAAGCCGCCGTGCGCCTGAGCCGAGACGGCACCCTGGGCCTTCACGTCTGGGCCAGTCTCGAAGTGGTGATGGTCGGTTTCATTGTCTCGTCGCTGGTGGCGGTGCCGCTGGGGTTGCTGATGGGCAGCTTCCGCATCGTCCAGGCCTTCCTTGAGCCGATGGTCAATTTCATCCGTTACCTGCCGGTGACCTCGTTCGTGCCACTGTTCATTCTGTGGATCGGTATCGGTCTGGAGCAGCGGGTGTCGGTGATCATCTTCGGCGTGTTTTTCCAGCAACTGGTGATGATCGCGGACGTGTCCAAGGGCATCTCCAAGGACCTGATCAACGCGTCCTACACCTTGGGCTCGACCCGCCGCGATGCGGTGCTGCATGTGATCGCCCCGGCGTCATTGCCAGGCGTGCTCGACACACTGCGCGTGACCATGGGCTGGGCCTGGACTTATCTGGTGGTCGCCGAGCTGGTGGCCGCTTCCAGTGGCCTGGGTTACTTGAGCCTGAAAGCCATGCGTGGCTTTCAAGTGGATGTGATTTTCCTGGCCATCGCGATCATCGGCCTGCTGGGCCTGGTCACCGATCAACTGTTCCGTTTTCTCCGTCTGAGGATCGCCGCATGGGCTCAGTAAGCGCCGTCAACCCGCGTTTCATCACACCCACGGCCGCCCCGGTGCAAGCCGCACCACGGCTGCAAGTGGACAAGGTCAGCCTGCGTTATCAGAAACCTGACGGCGGTATGTTCACCGCGCTGGAGCAGGTGTCGTTCGAAGTGCCGGATCAACAATTCGCCGTGCTGGTGGGGCCGTCGGGCTGCGGCAAGTCGAGTTTGCTGTACCTCACGGCTGGCCTGAACGAGCCCACGGAAGGCGAAATCTACGTCGGCGGCCAGCAAGTGCAAGGGCCGGGTGCGGATCGCGGCATGGTGTTCCAGAGCTATACGCTGTTCCCGTGGCTGACCGTGCGGCAGAACGTCGAGTTCGGCCTCAAGCGGCGGGGCATGGCGGCCGCTCAGCGCATGGAGATCGTCGATTACTACGTCAATGAGGTTGGCCTCACCGGGTTCGCCGACAACTACGCCAAGCAGTTGTCCGGCGGCATGATGCAGCGAGTGGCAATCGCCCGGGCGTTGGCCAACGACCCGCAGATCCTGCTGATGGATGAACCCTTCGGCGCCCTCGACAGCCAGACGCGCCTGCAAATGCAGCAACTGTTGTTGCGGGTCTGGGGTAACAGCAAGAAGACCGTGCTGTTCGTGACCCACGACATCGACGAGGCGATTCTGTTGGGGGATCGGGTCTATGTCATGGGCGCCCGGCCTGGGCGGATCAAGCAGATTCTGGATGTGCCGATCGAACGCCCACGGACCCTGGATATGGTCATGGAGCGTTCGTTTATCGACATGAAGCGCAGGATTTTCGGGTTACTGCATGACGACTTGGAGGAGGTGCATTGACCCGATTTCCCGTTATGCCCAAATCCCCTGTGGGAGCGAGCCTGCTCGCGATTGCGATTGATCATTCAACAATGATGTCGACTGACACTACGCCATCGCGAGCAGGCTCGCTCCCACAGGTTTTGTGTTTAACCGGAGTTAGGGGGCTGCCGGTAGGAGAAACCTTGCAATCACCGGCAAATGATCGGAGATCCGCAAGGTATCGTCCTGCCTCACCATGGCCTCGACCCGTTTGATCCGCGGGCTGTAGAACAGGTAATCAACCGTTCGGTCCGGGCCGTTCAGGCCTGGATCATTCGGGTAGTGGGTCAGCCACCGCGCCCGGTCGATCCCGCTGGCTTCGTTGTTGGTCGGGATCATCGGGTATTTGTCCCACAGCACATGCAAGGCACTGTCGACGGAGTAGGGCGTGCGTTGTTCGTCGGGCAGGCGTCGATACTGGCCCAGCGGCAACAGGTTGAAGTCGCCACCGATCAACCATGGGGTGCCACGGCTCTCATATTTGTCGAGCACCTTGGCCACAGCCGTCACTTGGGCCAGCAGGGTTTCATCAGGTTGGCTGACGCGGTCCAGATGGGTATTGAGCACCGCGATCTGCCCGCCGTCGCTCAGCGGCAGGTAAGTCGTCAGCAAGGCGTTTTTCGGTTTGAACTGACGGCTGATGATGTTGGCCGACGCGACCGGCAATTGCAGGCGTTCGGCGTGTTCGATCTGGTATCGGCTGAGCGTTGCCAGTTGCCGGCCGACGCTGCCGAAGATGTGCGGCAGCGGCACAAAATCGGCTTTCCAGTCGAAGGCGTGAGCGCTGCACGGATAAAGGTCGGCGACCCGTTCCTGGAGTAACTTGAACTGGTTCTGGTAATCGCTGGCCTTGGCGCCGTCATCCAGTTCCTGCAACAGCACAATGTCCGGTTGCTCGTCGCGAATCACCCGCGCCACCTCATCGAGGCTGAAGGCCATGTCTTCGGCAGTGGGGCTTTCGTCGTCGCCTTTCGCCAGGTCATTCCAGAACACGTAGCGCTTGCCGGCCAGGTACTGGACATTCCAGGTCATGACTTTCAGCGCCTGGCCGGGTACCAGCGTGGGCGCCTGAGTGCTGCAGCCGATCGGTGCTGCTTCTTTGGCTTCGGGACGCCAGGTCAGGCTGTAGATCAGCAAGGCAGTCAGGCCCGCCACGATCAGCAGGCCCAGCAGGGTGTAGCGCAGTAGACGGGTCATGGCTCGGCTTATAGCGTTACAAAAGATGAGCCCGAGCATAACCGAGCGTCGGGCTTAAGCACATGGGTCATAGCTCCCCGTCAATTTTCTCGGGGGCATCGGCAATCAGCATGAACAACCGGAACACCACCACGCTGGTGAACAGTTGCAGGAAGCTGTGCGCGCTGTCGATCAGAAGCAAAATCACCGGGTTCTGCGGCTCCGGGTAAATCGCAAGGGTCGAGCCCTTGAGCACCCACAACGGGCCCATCACACACAGGATGCACACCAGGATTCGCAGGAAATGGCCGCGGGTCAGGCGCAGGCTTTCCTTCATCGCCGCCAACGGGGCCAAGCCGCGCAGCACCAGCAGATATTCGCCAAAGGCCAGGGTCACCATCAGCCAGATGCCCGGCAGGATCAGCGACAAGCCGATCAGGATCAGCAAGGTATTGAGAGCAGTGAGCAGGGCGAAGCGCGGCCACAGGTAGGCCGACCTCGACAGCAACTCGCGGGTGCTCGGTGATTCGCCACGGCTGCGGGCATCGAGAAACAGGATCAGCGCGGCGGTGTACAGCGGATAGACCAGCAAGCCGACCATCACGCTGATACCGGGAAAGCTGTCCGGCTCAGTGGAGCGATCAACCACTTGTTGCAGCAGCGCTTCGAAGATCACCAGCGGCAGGCACAGGCGCACGATCTGGCCCAGATTGCGCTTGAAGAAATACAGAGAGTCACGCAGTACATCGAACGAATTCATCAGTCGGTATCGCAGGTTGAAAGCAGTGGCCCACTTTAACCGATGAAGCCCTTTGGGACGCAAACGTAAACGTTCGGTAAAGGTCATTGAAACATCCTGTATCAGCCCCATTACTGGAGAGCACCTTATCCACAGTGGATGAGGGCGACGATATTCCCGGCAATCTACGAGGTCGCCATGAACAGCGAAGAACAAACCCTGATCGATGGACTGTTTTCCCGGCTGCAACAGGCCGAAACGGACTCAGCCCCACGCGACGCCCAGGCTGAGGCGCGGATCAAGGAGCACCTGACTCGCCAACCCGCGGCAGGCTATTTCATGACCCAGGCGATTCTGGTTCAGGAAGCGGCCCTCAAAAGCCTCGACGCGCAGAACAAGCAACTCGCACAGCAGGTGCAGCAATTGCAGGCCGAACTGCAATCGGCCAAGGCTCAGCCGTCGGCGCCTGCCAGCGGTGGTTTCCTGTCGAGCATCTTTGGCGGCGGTTCCCGTGATCCGCAGCCTGCACCGACGCAAAGCGCGCCGTCCTCCAATGGTGGGTGGCGTGAGCCGGGGCGGCCGTCGTTCAATTCGCAGCCGCCACAGCAACAGAACTTCGGTGCCGCAGCGCCGCAGCAGAATTACGCGCCGCAGCAGCAAGCCCCTGGGATTGGTGGTGGTTTCCTTGGTGGCGCACTGAAAACCGCCGCCGGTGTGGCCGGTGGCGTGATGCTGGCGCAAGGCATCAGCAGCCTGTTCCACAGCAATCAGCAACCTCAGGAAGTCGTCGAAGTCATCAAGGAAGAGCCGGCCCAGGTCAGCGATCAGAGCGATAGCGGCAATGGCTGGGGCGACGACCAGCGCGTGGCGGACAACAACGCCAACGATCAGGGCGGCTTCACCGACGCCGACTACAGCGATGACAGTTCATCGTTCTTTGGCGGCGACGACGATTCCTTCGTCTGATTCAACGTTACAGGTGTAACACTGAACCCGTGGCGAGGGAGCTTGCTCCCGCTGGGCTGCGCAGCAATCCTTCTTTGGGGCCGCTGCGCGACCCAGCGGGAGCAAGCTCCCTCGCCACAGGTTGCCATTCGTCCGAGGCTCCAAGATGCTTCGGGCCGATTATTCGCGGAACAATCCTTCAGGCTGGCATACTGGGCCACTTTTCGGGCCTGGTGCCTGACCCAGCCTGCGCGCGACTGCGCCAAAGAGGATGCACGGTGAAAAAAATCGCAGTGTTCGCCGACGTTCAAAACCTCTATTACACCGTGCGTCAGGCCTATGGTTGCCACTTCAACTACGCCGCGTTGTGGGCTGATATCAGCAAACAGGGCGAGATCGTTGAGGCTTATGCCTATGCGATCGATCGCGGCGACAGCAAACAGCAGCAATTCCAGCAGATCCTGCGCAACCTCGGCTTCATCGTGAAGCTCAAGCCCTACATCCAGCGCAGCGACGGCTCGGCCAAGGGCGACTGGGACGTGGGCATCACCCTGGACATCATGGACGCCTCCGATCATGTCGATGAAGTGGTGCTGGCCTCCGGCGACGGTGATTTCGACATGCTGCTGGACCGCATCATCACCAAGCATGGCGTGCAAGCCGTGGCCTACGGCGTGCCGGGCCTGACGGCTAACTCGCTGATCCGCGCCGCCAGCCGCTACGTGCCGATCGAAGGCGCGTTGCTGCTCAAAAATTGATTTTTACGGAGTTGAAACAGGTTTGGAACGCATAGCAGTCATCGACTTTGAAACCACCGGGATCTCCCCGAGCAGCAGCTGCCGGGCCACGGAAATTGCCGTGGTGATCCTTGAACAGGGGCGCATCGTCGAGCGTTACCAGAGCCTGATGAACGCCGGCGTGCGCGTCCCGGCCTTCATCGAACAACTCACCGGCATCAGCAACGCCATGCTGCGCACCGCGCCCTCAGCCGAACAGGTGATGAACGAGGTCAACGAGTTCGTCGGCATCACGCCGCTGCTGGCGCACAACGCCGCGTTCGACCAGAAGTTCTGGGACTTCGAACTCGGCCGCATCAAGCGCACCCGCCTGCAAAACTTCGCCTGCTCGCTGCTACTCGCCCGCCGCCTGATGCCCGCCGCGCCGAACCACAAGCTCGGCACCCTCACCACCTTCGCCAGCCTGCCCAACACCGGCAAGGCTCACCGGGCCATGGCCGATGCCGAAATGGCGGCCAACCTGACGGAGCATCTGGTTCAGGAACTGCATCAGAAGCACGGGCTGCGCGAGTTGTCCCATGATCTGCTGGTGAGCTTGCAGAAGGTGCCGGCGGCGAAGATCAACGAACACCTCAAGCGCCATCGCGGGTTCTGACTGACACACCACAATCCCACTGTAGGAGCCGGCTTGCTGGCGATAGCGGTGTATCAGTCGACATCAATGTTGAAGACGAACCGCAATCGCCAGCAAGCCGGCTCCTACAGGGGGCGTGTCGTATCAAAGCTTTCCATTGCCTTCCAGTTGCCCCAACGGCACGCGCTTTTCGATGGCGCTCGACAGCACAATCGAGGTCTTGCTGAACCCGAACTTGGCGATTCGGTTGATCAACTCTTCCAGCTCCGGCATCGAACCTACCGCCGCTTGCATGATCACGCACGGATCACCCGTCACCCGGTGGCACTCCGTCAGTTGTGGGATTTTGATCAGGTCGTCGTAGGCCTTCTGGTTGCCATGCTGGTTCAGGCGCAGTTCGATCACGCACTGGATCGGCAATCCAAGCTTGGCCATGTCGACTTTGGCCTGGTAACCGGTGATGACCCCACTGGCTTCGAGTTTGGCCACGCGCTCGGCCACGGCCGGCGCGGACAGGTTGACCTTGCGCGCCAGGTCGGCGTAGGACGCACGACCGTTTTCCAGCAGGGCGCTGAGGAGCATGCGGTCGTATTTATCCATCGTCGTATTCCTGAAAATTGGCTGACTTTCGAAAACATGGCTTATAGCGCCAATCTCCGTGTTTTGAAAAGTGTACCGGCGCTATAAACAGGTTTTGTAACTTATTTTTCGCCGTTGGCCTTTCTAAAATAGCGGTTCACATTGTCCTGTCATCGAGCTGCCCATGCCTGGCTTACGTCGTTTTCCCTTGCCGTTGATCGCCGCCTTTTTTGCGTTGTACGTGATTTGGGGCTCGACTTACCTGGTGATCCGTATCGGCGTGGAATACTGGCCGCCCTTGCTGCTCGCCGGTATTCGCTTTGTCATCGCAGGGAGTTTGATGTACGCCTTCCTGCGCTGGCGCGGGGCACCGGCACCGACCTGGACGCAGTGGAAAGCCGCGGGGATCATTGGGATCTTGCTGCTGACGTGCGGTAACGGCGCGGTCAGCGTGGCTGAACACACGGGGGTCGCCTCCGGGGTTGCTGCGCTCGCGGTGGCGACGGTGCCGCTGTTTACCTTGCTCTGCGGCTATTTCTGGGGGGCGCGTAATACTCGTCTCGAATGGGCCGGGATTGTGCTCGGGCTGATCGGCATCGCCATGCTCAACCTCGGTTCCAATCTGCAGTCGAGCCCGTTGGGAGCGGCATTGCTGATATTCGCGGCGGCTTCCTGGGCCTTCGGTTCGGTCTGGAGCAAACACTTGCCGTTGCCCCAAGGCGCCATGGCCAGTGCCGTGGAAATGCTGGTGGGCGGTGTAGCGCTGCTGATCGGCAGTGCGCTGAGTGGTGAGCATCTGCAAGCCATGCCGCCGATTGAAGGCTGGGCAGCCCTGGCCTACCTGACCTTCTTCGGCTCGATCATCGCTTTCAACGCTTATATGTATCTGTTGAAAAACGTGCGGCCGGCAGCGGCGACCAGTTATGCCTACGTCAACCCGGCGGTCGCAGTGTTGCTGGGGATCGTGTTTGTCGGCGAGACCATCGGGATCGAAGAAGGGCTGGCGATGCTGGTGATCATAAGCGCCGTGGTGTTGATCGGATTGCCGCAATGGCGGCGGGCGCCTGTTCAGCCCGCTGTAGCCGTGCCGACAGAATCCCGTGTGAATTAGGATAAACTGCGCGCCATTGCATCTTGTTTTGCACACTTGTTTTGAAAAACCCGCGCTGAATTTTCCTACGGTAATCCCATGACTTTCGCCACCCTTGGCCTGATCGAACCCTTGCTGCGCTCTCTCGAGACGCTCGGCTACCAGACCCCGACGCCGGTTCAGGCGCAAGCCATTCCGGCGGTGCTGGCCGGTCGCGACCTGATGGCCGCCGCCCAGACCGGCACCGGCAAGACCGCTGGCTTCGCGCTGCCGCTCCTGCAATTGCTGGCCATGGAAGGGCCGAAAGTGGCGTCTAACTCGGTGCGCGCACTGATCCTGGTGCCGACCCGCGAACTGGCCGAACAGGTTCACGAAGCCGTGCGTCAGTACGCCGAGAACCTGCCGTTGAGCACTTACGCGGTGTACGGCGGCGTCAGCATCAACCCGCAGATGATGAAGCTGCGCAAGGGTGTTGACGTGCTGGTGGCGACGCCGGGTCGTTTGCTCGACCTGTATCGCCAGAAGGCCCTCAAGTTCAATCAGTTGCAAACCCTGATTCTGGACGAAGCCGATCGCATGCTTGATCTGGGTTTCTCCGAGGAACTGGGGAATATCTACCGCGTGCTGCCCAAGCAACGTCAGACGCTGCTGTTCTCCGCGACGTTCTCCGACGCGATCCGCTTGCTGGCCGGACAAATGCTCAACGATCCGCTGAGCATCGAAGTCAGCCCGCGCAACGTCGCTGCCAGCACCGTCAAGCAATGGGTCGTGGTGGTGGACAAGAAGCGCAAGCCTGAACTGTTCGTTCACTTGATGCGCAAGGGCAAGTGGAAGCAAGTGCTGGTGTTCGCCAAGACCCGCAATGGTGTGGACGCTCTGGTGGAAAAACTCCAGGGCCTGGGCATCAATGCCGACGGCATCCACGGCGACAAACCGCAGGCAACCCGTCAGCGTGCGCTGGACCGTTTCAAGGCCAGTGAAGTGCAGATTCTTGTGGCCACCGACGTTGCGGCCCGTGGTCTGGATATCGAAGATCTGCCATTGGTGGTCAACTTCGACCTGCCGATCGTGGCGGAGGACTACATCCACCGGATCGGTCGTACCGGTCGCGCGGGTGCAACCGGGCAGGCGATTTCGCTGGTCTGCGCCGATGAAGTGAATCTGCTGTCGGCCATCGAGACGTTGACCCGTCAGACATTGCCTCGCCAGATGGAACACGACTTCGAACCTGAGCATCGGGTACCGGATACGGACGCCAGCGGTCAGGTAGTGAAGAAGCCAAAAAAACCGAAGAAGCCGAAGACTGCCGGTGGCGGTAAACGCAACCTGGGTAAATGGGTCGAGAGTGGGGATGCTTCGGCGCCGGAGCCTTCGATCAAACCCGTGCGCAAGGTGCCGGTGTTTAACACTGGGCCGCGTAAGAAGAAGCCTTAAAATGTGCGGCGTTAATTAAGCCGCTATCGCGAGCAGGCTCGCTCCCACAATGGATCTGTGTCTTCCACAAATCCCCTTTGGAAGCGAGCCTGCTCGCGATGGGTGCGCCTCGGTCTTCAGCCCTTGCGGTTGAGCCACTCCACCATCCCCAACCCCGCCGCGCGCCCACTGGCGAAACATGCGGTCAGCAGATAGCCGCCGGTCGGCGCTTCCCAATCGAGCATTTCCCCTGCGCAAAACACCCCAGGCAATTGCTTGAGCATCAGCCGTTCATCCATCGACTCGAACATCACGCCTCCGGCGCTGCTGATGGCTTCATCCAGCGGACGGGTTTTTACCAGCGTCAGCGGCAACGCCTTGATCACTTGGGCCAGCAACGCCGAATCGGCGAAGCATTCGGCCGGCGTAAGTTCGCGCAGCAACGCCGCTTTCACCCCATCGATCCCGAGCTGGCTGTGCAGGTGTTTAGACATGGAGCGGGAGCCACGTGGTTTGCTCAGCGCCGCCTGAACTTTATCCACAGGCCGGCCCGGTAGCAGGTCGAGGTGAATGGTCGCGGAGCCGTGCTGGTTGATGGCCTCGCGGATCGGCGCCGAGAGGGCGTAGATCAAACTGCCTTCCATCCCGGTCGCGGTAATCACGCATTCGCCCAAGCGCGGCACGTCGTCATTGAGGCCGATGGCGATGTTTTTCAGCGGTGCGCCGGCGAACTTGCTGACCATCAAGTCGCTCCAGGCCTGCACCTCGAAGCCGCAATTACTGGGCTGCAACGGCATAAGTCCTACGCCGCGCTGTTCCAGTGGCAGCATCCACGCGCCGTCCGAACCGAGGCGTGACCAGCTGCCACCGCCGAGGGCCAGCAAGGTTGCGTCAGCTTTGACGGTTTTTTCGCCTTCGGGGCTGTCGATGCGCAATCCTCCGCTGTCATCCCAGCCGAGCCAGCGGTGACGGGTGTGGATGACGACGCCGGCCTCGCGCAAGCGCTTGAGCCAGGCGCGCAACAGGGGCGCGGCCTTCATGTCGGTCGGAAACACCCGGCCGGAGCTGCCGACGAAGGTTTCGATGCCCAGGTCATGAATCCATTGGCACAACGCATCGGCACCGAAGCCACGCAACAGTGGCGCGATCTGCGGCGCGCGTTCGGCGTAGCGTGAGAGAAACGCCGGGTAGGCTTCGGAATGGGTGATGTTCATGCCGCCGACACCGGCCAGCAGGAATTTTCGCCCCACCGACGGCATGCCGTCGTACAGGTCGACCTTGATCCCAGCCTGGCTCAACACTTCGGCCGCCATCAGGCCGGCGGGGCCGCCGCCGATGATGGCTACGTGAGAAGGGGAGGAGGTCGAGGGCTGTGTCATGGAATGCGCTGCGGTATGGCGGAATAAGCCGCGCATTCTATCAGCACAGATACCTGTGGGAGCGAGCCTGCTCGCGATGGCGTCGGGTCAGTCGACATCGATGTTGGGTGTGAAGGCCTCATCTCCGGCAAGCCGGTCTCACTCCCACAGAGGATTGTTGGTGTTTTCTAAGGTGGTTAAAAAACAACCACCGAGTTGTAGGCTAAGTACCGCATGGCCTGTAGACCCTTTCACTCAGGTTATCCACAGGCAGTTCCACAGGCATTGTGGGTAAAGACTCACACCTCAATGACAACCTGATGACTGCCAGACCCGTTGCGCGCTGTGATGCAGGATTCCGTGGCGGCGCGCCAGGGCCTTGCGGTCCTTGCTGTAGCCGCCGCCAATCACCCCGACCACCGGAATATCCCGCCCCAGGCAATGGCGCATCACGCTTTCATCGCGAGCGGCCACGCCTTCGTCGGTCAGCTTCAGGTAACCGAGGGCGTCGTCCTTGTGCACGTCGACGCCGGCGTCATACAACACCAGATCCGGTTGGTAGAGCGGCAGCAAATAATTGAGCGCGTCGTCCACCACCTTCAGGTAATCAGCATCGCCCATGCCTTTGGGCAACGGGATGTCCCAGTCGCTTTCAGCCTTGCGTGCAGGAAAATTCTTTTCACAGTGCAGGGAAACGGTCACCGCGTCCGGGGTGTTGTGCAGAATCCGTGCAGTCCCGTCGCCCTGGTGCACGTCGCAATCGAAGATCAGCACCCGATTTACACGGCCGCTTTCCAGCAGGAAATGGCTGATCACCGCCAGGTCATTGAAGATGCAGAAACCCGCCGGATAGTCGTAATGCGCGTGATGGGTGCCCCCGGCCAAGTGACAGGCCAACCCGTGTTCCAGCGCCTGCTCTGCTGCGAGCAACGATCCGCCGACCGCCCGCACCGTGCGCCGGGCCAGTGCTTCGCTCCAGGGTAGGCCGAGGCGCCGCTGGTCTTCGCGGGACAACTCGCCGCTCATGTAGCGTTCGATATAGGCAGCGTCATGGGCGAGGGCGAGAATCTCCGAGGGGCAGAGGTCGGGGCGCAACAGGTCGGCGTCCCTGGTCAAGCCGCTGTCCACCAGGTGATCGCGCAGCAGGCGAAACTTGTCCATGGGAAAGCGGTGATCCGCCGGGAATTCGGGGCTGTAGTCTTCGTGGTAGATCAGCGGCAGTGACATGAGTGATTTCATGGGTGAATGAAGGAAGGATCCTACCAGCGATGTAGACTTGCGGCATGGAAAGGGGAGGACACGATGGAGCCGATACTGGAACTCGAGAGCGCGCGACTGGTGTTGCGGCAGTGGCGCGATGAGGATTTGCCGGAGTTTGCGGCGATGTGCGCCGATCCACAGGTCATGCGCTATTTTCCGGCCCCTTTGAGTCGTCTGGAGAGTGCTTCGCTGATAGGACGGATTCGCGGGCATTTTGCCGAACATGGCTTTGGTCTCTGGGCGCTGGAACGCAAGGACACCGGGGCATTTATCGGTTTCACCGGCCTCGGCATGGTCGGTTTCGACGCGCCGTTCACCCCTGCGACCGAAATCGGCTGGCGCCTGGCGCGCGAGCATTGGGGCCTGGGGTATGCCAGTGAGGCGGCGTGGACCGCTCTGCGCTGCGGTTTTGATCGGTTGGCGCTGCAAGAAGTCGTGTCGTTCACCGCCAAAGACAACCTGCCTTCGGAAAAAGTCATGCAGTCGATCGGTATGCACCATGATTCAGCCGATGACTTTGAACATCCCAAGCTCGCGGCCGATCATCCCCTGCGTCACCATGTGCTGTATCGCATCTCCCGTGAACAATGGCTGCAAACCTTGCATGGATAAGCAGGCACGGACGTTTACAATGGCTCCCATGGGCCCTGGCCATAAACTGAATCGACCGCCGCAGCCAAGACTGCGCGGCAAGCTTTGTGTGAGGAGAGTCTGAATGAGCCAAGTGTTGGATGATCTGGTCGACCTGCTGACCCTGGAACCGATCGAAGAAAACCTGTTCCGTGGCCGCAGTCAGGACCTGGGTTTTCGTCAGTTGTTCGGCGGTCAGGTGATCGGTCAGTCGTTGTCGGCGGCCAGTCAGACGGTAGAAGAAACGCGCCATGTGCATTCGATGCACGGTTATTTCCTGCGCCCGGGCGATTCCGCGTTGCCCGTTGTGTATCAGGTTGATCGGGTGCGTGATGGCGGCAGTTTCAGCACGCGCCGGGTCACGGCGATCCAGAAGGGCAACCCGATCTTTACCTGCAGTGCCTCGTTCCAGTACGACGAAAAAGGCTTTGAGCATCAGGCCGAGATGCCGACCGTGGTCGGCCCGGAAAACCTGCCCTCGGAACTGGAGCTCACCCAGCAACGTGCGCACCTGATTCCCGAGCACATGCGCGAAAAATTTCTGTGCCCCAAACCGATCGAATTCCGACCGATCACCGAGAAAGATCCTTACAACCCGCAACCGTCCGATCCGGTGAAGTACGTCTGGTTTCGCGCTGACGGTGCCTTGGCTGATTCTCCGGCGCTGCACAAATACCTGCTGGCCTACGCCTCGGACTTCGGTCTGCTGACCACCTCGATGCAGCCCCACGGCAAATCGGTCTGGCAGAAAGACATGCAGGTCGCCAGCCTCGATCACTCGCTGTGGTTCCATGCGGACCTGCGCGCCGATGACTGGTTGCTGTACGCGATGGACAGCCCTTGGGCCGGCAATTCCCGTGGTTTCTCCCGCGGCAGCGTATTCAACCGCGCCGGGCAACTGGTGGCTTCGGTCACGCAGGAAGGCCTGATTCGCCACCGCAAGGATTGGGCATGAGCCTGGCCGAGGTGCGGCACTGGGTGTTCGACATGGACGGCACCCTGACGGTGGCCGTGCATGACTTCGCGGCGATTCGCGTGGCCTTGGCAATTCCCGCCGAAGACGACATCCTGACCCACCTCGCGGCGCTGCCGGCCGATGAAGCGGCCGCCAAACATGCGTGGTTGCTGGAGCATGAACGGGACTTGGCGCTAGGCTCGAAAGCCGCGCCGGGCGCAGTGGAGCTGGTGCGTGAGTTAGCCGGGCGCGGGTATCGCCTGGGCATTCTCACGCGCAATGCCCGGGAGCTGGCCCACGTAACCCTGGAGGCGATCGGCCTGGCTGACTGCTTTGCCGTGGAGGATGTGCTGGGGCGTGATGAAGCGCCGCCCAAACCGCATCCCGGTGGTTTGCTGAAGTTGGCCCAGGCCTGGAACGTGCCGGCGAGCGAGATGGTGATGGTCGGTGATTACCGCTTTGATCTGGATTGCGGTCGAGCGGCGGGGGCGCGGACGGTGTTGGTGAATTTGCCGGATAACCCTTGGCCGGAGCTGACGGATTGGCATGCGGCGGATTGTGGGGTGTTGCGGGAGATGTTGTCTGCCTGAGGCCCTCTTCGCGGGCAAGTCGGATCGCCGCACCGCTCGCTCCTATAAGGACAGCGAGAAACCCTGTAGGAGCGAGCGGTGCGGCGATCCGACTTGCCCGCGAAGACGTCAGATCAGTCCATACAAAACTCACTGACCAAACAACACCTTCTGCCCCTCCGGCGACGTCAACATCCCATCCCCGTTATGCCCGACCCCCGGCACTTCAACCAGCCGCTGATTCACCCCTTTCGGATTGCGACGCAGCAGGTAATTGAAAAAATTCTTCCCGCGAACCAGACGATAAGCACCTTGCGTTTCGGCCTCGCAACCTTTGTCCAGCGCCGGATGCTGCGGGTCAGTGTCTTGCTGCCCGAGCAGATAAGTCACGTCCCGTTTGACGTAGTTTCCTTCAATCTGCGGTGCCGTTTGCCCACTGGCATAAACCGGTAAATCCGTCAGTCCATATTTCCAGCGATTGAAACCGGGACACGCCGCATGGTTGAACGCCACCGGCCGTTGCTCATTGAAATACGCATAGGACGAAGGGTTGGCGACCACGTAGCGAAGCTTCACGCCGGCGGCCGTCAGGGCCGGTTGCTCACGGGCCAGCAACGCATAACGCTGCACCATCTGAGCGCCACCAGAGTGGCCGGCGATGATGATTTGCTTCACGTCCGGAAATTGTCGACGGTCGCCGACTCGCTCGATGATTTGATCGAGGGCTGCAAAGGAACTCAGCGCAAAAGGAGCGGTGGATAAACCTCCTGACATCCAGTCATTGCCCTGCCAGCGCAACACCGTGTCTGCCACAGGATGAAGTGCGATGTCGGTTTCGTTGAGGAATTGCGGGGCGATCACCAGGGTGCTTGCGCTTTGCCCGGCCAGTTCCGCCGCGCGCTCGGCGCTCTGGCGATAGGTTTCAGCGTTGCGCAGACGACCATGGATGATGATCAGCACGCGTTCGATTTTCGCGGGCGCCGGGCCGAGCCCCACCGCCATCTCACCTTCTTTCAACAACAACCGGCCGGGGCTGAGCTCTTTGACGCCATGCTCCGCAGCCTGGGTGCTTGCGCAGGTGAACAACAACATCAACAACCACTTATTCATTTAAAGGTTTTTCGCCGCGAAGGTATCGCACTGGCCCACCTGGCCTTGCGCAAATCCGGTTTTGAACCAGCGCACCCTTTGCGCTGATGTGCCATGGGTAAACGAGTCCGGTACCACCCGACCCTGCCCCTGTTGTTGCAAACGGTCATCGCCGATGGCGTTGGCCGCGTTCAAGGCTTCTTCGATGTCACCCGGTTCCAGCCAGTTCAGACGCTGCTGCGCATTGTTGGCCCAGACACCGGCCAGGCAATCGGCCTGCAATTCCTGACGCACCAACAAGCCGCCATCACCTTCCATCTGCCGGCCTTGCTGGCGGGCTGCCTGAATTTTCGCGGAAACGCCGAGCAACGTCTGAACGTGGTGTCCGACTTCATGAGCGATCACGTAGGCCTGAGCGAAGTCACCGGCCGCGGAAAAGCGTTGCGACATTTCCTGGAAAAAGGCCATGTCCAGGTAGACCTTCTGGTCGGCCGGGCAATAGAACGGACCGGTCGCCGATGTCGCCAGGCCGCATGCCGAATTCACTCGGTTGCTGAACAGTACCAGCGTCGGGTTTTTATACTGCCGACCGGCCTGCTGGAAAATCTGGCCCCAGGTGTCTTCGGTATCGCCGAGGATCGAGCGCACGAATTCGGCGCCTTCATCAGTGGCCGGCGGCGCCTTGCGGCTCTGGTTGGTGGCCGGTGCCGATTGCTCGGTCATTTGTCCGGTCAGTTGCCCGAGGATTTGCATCGGGTCCTGGCCGGTGAGCCAGCCAATCCCCACAATCAGGATGATAGCGGTCAGGCTCAGGCCTTTGCCGCCACCAAAACGCATCCCACCGCCACCGCTGCCGACATCATCACCACGGGCGTCGACCACGTTGTCGCTGCGTCGGCCTTTTTTCCATAGCATGTGGGAATCCTCTGATTGTCCGTGGTGATGAGTGTTGCTGGTGTGTGGGGGCGGCGCCAGTCCGGCTGTCCGGCTTTTCGTTCACTGGCCGGTCGACTCGCTGACTGTAGGAACATGGATCACCCATCGAATTCCGTCAGTGGGCGGGTTTTTATCGAATAGGCCAGCCGCTGTCTCTATCGAGCATCGGGTTCCAGATTTCGCGTTACACGGTTCATCTTCTAGAATCAGGCAAATTGTAGGTGGAACCTCCCATGGCCGGTAGTCAGATCGAACGTGTCTTCAACGTGCTCGAAAGCCTCACCAGTGACCCTCGCGGCCTGCCGATGCAGATGCTCGCGGAGCAACTGGACATCCCGAAAAGCGCAACTCACCGTCTGCTCGCGGAGCTGATCCGGCTGGGTTATGTGCGGCAGAATCCAGAGAACCTGCGGTATCACTTGTCCACCAAACTGGTGGCGATGGGGTTTCGTTACCTGTCGGGCAGCGGCGCCGATATCGTTCAACCGGTGCTGGATCGTCTGGCCCAGGACACCGGGGAACTGGTGCGTCTTGGGGTGATTGAAGGCGAGCGGCAGATCTGGATTGCCAAGTCCCAGGGGGCCCGTTCCGGCCTGCGCTACGACCCGGAAATGGGCCGCGATGCGCCGTTGTTCTATACCGCGTCGGGCCATGCGTGGCTGGCGTGCATGAGCGATGCCGAGGCGTTGTCGCTGGTGGAACGCCAGGGTGGCGAGCGGCCAAAAGACCTCGGGCCGAATGCTCCGCGTTCCAACATTGAACTGCTCGAACGCCTGCGTCTGGCGCGAGAGCAGGGCTACGCCTGGGTCGAGGAAAGCTCTGCTGTGGGCACCTCGGCGATCGCGGCGGTGGTGCGGCACCCGAGCGAGGGTCGAGTGATCGGTGTGCTGAGCATCGCCGGACCGAGTGCGCGGATGCCGGGGGCGCGGTTGCATGAATTGGCGCCGCTGTTGTTGAGGTATACCGAAGAGTTGGCGGCGGCGAGTCTGGCGTCGGAGTTGTTCAGTTGATTTGTGGGGAGCGAGCCTGCTCGCGAAAGCGGACTTTCAAATAGCTAAAATGTTGAGTGTAAGTCCGCCATCGCGAGCAAGCTCGCTCCCACCATTGATTTTTATTGGCTGTAAAACTGTGCGGTATTCGAACACTTTCGGCTGATGCTTGTGTTTGAATCTGGAACCAGGTTCTAAATTATTGGAGCTCACCGCCCGCGACACGTTGCACTTAGCAAGGGATACCCATGACCGCCAGCACACCGCTCTCCGGCGTCAACCAGCCCTTCAAAGGGATTTTGCTGATTGTCGTCGCCACTTTCCTGTTTTCCAGCCATGACGCCTTTTCGAAATACCTCTCGGGCTTCTATCCGATCGTGATGGTGGTCTGGGCCCGCTATGTGGTGCACACCTTGTTGATGGCCGGGATTTTTCTGCCGCAATCCGGGCTTCGCGTCCTACGGACCAAACGACCGATTCTGCAGTTGGTAAGGGCGCTGTGCCTGTTGGGCACCAGTCTGTTTTTTACCACCGGCCTACAGTACATCCCGTTGGCCGAAGCGACGGCGGTCAACTTTCTTGCGCCGGTTTTGGTGACTGCGCTGTCGGTGCCGCTGCTGAAGGAGCGCGTAACACGTGGCCAATGGGTCGCGGTGATTTGCGGATTTATCGGCGTGTTGATCATTGTCCACCCCGGTGGCGATCTGTTCACGCCAGCGGTCCTGCTGCCGCTCTGTTCGGCGCTGTTTTTCTGCTTCTATCAGGTGCTCACCCGCAAGCTCAGCAACATCGACAGCCCGACCACCAGCAACTTCTTCGCCGGCTTGTGCAACACCCTGGTGATGAGCGCACTGGTGCCGTTCTTCTGGCAAGTGCCGACCCTGGGGCATGGTTTCATGATGGTGGCGCTGGGGACCTGCGGGATGACCGCACACCTGTTTCTGACTCAGGCCTTCCGTCACGCCGCGCCCGCGTTGTTGGCGCCGTTTGGTTACTGCCAGATCGTGTTTGCCGGTCTGCTGGGCTGGCTGCTGTTCTCGCACACACCGACCCTGACTACGGTGATCGGGATCGCGGTGATTTGCTGCAGCGGATTGGCGGCGGCGTGGCAGCAGAGTCGTCGGTAGGAAAATCAAAAAGGCAGGCCTGGAACCAGGCCTGCCAAGGGAGGCATTTTACTCGGTGACGGTAGGAATCTTGCGCGGTGCCATGAAGTACATCCAGGTCAGGGCAATGAAGTACATCGCCGGAATCAGGGTGAACAGCACGGTGTAGTTATTGTTGGTGACCGTCAGGATGTGGCCGACCAACTGGGTCATGAACATCCCGCCGATGGCCGCGCACATGCCGCCGAAGCCGAACACCGTACTCATCATGTGTTTAGGCGTGTAGTCCATCACCAGGCTCCAGATGTTGGCAGTCCAGGCCTGGTGCGCTCCGATGGCCAGGGAGATGGCGAACACCGCGACCCACAGACTGCTCGACCCCGCCGCCATGATCACGCCGACAATGCAGCAGGCGAACAGGAGCATGGACATCAGCCGCGCCTTGATCGGGTTCATGCCGCGGCCGATCAGGAACGAGGACAGGATCCCGCCGCCGACGCTGCCGAAGTCTGCAGTCAGGTAAATGATGATCAGCGGGATACCCATCTGGGTCACGTTGATCCCCAGGTTGTATTGCTGATTGAGAAACGGCGGCAGCCAGTACAGGTAGAACCAGAACACCGGCGCGGTCATGGAGTAGGCGAGGGCGAAGGCCCAGGTGCCACGCATGCGCAGAATTTTCGAGAACGGCACACGGGCCTGCTCCGGTTCGACTTCCTTCTGGATGTAGTCCAGTTCCGATTGTTTGACGCTCGGATGCTCCTCCGGGTTGAAGTACTTCAAACCCCAGAACAGCAACCAGATCCCGCCCAGTGCCGACATGCACAGGAACGCGGCTTGCCAGCCCCACACGTGCAGGATCAGCGGCAGCAGCATCGGCGTGAACATCGCGCCGACGTTGGTGCCGGCGTTGAAGATGCCGGTGGCCACGGCGCGTTCGCCGGCCGGGAACCACAAGCGCGTGGTTTTCACGCAGGCAGGGTAGTTAGCGGCTTCGGTCAATCCCAGGATGAATCGGCAGACCATGAAGCCGACCGCCGACGTGGCCAGTCCGTGAGCGCCGGTCGCCAGGCTCCAGAGCAGCACCGCGCAGAAGAACACGCGCTTCACGCCGACCCGATCGATCAACCGGCCTTGCAGCACGAAACCGATGGCGTAGCCGACCTGAAACCAGAAGTTGATGTTGGCGTAGTCCATCGCCGTCCAGCTCATTTCCTTGGCGAGGATAGGCTGCATTACGCCCAGTGCGGCGCGGTCGATGTAGTTGAGCGTGGTGGCAAAAAACACCAGTGCCAGCATGCCCCAACGGGTCTTGCCGACCGCCATGGCGCCGCGAATCTTGTCGCCGATAGCGCCGCTGGCAGGAGTCATGGAGGAGCGCTCCACGGGAGAACTTTGAGAAGGAGTCATGTAGGCCACCGATTATTTTTATGTGGTGTTCTGTTTCTTTGGTCATCGAGACCGGTGTTTTCGGTCGGATTCAATGTGTCGTCGATGGTGGGCAGTGGACGAAAAATCGTCAATTCGCCAACGGGCATTGTGTTCGATAATCGCACGCAAAACTAACCGGATAGTACACTTTGAATTGCTGTGCAGGGTCTTGCAGCCAATAATTCACGTCAAGAAAAACGCGGTCTCTGTAGGAGCCGGCTTGCTGGTGATGGCGATCTCGCGGACGCCATCGCCAGCAAGCCGGCTCCTACATAAAGCGAAAGCGTGCCAGGCCCTGAAAAGATAGCCTCCACCGGGAGTCGAAATATGCAGCGTTCCATTGCCACCGTGTCCTTGAGCGGTACCCTGCCGGAAAAACTCGAAGCCATTGCCGCCGCCGGTTTCGATGGGGTGGAGATCTTCGAGAACGACCTTCTCTACTACGACGGCAGCCCGCGGGAAATCAAACAGATGTGCGCCGATCTCGGGATCGCGATCACACTGTTTCAACCCTTTAGGGACTTTGAAGGCTGCCGCCGTGACCGTTTGCATCGCAACCTGGAACGGGCCGAGCGCAAGTTCGACCTGATGCAGGAATTGGGCACCGACCTGGTGCTGGTGTGCAGCAACGCGTCCACCGATTCCATCGGTGATGAACACATCCTCATCGACGACTTGCGCTTGCTGGCCGAACACGCCGGCGCCCGCGGGCTGCGGATCGGCTACGAAGCGCTGGCCTGGGGTCGGCATGTGAACACCTATCAACAGGTGTGGAACATCGTCCGTCAGGCCGATCACCCAAGCCTTGGCGTGTTGCTGGACAGCTTTCACACGCTGTCGCTCAAGGGGGACCCGAGTGCGATCGCCGAGATCCCTGGCGATAAAATCTTCTTCGTGCAAATGGCCGACGCGCCGATCCTGGCCATGGACGTGCTGGAGTGGAGTCGGCATTTCCGCTGCTTCCCGGGCCAGGGCGAATTCGATTTGCCGGGTTTCCTGGCTCCGATCATCAAGAGCGGGTACACCGGGCCGCTGTCGCTGGAAATCTTCAACGACGGTTTCCGCGCCGCACCGCCTCGGGCCAACGCCGCTGATGGATTGCGTTCGTTGCTGTATCTGGAGGAGAAAACCCGTCAGCGTCTGGCCCAGGAAACGCCACCGGCGGCCAGTCTCGACATTCTGTTTGAAACCCCCAAGGCCAGCGAATACAACGGCATCGAGTTTCTTGAATTCGCTGTGGACGAAAGCCTCGGCGCCAAGCTTTCCCATTGGCTGGAGCGACTGGGTTTCGTCAAGGCCGGGCAACATCGCTCCAAGAGTGTGAGCCTGCTGCGTCAGGGTGACATCAACCTGATCCTCAATTCCGAGCCTTACTCGTTTGCCCACAGTTTTTTCGAAGCGCACGGTCCATCGTTGTGTGCCACCGCCGCGCGGGTCAAGGACAGTGCCAGTGCGCTGGCACGGGCCGTGGCCTACAAGGGGCAACCGTATCGCGGACTGGTCGGCCCCAATGAGCTTGAGCTCGCTGCCGTGCGCGCACCGGATGGCAGTCTGATTTATCTGGTGGATCAGGACGCCGATGTCTACGGCATCGATTTCCATCTGCAACCGGCTGGCGCGGCCGGTGGCGGCCTCAAACGCATCGACCACATGGCGATGGCATTGCCGGCCGACAGCCTCGACAGTTGGGTGCTGTTCTATAAGAGCCTGCTGGATTTTGAAGCCGATGACGAAGTGGTGCTGCCCGATCCTTACGGTTTGGTGAAGAGTCGAGCGTTGCGCAGTCGTGACAGTTCGATTCGCCTGCCGCTGAACATTTCCGAAAACCGCAACACCGCAATCTCACACGCGCTGTCGAGTTATCGCGGCTCCGGCGTGCATCACATCGCGTTTGACTGCGATGACATCTTTGCCGAAGTCAGTCGTGCCAAAGAGGCGGGTGTGCCGCTGCTGGATATTCCGCTCAACTATTACGATGACCTCGCTGCACGGTTCGATTTCGATGACGAATTCCTCAGTGAACTGGCGTATTTCAACGTTCTTTATGACCGCGATGCCCAAGGCTGCGAGCTGTTCCATGTGTACACGGAGCCGTTCGAGGGGCGGTTCTTCTTTGAAATCATCCAGCGCAAAAATGGCTACGCCGGTTACGGTGCAGCCAATGTGGCGGTACGCCTGGCGGCCATGGCCAAATCCCGAAGTGGTGCGGTACGTCCGTTAAAGTTGTAGGAAAATCGTAAACCCGGCGACAAACCGCTGCCGCGCGGCTTCCTTCACTGTGCGACGCGGCCCATAATCGCCAGCCTGTGCAGTGATGGCCGTGAGCCCGCAATGACGATAACTTCAGAACTCTCCGCAGCGCCCGCCGAACCGATTGCCGAGCCGCGCAAGAGTCGCAAGAACAACCCGGAAAAGACCCGCGAGAACATCCTTCAAGAGGCGATAGTCGAGTTCGTCCAGCAAGGGCTTTCCGGTGCTCGCGTCGATGCCATCGCCGAGCGCATCCACACCTCAAAACGCATGATCTATTACTACTTCGGCAGTAAGGAACAGCTGTACGTCGAGGTGCTGGAGAAACTCTACGGCGACATCCGCAACACGGAAAACCATCTGCACCTGGCCGAACTGGCGCCGGTGGAGGCGATTCGGCGACTGGTGGAATTCACCTTCGATCACCATGATCGCAACGTCGATTTCGTGCGCATCGTCAGCATCGAGAACATTCACAACGCTGAGTACGTGAAGCGCTCCGACGCGATCAAGGCGATGAACAACACCATCCTTGACTCACTGGGCGTGATTTTGCGCCGCGGGGCCGAAGAAGGCGTGTTCCGTTCCGGGCTGGAGCCGCTGGATGTGCATCTGCTGATCAGCTCGTTTTGCTTTTATCGCGTGTCGAACCGCCATACCTTCGGCGAGATCTTTCAGATCGACTTGCCGGACGAAAGCATCAAGCAGCGTCATCGGGCGATGATCTGCGAGTCGGTTTTGCGGTATTTGCAGGCCTGACCTGTGGTGAGAACGGCTGTGGCGAGGGGGCTTGCTCCCGCTTGACCAGGCTGGCGCACCCCTGTGCCACACTCACAAAATGCGGGGCCGCTGCGCAGCCCAGCGCGAGCAAGCTCGCTCGCCACAGAGCCGGTTCAGCCATTCATGCTCTGAAAATGCGCCAACATCCGCTGCACATCCGGCATCACACCACTGAACAATTCAAACGCCTTCACCGCCTGAAAAACCGCCATATTGCCGCCATCCAGCGTCCGGCAACCCAGGGCGCGGGCGTTACGCAGCAGTTCGGTTTCCAGCGGAAAATAAACAATCTCCGCCACCCACAATTCACTTCGCAGCAACGCCACCGGCACCGGCATGCCCGGCAGTTTTTTCATGCCCATGGGCGTGGTGTTCACTAACCCATCCGCCTGGCCTAACGTGCTCGGCAAATCATGCCCCGCCACCGCGCGGCCAGCGCCGAAGTGTTGATTGAGATTGTCCGCCAGCGCCTGCGCGCGGCTGATCTCCACATCGAAAATACTCAGCTGCTGTACGCCTTCGCTCAACAGCGCGTGGGCCACTGCCGCACCGGCGCCGCCAGCGCCCATCTGGACCACACGCTCACGGGCAACGTCCTTCAAGCCCCGGCGAAAACCCTCGGCAAAACCCAGGCAATCGGTGTTGTGGCCGATGCGTTTACCGTCCTTCAGCACGACGGTGTTCACCGCCCCGATGCCGCGCGCTTCCGGCGACAATTCGTCGAGCAACGGGATGATCGCTTGCTTGCACGGGAAGGTGATATTCAGGCCGGTGAAGTTCATGCGTTCGGCGGCCATCAACAGATCGGGCAGGGCGCTGCTGTCGAGTTTCAACTGATCGAGGTCGATCAGGCGATAGAGATAACGCAAACCCTGGGCATCACCTTCATGCTCGTGCAGAGCCGGAGTACGAGAAGCCTGGATGCCGGCGCCGATCAGCCCGGCCAGTACTGCGTTGTTCTGAGTCACGGCATTCACCCCTTCAAGCGTTGGCCGAAATAATCCAGCGCCAGGCGATAACCGTGGCTGCCGAAACCGGCCATCACCGCAGTTGCAATGGCGGAAACGAACGAGTGATGCCGGAAGGGTTCGCGGGCGTGAACGTTGGACAGGTGGACTTCGACCACCGGCAATTCGCTGGCGATCAAGGCATCGCGGATCGTGACTGACGTGTGTGTCCAGGCCGCCGGGTTGATGACAATCCCGGCGCAACGGCCGCGGGCCGCGTGAATCCAGTCAAGCAATTCGCCTTCGTGGTTGGTCTGGCGAAACTCCACCGCCAGACCGAATTCTTCGGCGGCGCGCCCGCACAGCGCCGAGAGGTCGGCCAGGGTCTCGTGACCGTAAGTCGCCGGTTCACGGGTGCCGAGCAGGTTCAGATTCGGGCCGTTGAGCACCAGAACGATAGGGGACATCGAAGTCTCTCCACTTATTATTTTTGGAATGGGCTGGGGTGTTCAGCCTGTGGAGATAAATTGTACTAGCTGGTTAGTTCGGTCAATTGAAGAGCGCCTTAATTGAGGTTTTGTGTGCGGTGATCGGACGGTCGCACTACTTATCGCGGCAAATGTTCAACCAGGAAATCGATGAATGCCCGCAGTCTCAGCGGCATATGGCGACTCTGTGGATAGAGCAGGGTGAACGGCCGGGAGCGTCCGCCATAAGGCTTGAGCACTTCCACCAACGAACCAGAGGCCAGTTCGTTTTCGACAATGAAGCGGTAGGTTTGAAAAAGCCCCGCCCCGTGTTTGGCCAGGGTCACGCCGCCGAGCACGTCGTCAGAACAACTGAGGCTGCCTTCTGCAAGAATCTCTCGCGGGGCGCCGTTGTCATTGAACAGCCAGGCAATGCGCCGACCGCTGCTGGGCAGTTCGTACTGAATGCATTCGTGCTGCGCGAGGTCGTCCAGGCTTTGCGGGGTTCCCGCGCGTTTCAGGTAATCGGGGCTGGCAATCATCACCAGCGCGGCATCCTCGAGGTGCCGGGCGATGAGGCCGGAATCCGGAATCGCCCGCACGCGGATCGCCATGTCATAGCCTTCGCCGACGAAATCGATATTGCGATTGCTGATGTGCGATTCGACTTTCACGTCCGGAAAGCGCGCCCGGAATGCCGGCAACAACGGCAAGATCCGATGGTGCGCATACGTCGTGGGAATACTGATGCGCAGTGTGCCGGACGGTTGCTGTTGCTGGCCCATGACCTCGCGCTGAGCCTCGACCAACTGCGCCAGGGCCTGACGACATTCCTCGTAATAGCGGCGACCGCTGTCGGTCAGCTTGACGCTGCGGGTGGTGCGCGCAAACAGCCGCACGCCCAGGCGTTCTTCCATGCGCGACACCGATCGACTCACGGCTGCCGGTGTGACACCCGCCACCAACGCGGCCGCCGTAAAGCTGCCAGCTTCGGCCGCGAGGCAAAACAGTTCGATGCTGCCCAGCTGAAGATCGTCGAATACTCGCTGCATGATGGATGACACCGGGGATCAAATGAGGGACTGCGCCACTGTAGATTAAATCGACCCTGCGGTGCTTTACTTGACCGGCGTCTTCCTTGATAACCGGCCAGGAGCAGCATCATGCCTTTCGTCAGCGTGCGCATTACCCGTGACGGCGTTACCCGGGAGCAGAAAGCCCAGGTGATTGCCGAGATTACCGACACCTTGGAACGAGTCCTCGGCAAGGATCCAAAATTGACCCATATCGTGATCGAAGAAGTCGACACCGATAACTGGGGTTACGCGGGCATGACCACCACCGAGTATCGAAAAAACCAGCCGGGATGAGGGTGTGACAAGCCCGCAGAGCCGTCCTCGCGACGGCTGATTTGTCTAGGCGACTTACCTTCAACGACGCGTCAGCAACACCCCGGATTCCATGTGATGTGTCCACGGAAACTGGTCGAACATCGCGCACTGGGTGATGCGATGGGTGTCGTGCAACTGGGCGATGTTGGCCGCCAGGGTTTCCGGGTTGCAGGAGATGTAGAGGATGTTGTCGAAGCGCCGGGTCAGCTCGCAGGTGTCCGGGTCCATGCCGGCGCGGGGCGGGTCGACAAAGACGCTGCCGAATTCGTAGCTCTTCAGGTCGATGCCGTGCAGGCGACGGAAAGGGCGGACTTCGTTCAGGGCTTCGGTCAGCTCTTCCGCGGACAAGCGCACCAGGGTGACGTTATCCACAACGTTTTCGCTGAGGTTGCTCAGCGCCGCGTTCACCGAAGTCTTGCTGATTTCGGTGGCCAGCACTTTGCGCACGCGGGTCGCCAGCGGCAGGGTGAAGTTGCCATTGCCGCAATACAGCTCCAGCAAATCGTCCGGGCGATCGCCGAGGGCGTCGTAAGCCCAGTTGAGCATCTTCTGGTTCACGGTGCCGTTGGGTTGGGTGAATGCACCTTCGGGCTGGCGGTAGCTGAACGTGCGACCACCGACGTCCAGTTTCTCGACCACGTAATCCTGGCCAATCACTTCGCGTTTGCCTTTCGAACGACCGATAACGCTGACGTTCAGGTCGGTGGCCAGTTTCGACGCCGCCGCGTGCCAGTGTTCGTCCAGTGGACGGTGATAGCACAGGGTGATCATCGCATCGCCGGCCAGGGTGGTCAGGAACTCCACCTGAAACAGCTTGTGGCTCAGCGCCGCACTTGCCTTCCAGGCCGCCTTGAGCTGCGGCATCAGTTCATTGATGCGCAGGCTGGCGATCGGGAACGCTTCGATCAGGATCGGCGTGCGTTTGTCTTCCTGGGAAAACATCGCGTAGTGACGCTCGCCGCCTTCGCGCCACAGGCGGAATTCAGCCCGCAGGCGGAAATTTTTCAGCGGCGAGTCAAACACCGCAGGTTCCGGTGCATCGAACGGGGCCAGCAGGTCGCGCAGGCGCGTGACCTTTTCTTCGAGCTGGACGGCGTAGGCCAGGGAATCAGAAGTCATGCGTTGAACCAACCCAACTTGATCACGAACAGAATCGAAAGAATCACCAGTGCCGGGTTCAGCTCGCGGCCGCGACCGGACAGCAACTTGATCGCGGTCCAGGAGATGAAACCGAAGGCGATGCCGTTGGCGATGGAATACGTGAATGGCATGGCCAGCGTAGTGACCACGACCGGTGCGGCAACGGTGATGTCGTCCCAGTCTATTTCGGCCAGGCCGGATGTCATCAACACGGCGACGAACAGCAGCGCCGGCGCAGTGGCAAACGCCGGAACACTGGCGGCCAACGGCGAGAAGAACAGCGCCAGCAGGAACAGAATCGCCACGACAACAGCGGTGAGGCCGGTGCGGCCACCGGCACTCACGCCTGCGGCGGATTCGATGTAGCTGGTGGTGGTCGAGGTGCCCAGCAAGGACCCGGCCATGGCAGCGGTGCTGTCGGCGATCAGGGCGCGGCCCATTTTCGGCATGTGGCCGTCCTTGCCCATCAGGCCGGCGCGCTTGGCGACGCCGATCAGGGTGCCGGAGTTGTCGAACAGGTCGACGAACAGGAAAGCGAAAATCACGCTGACCAGACCGATGTCGAGGGCGCCTTTGATGTCCAGTTGCAGGAAGGTCGGTGCGAGAGACGGTGGCATCGACATTACGCCGCCGAACGGCGTGAAGCCCAATGCGATGGACGCGATGGTCACGACCAGAATGCCGATCAGCACCGCACCGCGCACGGCGAGCGCTTCGAGGGCAACGATCAGGGCAAAACCGAGGGTCGCGAGGATTGGAGCGGGTTGCTTCAAGTCGCCGAGGCCGACCATGGTCGCCGGGTTGCTGACCACGATGCCGGCGTTATGCAGGGCGATCAGTGCCAGGAACAGGCCGATGCCGGCGGCAATCGCCGAACGCAGCGGCAGCGGGATGCTGTTGATGATCCATTCGCGGATACGGAAGATCGACAGCAGGAAGAACAGCACCGCCGAGATGAAGACCGCCCCCAGTGCCACTTGCCAGGTGTGGCCCATGTGCAGGACCACGGTGTAGGTGAAGAAGGCGTTCAGGCCCATGCCCGGCGCGAGTGCGATCGGGTAGTTGGCGATCAGGCCCATCACCGTGGAGCCGATAGCTGCCGCCAGACAGGTCGCGACAAACACCGCGCCCTTGTCCATGCCGGTCTCGCCGAGGATGCTCGGGTTGACGAACAGAATGTAGGCCATGGCCAAAAAGGTCGTGACGCCCGCCAGAATCTCGGTCCGCACGTTGGTGTTGTGTGCCTTGAGTTGAAACAGCCTTTCCAGCATGTCTGCTCCCCGTGGCGCGCCCGGCGCCGTGAATGTATCGACCTCAACAGCAAAGCACAGACCGCTGATAGCGCCTGGTAATTTACTGTGGGCCGGAAAAAGCCGCGCATCATACCAGCAGCGTGGGGCTATGGCTGCTTATGGCTGCGATCGTCGTCGATGTTTTGCGCTAAAGCGAAGTGAGCCATACTGCGCGCTGGTTTTGGGGGGCGTTATGAATTGCATTAGGAAGCGTGGGGTTGCGGTGATTGGCGTCGCGATGGCGTTGTGGCTGGGGGCGCAAACTGCCTCGGCGGCAATGGCGCCGCGATTGAGCCAGTTGAAGGTGGTCAAGGTTGAATCGCCGTCCTGTGGTTTTGAGAACATTGCCGACGGGCAGACCGAGACGAGTTGCGACCACAGCGGTCCGAGCATCAAGGTCTACGTGCTGGAAGTCGGCTACGGTAGCCCTAGTCCACATGTCGCGCTGGATGGTTTTGAAATAGACGGCACCCGGACGCCAGTGTGTGCCTTTCAAACCGGCAACCTGACCGAGTGCACACCTGGAGCAAAGACCGTCGGCTATCTCTATATCTTCAATCTTGCAGGCAAGCAGGACGGGATCTTCACGTTCAGCAACACCTCAATCAATGCCCCGGGCGACAAGATGTCGACACAGCTTTACATCAAGTAACGGCTGCGCTGGAACAAGTCTCAAGAAAGCTGACTACGCTTTAAAGATCATTCTGTGGACCGCGCCCATGACCTTTAGAGCTTTGATTACCCTCGCCGAGGGCATCGATGACCTGCAAACCGTGACCCTGATCGATGTACTTCGCCGCGCCAAGGTTGAAGTGGTGGTGGCGAGCATCGAGGGCCGGCGCATGCTTACTTGTGCCCGTGGTACCCGCGTGACCGCCGATGCAATGTTGGTGGATTTACTGGCTCAGCCGTTCGACCTGATCGCTCTGCCCGGCGGAGAAGTTGGCTCGCAACATCTCGCCGCCCATCAGCCTCTATTGCAACTCATCAAGGATCAGGCGGCTGCCGGACGCTTGTTTGCCGGCATCGCCGAATCTCCGGCGCTGGCGCTGCAAACCTTCGGCGTTCTGCGTCAGCGGCGCATGACCTGCCTGCCATCAGCCAGCCATCAACTCTCGGGTTGCAACTTTGTCGACCAACCCGTAGTGGTCGACGGCAATTGCATCACCGCTCAAGGTTCGGGTGCGGCGCTCGAATTTGCCCTGACGCTGGTGGAACAACTCTGCGGTAAAGCCACGCGGGCGGCAGTGGCGGGGGAGTTGGTGGTATAGCCGTTCATATTCTTTTTGCCGTTGCGCGATCCATGTAGCAGCCTGCGTTCGGCTGCGAAGCAGTCGTGAGATTGGCCACCGTGTTGTATCAGGTAGACCAAGTTGGCAGATTTTACGGCCGCTTCGCAGCCGAACGCAGGCTTCGCCAGCTGCTACATACCCTTTTTCCACGCCCATCAATTCCCTTGAACGCTAATCCCACCCCGAAGTCGTACCCCTTATGACGGCGGTTTGCCAAAACGCCGCGAATGTACGACCAACCGTGAGGTGTTTATGAGCGCGACCACTCCCGAGGCGGCGCAGCCGTCTTTCGTACGTCATCCGTTACGCCTGTCCCTCAACGGCCAGGATCGTCATCTTGAGATCCTGCCCTGGATCACATTGCTGGACCTTCTGCGTGAGCAACTGGACCTGATCGGCACGAAAAAAGGCTGTGATCACGGCCAGTGCGGTGCCTGCACGGTATTGCTCAACGGCAAACGGGTTAACGCTTGTCTGACGTTGGCGGTGATGTGCGACGGTGCCGAGTTGACCACCATTGAAGGATTGGCCAATGGCGACGAACTGCATCCGATGCAGCAAGCCTTCATCAAACACGATGCCTTTCAATGCGGCTATTGCACGCCGGGGCAGATCTGCTCGGCGGTGGGTTTGGTCAACGAAGGTTGGGCGCAAACCACTGAAGAAATTCAAGAGCTGATGAGCGGCAACCTCTGTCGTTGTGGCGCCTACAACAACATCCGCGACGCCATCGAGGAGGCGCTTCCAGTCTGCCGTCAACTTGGGCAAGGCGGTGGCCAATGAACCCTTTCCATTACAGCAAGCCGGATTCGGTGCAGGACGCGGTTCATCTCGCCGGCCCGGCATCGCGCTTCATCGCTGGCGGTACGAATCTGCTGGATTTGATGAAGGAAAACCTCACCCGCCCCGAGCACTTGATCGACATCACCGGTTTGCCATTACGCGAAGTCACCGAAACGACCAAAGGCGGATTGATGATCGGCGCCCTGGTCAGCAACGCTGATCTGGCCTGGCACCCGTTGATCGAACAGCGTTACCCGCTGTTGTCCCAAGCCATTTTGGCTGGCGCTTCACCGCAGTTGCGCAACATGGCCAGCACCGGCGGCAATCTGCTGCAACGCACGCGCTGCTATTACTTCTACGATGCCAGCGTGCCGTGCAACAAACGCGAACCCGGCAGCGGCTGTCCGGCGCGGGAGGGGCTGAACCGAATTCACGCGATCCTTGGCGCCAGTGCGCAGTGCGTCGCCACTCATCCGTCCGACATGTGCGTTGCTTTGGCCGCCCTGGAAGCCGTGGTCCACGTGCAAGGTCGCGGCGGTGCGCGGACCATCGAGTTCGCCGACTTCCATCGTTTGCCCGGCGATACGCCGGAGCGCGACAACCAACTGGCCGACGATGAACTGATCATTGCCATCGAGTTACCCTCCCCCGGTTTTGCCGAGTACAGCCATTACTTGAAGATTCGAGATCGTGCGTCGTATGCCTTTGCACTGGTCTCGGTGGCTGCTGCGCTCGAAATGACCGGGCCGATCATTCGTGAAGCGCGGCTGGTCCTCGGCGGTGTAGCGCACAAACCCTGGCGCGACAAAACCGTCGAAAACTGGCTGGTGGGCAAAGCGGTCAGCAGCGAAACTTTCGGCGCCGCCGCCGACGCTTTGCTGCAAAACGCCGAACCGCTCGAACATAACGCCTTTAAAGTCAAACTGGCGCGCCGAGCCATTGTCCGCGCCCTGAGTGATGCCGCGCTGGGAGGACACGCCTGATGAACACCTTCACCAAACCCATGGGCCAATCGCTGGATCGGGTCGACGGCCAGCTCAAAGTCACCGGCCAGGCCCGCTACGCCGGTGAGTTTCCCGAGGAAGGCTTGCTGCACGGCAGCGTCGTTTCGAGCAACATTGCCAGCGGTCGCGTGGTCAGCATCGACGCATCCGAGGCGCTGGCGCTGCCTGGCGTGGTAGCGGTGATTGATCACAACAATCGCCCGAGAATCGCCAATTACGACAAAGATTACGAAGACGCTGACTCGGCCGAAGGTTCGCCGTTTCGCCCGTTGTACAACGATCGGGTCCTGTACAGCGGCCAGCCACTGGCACTCGTCGTCGCGGATAACCTTGAGCTGGCGCGCCATGCAGGTTCGTTGATAAAGATTGAATACGAAGCCGAGTCTCATCAGACCGATCTGCTATCGCTGCAAGGCGAAGCCCATACCGCACCCGCCGAATTGCCCAAGCCACGTGGGAATTTTCAGGCTGAGTTTGCCGGCGCGGCCGTGAGTCTGGATCTGAACTACAGCACCCCGATCGAACACCACAACCCGATGGAAGCCCACGCCAGCACGGTGCTGTATCAGGCCGATGGCAGTCTGCACATCCACGACAAGACCCAAGGCCCGCAGAACTGTCAGTCCTATGTGCAAAAGGTCTTCGGGCTTGAGAAGGAGCAGGTCAGAGTTTTCGCTGCCTATGTGGGCGGTGCATTCGGTTCGGGCTTGCGTCCGCAGTATCAATTGCCCTTGGCTGTGATGGCGGCGTTGGAGCTCAAACGTTCGGTGCGCGTGACGTTGACGCGCCAGCAGATGTTCACTTTCGGCTATCGCCCACGCACCTTGCAGCGCTTGCAATTGGGCGCGGCGGCCAATGGTCGGTTGCTCGCGGTCGCGCACACTGCCATCGGCCAGACTTCGCGCTTCGAAGATTTCACCGAGCACGTAGTGGAGTGGAGCGGCATGCTCTATCACTGCGACAACGTGCAGCTGACCTACAAACTGCTGCCGCTGGACGTTTTCACACCGCTGGACATGCGTGCCCCAGGCGCGGCACTGGGATTGATCGGACTTGAATGTGCAATGGACGAACTGGCGTGCGCATTAGCGATCGATCCGGTTCAGTTGCGCTTGATCAACTACTCCGAACGCAATCAGAACGAAGACAAACCGTACTCCAGCAAAGAACTGCGTGAGTGCTACGCCCAAGGCGCCAAACGTTTTGGCTGGGATAAGCGCAATGCCGAACCCCGAAGCATGCGTCACGGTCGGCAATTGGTCGGTTGGGGCATGGCCGGAGGCGTCTGGGAGGCTATGCAGCAGAAGGCCAGTGCCAAGGCATCGCTCGATCACAACGGCAAACTAACGGTTAGTAGCGCGACCACAGACATCGGCACCGGAACCTACACGGTAATGACGCAAATCGCCGCGCAGTCGTCGGGCGTTTCGCTGAAGGACGTCACTTTTGTCCTTGGTGACTCTTCATTACCGACCGCGCCATTGCAGGGCGGATCGTTCACGGTTTCGTCGGTCGGCACTGCCGTGCAGCAAGCCTGTGAAGCGCTGAAGGAAAAACTGCTCGCTGTGGCGCGGCAAACGTGTCCTGCATTCAGTGGCGTGACCTCTGAGCAGTCGGTTTTCGAAGAAGGACAGCTGTCATTCGGTGACGCGCGGATAAAGCTGTCTGATTTAGCCCGGAACAGCGGCGAAGATGTGATTGAGGTTCAAGTAGACGCCGAGCCCGACAAAAAACGCGAAGCCTACGCCACCGCGACCCACTCGGCCGTGTTCGTCGAGGTGCTGGTGGATGAGGATTTGGGCACGGTGAAGGTGAGCCGGGTGGTCAGCGCCATTGCCGCAGGCCGGGTGGTCAACCCGAAAATGGCCCGCAGCCAGATTCTCGGTGGCGTGGTGTGGGGTATCGGCATGGCGCTGCACGAGGAGACGCAAACCGACCATGCGCTGGGTCGTCACATGAACCACAGCCTGGCCGAGTACCACATCCCGGTAAACGCCGACATCGGCGAAATTGATGTGCTGTTTGTCGAAGAACGCGACGAGATCGTCAACGCCCTCGGCTCCAAGGGGGTAGGCGAAATCGGCATCGTCGGGGTGGCGGCGGCGGTGGCGAATGCCATTTATCACGCCACCGGCAAACGGGTGAGGGATTTCCCCATCACCCTCGACAAACTGCTCTAGACCTTGGCTTCTTCCACCGGCACATGCATGCGGTCGCGGTTGGCCAGGGTCGGGAACAGTTTGATCCACGCCCCGGTCACCACCAGCGTGCCGATACCGCCCATGACCACCGCCGGCACGGTGCCGAACCAATGGGCGGTGAGGCCGGATTCGAACTCGCCCAACTGGTTCGAAGCACCGATGAACAAACCGTTCACGGCGCTGACCCGGCCGCGCATTTCGTCCGGGGTTTCCAGTTGCACGAAGGAGGCGCGGATCACCATGCTGATCATGTCCGCTGCGCCCAACACCACCAGTACGGCCAGGGAAAACCAGAATGAAGTCGAGAGGCCAAATGCGATGGTCGCGACGCCGAACACACCGACGGCCGTGAACATTACCCGCCCGACTTTGCGCTCCACGGCGAATCGCGCCAGGTACAGCGACATCAGCAGCGCACCGACTGCCGGGGCTGAGCGCAACAGGCCCAGGCCCCAGGGGCCGGTCAACAGGATGTCCTTGGCGAACACCGGCAGCAGCGCCGTCGCACCGCCGAGCAATACCGCAAACAGATCCAGGGAAATCGCCCCGAGAATGTCCGGGCGACTGCGAATGAAGCGGATACCCGCGAGCAACGAATCAAGGGTTGCCTTGCCCTTGTTCAGCGGCGTTTGCCGGGCCGGCAGGTTGAGCATCAACAAGCAGGCAATGATGTAGAGGATCACCGTCGGGCCATACACCCAGACGCTGCCGAAGGCATAGAGCAAACCACCCAGGGCCGGGGCGACGATGGTGGCGGATTGTTGGGCCGACTGTGCGGCGGCGACGGCGCGGGGGAATAGCGCGCTGGGCACGATGCTCGGCAGCAAGGCCTGGGTGGTCGGCATCTCGAATGAGCGCGCAGCCCCCAGCAAGAACGCGAGAATGAAGATCATCTCTCGGGTGACATGGTCGGTCGCGCTGCCGATGGCCAGGGACAGGGCAATCAACGCTTGCAGAGACTGGCAGATCGCCGCGACCTTGCGCCGGTCATAGCGGTCCGCAACGTGCCCGGTGTGCAGCATGAACAGCACCCGCGGGGCAAATTCCACCAGCCCCACCAGACCCAGATCGAGCACATTGCCGGTCAGTTGATACAGATTCCAGCCGATGGCCACGGTGAGCATTTGAAAACCGCTGGCTGTGAACACCCGAGCCAGCCAGAACGCGATAAAAGGGCGGTGATGGCGTAACAGCAAGGGCGCTTGGCTGGGCATCTGAGGGCAGGTCTTGAGCGAGGGAAGGGTCGAGATTATCACCAACCTGTAACCAGAAGTTGCGGCCCCTGGAAATTTAGTTAGCTAAACACCGATCTCCCGTGGCGAGGGGGCTTGCCCCCGTCGCGCTGCGAAGCGGCCCCAATTTATTGGCAACTCATTACAACAGGCACACCCGCATCATCCAACTTACGGCGGTTGCGCGGCCGAAACGGGGGCAAGCCCCCTCGCCACAGCAGGCTCGCTTCCACAGGTAATGTGTTTCAGTTCATGAGCAGAGCTATGAGGCAACCTGTCACGCGGCAAAAGACCACACCGTACATCGTCAAAAATGGGACTACTCTTTTAACCATTGCTTGATCCAGATCAAGACCCTTGTGGAAATGATCCGGCGGCCAGATGGCCAGACTCCCTACGTTGTGATGGTTGTAAAAAAAGAACGAATTCAAATTCGCCACACTCCATATCCGTGGGGGCAGTGGGTGCAGGCCGCAAGCCTTCAGCCGGTATTACCTGACAGAGGAAGACTTATGTTCGGTTTGGAGGCGCTTGATCTCGCCCGAATTCAGTTCGCGTTCACCATCTCGTTCCACATCCTGTTCCCGGCTATCACCATTGGCCTGGCGAGTTACCTGGCGGTACTCGAAGGCCTGTGGCTGAAGACGAACAACGACACTTACCGTGATCTGTACCATTTCTGGTCGAAGATCTTTGCCGTCAACTTCGGCATGGGCGTGGTGTCCGGGTTGGTCATGGCGTATCAGTTCGGCACCAACTGGAGCCGCTTCTCGGACTTTGCCGGTTCCGTGACCGGGCCGTTGCTGACGTATGAAGTCCTGACCGCGTTCTTCCTGGAGGCCGGTTTCCTAGGCGTCATGCTGTTTGGCTGGAACAAGGTCGGGCGCAACCTGCACTTCTTCGCCACGGTCATGGTCGCCATCGGCACGCTGATCTCGACCTTCTGGATTCTCGCCTCCAACAGCTGGATGCAAACCCCGCAGGGTTTCGAAATCATCAATGGCCAGGTCATTCCAACCGACTGGTTCGCCGTGATCTTCAACCCGTCATTCCCGTACCGCCTGATGCACATGGCCACGGCTGCGTTCGTCGCCACCGCCTTCTTTGTCGGCTCTTCGGCGGCCTGGCACTTGCTGCGCGGCAAGGACAACCCGGCCATCCGCACCATGCTCTCGATGGCCATGTGGATGGCCTTGATCGTGGCGCCGATTCAGGCGGTCATCGGTGACTTTCACGGGTTGAACACGCTCGAGCACCAGCCGGCGAAAATCGCCGCGATCGAAGGTCACTGGGAAAACCACGGCGATGAGCCAACCCCGCTGATCCTGTTCGGCTGGCCGGACATGAAAGAAGAGCGGACCAAGTTCGCGGTGGAAATTCCGTATCTGGGCAGCTTGATCCTGACGCATTCCCTGGATAAGCAAGTGCCGGCGCTGAAAGATTTTCCGCCTGAAGACCGTCCTAATTCCACCATCGTGTTCTGGTCATTCCGGATCATGGTGGGTCTGGGCATGCTGATGATCTTCACCGGACTGTGGAGCCTGTGGCTGCGCAAGAGCGATAAGTTGTACACCTCGCGACCGTTCCTTTATCTGGCGTTGTGGATGGGTCCGTCCGGACTGATTGCGATCCTTGCCGGTTGGTTTACCACTGAAATCGGCCGTCAGCCGTGGGTGGTCTATGGCCTGATGCGCACGGCGGACGCGTCCTCCAATCACAGCTTCATGCAGATGAGCATCACGCTGATCCTATTCGTGGTGGTGTATTTCGCGCTGTTCGGTGCCGGTCTGGGCTACATGATGCGCCTGGTGCGCAAAGGGCCGAAGATCGACGAAGGCAAGGAAACCAATGACGGTGGCCCTGGCCAGAAACGCACGCCGGCCCGTCCGCTTTCTGCGGCCGACGACGATGGTGCAGACGCTGACCACCGCCCCAGCCTGACCAAGGAGATTTGAGTCATGGGTATTGATCTTCCGCTGATCTGGGCCGTGATCATCATCTTCGGCATCATGATGTACGTGGTCATGGACGGTTTCGACCTGGGGATCGGGATTCTCTTCCCGTTCATCCCGGGCAAGACTGACCGTGACGTGATGATGAACACCGTCGCCCCTGTCTGGGACGGCAACGAAACCTGGCTGGTGCTGGGCGGCGCGGCGTTGTTCGGCGCGTTCCCGCTGGCCTATTCGGTGGTGCTCTCGGCGCTGTACCTGCCGCTGATTTTCATGCTGATCGGGCTGATTTTCCGCGGCGTGGCGTTCGAGTTCCGCTTCAAGGCCAAGGACGACAAGCGTCATCTGTGGGACAAGGCGTTTATCGGTGGTTCGATTGCCGCAACGTTCTTCCAGGGTGTGGCGCTGGGTGCATTCATCGACGGGTTGCCAGTGGTCAACCGCCAGTTTGCGGGCGGTTCACTGGACTGGCTGACACCGTTCACGCTGTTCTGCGGCCTCGCGTTGGTGGTGGCTTATGCGCTGCTGGGTTGCACTTGGCTGATCATGAAGACCGAAGGCAAGTTGCAGGAGCAGATGCATGATCTGGCGCGGCCGTTGGCGTTCGTGGTGTTGGCGGTGATCGGTATCGTCAGTATCTGGACCCCGCTTGCCCATGCCGAGATCGCGGCTCGCTGGTTTACCCTGCCGAATCTGTTCTGGTTCCTGCCAGTACCGATCCTGGTGCTGGTGACCATGTACGGACTGATTCGCGCCGTGGCCCGAAATGCGCACTACACGCCATTCCTGCTGACCCTGGTGCTGATCTTCCTGGGCTACAGCGGTCTGGGCATCAGCCTGTGGCCCAACATCGTGCCGCCTTCGATCTCGATCTGGGACGCTGCTGCACCGCCGCAAAGCCAGGGCTTCATGCTGGTCGGTACGCTGTTCATCATCCCGTTCATCCTGGGTTATACCTTCTGGAGCTACTACGTGTTCCGCGGCAAGGTGACCCACGAAGACGGTTATCACTAGCGCACACGACAATGGCGCAGGGCTTGAACCTGCGCCGTTTCAGAGGAGGTCAAGATGATGGCTGGCAAACATTCCCTGGAGGAAATCAAGGCGGCAGAGAAAAAACCGCTTTGGCAGCGGCTCGGTTGGTTGGCCTTGATTTGGGTCGGTAGCGTGGGGGCCCTGTTTATCGTGGCCAGTTTGATGCGCATGTTCATGAACGCCGCAGGTCTGTCCACGCACTGAAACACCCGAGATTCCCATCCCGTTGCCTTGCGGCACGGATTCAAACCCTCCTGTCACGGAGGGTTTTTTTTACCTGCGATTATTTGCGGGCTTTGAGAATGACGAATTTCGGTGTGGCCGCCACTTGCTCGACGCCACGGAACAACCGCGCGAGCTTGCTGTGGTAACCGAGGTGACGGTTGCCGACGATGTACAACGCACCGCCAGTTACCAGGGCTTCGCGCGCCTGCTGGAACATCCGCCAGGCAAGAAAATCGCCGACGACTTGTTGCTGGTGAAAAGGTGGATTGCACAGCACCACGTCCAGCGATTGCGGCTCTTGCCCGGCCAGGCCATCGCCGGCGCGCACGATCACGTCACGATCACCCAGTGCAGCGCGCCAGTTTTCGGCGGCCGATTGCACCGCCATGAATGACTCGTCCACCAGCGTGTAATGGGCTTCAGGGTTTTGTAGAGCGCTGGCGATTGCCAGTACGCCGTTACCACAACCGAGATCGGCAACGCGCGCGGTACCGAGGTTCTGTGGCAAGTGTGGAAGAAATGCTCGAGTGCCGATGTCCAGCCCTTCGCGGCAGAACACATTGGCGTGGTTCAGCAGTTCGATCGCCGGCGTGTCGAGTTGATAGCGGGAAGGGTAGGGGGACACGGCTGGGCTTTTGGCTTCGGGCGTTGCGATCAGCAGTCGGGCTTTTTTCACCGCCAACGAGGCTTGCACCGGGCCGATGTAACGTTCCAGCAGGTCACCGGCGGCACGAGGCAAATGCTTGACCATCGCCGCAGCGATGACCTGGGCGCCCGGAGCCAGTTGGTTTTGCAGGCGAATCAGTTGCTCTTCCAGCAAGGCCAGGGTTTTCGGCACCCGGATCAACACACGGTCAAACGGCCCCGCAAAAGCTTCGTTGGCCGGTACGCTCGGCACGGCATCGAAGGCTTGGCCGTTGCGGATCAGATTCTTTTCCAGGCCCTGGAAGGCCAGGAACGAGTCGCCGCTGGTGGTCACCACCACTTTTCCCGCCAGGCTCGCAGCCAATGCGCCGAAACTGTCGTTGAGCACCAGTACCCGAGTGTCGGCGGCCGTTTGTTGCACGGCCAGATGATTGAGCAGGTATTCGTCTGCTGCGTCGAAAGCTTGCAGCGGTTCGTTTTGCTGTTCTGGCTGACGGATCAGATCGAGTTGGGCGAAGGGCGTTTCGAGCAGGGGCATGAGGCGGGGCTCTGGGTAGTCAACGAGTGTGGTGTCCCGCTGCCTGAAGCGTTGTAGCGGGCGGGACCGTCCGAGTGGACTGCGACGTAATGGTTCACTCGTCATCACTCTGGAGGAGCCGCAAATGGTACGTTTTTTTCTTTTGGAATACTCGCAGGTTTTTCCTCATCGGTACTCGGGCGTACTGCTCAGATCATGCACGCCCTGGTTGCCGCGACCACTGCTGCGAGCTTGTTGTTGACGCCCAGTTTCTGGATTGCCCTGTGAATATGAAAATTTGCGGTGCGTTCAGTGATGCAGAGGATACAGCCTATTTCATAGGCGGTTTTGCCATCGGCTGACAGTTTCAATATCTCGATCTCGCGTACTGATAAATGAGGTTTGCAGCAATCCTTCACGCGATCGGGGAGTTTTTTAGCGACGAGCCCATGCAGATGGTTGCCGATGAAAATCATGTAACCCAGTTTTTCATAAAATTCATAGGGGGTGATGGGGCTGTCGCTTCTTGCCAGGCTAAGCATGCTGCGCAGCCCGTTATCGCCATGCAGCGATTGCGACCAGCCATACTGCAAACCCAGTTCTTTCTGTGCTTGCCACAGCGTTGGTGTCTTCGAGTAAACCTTCTCTTCCCATAAAATGGGCATTGTTGAACGATTGCAATGAGCTACTATCGGGTCGATTTCCCTGAAGTGGTTTTGTTCATATTCCGCGTTCCAGCCACTGGGGTAGTTATTGAAATTCACTCTATCGAAGCGTGGGCCTCGTAAGTGAGAAGTGATTGAAAATGCACAAAAATTAAAGCCAAGGCTTTTGACGAAATCCAGTGAAATCTCATAGGCAGGTTCAACGTCTTTCGCTTCAGCTATCTGTCTTAAACGTGATTCCTTCCACATTTCCATTAGCGTAACTCCATGCGGGTATCTTGGGGGGTGCATATTGGATCCGAAATCCAGCACGCCACGAGTGTAGGAGTAATCCTACGAACAGGCTGCAATTTTTTTGCTCTTGAAAAGGTTGAAAAGTAAATAAATGGTTCTTAGTCATGAATTAACAAAGTTATATGTTGTACCCAATGTAACTATTGAACTTTGCTTTTGCACCCTTTCGTTGGTCTGGAAAGAGAGTGATTTAAAACCGTACTAATAACCGCAGGATATGGAGTCTTGTCTAAAGCCACTACAAATCACCGGTGTTTACATCACTCGCTTTGCGGGACACTGGGGCATCTGTTGAATGGAGCACCCCATGACCGCCAGCGCAGAAAAATTCACTCGCCAGACCCTGACCGACGTTCAGCCGTTGACCCCCAACCTGTTCACGTTGCGGGCCAGCAGAGATCCCGGCTTTCGTTTTCGGGCAGGGCAATTCGCCCGGCTGGGCGTGACCCGGGCCGATGGCAGTACGGTGTGGCGCGCCTATTCAATGGTCTCCTCGCCACATGACGAGTTTCTCGAGTTCTTTTCCATCGTTGTGCCCGGCGGGGAGTTCACCAGTGAACTGAGCCGGCTGCAGATTGGCGATACGCTGTTGGTCGACCGTCAGGCCTTTGGCTACCTGACGCTGGATCGTTTCGTCGACGGTCGTGATCTCTGGTTGTTATCCACAGGCACCGGCGTGGCGCCGTTTTTGTCGATCCTGCAGGACTTCGAGGTGTGGGAGAAATTCGAGCGGATCATCCTGGTCTACAGCGTAAGGGAAGCCCGCGAGCTGGCTTATCAGGCGCTGATCGCGGGGCTGGCGCAGCGCGACTATCTGGCCGAATACGCGCACAAATTGCAGTTCATCGCCACCGTCACGCGCGAGGAGCACCCCGGCGCCCTGAACGGGCGAATCACGACGTTGATAGAAAATGGCGAACTGGAGCGGGTGGCGGGGGTGGCGCTGACGGCCGAGCATTCGCGGGTCATGCTCTGCGGCAACCCTCAGATGATCGATGACACACGCAAGTTGCTCAAACAGCGGGACATGCACTTGAGCCTCAGTCGACGACCCGGCCAGGTGGCGGTCGAGAACTTCTGGTAAAAAAAAACGGCGCCCCGAAGGCGCCGTTTCTATTTGCAATCAGCCTTCAGGGCTGATTGTTCTGGGCCTTGAGCAGATCACGGATCTCGCTCAACAGCTCTTCTTCCTTGGTTGGAACCGGCGGCAGGGTTGGCGCAACAGCCTCTTCGCGTTTCAGACGGTTGATGGCTTTGACGCCCATGAAGATCGCGAAGGCGACGATGACGAAGTCGATCAGGCTCTGGATGAACTTACCGTAGGCCAGCACCACCGCCGGGACATCCCCGTTGGCTGCCTTGAGCGTAACGGCCAGGTCACTGAAGTCCACCCCTCCGATCAACAGGCCTATTGGCGGCATCACCACGTCGCCGACAAACGATGAAACGATCTTGCCGAAGGCGGCGCCGATGATGATACCGACGGCCATGTCGACCACATTACCTTTGACCGCGAAGGCCTTGAACTCACTTATCACGCCCATAGGTTATTTCCTTGTTACAGATGAGGTTGGTGGAACGCAGTGTAAAGCAGCATTACGGCTCTTGCTCGAAACAGCTTCTTACAATACTCGTGTTTATCGACACATTTGCCGCCAATTAGTTTTCAAAGTGCCACCAATCGCGCGCGAAATACGTGCTAACGAGCTGATTAGCCACATAAATTTATGAATCATCGTATTACGTTCTTTCTATTTATGTTCTGCGGTCCGGGCCTCTAGCCTCTGGGGAGCGCACTTGGAGTGCGCCTTGAAAACAGAGGAACCTGATATGAATTCGACCATTGGCCTTGGGGCTTTCCCCTCTCGGTACACCCTCGGCGTATTAACCGCCAGCCTGCTGTCCTTCTCCGTCCACGCTTCGACCCTGACCCGAGACAACGGCGCTGCCGTGGGCGATAACCAGAACTCGCAAACCGCCGGCGCCAACGGCCCGGTGCTGCTACAGGACGTGCAACTGATCCAGAAGCTCCAACGCTTTGACCGTGAGCGCATTCCCGAGCGCGTCGTGCATGCCCGCGGCACCGGTGCCCACGGCACCTTCACCGTGACGGATGACTTGAGTGACCTGACCAAGGCCAAGGTATTTGCGGGTGGTCAGAGCACCCCGGTGTTCGTGCGTTTCTCGGCGGTCGTCCACGGCAACCATTCGCCAGAAACCCTGCGTGACCCCCGCGGCTTTGCCACCAAGTTCTACACCGCGGACGGCAACTGGGACCTGGTCGGCAACAATTTCCCGACCTTCTTCATTCGTGATGCGATCAAATTCCCGGACATGGTCCACGCCTTCAAGCCAGACCCGCGTACCAACCTGGACGATGATGCCCGCCGCTTCGATTTCTTCTCCCATGTCCCGGAAGCCACTCGCACCTTGACGGAGTTGTATTCAAATTCCGGTACACCCGCCAGTTATCGGGAAATGGACGGTAATGGTGTTCATGCTTACAAGTTGGTAAATGCCAAAGGTGAAATTCACTACGTGAAGTTTCACTGGAAAAGTTTGCAGGGGATTAATAACCTCGATCCAAAAGCGGTGACCAAAGTACAAGGCCAAGACTACAGTCATATGACTAATGATTTGGTGTTTCATATTAACAAGGGTGACTTTCCTAAATGGGACTTGTACGTCCAGGTATTAAATCCTCAAGACGTGTACAAGTTTGATTTCGATCCATTGGACGCAACCAAAATCTGGCCCGGAGTTCCTGAGCGAAAAGTTGGACAAATGGTGTTGAACCGTAATCCGGCAAATGTCTTCCAGGACACAGAACAAGTTGCCATGGCACCGGCCAATCTTGTTCCAGGCATCGAACCTTCCGAAGATCGCTTATTACAGGGGCGGGTGTTTTCTTATGCCGATACTCAACTGTATCGCCTGGGCGCCAATGCACTTCAATTGCCGATCAATGCACCCAAGGTCGCTGTGAACAACGGCAATCAGGATGGCGCGATGAACATCGGTCACAGCAGTAGCGGCGTGAATTATCAGCCGAGCCGTTTGCTGCCGCGTGACGAGCCGCAAACCGCACGTTACAGCCAGTCGGCCCTGTCGGGCAGCACTCAGCAGGCGAAGATCCAGCGTGAGCAGAACTTCAAGCAGGCCGGCGATCTGTATCGCTCGTTCAGCAAGAAAGAACGCAAGGACTTGATCGAGAGCTTCGGCGGCTCACTGGCCACCACCGATGACGAAAGCAAGCACATCATCCTGTCCTTCCTTTATAAGGCCGACCCGGAATACGGCAGCGGCGTGACCAAAGTGGCCAAGGGTGATCTGAGCCGGGTCAAGGCGCTGGCGGCCAAGCTGGCGGACTGATCGCGTTTGCCTGAAAAGCGGGGCCTCTGACGAGGCTCCGTCAGCCCTAGGAGCTTGCCATGCGTTTTTGTCTATCGATGTTTCTGGCGTGCGTGTCGTTGAGCGTATTCGGCGCGCCGGCCGAAGATCCCGCAGCGCTGAAGGTTCAACTGCAAAATTATTACTTCGACGCCGCCCGCCGTGGCGATGTGCCGATGCTCGATACCTTCATTGAGGCCAAATATTCCCTCGCTACCCGCGACAGCAAGGGTTACACCGCGCTGATTCTTGCGGCCTATCACGGCCAGACAGCCGCCGTGGACCGTTTGCTCGCAGCCGGGGCCGATGCCTGCGCTCAGGATCAGCGCGGCAACACCGCCCTGATGGGCGCCATTTTCAAGGGCGAAATCCAGATCGCCAAAACTCTGTTGGCCGCCCATTGCAGCCCCGACCAACGTAACGGCGCTGGCCAGACGGCCGCGATGTACGCGGGACTGTTCAAGCGAGTCGAATTGCTGGATGAGCTCAAGGCCAAGGGCGCCGACCTGAATGCCGAAGATCCGTTGGGCAACAGCGCCGCGCGTCTGGCCAACGGTGAAATCCGCACAGCGGCGCCGCGCTGATCCGCGTCAGCTGAGCTATCATCGCGGTTTTTGCCGGGAGTTCAGATGGCCAAGGCCAAGCGCATGTACGGCTGCACCGAGTGCGGCTCAACCTTCCCCAAGTGGGCCGGCCAGTGCGGCGAGTGCGGGGCCTGGAACACGCTGACCGAAACCATGGTCGAGAGCGGCGGTGCCGCAGCACCCAGCGGTCGCACCGGTTGGACCGGCCAGCAGGCACAGATCAAGACCTTGGCCGAAGTCAGCGTCGAAGAGATTCCGCGCTTCTCCACCGCGTCCAGCGAGCTCGATCGGGTGTTGGGCGGTGGCCTGGTGGATGGTTCGGTGGTGCTGATCGGCGGTGACCCGGGCATTGGTAAATCGACCATTCTCCTGCAAACCTTGTGCAACCTCGCCAAAGTCATGCCGGCGCTGTACGTCACCGGCGAAGAATCCCAGCAGCAGGTGGCCATGCGCGCGCGTCGTCTGGGCCTGCCTCAGGATCAGCTGCGGGTGATGACCGAAACCTGCATCGAAACCATCATTGCCACCGCCCGGGTCGAAAAGCCCAAGGTCATGGTGATCGACTCCATTCAGACGATCTTCACCGAGCAACTGCAATCGGCACCGGGTGGCGTGTCGCAGGTCAGGGAAAGTGCGGCATTGCTGGTGCGGTATGCCAAGCAGAGCGGCACGGCGATTTTCCTGGTCGGCCACGTGACAAAAGAAGGCGCCTTGGCCGGACCGCGCGTGCTGGAGCACATGGTCGATACGGTGCTGTATTTCGAAGGCGAATCCGATGGACGGCTGCGTCTGTTGCGCGCGGTAAAAAACCGTTTCGGCGCTGTCAACGAATTGGGCGTTTTCGGCATGACCGACAAGGGCCTGAAAGAAGTCTCCAACCCGTCAGCGATTTTTCTGACACGTGCGCAGGAAGAAGTACCGGGCAGTGTGGTCATGGCGACGTGGGAAGGAACGCGGCCGATGCTGGTGGAAGTCCAGGCACTGGTGGATGATAGCCATTTGGCGAACCCGCGTCGGGTCACGCTGGGGCTGGATCAGAATCGTCTGGCGATGTTGCTGGCGGTGCTGCACCGTCACGGCGGGATTCCGACTCACGATCAGGACGTCTTCCTCAACGTGGTCGGCGGGGTGAAGGTGCTGGAAACGGCCTCCGACCTGGCGTTGATGGCCGCGGTCATGTCCAGTTTGCGTAACCGCCCGCTGCCCCATGACTTGCTGGTGTTCGGCGAAGTCGGGCTGTCGGGCGAAGTGCGCCCGGTGCCGAGTGGCCAGGAACGCTTGAAGGAAGCCGCCAAGCACGGCTTCAAACGCGCCATCGTGCCCAAGGGCAATGCGCCCAAGGAAGCGCCGCCGGGGTTGCAGATTATTGCCGTGACCCGTCTGGAACAGGCCCTCGACGCATTGTTCGAGTAGCTGCGGGTAGCAAAGTACACCATCCTGTGGGAGCCGGGCTTGCCCGCGATAGCGGTTTGTCAGTCGATATTTGTGTCGGAGCTGAAGACGTCATCGCGGGCAAGCCCGGCTCCCACAGGGTTTGCGTCGAATCGTCAGATTTCGATCAAAGCGCCCAATTCGCGCTCCAGTTCCTCGGGATCCCCCAGGTTGAACTCGATCAACCGCCGCAGGCGCTCAATCGATTCCAGGCTGATGTGTTTGCAGACGAACCCGAGTTGACCATGATCATCGTGGGTCAACATCACATCCATCTTGATCTCGACGTCGTCGGTTAGATGAATATCCACCAGGAAATGCCAATCCCGATTACCCAGCCACGGCTCTGGCTTCTCGATCAGCAGCCCCTTGAGTGACAGGTCGATCAGCTTCACCGGCCAGATGAATTCCCCCTGGCTCAGCTCGGTTTTGGCATCGAACGCAATACGTTTGAAGCGGCGACGATCGGCAGGGTGCTCGCTCATGGCGCAATCCTCTAGATGTTCGCTGACTATAGACCCGCATTGTCGGAGGCTGCCAGTCAGGACAGTCTTCTAGACCAATGTCGGGGTATGGCCTTTGCCGTCAGGCGAGCTAAACTCGGGGTGGCTGTCTTTCTTGTCCACTCTGGCTGGAATCATAAAATGAAAAATAATAATAGCCTGCTACGCCATCTACCCTGGCTGCTGCTGGCAATCGTGGGAGCGTGCGCCCTTGGTGTCGTGGCATTGCGCCGAGGCGAGGCGATCAACGCCTTGTGGATTGTGGTCGCTGCCGTGGCCATTTATCTGGTTGCCTACCGCTATTACAGTCTGTTCATCGCCAACAATGTGATGCAACTTGACCCGCGACGGGCCACCCCCGCCGTACTCAACAATGACGGTCTGGACTACGTCCCCACCAACAAACACATCCTCTTTGGTCACCACTTCGCCGCCATCGCTGGCGCGGGGCCGCTGGTCGGCCCGGTATTGGCTGCACAGATGGGCTATCTGCCCGGTACGCTGTGGCTGATCGCCGGCGTGGTGCTGGCCGGTGCGGTTCAGGACTTCATGGTCCTGTTTATGTCGACCCGCCGCAACGGCCGCTCACTGGGCGACATGGTTCGTGAAGAAATGGGCCGTATTCCCGGGACCATTGCGCTGTTTGGCTGCTTCCTGATCATGATCATCATCCTCGCGGTGCTGGCGTTGATCGTCGTGAAAGCCCTGGCGGAGAGCCCGTGGGGGATTTTCACCGTGATGGCGACCATCCCGATCGCGATGTTCATGGGCATTTACATGCGCTACATCCGCCCGGGTCGCATCGGCGAAATCTCCGTGGTCGGGGTGTTGCTGCTGCTGGGCTCGATCTGGCTCGGAGGGCAGATTGCCGCTGATCCAGTCTGGGCCAAAGCCTTTTCCTTCACTGGCGTACAGATTACGTGGATGCTGGTCGGTTACGGTTTCGTGGCCGCCTCGCTGCCGGTCTGGCTGATTCTGGCGCCGCGTGACTATCTGTCGACGTTCCTGAAGATCGGCACCATCGTGGCATTGGCGATCGGCATCCTGGTGACTATGCCCGAGCTGAAAATGCCGGCATTGACCCAGTTCGTCGACGGTACCGGCCCCGTGTGGAAGGGTGGTCTGTTTCCGTTCCTGTTTATCACCATTGCCTGTGGCGCGGTCTCCGGTTTCCACGCGCTGATCTCCTCCGGCACCACGCCGAAACTGCTGGATAACGAGGTCAATTCCCGTTACATCGGTTACGGCGCCATGCTGATGGAATCCTTCGTCGCCATCATGGCGATGGTCGCGGCTTCGGTGATCGAACCAGGCGTGTACTTCGCCATGAACAGCCCGGCGGCAGTCGTCGGCGGTGACGTGGTGGCAGTGGCTCAAACGGTCACCAGCTGGGGTTTTGCAATCACTCCGGAAGCGCTGCAAGCGGTGGCCAAGGACATCGGTGAAACCACGATCCTGGCCCGTGCCGGCGGTGCGCCGACCCTGGCGGTCGGTATTGCGCAGATCCTGCACAGTGTCCTGCCGGGTGAAAACACCATGGCGTTCTGGTACCACTTCGCGATCCTGTTCGAAGCGCTGTTCATTTTGACGGCCGTTGATGCTGGCACCCGGGCCGGGCGTTTCATGCTGCAGGACTTGCTCGGTTCCTTCGTGCCGGCGCTGAAACGCACCGAATCCTGGACCGCCAACCTGATCGCAACCGCCGGTTGCGTGGCGATGTGGGGCTGGTTGCTGTACCAGGGCGTGATCGATCCACTGGGCGGCATCAACACCTTGTGGCCGTTGTTCGGTATCTCCAACCAGATGCTGGCCGGTATTGCGCTGATGCTCGGCACCGTTGTGCTGATCAAAATGAAACGCCAACGCTACGTCTGGGTGACCATGCTGCCAGCGGTCTGGCTGCTGATCTGCACCACCACCGCCGGCTTCATCAAGCTGTTCGACGCCAACCCGGCGATCGGCTTCCTGTCGCTGGCGAAAAAATACAGCGATGCGCTGGCCAACGGCCAGATCCTCGCCCCGGCCAAGGACATCACTCAGATGCAGCACGTGATCTTCAACGCTTACACCAACGCAACGCTCACCGCGCTGTTCCTGTTCGTGGTCTTCAGCATCCTGTTCTATGCGCTCAAGGTCGGTATTTCCGCCTGGGGCAGCAAAGAACGCACGGATAAAGAAGCACCGTTCCAGGCGCTGCCGGATGCGTAATCGAGGAATGCACGATGTTCAATGACCTGAGTCGCCTCGGTAAATACCTCGGTCAGGCCGCGCGCCTGATGGTCGGCATGCCCGACTACGACAACTACGTCGAGCATATGCAAACCAAACACCCGGACAAGCCGGTAATGACTTACGAGATGTTCTTCAGGGAGCGTCAGGAAGCGCGTTACGGTGGCAAGGGTGGGCCGAAGTGCTGTTGACCCGGTTGTCGGGTTAACAGCAATCCTTGTGGGAGCTGGCCTGCTAGCGATGGCGGCTGAACATTCAACATCACTGTTGATTGACAGTCCGCTATCGCTAGCAGGCTAGCTCCCACATTTGTTTTGTGTTGCTTTTTAATTTTGTGAAACAGGAGACTCCAGTTGTCCTCTCCCATCCCGGTAACCATCCTCAGCGGCTTCCTCGGCGCCGGTAAGACCACGCTGCTGCGCCACCTGCTCAAAGCCGAGCACGGTCTGAAAATCGCGGTGATCGAGAACGAATTCAGTGACGCCGGCATCGACACCCAGCTGTTGGGTGATGAACCGGTGCAAGTGATGACGCTGTCCAACGGCTGCGTCTGCTGCACCATCCACACAGACCTGACCAAGGCCTTGTACCTGCTGCTCGAACGCCTGGACAGCGGCGAAATCGCCTTTGACCGTCTGGTGATCGAATGCACCGGCCTGGCCGACCCGGCACCGGTGGCGCAAACCTTTTTCATCGATGAAGAGCTGCGCGAGCGTTACATCCTCGACGGCATCATCACCCTGGTAGACGCGGCGCATGCCGACACTCACCTGACGCAAACCATCGCCCAGGCACAGATCGGTTTTGCCGACCGCTTGCTGGTGAGCAAGCGCGATCTGGTCGACGAAGTGACGTTTACCGCACTGAGCGAACGCCTGACCCGCATCAACCGTCGCGCGCCGATTCGTGTGGTCGAACACGGCAAGATCGACCTGGCGGAATTGCTCGACGTGCGCGGTTTCAACCTGAATGCCGACCTCGGCGGCGTCAGCCTGCGCCCGGTGGCCAAGGCGCCCTCCATCGACCGGATCTCCAGCCTGGTGCTGCGCACCGACAAGCCGCTGGATATCGACAAGCTCAGCGAGTTCATGAACGAGCTGCTGGAAGACCATGGCAAGCAATTGCTGCGCTACAAAGGTGTGTTGAGCATTGTTGGCGAACCGCGGCGGATGGTGTTTCAAGGGGTCCTGAAGTTGTACGGATTCGACTGGGATACCGAATGGGCGGACGACGAGGCGCGGGAAAGCGTGATCGTGTTTATTGCCGATGATTTGCCGGAAGAGAAGATTCGGGAAGGGTTTGCGCGGGTGGCTGCGGACTAAAGCCAAAGATTTTCAGTGAATCTTATGCCGTCATCGCGAGCATCCTCGCTCCCACATTGGAAATGCATTCCCCTGTGGGAGCGAGCCTGCTCGCGATAGCGATCTAACCGGCAACACGATTCAGGCTGGATCTTGATCCTGAGTTCAGCAGTGTTTCCTCAAGGTGGTCCAGATGCTGGCTTAGCAGCGTTTCGGCCATGACTGAATCGCCACGCTCCACTGCTTCCAGAACGCCTTGATGTAACTGCCAACCGCAATTTCCATGCAGGTGGGTATCAAACTGCGCAATCGCCAGCGAAGTCAGCGGCACCAGACTGCCGAGAAAATGCGCCAACGGGGCATTCCCCGCCATTTCCGCCAACTGCAAATGAAACTCCCCGGCCAACCGGATCGCCGTGCCACGCGCGGTACAGTGGCGCTCGCTCTCGATCAGGGCATGCAGGCGGTTCAAGTCTTGCGCACGAGGTTGCCGGCAGGCCAGTTGCACCAAGGTGATCTCGGTCAGCCGCCGGGCATGCAGCGCCTGCCGGGTCTGCTCGGCATCGAGCGCGGCGATGCGGGGCCGATGGTTCGCCCGAAGGACGATGATTTGCTGATGAGACAGGCGCGTCAGCACGCCACGAATGTCACTGCGTCGAACGCTGAACATCTGCGCCAGGCTATCTTCGGTAAAGCGGCTGGACGCAGTGAGGCGCTGTTCGAGAATGGCGTCGAAGATCCGCGAATAGAGATCGTCCTCCCGCGCGGGAAAGGGCTGGGCAGTGAGTGTTTGCGGTGAGGCGAAGCTGTTCATGGCCTGTCTCCAGTTCGAAGCAGTTTTAACTGCCGAGGTTGTCGTCCGGGATATTCAGTTCGATGCCCATCCGCTGACCTTCCCGAAGGATGTGCCGACGCATCTCGGCACTGGCTTGGGCGCTGTTTTTGCTGCGGATCGCCCGCACCACGGCTTCGTTCTCCTCAAGGCGCTCAGCCAGATGCTCGGGGGAGTTGCGCAGCACCTCGGCGCTTTGCTTGAGGGCATTACTGGTCTGCTGCACCACGCTCTGGAAAATCGGGTTCGAGGTCAGCGTGAACAGTTCTTCGTGGAACGCGATGTAGGCGTTCACCCCGGCCTCGCTGTCGTTGGCCTCCAGCGCTTCGCGCATGTCCATCAGGGTCAGGCGCAGTTGCCCGACTTCCTTGCTGCTGATTGACTGCGCGACCAGGCCGACGATAAACGGTTCGAGTGTGTAGCGCAGTTGCAGCACGTCTTCCAGGCTGGCGCCGGCCACCGCGCTGTCGTGGCTTTGGCTGTCGCTGAGATGGGCGTCCAGCACCACCACGCCTTTGCCGGGCATCGAGCGCACCAGGCCAAGGGTTTCCAGCACGATCACCGCTTCACGCAGGCTCGGGCGGCTGATGCCCAGTTGTTCGGCCAGCTCACGTTGCCCCGGCAGCATTTCGCCGGAGCGCCACTGACCACGGGCCAAAGCGGCCCGGAGTTTTTCTACGACTGAGTTCACAACGGTCGACGAGGTAATCACTGTTCGCTCCATGAGCATCCAAAAACGATTGTTGACCGTGCCTGCTCGCGGGCAGGCACGGCGTTTATTCAGAATTCCTGCTGATGCGCCGGGGCGACGGGTTTTCTCGGCTGGAAGGTATAACCCACTTGGCCGGAAAGCACTTTGTTCGCCCGTTGAATATCGATGTCCTTCTCCCAGCGAGCGATGGCCACAGTAGCGACGCAGTTGCCGATCAGGTTGGTCAGCGCCCGGCCAATGCCCATGAACCAGTCCACTGCCAGCACCAGCACCAAGCCGACCACCGGAATCGCCGGGATTGCCGTGAGTGTCGCCGCGAGAATCACCAGCGCCGAGCCGGGAATCCCGTGGGCACCTTTGGAGGTGATCAGCGAGACCAGCAGAATCGTCAGCAGGTCGGTCATGGCCAGCGGCGTGCCGGTGGCGTTGGCGATAAAGACAATGGCGAGGGTCAGGTAGATCGAGAAACCGTCGAGGTTGAATGAATAACCCGTAGGAATCACCAGACCGACCGTCGAACTGCCGATGCCCAGGTGCTCAAGCTTGCGCATGATTTGTGGCAGCACGGCGTCGGACGAAGCGGTGCCCATGACGATCAGGAGTTCTTCGCGCAGGTACTTGAGCAACGGCCACATTTTCAGGCCCGAGAGGCGCATCACCAGACCGAGAATCAGCGACACGAACGCTACGCACGTCAGGTAAAACAGGCCGACCAGACTGCCCAGATGCTGCAGCGAATCCAGGCCATATTTGCTGGTGGTGAAGGCGATGGCGCCGAACACGCCGATCGGCGCCAGACGCACGATCATGCCCATGATGCGGAAGATCACGTGGCTCAGTTCATTGATCAGTCGGGAAATACCCGACGCTGCTTCGCCTACCAGGTTCAGCGCACTGCCGAACAGCACCGAAAACAGCAGCACTTGCAGGATGTTGTTCTCCGCGAAGGCGCCGATAACCGAGGTCGGGATCAGGTTCATCAGGAACTGGGGGGTGGTTTGCATGTGCTGACCGCGCTGGGCGATGTCGCCGATGTCGGCAGCGGAAAGCTGATCCAGATGAATGTTCGCGCCGCTGCCGATGCCGGTGGTGAAAGCGAACACCAGACCGATCACCAGGGCGATGGTGGTGAGGATTTCGAAGTAGATCACCGATTTCAGGCCGATGCGTCCGACCTTCTTCAAGTCGCCGGCACCGCTGATGCCGCTGACCACCACGCAGAACACGATCAGACCGATGAGCATCTTGATCAGTTTGATGAAACCGTCGCCGAGCGGTTTGAGCTGGGCGGAGTATTCAGGAAGGGTCAGCCCGCAGACGATGCCGAGCACCAGTCCGAGAACCACTTGGAGGAAGATTGAACGCGAGCACCATCTGAGCATGGGAGGAATCCTGGTCGGTGTCCTGGCTGCCGTGCGCTTGAGTGAGCGCATCAGATTCAGGACTTAATTATTGTGGTCTTACCGGTATGTCCAGTGCAGGCGCAGTCTAGGCGCTGTTTTTGGGTGATCGCAAGCGGAAATTGCATAATTGGCATGACCGGTCTGACCAGTGGTGCTGGTCCTGTAGGAGCCGGCTTGCTGGCGATGGCGGCCGAAAGATCATTGCAAGGCTCAAGGACGTATCGCCAGCAAGCCGGCTCCTACAAATCCAAGGCGAAAAAAAACCGGCCATCACTGGCCGGTTTTTTAGTGCTGCGGTTCAGCGGTGCAATTAAGCGCCGTACACCGGCAGCTTCTTGCAGATGGCCTTGACCTTCTCACGAACGGCATCGATCACCGCTTCGTTGTTCAGGTCAGCCAGGATGTCGCAGATCCAGCCCGCCAGCTCTTTGCATTCTGCTTCCTTGAAGCCGCGAGTGGTCACTGCCGGAGTACCGAAGCGCAGGCCGGAGGTGACGAACGGGGAGCGTGGGTCGTTTGGCACGGAGTTCTTGTTCACGGTGATGAACGCTTTGCCCAGAGCGGCGTCGGCGTCTTTACCGGAGATTTCCTGCTTGATCAGCGACAGCAGGAACAGGTGGTTTTCCGTACCGCCGGAGACCACGTCGAAACCGCGCTCGATGAACACGCCGGCCATGGCCTTGGCGTTTTTCACCACTTGTTGCTGGTAGGTCTTGAACTCAGGCTGCAGCGCTTCCTTGAAGCAGATCGCCTTGGCGGCGATTACGTGCTCCAGCGGGCCACCCTGGGCGCCCGGGAATACTGCGGAGTTGAGCTTCTTCTCGATGTCGGCGTTGGCGCGAGCCAGGATCAAACCGCCACGTGGACCGCGCAGGGTCTTGTGCGTGGTGGTGGTCACGACGTCAGCGAATGGAACCGGGTTCGGGTAGACGCCAGCGGCGACCAGACCGGCCACGTGAGCCATGTCGACGAACAGGTAGGCGCCAACCTTGTCGGCGATTTCGCGGAAGCGCGGGAAGTCGAGGATCTGCGAGTAGGCAGAGAAACCGGCCACGATCATTTTCGGCTTGTGCTCAACGGCCAGGCGCTCGACTTCGTCGTAGTCGATCAGGCCATTGGCGTCGATGCCGTACTGAACGGCGTTGTACAGCTTGCCGGAGGACGAAACGCTGGCGCCGTGGGTCAGGTGACCGCCGTGGGCCAGGCTCATGCCCAGGATGGTGTCGCCCGCTTGCAGCAGAGCCAGGTAAACGGCGCTGTTGGCTTGCGAACCGGCGTGCGGCTGAACGTTGGCGTAATCGGCGCCGAACAGTTCTTTGGCGCGGTCGATGGCCAGTTGCTCGACCACGTCGACGAACTCGCAGCCACCGTAGTAGCGCTTGCCCGGGTAACCTTCGGCGTACTTGTTGGTCAGTACCGAGCCTTGAGCTTCCATCACCGCTGGGCTGGTGTAGTTTTCCGAAGCGATCAGCTCGATGTGTTCTTCCTGGCGCTGAGCTTCTTGCTCCATGGCGGCAAAAAGATCGGCGTCGTACTTGGCAATAGTCAAATCACGGCTGAACATGGCGGTCCTCAAGGATCGGGGCAGAAAAGGGGGGCATTCTAACCCAATGGGTTTTAGATGGCATATGAAAGGACATCATGTCGCAGACAAGTGGGCTTCATGACGGGATCAGCGGTGATTGTGCTGGCCTGTGGCGAGGGAGCTTGCTCCCGCTGGGCTGCGAAGCGGCCCCAAAAAGGGACTGCTGCGCAGTCCAACGGGAGCAAGCTCCCTCGCCACAATGATTGTGCTTCAGTCGAACATGAACAGCGCATCATTGCTGAACTGCGCCTCAAACCGGCCCGCCGGCATCGGCCGCCCGAACAGATACCCCTGAACCTCATCGCACCCATGCTCACGCAGGAAGTCGAGTTGCTCGTGGGTTTCCACACCTTCGGCAATCACCGCCAGGTTCAGGCTATGGGCCATGGCAATGATCGCCCGGGCAATCTGCGCATCCTGTTCGCCCGACGGCAGGCCATCAACGAAGGTGCGGTCGATTTTCAGTACGTCGATCGGGAATTGCTTGAGGTAGTTCAGCGAGGAATAACCGGTGCCGAAGTCATCGACCGCAATACTCAGCCCGAGGTTTTTCAACCCGGCGAGGATCTGCATCGCTTCGCTGACTTCGCGCATCAGGATACTTTCGGTCAGCTCCAGCTCCAGGCATGCCGGCGGCAGGCCGGTTTCCTTGAGGATGGTGGCGATCCGCGTCCCGAGTTGGCCGTCGGAGAATTGCCGGGCCGAAATGTTCACCGACACCTTCGGGACCCGCACCTTGGCCTGATGCCAGGTCTTGAGCTGCCGGCAGGCTTCGCTGATCACCCAGTCACCGACATCCACCACCAGCCCAAGCTCTTCGAGCACCGGAATGAAATCCCCCGGCGGCACCAGGCCGCGACGTGGATGACGCCAGCGCAGCAGTGCTTCGGCGCCGGTCAGGCGTTTGCCATCGCCGCTGAACTGCGGCTGGTAGTACAGAACGAATTCGTCTTGTTCCAGGGCGTGACGCAGGTCGCTTTCCAGTTCCAGGCGCTCCAGGGCGCTGGCGTTCATGTCCGCTTGATAGAACTGGAAGTTGTTCTTGCCGCGCTCCTTGGCGTGGTACATCGCGGTGTCGGCGTTTTTCATCAGCTGACTGAGTTCGTTGCCATCCTGCGGGCTCAAGGCAATACCGATACTGGCGGTGACGAAGAACTCGCGGCCTTCCAGCACGAACGGTTTCACCAGGCTGGCGAGGATCTGCTCCGCCACATGGATCGCCCGGTTCAAGGCGACTTCACGGTTGGCCCGAGGTTGCAGCAACAAGGTGAATTCATCGCCGCCCATGCGCGCCACGGTGTCGTCATCGTCGACGCAACCGAGCAGGCGCGTGGCCATTTCCTTGAGCATACGGTCGCCGGCCGCGTGGCCGAGGGAGTCGTTGATCGGCTTGAAACGGTCGAGGTCGAGGAACATCAGCACGACCCAGGACTTCTGCCGCTCGGCCGATTGCAGTGCGGTGTGCAGACGGTCCTGGAACAGCGTGCGGTTGGGCAGGTGGGTCAGGGCGTCGTAGTAGGCGAGGCGGTGAATCCGCTGCTCGCTGGCCTTGCGCTCGCTGATGTCGCTGAAGAAGCACACGTAACTGGCCAGGTCACCTTCATCGTCTAGCACCGCCGTGATGCCGACCCAGGCCGGGTAATGCTCGCCGTTGCGCCGCTGGAGCCAGACTTCGCCCTCCCAGGTGTTGTTCTGATGCAGTTGCTTGAGCACATAACGCAGGTGGGCTTCCTGCTGCTCGTCGACGGTCAGCATGTTCGGCAATTGGTCCAGCACCTGCTCCACGGCATAACCGCTGACGCGACTGAACGCTTCGTTGGCCTGGACGATGTAGCCGGCCGGGTCGGTGATCAGGATCGCCGAAGTCGAATGTTCGAAGACCGTGGCCGCCATGCGCAGGTCTTTCTCGGCCCGGCGTTGCTGGCTGATGTCGCGGCCGACGCCCAGCACGCCTTCGAAGGCCTCGTGTTCGTCCCAGACCAGTACCAGCCGTAGCTCGATCGGAATCTTGCGCCCGTCGCCCCGCAGGCAATCGAACAGGAACAGTTGGGTCTGCACCTGACTGCGCAGCAGTGCCAGTTGCTCGGGTTTATCCAGCGCTTTGCTGACCCGATCCATCAGGCCGTAAATGCCGGTCAATTGCTGCGGGTTGGCGATGGTCGATTGCCAGCCGTTCTGGAAGATCCACTCGGCGTCATAGCCCAGCACGGCTTGTACCGACGGGCTGACGTAGTTGAGCTTCATTTTGCTGTCGGTGGAGAAAATCACGTCGCTGATGCTTTCGGCGAGCATCCGGTAGCGCTGCTCGCTGTCACGCAGGGATTCACTGGCTTCGATCTGATCGGTGATGTCCTTGGCCACGCCGATGATCCGCGTGACTTGATCGTGTTTGTCCCGCGCCAGTGCCTGTTCGCGAATGTCGAAACGCCGCCACTTGCCGTCGCGATGACGGAACCGCAACTGGCATTGCAGCAATTGGGTGTAACCCGCGCGGCGCTGGGTCTGGCGCGAGCGGTGGTAGTAATCGGCATCTTCGGGGTGCAGGAGGATTTCCCAGAAATACTCGCCCATCTGGTGCAGCTCGGTGCCGTCATAACCGAGGGTCTGGCCCAGGTGGTGGTTGCTGAATATCATCCGCTGACTGATCACGTCCTGCACGTACAGGTGATCCGGCACGGTGCGCACCACATCGGACCAGAAGCCTTCACGTTCCAGCAGCGACAGCTCGATGAGCTTGCGGCTGGTGATGTCGGTGATGCTCAGGATCACCGCTTTATAGTCGGCGTGATCTTCCGGCAGGCGCAGCACCAGCCACAGGTGCTGGTCGCGGCCATTGGCGTCCTGGAGTTTGATTTCCAGCTCGAGCTGTCTCTGCTGGTTGAACACCGTTTCGAGCACTTGATGGCCGATGGCGGTGCCGTCCAGCGGGCAACCGTCAATCAACAGTTTCCACGCCTGAGCACAGGAATTGACGTTGAGCAGTTGCAGGGCGACCTGGTTGACCTCGGTGATGCGCAGTTCCTGGAGCAATTGCTGGCGTTGCTCCGGTCTGTCGAGCCAGGCCTTGAGTTGCTCGCTGCTGTGCAGTTGGGCTTTGTCGAAGAAGGTCTTGAGCCCGGAGACGTCCAATACGCACAGGGCAACGCCAGTGCCTTCGAAAATATCGTGATAGCGGCGGCGGCCCTCATGCAACTGGCGCTGACGGCGGCGAATGCTCAGCAGCGCGATGAACGGCAGCAGGGAAAATGCCAGTCCCAACAGGCATTTGCCGATGAACGCCGGCAACAGTTGTTCGAGCACTTGCTGGCGATCGAACAGTCCGCGCAGTTGCCAGTCGCTGCTGCTCAGGGGCACCGTCAGCACACTGTTGGCCAGATCGTCCGGGGACAACGCGCTCGGTTTAACCGAAGGCGACGCTTCTTCGCGGCTGATGATCTGGCGATTGACCCGGTTTTCCACCAGCCATAGCGGACGAATGCCGGCTTCATTTTGTTTGGTCAGTGACGAGAAAAATGTCGGCGTCAGGCGCAGGGCCCAGTAACCACGGCTGCTGCCACTGGCCTGATGCAGCAGTAGGTGCACCACTGAACCGTCGTCGGCATTGCTGAAATAGTGGGCCTGGGCGCGGCTGCGTCGGACCAGCTCACCCAGGTAGTCGGCATCCTGGCTGTCGGCGGCGCTGTCGCTGAGGATTTTGCCGGAAGGACTGAGCAACGCCAGGCTGCGCAGTTCAGGCAGCGATTGTTGAAGCTTGCGCAGTAGCGCCTGCTGTTCGTCGGCACTTTGCGGTTGTTCGACGATCGGTAGCAGGTTCAGCGCGATCTGGGCCTTGAGCGCCATGTTCAGGCTGACTTGCGCGGCCAGGTCGGCGGTGTAGTCGATGGTGTATTGCCGCTGGTGTTTCTGTGTTTCGCGCAGCTGATCCAGCAGCTGCCAGAACAACAAGGCGAGCAACAACAGCACGAGCGTCGCCAACGCACCCTTCAAGGATCCGCGCAGGGGCGAGCCGGTCGCAGGATGGGCTACGCTCACGGACGATGGCGGAGAGACATTAGACAAACTGTAATCCTGCGGTTTGGCTGGACTGGCGCGACGTGCACTATAAGCCGGACGCCCGAAGGGCGGCTAGCATGCCTTGTGTTGTGGCTAAGTGCCAGCCCCTCACGGCTGGACTGCCACCTGTCATTCAGGTAGCTTTGCCGGTTACGCGGGAGCGTTCCAGCTCCTAGACTCAGACTTTTTTAGCGCTCATGCATTGATACATTATCAATCTGACGACGCGCACAGTCTGGCCGGGCATCGCCTGCGCTCCAATCATTCATCTGTCACTGACCCAAGGTTCTCCATGGCTCAATACGTCTTCACCATGCATCGGCTGGGCAAAGTTGTTCCGCCGAAGCGGGAAATCCTGAAAAACATTTCGCTGTCCTTCTTCCCCGGCGCCAAGATCGGCGTGCTCGGCCTCAACGGTTCGGGTAAGTCCACGCTGTTGAAAATCATGGCGGGCGTCGACACCGAGTTCGAGGGCGAAGCCCGTCCGATGCCGGAGCTGAACATCGGCTACCTGCCACAAGAGCCGATCCTGGACCCGACCAAGACCGTGCGTGAAGTGGTCGAGGAAGCGGTCAGCGTGATCAAGAACGCCCAGGCTCGCCTGGACGAGGTCTACGCCGCTTACGCTGATGAAGATGCCGACTTCGACAAACTGGCCGCCGAACAGGCCAAGCTCGAAGCCATCCTGCAAGCCAGCGACGGTCACAACCTGGATCGCCAACTGGAAGTCGCCGCCGATGCCCTGCGTCTGCCGGCCTGGGATGCCAAGATCGAATTCCTTTCCGGTGGTGAGAAGCGTCGCGTGGCCCTGTGCCGCCTGCTGTTGTCCGCACCGGACATGCTGCTGCTCGACGAACCGACCAACCACCTGGACGCCGATTCCGTCGCCTGGCTGGAGCACTTCCTGCACGACTTCCCGGGCACCGTGGTCGCGATCACGCACGACCGGTACTTCCTGGACAACGTTGCCGGCTGGATCCTCGAGCTCGACCGCGGCGCCGGTATCCCTTACGAGGGCAACTATTCGGGTTGGCTCGAAGCCAAGTCCGATCGTCTGGCTGCCGAATCCAAGCAGCAGTCGGCCCACGAAAAAGCCATGAAGGAAGAACTGGAGTGGGTGCGCAAAGGCGCCAAGGCCCGCCAGTCCAAATCCAAGGCTCGTCTGCAACGCTTCGAAGAAATGCAGTCGCAGGAATTCCAGAAGCGCAGCGAAACCAACGAGATCTACATCCCGGCCGGTCCACGCCTTGGCGACAAGGTCATCGAGTTCAAGAACGTTTCCAAGGGTTACGGCGATCGCGTGTTGATCGACAACCTGTCGTTCTCCATGCCGAAAGGCGCCATCGTCGGCGTGATCGGCGGTAACGGTGCCGGTAAATCGACCCTGTTCCGCATGCTGATGGGCAAGGAAACACCGGATTCGGGCAGCATCGAAGTCGGCGAAACCGTGCAACTGGCCTGCGTCGATCAGAGTCGCGAAGACCTGGACGGCAGCAAGACGGTGTTCCAGCAAATCTCCGACGGTTCCGATCAGATCCGCATCGGCAACTACGAGATCCCGTCGCGTACCTACGTCGGTCGCTTCAACTTCAAGGGCGGCGACCAGCAGAAGTTCGTCAAGGACCTGTCCGGTGGTGAGCGCGGTCGCTTGCACCTGGCCCTGACCCTGAAAGAGGGCGGCAACGTCCTGCTGCTCGACGAACCATCCAACGACCTCGACGTTGAAACCCTGCGTTCCCTGGAAGAAGCCCTGCTGGACTTCCCGGGCGCCGCCATTGTGATCTCTCACGATCGGTGGTTCCTTGACCGCGTCGCGACGCACATCCTGGCTTACGAAGATGACTCGCAAGCGGTGTTCTTCGAAGGCAACTACACCGAGTACGAAGCAGATCGCAAGAAACGCCTCGGCGAAGCGGCTTCCCAGCCGCATCGTGTACGGCACAAGAAACTGGCCTGATATCGGGTTGGTTGCATAAAAAACGGAGCCTTCAGGGCTCCGTTTTTTTATGGTTTTTCAATTAGACCGTGGTGCGGCCATCGCTAGCAGGCTAGCTCCCACAGGGGTTATTTGATCGACACAAATCCACTGTGGGAGCTAGCCTGCTAGCGATTGGGCTCTGAATATCACCCGATTTCTATGCCCAGAACCTCAATCACCAAATCCCCCACCGGCCGCTTCCACACCACCTCATCCCCGACCTGCGCGCCCAACAGCGCCCGCCCCAGCGGCGAGCCCCAGTTGATCAGCCCGCTCGGCGCATCCGCCTGATCCTCACCCACCAACTGCACACGTTGTTCGTGGCCCTGTTCATCGGCGAAGGTCACCCACGCGCCAATCTGCACTTTGTGGGTCGAGGAGGCCGGTACAACCAACTGAGCGCTTTGCAGGCGTTGATTGAAATACCGCCAGTCACGCTCCAGGTCGGCCTGGCGCTGTTTGTCCGCGAGTTCACCTTTCGCACCCTGTCCGTTGAGCAGGTTTTGCACCTCGGCGACTTTCGCCTGAAGCTGCACCAGCCCGGCGGGGGTGACGTAATTGGGCTGTGCGCTGACCTGCCGTTCGACTGGCTGATCGGCTTGCGCGGCGGCGTTATCTTCATTGACGAAAGCGCGACTCATGGTTTTCTCCCGTTATAGGGTTTGGGCCATGGTTGCAGGCTTTTAGTTTCGATGGATGTCTGTCAGCCACTCATTGCGAGCGATAGGCACGGGCGGCGTCCTGGTCCTTTTGCTGCTGCCAGGCTTTGTCGCGGTCGTCCCAATGGTGGCTGCGATAGTCCTCGCGATCCTCGCTTTCGCGCATGGCCTGGCACTGGCGAAAACCGTCGCTCCAGCCTTCGGCGTACTGCTTGTCCTTGAGATAACGCGGGACGTTCTTGCGAAATTCCCCGGTGATTGCCCCGGCGGCTTGCCGGCCACTGCTGCAACCGTCATCGAAACCATCGGCGAACGCCGGTGGATAACCCTTGGCGATCAAATCCTCGTGAGTCGTCTGGCAACCCGCGATCAACAGCAACAAACCGATTACTGCCACACACCGCCACATCTCAAGCTCCCGGGCCGTGTAACGGCCTATAAGGGGAGTCTAGAAGTGGATTCGTGAGGCGTGTGTGAAAGGCGTGTGATGAATCTGTCGGATAACGCCAATCCCCGTGTAGGAGCGAGCCTGCTCGCGATAGCGGAGTGTCAGTCGACATCAACGTTGACTGATACACCGCTATCGCGAGCAGGCTCGCTCCCACAGGGAGGGTGGTGCGGCCGATCAGTAGTGGTACCACTTCACCTCAAGCATCACTTCGTTCTCGGGCGAGGCGAGGTGGCTGAATTCGCGCTGGGCACTCAGGCGCAGGCCCAGGTTGCGCGACAGTTCCCACTGCTGGTTGAGGCTCACGCTGCGGCGCACCTCGCCGTTGGTGAAGAAATCGCCCTTGGCTTCCAGGCTGAAATTGCCCAGTGGGTTTTTCCACAGCAGACCGCTGTTGAAACCTGCCGCCGGTGCGATAAAACCCGCGAAATCGTTGTTGTGTTCGACACGCACGGTGCCCAGTGCAAAGCCGAGCATGTCTTCGCCCAGTTGCCAGGTGCCGCCGCCACCGCCGTTGACGTGGCTGACCAGCGTCTCATCGTCATGCTTGCCCGGCACGCGCTCCAGACCGCCGGTGACTTGCCACGAGAGCGGCTGCAACAGCTCATTGCGCGGTGTCAGGGAGCGAATGGTCGCCAGGTCGAGTTGCTGGAACTGCCACTCATTGCCTTCGTACTGGCGCAGTTTCATCTGCAGGATTTCGATCTGCGCACCGAGCGGGAAGCTCTCGGCGTTATCGTTGAGATCGTGATACGCCATGCGCAAGCCATATTCGCCAAAGGCCTTGTCGCCCCGGGTGCCGATGCCGGCCTGCCAGGTACGGGATTCATGACCGTCCTCGGGCAGGCCGGGCCTTGGGATGTTCAGCTCAGGGGCGGGGTTCTGGTTGATCGCCCGCAGCAGTTCGAAACTGCGCTGCGCCCGCTCAGGGTCGCGCTCCTGACCGTTGGCGCGATAGCGTTCGAGTCGGTAAGCCGCATCGATGATCAGCGCCTGACGGTCGCGCGGTTGGGCCTTGAACGCGGGCGTCTGCAATTGTTTCTGGTCGGCGCTGACTTTCAGCACCCACTCCTGCTCTTCGTCAGTCAATGGCTCGGCGCGGCTCAGCAGCTCCCGTTCACGAGACGGACGATACTGAATGGATTCCACCAGCCCGGCTTCTTTCACCGCCTTGACGGTGTCGGTCGGGATCGCGGTCAGCGGGAACTGTTCGGTCAGGCGCAGGCTTGGCCGCGCCACTTGCAGCAGTTCGAGCAGGCGATAGGAGCAGTTTTCGTCAAAAAAGAAATAGTCGAACTGGATCTGCTTCAACTCCCAGACGTGCTCGACCATGCGCTCGGTTTCTGCCTGCGTCAGGTTCAGCCGGTACTCCCACAGGTCCCGGTTCTCGAGGCTGCGGTATTCCGAGAGTTTTTCCTGATACGGCACCAGCGCGAACAGCCCCGGATAGCCGCCCATCAAACCTTTCCAAGCGTAGAGGATGCTGTTGTCCGAGCCTTCGATGTACGCGCCGAAGTTGATCGCGTAACTGAGCAGCGCGGTGTGATCACTCTGCACATCGGCCTGGTCGATGCGCAGCAAGGTATGGCCGAACATCGATGACGGACTGTTCAGGTAGGCCGCCGGGAAAATCATCACCGCGCTATGGGGCGAGACATCCTTGAACCATTGCTTGAATTCAGTGCAATCCAGTGACGGCAGGTCGGTCAGGTTGAGTTGTGCCTTCAGCCAGCGGGTGCGGGCCGGGTAGACACATTGCGCATGTTGTTCGCCCGCACTGGCCGGGGCGTACAGCGCCTGCACGGTGGCCGCCAGTTCGCGGTCGGGGTGTTCGTTGCCGTCGGGTGCGAGAAAGAATTTTTTGTCGCTGACATAGCTGCGCCAACCGCCCAGCTTGGCGGTTTCGTAATGGCCCAGGGAAATCCAGAAAGGGTCGTTGGCCAGTTGCTGCAAACGTTGATTGTCGACATGTGGCGCGGCGGACAGCGGGGCGCAGACACAGAGCGCCAGCCAGGCAAGGCGTTTGAGCATAGTGGGCAACTTAAGTCGAAAAAAAACAAAGACCCAAAGAGGGCAGGTCCAAAAAACAAAACCCGCTCCCCGAAAGGAGCGGGCGGGTCGAGCTTAAGCTTGAGTAGCGTACTTGGCCAGACGCGGATCGTTCTTCAGAACGGCCAGGGTGTTGGTATGCACGTCGTCAGCGGTCACGTCAGCCTTGCTGAAGATCTGCTGGAAGTGCTCGTGAGTCACGGCAGCGAAGTGCGCACGGTCTTCCGGCGCCACGCCCAGTACCACGGCGTAGGTGGTCAGCGCTTCGCCGTTACCTTTGGCCATGTCTTCGGACAGCTCGTTCATCATGCCATTCATGGCAAACCAGGATTTGCCGCCATAAGTCAGCGACGCATTAGTCGAGCAACCGTTGGTACCAGAGGTCATACCAAAGGTTGCGTTGCCGGAAGTGCCGTTGGTGGTGGATGCCAGGAAGTGAGCCGGGGTGCCACGCTGACCTTCGAACAGCATGTTGCCCCAACCGCAATCCGGGCCGCCTGGCGCCTGCGCCATGGCGTTGATGGATACAGCGGTGAAGAGAGTACCGAGAAGAATCCGTTTCATAGCTATGTTCTCTTTATGTGCATACCAATGGACAAGGGGTCTGGCCCAATCCGGCGCCAGTGGGCCAGTTATTAATCCAGCCGCGCAGTTTGGAGTTTAGGCACGTTCCCGGGGTTCCGTGATTTTTTGCAAAACATTCGTTGAAATCATTGATTTGCCCCCGGCCAGCCTGGAGATGACGGTTTGTCTATGCTTTGGCTGGAGGCGCGCCTTGCAAGTGAGGTATGGGCAGCGCCAGAATGCCGCTATCTGCCCCGCCTGATGTAAGGAAGCCCGATGCCTGATCCTGTTGCTGCCAGCTTGCGTCTAGCGCCTGAAGCGCTGACCCGTCCGTTTTCCGCTGAACAGTTCAGCTTCTCTACCACCAATGATCTGGAGCCCTTCCGCGGTGTGCTTGGCCAGGAACGTGCTGTTGAAGCCCTGCAATTCGGTGTGGCCATGCCACGCCCCGGTTACAACGTGTTCGTCATGGGTGAACCCGGCACTGGCCGGTTTTCGTTCGTCAAACGCTACCTGAAAGCCGAAGGCAAACGCCTGCAGACCCCGGCCGACTGGGTCTACGTCAATAATTTTGATGAGCCTCGCGAGCCCCGCGCGCTGGAATTGCCATCGGGTACCGCTGGCGCCTTCATCGGTGACATCAACGGCTTGATCGACAACCTGCTGGCGACCTTTCCGGCGGTGTTCGAGCACCCGTCCTACCAGCAGAAAAAAAGCGCCATCGACCGCGCCTTCAACCAGCGCTACGACAAGGCACTGGACGTGATCGAGCGCCTGGCGTTGGAGAAAGAAGTCGCGCTTTACCGCGACGCCAGCAACATCGCATTCACGCCGATGAGCGAAGGCAAGGCCCTGGACGAAGCGGAATTCGCCCAGTTGCCGGAAGCCGATCGTGAGCGTTTCCACGACGATATTTCAGGTCTGGAGGAGCGACTGAACGAAGAGCTCGCCAGCCTGCCGCAATGGAAACGCGAGTCGAGCAATCAACTGCGCCACCTCAACGAAGAAACCATCACGTTGGCCTTGCAGCCGTTGTTGTCGCCGTTGTCGGAGAAATACGCTGAGAACGCCGCCGTTTGCGGTTACCTGCAAGCCATGCAGGTCTATCTGCTCAAGACTGTGGTCGAGCAACTGGTGGACGACAGCAAAACTGACGCCATCGCCCGCAAATTGCTGGAAGAGCAATACGCCCCGAGTCTGGTGGTCGGTCATTCGTCCAGCGGCGGTGCGCCGGTGGTCTTCGAGCCGCACCCGACTTACGAAAACCTGTTTGGCCGCATTGAATACAGCACCGATCAGGGCGCGCTCTACACGACCTATCGGCAGCTGCGTCCGGGCGCATTGCACCGGGCCAACGGCGGTTTCCTGATCCTTGAAGCGGAAAAAATGCTCAGTGAGCCGTTCGTGTGGGATGCGCTCAAGCGCGCCCTGCAATCGCGCAAGCTGAAAATGGAATCGCCGCTCGGTGAACTGGGCCGCCTGGCCACGGTGACCCTGACGCCGCAACACATTCCGTTGCAGGTCAAAGTCGTCATCATCGGTGCGCGTCAGCTGTACTACACGCTGCAAGACCTCGATCCGGACTTCCAGGAGATGTTCCGCGTCCTGGTGGACTTCGACGAGGACATCCCGATGGTCGACGAGAGCCTGGAGCAGTTCGCCCAGTTGCTCAAAACCCGCACCTCGGAAGAAGGCATGGCGCCGCTGACGGCCGATGCCGTGGCGCGCCTGGCGACTTACAGCGCGCGTCTGGCCGAACATCAGGGGCGTTTGTCGGCGCGCATTGGTGATCTGTTCCAGCTGGTCAGCGAGGCGGATTTCATTCGTCACCTGGCGGGGGACGAGATGACCGATGCCGGGCATATCGAACGGGCGCTCAAGGCCAAGGCCACCCGTACCGGGCGGGTCTCGGCGCGGATTCTCGATGACATGCTGGCCGGGATCATTCTGATCGACACGGACGGCGCCGCCGTCGGCAAGTGCAACGGGCTGACCGTGCTGGAAGTCGGCGACTCGGCGTTCGGTGTGCCGGCGCGGATTTCCGCCACGGTCTACCCGGGCGGTAGCGGCATTGTCGACATCGAGCGCGAGGTCAACCTCGGCCAGCCGATTCACTCCAAAGGCGTGATGATCCTCACCGGGTATCTGGGCAGCCGTTACGCCCAGGAATTCCCGCTGGCGATTTCCGCGAGTATCGCGCTGGAGCAATCCTACGGTTACGTCGATGGCGACAGTGCGTCGTTGGGCGAGGCGTGTACGCTGATTTCGGCCCTGTCGAAAACGCCGCTCAAGCAATGCTTTGCGATCACCGGCTCGATCAACCAGTTCGGTGAAGTGCAGGCGGTGGGCGGGGTCAACGAGAAGATCGAAGGTTTCTTCCGGCTTTGTGAAGCCCGCGGGCTGACCGGGGAACAGGGGGCGATCATTCCACACGCCAACGTCGCCACGCTGATGCTCGACGAGAAGGTGCTGTCGGCGGTGCGTGCGGGGCAGTTCCATGTCTACGCCGTGCGCCAGGCTGACGAGGCGTTGAGCCTGTTGGTCGGCGAACCGGCAGGTGCCCCGGATGCCGATGGCCAGTTCCCCGAAGGCAGCGTTAACGCACGGGTGGTGGAACGCTTGCGCGTGATCGCGGAAATGATCAGCGAAGAAGACCTCAAGGAAGCCGAGAAGGAAGCGGCGTTGGAAGCGCTGGTCGAGGCCAAGCCGGCCTGACCGATCTGAGGATCACACCCATCCACTGTGGGAGCGAGCCTGCTCGCGATGAGGCACTGTCATCCAACACATCTGTTGGCTGAAAGTCCGCTATCGCGAGTAGGCTCGCACCCACAATTGTGAAGTGTCCGCTTCAAGAAAGTGCCATCACTCTGACGTCAAGATTCACACAATGACCATTCGGCGCCTTCTGGTCTCACTTGACGTGCTAGTCAAACTTTTCTTCTATTCTCAGCTCAAGGATATCGACAGTAATCACTGGATCGAGACAGCCTTCCCGTGGGGGCTGAATACCGGATCTACCGAGGGTCGCCGCCATGTCGCGCAACCTCTGCCTCACCCGTCAATGCCTGGGCCTTGTGACCCGTATCGAGTGTGCCATCCGCCCGTTGGCGGGGGATACGGGCATGTGGACCTTGCTATTCGCCGCCGGAATGGCCGGTGAACAACCTTCCGCCATCAAGGCGCAGGGCCCGTTTCATGGTCCTTTCGTGGCTGAATCCATCCTCGACACGATTGTTGAAAGCCTGACGCTGCATGGCTACGAACTGGCCGATGACCCCCAAATCTGGTGCCTGCACCTGCAAGCCCAGCTGCGGGAAATCAACGGTGGTCGTTGCCGCAACCTCAATGGCTGAGTTCGGCGCGGCCACTGAAACCGGCTATTGATCAAGGTGGCTCAGGTCCGCCTTGGCCAGTTTGACCTCGAAACCATATTGGACGGTGGTGAGGTCGGTTCGCTGATAACTTTCCAGACGTATTGGCTGGCCATAGAAGTAATGCACGGCAAATAACGCCGGGCCTTCTGCGCTCGCGTCGTGGGTGACCGAAAGAATTTCCTTCAGGTAGTTTCCAGAGTCGTTTTTGGCGAAAAATCGCCAGTCCTGGGCAGGAAACAGCTTCAAATCAACCACCAAGGCATTGCCTTTGAGTTCCAGGCCTTTGGGCAGTGCAGGGGCGTCGAGCGTTTGTTTGGCGACAGTCGCCAGAAACAGCGGCATGGAGCCCACTGCGTAGGCCGGTGTTTCCGGAAACAGGTTCAAGTCATAGGTGATGGCGCCACGTAGCGGATCGACCTCGTAAGCCTCAGGCGGCAGCTCGATCGGTTCATCGCGTTTGCCGCTGCCATCCTCCGTAAAAAACGTGACCGGGCTATCGCCAGCGCTGAACGATGTGCCGAGCAGCTCGTCATTGAAGCTTCTGGGGTGGTCGAACTCAATGCGCGCGGCGCTGGGGTCATCCACCGACTGACTGACGATGACGCCCTTTTTCAGCTGTTCCTCACTCAATGTTGCGCCCTTGAGCCAGGTCGGGGCCCGATCGTCATACACCACCACCGGCAAGGTCAGTGGCTGGATGGCTTTTTCTGTGGTGTGTGAGTCGAAGCGGCGTACCGGCAGGTTCAGGTCCTTGCGAGTCACCGTGGCGGCCGAGAAGTCCTGCACGCTGACTTCAACGGTTTCCACCGGACCGTTGAAATACACTTTGGTGTAATGATTCTTCTGCTGCGCCTCGAAGGTGCGCTGTTCTTCATCGATCTGCTTTTCGAAGGTCTCGCTCCAGGCCTTTTGCTGCTGAATTTTCGCCAGTTGTTTTTGATAGAAGGCAATTTGCGCAGCGGTTTCATTGATCGAACCCGAGCGCGAGAGGAATTGCCCGGTGATGTCCCTGGCCTGGACGATCAGCGGGTTCAACGGTGTTTCGCTGACTTCCGGGGCCAGTGGCGCGCTGTTGTTGAATTCGATTTCGGCGTAGTTGTTGCCCAGTTTCAGCAAGGTGACGCTGAGGTTGTCGTTGGTGCGGGTCTGGCCAACGTCTTTTTTCGTCAGGTCGAAGGTGTAGAGCCGGCGAGGGGCGATGACCTCGACCTTGCCTTGCAGGCTCACCGGTTGGGGCTGGTTCTTGTTGTCCATGTCCAGGCCGTCGATGAACGGATAAGTCACCGTCAGATCATCCGGGTTGGTCAGGTTGGAACTCGAGGGGCTCAGCTGAATGCCGGGATCGGTTTCAGACCATTCCGGCTGGAACGCGATGACGCGCTTGTTGCTCAAGGTCACCGATTGCCATTCCAGGCCATGGGGAAAAAGAAACGCGGCCGGAATGTTGAAGTTGAAAGGGAACACCGGTTGCAGGTCGGTCAGGTAGTCGGATCCGGAATCCTTGTGCAGCACGAACAGGCCGTTGATGTAGGTGTCGATCAAAGCCTGAGGCGTGGGGTAGTGCTTGAGCACGGCGAGAACGTCATCGCCGTATTCGGTTTCCACGGGTTTGCTGTCGAGCTTGAGTTGCGCACGCTCGAGCAACAGCAGAGAACCGCCGAGTTCGGCAACGGCATCCTTGAGCTTCGGATCCTCAATCGCATCCAGAGACTTCTCGAACTGCGCGGTCTTTTCCTCGAGGCTGGTCTGGCGCTTCTCATCGCTGGGTGAGCAGCCGCTCATCAGCAGGGCCAGGCAAATGCCGGCACTCGTTATTGGCAATCGCACACCCATTTCCAGTCTTCCTGTCCGATGTCGCTGAGCGGTCAATAGTCTGGACACTAGCAGAAAAACTTTGTGGCACACGCGCAGGTTGCGGATTTCCCGACGGTTTCTGGGTGTTACGGGGGACTGTTATACTCGCGTCCATTTTCAGCCCACGTGTGAGATTCAATGGAACGCTTTATCGAAAATGCAATGTATGCCTCGCGCTGGCTGCTGGCGCCGATCTACTTCGGTCTGTCCCTTGGACTACTGGCGCTGGCGCTGAAATTCTTCCAGGAGGTTTTCCACGTCATCCCTAACGTGTTCTCGATGGCCGAGTCGGACTTGATCCTGGTACTGCTGTCGCTGATCGACATGGCGCTGGTGGGTGGTTTGCTGGTGATGGTGATGATTTCCGGTTACGAGAACTTCGTTTCCCAACTGGACATCGACGACGACAAGGAAAAGCTCAACTGGTTGGGCACCATGGATTCGTCTTCGCTGAAGATGAAAGTGGCGGCCTCCATCGTGGCGATTTCGTCGATCCACCTGCTGCGGATCTTCATGGACGCCAAAAACGTCGATCCCGAGCATTTGAAGTGGTACGTGATCATTCACATGACATTCGTCGTGTCGGCGTTTGCCATGGGCTACCTGGACAAACTCACCAAGCACTGACGCACACAAAGCCCTGTAGGAGCGAGGCTTGCCCGCGAAGGGACCGTGTCAGTCGATATAGTTGTTGCCCGTCACACCGCCTTCGCGGGCAAGCCTCGCTCCTACAGTCAGGTGCAAACAGACGGGCGGTGTCGTTTGTGGCTTGTACTTTGAGGTGTCGAGGCCTATGCATGTATTGATATTGGCTTGACACTGTAAGAGGTGCCTTCATGAACTTCGTTGAGTTGCGCGCTTATGCCATCGCCGGGAAAATCGATGAGCTGAACCTGATCTCCATGGAAGGCGGGATCTATCTGCTGGAGGCTCGCATGCACGGCGCGGCGTATCCCTTGAGTGATGCCCGCGGCGAAATGTTTCACCTGCGTTCGGTCGAGCATGCGCGCGAGGTGCTTCATGCCTTCCCTTCCTTGCCATTCAACCTTGTGCACACCTCGGTTCATGATGAGATGTGTGGGCTCGGTGCCAGTGCTGAGGAAAGCCTGAAAGTTCCGATTGCCTTCCGTTCTGCGTGGCACCACTGACAGCTCTGATCAACGCAACGGCATCTGTGCTAGTCTGCTGGCCCTTTTGGTTCCGGGCGCTCCGGGACGCGCTGTGCACGCACGGCAAGTTCCCGGGCCGTCCGCACAGCGGAGCAGTGTTATGTCCGAAGTAAATCTGTCCACCGACGAAACCCGCGTCAGCTACGGCATTGGCCGTCAGCTGGGCGATCAACTGCGCGACAACCCGCCACCGGGCGTTAACCTGGACGCGATCCTGGCTGGCCTGACCGACGCGTTCGCCGGTAAGCCTAGCCGTGTGGGTCAGGAAGAAATGTCCGCCAGCTTCAAGGTGATCCGCGAAATCATGCAAGCCGAAGCAGCTGCAAAAGCTGAAGCGGCCGCTGGCGAAGGCTTGGCTTTCCTGGCTGAAAACGCCAAGCGTGACGGCATTACCACCCTGGCTTCGGGCCTGCAATTCGAAGTGCTGACTCAAGGTGAAGGCGCCAAGCCAACCCGTGAAGATCAAGTGCGCACTCACTACCACGGCACCCTGATCGACGGCACTGTGTTCGACAGCTCCTACGATCGTGGCCAGCCTGCAGAATTCCCGGTTGGCGGCGTGATCGCTGGCTGGACCGAAGCCCTGCAACTGATGAACGCCGGTAGTAAATGGCGTCTGTACGTGCCGAGCGAACTGGCTTACGGCGCTCAAGGCGTTGGCAGCATTCCGCCGCACAGCGTTCTGGTATTCGACGTCGAACTGCTCGACGTTCTGTAATACCTGGCCTGTCTTTATGGCGGGCTAATGTGGGAGCCAGCCTGCTGGCGATAGGAGCGACCGGGTTTCTTCAAGACCGCGTTGATACCATCGCCAGCAGGCTGGCTCCCACAATTTTTTACGGTGTTTCATAGTTCAATCTTGTGGTTCAGATCACTCGTCGGGCGCAACGCCCGGGCGTAGCAGAACAGAAACAGATTGCGCACCAGTTCCTTGAGCACCACCGGCTCGCTGGAACTCAAGCCGTTGACGTCCAGATCACCCTGATCCTGCAGCTCGTTCAAGGCTTCTTCTTCAAGCACCGCACAAACTTCCCCGGTTTCCCGATGCAAGATCCTGAGGTAGGGGTGTGGGCGGTCCAGCCAGGCGTCGATCAAATAAGTCATGGGTCTCATCTCCATTGATGGGTTTCAATGAGAATAATTCTTATTCATCAAATAGCAAGGACCTATTGGCAGTTTGAGATTTTTTCCGGGTAAAGATTGCGTAAGGTCAAAACGGCTGGCGTTTGGCTATTGCGAGGATATGTCGGGAGAGGTGGGGGAGGGTGAAGCACCATCCCACGTATGGCGCGGGATGGAAGACAACAGAATCAGACTTTTCTGACGAACTCGGATTTGAGCTTCATCGGGCCGATGCCGTCGATCTTGCAGTCGATGTCGTGATCGCCATCGCACAAGCGGATGTTCTTGACCTTGGTGCCGACCTTGACCACCAGCGACGTGCCTTTGACCTTCAGGTCCTTGATCACGGTGATGGTGTCGCCGTCCTGCAGGACGTTGCCGACCGAATCCTTCTTCACGGTGTCATCGGACGCCGCTTCGGCTTCGCCGCTGGCAGACCACTCGTGGGCGCACTCGGGGCAGATCAGCTGAGCGCCGTCTTCATAGGTGTATTCGGAATTGCATTTTGGGCAGGGTGGCAACGTGCTCACTAAAGCTCCTTGGGTTCAGGATCGCTAAAAGCGCACATTGTATAGGGTTTTAGGCGGGAGAGGGGTGTACGACCTGTAGGAGCCGGCTTGCTGGCGATGTACACGCCTCGGTGTGTCAGGAGCACCGAGGTGATGCAATCGCCAGCAAGCCGGCTCCTACAAGGGTGGATCAGTGCGTGCGGGCTACTGCAAACTCACTCAACTCAACCAATGCGTCGCGGTACTCACTGGCGGGCAGCGCATCGAGGCATTTGATCGCGCGAGCTACGTAATCGCGGGCCAGTTTCGCGGTGTATTCCAGCGAGCCAGAGGCTTCTACCGCTTCGCGGATGCTTTCCAGATCCTCGATGCCGCCTTTCTGGATCGCCTTGCGCACCAAGGCTGCCTGTTCCGGCGTGCCTTCGCGCATGGTGAAGATCAGTGGCAGGGTCGGCTTGCCTTCGGCCAGATCGTCGCCGACGTTCTTGCCCAGGGTTTCCGCGTCGCCTTTGTAATCCAGCAGGTCGTCGACCAGTTGGAAGGCCACGCCCAGGTGGTCGCCAAAGGTGCGCAGGGCTTCAGCCTGTTCCGCTGTGGCTTCGCAGAGCGCGGCAGCACTGTGGGTCGAAGCCTCGAAGAGCATCGCGGTCTTGCCGCGGATGACTTCCATGTAGGTTTCTTCGGTGGTGCTGGCGTCACGGACCTTGGACAGCTGCAACACTTCGCCTTCGGCGATGATGCGCGTGGCTTGCGAAAGGATTTTCATCACCGGCATGGAGCCCAGTTCGACCATCATTTCGAAGGAGCGCGAATACAGGAAATCGCCCACCAGCACGCTTGGCGCGTTGCCCCACATGGCGTTGGCGGTCGAGCGGCCACGGCGCATGCCGGACATGTCGACCACGTCGTCGTGCAGCAGGGTGGCGGTGTGCAGGAACTCGATGGTCGCGGCCAGCAGGCGCAGGTCATCGCCTTCGCGACCCAGGGCCTTGCCACACAGCAACACTAATAGAGGGCGCAGGCGTTTACCGCCAGCCGAGGTAATGTAATCGCCGATTTTCGATACCAGCGGCACTCGGGAAGTCAGCTGCTTCTTGATGATGCCGTCGACGGCGCTAAAATCGTCCGCCACCGCGCGGTAGAAAGCTTGGGGTTGCATCAGCGACAGTTGCTCCAGAAGGGTTGCGCGGCATGCTAGGACCCACGTCGGCGGGTGTCAAGGCACGATGGACGGCCCCTTGCATCGCCCCGGCAGCTTGCGTACAATCGCGCACCCTGAACTTCCTGGGCAGCACCTGCCTTACGCAATTGCAAACCGGCCTTCCAGCCTTATGCAGCCATGCCAGCCAATACCTCTTCTTATAAAGAGCTGGGTGAGCAGGATTATCGGAGAAATACCATGTCGTACGCAGTAATTGTTACTGGTGGCAAGCAATACAAGGTCGCCCCAGGTGAATACCTGAAGATCGAAAAACTGGAAATCGCTACCGGCGAATCCGTTACTTTTGATCGCGTTCTGTTGGTCGCCAATGGCGATGACGTGAACATCGGCGCTCCAGTTGTTGCTGGCGCTACCGTTGTGGCTGAAGTGATCTCCCAAGGTCGTCACGATAAAGTCCGCATCATCAAGTTCCGTCGTCGTAAGCACCACATGAAGCGTATGGGCCACCGCCAGTGGTACACCGAGATCAAAATCACCGGTATTCAGGCTTAATTTCAGCCTAATTCCTCACTAGGAGAATTGACTCATGGCACACAAAAAAGCTGGTGGTAGTACCCGTAACGGTCGCGACTCAGAAGCCAAACGCCTTGGCGTGAAGATGTATGGCGGCCAGGTTATCATTCCGGGCAACATCATCGTGCGTCAGCGCGGCACCCAATTCCACGCCGGTTACGGTGTTGGCATGGGTAAAGATCACACTCTGTTCGCTAAAATCGACGGCGTGATCAAGTTCGAAGTAAAAGGCGCTTTCAACCGCCGTTACGTGAGCATTGTCCCGAAGACTGAAGTCGTCGCGGCATAATTGCGTAGTTGCTGGAAAAGCCCTGTCTCGCGACGGGGCTTTTTCGTTTGTGGGGTGAGTCTCTTGCAAAGCTGTTTGTGATGGGCTCCAGCGCTGGATTGCGGTCGTTGATTGAGGTCGCTGCGCTCATTTTTGCAAGAGTCTTATGTCTAGATTTTTTCGGCTCGTCCGTATGACGAGAGGCGTTTTGTTATGAAGTTTGTTGACGAAGTATCGATTCGAGTAAAGGCCGGTGACGGCGGCAACGGTTGCATGAGCTTCCGTCGCGAGAAATTCATTGAAAACGGTGGCCCGAATGGCGGTGATGGTGGTGATGGCGGCTCGGTCTACATGATCGCCGACGAAAACCTCAACACCCTGGTGGACTACCGTTACACCCGGCACTTCGATGCCGAGCGCGGTTCCAACGGCGGCAGCACCGACTGCACCGGTAAAAAAGGTGAAGAGCTGGTACTGCGTGTTCCGGTCGGCACCACGGTCATCGATTCCGCGACTCAGGAAGTGATCGGCGACCTGACCAAGGCTGGCCAGAAATTGCTGGTGGCTCATGGCGGCTGGCACGGTCTGGGCAACACCCGTTTCAAATCCAGTACCAACCGTGCTCCGCGCCAGACCACTCCGGGTAAACCGGGCGAGGCGCGTGATCTCAAGTTGGAAATGAAAGTATTGGCTGACGTTGGCCTGCTGGGCTTGCCGAACGCCGGTAAAAGTACCTTCATTCGCTCCGTTTCGGCCGCCAAGCCGAAAGTCGCCGACTACCCGTTCACCACGCTGGTGCCGAACCTGGGTGTGGTCAGCGTCGATCGTTGGAAGAGCTTCGTAGTCGCGGATATTCCGGGTCTGATCGAAGGCGCTTCCGATGGCGCGGGCCTGGGGATTCGCTTCCTCAAGCACTTGTCGCGTACCCGTTTGCTGCTGCACCTCGTGGACATGGCGCCACTGGATGACGCCAGCGCCCCGGATGCTGCTGAAGTGATCGTCAGCGAGCTGACCAAATTCAGCCCGTCCCTGGCTGAGCGTGATCGCTGGTTGGTGCTGAACAAGTGCGATCAGATCCTTGAAGAAGAGCATGACGCTCGCGTCAAGGAAATCGTTGATCGCCTGGAATGGACCGGTCCTGTCTACGTGATCTCGGCCATCTCCAAGCTGGGCACCGAGCGTCTGTGCCACGACATCATGCGTTACATGGAAGACCGTGCTGACCGTCTGGCTAACGACCCGGTCTACAAGGAAGAGTTGGCCGAACTCGATCAGCGCATCGAAGACGAGGCTCGTGCCCAGTTGCAGGCGCTGGATGACCAGCGTGCCCTGCGTCGCAGCGGCGTGAAGTCGGTCCATGACATCGGCGACGATGATTGGGACGAAGAAGATGTGGATGACGAAGACGGTCCGGAAATCATTTACGTGCGTGACTGATTCGTTGCAGTAAACTTAAGCGCCGCTCAATCGAGCGGCGTTTTAGTATCTGGAAATTGGTAGTCACGAATAACGTTACGGGCGGCGCTGGGTCGCGCTGCCCTCAAGCTAAGGTTGAAGATGATGCGGAGCAAGGTGACAGGTGCGCAGCGTTGGGTCGTGAAGATCGGCAGCGCTTTGCTGACGGCTGACGGCAAGGGCCTGGATCGCGCGGCAATGAGTGTCTGGGTCGAGCAGATGGTGGCGTTGCATGAGGCGGGCGTCGAACTGGTGCTGGTGTCCTCCGGGGCGGTAGCGGCGGGGATGAGTCGTCTGGGCTGGAGCGTGCGACCCAGTGCAATGCACGAGCTGCAGGCCGCTGCCGCCATCGGTCAGATGGGCCTGGTGCAGGCCTGGGAGTCGAGCTTTGCCGAGCATGGCCGGCATACCGCGCAGATTCTCCTGACTCACGATGACTTGTCCGACCGCAAGCGTTACCTGAACGCCCGCAGCACCCTGCGTGCGTTGGTCGAGCTGAAAGTGATCCCGGTGATCAACGAAAACGACACCGTGGTCACCGACGAGATCCGCTTCGGCGATAACGACACCTTGGCAGCGCTGGTGGCCAACCTGGTGGAGGCTGACTTGCTGGTGATCCTTACCGATCGCGACGGTATGTTCGACGCCGATCCGCGTAATAACCCCGACGCCAACCTGATTTACGAGGCGCGCGCCGATGATCCGGCACTGGATGCCGTCGCTGGCGGTACCGGTGGTGCATTGGGTCGTGGCGGCATGCAGACCAAATTGCGTGCTGCACGTCTGGCTGCGCGTTCCGGTGCGCACACCATCATCGTCGGCGGGCGCATTGAGCGCGTGCTGGACCGTCTGAAGGCTGGCGAGCGCATCGGCACCCTGTTGTCACCTGAGCGCGGCATGCTGGCGGCGCGCAAGCAATGGCTGGCGGGGCATCTGCAAACCCGTGGCACGCTGGTGCTGGATGCGGGGGCGGTGACGGCGCTGTCCCAGGGCAACAAAAGTTTGCTGCCGGTTGGCGTCAAGCTGGTTCAGGGCAGTTTTCGACGCGGTGAAATGGTGGTGTGCGTGGCGCCGGACGGTCGTGAAATTGCCCGTGGCCTGGCCAACTACAGCGCGCTGGAAGCACAAAAAATCATCGGTCAGTCGTCTGAGGCGATTGTCGGTCTGTTGGGTTACATGGCGGAGCCGGAACTGGTTCATCGCGATAACCTGATTCTGGTCTGAAGGAATATTTGAATGCGTGTGGCAAAAGGATTGTTGGGTCTGCTGTTGGCAATGCCGCTGCTAGCTTCGGCCGAGGAGATTGGCCAGGTGTCGACGGTGTTCAAGTTCGTCGGCCCGAACGACCGTATCGTCGTCGAGGCGTTTGATGATCCGAAGGTCGAGGGCGTGACTTGCTACCTGTCGCGGGCCAAGACGGGCGGTGTGAAAGGTGGGCTGGGGTTGGCGGAAGATCGCGCTGAAGCGTCTATCGCGTGCCGCCAGGTCGGTCCGATCAGCTTCAAGGGTGAGCTGAAGGATGGTGATGAGGTGTTCAAGGAGCGCACCTCGCTGGTGTTCAAGACCATGCAGGTGGTGCGCTTCCTCGACAAGAAGCGCAATACGCTGGTGTACCTGGTCTACAGCGATCGCTTGATCGAAGGCAGCCCGCAGAATGCGGTGACGGCGATCCCGATTCTGCCGTGGACACACGCCCAATAAGCTGATGCAAATCGAAATGTTGGAGTGAGCCTGCTCGCGATAGCGGCGTAACAGTCGACATCAATGTTGAGTGTTACGCCGCTATAGCGAGCAGGCTCACTCCCACATTTTTTTTGCGCGGCGTTTACCAAATCGCAGGCAATAAAAAACCGACCCTGAGGTCGGTTTTTCAACAAGCTTATCGCTTATGCGGCAACAGCAAGGTTCAGAGCCTTGACGTGACCGTTCAGGCGGCTCTTATGACGAGCTGCCTTGTTCTTGTGGATGATGCCTTTATCGGCCATACGGTCGATAACTGGCACAGCCAGAACGTAAGCTGCTTGAGCTTTTTCAGCGTCTTTTGCGTCGATGGCCTTAACTACATTCTTGATGTAGGTACGAACCATGGAACGCAGGCTGGCGTTGTGGCTGCGACGCTTCTCAGCCTGTTTTGCACGTTTTTTGGCGGAAGGTGTGTTGGCCACCGTCGAGCTCCTCGAAAGACTTTTTAGGAAATAGCAAACAAAATAGGCCGCGAATCATGCCGATGAGTTGATGTCTTGTCAAGGGCGGTTGAGACGTTCCGCTAAGTGGTAGGTATAAAGAGGCGGGATATTTATTTCCGGCGCTTGACCTGTAAACTCGCGAGCTTTGGCTCTGTGCTGCTGCGGCGCGGAGTATCGCATAAGTAGGCGCTTTGTTCGCCTGCTGTTTATCGACAGGCACAAACTCTTTCAATGAATCTGCTCAAATCGTTAGCCGCCGTCAGCTCTATCACGATGCTTTCCCGGATTCTGGGGTTCGTTCGTGACACCCTCATCGCACGCACATTTGGCGCCGGGATGGCGACGGACGCCTTCTTTATCGCCTTCAAACTTCCCAATCTGCTGCGGCGAATCTTCGCCGAAGGGGCGTTTTCCCAAGCGTTCGTGCCGATCCTTGCTGAATACAAGAACCAGAAGGGCGAGGAGGCGACGCGAACTTTCATCGCTTACGTATCGGGCCTGCTGACGCTGGTGCTGGCCTTGGTCACGGCGCTGGGCATGCTTGCCGCGCCGTGGGTCATCTGGGCCACCGCGCCGGGTTTCACTGATACGCCGGAAAAATTCGAGCTGACCACCAACCTGTTGCGGGTGACTTTCCCTTATATATTGCTGATCTCCCTGTCTTCATTGGCCGGTGCGATCCTTAATACGTACAACCGATTTTCGGTGCCGGCTTTCGTGCCGACATTGCTCAACGTCAGCATGATCGTCTTTTCGGTGTTCCTGACGCCGTACTTCGATCCTCCTGTCATGGCCTTGGGTTGGGCGGTGCTGGTGGGTGGCCTGGCGCAGTTGCTTTATCAGCTGCCGCACCTGAAAAAGATCGGCATGCTCGTGCTGCCACGCCTGAATCTGCGTGACAGCGGCGTCTGGCGGGTGATGAAACAGATGTTGCCGGCGATTCTCGGCGTGTCCGTGAGCCAGATCTCCCTGATCATCAACACCATTTTTGCCTCGTTCCTGGTCGCCGGCTCCGTGTCGTGGATGTATTACGCCGACCGCTTGATGGAGTTGCCGTCCGGCGTGCTGGGCGTGGCATTGGGTACCATTCTGCTGCCGACGCTGGCCAAGACCTACGCCAGCAAAGATCGCCACGAATACTCGCGCATCCTCGATTGGGGCCTGCGTCTGTGCTTCGTGCTGGTGTTGCCGTGTTCTCTGGCGCTGGGGATTCTGGCCGAGCCGCTGACCGTTTCGCTGTTCCAGTACGGCCAATTCAGCGCGTTTGATGCCTCCATGACCCAGCGGGCGTTGATTGCCTATTCGGTCGGTTTACTCGGGATTATCGTAATTAAAGTGCTGGCGCCGGGCTTTTATGCTCAACAAAACATCCGCACCCCGGTAAAAATCGCGATTTTTACCCTGATTGTTACCCAGCTGTTCAACCTCGTGCTCATCGGCCCGCTGGCTCACGCCGGTCTGGCCCTGGCCATCAGCATCGGTGCCTGCATCAACGCCGGGCTATTGTTCTATCAACTGCGCAAGCAGCAGATGTATCAGCCGCAACCGGGTTGGGCCAAGTTCGGCCTCAAGCTTGTGATTGCGGTGTTGGTGATGTCTGCTGTGCTGCTGGCCGGGATGCACTTTATGCCGGCCTGGGATCAGGGACATATGCTGGAGCGGTTCCTGCGCCTGGGCGGTTTGGTCGCGGCCGGCGTGGTCAGTTATTTCGGCATGCTGCTGTTGATGGGCTTCCGTTTGCGCGATTTCAATCGCAAGGCGCTGAGCTGAGGCTTTGGCCTCGATAAACATGGGCGAACCGGCGGTTTTGTCGGCTCGATTACTTTGGGTTACGGTGTTGCCTGTCGTCGGCCGCCGGGTGTGGTTATAATCGACCACTTTATGAGCAAGAAGCGCGTTATGCAGCTGGTTCGAGGCCTCCACAACCTGCGCCCCCAGCATCGGGGCTGTGTCGCCACTATTGGCAACTTTGACGGTGTTCACCGTGGCCACCAGGCTATCCTGGCGAGGCTGCGTGAGCGCGCTATCGAGTTGGGCGTGCCCAGCTGCGTGGTGATTTTCGAACCGCAGCCGCGAGAATTCTTCGCCCCGGACACGGCCCCGGCCCGTCTGGCCCGGCTGCGGGACAAACTGCAGCTGTTGGCCGACGAAGGTGTCGACCGGGTCCTGTGCCTGGCCTTCAACCACCGGCTGAGCAAGCTCAGTGCCAGTGAATTCGTCGATGCCATTCTGGTCGACGGTCTCGGCGTCCAGCACCTGGAGGTCGGTGACGACTTCCGGTTCGGCTGTGACCGAGTAGGGGATTTCGATTTTCTGCAGCAGGCCGGCATCGTTCAGGGCTTTACCGTTGAAGCGGCGCAAACCGTCGAGCTGGACGGCATTCGGGTCAGCAGCACTCAAGTGCGTAATGCATTGGCCGCTGCCGATTTTGCCCTGGCCGAGCGGCTGCTCGGGCGTCCGTTCCAGATCACCGGGCGGGTCCTGCATGGCCAGAAGCTGGCGCGCCAACTGGGTACGCCCACCGCCAACATTCAACTCAAGCGTCGTCGCGTGCCGTTGACCGGGGTGTACCTGGTCAACGTCGACATCGACGGCAAGACCTGGCCCGGCGTCGCCAACATTGGCGTGCGGCCCACGGTACAAGGTGATGGCAAAGCCCACCTCGAGGTACATCTTTTAGATTTTGCCGGCGATCTGTATGACCGGCGTTTGACGGTGGGTTTCCACCAAAAGCTGCGTGAAGAGCAGCGTTTCGCCTCTCTGGAGGCGCTTAAGACGGCGATCAATGCGGATGTTGCCGCCGCCCGTGCCCTGTCGCACCTAGCGCCAATCGCTAATGAAGAGCCTTAAATGACCGACTATAAAGCCACGCTAAACCTTCCGGACACCGCCTTCCCAATGAAGGCCGGCCTGCCTCAGCGCGAACCGCAGATTCTGCAGCGCTGGGACAGCATTGGCCTGTACGGTAAGTTGCGCGAGATTGGCAAGGATCGTCCGAAGTTCGTACTTCACGACGGTCCTCCTTACGCCAACGGCACGATTCACATCGGTCATGCGCTGAACAAGATTCTCAAGGACATGATCATCCGCTCGAAAACCCTGTCGGGTTTCGACGCGCCTTATGTTCCGGGCTGGGATTGCCACGGCCTGCCGATCGAACACAAAGTCGAAGTGACCCACGGCAAAAACCTGGGCGCGGACAAGACCCGCGAACTGTGCCGTGCCTACGCCACCGAGCAGATCGAAGGCCAGAAATCCGAATTCATCCGTCTGGGTGTGTTGGGCGACTTCGCCAACCCGTACAAGACCATGGACTTCAAGAACGAGGCCGGTGAGATCCGCGCCTTGGCCGAAATCGTCAAGGGCGGTTTTGTGTTCAAGGGCCTGAAGCCTGTGAACTGGTGCTTTGACTGCGGTTCGGCCCTGGCCGAAGCGGAAGTCGAGTACGAAAACAAAAAGTCCTCGACCATCGACGTGGCCTTCCCGATTGCCGACGAAGCCAGGCTGGCTGCCGCTTTCGGTCTGGCTTCCCTGGCCAAGCCTGCCTCGATCGTGATCTGGACCACCACTCCGTGGACCATCCCGGCAAACCAGGCGCTGAACGTTCACCCGGAATTCAACTACGCCCTGGTCGATGTCGGCGACAAACTGCTCGTATTGGCTGAAGAGCTGGTCGAGTCGTGCCTGGCCCGCTACAGCCTGGAAGGTTCGGTCATCGCGACCACCACCGGTAAAGAACTGGAACTGATCAACTTCCGTCACCCGTTCTACGATCGCCTGTCGCCGGTTTACCTGGCCGATTACGTTGAACTGGGCGCTGGCACCGGCGTGGTTCACTCCGCCCCGGCCTACGGCGTGGACGACTTCGTGACCTGCAAGAAATACGGCATGGTCAACGACGACATCCTCAACCCGGTACAGAGCAACGGCGTTTACGTGACATCGCTGGAGTTCTTCGGCGGCCAGTTCATCTGGAAAGCCAACCCGGCCATCGTCGACAAACTGACCGAAGTCGGTGCGCTGCTGCACACCACCATCATCGAACACAGCTACATGCACTGCTGGCGTCACAAGACCCCGCTGATCTACCGCGCCACCGCGCAGTGGTTCATCGGCATGGACAAAGAGCCTGTCAGCGGCGACACCTTGCGCAAGCGCGCACTTAAAGCCATCGAAGAGACTCAGTTCGTCCCGGCCTGGGGCCAGGCACGCCTGCACTCGATGATCGCCAACCGTCCGGACTGGTGCATCTCCCGTCAGCGCAACTGGGGCGTGCCGATCCCGTTCTTCCTGAACAAGGAAAGCGGCGAGCTGCACCCGCGTACCGCCGAGCTGATGGAAGAAGTCGCCAAGCGCGTCGAAGTCGAAGGCATCGAAGCCTGGTTCAAGATGGACGCTGCCGAACTGCTGGGTGACGAGGCGCCGCTGTACGACAAGATCAGCGACACCTTGGACGTGTGGTTCGATTCGGGCACCACGCACTGGCACGTCCTGCGCGGTTCGCACCCGATGGGCCACGAGACCGGCCCGCGTGCCGACTTGTACCTGGAAGGTTCGGACCAACACCGTGGCTGGTTCCACTCGTCCTTGCTGACCGGCTGCGCCATCGACAACCACGCGCCGTATCGCGAACTGCTGACTCACGGTTTCACCGTCGATGAGTCCGGTCGCAAGATGTCCAAATCGCTGGGCAACGTGATCGCGCCGCAAAAGGTCAACGACACCTTGGGCGCCGACATCATGCGTCTGTGGGTCGCTTCCACCGATTACTCGGGTGAAATGGCGGTTTCCGAGCAGATTCTGCAACGCAGTGCGGACGCCTACCGGCGCATCCGTAACACTGCGCGCTTCCTGCTCTCCAACCTGACGGGTTTCAACCCGGCTACCGACATCCTGCCGGCCGATGAAATGCTCGCCCTGGACCGTTGGGCCGTGGACCGCACTTTGCTGCTGCAACGCGAGCTGCAAGAGCACTACGGCGAATACCGCTTCTGGAACGTCTACTCTAAGATCCACAACTTCTGCGTGCAGGAGCTGGGCGGTTTCTACCTCGACATCATCAAGGACCGTCAGTACACCACTGGCGCCAACAGCAAGGCTCGCCGTTCGGCGCAAACCGCGCTGTACCACATCTCCGAAGCGCTGGTGCGCTGGATCGCGCCGATCCTCGCCTTCACCGCCGACGAACTGTGGGAATACCTGCCTGGCGAGCGCAACGAATCGGTGATGCTCAACACCTGGTACGAAGGCCTGACCGAACTGCCGGACAACGTCGAACTGGGTCGCGCCTACTGGGAGCGGATCATGGCGGTGAAGGTCGCGGTGAACAAGGAAATGGAAATCCAGCGCGCGGCCAAGGCCGTCGGTGGCAACCTGCAAGCCGAAGTGACGCTGTTCGCCGAAGACGCGCTGAGCGCCGACCTGGCCAAGCTGAGCAACGAACTGCGCTTCGTACTGATCACCTCGACCGCCAGCGTAGCGCCTTTTGTTCAGGCACCTGCGGACGCGGTAGTCACCGAAGTCAGCGGCCTGAAGCTGAAAATCGTCAAGTCGGCCTTCGCCAAGTGCGCCCGTTGCTGGCACTGCCGTGAAGACGTCGGCGTGAACGCGGAGCATCCGGAAATCTGCGGTCGTTGCGTCGACAACATCAGCGGCGCGGGCGAGGTTCGTCATTATGCCTAACGCCGTTGGCCGTTTCGGACGGTTGAGCTGGCTCTGGTTGAGTTTGCTGGTCCTGGTCATCGACCAGGCCAGCAAGTTCTACTTTGAAAACAAGCTCGAAATGTTCCAGCAGATCGTGATCATTCCCGATCTGTTCAGTTGGACCCTGGCCTACAACACCGGCGCGGCGTTCAGCTTCCTGGCTGACAGCTCCGGCTGGCAACGCTGGTTGTTTGCCCTGATCGCCATTGTGGTGAGTGCGGTGCTGGTGGTGTGGCTCAAGCGTCTGGGGCGCAACGAAACCTGGCTGGCTGTCGCGTTGGCGCTGGTGCTGGGTGGGGCGCTGGGCAACCTGTATGACCGCATTGCCTTGGGTCATGTGATCGATTTCATTCTGGTGCATTGGCAGAACCGCTGGTATTTCCCGGCGTTCAACTTTGCCGACAGCGCCATCAGCGTCGGGGCCGTGATGCTCGCGCTGGACATGTTCAAAAGTAAAAAGACCGGAGAAACCGTTCATGACTGAACAGGTATTGGCTGAGCAACGCATCCGCCAGAACACGGAAGTCACCTTGCACTTTGCACTGCGCCTGGAGAACGGCGACACCGTCGACAGCACCTTCGACAAAGCCCCGGCGACCTTCCAGGTCGGCGATGGCAACCTGTTGCCAGGCTTCGAAGCAGCGCTGTTCGGCTTCAAGGCCGGCGACAAGCGCACGCTGACGATTCAGCCGGAGAACGCGTTTGGCCAGCCGAACCCGCAAAACGTGCAGATCATCCCGCGTTCGCAGTTCAAGGACATGGAGCTGTCGCCGGGGTTGCTGGTGATCTTCAACGATGCGGCCAATACTGAGCTGCCGGGCGTGGTGAAGGAATACGATGACGAGCAAGTGACCATCGACTTCAACCACCCGCTGGCCGGTAAGACATTGACCTTTGACGTCGAGATCATCAGCGTCAAATCGCTGTAACTGACTGGACACTGTCCACTGTGGGGGCGAGCTTGCTCGCGATGAGTACCTGACATTCAACATTGATGTTGACTGACATTCCGCCATCGCGAGCAAGCTCGCTCCCACATTGGTTTTTCACTGTTTTCGCGCGCAAGACACGAGGCACAGCATGCAAATCAAACTCGCCAACCCCCGTGGCTTCTGTGCCGGTGTGGACCGGGCGATCGAAATCGTCAACCGCGCCCTGGAAGTCTTCGGGCCACCGATTTATGTGCGCCACGAAGTGGTCCACAACAAATTTGTCGTCGAAGACCTGCGTGCTCGCGGGGCGATCTTCGTCGAAGAGCTGGATCAGGTGCCGGACGACGTCATCGTGATCTTCAGTGCCCACGGCGTTTCCCAGGCTGTGCGTACCGAAGCCGCTGGCCGTGGCCTGAAAGTGTTCGACGCGACCTGCCCGCTGGTGACCAAGGTGCACATCGAAGTCGCGCGTTACAGCCGCGACGGACGTGAATGCATACTCATCGGCCACGCCGGCCACCCTGAAGTCGAAGGGACCATGGGCCAGTACGATGGCAGCAACGGTGGCGCGATCTATCTGGTTGAAGACGAGAAAGACGTTGCCTCGCTGCAGGTGGTCAATCCTGACAAACTGGCGTTCGTGACCCAGACCACGCTGTCCATGGACGACACCAGCCGTGTGATCGACGCCCTGCGTGCACGCTTCCCGGCGATCGGTGGTCCGCGTAAGGACGACATCTGCTACGCCACGCAAAACCGTCAGGACGCCGTCAAGCAACTGGCCGACGAATGCGACGTGGTATTGGTGGTCGGCAGCCCGAACAGCTCCAACTCCAACCGCTTGCGTGAGCTCGCCGAGCGCATGGCCACCCCAGCTTATCTGATCGACGGCGCCGAAGACCTGCAAAAGAGCTGGTTCGACGGTGTCGAGCGTATCGGCATCACCGCTGGCGCCTCCGCGCCGGAAGTGCTGGTGCGTGGCGTGATCCAGCAGCTGCAGGCCTGGGGCGCTACCGGGGCCGATGAATTGGCCGGTCGCGAGGAGAACATCACGTTCTCCATGCCTAAAGAGTTGCGCGTGCGCTCCCTGCTTTAACTTTTTTCCCTCCCGGACACAGCGCCTGCTCAGCCTTATCGCTGCGCAGGCTGACGCGACCGGTCGCAGCCAGCACCACCTGGAGCTGGCTCACCGGTTCGCGGGCTGCGCAAATGTGCAGTGTCCCCGCTTGAAAGGCCCCGCCAGGCATCTGTGGTTCGCCGATACGGCTGAAACGTACGTATCGCTTGACTGGCCAATTGCCGACAATGGGCACCCGAGCGCCACTCGCGCGCTCAATCAGCAGCGGATTGCTGCTGTCCTCCGGCCCTTTGCCGCTGATATCCAGAATGATTCGCCAGCCCTGACCCCAGTCGTCGTTGATGCCATGAATGACGATGGGCTGATTACGCGCAAGTGCTTCGCTTCTGGCGCTGCGAATACCACTGGCAAGCGACTTCGCCGCCGCCTCGCGATGATTCGATTCTGTAAGGGCCGCGAACGCCGGACTGACCAACAGCAGAACAATCCCGGCAATTGTCAGTCCCATGAGCAGTTCGAGCAGGCTGAAACCTCGCTGATGCATGTCATCTCCCTCCGTGGAGTGCTGCGGCCCGCGCAATCCGTGCGCGAGTAATGGCAAATCAACCGTACGCAGGTCGGTCGAATGTTCTAGCGTGTAGAAGCAGGTATAGCCGACGGCAACGGAGGGCACCGATGGATCATCGTACAAAAGGTTTCACGCTGATCGAGCTGCTGGTCTCGCTCGCGGTTTTTTTGATCCTGATCACCCTGGCCGTACCGGCGTTTACCCGGTCGGTGCAAGGCACCAAGGCCGACACCGAAATCGGCGACCTGCAACGCGGACTCAATTTCGCACGACTTGAGGCCATCGACCGGGGCGTCGCCACTCGGGTTCGGCCAACGGCTGGCGGCAGCGTCTGGACCGGAGAGCTGACGGTCTATGACGGTACTGGCAATTTGGCCAATGTATTGCGGGTTGTTCCAGCGATGAGCAGCGGCGCGACTCTGACGCTAACCTCAGGAGTGACCGCCATCGATTTCAACAATCTGGGCGGTCTGTCGGCGCCATCCACCCCCGTGGTGATCAGCTACGTATTGGGGGCGCAAAGCAGGACGCTGAATGTGTGTCTGAACGGACGAATTCTATTGGGTGGAAGTTGCGGATGAGGGAACGGAGCAAACATGCACAGGAGGGCATGACGCTGATCGAAGTGCTGGTCGCGTTGGTGATTCTGACCGTGGGGCTGTTGGGCGCGGCGGCGATTCAGCTCAATGCGCTGAAATACACCGACAGCTCGCGGATGACCAGTCAGGCGAGTTTTATTGCCTACGACATGATGGACCGTATCCGCGCCAACTCCGGGGCCGACTACAGCGTGACGCCACCGACCTCGGGCAACCTGAACGTCGCCCGCGATCAGGATCTCTACGATTTCACCACCAGCATCGTCAATTTCGGCGGCGCGACGGCCACCGGCACCGTTACGCTGAGCCAGCGGGTATACACCATCACCATCAACTGGGATGACTCGCGTGCCGCCAATACCGCCAATTCACGCCGCAGCTTTGTCTTGACCAGTCGCGCCGCTGTCGACCCAGTGGCAACGCCATGAGGCGGTCCAGCAGAGGTTTCGGGCTGATCGAGCTGTTGATCGCACTCGCGTTGAGTTTGATTGTGGTGCTGGGCGTGGCGCAGATCTTCATCGCCGCCAAGAACACCTACATCAGCCAGAACGCCGCCGCCGCCATGCAGGAAGATGCGCGTTTTGTGCTCAGCAAGATGATTCAGGAAATCCGCATGGTCGGCATGTTTGGCTGCCTGGGGACGATCACCGATTCAAGTACGGGGGGGAGCTTCGCTGTCAGTCAGATAACACCGATCAGCTGGGATAATGCCAACCTCAAATTGACCCTGGTGACCGCCGATGTGGGGGCGGGTGGCGGGGCGCCAGCCTGGACAGTGGTTTCCGATTGTCGAAACACGGCGACGGCGTATACGAATCCACCGGCTCTGACATCGGGGCAGTTGGCGTTTCCGATACGGCGGCTGATCTACAGCTTCAGCAATAACAAAATCATGATGGGCTCCGGTCCCGGCACACCGACCCAGTTCGTACTGGTCGATAACGTCAGTGCCTTCAGCGTACTCTTCGGCCTCGCCAATTCCGCCACTGATGTAGCCGCTTCCAGCTACAGCGCCAACCCGTCCGACCCCGCGCGAATTCGCAGCGTGCGCCTGACGATGACGCTCTACGACCCGAACAGTCGGGTTAAAAATCAAACCTTCACCGTGGTTGCCGCCTTGCGCAACAGGTTGCCATGAAGGAGGCCTCGATGACCTTTCATGCCCAGCGCGGGATGGCACTGCTGGTCAGCCTGGTGTTTCTGCTGTTGCTGACCTTGATCGGTCTTTCATCGATGCAGAACGCCACCCTGCAGGAAAAAATGGCCGGCAGCGTGAGCTTGCGCAACCAGTCGTTCCAGGGCGCCGAAGCGGCGTTACGCGTAGGTGAAAGCGCGGTGCAGCTGGACAGCTATTCATTGCCGGTCTGCAGTCAATGCGCGCCACCGTCGGACGCGTTGACGGTCACTGCCGCCGGCCCCGGTTCCACCCCCGGCGTGACTTGGATCGCCTCGGGCAAGGGCTTTTACGGTGTGCAGAATATCGGCACTACGGTCAACGCCGTGAATGTGCCGAGCAACACCTCGGCGACGCTTTACCGGGTGACCGCTGTCGGCATCGCGGGCAATTCGCGCAGCGTCGTGGAGAGTATTTATGCGAAGTATTGAAGGGCGCCGTAGCGTTTGGCAGCTGTTTTGCGGCGTTGTGCTGGGGCTTTACCTGTCCGCACCGGCGTATGCCTTCACACCGTCGGATTCACCGCTGTTAAGCGCGGCAGCCGTCGCTCCGAACGTCATGCTGCTGATCGACGATTCGGGGAGTATGAACAACATCATTTGGGCGCCTGGTTTCGATCCAACGGTAAACCGTGCGCAGATAGCGATTTGCAGTTCCAACTCATCCTGTTTAAGCGGCCAGAATCTGGACATGAGTGATAGCAATATTTTGTTGTCGAGTCTGAATCGCGGCGGTTGTTCGACGAACGGCAACTGGTACGGTTTCTATCGTGGTTTTTTGGGACTGTCATCGATCTGCTTGAAGCTGCCCGACCCGGTGGGCAACGAAAACACTCGTTATACGGCTGACTATCTGTCTTATCTGGTGGGCTTGGCCAATGGTTCGAGCAGGGATTTCACCAGTGGTACCGGGGCGATCCCCAATGAATTCCGAATGAACGTTGCGAAGGACGTTTCCACAGACCTTGTAACCAGTAATCGCGCACTGCGTATCGGGCTGGCGACGTTCAATCCGCCCACGAGCAGTAATTCCGGCCCCGGCGGATTAGTTGTCCGTGCTGTCAGTGATCTGTCTCCTGTCGGCAGCGTCACCCAAGGCCAGGCGCAAACCAACTTCGACAACCTGATTTCATCGATTGGTGGTTTGAATGCAATTGCCAATACCCCATTGGCGGAAACCTACTATGAAATAAATCGTTATTTTCGGGGGTTGGCGCCGTTCTATAACTCGACGCCTGCGACTTACACCAGCCCGATTCAATATCGCTGTCAGAAAAACTATGGTGTGGTAATTACCGATGGCTTGCCGACCTATGACCGGACTTTTCCGACTACCGATCCGCTGGGTGGCACTCGTCTGCCCAACTGGGATGGTGTGAATAACGATGGTGACAACCTGAGTGGTGACGGAGAGGGCGACACGCTGTATCTGGATGACATCGCCAAGTTTGCGTTTGACATCGATATGCGCTCCACAGGAACCGATCTGGCAGGCAAAAGCTGGAATGCTGCGGATTTTCCCAAGCAGAATATAAACACCTACACCGTGGGCTTTACCGCCGCGAACCAGATGTTGTCGGACGCGGCCGATTACGGGCAGGGCAAGTACTATCAGGCGACCGACAGCGCAGGGCTCAACAGTGCATTGTCCTCGGCGCTGAGCGATATCACCTCAAAGGCCGGTTCCGGTGGCGGCGGCGTCGCCAGCGGCACCACCCTGGCCAGCAATTCGAGTTACTTTCAGACCAGTTATGACCCCAAGGACTGGCGCGGCACGATCAAATCCTTTGGCTTCACATCGGCGGGTATCGTGAATACCGCTGCGACACTATGGACCACCGACACCACGATCGTCCCGGGTGCCACAGCGCCGACTTACCAGTCCTGGAACACCCTGACCAACGCCGCCGTCACCCTCGCTTTTGCCAGTTTCTCCCCGGCGCAGCAGACCTCTCTCAGTCAAAGCCTGCCCACCGGCATCACCGGCAGCGATCTGGTGGAGTGGAGCAAAGGCACCAACAAAACCGGGCTCAAGGTGCGCAGCGTGTTGCTCGGCGACATTGTCAATTCGCCCCTTGTACTGGCGTCACCCACGGACAAAACCGCCTCCGATCTGGTGGGCGACACCACTTACAGCACCTACTTGACCACCAAAGCCGCCACCATGAGTACCAGCCTGGTGGTGAATGCCAACGACGGGTTTGTGAATGTCATCAACTCGGCCAATGGCGTCCGGCGTTATGCCTACATGCCTTCAAGTGTGTTGCCATCACTGCGCTACATCGCCGATCCGACCTACATCAACGGTGTGAGCCACAAGTTTCTGGTCGATGGTCAGGTCGGGGTGTTCGATGCCCAATCCAGCAGCGCCTGGAAAACCCTGGCCATTGGCGGAACCGGGGCCGGCGGCAGGACTTTTTATGCGTTGCAGCTGTTCGATGCGTCAGCGGGTAACGTGACCAAGGCGTTGTGGGAGATCAGTGCGCCGGCCACCGCCAGCACGGCGAACGTTTTCAATGACCTGGGTTATGCCTATGCTCGACCGGAAGTGGCACGCTTGGCCGACGGTCGCTGGGCTGCGTTCATCTCCAACGGGTATGGCAGCAACACCGGGGTGGCGGCGTTGTATGTGGTGGACATTCGTGACGGCTCGTTGATCAAGAAAATCGTGGTCGACAGCACCGACACCAGCAATGGCCTGTCGTCGGTGAAGCTCAGGGTCAACTCGCAGAATGTGGTGCAGGCCGCCTATGGTGGCGACTTGAAAGGGCGGTTATGGAAGTTCGATTTGAGCGCTACCGCCCCCGACACCTGGGGTGTGGCATTCTCCGGCAAGCCGCTGTTTACCACGGCGGGTGGCGCCACCCAGCCCATTACTGTGCAGCCGTTGCTGGCGGACAATTCACTGGGCGGCAAGGAAGTGTTTTTCGGCACCGGCAAATTCAACGAGACTACCGACAAGACCAACAAGGATTTGCAGGCGTTCTACGCCGTGTGGGATGCGGAGGGCGGGTCGGGCCAGATCACCGTGTCCAGTTTGCAGGCTCAAGCGGTGACGGGTGTGTTCTCGGGCAGCACCGGGCAATTCATCACCACCAGCCAGAACGACGTGACCTATCCGGGGGAGAAGGGCTGGTACCTGCCGCTGGTGTACAACAGCGTGCTGACGGGGGAGCGGGTGATCAATCAGGCCAGCCTGGTGCTGGGGCGAATCGTCTTTACCACGGCGAGTGTGGACACCACCGACCCGTGTGCCAGTTTCGGCACCGGCAAACTGGTCGAACTGGATGCGTTCAGCGGTAAGATGCTCAACTATGCGGTGCTCGACACCAACAACGATGGGACGGTCGACAGCACGGACACGGTGTCCAGCGGAGTGATTTTCACCGGTGGCATCCCGACCCTGAACGCCATCGTCAACGGCGCGACCCGCAAGGTCGCGAGCGATTCCAGTGGCGGCATCAACACCCTGGCGGAAAAATCCGGCGGTGGCAGCCGTCGCATCATGTGGCGACAAATACAGTAAGTGAGAGTTAAGGAATGCGCAGATCCAACCGAGGTTTCACCCTGATCGAAATCATGATCGTGATTGCGATCATCGGGATCGTCATGACCATTGCCGCCCCGAGCCTCACAGAGTATGTGAAAAAGGGTCGCCGCACCGAAGTGGCCGGGTTGCTCTCCGAGCAGGCGCAGATTCTTGAGCGGTTCTACTCGAAGAACAATGTCTACACCGCAGCCACTGGACTGAGCGCCGGCAATGACTTCTACACCATCATTCCGACCCTGACCGACCAGACCTTCCTGCTGACGGCAACGCGCAAGACCGGCACTGCGATGGCGACCGACAAGTGCGGGGATTTCACCCTCACCAACACCGGCGTCAGAAGCATGGTCAATGCGACGTCCGGGCTCGTCACCAAAGATTGCTGGGGTCGCTGAGTTCCTTTTTCGGGCGCCTGTTTGCGCCTCTGTCTATTTATCGGTTGGATCAGAACATGAGCAGGCAACAGCAAGTGGTGATTGTCGGCGGCGGCGTGATTGGGCTGCTGACGGCGTTCAATCTCGCGTCCGAAGTGCAAAGTGTTGTGTTGCTGGATCGTTCGAACGTCGGTCAGGAGTCGTCATGGGCCGGTGGCGGGATTGTTTCGCCGCTCTATCCGTGGCGCTACAGCCCGGCAGTCACCGCGTTGGCGCATTGGTCCCAGGATTTTTATCCACAGCTCGGTGAGCGACTGTTCGCAGCGACCGGGGTTGATCCGCAAGTGCACACTACCGGCCTGTACTGGCTGGATCTGGATGACGAGGCCGAGGCGCTGGCCTGGGCCGAACGGGAAAACCGTCCGCTGCGGGCTGTGGATATCTCGGCGGCACACGATGCCGTACCGGTGCTGGGCGCCGGGTTTTCCCGGGCGATCTATATGGCCGATGTGGCCAACGTGCGTAATCCGCGGCTGGTGAAGTCCCTCAAGGCTGCATTGCTGGCGCTGCCGAACGTGACAATTCGTGAGCAGTGCGAAGTCAGCGGGTTTATTCGTGAAGGCGATAGAGTCGTCGGTGTGCAGACCTCGACGGGCGTTATCCACGGCGATCAGGTGGTCCTGACGGCTGGCGCCTGGAGTGGTGACTTGCTCAAGAGTCTGGACCTTGAGTTGCCGGTCGAGCCGGTCAAAGGGCAGATGATCCTGTACAAATGCGCGGCGGACTTCCTGCCGAGCATGGTGCTGGCCAAAGGACGTTACGCGATCCCCCGGCGCGACGGGCACATTCTGATTGGCAGTACGCTGGAGCACGAAGGCTACGACAAGACGCCGACCGACTCGGCGCTGGAGAGTCTGAAAGCATCGGCGGTGGAGCTGATTCCTGCGCTGGCGGATGCCGAAGTGGTGGGGCATTGGGCCGGATTGCGACCGGGGTCGCCGGAGGGGATTCCCTATATTGGCCGAGTGCCAGGGTTCGAGGGGCTTTGGCTCAATTGCGGGCATTACCGTAATGGGCTGGTGCTGGCGCCGGCATCGTGTCAGTTGTTTGTGGATGTGATGTTGGGCAGGGCGCCGATTATTGATCCTGCGCCGTATGCGCCGACCGGGCGGATCTGACAGCAAGATTTTTTATTGCCTGCCAGATCGCTTTCGCGGGTAAGCCTCGCTCCTACAGGTTTGAGTCGATCAGTATATTTGTGAACGACGCAGATCCGCTGTAGGAGCGAGGCTTGCCCGCGAAGGGGCCCTCAATCCAGACCCAATTTCTTGAGCCGATAACGCATCGACCTGAATGAAAGATTCAACCGCTGAGCCGCCGCCGTGCGATTCCACCGGGTTTCCTCCAGTGCCTGGAGGATGAGTTTGCGTTCGACGTTTTCCAGATAGTCTTCCAGGTTGTCGATCTGCGTCAGGTCCGGCGCGCCGTTCTCTGCCGTGCAGTTGCCTTCGGCCAGTCGCAGGTCGCTGGCTTCGATCTGTTTGTTCTCGCACAGGGTGTAAGCCCGTTCCAGTACGTTCTCCAGCTCCCGCACGTTGCCCGGAAAGCGGTAGCTTTTCAGTGCGTCCAAGGCGAGCGGATGGAGTTTTGCGGCGGGTTGACCGCTACCGGCCGCCAGGCGCTTGAGCACATGGCTGGCCAGCGGTTCGATGTCGTCGCGGCGCTCGCGCAAAGGCGGAACGCGTAGTTCGATCACGTTCAACCGATAGTACAAATCCTGGCGAAAGCGTTCGGCGGTGACTTCGGCATCGAGGTCTTTGTGGGTGGCGCAAAGGATGCGGACATCGACCACCATTTCTTGCTGACCACCGACACTGCGAATGGCTTTCTCCTGAATGGCCCGGAGCAGTTTGACCTGCATCGCCAAGGGCAGATCGGCGACTTCGTCGAGAAACAGTGTGCCGCCGTGGGCGGCCTGGAATAGCCCGGGCTTGTCTTCGATGGCGCCGGTGAAACTGCCTTTGCGATGACCGAAGAATTCGCTTTCCATCAACTCCGACGGAATCGCCCCGCAGTTGACCGGAACGAAGGGTTGACTGGCCCGCGGGCCCTGCTCGTGAATAAGACGGGCGACCAACTCCTTGCCGCTGCCGGATTCGCCGCTGATGTACACCGGCGCCTGGCTGCGGGCGAGTTTGTCGATTTGTTTGCGCAGGCTGCGCATGGGCAGTGAATCGCCCAGCAGTCGGCGATCGATGGCCGTACTGGCGCCACCCGGTGCCGGCAAGCGCAGGGCACTGGTGACCAGTTCGCGCAGGCGCGTAAGGTCAACCGGCTTGGTCAGGAAGTCGAAAGCCCCTGCCTTGAGGGCGTTGATCGCCGTTTCAAGGCTGCCGTAAGCGGTGATCATCGCCACCGGCACGTGTGGGTAACGCTGCTGGATGTACTGCACCAACTCAAGGCCGGTGCCGTCGGGCAGGCGCATGTCGGTCAGGCACAGGTCGAATGACTCCCGCGTCAGCAAGGCCTGGGCTTCGCCAAGGTTGCGGGCACTGTAGGTATCGAGTTTCATCCGTCCCAGGGTGATTTCCAGGAGTTCGCGGATATCCGGTTCGTCGTCGACGATCAGGACTTTTGGCCGTGGGCTCATGTTCAACTTTGTTTCCGTCCGTGAGCAAAAGTGATGCGAAAGCAGCCGCCGCCTTGGCGTGGTTTGAAGTCTAGGCGGGCCTGGTTGCTTTCGCACAGCTCACGGGACAGATAAAGCCCCAGGCCTGTGCCCTGGCTACTGGTGGTGAAGAACGGTTCGAACAAATGCGTCTGTTGGTCCGGCGCCACGCCGGGGCCGTTGTCCCGGACTTCGAGCGTCGGCAACTGGCTGTCGGGCTCGACAAACAACTCGAGCCAGACCTGCGCCAAGTCGTGATTCAGGGCGCTATGGCGCCAGGCATTGCGCAACAGATTGTCGAGAATCTGGGTCAGCTGATTCGGGTCCATCAGGGTTTTGAAGTCGCCCGGGCCGATGTGCAGGTGAATCAATTGGCGATCGGTCGTGCCTTCACGGGTTTCGGCGACGAAGTGCTCCAGCCACGGCTTCAGATCAAGCCGCTGCGATACGGTTTGCTGGCGGCGGGACAGTTGCAGGACGTTTTCGATAACCCGATTCATTCGCTGAGAGTGGTCTTGAATAATCTGCGTCAGACGCCGATCCGCGCCGTTCAGTTCCTTGGATTCCTGCAATAGCTGCGCGGCATGACTAACGGCGCCCAGTGGATTGCGGATTTCATGGGCGATACCGGCCGTCAGGCGACCGAGTGCGGCAAGTTTCAGTTGCTGCGCTTGTTGGGCGATCTGGGCAAGGTCCTCGAGAAACACCAGGGTATGGTGGTTCGGGCTTTGGTCCAGGGCAATGAAGCTGGGTTGCAGTTCCAGGCCACTGCTGGCGATTTTCAGGCTTTGCGGTCGCAGCGATGGATTGTTGAACCACAGCTGAAGGCGTTCGACCAGTGTCGGAGAATAGTCGTCGATCAATTGACCATCGAGGTCGTTTTGCCCCAGCAGGATCAAGGCGCTGTGATTGGCCAGTTGCACCCGTCGCTGGTCGTCCAGCACCAGGATGCCCGTGCGCATGCGGTGCAGGATCAACGCGTTGAGCGCTTCCAGGCCAACCACTTCACTGGCCCGTTGTTCGGCGAGGTGCTCGCTGACTTCCAGTCGCCTGATCAGACCTTGCACCAGCAACGCGGCGGCAAAACACAGCGCGCCGAGGGTGCCGACTTGCAGGTACTCGCCGGGACTGATCGGGTGACTGAAGCTCAGGAGGAGGCCAAGGCCGACGATGCCAAGGGCGGCGACCGCCGCGATCAACAAGCCGATACGTCCGCGCAACAGGGTGTTGCTGATGGCCACCGAGACAATGAGCAGGTTGCCGATGGCGCTGGCCACGCCGCCCGCGGCATAGAACAGGCCGCACAGCAGCAGGACATCGACCAATGCGAGGCTGAAAAGCTGTGAAGGCCGTCGGGTGTTCTCCCAAAAGACCACCAGCAGGATGTTCAGCACCAGGTACAACCAACTGCCACTGCGCAGCAGGTCGTCCTGGGCGAAGGCCAGCAACTGGCTGTCCATGTTGCTGGAAATCAACAGCACCAGAGTGATGCCGACGCTTAAACGGTAGAGATGATAAAGGCGCAGCAGTCGCTGGGCCTGTTTGCCGCCGGGACTGGACGTCTCAGCGACCACTTGGGCCCGGGCCTTGCTCAAGGTGAGCCTGGCTGCAATACCATTGTTGTTGAAGGCTCAGCGCGCGATCGCGGGGCAGGTGTACGCCGCAATGCGCGCAGCGGACCATTGGCGCGGCATCCAGCTCGGCGGATGACCTGGGCGCGGAAGTCGAAGCCTTGAACTTGCGCCAGAACCATACCGCAGCGGCAATCAGGGCGATCCAGAACAGTAAACGAAGCATGGTGAGCTGCTTTATTGGCTAATGAGCAGGCAGTTTAGCCAAGGACCAGACCTGCGCACAGCGCAATAAAAAAGGGAGACTCAAGAGTCTCCCTTTTTGCATAACCCGATGTGTCAGTCGAACACACCGAAGGTCATGTAGCTGAACCACGAGCGGTCTTCGTTGTTGCCTTGCGCTTCGTGTTCCTCTTCTTCGATCACGTCGCCATCTGCATCTTTAGGCTTCAGATCGTTCGGAATCGCGTCCTTGGCATCCTGGAACTGCTTCTGCACGTCCTGGTTGGCGCGGGTTTCGCCCGGCGGCAGCGGCGGACGGGATTCGATCAGGCCCAGGGTGGCCTTGCTCAGCCAGGAACGGTTGTCGGCTTCGTCGACCGAAGGCTTGAACTGACCGTCTACCAGGCTTGGATGGTTCGGGTAGTTGAGCTTCAGGGTTTCGAGACTGGTGGCTGCCAGGTCGTCCAGGTGCAGACGTTGGTAGGCTTCAGTCATCACCGCCAGGCCGTCACCGACCGACGGGGTTTCCTGGAAGTTTTCCACTACGTAACGGCCACGGTTCGCAGCGGCGACATAGGCCTGACGGGTCAGGTAGTAGTCGGCAACGTGAATCTCGTAGGCCGCCAACAGGTTGCGCAGGTAGATCATGCGCTGCTTGGCGTCCGGCGAGTAGCGGCTGTTCGGGAAACGGCTGGTCAGCTGGGCGAACTCGTTGTACGAGTCGCGGGCAGCACCCGGGTCACGCTTGGTCATGTCCAGCGGCAGGAAACGCGATAACAGGCCGACGTCCTGGTCGAAGGAGGTCAGGCCTTTGAGGTAATACGCGTAATCCACGTTCGGATGCTGTGGGTGCAAACGAATGAAACGCTCGGCAGCAGACTTCGCAGCCTCAGGCTCAGTGTTCTTGTAGTTGGCGTAGATCAGCTCGAGTTGAGCCTGATCGGCGTAGCGCCCGAACGGATAACGCGACTCCAGCGCCTTCAGCTTGGCTGTGGCGGCGGTGTAGCTATTGTTGTCCAGGTCGGTCTGAGCCTGCTGGTACAGCTCGACTTCGCTAAGGTTTTCGTCTACGACTTCCTTCGATGAGCAAGCAGCGGTCAATGCGAGGATGGCGATCAGCAGCAGGTGTTTCACTTGCATGGCGGCTTGCGTCCCTATGACGGCCGCTGTCTTGGGCGGGGCCGTCCTGTTATGATGAGCGCCCCGTTGATAAGCCTCGGGGCAAAAGACGCCGTATTTAACCACAAGCGCGCAGCCGAAACCAAAGGCTGTGCCGACGCCTAGTCTGAGCATGTCCGATAAAATTGAACTTCGCGCAGAGGTGCCGTCCGAATTGGGCGGCCAACGCCTCGATCAAGTCGCCGCACAATTATTCGCTGAGCACTCGCGCTCGCGCCTTTCCGCCTGGATCAAAGACGGCCGCCTGACTGTGGATGGGGCGGTTATCCGCCCGCGAGACATCGTTCATGGTGGCGCCATTCTTGAACTGACTGCCGAGCAGGAAGCTCAGGGCGAATGGATCGCTCAAGACATCGAGCTGGACATCGTCTATGAAGACGACGACATCCTGGTGATCAACAAACCCGCGGGTCTGGTGGTGCATCCTGCCGCCGGTCACGCGGATGGCACCTTGCTCAACGCCTTGCTGCACCACGTGCCGGACATTATCAATGTGCCCCGCGCTGGTATCGTGCATCGCCTGGACAAGGACACCACCGGTCTGATGGTGGTGGCCAAGACCATTCAGGCGCAGACACAGCTTGTCACGCAATTGCAGAGCCGCAGCGTAAGCCGGATCTACGAATGCATCGTGATCGGTGTGGTGACGGCCGGCGGCAAGATCAATGCGCCGATCGGTCGTCACGGCCAGCAACGCCAGCGCATGGCCGTGATGGAAGGGGGCAAGCAAGCCGTCAGCCATTACCGCGTGCTCGAGCGTTTCCGCTCCCACACGCACGTGCGGGTGAAGCTGGAAACCGGTCGTACACACCAGATTCGCGTGCACATGGCTCACATCAACTATCCGTTGGTCGGAGACCCTGCCTATGGTGGTCGCTTCCGCATTCCACCGGCCGCCAGTGTGACCATGGTCGAATCGTTGAAGGCGTTCCCGCGTCAGGCGCTGCATGCGCGGTTCCTGGAGCTGGATCACCCGACCACCGGTAAACGCATGAGCTGGGAATCGCCACTGCCGGACGATTTCGTCTGGTTGCTGACCCTGCTTAAGCAAGACCGTGAGGCGTTCATCGGATGAGTGACTGGCTGATTCCCGACTGGCCTGCGCCTGCCGGGGTGAAAGCCTGTGTGACCACCCGTGCGGGCGGCGTCAGTCTGGCGCCGTTCGACAGCCTCAACCTCGGCGATCACGTCGAGGACAGCCCCGAAGCGGTTGCCGAAAACCGCCGTCGCCTCACCGATCATTTCTCTATTCAGCCGGCCTGGTTAAAGCAGGTTCACGGCATTGTCGTGGCTCATGCTGATCCAGGCCTCGTGGCCACTGCCGACGCAAGTTGGACCGCAACACCTGGCATTGCCTGCACGGCAATGACCGCTGATTGCCTGCCAGCCTTGTTTTGCGACCGTGCGGGCACTCGCGTAGCGGCGGCCCATGCCGGTTGGCGTGGATTGGCGTCGGGTGTGCTCGAAGCCACCCTCGATAGTCTCGAAGTGCCACCAGAAGACGTGCTGGTCTGGCTGGGCCCGGCCATTGGCCCGCAAGCCTTTGAAGTCGGCCCGGAAGTACAAGAAACCTTCGTCGAGCAATTGCCCGAAGCCGCCAAAGCTTTCGTGCCGAGCCAAAATGCTGGCAAGTTCATGGCTGACATTTACGAGCTGGCGCGCCTGCGTCTGGCCGTTCGTGGTGTCACCGCTGTTTATGGCGGCGGTTTCTGCACCGTCACCGATCCTCGCTTCTTTTCCTACCGCCGCAACCCACGCACCGGTCGGTTTGCCTCCCTTGTCTGGCTCGAAGACTAAGCTTTCCTGATCTACATCAACTGTACGACGCTTGAATCTCCCAGAATCGACCACATCTAGTGAGGTATCTGGCAGGTTTCTTCATTCAGGATGTTTTATAGGTCCGGCCTGCTCAAAAGGAAGGTGACCCATGCGTATAGATCGTTTAACCAGCAAATTACAGTTAGCTCTATCCGACGCCCAATCGCTGGCCGTCGGCCTCGACCATCCCGGCATCGAGCCGGCGCACTTGATGCAGGCCATGCTTGAACAGCAGGGTGGTTCGATCAAACCCCTGCTGATGCAGGTCGGTTTCGACGTTAACAGCCTGCGTAAAGAGCTGACCAAAGAGCTCGACCAGCTACCGAAAATCCAGAACCCGACCGGCGACGTGAACATGTCGCAGGATCTGGCGCGCCTGCTCAACCAGGCCGACCGTCTGGCCCAGCAGAAGGGCGACCAGTTCATCTCCAGTGAGTTGGTGCTGCTTGCCGCCATGGACGAGAACAGCAAGCTCGGCAAGTTGTTGCTCGGCCAGGGCGTCAGCAAAAAAGCCCTGGAAAATGCGATCAACAACCTGCGCGGCGGTGAGGCGGTCAATGACGCCAACCACGAAGAGTCGCGCCAGGCGCTGGACAAGTACACCGTCGACCTGACCAAGCGTGCCGAAGAAGGCAAGCTCGACCCGGTGATCGGCCGTGACGACGAAATTCGCCGGACCATCCAGGTCCTGCAACGTCGCACCAAGAACAACCCGGTGCTGATCGGTGAACCTGGCGTGGGTAAAACCGCCATCGCCGAAGGCTTGGCCCAGCGCATCATCAACGGTGAAGTGCCGGACGGTCTCAAGGGCAAGCGCCTGTTGTCCCTGGACATGGGGTCGCTGATCGCCGGTGCCAAGTACCGCGGCGAGTTCGAAGAACGCCTCAAATCCTTGCTCAACGAGCTGTCGAAGCAGGAAGGGCAAATCATTCTGTTCATCGACGAACTGCACACCATGGTCGGCGCCGGCAAAGGCGAAGGCTCGATGGATGCGGGCAACATGCTCAAACCTGCGCTGGCGCGCGGCGAGCTGCACTGCGTCGGCGCGACCACGCTCAACGAGTACCGCCAATATATAGAGAAGGATGCGGCCCTCGAACGGCGCTTCCAGAAAGTCCTGGTGGACGAGCCGAGCGAAGAAGACACCATCGCGATTCTGCGTGGCCTCAAAGAGCGTTATGAGGTTCACCACAAAGTCGCGATCACCGACGGCGCCATCATCGCCGCGGCCAAGCTCAGCCATCGCTACATTACTGACCGTCAATTGCCGGACAAGGCCATCGACCTGATCGACGAAGCGGCCAGCCGTATCCGCATGGAGATCGACTCCAAGCCGGAAGTGCTCGATCGTCTGGAACGTCGTCTGATTCAGCTGAAGGTGGAATCCCAGGCGCTGAAGAAAGAAAGTGACGAAGCCGCGATAAAACGTCTGGAAAAACTTCAGGAAGAAATCGTCCGCCTCGAACGTGAGTACTCGGACCTCGAAGAAATCTGGAATTCGGAAAAAGCCGAAGTACAGGGTTCTGCGCAGATCCAGCAGAAAATCGAACAGTCCCGTCAGGAACTGGAAGCCGCGCGCCGTAAAGGCGACCTGAACCGCATGGCCGAGCTGCAATACGGGGTGATCCCGGACCTGGAGCGCAGCCTGCAAATGGTCGACCAGCATGGCAAAAGCGAAAACCAGTTGCTGCGCAGCAAGGTGACAGAAGAAGAGATCGCCGAAGTCGTCTCGAAGTGGACCGGCATTCCGGTGTCGAAAATGCTCGAGGGTGAGCGCGACAAGCTGATGAAGATGGAAAGCCTGTTGCACCAGCGTGTGATCGGACAGGACGAAGCGGTGATCGCCGTTTCCAACGCGGTGCGGCGTTCCCGAGCCGGGTTGTCCGACCCGAATCGCCCAAGCGGTTCGTTCATGTTCCTCGGCCCGACCGGTGTCGGTAAAACCGAGCTGTGCAAGGCGCTGGCCGAGTTCCTCTTTGATACGGAAGAGGCAATGGTGAGGATCGACATGTCCGAGTTCATGGAGAAACACTCCGTGGCCCGACTGATTGGTGCGCCACCGGGCTACGTGGGCTATGAAGAGGGCGGTTACCTGACCGAGGCGGTGCGTCGCAAGCCTTACTCGGTGATCCTCCTGGACGAGGTCGAGAAGGCCCACCCGGATGTGTTCAACATCTTGCTGCAAGTACTGGAAGATGGCCGCCTGACGGACAGTCATGGTCGCACGGTGGATTTCAAGAACACCGTGATCGTCATGACCTCCAACCTGGGCTCGGTACAGATCCAGGAACTGGTCGGTGATCGCGAAGCGCAGCGTGCGGCGGTGATGGATGCGATTTCCACGCACTTCCGGCCGGAGTTCATTAACCGGGTCGACGAAGTGGTGATCTTCGAGCCTTTGGCGCGGGATCAGATCGCGGGCATTACCGAGATCCAGTTGGGTCGTCTGCGCAGTCGTCTGACTGAGCGCGAGCTGAAGCTGGAGCTGAGTCCAGAGGCCATGGACAAGCTGATCGCGGTGGGATACGACCCGGTGTACGGCGCAAGACCGCTCAAACGGGCGATTCAGCGCTGGATCGAGAACCCGCTGGCACAGCTGATTCTGTCCGGTCGTTTCATGCCTGGCGACACGGCTGTCGGCACGGTGGAGAACGACGAAATCGTATTTGCCTGACCCGTCACGGCAGTGAAATAAACAAGGCCTCGCATCGCGAGGCCTTTTTTTCGTCAGGTTGTTGAACTGAAAGGAAAAGGCTTGTAAAGTGCGCCCCGCAGTAAGTCGCCCGTAAGGGTTCCTGCTCCCCAAGCAGGAATCTGAAATAAGTTGCAAATCATTAACTTGAATGCAATTTAAGGGGTTGACAGAGGTGCTTAAGATTGTAGAATAGCGCGCCTCAGACACACGAACGCAGCGATGCGAACGGGTCGAAGAGAGTGCGACAAAGCGTCAAACGTTGTAATTGAAATATGTAGTTCCGTGATAGCTCAGTCGGTAGAGCAAATGACTGTTAATCATTGGGTCCCAGGTTCGAGTCCTGGTCACGGAGCCAATTTCAAGCCGGGGTATAGCGCAGTCCGGTAGCGCGCCTGCTTTGGGAGCAGGATGTCAGGAGTTCGAATCCCCTTACCCCGACCATTTTTGGGTCGTTAGCTCAGTTGGTAGAGCAGTTGGCTTTTAACCAATTGGTCGTAGGTTCGAATCCCACACGACCCACCATTTTTGAAACCAGTTAACGCTGGAATCAGATCTTAAGATCAGACGCCAAAAGCTCTGTTCGCAGAAGGCGCCTTTAACGGGTGCCTTTTTTTTACCGGGGTATAGCGCAGTCCGGTAGCGCGCCTGCTTTGGGAGCAGGATGTCAGGAGTTCGAATCCCCTTACCCCGACCATATTAAAAATCCTCGTATCGAAAGATACGGGGATTTTTTTTTGGCTTCGAAAAAACAACACTTCGGTCATCGTACAACTACTGGGCGGCGCTTCCAGGTGTAAATCCGCCAGACGAAAAAAACCGCGCCTCCCGATGGAAAAGCGCGGTTTGATGCTTGGCAGCTTAGGCGCCGTCTTGGTCTTTCAAGTGCTCGAACAGACCTTTTGGCATTTTCTTGCCATTGGCTTCGAAGTTGGCTTTTACGTTGTCGTAAGCCTCTTGCTCGTCGATGAAGCCGTCATGGTTGGTGTCGATCTTGTCAAAATTGGACTTCGGCGCGACTTTCTGGAATTCGGCGCGGGATACCTTGCCGTCGCCATCGGTATCGGTCTTCGCCATCGACGCATCGCCACACTTGCCTTCGCCACATTTGCCTTCAGGGGTTTTCACCACTTGCTCAGCCGAGGCCAGCAGGTAGCCCTGAGTCAGAGGCTGCGAAGCGAATACGGAACCGGACAACATCATGCCACCGGCCAGAACAGCGCCGAGCAGACCAATAGTGTTTTTAGTACGGGACATTTCAATACTCCTGGGTTGCACGACACAACCGTTCGATAAAGGACGCCACGTGAGTGCGGCGATAACCGTAGCGGGCGAGTTGCCTTGCTCGGATGTGGCCATTTAAAGGGCGGGGTGTATCGCTACTGTGTCGCGCAAGGGGGAGTTTGTAAGCGAAGGGGTGGAATCGTGGCGGGAGATACAGTGAGACACAGATCTGCAGATCGATGGAGAGCAAATGTGGGAGCGAGCCTGCTCGCGATTGGCATTTACGTTCAATAGATAAGCTGAATGTAACGCCGCTATCGCGAGCAGGCTCGCTCCCACAGGGGGGTAGTGCAGTTTGAGTCGCGGCTCAGTCCCGCGTCCGATCTTGCTGCCGAGCATCAACATCGCCGTGCGAAACGCGCCATACAGCGCCATCTGATGCATGCGATACAGCGACACGTAGAACATCCGCGCCAGCCAGCCCTCGAGCATCACGCTACCGGTCAGGTTGCCCATCAAGTTACCCACAGCCGAAAAACGTGACAGCGAGATCAGCGAGCCGTAGTCGGTGTACTTGTACTCCGGTAAGGCCTTGCCCTCGATCCGCAGTTTCAGCGATTTGGCCCGCAACGAAGCCTGCTGGTGCGCAGCCTGGGTGCTACTGATGTGCCGTAGGGGGGGAGTGCAGGGAAGAAGTTGTGCGGGAAATACAGTAGGGGCAACTATCTAATCTTTCTGCACCGTTAGTCGGCACTGTCATTTATGACAGGTGTAATGAGCTCGCAATCAGACTAAAAACAAATTGCAGTTTGCCTCTCTTACTTACTTGAATAAGGAAATGAATCATGCCACACGAACCCGGTGATCCTAGCCCTCCAAAACCAGTATCTCCGCCCTACATCAACTCGCCAGCCGAAAACGCCCAAGTGCCTCAAAACTTTCGCGTTCAGGGGGGTGGGCACGCTCGTCACCGTGTGCGAGTGATAACCCCAGACAGTACACAAAACTTGAGTGATCAGCAGAAAATGGGAGACGAAGGTCATTTCAATTTGCAGATCAATACAACCTTACCGAAAGGGCAGTGTTGCTTTCAGATTCTATTATGGGATGACGGTCAAGAGTTGGCACGTAGTCCTATACGCTGTGTTCAAGTGATCTGATGAAGTGCTGCATCAGCAAGTAAAACGCCCGGTTGTAAAACAACCGGGCGTTTTCATTAGTAACGCACTTACGTACTAGTGCAGCTTCAACCGCGGCTCAGTCCCGCGCCCAATCTTGCTGCCGAGCATCAGCATCGCCGTACGAAACGCGCCATACAGCGCCATCTGGTGCATGCGATACAGCGACACGTAGAACATCCGCGCCAGCCAGCCCTCAAGCATCACGCTCCCGGTCAGGTTGCCCATCAAGTTACCCACAGCCGAAAAACGTGACAGCGAGATCAGCGAGCCGTAGTCGGTGTACTTGTATTCCGGCAACGCCTTGCCTTCGATCCGCAGTTTCAGCGATTTGGCCAGCAACGAGGCCTGCTGGTGCGCAGCCTGGGCGCGCGGCGGTACGTTGCGATCGGTGCCCGGTTGCGGGCAGGCCGCGCAGTCACCGAAGGCGAAAATGTTTTCGTCGCGGGTGGTTTGCAGGGTCGGCAGCACTTGCAGCTGGTTGATGCGGTTGGTTTCCAGGCCATCGATGTCCTTGAGGAAACCCGGTGCACGAATACCAGCGGCCCAGACTTTCAGGCTGGCGTTGATCACTTTGCCATCGGCGGTGATCAAGCTGTCGGCGGTCACTTCACTCACCGCCGCATTGGTCATGACGTTGACCCCGAGCTTCTCCAGGGTTTTATGCACAGGCCCGCCGATGCGTTCCGGCAGGGCTGGCAGCACCCGTGGGCCAGCTTCGATCAGGGTGATGTGCATGTTTTCCGGTTTGATCCGGTCCAGGCCATAGGCCGCCAGCTCATGCGCGGCGTTGTGCAGCTCAGCGGCCAGTTCAACCCCGGTGGCACCCGCGCCGACGATGGCGACACTGATCTGCTCGACCTTGTCGGTCTGTCCGGCATGGGCGCGCAGGTAGTGATTGAGCAGTTGCTGATGGAAACGCTCGGCCTGTTTGCGGGTGTCGAGAAACAGGCAATGCTGCGCCGCGCCCTGCGTGCCGAAATCATTGGTGGTGCTGCCAACCGCAATCACCAGCGAGTCGTAAGCCACTTCACGCGCCGGCACCAGTTCCAGGCCGGCTTCGTCGTAAGTGGCGGCCAGCTGGATTTTCTTCTGCTCGCGATCGAGCCCGCTCATGCGCCCCAGCTGGAACTCGAAGTGGTTCCATTTCGCTTGGGCAACATAGTTGAGTTCGTCTTCGGAAGAGTTCAGCGACCCGGCCGCCACTTCGTGCAACAGCGGCTTCCAGATGTGGGTCAGGTTCGCGTCGACCAGCATCACACTGGCCGTGCCACGTTTGCCCAGAGTCTTACCCAGACGGGTAGCCAACTCCAGACCGCCGGCGCCGCCGCCAACGATGACAATACGATGAGTCATAGGGATATCTCGCAAGGCTAAAAGAAATCGGTGCAATTACCCGAGCGAGCGCGAAGCTGCTCATAGCGTCAGGTAACTGATAAATCGGCTCAACAGGCCTAAACCAATGGTCACTGCCAACACCACCACCAGGAGCATCCACGGCCGGAAAGGCCGGCGCTCGACTCGGTGCTGGGACAAGTGCAGGTACTCTTCGACATGCTTCTGGTCGTCGGGGTTCAGGCGGCTGGTCATATTGGGCCTCGTCAGGTAGACGTTGCTGAAGGTGTAGAAGCTACAGGCTGATTAACGAACGTTGAACGGAGCATAGCCGCTGTCGGGAATGGGCTCGACGCTCACCCTATCGTCCAGGCGAATGATTCCACCTTGTAACACTCGGGCAGTGATTCCGCCATGTCCGCGCACGGCCTGAAACGTCCCGGGGCCGAGGTTGTTTTGCAGACGCGCGCAAGGCTGGCACCAGCCGGTGGTTTCGAAAATGGCCTGGCCGATGCGGAAGCGACGACCCTTGAGGCTGAACAGGTTGAGACCACTGATAACGAGGTTGCGCCGCAACTCTTCAGGCAATACCGGTTTGTCGTGCGGGCGGCCCATCAGCGAACTGATCACCGCCAGATGCTCCCACTGAATCAACGTCACTTGCCGCGCATTGCGGACACCGGGGCGGGCTCGATCGCCGGTCAGGCCGGCTTCAAGTCGCGCCTCCACGGCATCCAGTTCGATCATTGGCACGTGAGGTTCCGGGCGCACGCCGATCCAGCGCACGCGGCCGGTTTGCGGGACTTCGGCGATTAATTCCTGTAATGGGCTCACAGGCTGATCCCGACGTCGAAGACGATGCTGCGCCCCAGGTTATTGCGCAGGAAATCCGGGGCATCCGGGTGGGCAAACAGCACGCGGGCGAACGTCGGGCCGACCAGCGACAGCGAGCGCCAGCCCTGGCGCAGGTATTCGGTTGGCGGCGGGAAATGGCTGTTGAGGTCCAGCACTTCACGCTTGAGACTGGCGAAGGCGATGATGTCCAGCTCGCCCAGGTCCATGCCACGCTCTTTGTAGTTGTGCGCTTTTTTACGCAAGGTCGGCGCCAGTCTCAGCAGAAATTCATTAGCGGGAATGCGCCGGGGCTTGGCCTCGCGACGTACCAGTTGGCTCAGGGAAAACGCACTGCGTCGGCGTTGCAGCTCATCGCGCCATTCGTCGTTGAGGCGCCGGCCTTCGTCGAGGACGAAGAACACCTCGAAGCTGGCGTCGCGAAACAGCACGTCTGGAGGCTCCCCGGCAGGGGCGAACTCGTCGGCGCGATAGGGAATGTTGAGGCCTTGCAGCAGGCGCTGGCAGACCCAACGCTCACGCTCCCATTTGCGGGCATTGGACAGAAAGGCGTTGGCTTGCTCGGCCGCGATGGTCAGCAGGCGTAAATAATCTGAGTCATCCATAGGCCCAAGCTTAGCGTTCAAATGCGACAAGCAGAAAGCGTTTACCGGTAAAGGACGTCACTGGGCAGTCGGAACGGGCGGTGTAGACTGATGGCAATGATGCCTAAGCGATCTGACAAGGGGTTGAACGTGAAATATTGGCCGGTGTTACTGCTGAGTCTTCTGCCCTTATGGGCCCAGGCGCTGGAGGTGGGTGAGCGACTGGCGCCCTGGACCTTGCTCGATCAGTTCGACCAGGCTTTCACGCTCGACAAGCAGACTCAGACGTTGCTGGTGGCGCGAAGCATGGACGCTGCCAAACTGGTTGACGCTGCGCTGCAAGGCCAGCCCAAGGGTTATCTGGAGGCGCGCCACGTCGTGTTTTTAGCGGACATCCAGCGCATGCCACGGCTGATCGCGAAGATGTTTGCGGTTCCGGCGATGCGCGATTATGCCTACCGGGTCATGCTGGACCGAGAGGGACGTGTGGCGCCGCGTTATCCCGGGGCTGTGGATAAAGTGCTGTGGCTGCAACTCAAAGACGGTCAATTGGTTGCGCAACACGAATATGCCACGGCTGCGCAGCTGCATGAGGCACTGGAGAAGGTTCGACCATGATCGGTGCCGAGCTGCTGTCCCTGCAAACGCTGACAGTCGGCTGGCTGATTCTTGTGCCTGTGTTGCTCTGGGCCATCTGGCGTGCACCGTGGGTTGAGCTGTTCACCGACAGCCGCCGTCAGCATTTGCTGTTTGGCACGGTGTTCGCGCTGTTCATGCTGTGGCTGGTACGACGTGATTTCGATACAGGCGTGTCGTATCACTTCATTGGCATGACGGCTGTGACGTTGCTTCTGGATTGGCCGTTGGCGATCATCGGCGCCTTGGTGGCGCAATGCGGGCTGGTGCTGCTCGGGCGTCAGGACCTGGCGGCCGTCGGGGTCAACGGTGCGCTGCTGATTTTGTTGCCGGTGCTGGTGACCGAGTGCTGTGCGATCCTGGTCGAGCGCGCACAGCCGCGAAATCCCTTTGTGTATATCTTCGTTTCCGGCTTCTTTGCAGCGGCGCTGTCAGCGTTGCTGTGCCTATTACTGGCGCTGTGGCTGTTGTGGTTCAACGAACGTTTCGAGATGCCGTACTGGCTGGAAGATTTTGTCGGTTATCTGTGGCTGCTGATTTTTCCGGAAGCTTTCATCAACGGAATGATTGTCAGCGCGCTGGTGGTGTTCAGCCCGGAATGGCTGGAGACCTTCAACCGCACACGCTACCTTTCGGCGCCCTGGAAAGACGACGATCCCAAGTCTTGATCCACATCAAATCCAACAATCGCTGACGCTTCCATGCTCCGCAAAACCTTCAGGAGCATCGAAATGAGTGTGTACTAATGGGCAAGGCAGGAATTGCGTCAGAGTCTGGATGGCGCGCAGGAAGTGGGGTTTGATCCGGGATTGAGCCTGCGCGCCTTGCTCAGTGCGGTGGTGCAGCAGAGCAAGGCCGTGCGCAGTGCCGAAGACCTGGCCGACGAGTTGCGCTTTCTCGCGGAAAACCTCGATGAAGACCAGGACTATGGCTTTATGCGGCCCTGAGTGTCAGTGGCGCGGCTCGAAGTCTTCGCTGAACATCTCGTCTTCGGCGTCCGGGCTGACCGGAATCTTGTGTTCTTCCGATGCCCAGGCGCCCAGGTCGATCAGTTTGCAACGGTCCGAACAGAATGGCCGGAACGTGCTCTCGGCGCTCCATTCAACGGGGGCGCCACAGGTTGGGCAATTGACGGTTGGGGTCTGGCTCATGACTGGCCTCCACGCAAAGTAAGGTAAAAGTGATGCAGGCGTTCGACCTCGCTGTGCAGCCAGGCGAGGTCGCGGTCGTTGACCACCACATCGTCGGCGTGGCTCACGCGGTCCTGGCGGCTGGATTGCGCCTTGAGGATCGCCTGGACCTGTTGCTCGCTGGTCTGGTCACGCTGCAAGGTGCGTTCGATCTGTAGTTGTTCCGGGGCGTCGATCACCAGGACCCGTTGGGTCATGGCGTACTGGCCGGACTCGATCAGCAACGGCGAAACCAGAATCGCGTAAGGCGATTGTGCCTTGGCCAGGTGATCGGCGATTTCCTTGGCGATCAGCGGATGCAGCAACGCTTCGAGCCAGCGGCGTTCCTCCGGCATCTCGAAGATCAGTTTGCGCAACGCCGCGCGGTCCAGTTGTCCGTCGGTTTGCAACACGCCGGGGCCGAAATGTTCAGCGATCTTCGCCAGCGCCGGGCGTCCCGGCTCCACGACCCAACGGGCGGCGTGATCGGCGTCCACTACGTGCACGCCCAGGTCGATAAAGTGCTGGGCAGCCGCGCTTTTGCCGCTGCCGATGCCGCCGGTCAGGCCCAGAATCCAGGGTTTTTCCACAGGGGTATTCATTTCAAACCGACAAACTGCCAATAGAAGCCGGTTATTTGACCACCCCAGAGCAAGGCAATCCAGCCGGCAATTGCCAGAAACGGTCCGAAGGGGATCGGAGTCGAGGTTTTCGCGTTACGCAAGCGCAGCAAAATCACCCCGATGATGGCCCCCACGAGCGATGACAGGAGGAGGGTCAGCGGCAATATCTGCCAGCCACCCCAGGCCCCGAGCAGGGCCAGTAGCTTGAAATCGCCATGGCCGATGCCGTCCTTGCCGGTGAGCAGCTTGAACAGCCAGAACACTGACCACAACGTCATATAACCGGCCACTGCGCCCCACAACGCTTCATGCAATGACACGAACAACCCGAAACTGTTGACGATCAACCCCAGCCACAGCAGCGGCAGTACCAGCACATCCGGCAGCAGTTGGTGCTCGGCGTCGATCAGACTCATGGCCAGCAAACCCCAGGTCAGCACCAGCACCATGCAGGCCTGCCAGCCGAAGCCGAAATGCCAGGCGATAAACCCCGAGAGCAGACCGCAGGCCAGTTCAGTCAGCGGATAACGTTTGCTGATTGGCGCGGCGCAGTTCGAGCATCGACCCCGTAGAAACAGATAACTGAGCAGCGGAATGTTTTCCCAGGCGCGGATTCGATGGTCGCACTGCGGGCAGTGGGAATGAGGCAGCATCAGGTTGTAGGCCGGGCCCGGTGCTTCGGGCGGAACGCCCAACACGTCATGGGCTTGCAGCCGCCATTCGCGGTGGAGCATTTTCGGCAGGCGCCAGACCACCACGTTGAGGAAACTGCCAACCAGCAGGCCGACCGCCAGGGCGATGACCACGAACACCAGCGGGTAGAGGATCAGGATTTCGTTCAAGGGCATGTCAGATCGCTGAGCCGAGTTGGAAGATGGGCAGGTACATCGCAACCACCAGGCCACCGACAATAACACCCAGCACCACCATGATGAACGGCTCCATCAGGCTGGTGAGGTTATCGACCATATTGTCCACTTCGTCCTCGTAGAAGCTCGCGACCTTATCGAGCATGTCGTCCAGTGCACCGGATTCTTCGCCAATGGCGGTCAGTTGAATGGCCATGCTGGGAAAGATGCCGGAGGTGCGCATGGAGAAATTCAGCTGCATACCGGTCGACACGTCCTGCTTGATGCGCAGCACCGCACGCTTGAACACGATGTTGCCGGTCGCGCCGGCCACCGATTCCAGGGCCTCCACCAGTGGCACGCCAGCGGCAAACGTGGTCGACAGGGTGCGGGCGTAACGGGCCACGGCAGACTTGTACATCAAGGTGCCGATCAGCGGCAGCTTCAGCAGCCAGGTGTCCATCCGGTCCCGAAAGGCCTGGGATGTTTTAAAGGCGTGGCGCATGCCGAAGATGGCCGCGATCAGCCCGCCGAGCAGCGCCCACCACCAGTGCTGCAAGAACTCCGACAAACCGATGACCATCACGGTGAAGGCCGGCAATTCGGCGCCAAAGCCCTTGAACACCGACTCGAACTGCGGCACCACCTTGACCAGCAGAATCCCGGTCACAATGATCGCCACGAAGACGACCGCGATCGGATAGGTCATGGCTTTCTTGATCTTGGCCTTGAGGCTTTCGCTCTTTTCCTTATAGGTCGCCACCCGTTCCAGCAGGGTGTCCAGCGCGCCGGCCTGCTCACCTGCGTCTACGAGGTTGCAGTACAGCTCATCGAAATACTGCGGCTTTTTACGCAAAGACGCGGCGAAGCTGTTACCCGCAGCGACTTCCTGTTTCACCTCGTCCACCAGTTTGCGCATGGCCGGGTTGTCGAAGCCTTCACCGATGATGTCGAACGATTGCAGCAGCGGCACGCCGGCTTTCATCATCGTTGCCATCTGCCGGGTAAACAGGGCAATTTCCTGAGCCTTGATGCGGTTGCCGAAGCTGAAAATCGAGGCGGATTTCTTGCGCACCTTGCCGGGGTTGATCCCCTGCTTGCGCAACTGAGCCTTGATCAGCGCCGGGTTGAGACCGCTCAACTCGCCGGTCATTTTGGAACCCTTCCTGTCCGTTCCTTCCCAGGCGTAGACACTGATTTTTGCTGCTTTGACCGCCATGTTCAGTCCTTGGTGACCCGGTTGATTTCTTCAAGGCTGGTGACGCCTTGCATGGCCTTGATCAAGCCCGAGGTGCGCAAGTCATTAAAACCGTCCTTGCGCATCTGGATGTCGATTTCCAGTGAGTTGCCTTCGGCCATGATCAGTCGTTGCAGGTCCGGTGTGTTCTTCACCACTTCATAAATCCCCACTCGCCCTTTGTAACCGCGGTTGCACTGATCGCAGCCGACCGGCTCATAGATCGTGAATGAGCCGATGCGTTCCTCGGGGAAGCCTTCCTTGAGCAGCGCTTCGCGGGGAATCACGATGGGTTTTTTGCAATGGCTGCACAGTTTGCGCGCCAGCCGCTGGGCGATGATCAGCGTGACCGAGGTGGCGATGTTGAAGCCCTGAATGCCCATGTTGTGCAAGCGGGTCAGGGTTTCTGCAGCACTGTTGGTGTGCAAGGTGGAAAGCACCATGTGCCCGGTCTGGGCGGCCTTGATGGCGACTTCGGCGGTTTCGAGGTCGCGGATTTCACCGACCATGATCACGTCCGGGTCCTGACGCAGGAATGATCGCAGCGCCTGGGCGAAATCCAGCCCTTGCTTGGGGTTGACGTTGACCTGGTTGATGCCCTCCATGTTGATCTCCACCGGGTCTTCGGCGGTGGAGATGTTGATGTCCACGGTGTTGAGGATATTCAGGCCGGTGTAGAGCGACACGGTCTTGCCCGAGCCGGTCGGCCCGGTGACCAGGATCATCCCCTGTGGCTGCTTCAGCGCGGCCATGTACAAGTCTTTCTGCTCAGGCTCGTAGCCGAGGGCATCGATGCCCATTTGCGCGCTGGACGGGTCGAGGATCCGGATCACCACTTTCTCGCCCCACAGGGTTGGCAGGGTATTGACCCGGAAGTCGATGGACTTGGTCTTGGACAGGCGCATCTTGATCCGCCCGTCCTGGGGTTTGCGCCGCTCGGAGATGTCGAGGCTGGCCATGACTTTCAGCCGCGCCGCAATGCGGTTGGCCAGTTGGCTTGGCGGACTGGCGACTTCGCGGAGCATGCCGTCGGTGCGCATCCGCACCCGGTAGGTTTTTTCGTAGGGTTCGAAATGCAGGTCGGAAGAGCCGCTTTTGATCGCATCGAGCAACATCTTGTGGACGAAACGCACCACCGGCGCGTCATCGGCATCCTGGCCGGCGATGGCGTCCTTTTTGTTGTCGTCGACCGACTCGATGTCCAGCCCGTCAAGGTCAACATCGGCCATGTCTTCCAGGCCGGTGGAATGGCTGTCGAAGAATTTCTCGATGGCGTCGCTGAGTTTATCGTCCTCCACCAGGATGGCTTCGGTGTTCAACCCGGTGCTGAACTGGATGTCATTGATGGCTTGATGATTGGTCGGGTCGCAAATCCCCACGAACAGTTTGTTGCCACGGCGCCAGAGGGGCAGGGCGTGGTGCTGACGGATCAGCTTCTCGCTGACCAACCCTCGGGGCTGGGTTTCCCTGTCCAGGCAATTGAGGTCGAGCAGCGCCATGCCGAAATGCTCCGACGCAATCTCGGCGACCTGTCGGCTCTTCACCAGTTTGTTCTGCACCAGGTAACTGACCAGGGAGATTCTGCTGCGTTGGGCTTGCTGATACGCCTGTTGCGCGCTTTGTTCAGTAAGCAGTTCGGCCAGGACCAGTTGCTTGGCCAGACCGCTAAGGGCGATGTCATTCATTGGGATACCGGATGCAGACAGTTCATGACTTATAGCCTAGTCAAGGCGCTGAGCCAAACCAGCGGCCATCAGGTGACAAATAGTGTCAGATAGTGCGGATCCTGGGGGTAGGAAAGGTCTCTATGGTGGTCTCGTGCCCCGCCAGCAGGGGGCTTGGCGCTTGGCATGGGCTGTGCTGCGGTTTAATTCAGATCATGAGATTTCGACTCATGCATGGAGCCTGTCTATGAATACTCAAAAAGGTTTTACCCTGATCGAACTGCTGATCGTCGTCGCGATCATCGGGATTCTGGCGACGTTTGCGTTGCCGATGTACTCCAAATATCAAGCGAAAGCCAAGGTCACTGCGGGCCTGGCCGAGATTTCGGCGATGAAAGTGCCTTATGAAGAGGTGATCAATCAGGGGACTGCGCCCACGATAGCCAACGTGGCTCCGGCGGGTACTGCGACTACCCCTAACTGCACAATATCTGTGACGGGGACTGCATCCTCAGGCGCGGGCACCATCGTATGTACGATTTTGAACGCTCCAGCGCCAGTGCTTAGCAAGACAATCACACTGACCCGTGATGCAACCACTGGCTGGGTCTGCACCAGTACAGCTCAGCAGGACTTCCTGCCTAAAGGTTGCACCGGTTCCGCAACATAACGCTCGACTATTCCCTTGAATGCCAAAGCCCCGCCTTAAAAAGCGGGGCTTTTTTGTTGGTACGACATCCTCAGATTTCGATAAACGAGAAAACCCCGACAATTCATGGCCTTAGGCCCACGTCAAAACCCGCAACTTGCATGTAGAGAATCTCGAAGTCATGCATTTTGCATGATTGCGAAAATCGGCCAGTTTCATAAGTTGCTGTTTTATAAGGATTTATTGCCTGTCTCAAAGTTGGCACAGCGTTCGCAATATACCCAGTAACCCTGCTGACAAGACACGCAGCAGACTTTCTAGAAAAACAGGAGTTACTCGTATGAAGAAGTTCGCTATCGCTGCCGCTACTGCTACCGCGCTGACCCTGACTATGGCCAACGCTGCATTTGCACAGACCACTACCACCCAGGCTCCGATGACTCTGGCGGCGGGTGAAGTAACCAAGGCTAAAGAAGCCACTTCCGATACCTGGATTACTACCAAAGTCAAAAGTGACCTGGTAACCGAAAAAGGCATCCCTGGCACCGACATCAAAGTCGAAACCAACAAAGGTGTTGTATCGCTGTCGTCCACCGTCGCGGTGACTGACGCTCAGAAAGCCACTGCGGTGGCCATCACCAAGAAAATCAAAGGCGTCAAAGCGGTCTCCGCTGACGGCCTGAAAGCCGAGTAAGGCAAGACTTCTCGCCTGGACCGGGAGAAGGCGCGGCAGGCGGGCCGAGCAATACGCCAGCCGCCTTTGGAGAGTTCATGCGAAAGGCCACAAGGATGTGGCCATTACAGGCCTCCGACATTCGTGTCGGGGGCCTGTTCTATTGTGGGCACCACAAAAAACAATGTGGGAGCGGGCTTGCTCGCGAAGGCGGTGTGTCAGCCAACATCAATGCTGAATGACACTCCGCCTTCGCGAGCAAGCCCGCTCCCACATTTGTATGTGCCCACTTTGGATTATGGGTTCAGTTACCGCGCTTGCTGGTGATCTGTTTCAGGCGATTACCTTCAAACCGCAGGTATTGATACATCCCGCCATTGGGCCCGTAGGTCCATTCCTCGACCTGAAACTCTTCCCGTCGGTTGGCGCTGCGCTTGTAGCCCAGCAAATCACGGCTGACGGGTTCACCGCACTTCTGCAACACTTCGCTGGACCTGTCCCCGACGCTGACCAATTGGCTGCCACAGCGCAGGGTATCGGCCGCCGAGGCCTGACCGGCCGCCAGCGCCAGGGTCAGGCTGATCAGCAATTGTCTGTTCATCATTCGGCATCCAGGTGCATCGGTGTTACCACCCGACCGTCACTTTCCGCCTCGCCCAGTTGGGCGTCGATGAAGTAGACGCGGTCATCGGCCATTTGGGTCTTGTCCACCAGATAATCCTTGATGCTGCTGGCGCGTTCCTGGCCCAGTTGGCGCAGCAACACATCGCTGGTGCTCCAGAATTTGATCACGTCTGCGCGCAATTTTGCGGTGCGTTCTTCCTTGCCCAGGTCCTTCCATTCGGCCGGTGGCTGGGTCTTCAGGCGGGTGCGGTAGATCCCTTCCAGCAGCGGACCTTTTTCGCTGTCCGGCACCTGCACCAAGGAAGCCTGGGCCGGAACCTTATCCCCGCGCCGCTGGAGCATTTTGTAGTAGTTGTACTGGTATTCGCGTTCAAGCCGTTGCTCGGCAATCAGCGGGCCGTCGCTGCTTGCAGCGGCCGTGCCTTCGATTTCCAGGCGCAGGGCCGGACGTTCCTTGAGGGCCTGGGACAGTTTGACCAGCGAACCCTCGGCGTCCTTGCTCAGTTCGCTTGAACCCGGTGCGAACGAGACGGTGCCCAAGTCTTGCGAACCACCGCCACTGACCAGCCCGCCAATCATCTTGAACGGGGCAGCAGCGGCTTTGACGATCAGGTTACGCAGGGTCTGCCAGACAATCGGCATGACGCTGAACTGCGGATTGTTCAGGTCGCCGGTCACAGGCAGCTCGATGGAAATCTTGCCGTCAACGTCTTTGAGCAAGGCAATCGCCAATTTCAGGGGCAGGCTGACAGCGTCCGGACTGTCGACTTTCTCACCCAGTTGCAACTGCTCGACCACCACTTTGTTCTCGGCTTTGAGCTGGCCCTTGACGATGATGTAGTGCAGGTCGAGATTGAGCCGGCCCTTGCGGATGCGGTACCCGGCGAACTTGCCGGAGTAGGGCGTCAGCGTGGTCAGTTCCACGCGTTTGAAACTGGTGGCGATGTCGAGGCTGGCCATCGGGTCAAACGGGTTGACCGAACCCTTGATGGTCACGGGCGCGTAACGGTCGACCTTGCCTTTGATATCGACGCTGGCCGTTTTCGCCTGCCGGCTATCGATGGTGCCGATCTGCCCGTTGAGCTGTTGCACGGCCGTGGCGAAGTTCGGGGTCAGGCTGAAGTCGGCGAAGTTCGCCGAACCGTCATTGATGGCAATGCCGCCGATATGGATGCCGAGCGGTTTGTCCTTGCTGGCGGGTTTGCCTGCGGCTGTCTTGGCAACTCCGGTGTCGGCCGGTTGCGGGATCAGCAGGTCATCGATGTTAGTGGTGCGGTCATCGTTGATCATGAAACGCACGTAAGGCTGGAACAGGTTGACCTTGTCGATCGACAGGCTGTCGCCATGCTGATAGTTCAGACCTTCGAGCACCAACTGCTGCCACTTGAGGAAGTCGCGGGTCTTGAGGGTATCGAGGGTGTGCAGTTGATCGACCTGCGCTTTACCGGTGACGCTGAACGCCAATGGCTCGGTGCTTTTCAAGTCGACCGCCAGATCGCTGCCGAGCATGCCGCTGCGCAGTTCCAGGCGAATGAATGGGTTGATGTAGGACTGGGCGACACGCAGGTCGATGTCCTTGGTCTGCACGTTCAATTTGGCGCTGACCGGCGCCAGATTGACCACGCCGTCGGCCATGAGCTTGCCCTGTTTACCCACGCCGGTGTCGAGCTTGAGGTTAAGAGGCGAGCCGTTGAGGCTGTCGAAGTTCTGCAAGTCGAGGTTCAGCGGGCCCACATCCAGTGCCACCGCGGGTTGTGCATTGCGGTCGGCCAGATGCACCTGGTAATTGCGCAGTTGCACGTCTTTGAGCAACACCTGCCACGGTTTGCTCGGTGGCGCGGGTTCGGCTTTAGGCGAATCGGCTGCCGCCGGAGTTTTCGCCGGTTCGGCGTTGGCTTTTACCGCTGCTTTGGACGGTTGGCTGGCGAACAGTTTTTGCCAGTCGAGTTGCCCATCGGCTTCCAAGGCGGCCCAGGTTTCCAGTTTATTGCTACGGATCTTGCCGACCACCACTTGCTGTTTGGCGAGGTCCACCGTGGTTTCGCTGATGTCCAGACGCTCGAGTTTCGCCAGCGGTCGACCATCCGGGGCGTTGATGGCGAATGGCGCGATGCTGACGGCGACGTTACTCAGCAGCAGCTCGGTTTCCTTGGACAGGTTGAGTTTGTAGTCGGTGCTCAGGTTGACGACGCCGTCTTTGAGCACCAGGGGCAAAGCGTCACGCACATAGGGCCAAAAGGCTTTCATCTTGCCGTCGGTGATCTTCAGCTTACCTTCGGAGGCAATCGGGATCAGGCTGAAGTTACCGCTCCAGTCGATCTGTCCACCGGCCGGGCCGACGGCCACCAACGTCATGTCGGCACTGTCTTCGGGCAGGGTGCTGAGGTTTTTCAGTTCGAAGTCGAGCTTGTCGTATAGGAATTCGATGGGTTCGCTGGGGCGTGCATCCTGGAAGTGCACATTGCCGCCAGCCAGCTTGATCCGTTCCACGCGCAACGGGAATGGCTTGGCGTTCGGGTCGGCTGGGGTCGGTTCGCTGGCGGGGAGTTTGAACAGGCCAAGCAGATTGAGTTTGCCGTCCTTGCTGAAGAGGATTTCGGTCTTGGGTTTGTCCAGTTCGATATCGGACAGGTGCAGCGCCTTGGTCCACAGGCTGTCGATCTGCAGGTTGGCATACAGGCGTTCAAAACCGACCTGTTCCTTGCCCGGCTCGCCAATGACCAGACCCCAGAGGGTCACTTCCAGGCTGAAAGGGTTGAGTTCGATCCGGGAAATCGTGGCGGGCATCGTCGCGTAGTTGGCCAATTGCTGGTTGGCGACCCGCAACGCGATACCCGGCAAAATCAGAAACCCCAGCAGGCTGTAAAGGGCCAGAGCAGTCAACAAAGCGCCAATAGCGCGAATCAATCCTTTGGGCATGTGCGGCTTCATCTGTCTGAATCGGAGTGCGTTGGAGTATGGCACGCGATTCCGGTTCCGAAGTGATCGCACTCTTCTGGTTTTTCAGAAATTAGCGTAGGAATTTTCCTGCGTGATCAGAGTTGCAGAATCAACGTTTTCAGCGGCGGCTGTTGATCCATCGACGGGAAATCGCCACCCGGCTTCATGACGGTCCACTCACGCACCGGACGCCCGGCCTTCTGCGCGCAACGCAAAACCTGTTCGCGCCAATCGTCCATGCTGACCTTTGCCAGGTTGTTGCAGCAGATCAGCACGCCGTTGTCGGCGGTGGTCAGCAGCGCGGGTTTGAGCAGACTCTGGTAGTCGCGCAGCAGGTCGACCGTGCCGAACGCGCTCTTGGCCCAGGCGGGTGGATCGAGCAGCACCAGGTCGTACTGACGCTGTTCAAGACGCGTGTAAGTCGGTAGTTTCTGCCCGCGCCGCTGACTGATCGGCAGCCCCGCCAGTTGGCGGATGGCCGGGAAGTAATCGGACTGGATGAACTCCATCTCAGGCAATTGCGGATTGAGCAGACCGTTTTCACGGCCGACCGCCAGATTGCCCTCGGCGAAATCCAGGTTGCAGACCTCACTTGCCCCGCCGGCCGCAGCACTGAGGCCGACACCACAGGTGTAGGCGAACAGGTTCAGCACGCTTTTGTTTTTGCTGTGCTCCTTGACCCAGCCGCGCGTGTTGCGCAGGTCAAGGAACAGCAGCGGATCCTGGCCGGCATGACGCCCGCGAACCCGGTAGTTCAGACCCCATTCGTGGCCGATCAGGTCTTGCAGGGCTGCCTCGTCGGCGCGGTAGACCGTGTCTTCGCGGTCGATGCGTGAGTTGCCACGGGAGCGGTCGTTGTAGACCAGCAGCGTTTCGAGGCCCAGGTGTTGATTGACAGTCTCGTGCAGTTGCAGCAACGCGTCACGTTCCAGCGCCTGGTGGAAGCTTTGCACCAGCAATTGCGGGCCGTAGCGGTCGAGGGTCAAGCCACCTGCGCCTTCCTGGCTGCCGTGGAACAGGCGATAGCAATCGGTGCCTTGCTGATGCAGCTCGGCGAGCAGGTCCTGGCGATGATCGAGGGCGGCGCGCAGCGCCTGATTCAAGGAAGACATGCTGGCGCCTTGCAGGAGGGAATTTGGCGCGGGAGTTTAACAGCTTGGCAGGGGAGCGAGGTGCTCTGTGGCGAGGGGCTTGCCTGTGACGAGGGAGCTTACTCCCGCTGGGCTGCGCAGCGGCCCCAAAATCTCAGCCCTTATCGGGGATTTTCGCGAGCGCTTCGCACTCGAGCGGGAGCAAGCTCCCTCGCCACAGGTATATCGATGCAGGGGCGGCGGGTCAGCTCAACAACCCCATCCGCCGCTTGGCCCGCTGCACCGAGCCATTACGCATAGCCCAGCGCAGCATTGGCGCACTGCGCTTGACGCTGGCGCGGATCAGTTGGCGTTGCAACGGGTGCTGTTTGACGCCGAGCATGTCACTGGCCCAGTCCGGCAGCAGATCGATCCCGGCCTGCATCATCAAACCGCCAAACGGTTTGGCCAGGCGACTGGGGGCGGGCGCGTTCAACAGCAGTCGCAGCACCTCGCGACTGCGTTGGTCGCACAGCAATTGCGGGCGGATTCGTTCAAGGTAATCTGCGATTTCCTTGCGGCTGCGCGGCACATCGCGGGCGCCCAGGCGTTCGGCAACCAGTGCGATTTCGCCGTAGTAACGGTCCTGATCAATCAACGAAAGGTGCGGATTGCGATAACGCAGATGCGCGCCGAGGAAGTTGCTGACCTCGGCCACGTGCACCCACGTCAGCAACTCGGGATCGCTGGCGGCGTAAGGCCGGCCGTCTGGGGCAATGCCGACCACTTGCAGGTGAATGGTGCGAACCTTCTCGATCAGCCAGTCGGCGTCCTTGCTCGAGCCGAACGTCGTCCCGGAGATGAACTGACTGGTGCGGCGCAATCGGCCGATCATGTCTTCGCGAAAATTCGAGTGATCCCAAACCCCGGCCAGGGCTAGTGGATGTAGCGCTTGCAGCATCAGCGCGCTGATGCCGCCAATGAGCATGCTGCTGAAATCACCATGGACTTGCCAGCTCACCGAGTCGGGGCCGAACAGACCGGGATCGCCCTTGGGGTTTTCCAGATCGAGTTTGCCCAGGGACAGACCGGTCAAGCTCATGAGCTGGCTTTCGATGCGGGTACGGATGAATTCCATGGCAACTCAGTGGCGAAAATAAAACGCGGCCATTACTGACCGCGCAGGGCTTATTGGTTCAGGCGTTTATCGACCAACTCCTGCACCACGCTCGGGTCGGCCAGGGTCGAGGTGTCACCGAGGCTGTCCAGTTCGTTGCAGGCGATCTTGCGCAGGATGCGCCGCATGATCTTGCCTGAACGGGTTTTCGGCAAGGCCGGCGCCCACTGGATCAAGTCCGGTTTGGCGAAACTGCCGATCTCCTTGCTGACGTGGGCCAGCAGTTCTTTCTTCAGTTCGTCATTGGGCTCGGTGCCGTTCATGGGCGTGACGAAGGCGTAAATGCCTTGGCCCTTGAGGTCGTGGGGATAACCGACCACCGCCGCTTCGGCAATGCTGTCGTGCAACACCAGCGCGCTTTCTACTTCGGCAGTGCCGATGCGGTGCCCGGAGACGTTGATCACGTCGTCGATGCGCCCGGTGATCCAGTAATCGCCATCCTCATCGCGCCGCGCGCCGTCGCCGGTGAAGTAGTAGCCGGGGTAGGGTTTGAAGTAGGTGTCGACCATCCGTTGCGGATCGCCATAGACGCTGCGGATCTGCGCCGGCCAGCTGGATTTGATCGCCAGCACTCCACTGCCGGCGCCTTTGATTTCCTTGCCCGTTTCATCCAGCAGCACCGGTTGTACGCCAAACATCGGTTGGGTGGCGCAACCGGGTTTGATCCGTTGCGCGCTGACCAGCGGACTGAGCATGATGCCGCCGGTTTCCGTCTGCCACCAGGTGTCGACGATCGGGCAACGTTGTTCGCCGACGACATTGAAGTACCAATCCCACGCTTCCGGGTTGATCGGCTCACCGACGCTGCCGAGTAATCTGAGGCTCTGGCGAGAAGTTTCCTTCAACGGCTCCGGGCCTTCGCGCATCAGCGAGCGCAGGGCAGTCGGGGCGGTGTAGAAGATGTTGACGTGGTGTTTGTCGATCACCTGCCAGAAGCGCGAACTGCTCGGGTAACTCGGCACGCCTTCGAAGATCAGCGTGGTCGCACCGTTGGCCAGCGGGCCATAGACAATGTAACTGTGGCCGGTGACCCAGCCGACGTCGGCGGTGCACCAGAAGACTTCGCCATCGCGGTAGTCGAGCACGTACTTGAAGGTCATCGCCGCTTGCAGCAGATAGCCGCCGGTGGTGTGCAGCACGCCTTTGGGTTTGCCGGTACTGCCGGAGGTGTAGAGGATGAACAGCGGGTCTTCGGCGTCCATGGGTTCCGTCGGGCAATCGTCGCTGACGTCGCGCAGGGCCTGGTGATACCAGAGATCGCGACCTTCAACCCAGTCCACTTTGCCTTGGGTGCGCTCGACGACGATGACGGTGCTGACGTTCGGGCAACTTTGAAGCGCCTCGTCGACCTTCTGCTTGAGCGGCACGTATTTGCCGCCGCGCACGCCTTCATCGGCGGTGATCACCGTGCGGCAGTCGGCGTCGAGAATCCGGTCGCGCACAGAGTCTGGAGAGAAGCCGCCGAACACCACCGAATGCACCGCGCCAATCCGCGTACACGCGAGCATGGCGTAGGCCGCTTCGGGAATCATCGGCATGTAGATGCACACGCGATCACCCTTTTTCACGCCACGGCTTTTGAGCACGTTGGCCAGGCGACAGACGTTGTGATGGAGTTTTTTGTAGGTGATCTGCGCCGATTCGGCGGGGTCGTCGCCTTCCCAGAGGATGGCGATCTGATCGCCGCGTTTTTCCAGGTGACGGTCGATGCAGTTGTAACTGACGTTCAACTTGCCACCGGCAAACCAACTGGCCTCGCCGGTTTTCAGGTTATAGCGCTGGACGGTTTCCCACGGCGTGCTCCAGTCGAGAAAGCGGGTGGCCTGCTCGGCCCAGAACTCAGTGGGGTGTTCGATGGATTGGCGGTAGAGGCGGTGGTAGTCGTCTTGACTCAAGTGTGCAGCCCGGCGGACGGCATCGGCTTTGGGGAACGTGCTGATATCGAACATGACGGTTCCTTATTCTTGTTTTGCGACAAGAGGGGAGCTGCGCGACCCTCGTAGGAGCCGGCTTGCTGGCGAAGCGGTGTGTCATTCAACATTGTTGTCGACTGTCACACCGCTTCGCCAGCAAGCCGGCTCCTACAAGGTTAGTACCCCGCAGGAACGACGTCAGATCAACCGCGGTGACGACCGCGGAAGTAGTTGATCAGGCCTTGGGTCGAAGCGTCGTCAGCCGGGGTTTCTTCGCTGCCGACCAGGCGGTTGTAGACGCCTTTGCCCAACTCTTTACCCAACTCCACGCCCCACTGGTCGAAGGCGTTGATGCCCCAGACCACGCTTTGCACGAAGACTTTGTGTTCGTACATCGCCACCAGCGCGCCGAGACGACGGGGGCTGATGCGCTCGACCACGAGGGTGTTGCTCGGACGGTTGCCCGGGATCACCTTGTGCGGCGCGATTTTATGCACTTCTTCTTCGCTCATGCCCTTGTCGCGCAGTTCGGCTTCGGCTTCCGGCAAGGTCTTGCCGAGCATCAGCGCCTGGCTTTGCGACAGGCAGTTGGCGTACAGCCACTGGTGGTGGTCGGACACCGGGTTGAAGCTGACAATCGGCACGATGAAGTCGGCCGGAATCAGTTGGGTGCCCTGGTGCAGCAACTGGTGATACGCGTGCTGACCGTTGCAACCCACGCCGCCCCAGATCACCGGGCCGGTATCGGTGGACACTGGCGTACCGTCCTGGCGCACGCTCTTGCCGTTGGATTCCATGTCCAGCTGTTGCAAGTGCTTGGTGATGTTGCGCAGGTAGTGGTCGTAAGGCAGGATCGCGTGGCTTTGCGCGCCCCAGAAGTTGCCGTACCAGACGCCGAGCAAGGCCAGCAGCACCGGCATGTTCTGTTCGAATGGCGCGCTCTGGAAATGCTGGTCCATGGTGTAGGCACCGGACAGCAGTTCCTTGAAGTTCGACATGCCGATGGCCAGCGCGATTGGCAAGCCGATGGCCGACCACAGCGAGTAACGGCCGCCGACCCAGTCCCACATCGGGAAGATGTTTTCTTCGCGGATACCGAACGCCACGGCCGCCGCGTTGTTGCTGGACACGGCGATGAAGTGACGGTACAGCTCGGCTTCCGAACCACCCTGAGCCAGGTACCAGGCGCGTGCGGCCTGGGCATTTTTCAGGGTTTCGAGGGTGTTGAAGGATTTCGACGAAACGATGAACAGCGTGGTCTCGGCGCGCAGCTTCATGGTCAGTTCGTGGAACTCACTGCCATCGATGTTCGCCAGGTAATGGCAACGCACGCCTTTCTGGGCGTAGGACAGCAGCGCTTCAGACACCAGCTCAGGGCCGAGGAACGAGCCACCGATGCCAATGTTCACCACGTCAGTGATCGGCTTCTCGGTGTAACCACGCCACAAACCGTCGTGGATGCGGCCGACGAGGTCGGTGATCTGGTTCAGCACTTTGTGCACTTCAGGCATCACGTTGACGCCGTTCACCGACAGCTTGTCGCCGACCGGGCGGCGCAGGGCGGTGTGCAGGGCTGGACGACCTTCCGACGAGTTGACGATTTCGCCGTCGAACAGCGACTTGATCGCGCCCTTGAGGTCGACTTCATTGGCCAGGCCCACCAGCAGATTGCGGGTCTCGGCGTTGATCAGGTTCTTCGAGTAATCGAGAAACAGGCCGCAGCTGCTGAGGGTGAATTGAGTAAAACGCTGCGGATCGGCATTGAAAGCCTCGCGCATGCTGAAATCCTGCATGGCTTGGCGGTGGTCATTCAACGCTTGCCAGGCGGGCAGAGCGGTCACGTCGTGAGGAGTGCGGTAGTACGCCATCGCTGCGGGTTTCCTTTTTACTTGAACGGCTTTTTTGAACACTGAAAATCCCGGAGCGCTGTGGGTGGGCGTCCGGTCAACTGCGTCGACACGATTTCAATGACACAGGGCGAATACAGTAAACCTCGCGCTGCGATCTGTCTTGACTTTGTCTAACACGTTCCCGGTACTTTTTTATACACAAAGCAGGGAACGGTTCGACAAACGGGAGGGGCGTCGGTTCGATCAGGCGACCTGAACCGGAATGGCATTGCTGGTGTGGCTCAGTTCATTGCCCGGTGCCATGTAGAGCATGCGCGGCTTGAAATTGAGCAACTCGGCTTCGCTGTAATGCGCGTAAGCGCAGATGATCACCCGATCACCGACCTTGGCCTTGTGCGCTGCAGCACCGTTGACCGAGATCATGCGCGAACCTTCTTCGCCACGAATCGCGTAGGTGGTGAAGCGTTCGCCGTTGTCGACGTTATAAATCTGGATCTGTTCGTACTCACGGATACCGGACAAGTCCAGCCATTCGCCGTCGATGGCGCAAGAACCTTCGTAATCGAGAACGGCGTGCGTGACTTCGGCGCGATGCAGCTTGGCTTTGAGCATGATGGCGTGCATGAGTGTTTTCCCAGGTCGGAATCGAACGGCGGGCAGTTTGCCCGAAGGCATTGTGGGCAGCAATATAAGGCGCGAGGGAGCAGCCCTCTGTAGGAGCCGGCTTGCTGGCGATGGCCTCACCGCGGTGCATCTGCCGGACCGAGGTGATGTCATCGCCGGCAAGCCGGCTCCTACAGGGGATTTGTGTTTAGGCGGGGGCGTCGAGGTTCAGGTGCAGGTTGTCGATCAGCCGTGTGGTGCCGAGGAACGCCGCTACCAATATCACCAGGTCCCGATCCTCCGGGGTTGCCGGGCGCAAGGTTTGCGCGTGACGAATCTCCAGGTAATCGGTGCGCAAACCCGCCGCTTCGAGCTGCTTGATCTGGGCGTCGATCAGCGCCGGGAAATCCCGCTCGCCCTGTTTGATCGCCTCGGCAATCTGGCTCAGGCCGCGATACACCACCGGCGCAACGGCCCGTTGCTCTTCGCTGAGGAAACCATTGCGCGACGACAGCGCCAGGCCATCGGCCGCCCGAACGGTCGGTTCGCCAATGATCTGCACCGGCATGTTCAGGTCATGGACCAGGGATTTGATCACCGCCAATTGCTGGAAGTCTTTCTGGCCGAAGATCGCCAGGTCCGGCTGGACCATGTTGAACAGCTTGCTGACGACCGTCGCGACGCCTTCGAAATGTCCCGGACGGCTGGCGCCGCAGAGGCCTTCGGAGAGTTGCGGGACGCTGACGCGGGTCTGGCCGGCCATGCCGTCGGGGTACATTTCTTCGACGGTTGGCGCAAACAGCAAGTGGCAACCGGCCTGGAGCAGTTTCTCCTGGTCAGCCGCCAGGGTCCGCGGGTACTTGTCGAGGTCTTCGCCAGCGCCGAATTGCAGCGGGTTGACGAAAATGCTTGCGACCACGAAATCCACCCGTTGGGTCGCTTTGGTGATCAGCGCGACATGACCGCTGTGCAGGTTGCCCATGGTCGGCACGAAGCCGATGCGCTTACCTTCGCTGCGGGCACGGGCCACGGCGGCCCGGAGTTCGCGTACTGTTTTTACGGTGTTCATGCAGAGAATCCGTGTTCGATCCCAGGGAAAGTAGCTGCTTTGACTTCACTGACGTAGGCGCTCAGTGCGGCGTGAATGCTGGTCTGGCCGCTCATGAAGTTCTTTACGAATTTAGGTACGCGGCCGGTAATGGACAGGCCGAGCATGTCGTGCAGGACCAGGACCTGGCCATCGGTGTCGCTGCCGGCACCGATGCCGATCACCGGAATGCCCACTGCCTGGGTAATTTCCTGGGCCAGTTCGCTCGGTACGCACTCAAGCAGCAGCATGGCGGCACCGGCCTGCTCCAGGGCGATGGCGTCGGCGCGCATCTGCCGCGCCTGGTTCTCGCTGCGGCCCTGGACTTTGTAACCGCCCAGCATGTTCACCGATTGCGGCGTCAGGCCCATGTGCGCGCACACCGGGATGCCACGTTCGGCTAGCAGACGGATCGAGTCGGCAAGCCACAACGCCCCTTCCACCTTGACCATGTGCGCACCGGCCTGCATCAACAGGGCGCTGTTGCTCATGGCTTGTTCGGTGGTGGCGTAGGCCATGAAGGGCAGGTCGGCGAGGATCAGCGCATCGGCGTTGCCGCGTTTGACGGAAGCCACGTGGTAAGCCATTTCCGCGGTGGTCACCGGCAGGGTGCTGTCGTGACCTTGCAGAACCATGCCGAGGGAGTCGCCCACCAGCAGCACTTCGACGCCAGCCTGATTGCAGGCATGGGCGAAGGTCGCGTCATAGCAGGTCAGCATGGTGATTTTTTCACCTTTTTGCTTGAGACCTTGCAGGGTGGTCAGGGTGATGGCTGGCATGAAAAGTTCCTCATTCAGGCGCTTGGAAACTACTGCGAGTAACGCGCGTGATTCTTCGTTAAATACAGGCGCACGCTCTGATGTCGTGCTTTTAAGGCCTGGATTGCGCCCTTCAACGCCGTGTTGGCGGCAGCGGGACGCCTATAGTCGTGAGGAGAACTCGGGAAGTCAATTGCATGTGTTACCGCATTGTTACGCGGGGGGTGTTACCGGGGTAACTGATGCGATTCAGCAGCTGCAATCTGGTGTTCGACACAAAAAAACTGTGGGGGCGAGCTCTTGTGGCGAGGGGCTTGCCCCCGTTGGGTCGCGTAGCGGCCCTAAAACCTGAAAACCGGTGTGTCAGGTTTACCGAATGCACTGATTTCACGACTGCTTCGCAGCCGAACGGGGGCAAGCCCCCTCGCCACAGGAGCCCGCTCCCACAGGGATTGGTTTCAATTTTGGGGGAGGCGTTCCAGGCCGACGAACGGGCAGCCGGCGAGTAGTTCTTTCAGGCTGCGGCCATCCGGGAGACGCAGCTCCGCAGGCGCCAGTTCGGCCAGCGGATACAGAACAAAGGCCCGTTCCTGCATATGGTAGTGGGGCACCTTGAGGCGCGGTTCGTCGATCAGGCGATCGCCAAACAGCACGATATCGAGGTCCAGCGTGCGCGGCCCCCAACGTTCAAGGCGCTCGCGGCCTTGTCCGTTCTCGATGGCTTGCAGCGCATCAAGCAGGTCCAGCGGCGGGAGCGTGCTGTCGAGGACGGCGACCGCGTTGGTGTAACGCGGCTGGCCGGGCAGGAGCGAGTCGCTTTGATAAAACCCGGACACCTCGACCAGTTGGGTCTGCGGCAACTGCGCCAGCGCCTCGACGGCGCTGCGCAATTGTTCGGCGGGGTCAGCCAGATTGCTGCCCATGCCGATGTAGATGCGTTCCATGGATTACTCGCCCGTTGCGCTCGGTGCGCCTGCGGTGCGTTTGCGCTTGGCGCCACCGCTGCGGCGACGTTTGCGTGGCGCGCCAGTGCCGTCATCCTTGCCGCTGAGGTCGCGGATCATGTCGCGACGTTCGCTGTCGTTGGCGTCCTGATAATCCGTCCACCATTCGCCCAGGCCATCAGTCTGCTCGCCAGCGCTTTCGCGCAGCAGCAGGAAGTCGTAACCGGCGCGGAACCGTGGGTTGTCCAGCAACAGGTCGGCGCGCTTGCCGCTGCGGCGTGGCAGACGCTCTTGCATGTCCCAGATCTCGCGGATCGGCATGGTGAAACGTTTCGGAATCGCAATCCGCTGACACTGCTCGGCAATCAACTCGTGAGCGGCTTCCTGCATCGCCGGAATCGGTGGCATGCCACGTTCTTGCAGGCGCAATACACGGGCCGGCAGGGCAGGCCAAAGCAGCGCCGCAAACAGGAACGCCGGGGTCACCGGTTTGTTCTGTTTGATCCGCAGATCGGTGTTGATCAACGCTTCGCTGATCAGCGTGTGGGTGTACGTCGGGTTGTATTCCAGGGCCTCGGCACTGGCCGGGAACAGCGGATCGAACAGCTGCAGGTCGACCAGCATCTCAAAGGTATCCGCGGCATGGCCGGAGAGGAACAGCTTGAGCACTTCTTCGAACAGGCGGGCCGATGGGATCTCGCGCAGCATTGGCGCCAATTCACGGATTGGCGCTGCGCTGTGTTTTTCGATGCCGAAGTTCAGCTTGGCGGCGAAACGCACGGCTCGCAGCATCCGTACCGGATCTTCCTGGTAGCGTTGCTTCGGATCGCCGATCAGGCGGATCAGGTGATTGCGGATGTCGTGTACGCCGTTGGCGTAATCGAGGATGCGCTCGCTGACAGGATCGTAATACAAGGCGTTGATGGTGAAGTCGCGGCGTTGCGCGTCTTCTTCCAGCGTGCCGTAGACGTTGTCGCGCAGAATGCGCCCGCTCTCGTTGCGCGAGGATTGGTTGCTGTCTTCCTCTTCGTCGTTTTGCGGGTGATTGGCGCGGAAGGTCGCGACTTCAATGATTTCGCGGCCAAAGTGGATGTGCACCAGCTTGAAGCGACGACCGATGATCCGCGCGTTGCGGAATTCGGCTCGCACCTGCTCTGGCGTGGCACTGGTGGCGACGTCGAAATCCTTGGGCGTGATGCCCAGGAGCATGTCACGCACACAGCCGCCGACCAGGTAGGCCTGGTAACCGGCGTTCTGCAGGCGTTCGACGATGTTCACCGCGTAGCGACTGAATTGGGCCTTCTGCAGCGAATGTTGGCCGCTGTTGAGCACTTCAGGCGTACTGCGAATGTGTTGCGTATGACGCTTGGGAGAACGGAATGACTGGAACAGCTTCTTCAGCATGGGATGCACTGTTTGAAGGAATGTTCGGCCAAAACGAAGAATGACCGCATGATGGGCGGGGATTCTAGCATTTAGTCGGGGGATGGTGTAGGAAGCTGCGCAAGCGCTTGAAGGGGGGCTGATACGCAGGGGCATGTAGCAGCTGCCGAGCAACGCGAGGCTGCGTTCGGCGGCGAAGCCGTCGTAAAACCTGAGATTGCGGTGTGTCAGGAGAAAGCCGGTTGCCCATATTGCGACTACTGCGTAGTCGAACGCAGCCAGCTGCTACAGGGGCAGCGTGAAAGCCGAATTGCAGAAACTACAAGGGGAGCCGAAGCTCCCCAAGAAAGTAGTTGCATGCTCTATTTTTATTTTTGATTCGGGCTTTTTGTTTTTATTAAGTGCCCTCGCCATGAAATTTTTCCTTCATGACCCTCCCAATCGGGAGCCAAGAGCAAACGGATTGCTTTGGTCGCTGTGTTGCAGTGATCTTGCGATCCAACCAGTTCAGGCTCTGTCTTGTGACAGTTTTTATTATTCTCGGCCTGGTCGTGGGGCAAGCCCCAAATACAACGCCTCTCCAAAAGAATCAGTTAGCTGCGCCTCTCGCCGTCTTGTTTTTATTGTGCGTGAGTCGATTCGTCTTATTTTTATTGTCTTGTGCATTGCTTGTTATTGTTCTTGTACGAAACATATAGCAGGGCGCGTGCCAACTTTTGTGAGGTCCAGCAAAACAGGGGGTCAGGCGGGCTGGCAGGGTTTTCGAGGCCGAAAAAAAACCGGGGCTTCGTTACCGTAAGCCCCGGCTTCTGTTACGTGAAAAGACTGAGGTAACAGTTTTTTCACAAAGTCATGTGTTACCCGCACATCAGACAGGCGCGGTTCAGCTCTCGCTGGCGACCCCGGTCTTGCGCCGCGGGATACCCAGGCGCTGACGACGTTCCCACAGGCACTTGCGACTCACCCCGAGTTTGCGGGCCAGTTCGGTTTCCGTCATGTGGTCCTGATGCTCAAGCACGAAGTGCTGGAAGTAGTCTTCCAGCGACAGGTCTTCGGTCGGCTCATGATTGTTGTTGCTGGCTCCGTTGCCCTGTTGCGGCGGCAGGCCGATGAAGTCGTCGTCTTCCAGGTCGCTCAGTTCGATGTCGATACCCAGCAGCTCGGCGGAAATCTCCGGGCTCTCGCACAGGATGACAGCGCGCTCTACCGCGTTTTCCAGTTCACGAACGTTACCCGGCCAGGAGTAATGACGGATCGCCTGTTCGGCATCCGGGGCGAACTTCAGGTCGGTGCGGTTGACCCGCGCGCTCTGCCGCGCCAGGAAGGCATTGGCGATCTCGTTGACGTCGGCACCGCGCTCGCGCAGGGCCGGCAGTTTCAGGGCGATCACGTGAAGGCGGTAATACAAGTCTTCACGGAACTGGCCGATCTTCGCCAGGCTCTTGAGGTCCCGGTGAGTCGCGGCGATCAGGCGCACATCGACTTTTTGTGACTGGACCGAACCGACCCGGCGAATTTCGCCTTCCTGCAACACGCGCAGCAAGCGGGCCTGGGCTTCCAGCGGCAGTTCGCCGATTTCGTCGAGGAACAACGTGCCGCCGTCCGCTGCTTCCACCAGACCGGCACGCCCGGCGCTGGCGCCAGTGAATGCACCTTTTTCGTGGCCGAACAGTTCGGACTCGATCAGGCTTTCCGGAATGGCTGCGCAGTTCACCGAAATCATCGGCGCCTTGGCGCGTTTGGACAGGTTGTGCAGGGCGCGGGCCACCAGTTCTTTACCGGTACCGGATTCGCCCTGGATCAGGACATTGGAATCGGTCGGCGCGACTTTGCGGATCTTGCTGTACAGGTCCTGCATCGGCGGGCACGAGCCGATGATGCCGATTTCGCCGTTGCTGTTATCGACACCCGGTTTCGCCGAGCCATTGGACGCTTTGCCAGTGGCAGGTTCGCCGCCGGCCGGCAGCGATTGGCGGTCACGCAGGATACGGGCGACGGCCTGGAGCATTTCGTCGTGATCGAAAGGCTTGGCGATGTAATCCACCGCGCCCATCTTCATCGAGTCAACGGCTGAACGCAGGCTGGCGTAGCTGGTCATGATCAGCACCGGAGTGCCCTGGCCGAGTTTGATCAACTCGGTGCCCGGAGCGCCCGGAAGACGCAAGTCGCTGACGATCAGGTCGAACGTGGGAATGGTGAAGCGTTCTTGTGCTTCCTGCACTGAACCGGCTTCGCTGACCTGGTACTGGTTACGTTCCAGCAGGCGGCGCAAGGCGGAGCGGATAATTGTTTCGTCTTCGACGATCAAAATGTGCGGCATTGATTCGATACTCTCGACGGTCTCAGTTCACAGCGGACGTCGCTTCGACATGACGCGGCAAGGTCACCCGGATACGGGTGCCGCGTTGGCTTTGTACATCAGCCGGGCTGTCGATGGTGATTTGTCCATAATGCTCTTCAACGATGGAATAGACCAGTGCAAGGCCCAGACCGGTGCCTTCGCCAGGATCCTTGGTGGTGAAGAAAGGTTCGAACAATCTGTCCATGATGTTCTTCGGAATACCGCTGCCTTCGTCTTCCACGATCAAGTCGACCGTGTGTTCGCCGGCTTCGCTTTTGACCCGCACCGCGCTGCCGGGAGGCGAGGCGTCACGGGCGTTTGAGAGCAGGTTGATCAGTACTTGCGCGAGTCGCTGCGGGTCACCTTCACACCAATGATCGGGATCGCACAGGTTGTAAAACTGCACTTCGAAATTGCGTCGGTTCAGGGCCAGCAAACCGATGGCATCCTGCGCCACTTCCGCCAGACAGACGGGCTCGTCGCTGTGCTGGTGACTGCCGGCATGGGCGAAGCTCATCAGCGACTGAACGATGCGTGACACGCGTTTGGTCTGCTCAAGAATCTGTCCGCTGATTTCCTTCAGCTCGCCATCGTCTTCACGTTCTTCGCGCAGGTTTTGCGCCAGGCACGCGATGCCGGTAATCGGGTTGCCGATTTCATGGGCCACACCCGCCGCGAGTCGCCCGATGCTGGCCAGGCGCTCGGAGTGCACCAGTTTGTCTTCGAGCATCTGGGTTTCAGTCAAGTCTTCCACCAGCAATACCAGGCCACTGTTACCCGGCGCGAGCGGTTCATCGATCGCCGCTTTGTGCAGGTTCAGCCAACGGGTCTGGCCATCAAGGGCCAGGTGTTGCTTGTGTAAATGCTCGTCCGGCAGATTGATGAAGCCCTGCAGCAATTCTTTCCACGGATCGGCGATGGTGCTCAGGCGCGAACCGACCACGCGTTGCGCCGCGATCCCGGTCAACTCCTCCATGGCTTTGTTCCACATGAGGATTTCCTGATCCTTGGCCAGCGAGCAAACGCCCATTGGCAATTCCTGCAAGGTCTGGCGGTGATAGCGGCGCAGGGCATCGAGTTCGGCGGCAAGGCCGGTGAGGCGCGAGTGGTAGTCCTCGAGGCGGCTTTCGATGAAGTGGATGTCTTCGGTGACATAGTTTTCGCCGCCGGCCTTATAGGGCAGGAAGGTCTCGACCATGTCCTGCGCCACGCTCGGGCCCATCAGGCCGGAGAGGTTGGCTTCGATCCGGTCGCGCAAACGGCGCAAGGCATAAGGCCGGCGCTCGTCGAACGGCAGATAGAGATCGCGCAGGGCTTGCTCGACTTCTTTCTGCGCGGCCTTGGCGCCCAGGGGCTTGGCCAGTTGCGTGGCGAACTCCTGGGGCGAGGCGGCGTGCAGTTCACGGCGTTGCGGGCGACGCACGTTGTCCACGGCGCAGGCTTCGGCGGCGCTGGCCTCTTCGGGGCTGGCGTTGGTGAACAGCGAGATCAGGGTGAACATCAGCACGTTGGCGGCCAGCGACGCGATCGCGGCCATGTGCCAACTGGTGTCGTCCAGCACGTAGATCATGTTCAGCAGCGGAATGTAGAAGCCCTGCAGGTTGCCGACCAGCGGCAACAACATGGTTACCAGCCACACCAGGATCCCCGCCAGCAAACCGGCGATGAAGCCGCGGCGGTTGGCGGTCGGCCAATACAGGACCGACAGGACCCCCGGAAGAAATTGCAGCGTGGCCACAAACGCGACGATGCCGAGGTTGGCCAGATCCTGTTCGGCGCCGAGCAACAGGTAGAAACCGTAACCGGCCATGATGATCGCAACGATCAGCGCCCGGCGGGTCCACTTCAGCCAGCGATAGATGTTGCCTTCGGCCGGCGGTTGGTAGAGCGGCAGCACCAGATGGTTCAGCGCCATCCCGGACAGCGCCAGGGTGGTGACGATGATCAGGCCGCTGGCTGCCGACAACCCGCCGACATACGCCAGCAACGCCAGGGCTTTGCTGTTGGCGGCGATGCCGATGCCCAGGGTGAAGTATTCCGGGTTGGTGGTAGCACCCAGTTTCAGTCCGGCCCAGAGAATCAGCGGCACCGCCAGGCTCATCAACAGCAGGAACAACGGCAAACCCCAGCTGGCGCTGACCAGTGAGCGCGGGTTGAGATTCTCGGTGAAGGTCATGTGGTACATGTGCGGCATCACAATCGCCGAGGCGAAGAACACCAGCAGCAGCGTGCGCCACGGGCCTTCCTGCAAGGGGGTGTGCAAGGCGGCGAGGGCGGTCTGGTTTTGCAGCAGCCACAGTTCCAGCTGTTGCGGGCCGTCGAACACACCGTACAGCGCATATAAACCAACGCCGCCGATGGCGATCAGCTTGATCACCGACTCAAAGGCAATCGCGAACACCAGGCCTTCGTGTTTCTCGCGGGTGGCAATGTGGCGCGAGCCGAAGAAAATCGTGAACAGGGTAATTAGCGCGCAAAAGCTCAGGGCCACGCGATGCTGCACCGGCTCGCGGGTCAGGATGCTGATGGAGTCGGCGACCGCCTGAATCTGCAATGCCAGCAGTGGCAGCACGCCGATCAGCATGAAAATCGTAGTCAGCGCCCCGGCCCACGTGCTGCGGAAACGGAACGCGAACAAGTCGGCCAGCGATGACAGCTGATAGGTGCGGGTGATTTTCAGGATCGGGTACAGCAACACCGGCGCCAGCAAAAATGCCCCGGACACCCCAAGGTAACTGGACAGGAAACCGTAGCCGTACTGATAGGCCAGGCCCACCGTGCCGTAAAACGCCCAGGCACTGGCGTAAACGCCCAGCGACAGGGTGTAGGTCAGCGGGTGGCGAATGATCGCCCGGGGGATCATGCCCCGTTCGCTGATCCAGGCGACGCCGAACAGCACCGCCAGGTACGCGGCGCTGATCAGGATCATCTGGGTCAGGCTAAAGCTCATCGGCATCTTTTTGGCTCTGCAGGATGAAGGTCACGACGATCAGAATCAGCCAGAGCAGATAAGGGCGATACCAGGCGCCAGTGGCGTCGATCCACCAATCCATGATGGCCGGGGAGAACAGGTAAATCCCCACTACCAGGAGCAGGACCAAGCGATAGATGTACATCCCGGCCTCTCTTTTTTATGCGCGTGCCCGAAAACGTGCGGCGATGGTAACGGATGGGCGCGCCACTGCAAGTGTGATCACTGTAGTTGCGCTTCGGGCAGGGTGAGTGTGCGCGGGATTAATAACGCATCCCAGCGGGCGATGCCCCAGTCCAGCACTTCCCGTGGTGTCGCATAGACCAGTTCCTTGCCCGGGTTTTGCCCGAGTGCGCGCAACGCACGCAGTAACAAAGGCGTGGCCTGCTCGGCGGTCAGCGGCGGCGAGCGGTAGGATTTGCCCAGTTTGTTGCCATCGGGCTGGGTAATCAGCGGGATGTGCAGATAACGCGGTTGCCGCAGGCCCAGCAGTTCTTGCAGGTAGAGCTGGCGCGGTGTGGAATCCAGCAAGTCCGCGCCACGGACGATGTCGGTGATGCCTTGCCAGGCATCGTCCAGCACCACCGCCAGTTGATAGGCGTAGAGCCCGTCGCGGCGGCGAATCACGAAATCGCCGACTTCCCGGCCCAGATGCTGGCGGAATTCGCCTTGCACGCGGTCGATGAAGTGGTAGTCCAGCTCGGGCACACGCACTCGAATCGCGGCGTCTTCAGTGCCGTGTCCGGCATTTCGGCACAGGCCCGGGTAAATGCCGTGATACGGCTCCAATTGCTTGCGCGAGCAGGTGCAGGCGTAAGCGAGGCCGTGATTGAACAGGCGATTGAGGACTTCGGCGTAGGCGTCGTGGCGATCGCTTTGGCGGACCATTTCACTGTCCCACTCGAAACCGTAGCTTTCCAGAGCTTTCAGGATGGCGGCTTGGGCGCCGGGTTCTTCCCGCGGCGGATCGAGGTCTTCCATGCGCATCAACCAGCGACCGCCCACCGCGCGCGCGTCGAGGTACGAGGCCAGCGCCGCGACCAGCGAACCGAAATGCAGGTGGCCGCTGGGCGTGGGTGCGAAACGGCCGATGTAGGCGGGGCTGTTGAGGGCAGTCATGGGCACGACGTTACTTGAGTGGGCGCAGCGTTCTCCGTAGGAGCCGGCTTGCTGGCGATGGCGCTCTTGAAATCGCCATCGCCAGCAAGCCGGCTCCTACAAATCATGAATTTCGGAAACAAAAACGGAGCGTTCGCACGCTCCGTTCTTCGTTCAAGGCGACATTACTTGCCGACTTGCTTTTCCTTGATTTCCGCCAGGGTCTTGCAGTCAACGCACATGTCGGCGGTAGGGCGGGCTTCCAGTCGCTTGACGCCGATCTCGACGCCGCAGGACTCACACCAGCCATATTCTTCGTCTTCGATCAGCTGCAGCGTCTTGTCGATCTTCTTGATCAACTTGCGCTCGCGGTCGCGGGCACGCAGTTCAAGGCTGAACTCTTCTTCCTGGCTGGCACGGTCGGCCGGGTCAGGGAAGTTGGCCGCTTCGTCTTTCATGTGATCAACCGTGCGGTCGACTTCCTGCATCAAGTCCTGTTTCCACTTATTCAGGATCTTGGTGAAGTGAGCGCGCATGGGCTTGCCCATGTACTCCTCGCCCTTTACTTCTTTGTAGGGTTCGAAGCCGCTGATCGACTGGTTTTGCTGCTTTGCTTGGGTGGGCATGAAATGGACCGCCTCTACTCTTGTAATCCATTGCGCAGGATTGCTCCATCACCGACACCTGCCGGCCCTGCGGCTGCAAGCGGGCGAACTTACCAGATCAAATCGGGCCGCGCTACTCCCGGATGTCGAGGTAGTGGCCCGAAGGGCTTGCAAATGATTGCAAAGCCTTGTCTGGTGGCGTTGGAGACCTGATCAATTATTGATTTTAGTCAAACCTGAGGTACACGCTTGAGTCGTTTACGGCCAAGGTTATAACGCGTCTGACCGCTTTAGGTTCTCGCTCGTTCCAACGCTTGGGTAGAATCGATTTTTTTCTCCGTTGTAAGGAAGGCTAATGGCTCAGTCCTACAGTGCCCGCAGTCGCGCGATCGAACCTTTCCACGTCATGGCGCTGCTGGCGCGGGCCAATGAACTGCAAGCCGCGGGTCACGATGTGATCCACCTGGAAATCGGCGAGCCGGACTTCACCACCGCCGAGCCGATCATTCAGGCCGGCCAGGCAGCACTAACGGCGGGGAAGACCCGTTACACCGCTGCGCGTGGTATTCCCGAGTTGCGTGAGGCCATTTCGGGCTTTTATCAGCAGCGTTACGGGTTGAGCATCGACCCGCAGCGAATCCTCATCACGCCTGGCGGTTCCGGCGCCCTGTTACTGGCCAGCGCCTTGCTCGTCGACCCGGGCAAACACTGGCTGCTGGCGGACCCGGGTTATCCCTGCAACCGGCATTTCCTGCGGTTGGTTGAAGGCGCTGCGCAACTGGTGCCGGTCGGCCCGGACGTGCGCTATCAACTGACGCCGGACTTGGTGGCGCGCCATTGGGACCAAGACAGCGTCGGCGCATTGGTGGCCTCGCCCGCCAACCCGACCGGGACCATCCTGACCCGCGACGAACTGGCGGGCTTGTCGGTTGCGATCAAGGAGCGGCACGGTCATCTGGTGGTGGACGAGATCTACCATGGCCTGACGTATGGCACCGATGCCGCCAGTGTGCTGGAAGTCGATGACAGCGCCTTCGTCCTTAATAGTTTTTCCAAGTATTTCGGCATGACCGGTTGGCGCCTGGGATGGCTGGTCGCCCCCGAAGCGGCAGTCGGTGAGCTGGAAAAACTCGCGCAAAACCTCTACATCAGCGCCCCGAGCATGGCCCAGCACGCCGCACTGGCCTGCTTCGAACCGGCCACTATCAGCATTCTGGAAGAGCGCCGCGCCGAATTCGGTCGTCGTCGGGATTTCCTGTTGCCGGCCCTGCGAGAACTGGGCTTCGGGATCGCCGTCGAGCCGGAAGGCGCGTTCTACTTGTACGCCGATATCAGCAAGTTCGGCGGTGATGCCTTCGCGTTCTGCCGACATTTCCTCGAAACCGAGCATGTGGCAATTACCCCTGGCCTGGACTTTGGACGCTATCAGGCCGGGCATCATGTGCGCTTTGCCTACACCCAAAGCCTGCCGCGCCTGGAAGAAGCGGTCGAACGGATCGCGCGTGGATTGCGGAGCTGGCAAGGCTGATGCGTTTTCATCCTCCCCTCGAAGAAGGTCGCCTGATCCGTCGCTACAAGCGTTTTCTCGCCGATATCGAAACCGTTGGCGGCGAATTGCTGACCATCCATTGTCCGAACACCGGCTCGATGCTCAATTGCCAAGTGGAAGGCGGGCAGGTCTGGTTCAGTCGCTCCAACGACCCGAAACGCAAATTGCCCGGCACCTGGGAAATCGGCGAAACGCCGCAGGGGCGCTTGTTTTGCGTGAACACCGGGCGGGCCAACGGTTTGATCGAAGAAGCACTGCGAGCCGGCGTCATCACCGAATTGAACGGTTTTACCGGACTGAAGCGTGAAGTGGCCTACGGTCAGGAGAGTAGTCGCATCGATTTTCGCCTCGATTACCCGAGCGGGCCGGCTTATGTGGAAGTCAAAAGTGTCACTTTGGGCTTCGATGGTTCTTCGGTGGCGGCATTCCCCGATGCAGTGACCCAGCGAGGGGCCAAGCATTTGCGCGAATTGGCGCATTTGGCCCGGGACGGAATTCGTGCGGTGCAGTTGTATTGCGTCAATCTCACCGGCATCGACGCCGTGCGTCCTGCAGAAGAAATCGATTCGGCCTACGCCGCAGCCTTGCGTGAGGCGGTGTCGTGCGGGGTTGAGGTGTTGGCCTATGGCGTGCACTTGACCCACGAAGAAATGGTGGTTGATCGGCGTCTGGATGTGTTGCTCAACGGTTAAAGACTGACCCAGATCCCTTGTTCGTCTTCGCGGCAAGCAACGGGGGTGAGGGATTGCCCGGCGCACGGGCCGGCGACGCATTCGCCGTCTTCGATCAGGAACAGTGCGCCGTGGGTGGCGCACTGGATCAAGCTGTTGCTGGGGTCGAGAAACTGGTCGGGTTTCCATTCCAGCCCGACACCCCGGTGCGGGCAGCGATTGATGTAGACGTACACCTCGCCGCCCCGGCGCACGGCAAAAAGTTTCTGACTGTCGATGTCGAAACCGCGACTGCTGTTGGCAGCCAATTCGGCACCTGTGCAAATCAACTTCATGTCTATCCTCAATTCCGGCGGCTCGTGACCGGATATGTCCGAGCTTGACGTTCAAATGCAAACAATTATCAAATGGCCGCTTCGCCCGTCGGGTGCAGGTGCCGGATCCCGAGGATACTTGGCCTGTCATCTCGATGCCTGGGAAAACTTGAAAAGGAAGCTGTTTATGCGCCTGAGTACCCGCGTTGTTGCGCTGTGTGTCGGACTCCTCGTCAGCCACCACGCCGCAGCGGCCGAGTTGCCACAGCGTTGGGTCAGTGCCGGCGGCGCTCTGTCGGAATGGGTGAGCGCGCTGGGCGGTGAGTCGAAACTGGTCGGCGTCGATACCACCAGTCAGCATCCGGCCTCGTTGAAGGCGCTGCCGAGCATCGGTTATCAGCGGCAACTGTCGGCGGAGGGCATCTTGAGCTTACGCCCGCAGATTCTGGTCGGCACCGAAGAAATGGGGCCGCCGCCGGTGCTTTCGCAGATTCGTAGCGCGGGCGTGCAGGTCGAGCTGTTCTCGGCCCAGCCCGATCTGCCGACGTTGCAGGGCAACCTGGCGCATCTGGGCAAGTTGCTCGGCGCTGAAGACCGGGCTGCGCAATTGCTCCAAACCTACCAGCAGCAACTCGATCAACAGAAGGTCCGGGTCACTCGTGCGCAGTTGAAGGAAAAATCGCCGGGCGTACTGTTGCTGCTGGGCCATGCGGGCGGCAAGCCGCTCATCGCCGGCAAAGACACCGCCGCCGATTGGCTGATCCAGCGGGCCGGTGGGCACAATCTGGCAACGCATACTGGCTACAAGCCCTTTTCTGTTGAGTCGCTGGTCAGCCTGGACCCCGACGTGCTGGTGTTTGCTGACCGAGCGCTGACTGGCGATGCCGCGCGCGCGGCGCTGTTCAAGGAAAACCCGATTCTATCCTCGACCCGTGCGGCCAGGGACGGGCGCGTCATGGAGCTCGATCCGACCTTGTTGGTGGGTGGGTTGGGGCCGCGGTTGCCCGATGCGTTGAAAACGCTGTCTGATGGTTTCTTCCCCGGCAATACGGCCCAATGACCGTTCTGGTTAAACCCCGTGCGTTGTTCATTGGCCTGAGCCTGCTGTGTTTAGTGGCGATCTGGTTGTCGTTGGCGCTGGGGCCGGTGAGCCTGCCTTTATTCGATACGCTGCGCGCGGCGTTGCGCATGATCGGACTGCCCATTGCCCCCGATGGACTGGAGCAGGCCGAGCTGATCCTCGGGCAAATCCGCCTGCCTCGAACCTTGTTGGGCCTGGCGGTGGGGGGCGTGCTGGCATTGTCCGGCGTGGCGATGCAGGGGTTGTTTCGTAACCCGCTGGCTGATCCAGGGTTGGTCGGGGTATCCAGCGGTGCTGCGCTGGGCGCCGCTATCGCGATTGTCGGTGGTTCGGTGTTTGGCGGTCTGCCTGAATCGTTCGGACCTTATCTGTTGTCGGTGTGCGCATTTCTCGGCGGGTTGGGTGTGACGGCGCTGGTGTATCGTCTGGGCCGGCGCAATGGGCAGACGAATGTCGCGACCATGCTTCTGGCGGGTATTGCGCTAACTGCGCTGGCGGGTTCAGCAGTCGGTTTGTTCACCTATCTGGCCGACGATGCGACCTTGCGCACACTCACGTTCTGGAACCTGGGCAGCCTTAACGGCGCCAGTTATTCGCGGCTCTGGCCGTTGCTGCTGGTGAGCGCCGGTGTGGCGCTCTGGTTGCCGCGCCGGGCCAAAGCCTTGAATGCGTTGCTGCTGGGCGAGTCGGAGGCCGGTCACCTGGGCATCGACGTCGAAGGGCTCAAGCGCGAATTGGTGTTCTGCACTGCACTGGGGGTTGGCGCGGCCGTGGCTGCAGCGGGGATGATCGGGTTTGTCGGTCTGGTGGTGCCGCATCTGGTGCGCCTGCTGGCCGGTCCTGATCATCGGGTGTTGTTGCCGGCCTCGGTGCTGGCGGGTGCCAGTCTCCTGCTGTTTGCCGACCTGGTCGCACGACTGGCCCTGGCGCCAGCTGAGTTGCCGATCGGGATTGTCACGGCCTTCATCGGTGCGCCGTTCTTTCTGTATTTACTGCTCAGAGGGCGTGCCTGATGTTGCGAACCCAGAGTCTGCAAATCCGTCGAGGCGCAAAGATCGTTCTGACGGACATCACGCTTGAGCTCAAGCCAGGCGAAGTCCTCGGTGTATTGGGCCCTAACGGTGCTGGAAAAAGCACCTTGCTCGGTGCCTTGTGCGGCGAATTGAAGGCTGACCACGGCAGCGTCTGGCTCGATCAGCGCGAATTGAGCCATTGGACCGGCGCGCAGCGAGCCCAGCGACTGGCGGTCTTGCCGCAGGTGTCGACCCTGGACTTCGCCTTCCGTGTCGAAGAAGTGGTCGGCATGGGGCGTTTGCCCTATCAAAGCGGGCGGGTGCGGGATGACGAGATCGTCGCCGCCGCCTTGCACGCTGCCGATGCGGGACACCTGAGTGGCCGCAGCTATCTGGCGCTGTCCGGCGGCGAGCGGCAGCGGGTGCATCTGGCGCGAGTGCTGGCGCAGCTTTGGCCGGGCGAAGCGGGGCAGACGCTGTTGCTCGATGAACCGACCTCGATGCTCGACCCGCTGCACCAGCACACCACCCTGCAAGCGGTGCGCGAGTTCGCCGATCACGGCGCGGCGGTGCTGGTGATCCTGCATGATCTGAACCTGGCGGCGCGCTATTGTGATCGCCTTCTACTGCTCGAAGGCGGGCGGCCGGTGGCGCTGGACACCCCTGAGCAAGTCTTGCGTCCGGAGCCACTCAAGGCGGTGTTCGGGCTGGAAGTACTGGTGCAGCCGCATCCTGAGCGTGGTCATCCGCTGATCATCGCCCGCTGAGAATGACATCGAGGTAAGCATGCGAGGGATTTTGCTATTGGCGGTATTGTTGTTGAGTGCCTGCCAGCACGTTTCGGTACCGCCTCCGGTCGTCGGTGAGATTCGTGACCTGCGCAACGGCCAGGTCCTGACCCCCCAGGCGCTGGTCGAACGGCTGGCCAGGCCTTCGCGGCTGATTGTCGGCGAGCAGCACGACAATGCTGATCACCATCAACTGCAATTGTGGTTGCTACAGGCGTTGAGCGAACGTCGACCCCAGGGCAGTCTGTTGCTGGAAATGCTCACGCCGGATCAACAATCGCGCGTCGATGGCATTCGCCTTGGCTCGACGCTACCCGCAGATCTTCCCGGCGCGTTGAACTGGCAGTCGGGGTGGGACTGGAATCTGTACGGGCCGATTGTGCGTTTTGTGCTGACTCAACCCTACCCGCTGCTGGCGGCGAATCTGGACAATCTTGAAGTCCGTACCGTTTATGCCAAGCCGCCGACATTAAACGGTCGGCTTTCCAATGCTCCGTCGGTCAAGGAGGAGTTGCTGGCGCAAATCAGCGACTCCCATTGCGGCCTGCTGCCCACCTCGCAGATGCCCGCGATGCTGGCGGTCCAGCAGCAACGTGATCGGCGGATGGCCGAGCGCTTGCTGTCGGCACCGACGCCTTCGCTGCTGTTTGCCGGCGCTTACCATGCGCGCAAGGATGTTGGCGTGCCGATCCATGTGCTCGATCTTGGCGAGCCTGAAGCACCGACGGTGTTGATGCTGGCGGAGCAGGGTGGCGAGGTCACGTCGGCCATGGCTGACTACGTCTGGTACACGCCTGCCACGCCGACTCAAGATTACTGCGCGCAAATGCGTAAGCAGTTCGGGAAGTAAACGGACGACTTTTCCACAGGCAAAAAAAGACCCGGCAAGAGCCGGGTCAAATAACCGTGATTAGCCTGATGAGGAGATATCTGAGAGTCCGAACCAAGGGCTTTTCAAATATCGACCAGTCTCGCGACCAGTTGTGGTAATCATAGCGATTCTCATTACCAAGTCAATGCTGTTTTTTGATTTCTTTGAAAACCTATGTCTTCTGGCGGAGAAGCCCCGTAATCGTTGGGCCTCAGGTGGTAATCCTGAGGCGAAATATGCTGTTTAATTCTTGTGGCGGGACGAGATGGCTTCCAATTGCTTGTTCAAGGCTTCCTTGCGATCGGCTGGTATGTCGTTCCAGTGCACATCCATCAGCGCGCCTTCGATCGCATACAACAACACCTTGGACGCCCGGAACCCGCGCGTGCGCACGGCCCGATAAGCATCCACCGCTCCCAGGCGGCGCAAGTCCGACGCGCTGTGGATGCCCACGGCATGCAGCCACTGTGCTGACGTCTTGCCAAGATTCTTCAGGTGTTGCAGTTCATCATTCATCAAGCCTCCTTGCGACGGCCGAACGGTGCGTGGGCGAGCCTCTCAGGAGTGTAGCCATCAGTAGGAAAAGCGTGATTGTTTGGTCGGTTTCGACGCAAAAGCTTCTAAGAGGAAGACTCAAATAGCTGCGTGAAGGTCTGCGGGAGCAGTAGGAGAAAACGCGGAGGAATCAACTTTCCCGACAAAAAAATCCAGCGCCCAGCGCGAAGCGGGGGCGCTGGACTTGTCAGGCAGAACGTCGTTTTTAGCGGGTGCGATAACGCAGGCGAGTACCGAAATTCATCGACATAAGGATCTCGTCAGCACTCAGTTCTGGCGGAAAGTAGGCGCCGGAAATCTGTGCGTGTGCCAGGCTCGCGCCTTCCAGGCAGGAGTTGCGGAAGTCGATACCGCGCAAATCGGCAGAGCGGAAATAGGCGTCGGTGAAATCGACGCCATCGGCGTTCAGTTCACGCAGGTCCAGACCACGGAAATCACCGCCGACCATGTCGACAGAGGCTTGACTGGCGCGCTCGGCATTGAAGCCTGCGATGTCGTCTTTGTGCAGCAAGGCATAAAGCGGGGTGTCGAGAAGTTTCGGCTGGCTCATGTTGCATCACCTGATGGTTTTATGACGCCAGTATAGTGCCACTATTTGGCAGCCGTGAAGCCGGCGATGGCTTCACGGCTGAAATAGTTTTTACAGGCCTGGCATGCGCTGGCGAATCTGCGCAACAACGGTGTCGAGCGTCCCGCTTTCGTTGGTCTGGACGCGTTTGCTGCAAAGAATCTCGGCAGGTGTCAGCGCTTCGCGGCTGGCCTGCTGGGCGGCGATAACGGCGAGGTTGGCATCGGACGGATCCTTCTGGTCTGCCTGACGCAAGGCCAGCCAGCTCTCGATGACTGCCTGTGGTGCATTGCAATCGAGGATCAGGAACGGTGCACCGGTGGCCTCGGCGATTTTCGCCGCGCCGTCGCGCTGGTCGCGCTTGAGGTATGTCGCATCGATGACCACCGGGAATCCGGCGCGCAGGATGACTGCGGCAATCTCATGCAGTCGGCTGTAGGTGGCGGCGCTCGCATCGGCACTATAAATGCCGGCCTGCGGGTCATTCGGTACCGTTTGCTCGCCGAATAGGCGTTTGCGTTCAACATCGGAACGCAGGCGAATGGCGCCCAACGCTTCCACCAGACGCATGGCCACGTGGCTCTTGCCGACAGCGGATACGCCGTGGGTAATCGCCATGAAGCGCGAAGGAATGGTGCTGTAGCTTTCCGCCAGGTTGGCGTAGTTGCGGTATTGGCGCAGGGTGGTGGCGCGTTGCACCGGGTCGGCCTCGGCCGGCATGCTGAACAGGCTGACCTTGGCGCGAACCAGTGCGCGGTAGGCTTTATAGAAGTTCAGCAGTTCAAGGCCCTGATAGTCACCGGTCAGTTCCAGGTACTGGCTGATGAAACGGCGCGCCAGGCTTTTCAGGCCGCGATCTTCCAGGTCCATGGCCAGGAAACCGGTGTCGGCATAAACGTCGGTGAAGCGGAACGGTTCGTTGAACTCGATGCAGTCGAAGATCACGACCTTGCCGTCGATAACGGTGGCGTTGCCCAAGTGGATATCGCCGTGGCATTCGCGGATGAAGCCTTCAGCCTTGCGCTGAGCGAACAGTGGCTTCAGGCGTTCGAAGCTGCTTTCGGCCCAGGCTTGCAACGCATCAAGTTGCAGCAGATCGGCCTTGTCGCTCAGGAACGGGCGGATCTGTTCGAAGTTCTGGCGTACCGGTGCCATCACGCTGTCCGGGGTGCCGGCTTCGTGTTCGCCAGGCACTTTCGGTGCGGTGAGATGGAATTGGGCGATCTGTGCGGCCATCTCATCGATGTGCGCGGTGGTCAACTCGCCATTGGCTTGCAGGGTGCTGAGCAACTGGCTTTGTGGGAATTGACGCATTTTCAGCGCGAAATCGACAACCGGACCTTCGCCGCCCAGTTGTGGCGCAGCTTCGCTGCCGGTGATCGGCAACACTTCCAAATACAAATCGTTGGTCAGGCGCTGGTTAAGGCGCAGCTCTTCGCCACAGAAATGCTCGCGAGCGTCGAGGCTGGTGAAGTCGAGGAAGCCGAAATTCACTGGCTTCTTCACTTTATAAGCAAAGGGGCCGGTGAGAATGACCCAAGAAATATGGGTCTCGATGACCTGGAACCCGTCGACAGGATGCGGGTAGAGGGCCGGGTTTTGCAGGGCGGCGATCAGGGACTGGCTCACAGGCGATCCTTCAGAGTCTGGGGAAAATTCACGGCCGCCATTATGGCTGCAAGTCCGCCTGACGCAAACCTCGGAGGGCGCCTGTTGAGTATGAATAAAGTGCGTATAATCCGCCGCCATGACTCGTACTCGATCCCCCCGTACCCCCAAAAAACCACCTTCCAGGGGCTTGAGCCCCTGGCTGGGCTGGGCCCTTAAACTCAGTCTGGTCGGCCTCGTGGTGCTCGCCGGGTTCGCGGTTTACCTCGACGCCGTGGTCCAGGAGAAGTTCTCCGGCAAGCGCTGGACCATCCCGGCCAAGGTGTATGCGCGCCCGCTCGAGCTCTTCACCGGTCAGAAGCTGAGTAAGGAAGACTTCCTCACCGAGCTCGACGCCTTGGGCTATCGCCGCGAAGCCGTGAGCAACGGCCCCGGCGCTGCGGCGGTCAACGGCAATACCGTCGACTTGAATACCCGTGGCTTCCAGTTCTATGAAGGCCTGGAAAAGGCTCAGCCAGTGCGCGTGCGTTTCTCCGGCGACTACGTGGCCGACCTTTCGGCGACCAACGGTTCGAAGCTTTCTGTCGTGCGTCTGGAGCCGCTGCTGATCGGCGGGATCTACCCGAAAAACCTCGAAGATCGCATTCTGATCAAAATCGATCAGGTCCCGCCGTACCTGCTGGAAACCTTGGTGGCGGTCGAAGACCGGGATTTCTATAGCCACTGGGGCGTGTCGCCCAAGTCGATTGCCCGCGCCGTGTGGGTCAACACCTCCGGCGGCAAGATGACCCAGGGCGGCAGTACGCTGACCCAGCAGTTGGTAAAGAACTTCTACTTGACCAGCGAACGCAGCCTGACCCGCAAACTCACCGAAGCCATGATGGCGTTGCTGCTTGAGTTGCATTACGACAAACGGGAAATTCTTGAGGCGTACCTCAATGAGGTGTTCGTCGGTCAGGATGGCCAGCGCGCGGTGCACGGTTTCGGCCTGGCCAGCCAGTTCTTCTTCGGGCAGCCATTGTCCGAGCTGAAACTGCATCAAGTCGCCATGCTGGTGGGGATGGTCAAGGGGCCGTCCTATTACAACCCGCGTCGCAACCCCGAGCGAGCGCTGGAGCGGCGCAACCTGGTGCTCGATGTCCTTGAGCAGCAAGGCGTCGCCACCGCCGAGCAGGTCGAAGCCGCGAAGAAAATGCCGCTGGGCGTGACGACGCGCGGCAAGCTGGCGGACAGTTCTTTCCCGGGCTTCCTCGATCTGGTTAAGCGCCAGTTGCGCGAAGACTACCGCGACGAAGACTTGACCGAAGAAGGCCTGCGGATCTTCACCAGTTTCGACCCGATCCTGCAGATGAAAGCCGAGGCGTCGGTCAACGACACCTTCAAGCGTCTGTCCGGGCGCAAGGGTTCAGATGAGGTCGAAGCGGCGATGGTCGTGACCAACCCGGAAACCGGTGAAGTCCAGGCCATGATCGGCAGTCGTCAGGCGAGTTTTGCTGGCTTCAACCGGGCGCTGGATGCTGTGCGCCCGATCGGCTCGTTGATCAAGCCTGCGGTTTATCTGACAGCCTTGGAGAAACCGAGCCAGTACACGTTGACCAGTTGGCTGTCGGACGAATCCTTCTCGGTAAAAGGCGCGGACGGTCAGGTCTGGAAACCCCAGAACTACGATCGCCGTTCCCACGGTACTGTTTTCCTTTATCAGGGCCTGGCCCATTCCTACAACCTGTCGACGGCGCGTCTCGGGTTGGCGGTCGGTGTGCCGAATGTCCTGAAGACACTGGCGCGCCTGGGTGTCAGTCGCGAGTTCCCGGCGTTCCCTTCGATGCTGCTGGGGGCCGGTGGCCTGACGCCGATCGAAGTGGCGACCATGTACCAGACGCTGGCCAACGGCGGTTTTAATACGCCGATGCGCGGGATTCGTAGCGTACTGACCGCCGAAGGCGAGCCGCTCAAGCGTTATCCGTTCCAGATTGAGCAGCGTTTCGACCCGGCCTCCATTTACCTGATCCAGAGCGCCATGCAGCGGGTCATGCGTGAAGGTACCGGCAGTTCGGTTTATAACGTGCTGCCGAAAACCCTGACCCTGGCGGGTAAGACCGGTACCAGTAACGACTCGCGAGACAGCTGGTTCGCCGGTTTCAGCCAGGACTTGCTGGCGGTGGTGTGGCTGGGCCGCGATGACAATGGCAAGACGCCGTTCACCGGTGCTACCGGTGCGTTGCAGGTCTGGACCAGTTTCATGCGCAAGGCCGATCCGCTGCCGCTGGATATGCCGCAGCCGGATAACATTGTTCAGGCCTGGGTCGATTCGCGGACCGGGCAAGGTTCCGAAGGCAGCTGCCCAGGTGCCGTGCAGATGCCGTATATTCGCGGCAGCGAACCGCCTCCCGGCGCTGCGTGCGGTGGCGAAAGCCCAGCATCCGGTGAAACGGTGATGGATTGGGTCAAGGGCTGGATGAATTAAGCAAAGAGGGTTTCAAGTGAACAAGTGGTTGATTCCAGCGGTTACCGCCGTGGCTTTGCTCAGCGGTTGCTCCTCCGTACAGCGCGGTTCGATCCCGGTTGTGGATTCCGGCAGCGCGGTCTCCAACAGTGAGCGAGTGTCGGCAAATGGCGGTTTCCGTCAGACGACGTCAAAACGCCCGGTGCAAGCCCAGACTCAGGCGATTCCACAAGGTGACACCGGTGTTGTCGTGATGGTCCCAGGTGGCGGCGCAGTGGCCTCGGCACCGATCAGCACCGGTCCGATTACACCTGGCCCGATTACCCCGGGGCCGATCGACACCTCGCCGGTACAGTCGGCACCGATCAATCAGGGCAGCTACAGCATGCCGTCGACGCCGAGCGGGATTCCTTCGGCGAGCTCCGGCGGCTTGTCTGCCGATGAACAGCTGGATGGCCCAGTACTGGCGTTGTTGACCACGGCTCAGCAGCAACAGGCCGGCGGTGACCTCAACGGTGCGTCCTCCAGTCTCGAGCGCGCCCAGCGTGTTGCACCGCGTGAGCCGCAAGTGCTTTATCGACTGGCTCAGGTGCGCATGGCCCAAGGCGATGCTCCTCAGGCCGAGCAGTTCGCCCGTCGTGGCTTGACGTTCGCCAATGGTCGTCCGGCGCTTCAGGCCAGCCTGTGGGAATTGATCGCCCAGGCGCGTGAGAAACAGGGTGATTCCTCAGGTGCTGCGCTGGCCCGTCAGAAGGCCAAGGTTGTGTCGTGATGGACGCACGCTTCCCCAAGATTGCCGAGCAGCTGTTGTTGATCGAGCGTGAGCTACGGGTTCAGGGTTGGTGGGATGACGTTTCGCCCTCCGCTGAAGCGTTATCCAGCGTCGAACCGTTTTCGGTGGATACGCTGGATTTCGAACAGTGGCTGCAATGGATCTTCCTGCCGCGGATGAAGATCATCCTCGAACAGGATCTGCCGCTGCCCAACGCATCAGGGATTCAGGAGATGGCCGAAATGGTCTTCGCTGCCCGCAATGTCCAGGGCAAGGATCGCTATTTGCAGGTCTTGCTCAAAGAGTTCGACCTGCTGATCACCGCCTCTCGCTGAACCGGATACTGCCAGTGCCTACTGGCAGTTATCCCCAATCTGTTTCTGTGCTTCGGTTGTGCGCTCCTGACGTTGCTGGTCGGTCAGGCGGCGCAACTCCCCATCGATCTCCTCCCGCAATCGCGGATTGTTCTGCAGTTGGGCCAGGTTCGTTCGCGCCTGTTCGCAGAACACCTTTAGCTGGGCTTGCTGCTCGGCGACCTGCTTTTTCACAGTGTTGTCGATGGCCTGTTGATCGCCAATCGCCGTGCTGCGCGTTGGTGCTGCGGGTTTGCCGGCAGGCGGGGAGGGCGTCACCACGGTGGTGGCCTCCTGGCCTTGCGGCGGTTGCGCGTCGAAGTGGGTCACGCCTTGGGCGTCGACCCATTTATAGATCTGACCGGCCATACACAATGGGCTGATCAGCAAAGTGACCATGAAGAACGTTCGCATGCCATTTCCTTGCCAGAGTTGCGCAATTGAAGCTAACACAGTTGCGGTTTAGCGGTTTTTTCTTGCTTTCTCATGTGCTTACTTCAATAAAGCACATAGACGGCTTGACTTGCAGAGGACGAAACAGAAGAATCCAAAGTCCGCTGTAGAGGGACTGCCAGAAGCAGGCCCACTCAGCAGATCATGAGGCGCACATCCGCGCCGACCTGTTACACCCGCAACGCGTTACCTCGCGCTGGGTGGGAAAGGCCCGCAACACTTGGGACGATCCCAATACTTGCTCAGTCAGTGCTGACGTAGTCGGCGACCACCGTCGCTCATGCTCTGCTGAGAAGTAAACCTATTAAGACCCGTCCCCTTTTATGTGGGCGGTATTCTGGCGTTTTAGAGGTGAGCAACGTGGAGCTTTTATCTGGCGGTGAGATGCTCGTCCGCTTTTTGCGTGACGAAGGCGTTAAATATATCTATGGGTACCCGGGTGGTGCCGCATTGCATATCTACGACGCGCTGTTCAAAGAACCAGCCGTTCAACATATTCTCGTTCGTCATGAGCAGGCTGCCACTCACATGGCTGACGGCTATGCGCGCGCCACCGGCAAGGCCGGCGTCGTACTGGTGACCTCCGGTCCCGGTGCGACCAACGTCATTACCGGCATTGCTACCGCGTACATGGACTCGATCCCGATGGTGATCCTGACCGCCCAGGTGCCTAGCACCATGGTCGGGACCGATGCCTTCCAGGAAACCGACATGATCGGTATCTCCCGGCCGATCGTGAAACACAGTTTCATGATCAAGCATGCTTCGGAAATCCCGGAGATCATGAAAAAGGCGTTCTATCTCGCGCAGTCCGGTCGTCCTGGTCCTGTCGTAGTCGACATCCCGAAAGACATGACCAACCCGGCCGAGAAGTTCGAATACATCTTCCCGAAAAAAGCCAAGCTGCGTTCCTACAGCCCGGCGGTTCGTGGTCACTCGGGCCAGATCCGCAAAGCGGTGGAAATGCTGTTGGCGGCCAAGCGGCCGATCATCTATGCCGGCGGCGGCGTCATTCTGGGCAACGGCTCCGCGCCGTTGACCGAATTGGCGCAACTGCTGAACGTGCCGGTCACCAATACCTTGATGGGCCTCGGCGCCTATCCGGGCAGCGACCGTCAGTTCCTCGGCATGCTCGGTATGCATGGCAGCTACACCGCCAACCTGGCGATGCACCATGCGGACGTGATCATGGCCGTGGGCGCGCGTTTCGATGACCGTGTTATCAACGGTGCATCGAAGTTCTGCCCAAGCGCCAAGATCATCCACATCGACATCGACCCGGCTTCGATCTCCAAAACCATCAAGGCCGACGTTCCTATCGTAGGCCCGGTGGAAAGCGTACTGACCGAAATGGTCGCTACCTTCAAGGAAATCGGCGAGACCCCGAACAAGGACTCGGTGGCTGCCTGGTGGAAACAGGTTGAAGAGTGGCGCGGTGATCGCGACATGTTCCCTTACAACAAAGGGGACGGCAGCATCATCAAGCCGCAAACCGTTATCGAAACCCTGCACGAAGTGACCAAGGGCGATGCCTACATTGCGTCCGACGTGGGTCAGCACCAGATGTTCGCGGCTCAGTACTACCGCTTCAACAAGCCTAATCGCTGGATCAACTCCGGCGGCCTGGGCACGATGGGCTTCGGTTTCCCGGCAGCAATGGGCGTGAAACTGAGCTTCCCGGAAGCGGACGTGGCTTGCGTGACCGGTGAAGGCAGCATCCAGATGAACATCCAGGAGCTGTCCACTTGCCTGCAACATGACCTGCCGGTGAAGATCATCCTGCTCAACAACGGCGTGCTCGGCATGGTCCGTCAGTGGCAGGACATGAGCTACGGTGCGCGTCACTCGCACTCCTACATGGAATCGTTGCCGGACTTCGTCAAGTTGGCCGAAGCCTACGGTCACGTCGGCATGCGCATCACTGACTTGAAGGATTTGAAGCCGATGATGGAGCAAGCCTTCGCGATGAAGGATCGTCTGGTGTTCATCGACATCAAGGTCGACGCCGCTGAACACGTCTACCCGATGCAGATCAAAGACGGCTCCATGCGCGATATGTGGCTGAGCAAGACGGAGCGTACTTAATCATGCGACATATTATTTCCCTGCTTCTGGAAAACGAACCCGGCGCTCTGTCTCGTGTAGTCGGCCTGTTCTCGCAGCGCAACTACAACATCGAAAGCCTGACCGTGGCCCCTACCGAAGACCCGACCTTGTCGCGTCTGACGCTGACCACTGTCGGCCACGATGAAATCATCGAGCAGATCACCAAGAACCTGAACAAGCTGATCGAAGTGGTCAAACTGGTCGACCTGTCGGAAAGTGCTCACATCGAGCGTGAACTGATGCTGGTCAAGGTCAAGGCCACCGGCGCCCAGCGCGCCGAGATCAAGCGCACCACCGATATTTACCGTGGGCAGATCGTCGATGTCAGCGCCAGCGTTTATACCGTTCAACTGACCGGTACCAGCGATAAGCTCGACAGCTTCATTCAGTCCATTGGCACCGTCTCGATCCTGGAAACCGTCCGTAGCGGCGTAACCGGTATCGCTCGTGGCGACAAAGTACTCAGCATCTAAACCAAATTAGCGAACGGCCTGAACGGCCTGGATATATAGGGGAATTTCATGAAAGTTTATTACGAAAAAGACTGCGACCTGTCGATCATCCAGGGCAAGAAAGTTGCCATCATCGGTTACGGTTCCCAGGGCCACGCTCAAGCGTGCAACCTGAAAGACTCCGGCGTTGACGTAACTGTTGGTCTGCGCAAAGGTTCGGCCACTGTTGCCAAAGCCGAAGCTCACGGCCTGAAAGTGACCGACGTTGCTTCTGCTGTTGCGGCTGCCGACCTGGTCATGATCCTGACCCCGGACGAGTTCCAGTCTGCTCTGTACAAGAACGAAATCGAGCCGAACATCAAGAAAGGCGCCACCCTGGCCTTCTCCCACGGCTTCGCAATCCACTACAACCAGGTTGTTCCGCGCGCTGACCTCGACGTGATCATGATCGCGCCGAAGGCACCGGGCCACACCGTGCGTTCCGAGTTCGTCAAGGGCGGCGGTATCCCTGACCTGATCGCTATCTATCAGGATGCTTCGGGCAACGCCAAAAACGTTGCACTGTCCTACGCCGCAGGCGTCGGTGGCGGTCGTACCGGCATCATCGAAACCACCTTCAAGGACGAGACCGAAACCGACCTGTTCGGCGAGCAAGCCGTTCTGTGCGGCGGTACCGTTGAGCTGGTCAAAGCCGGTTTCGAAACCCTGGTAGAAGCTGGCTACGCGCCGGAAATGGCCTACTTCGAATGCCTGCACGAACTGAAGCTGATCGTTGACCTCATGTACGAAGGCGGCATCGCCAACATGAACTACTCGATCTCCAACAACGCTGAGTACGGCGAGTACGTGACCGGTCCGGAAGTGATCAACGCCGAATCCCGTCAGGCCATGCGCAACGCCCTGAAACGTATTCAGGACGGCGAATACGCCAAGATGTTCATCAGCGAAGGCGCGACCGGCTATCCTTCGATGACCGCCAAGCGTCGTAACAACGCCGCTCACGGTATCGAAATCATCGGCGAGCAACTGCGCTCCATGATGCCGTGGATCGGTGCCAACAAGATCGTCGACAAAGCTAAAAACTAAGTCGCGCACTTGTACGAAAAACGCGGCTTAGGCCGCGTTTTTTCGTTTGGGTGACCGGTTCTGGTATAAAGCAGCATCGTTTGCGGCCGAACCGTCGTCCCAGACACCTGTCGAAACTTTCCACCCCGTTGCAAGGTAATGTCCATGAGCGAACGTCCCGAAGAGCCAAACAAGGCTTCTGACGCCGAAAGCCTGCTGCCCATCGATGAACACATCGAAGAAGGGCATGACGCTGAAGGTCGTAAAGTCCGGCATCGTGGTATCTATCTTCTGCCGAATCTGTTCACCACCGCGAACCTGTTCGCAGGGTTTTATTCCATCATCAGCTCGATGAGCGCCCAGAGTGCGTTGAGTGCCGGTGATTCAATTGGCGCGAGCAAGTATTTCGCGTTTGCCGCGATTGCGATTTTCGTCGCCATGGTGCTCGACGGCCTTGATGGTCGCGTTGCCCGCATGACCAATACCCAGAGTGCCTTCGGCGCCGAGTACGATTCGCTGTCGGACATGGTCGCCTTTGGTGTGGCGCCGGCATTGCTGGCGTTTGGCTGGGCCTTGGGCGACATGGGCAAGGTCGGCTGGATGGTTGCCTTCATCTATGTCGCGGGTGCAGCGTTGCGCCTGGCGCGCTTCAATACGCAAGTCGGCACTGCGGATAAACGCTACTTCATCGGTCTGGCCAGTCCGGCTGCTGCGGGAGTTGTCGCGGGGATTGTCTGGGCGTTCAGCGACTACGGCATTCAGGGGTCCAAGATGTCGTTCCTGGTTGCGCTGATGGTGGCCGCCGCCGGCATGCTGATGGTCAGCAACATCAAGTACAACAGCTTCAAGGAGCTGGACTTGAAGGGGCGCGTACCTTTTGTCGCGATCCTCGCGGTAGTGCTGGTGTTTGCTGTGGTCTTCAGTGATCCGCCGCGCATTCTGCTGCTGGTTTTCCTCGCTTACGCGGCGTCTGGTCCGGTGCAATACCTGTTGCATCTTCGTCGGCACAAAAACGCCGAGTGATGTAATTTCCCTCATACTCCGCAGTCTATTGGTGCATCTGTCCTCCAATGCTGCGGAGTTGCCATGCTGATCAAAGTCTCCAACGCGTCTGACTGCCACGAGTCGGACGTCACGCCTGAATCCTTTTACCTTTCTCGACGTAATCTGCTGGGTGCAGCCGTTGCCGGTCTGGCGGTGAGCAGTCTGCCGCGCTGGGCCAGTGCTGACGAAGCCGCTCGTTACGCAGATGTCGAGCCTGGCAAGGCGCCTTTCTGGTTTGCCGAAAAGCTTCCTTCTACTAAATGGGGGGCAGTCAACGTCAAGGATGAGGCGATCACGCCATTCAAGGATGCGACCCACTACAACAACTTCTACGAGTTCGGTACTGATAAAGGCGACCCTGCCGCCAATGCCGGTTCGCTGAAGACTGAGCCTTGGACCGTGGTGGTGGACGGAGAGGTGGGTAAGCCGGGGCGGTATGCGCTGGAAGATTTCATGAAGCCTTATCAACTGGAGGAGCGGATCTATCGTCTTCGCTGTGTTGAGGCCTGGTCGATGGTCATTCCCTGGATTGGTTTTCCTCTCTCGGCGTTGCTGAAGCAGGTCGAGCCGACGTCGAAGGCCAAGTTCATCCGCTTTGAAACGCTGCAAGATCCCAAAAGCATGCCTGGGCAGCGCTCTGGTTTTGCCTTGATCGAGTGGCCCTATGTAGAGGGTTTGCGCCTGGATGAGGCGATGAATCCGTTGGCCATTCTTGCGGTGGGCATGTATGGGCGTGAACTGCCGAATCAGAACGGGGCGCCATTGCGTTTGGTGGTGCCCTGGAAGTATGGCTTCAAGAGCGTCAAGTCCATCGTGCGGATCAGTCTGGTCAGCGATCAACCGAAAACCACCTGGCAGAGCATTGCCGCGGATGAATACGGCTTCTACGCCAACGTGAACCCGACAGTCGATCACCCGCGCTGGACTCAGGCGCGGGAGCGTCGTTTGCCGAGCGGCCTGTTCAAGCCCAATGTTCGGGACACGCAAATGTTCAACGGCTACTCGGATGAAGTCGCTTCTCTCTATACAGGGCTCGATCTGCGGAAGAACTACTGATGCGTTATCCGTTTTGGCGAATTGGCGTCTTTATAGCGGCTGCGGTCTGGCCGCTGTTTTGGTTGTATCAGGCCTGGCAGGATGTTTTAGGTCCTGATCCGGGCAAGGTGCTGGTTGATCGTCTGGGGCTGGGGACGCTTATCCTGCTGCTAATAACGTTAAGCATGACGCCTCTGCAGAAGCTCACCGGTTGGGCGGGGTGGATTGCTGTGCGCCGGCAGCTGGGGTTGTGGTGTTTCGCTTATGTGGTTCTGCATCTGAGCGGCTACACGGCGTTCATTCTTGGATTTGATTGGTCGCAGCTGGGTGTCGAGTTGCGCAAGCGGCCGTACATCATTGTAGGGACGTTGGGGTTTCTCTGTTTATTGGCATTGGCGGTGACTTCTAATCGTTACAGTCAGCGACGGCTGGGTGTTCGTTGGAAGAAGCTGCATCGGTTGGCGTATGTCATTCTCGGGCTTGGATTGCTGCATATGTTGTGGATCGTTCGTGCCGATCTTAAGGAATGGGCTATCTATGCTTCTATAGGTGCGCTGCTATTAGTGTTGCGCATTCCGCCTGTGGCCCGTCGACTTCCGCGTTTAATAGCCAAAAAGGCACCTTCTGCAAGAAAAGCATAAATAGGTGTTGACGGCAGATTCTGGAAGTCTATAATTCGCCCCACTTCCGGCGCAGTCGAAACGAAAAACTCATTGGTAAACAAAGAGTTACGCAGTTTTCGGCAGTGAGTTGCTTCAGGTCATCGAGGCTCAGAAGGAGTTGATCAGGCAGGTTTGTTTGGCTTGATTGACGATTCGATCTTCTCGGTCGAAAGCGGAGAAAAAGAGGTGTTGACAGCAGCGAGTAACGCTGTAGAATTCGCCTCCCGCTAACGAGAGATCGGAAGCGCAAGTGGTTGAAGTTGCAAAGGAAACTTTGAAAACTTCTGAAAATAACCGCTTGACAGCAACAGAGGCTGCTGTAGAATGCGCGCCTCGGTTGAGACGAAAGATCTTAACCAACCGCTCTTTAACAACTGAATCAAGCAATTCGTGTGGGTGCTTGTGGAGTCAGACTGATAGTCAACAAGATTATCAGCATCACAAGTTACTCCGCGAGAAATCAAAGATGTAACCAACGATTGCTGAGCCAAGTTTAGGGTTTCTTAAAAACCCAAAGATGTTTGAACTGAAGAGTTTGATCATGGCTCAGATTGAACGCTGGCGGCAGGCCTAACACATGCAAGTCGAGCGGCAGCACGGGTACTTGTACCTGGTGGCGAGCGGCGGACGGGTGAGTAATGCCTAGGAATCTGCCTGGTAGTGGGGGATAACGCTCGGAAACGGACGCTAATACCGCATACGTCCTACGGGAGAAAGCAGGGGACCTTCGGGCCTTGCGCTATCAGATGAGCCTAGGTCGGATTAGCTAGTTGGTGAGGTAATGGCTCACCAAGGCGACGATCCGTAACTGGTCTGAGAGGATGATCAGTCACACTGGAACTGAGACACGGTCCAGACTCCTACGGGAGGCAGCAGTGGGGAATATTGGACAATGGGCGAAAGCCTGATCCAGCCATGCCGCGTGTGTGAAGAAGGTCTTCGGATTGTAAAGCACTTTAAGTTGGGAGGAAGGGCATTTACCTAATACGTAAGTGTTTTGACGTTACCGACAGAATAAGCACCGGCTAACTCTGTGCCAGCAGCCGCGGTAATACAGAGGGTGCAAGCGTTAATCGGAATTACTGGGCGTAAAGCGCGCGTAGGTGGTTTGTTAAGTTGGATGTGAAATCCCCGGGCTCAACCTGGGAACTGCATTCAAAACTGACAAGCTAGAGTATGGTAGAGGGTGGTGGAATTTCCTGTGTAGCGGTGAAATGCGTAGATATAGGAAGGAACACCAGTGGCGAAGGCGACCACCTGGACTGATACTGACACTGAGGTGCGAAAGCGTGGGGAGCAAACAGGATTAGATACCCTGGTAGTCCACGCCGTAAACGATGTCAACTAGCCGTTGGGAGCCTTGAGCTCTTAGTGGCGCAGCTAACGCATTAAGTTGACCGCCTGGGGAGTACGGCCGCAAGGTTAAAACTCAAATGAATTGACGGGGGCCCGCACAAGCGGTGGAGCATGTGGTTTAATTCGAAGCAACGCGAAGAACCTTACCAGGCCTTGACATCCAATGAACTTTCCAGAGATGGATTGGTGCCTTCGGGAACATTGAGACAGGTGCTGCATGGCTGTCGTCAGCTCGTGTCGTGAGATGTTGGGTTAAGTCCCGTAACGAGCGCAACCCTTGTCCTTAGTTACCAGCACGTAATGGTGGGCACTCTAAGGAGACTGCCGGTGACAAACCGGAGGAAGGTGGGGATGACGTCAAGTCATCATGGCCCTTACGGCCTGGGCTACACACGTGCTACAATGGTCGGTACAGAGGGTTGCCAAGCCGCGAGGTGGAGCTAATCCCAGAAAACCGATCGTAGTCCGGATCGCAGTCTGCAACTCGACTGCGTGAAGTCGGAATCGCTAGTAATCGCGAATCAGAATGTCGCGGTGAATACGTTCCCGGGCCTTGTACACACCGCCCGTCACACCATGGGAGTGGGTTGCACCAGAAGTAGCTAGTCTAACCTTCGGGAGGACGGTTACCACGGTGTGATTCATGACTGGGGTGAAGTCGTAACAAGGTAGCCGTAGGGGAACCTGCGGCTGGATCACCTCCTTAATCGACGACATCAGCTGCTCCATAAGTTCCCACACGAATTGCTTGATTCATTGAAGAAGACGATAAGAAGCAGCCCGAAATTGGGTCTGTAGCTCAGTTGGTTAGAGCGCACCCCTGATAAGGGTGAGGTCGGCAGTTCGAATCTGCCCAGACCCACCAATTTTGTGTGGGAACCTGTAGAAATACGGGGCCATAGCTCAGCTGGGAGAGCGCCTGCCTTGCACGCAGGAGGTCAACGGTTCGATCCCGTTTGGCTCCACCACTACTGCTTCTGTTTGTTGAAAGCTTAGAAATGAGCATTCCATTGTGATGATGGTGAATGTTGATTTCTAGTCTTTGGCTAGATCGTTCTTTAAAAATTTGGGTATGTGATAGAAAGATAGACTGAACGTTACTTTCACTGGTAACGGATCAGGCTAAGGTAAAATTTGTGAGTTGCTCTTAATTGAGTATTATCGAATTTTCGGCGAATGTCGTCTTCACAGTATAACCAGATTGCTTGGGGTTATATGGTCAAGTGAAGAAGCGCATACGGTGGATGCCTTGGCAGTCAGAGGCGATGAAAGACGTGGTAGCCTGCGAAAAGCTTCGGGGAGTCGGCAAACAGACTTTGATCCGGAGATGTCTGAATGGGGGAACCCAGCCATCATAAGATGGTTATCTTAAGCTGAATACATAGGCTTAAGAGGCGAACCAGGGGAACTGAAACATCTAAGTACCCTGAGGAAAAGAAATCAACCGAGATTCCCTTAGTAGTGGCGAGCGAACGGGGACTAGCCCTTAAGTGGCTTTGAGATTAGCGGAACGTTCTGGAAAGTACGGCCATAGTGGGTGATAGCCCTGTACGCGAAAATCTCTTAGTCATGAAATCGAGTAGGACGGAGCACGAGAAACTTTGTCTGAATATGGGGGGACCATCCTCCAAGGCTAAATACTACTGACTGACCGATAGTGAACTAGTACCGTGAGGGAAAGGCGAAAAGAACCCCGGAGAGGGGAGTGAAATAGATCCTGAAACCGTATGCGTACAAGCAGTGGGAGCCCACTTTGTTGGGTGACTGCGTACCTTTTGTATAATGGGTCAGCGACTTATTTTCAGTGGCGAGCTTAACCGAATAGGGGAGGCGTAGCGAAAGCGAGTCTTAATAGGGCGTCTAGTCGCTGGGAATAGACCCGAAACCGGGCGATCTATCCATGGGCAGGTTGAAGGTTGGGTAACACTAACTGGAGGACCGAACCGACTACCGTTGAAAAGTTAGCGGATGACCTGTGGATCGGAGTGAAAGGCTAATCAAGCTCGGAGATAGCTGGTTCTCCTCGAAAGCTATTTAGGTAGCGCCTCATGTATCACTGTAGGGGGTAGAGCACTGTTTCGGCTAGGGGGTCATCCCGACTTACCAAACCGATGCAAACTCCGAATACCTACAAGTGCCGAGCATGGGAGACACACGGCGGGTGCTAACGTCCGTCGTGAAAAGGGAAACAACCCAGACCGTCAGCTAAGGTCCCAAAGTTATGGTTAAGTGGGAAACGATGTGGGAAGGCTTAGACAGCTAGGAGGTTGGCTTAGAAGCAGCCACCCTTTAAAGAAAGCGTAATAGCTCACTAGTCGAGTCGGCCTGCGCGGAAGATGTAACGGGGCTCAAACCATACACCGAAGCTACGGGTATCACTTAGGTGATGCGGTAGAGGAGCGTTCTGTAAGCCTGTGAAGGTGAGTTGAGAAGCTTGCTGGAGGTATCAGAAGTGCGAATGCTGACATGAGTAACGACAATGGGTGTGAAAAACACCCACGCCGAAAGACCAAGGTTTCCTGCGCAACGTTAATCGACGCAGGGTTAGTCGGTCCCTAAGGCGAGGCTGAAAAGCGTAGTCGATGGAAAACAGGTTAATATTCCTGTACTTCTGGTTATTGCGATGGAGGGACGGAGAAGGCTAGGCCAGCTTGGCGTTGGTTGTCCAAGTTTAAGGTGGTAGGCTGGAATCTTAGGTAAATCCGGGATTCTAAGGCCGAGAGCTGATGACGAGTGTTCTTTTAGAACACGAAGTGGTTGATGCCATGCTTCCAAGAAAAGCTTCTAAGCTTCAGGTAACCAGGAACCGTACCCCAAACCGACACAGGTGGTTGGGTAGAGAATACCAAGGCGCTTGAGAGAACTCGGGTGAAGGAACTAGGCAAAATGGCACCGTAACTTCGGGAGAAGGTGCGCCGGTGAGGGTGAAGCATTTACTGCGTAAGCCCATGCCGGTCGAAGATACCAGGCCGCTGCGACTGTTTATTAAAAACACAGCACTCTGCAAACACGAAAGTGGACGTATAGGGTGTGACGCCTGCCCGGTGCCGGAAGGTTAATTGATGGGGTTAGCTAACGCGAAGCTCTTGATCGAAGCCCCGGTAAACGGCGGCCGTAACTATAACGGTCCTAAGGTAGCGAAATTCCTTGTCGGGTAAGTTCCGACCTGCACGAATGGCGTAACGATGGCGGCGCTGTCTCCACCCGAGACTCAGTGAAATTGAAATCGCTGTGAAGATGCAGTGTATCCGCGGCTAGACGGAAAGACCCCGTGAACCTTTACTATAGCTTTGCACTGGACTTTGAATTTGCTTGTGTAGGATAGGTGGGAGGCTTTGAAGCGTGGACGCCAGTTCGCGTGGAGCCAACCTTGAAATACCACCCTGGCAACTTTGAGGTTCTAACTCAGGTCCGTTATCCGGATCGAGGACAGTGTATGGTGGGTAGTTTGACTGGGGCGGTCTCCTCCTAAAGAGTAACGGAGGAGTACGAAGGTGCGCTCAGACCGGTCGGAAATCGGTCGTAGAGTATAAAGGCAAAAGCGCGCTTGACTGCGAGACAGACACGTCGAGCAGGTACGAAAGTAGGTCTTAGTGATCCGGTGGTTCTGTATGGAAGGGCCATCGCTCAACGGATAAAAGGTACTCCGGGGATAACAGGCTGATACCGCCCAAGAGTTCATATCGACGGCGGTGTTTGGCACCTCGATGTCGGCTCATCACATCCTGGGGCTGAAGCCGGTCCCAAGGGTATGGCTGTTCGCCATTTAAAGTGGTACGCGAGCTGGGTTTAGAACGTCGTGAGACAGTTCGGTCCCTATCTGCCGTGGACGTTTGAGATTTGAGAGGGGCTGCTCCTAGTACGAGAGGACCGGAGTGGACGAACCTCTGGTGTTCCGGTTGTCACGCCAGTGGCATTGCCGGGTAGCTATGTTCGGAATAGATAACCGCTGAAAGCATCTAAGCGGGAAACTAGCCTCAAGATGAGATCTCACTGGGACCTTGAGTCCCCTGAAGGGCCGTCGAAGACTACGACGTTGATAGGTTGGGTGTGTAAGCGCTGTGAGGCGTTGAGCTAACCAATACTAATTGCCCGTGAGGCTTGACCATATAACACCCAAGCAATTTGCTTGCTTCGAGCCCAAAAGCGAAAGAGCACCAGATTGCGGTGTGTGAAGACGAAATGAACCGAAAGTTCGAATTGTTCACAAACACCGAAGATCTATCACATACCCATTCGCTGGAGCGTGCGCCGTAAGGCAAACGACCTGGCTACCGAATTTCTTGACGACCATAGAGCATTGGAACCACCTGATCCCATCCCGAACTCAGCAGTGAAACGATGCATCGCCGATGGTAGTGTGGGGTTTCCCCATGTGAGAGTAGGTCATCGTCAAGATTAAATTCCGAAACCCCTATCTGCGTATGCAGGTAGGGGTTTTGTTTTGTCCGCAGGAAAGTCTCCTCAAGTTACAACACAATTTTGCACAGTTATTTTCGACTCATGACACTAGAATAGGTCCAACTTTTTCGGAGCCAGAGCCCTTATGCCAGATCTGGTTGACGCCCCCGGGCTGTCAGAATTACCGCTGGACGACTTGGTGGCGTGCCATGAGTGTGACTTGCTGATGCGCAAGCCCGAACTCGCCCATGGCGAGAAAGCCCTGTGCCCGCGCTGCGGTTACGAACTCTACGCCCATCGGCACAACGTAGTGCAGCGCAGTCTCGCGTTGGTCATCGCCGCTCTGTTGTTGTACATCCCGGCGAACTTTTTACCCATCATGCAGCTCAATCTACTCGGGCAATCGTCGCAAGACACCGTCTGGACCGGCGTTGTCGGTCTGTTCGATACCGGCATGCAAGGCGTCTCGGTGATTGTGTTCCTGTGCAGCATGGGAATCCCGTTGCTCAAGCTGCTCTGCCAATTGGCCGTGCTGTTGAGCATTCGGTTTGATATCGGACGCAGCTATGGTTTGCTGCTTTACCGCATTTATCACCATCTACGGGACTGGGGGATGCTCGAGGTTTATCTCATGGGCGTACTGGTGGCGATCGTAAAACTGGCAGATATGGCAGCCATTACCGTAGGTCTTGGTTTGGCCTGCTTTATCAGTTTGTTGTTGGTCCAGGTCTGGCTGGAGATCGTGATGTCGCCTCATCAGATCTGGCAGGCTTTGTCAGGAGAGGATGCCCATGCGGGCGATTGATGCAGGCATTCTGATTTGCACCGAATGCCATGAATTGAACAAGCAGGAAGCCGACACCGACGAGCAGACCTGCACCCGTTGCGGTGCGCTGGTGCACGCCCGTCGCCCGAACAGTGTCATACGGACCTGGGCGCTGCTGGTCACCGCAGCGATTCTCTATATCCCGGCCAACGTGCTGCCGATCATGACCGTCAGTTCCTTGGGGCAGGGCGATCCCAGCACCATCATGTCCGGCGTTATCCAGCTGGTTCAACACGGCATGATTCCCATCGCCGCCGTGGTTTTTATCGCCAGTATTCTGGTACCCACCTTCAAGCTGGTGGGCATCGCGTTGCTGCTGTTTTCAGTACAACGGCGCCAGCCACTCTCGGCACGCCAACGAATATGGATGTACCGCTTTATCGAGTTCATCGGCCGCTGGTCGATGCTGGACATCTTTGTGATCGCCATCCTGGTGGCGGTCGTGAATTTCGGACGGCTTGCCAGCGTCGAAGCCAATCTTGGCGCCATTGCTTTTGCCAGTGTTGTGATTCTGACGATGCTTGCCGCAGTTACTTTCGATCCCCGACTGATTTGGGATAACACGGAGTCGGACGACGACCATGACTGATTTGCCTACAGCTAAAACCCGACCTGCCTCGAACTGGTCTGCTATCTGGGTGTTACCCCTGATCGCCTTGATCATCGGCGGCTGGCTCGGCTGGCGTGCCTACAGCGAGACCGGCATCGAAATACAGGTGCGTTTCGAAAGCGGTGAAGGCATTCAGGCCAACAAGACTGAAGTCGTCTACAAGGGCATGTCAGTCGGCAAGGTAAAAACCCTTAAACTCGATGACGAAGGCAGCTCCAAAGGGGTGATCGCCACCGTCGAGATGAATAAGGACGTTGAGCAATACCTCAAGACCAGCACTCGTTTCTGGCTGGTCAAGCCGAGCGTGACCCTGGCCGGTATCACCGGACTGGAAACGCTGGTGTCCGGCAACTACGTGGCCATCAGCCCCGGCGAGGGCGAGCCTACCCGCAAGTTCAAGGCTCTGGCTGAAGAACCACCTCTCTCGGACTCCCAGCCCGGTCTGCACCTCACCATCAAGGCTGATCGTCTCGGTTCACTGAATCGCGGCAGCCCGGTGTTCTACAAGCAGATCAAGGTCGGCCAGGTCAAAAGCTACTTGCTGTCGGAAGACCAAAGCACAGTCGAACTCAAAGTGTTCATTGAGCCTACCTACGCCAATCTGGTGCGCAAACACACACGTTTCTGGAACGCCAGCGGCATCAGCATCGACGCCAACCTGTCCGGTGTAAAAGTGCGCAGCGAGTCTCTGGCCAGCATTGTTGCCGGCGGTATTGCCTTCGCAACGCCGGAGAACCGCAAAGACAGCCCGCCCACCGATCCGAGTCTGCCATTCCGTCTCTACGAGGATTTCGATGCCGCCGCCGCCGGTATTCGGGTCAAGGTCAAACTCAGCGACTTCGAAGGAATGCAGGCCGGTCGCACACCGGTTATGTATAAAGGCATCCAGGTCGGCAATCTGAAAGCGCTCAAGATCGATCCAGATCTATCCAGTGCCACCGCCGAATTAACCCTCGATCCACTGGCAGAAGATTATCTGGTTGAAGGCACTCAGTTCTGGGTGGTCAAACCCTCAATCTCGCTGGCTGGTATCACCGGTCTCGAAGCGTTGGTCAAAGGCAACTACATCGCCGTGCGTCCAGGAGACAAGGGCGCGGCACCGCAGCGCGAGTTTGTGGCACGGCCGAAGCCACCGCCGCTCGACTTGCGGGCACCTGGATTACACCTGGTGCTGTTCACCGAAAACCTTGGTTCACTGGAGGTCGGCAGCCCGATTCTCTACAAGCAGGTCAAGGTCGGTTCAGTCCAGAGCTATCAGTTTTCGCGTACCAAAAAACAGTTGGTGATCGGTGTCCACATCGAGAAGGAATACGAAGGTTTGGTCAATGCCTCGACACGCTTCTGGAATGCCAGTGGCATCACGCTCACCGGCGGGCTGACCGGCGGAATCCAGGTCAAAAGCGAGTCGCTGCAAAGCCTGATGGCCGGCGGCATCGCCTTTGAAACACCGGAAGCCAAAGCCCCGCTGCAAAAGAAGATCCCGCGTTTCCGTCTGTTCGCTAACCATGACGAAGCCAGTCAGAAAGGCACCGTGGTCACCATCAAGGTCGAGCGCGCCGATGGCTTGCGCAGCGGCACCCCCGTGAGATTCAAAGGCCTGGATGTCGGCAAGATCGAAGATGTCGACCTCAGTGATGACCTGCAATCGGTGATGCTCACCGCACGTATTACCGAAGTGCCGGAGCGCATTGCCCGGGTCGGCAGTCAGTTCTGGGTGGTCAAGCCTGAGTTGGGCCTGATCAAGACCTCTAACCTGGAAACGCTGGTAACTGGCCAATACATCGAAGTGCAGCCGGCAGCGAAGAACCTCGGTCCGCAGAAGAACTTCGTCGCCCTGGCCACTCCACCGGAATCGGCCAAGCAAGAAGCCGGTTTGAGTCTGGTCCTGAGCGCCGCTCGCCGTGGTTCACTGAAAACCGGTGTGCCGGTAACGTACCGCGAGGTCACCGTGGGCAAGGTGACGGGTTATGAATTGGGCCAGACCGCTGACCGTGTGTTGGTGCACATTCTGATCGAGCCGAAATACGCGCCATTGGTGCGCAGCGGCACGCGTTTCTGGAACACCAGCGGTTTCGGGTTCGACTACGGCTTGTTCAAAGGCGCGACGGTCCGTACCGAATCGCTGGAGACGCTGATTCAGGGCGGCATTGCCTTCGCCACCCCGGACGGCGATCGCATGGGCAGCCCGGCACGGGCTGAGCAAACCTTCCCGCTGTTCGACAAGTTTGAAGATGAATGGCTGACTTGGGCGCCGAAGATTTCTATCGGCAAGTAGTTTATTGGCGTCTTTCATGGCGCCTTCGCGGGCAAGCCCGCTCCCACAGGGATGTATGGTGTCGCATAAACTGCATTGACACCGCAGATCCTGTGGGAGCGGGCTTGCCCGCGAAGAGGCCCTGAAGTCCACTACAAATCCCACGCAATGAAAAAATGCCGCGATCCATTGGATCGCGGCCTTTTTATTGCCTTCGATTTAACTCCAGATCAAACCGCGTCCAGCTCCGGCTCGTCCGCTTCAACGTTAACGGTAGCCTTCACCTCATCATGCCGGCGAATGTACTTCCAGTCCGCCTCGTCAATGTAGATCCCGTTCGGCCCGCTGCCACCTTCCAGGTCAATCGCCACACTGGCGCAAACCTGCGGTTTCACACTCGCCAGGATCGGCACGAAGCCCAGTTGCAGGCTGGTTTCCAGCAACGCTGCCTGGTTCTTCTCGTCGATGTCCGCCGCCTCGTCGAGGTAGTACGGCAAACGCACGCGACCAGCCTGGTCGCGGTCCATCAAGTGCAGCAACAAGTACATGTTGGTCAGCGCCTTGATGGTCATCGTGGTGCCGTTGGAGGCCGCGCCGTCGATGTCGGTGTGGATAACCGGTTGACCGTTGACCTTGGTGATCTCGAACGCCAGTTCGAACAAGTCCTTGAGGCCGAGCTGGTTGTGGTTCGCCGCCACCAGGCGCGCCAGGTATTCCTTGGCTTCTTCGTTCTTGTTGTCCTGATCGGCGCTTTGGCTCAGGTCGAAGACCGAAAGGGTTTCGCCTTCTTCGTACTGGCCGGCGCTGTGGATGATCTGGTCGATGTGTTTGAGCGCTTCCTTGTTCGGCGCGAGCACGATGCGGAAGCTCTGCAGGTTGGAGACCTGACGCTTGTTGATCTCGCGGTTGAACAGCGCCAGTTGATGCTCGAGGCTGTCGTAGTCGCTGCGGATGTTGCGCAGGGTTCGGGCGATGTCGGTCACCGCCGCACGGCGTGCCTTGCCCAGGGTCAATGCTTCGTCGGTACGGTGCGCATAAGCGTTGATCAGCAGTTGCAGGCGACGCTCCATATCGTCTTCGCTGTCGAACTTGGCCACGCCCTTGAGACGGACCTGCGCGTAAAGCGCCTCGATCTGACCGTCACTGCGCTGCAAACCCTGCCAGCTGTCCTGATAGTCATTGAGCAGCGGCAGCAGGTTGTCCATGGAATCGTCGATCGGGTCCATGAACGGCGTGCCGAAAGGCAGGTCTGCGGGTAACAGCTGACGGCGGCGCAAGGCGTCGTCGAGGGTGCGTTGCTTGGCTTCCATGTCGCCGATCTGCCGGCCGACCAGTTGCAGCTTGGCCGACAGTTGCTGGACACGTTCGGTGAAGGCATCGCTGGAACGCTTCAACTCGTCCTGCGCCGCTTCCATCTGCGCCAGTTGTTCCAGCTTGTCGCCTTCCTCGGCGCTCAGGGTTTGCGCGCGACGGAAATCTTCCAGAGCTTTTTGCGCGTCCAGCACTTGCTGGTACAGCGCTTCGGTCTGGGTCTTGCTCGCTGCGCGGTCGGCGACCACCGCAGCCTGGGTTTTCAGTTGCTTGAGCTCTTTCTCCAGTCGCTCTTTCTGATCACGCAACGCGGCGCGGTCAGCTAGGGCTTGCAGGGCGGGCGGCTCGATGTGCGAGATATCGATGGCCAGCCCCGGCACTTCAAAACGCTCACCTTTGAAACCGTCGAGGATCAGCTCCAGGGATTTGACCCACTGACCGTCCTCGTCCAGCGTAATCCCGTGCTCACCCAGCGGCAGGCTGAACAGCGCGCTGTTGAACAGGCGCATCAGGCGCTCGACGTCCTGCTGCGAGAACTCTTCGCGCAGACGGGCGTAGCTGTTGTTGTCGGCGTGATCGAGTTGCTGCTTCACCGATTTAAGGCGTTTTTCCAGGTCCCGCAGACGTTCTTCAAGGTCTTCGGCCGAGAACTGTCGCGACTGGGCCAATGCACCGGCCAGTTCATCGTGCGCGTCCTTGGCCGCGAGCAGTTGCTGCTCCAGCACTTTGACGTCATCGACCAAAGCGAAGCGATTCTTCAGCGCGGACAGTTCGCCGAGCCAGCGCTGGATGCCGGTGATTTCCCGCTCCAGGCGCATCAATTCCTGAGTGCCGCCGCGCTGATCGTTTTGCAGCGCGTCCTGTTCGTTGCGGTAGTGCTCGGCCTGAATCGTCAGCTCTTCTTTGCGTGCACTGGCGTAGTCCGACCAGGTGCCGAGCAGCGAATCGAGCAGCGGCGAGATCCGGTGCAGCTTGCCGCGCAGGATATTGCGCTGGGTCACGCCAGCGGCGAGGGCTTCAACCAGCGGGCCGGCGGTGACCAGCGAGTTGTAGTCCTGCTCCATGCGTCGTACATCGCGGAACGCTTCTTCGCACGCAGCGATGTAATCGACGCTGCCGGAACGCAGGCTGTGTTCGAAGGCATCGAGGAACAATTGCTTGAGCTTGGCCGCGGTGATTTCGCGCATGTGCAGCAGGTTGATGAACAGCGCGCGGAAAGTCTTCAGGCTCTGCTCGCTGGTGGAGCGCAGCGGGATCAGCGTCAGATCCAGCGGGATCGAAGTGTGACCGCCGACCAGCAAGCGGCGCAGTTCATCCGGCTTGAGCTCGTAGGCTTTCAGGCCTTCGCGCTCAAGGTTGGTGAACAGCTCTTTCTGCCGCAGGCAGGTGTCGTTCTTCTGGTAATGGGCCAGGTCCAGTTTGCCGGCGTAGGCAAAGAACTGGTGACCGAAACCACCGCCCGGACCACGGCCGACCACGCCGATCACGTGCGGACCGTGGGGCAGCGAAACCTCGACCAGGATGTAACTGGTGTCCGAGGCGAAGTAGAAACGACGGGATTGTTCCAGGCTGTACTTGCCGAAACTCATGTCCGACATGCGCGCCAGAATCGGGAACTGCAAGGCGTTGATCGAAGCGGATTTACCGAGGTTGTTCGCGCCGTAGACCGACAGCGGCTCTTCCAGCGGAAACAGACCGAGGCTGTAACCCGCGGTGTTCAAAAGGGCAAAGCGGCGAATGCCGTAGCGTTCCTTGCTCATGCGTCGGTCTCCTGTTCTTCGGCAATGGCGCGGGCCATGGCGTCTTCTTCGCTTTCTTCTTCGAAGTCGCTCAGATCGAGCGGATCGTCGGTTTGCAGCAATTTTTCGTCGCTGTCGTCATCGATCAGCACCGGGACCGGCAGAGGCAGCACGCTGTGCAGGCTGGCGGCCAGATCGCGATCCTGCTGGACCGACAGGCAGACATCGAGGAAACGGTGCATCGGCGGCAGGAAACGGTAGACGCCGTTCTCTTCGCCGGCAAAACCGAGCTGCGTCATGCGGCGCATGATTTTTTCTTCGAGTTCTTCCACGGTCTGCACTTCGGCCTGGATAAACAGGTCGCGGTACTTTTCCAGCAAGGACGGCAATTCATCGCGGCCGAGGCTGCCACCGTCGAGCACGGCGACCGGGTCACGGCCCTGATCCGCCAAGTGCTCGACGAGGATGAAGGTGAACAACGCCAGGCGTTGCGCAGTCTTGTTCACCGCCGCAGCGGCGAGGTCCGGCACGAAGTAGTAGAAACCACGGGTGTCGCAGACCAGCTCATAGCCCAGCGCCCTGAACAGCGTGCGGTACTGGTCCTGAAAGTTCGACAGTTGCGCGTACAGCTCCGGATCGCGGCGGCTGACGTGGTAGCCCTTGAACAGTTCGCGGAAGATCGGCGCAAGCTGGGACAGTTCGGATAGATCAAGATGCATGTGGGGTGCTCGCAGAATCCTCGGCGGCGGTGTCGCGGGCCGAGAGCAGGGCGAAGGAGCGCAGGCTGACCTGGTGCTCGTGAGTGTGGTAATCGCGGCGTTCCAGACGCTCGCGTTTGAAGCGTTTTTCCCGAGACAGGCGCGAGAACCAGTACAGCAATTCGTCGGTGGCGCCGTCCGGTTCCTGCTCCAGCAGCCAAGTCATCAGGTCGGGCATCGGCAGGGCGTCTTCGCAGCGTTCGAGCATTTCGCGAACCGTGCGTGGCGCGCGCGGGGCTTCGCCTTTCTGCGTCTTGTGGGCCTTGGGGAAGCGTGCCGGTTTCGGCTCGAATCGGGCCAGCGCATAAACGTAGGCTTCGACCTGACTGGCGCTGCCGAGGAACGTGCTTTGTGGCCGAGTGAACATCGGCATCGCCGCTTGCGGCACCGCATCGATGCCTTTGCGACGGATGGCCGACAAGGCCAGCGCCGCGCCACGGGTCACGGCGTTGTGGCGGCGCGCTTCTTCACGCAGCGGCAGCAACAATTCGCGGGCGTGGCGCAGGGTCAACTGGGCGCTGGTCTGCATTTCGAGGATGCGCGCGTGGGTGCGCAGCAGCATGTCGTCATCGACCAAGTGGCCGAGTCGCTGCTGTTCCGTGAGCATCTTCAGCAGCACGTTCTCGACCTTGCGCACGCCTTGTTCGAAGGCGCCGTCGGCGTTCACCAACTGAATCATCGGCTCGACGTATTCGTCCCAGGTCGCCAGTACTTCAGCGTAACGCTGACGCAGCGGGATTTGCCGATCGCTGGTCTTGGCCCGCTCGGCGACGGCCACCAGGGCCTGTTCGTCGTTGGCCAGTTTCTTCAGCACGTCGCGCACACGCATGTCGAGCAGGCGCAATTGACGCGCCAGGTCGTGGCCGTCGCGGATGTCGAAGGCGTCCTGGATGTAACCGGCCAGGCGTTCGAGGTGGCGCAGATAGGCTTCGATCTCCAGGCACAGGCCCAGACGGTGCTCACGGCGCAAGTAAGCGAGGAAGTCGTGGATTTGCGCGTTGAGCTCGAAACGGTTCGGGCTTTTCGCCACGGGAACCAGAATGTCGAGGCGGATCCACACGTCCAGCAGGCTGGTGATGTCCTGCGGCGTACTGTCGAGTTGCTGGGCGGCCAACTGTGAACGCAGTTCGTTGAGGCTCAATGTGCCTTGGTCGAAGTGCTCGCACAGTGGCTCCAGAAGTGCCCAGTGTTCAGCGAGGGCGCGCAAGACGCGCTTGGGTTCGATCATCGGAATGGCCGGCTGGTTGGCGATTAAAAGCCGCGATTGTACTGCATCGGGACCGATGCGATTCACTCTCGGGACAGGCTGTAGCTGTTTCTAAGGGAAAGAGTATCGATCAAGCGCGGGCGATCTTGAGCGAAGGGCGGTAGAATCACCGCACTTTAGTTATCCACAAGTGGCCGACCTTTGCTTATCGAGTCCCGTCGCCGCGCCTATTTGACCGCCATGCAGGTGGTCAACTGGCTGCCGCGCACCGAATTGCCCTTTGCCGCGCCTTCACGGCCCGAGCTGCTGGAGATGCCGGAGCCGCTGGTCGTCGCGCCGTTGGTGCCTGTTTCTGCGCCAGCGCCTGCCGCCAACGCCGCCGCTGCGCCGGTGGTGGCGCCGACGGAACGGGTGAAAATCGAGGTGCCGCGCCCCTCGTTGGCCAGCACGCGCACGAACGCCAAGGTCGAAGAAGAGGCTGCACCGGTCGTCGCCAAGGCTGTGCAAGTGCCGCCACCGCGTTTTTCCCTGCAATTGTTGCGCGCCGGTCGTTGCCTGCTGTTGGTCGAGTTACCCACAGGCGAACCGTTCCAGACCCGCGATCCAGCCTATCTTTTGCTCAAAGACATGCTGCGCGCCGCGGGTCTGCCTGACGCCCCGCAGATCATCGGCGAGCCGGTGCGCTGGCCGCTGCTGGCCCGGGGCACCATGGACCAGGGGCCGGAAGCCGCTCGGGATTTCGTGCAAGGTTTTCTCTCGGCCCGACTGGAAGACGCTCCGTGCGTCTGTGTTTGGCTGATCGGCCTGCCAGCGGTGCGTTTTGCCGGTGAAGCGAACGCCGAATCCTTCAACCGTGAACTCCAGGTCGAAGGCCTGGGCTCGGTCTGGGCCCTGCCGGGCCTGGAATTATTAATGGAAGAGCCACAGCGTAAGGCTGATGTCTGGCAAGCCATGCGTCGGCTGATGGCGCGCTGGAAAGAATCGAATGAGTGACGCTGTATCGTTCCGCCCGATGACCGAGGCGGACTTGGATGCTGTACTGAAAATCGAATACGCGGCGTACAGCCATCCCTGGACCCGCGGGATTTTTCTGGATGGGCTGGGTAAATATCAGATATGGCTGATGTTTGAAGGCCAGCAGCAGGTCGGTCATGGCGTGGTGCAGATCATTCTGGATGAAGCGCATCTGCTGAACATCACCGTCAAACCTGAGAATCAGGGCCGTGGCCTGGGCTTGACGCTGCTGGAGCATTTGATGTCCCGGGCGTATGACGCCAAGGCGCGGGAGTGTTTCCTGGAAGTGCGCGACAGTAACCGTGGTGCATTCAAGTTGTATGAGCGGTATGGGTTTAACGAGATTGGCCGTCGTCGGGATTACTACCCGGCGGTGGGTGGGCGGGAAGATGCGGTGGTCATGGCCTGCACTCTCGTCGATTGAGTCTTTTTAAGGTTCGCGGGCAAGCCTCGCTCCTACGGGATTAGTGGGTACGACACCAATCTTGTAGGAGCGAGGCTTGCCCGCGAAGGCGTCCTGACTGACATCAACGATCAACGATTACCATCCATCGGATCCCGACGCGCCAGTTCTTCTTCATCCAGCCCGTTACCCCCGCCGATATCGTCTTCATCGACAATGCTCAAATCCCAATCCGCCTGATTGCCTTCACCGGCTTCATGGGCATCCCGTGCGCCGTCTTCACGAATCAACGTTTCCGGGCTCATGTCATCATCGGTAGACTCATGGTCATCGGTCGAGGCGCCGGTCATGCCTGCTTCACGCACGCGTTCCCGAGGCATCAGGCGTTCGCGTTCGTTTTCCGGGATCTCGTCGCCGATTTTCGCGCTGGGTTCTTCCTCGTCGAAATCCAGCTCATGCATCGAACCCATGCGGTCTTCGTTGTCATCGATGGGCTCGGGTTGCGCCGCATCGTACGGACGTCGTGAATCAGTCATGGCAATTCCTCATACTGTGGGCCTTACTAGGGTGGACCCACTGAACTCCTGAGAATTCCACCGGCCATACTTGCATCAAGCGCGTGACCCCGACGGATGGTTGTGTGTCAAACCAGCGCATCATTCTTGAGGCTTTACAGCATGAACGAATTACAAGATCTGATTGATAACAACGAACGCTGGGCCGAGGCGATCAAACAGGAAGATCCGGACTTCTTCTCCAAGCTGGCCCGACAACAAACGCCGGAATACTTGTGGATTGGCTGTTCCGATGCGCGGGTGCCGGCCAACGAGATCGTCGGCATGCTGCCCGGCGACCTGTTCGTCCACCGCAACGTGGCCAACGTGGTGCTGCACACCGACCTCAACTGCCTGTCGGTGATTCAGTACGCGGTCGACGTGCTCAAGGTCAAACACATCCTCGTCACGGGCCACTACGGCTGCGGCGGTGTACGGGCTTCGATGCAGGATCGCCAGTTGGGCCTGATCGACGGCTGGCTGCGCTCGATCCGTGACCTTTATTACGAGAAGCGCGAAGAACTGGCCGAGTTGCCGACCGAAGAAGAACGGGTCGACCGTCTCTGCGAGCTCAACGTGATCCAGCAAGTGGCCAACGTCGGCCATACCAGCATTGTGCAAAACGCTTGGCATCGCGGGCAGAACCTGTCGATCCACGGCTGCATCTACGGCATCAAGGACGGTCGCTGGAAAAGCCTGAACACGACCATCAGCGGTTTTGAGCAATTGCCGCCGCAGTACCGACTGCGTCCGGTCGAGACGTTGTAACGCCGCTCAGCAAAGGCTGCGCCGACGCCAGTGGTGGTAATACAACTGGCCGTCGGCGTTTGGCGATTCGTCGTAGCCGCAGATCCAGCCTCGACACTCCGGGGACGCGCACTGACAGGCGAATTGGCGCAGCAGTTTGTCCTCGGTCGTGGCGAAATCCATCATCAGGTTGTCGCCTTTCTTAATATCCTTCAGTGCCCACAACCACAGTTCGCTCATGTCGAAAAAGACATTGGGGTCGCAAGAGTGACTCAGCAGCCCGCTGAAGTGTGGGTCGTAGACGTGGATACCAGGTGCCAATTGCCGGGTATGTCGATGGCGATAAGGCAGGAGATGCCCCGACACGCGGCAGATTCGGCTGATCCGTGGAAATTCGCGCAGGGCGATGATGGCCACTGCCAATCCACTGGCGTTGTAGATAATCTCGAAATCGACCCGGGAGGGAAATCCAAGGCCCAGCGGTAGCTCCGGGAAGGGATAGATTCCATCAGGAGGTTGCGCAACTTGTCCATGCAGGGGGTGAGGTTTCATAACGATCCTTGTCGGCAACGCGTTGCGACTTCCAAAACTGACGTCCTGTCAGCCCTGCAACACAGGGGGTTACCTCAAGATCTCGCAAATGAAACGACGGGTCTACTGTCAGAACTGACAGGAGGAAAGTGCGCTTTTGCGCGTAAGCCTTCGCTCACGCGCAAAAGGAGCCGATTACAGCGCAGGTGCCGGAGCCGCTGTCACAGGTGCCGGGGCTTGCAGCTGTTTGAGCTCGGACTGGATCGGCATCGTCGCGCACTTGGCGACGGCTTGTTCAGGCGTCAGGTTGCGGATCGAGGTGTAGAACAGCTCGCAGGTTTTTTCTTTCTGCGTCACTTGCCACGTCTGGGTGCAGCCTTTCAGCTGAACGGTCGGGTCGGTCCCGGGTTTGCTGCCCATACCGGCCTGCCAGCAGGCGGCGCTCAAATCCTGGCCCATGACTTTCAGTCCTGCGGCGTCAGCCTTGGCCTGAGCATCGTCGCCGGTGTAGCTCTCCGGGTTGGCGGCGTACCAGATGTAACTCGGGTGGTTGGAACCCAGCACCGGCACCTTCACCCCGGCGCTCGGGCTGATAGTGGCCAGGCCCAGCACATCAACGGTCGGCCCGTATTGCTGCTTGATCCAGTTACGCACCGGCGCGCCGAACGCGACCATCGGCAATGCCGCGCCGCGGGCATTCTGGCTGACTTCCTTGACCATGGTGGTCTGGTAGTCCTTGAAGTAGTCGTAGACCCCTTCCAGATCCTTGCCGGCACTGGCCGGCGCCGCAATCGGCGCGATATCAATGATGGTCTGGTAGCCCGGCGTCTGATCGGCGGGGATACCGTTGTCGGTCAGCAGCGTAGCCCAACGATCCGTGGTGGCGGAACGCAGGTAATCCTGGGCTTGGGTCAGGGAGTAATCCGGCGGGAAATGCAGCAATTCGACACTTTTGCGATTTTCCAGGGCCATGCCCAAGGGCAGGAACAGATACCAGCTGTAAGCCCACTTGCCGTCAACGTTGAGTTTTTTGGCGCCGGTATAGGCCAGATCGCCCGCATCGAGCAGCGCGGCCAGCGGCTTTTCGTAACCCTTTGGCACGCCGCTGATGTCGGCATACAGCTGACCGTTATCGGTTTTGACCCGCACCTTCGCGGTGCTGTAACCGTCGCGTTGCACGCTTTGGGTCAGGTAATGCTCGACCGTCTGCTCGAGCGTCCAGTTACGGAAACAGATCACGTTGCAGTTGTTGGGGTAGGCGAACAGCCGCGTGACGCGTTCGGTGCTGCCCAGTTTCAGATCGACATTGGCGTGGGCGGCGGCGCTCAAGGTGAGGGCAGCGAGGGTAAGTCCTGTCAGTTTGAACATGCTCAGATCCTTTTCAGCGTGGGTCCGCGTTGATCGCGGGCGATAGTTACTTAAGCAGATCGGCCGACAATCGCTCACCTGAACATCAAATGCGTCAGGTGAAGCTCCGGGAAATACATCCGGCACACGAAAATGACGCCGACCATCACCAGCAAAAACACCAACTGCAACGGACTGAAGTGCGCCCAATGCAGTGCGGTCAACCATGGACGCCGAGCAGCCAGTTCAGGATCAAGCTGACCGATACGGCGCTTGTGCAAGAGTCCGATCAGCATGAAACCGACATAAGTCGCCATGCCCGGCCAACCCAACAGAAGCCCGAACAGCAGCGTGAGGACGGCTTGCGGAACACCATGTCGGATCACCAGCCAGCGGGTATCCGGGTTCCAGTGTCGGGGGACCAGGCCTTCGGTCAGCCACAGGTCCTGGACAATGACATGCGAGATGATCGGCACCCACCAGCTCATGGCGAAACGGAGGAACCAGACCGGAACGCAGGCGAATACCAAAGAGGTGAATATCATCGGGATGCTGATGTTGAAGCCGTGGGATTTGTACTGGGCTGGGAAACAAAACAAAAACAGCGCCAGTGCGATGCCGGCCCAGACACGCACCCAGGTTTCATCGGTGATGGGGCGCGGCAGGAAACGTCGCCAGTGGAAAACATCGGCGTGGGGCAACCGTAAGCGCAATTCCGGGTAACGCCACTTGAGGGTTTGCGCAAGGTCATGACAGGCCTGCCATTCGTTCCGGCCAAAGCCGTCGATCATTTTCTTCTGTTGCCCCGGCTTCATCGGGTTCATCAGCAAATGGGCGGCCTGAACGTCAGCGGCCCAGGTCCGGCTGTCTTGCGCCTTGGCCTGCAGGCTTGCGTAGAAGCTTTCCTGATTGCAGCGCTCGATCAGTGCTTCCCAGAGCGACGCCGGTTCAGGATGAATGCCTTTTTCATCGTCCCAGCCAAACACCTGACCGACGCGGTCGAACAGCGGCAGGCTCCATTGGGTGTCGTTGAACAATTGCAGAAGGATTCTCTGCCACTCCTGGCGTCGATCGAACACCTGCAGCCAGGGCTGTGCGGTGTAACTTTTGAGTTGAGTAAGGAAATCCCGTTCTTTTCCGCCTTCGAGCAATTCCTGCAGCGCCTGCCGATACTCCTGCAGCAAACCGCTGGCGAGCGCGTCTTGCTGCCAATCGGTCATTTCGACGTTTTGCCAGGGCGCGAGCCAATCGAGGTGATGGACCGTCCAGGTGGCAATCGGACGGAGCAAGCCTGGATGATCGAAACACAACGCCAGCAGCAACTGCTCAAACGCCTGGGCGCAGTGCTGTTGCTGCGCCTGCGCCCAGCGCTCGGACAGATTCTGCTCCGAGAGTCCTTCGAGCAAGGCGCGTGCCGCTAGCTCGTCCGGCGTGACGACCGGTTCGTGCAAGGGCTGGGGATTGACCGGTGAAAGGTTCAGTGAGCGAAGAGAGGACGGACTTTCAAGGTTCAAGGGCCGAAGCAGGGGCGGATTTTTAAGGCTCAAGGGACGCCCGTCGAGCACATCGGACCACGCCTGAAGGTCGGCGTGATTCGGCTTCTCGACAACGTCGGCTGTTGCGACTTCACGTTCTTCGGCGGCGTTTTCGGCCCGCCATTGCGCCACACTCAGCGCCTCCTCATAAGCCTCACGCAAACGCTGAAAGCCTTCAGGATCTTCATCGGGCCGGAAGGTTTTCAGCAGTCGCGCATAGCTTCGCTTGATGGTGCGCGCGTCGGCGTCTTCGGGCAGTTCCAGCACAGACCAGCAATCCATGTTGCCGCTCCTCACTGCCACAGGCCGTTGTCCAGCGTGCCCAGTTGCTGGGTCAGTTCGCTGCGCGCTTCGCGGATCCGGCGTTCGTCCTGCGAATCAAGCACGTGCTGAAACTGTTTGGCCCAATGACCGATCTGTTCACGCATCTGCCCCAGACTCTCCTGATAGAGACGCTCAAGGCGTGCGGTCAAAACGGTATTGACCTGCTGATCGCGCGGATGAATCTTCAACAGCGCCAGGCCCTCCAATCGCTGCTGGATCTCCTCGGGAGTGAGCACGCCGGGGTTGTTTTCGATCACCAGCGAATGCTTGTCGCCCGTCAGCGGGATGACCACCTGGGCTTCGAGCAAACCGTTGTTGTCATAGGTGAAGCGCACATCGAGGGCGACTTCGCCGGCCTTGCGTTTCGGCACTTTGATGTCCAGTTCGCCCAATGCCACGTTGTCTTTGACCAGACGGCTTTCGCCCTGAAAGATCTTCAGCAGCACGTGCTCTTGGTTATCTTGCAGCGTATACACCGTCTTGACCCGGCTCACCGGCACGATGCTGTTGCGCTCAATAATCGGCAGGTAATGCCCGCTTTCGTACTGCTGGCCGATTTGAGTCGTCGTCTCGATGCCCAATGTGTAAGAACAGACGTCGGTCAGCACCACTTCTTCCAGCGCGGCGGAGCGTGCTTTCAAGGCTGCCTGGATCGCCGCACCGTGGGCTACGACTTCGTCCGGGTCGAGACTGATCGAAGGAAAACGCCCAAACAGGCCGGCTGCCAGTTTGCGCACCAGCGGCATGCGCGTCGTACCGCCCACCAGCAGGATTTCGTCGAGATCACTGACCCGAATCCGCGCGTCTCTCAGGGCCCGCTCGATTGGCGTGCGCAGGCGTTCGAGCAGTGGCGTGTAGAGCGTGGCCAGTTGCGCTTGGGTGATGGTTTGCGTCCATTGCTGGCCGTCGACCCGCAGGCTGAATTCGGCGCTACTGTCTTGGCCCAGGGCTTTGCGCACGCGCTCGGCCTCGCGACGCAACGGCTGGATGATGCTGTTGCGGTCAGGAAAGTTGTCGGTGTTGCGATGGTGCTCAAGGAAATGCTCAAGCAGCACGCTGTCGAAATCTTCGCCGCCCAGGAAGTTGTCGCCGGCGCTGGCGCGCACTTCCATGACGCCGTCGAACAGCTCCAGGATCGACACGTCGAAGGTGCCGCCACCGAGGTCGAACACCAGGAACGAGGTTTCCTTGTCCCGTTGGTGCAGCCCATACGCCAGGGCTGCCGCGGTCGGCTCGTTAATCAGCTTTTCAACCTTCAGACCGGCCAGTTCACCGGCAATCCGCGTGGCCTTGCGCTGGGCATCGCTGAAGTAGGCCGGCACGCTGATCACCGCTTCATGCACGGTTTCGCCAAAGGCCCGTTCGACGTCTTCCTTCAGGCTTTTGAGCACCAGCGCCGAAAGCTCTTCGGGGCGGAATGATCTGTCTCCCAGGCGCACTTCCGTGGCGCTGCCCATGTGCCGCTTGAACAGCGAAGCGGTCTGGCGCGGATGGGTGTGCAAACGTTCGCGGGCGGCCTGGCCCACCAACACGCGGCCTTGATCATCAAGGCCCACCACGCTGGGGGTGAGAAACTGGCCCAGGGCATTGGGCACCAACTCGCTGGACTCCCCACGCCAGACGGCAACGAGGCTGTTGGTGGTCCCCAGGTCAATCCCTACGATCATTGCGATGAACTCCCTTTCCGGCCTGCAAAAAGTTGAAACAGATAATATTCGCGCAAGGATATTACCGGAGCAGCGGGGCGGTAAAGCAAAGTAGTGGCACTGAGCTATTATTTGCTACGGGGCGTGGTTCAGTCTGGATGCCGTGGGATGTGACAGAGGGTAACAAGAGGGGCAGTGTCTACCATTCTCGAGCACTGCTAGACTGGCAAATTACTGGACTTGGCAAAGGTCAACCATGAAACCCTCAATTGCACTGGATCTAAAACGAGCAGCCGTCCGCGAGGTCGTCGGTCGATTTCGCACGTCTAACCCTCGTGTATTCGGTTCCGCGTTACTCGGGACAGATAAAGAGGGGAGTGACCTTGATTTGCTGGTGGACGCGCTCCCTGGGGCCACGCTTTTCGATCTCGGAGGGCTTCAAGTCGAGCTTGAGGATTTGCTGGGGGTCAGTGTTGATTTGCTGACGCCGGGAGATCTTCCTTTGAAGTTTCGTCAGCAGGTGCTCGACCAGGCTCGTCCCGTATGACTGTTAATCGTCTCGGAGATTACCTCGGCCATATGCGGCAAGCCGCTGGCGATGCGCTGATCTTTGTCGAGGATTGAGTAAAGAAGAGTTTTTCGAAGACAAACGTACCCAGCAAGCGGTGATCATGAGCCTCATCATTATTGGTGAAGCAGCCACCAAAGCAATGGATGGCTATTCGGACTTTGCGAGCGAAAACTCACAGGTGCCGTGGCGCAGCATGCGAGGTATGCGCAATCGTATTGCTCACGGCTATTTCGATATCAATCTTGAAGTGGTGTGGGATACCGTTCAGACGGCACTGCCTGAGTTGCTGAGGGTTTTACCCTCCGATCAAACCTGATTGCACCTGCCCCCTGCAGGTGCAATCAACCTCATTTAAGGCATCACCGGCGCCGTATACGTCAGCGTCGTCCCCAGCGCCCACAGCAGAAACAGCACCAGCGGCGTGTGCACCAGCAATTGCACGAACGAAAAGCCGATCAAGTCCCGCGCCTTTAACCCAAGCACGCCCAGCAGCGGCAGCATGTAGAACGGGTTGATCAGGTTCGGCAGGGCTTCAGCCGCGTTGTAGATCTGCACGGCCCAACCCAGGTGGTAATTCAGGTCGGTGGCCACTTGCATGACGTAAGGCGCTTCGATGATCCATTTGCCGCCGCCGGATGGGATGAAGAAACCGAGAATCGCCGAGTAAACGCCCATCAGCAGCGCATAGGTGTCGTGGGACGCAATGCTGACGAAGAAGGTCGAGATGTGGTGGGCCAGGGTCTGCGCGTCAGTGCCTTTGACCGTGGTCATCAGCGCAGCGATCGAGCCGTAGAGCGGAAACTGGATCAGCACGCCAGTGGTGGTCGGCACCGCTCGGGACACGGCATCGAGGAAGCTGCGCGGACGCCAGTGCAGCAGCGCACCGAGCATGATGAACAGGAAGTTGTAAGTGTTCAGGCCCGAGATCGCGCTGATTGCCGGTTTAGTCGAAAACTCGTGGAACAGCCATCCCGCTGCCAGCAGCACCAGCAAAATCGTCAGCAGCGGGCTGTGTTCCAGCCATTCACCGGGACGGGTGCGCGGTTGCAGCGGTGGCAGGTTGAAGCTCGGGTCGATGCCGCAGGCTTCGGCGTCGCGAGCCGTGTTCGGGCCGGGAGCGGTGGCGTAGGCAATGATCAGCGAAATCACGATCAGTGCCAGCAACATGACGCCGGACTGCCAGAGAAAAATGGTCTGGGTGAACGGAATGACGCCGGTGATCGACAGAATCGACGGCGGCAGGCTGGCCGGGTTGGCCTGCAATTGCGCGGCGGACGACGACAGGCCCAGGGCCCACACGGCGCCAAGGCCCAGATACGCGGCCGCACCGGCGGCGCGGTAATCCATTTTCAGGTCGGTGCGGCGGGCGAGGGCGCGCACCAGCAAGCCGCCGAACACAAGCGACAGGCCCCAGTTCAGCAGCGACGCCACCATGGAAATCAACGCGACCCAGGCCACGGCCGAGCGACCGTTTTTCGGGATCCGGGCCAGACGGTCGATGAGTTTCACCGCGGGCGGGGAACTGGCGACCACATAACCGCCGATGACCACGAACGCCATCTGCATGGTGAATGGAATCAGGCTCCAGAACCCATCACCGAAAGCCATGGCCGCGTCAGTGGGTTTGGCGCCCATGGCCATGGTTGCCACGGCCACGATGATCACCGCCAGGGCGGCAAATACCCAGGAGTCGGGGAACCAGCGTTCGGCAAAACTTGAACAGCGCAGGGCAAAGCGGGCGGAGCGGGTATCTTCGATATCAGCGGCCACGGGAGTACCTCGAATTTTTATGTTTATTGTGGTCTTTGGGGCGGCAAAGGCCCGTCTGGACAGGTGCCAACAGTAAATCAATCAGTCATATTTTGTGACGAAGATTAACCAGACTGAGACTTTGGTCTAACGGGTTGTCGGTGGACGCGATTGCGTAGACCATGGGCGCCTTGGTTTTTTGCCCGTGACAGAGTTCTTTTCATGACTGCCAACACCGATTCGCGCCCGGCGCCGTTCAGCCGCTCCGACTACAAGACCCTTGGCCTGGCGGCCCTTGGCGGGGCGCTGGAAATCTACGACTTCATCATTTTCGTATTTTTCGCGCTGACTCTCAGCCAGTTGTTCTTCCCGCCGGAAATGCCCGAGTGGCTGCGCTTGCTGCAAAGCTTCGGGATTTTCGTGACGGGGTATCTGGCACGGCCGTTGGGCGGCATTCTGATGGCGCATTTCGCCGACCGGCTGGGGCGCAAGAAGGTTTTCAGCCTGAGCATCCTGATGATGGCGCTGCCGTGCCTGCTGATAGGAATCATGCCAACCTACGCCCAGATCGGCTATTTCGCACCACTTTTGCTGTTGATCCTGCGAGTCCTGCAGGGCGCTGCGGTCGGCGGGGAAGTGCCGAGCGCCTGGGTGTTCGTCGCCGAGCACGCGCCGGCCGGGCATCGCGGTTATGCCCTCGGCTTCCTGCAGGCGGGGCTGACCTTCGGCTACCTGATCGGCGCCCTGACGGCGACCTTTCTGGCGCAGGCGTTCACCCCGGCGGAAATCCTCGATTACGCCTGGCGTTATCCGTTCCTGCTGGGCGGCGTGTTCGGGGTGATTGGCGTCTGGCTGCGCCGCTGGCTCAGCGAAACCCCGGTATTCATGGCGATGCAGGCGAAGCGTGATGCCGCCGTCGAACTGCCACTGCGCACGGTCTTGCGTGAACATCGCCTGGCGATTCTGCCGGCGATGCTCCTCACCTGCGTACTGACATCGGCGGTGGTGGTGTTCGTCGTCATCACGCCGACCATGATGCAGAAAACCTTCGGCATGACCGCCAGCCATACCTTCGCCTTGAGTGCCTTGGGCATTGTGTTCCTGAACATCGGCTGTGTACTCGCCGGGCTGCTCGTCGACCGCATCGGTGCCTGGCGCACGGTCATGCTCTATAGCCTGCTGCTGCCGCTGGGCATCGGCGTGCTTTATACGTGCCTGATCACCGGCGGCGAGTGGATCGGCTTGGCCTACGCGATTGCCGGGCTCGGTTGCGGGGTCGTCGGCGCGGTGCCGTCGGTAATGGTCAGCCTGTTTCCGGCGCGGATTCGCGTCTCGGGGATTTCCTTCACCTACAACATTGCCTACGCGGCGTGGGCAAGTATCACACCGCTGTTGCTGATCGGTCTGATGCCGTGGAGTCCGTGGATTTGCGTGATCTTCAGCGCGGTGATGGGCGCAGTGGGCGTGAGCAGCGCGGCGTATTTCGGCACACGGATGCCCCGGGTTGAACGTTGCCCGGCCGCTGGCGCGGCGTGAATAAACAGCCTGATAGGCGTGCCGCAACTATTTTTGTAGGACAACCCTGAAACAGGCTTCAGAAAATATCCGCAAGGCCGATGGCTAGGCTGCAGACCGCTTTCTATCCCTGTCCATCGGTGCTTTCCATGTTCAACAAACGCTTGAAGCAGGAGCTGTCGGCTCTTCGCGAAGAACTCTCCAGCCTTCAGCAAGTGAAGGACAGTCTGGAAAGCGAGATGCTGGTCCTGACACTGGATCCTGATGGACGGATTCAATCGGTCAACCAGAACTTCCTCGGCGAGATGCTCTACAAGAGCAGCGACCTGATCGGCCGGCACATTGAAGACATTGTCCCGCCCCATGTGAAATCGGACGAATTCCACCACCGCTTCAAGGCTGCGCTGACCCGCCGCGAGCACTTCGCCGGCGCCGTGCGTTTGCTGCGGGGCAATGGCCAGGAAGCCTGGCTGCGTTCGATTGTGCAGCCCGTGTTGTCCTCGGAGGGGCGGATCAAGCACTTCTCGATTTATTCCAGCGACCTGACCCGCACCATCGAGGCGTCCCGCGAGCATGAGAACCTGATCGGCGCACTGGTGCGTTCGACGGCGGTCATTGAGTTCGATCTCAATGGCAACGTGTTGGCGGCCAACGAGCGGTTCCTCAGCGGCATGAGTTACAGCCTGGCGCAAATCAAGGGCAAACATCACCGTACATTCTGCGAACCCGAGGATTACAGTAGCGCGGAATATCAGAATTTTTGGCGTCGCCTGAACGCCGGCGAGTTCGTGGCGGGCCGGTTCAAGCGTGTGGACAGCCATGGTCGTGTGGTCTGGCTGGAGGCGTCCTACAACCCGGTGGTGGACGCCAACAACACGCTCTACAAAGTGGTGAAATTTGCCACGGTGATTACCGATCAGGTCAATCAGGAGCAGGCGGTCGCCGAAGCGGCCAACATCGCCTACAGCACCTCCCAGCAAACCGATCAAAGCGCCCAGCGCGGTACCGCCGTGGTGACTCAGGCGGTGGACGTGATGCGTGACCTGGCCCGGCACATGCAAACCGCCGGCGAAGGCATCGAAGCGTTGAACGAGCAGTCGCTGGTGATTGGCACCATCGTCAAAACCATCAGCGGAATTGCCGAACAGACCAACCTGCTGGCACTTAACGCGGCCATCGAGGCGGCGCGCGCCGGTGAACAGGGCCGAGGGTTTGCCGTGGTCGCGGACGAAGTCCGGCAGCTGGCGTCCCGTACCAGCCAGGCCACCGATGAAATCGTTGGCGTGGTGCGCCAGAACCAGGACATGGCGCGCAATGCCGTGGCCCTGATGACCGACGGCAAACTCCAGGCCGAACAAGGTCTGGCGCTGGCGGCGGAGGCGGGCACGGTGATCGTCGAGATTCAGGATGGCGCGCAGAAAGTGGTGAACGCGGTCGGGCAGTTTGCCAATCAGTTGTCGACTTGATACCTGCGCTCCTTTTGGAAATCGTTACAATCGGCGTTTTCCAAAAGGAGCAGCCCTCATGAGCGTTTCCCACCGCCGTCCGGTTCCCTTGTCCAAGGCTTATCGCTTGCTCAATCACGGGCCGACCGTGCTGGTCAGCGCGGCGCATGACGGCCAGCGCAACATCATGGCCGCCGCCTGGGCGATGCCTTTGGACTTCGAACCTCCAAAAATCGCCGTGGTGCTGGACAAGTCGACCTGGACCCGCCAACTGCTGGAAGCGTCGGGCACCTTCGTGCTGAACGTTCCCTGCGCGGCCCAGGCCGATATCGCCCAGACCGTGGGCTCGACGTCGGGCCTGGAGTTGACTCAGGGCCAGGGCCTGGACAAGTTTCAGGTGTACGGCCTGCCGACGTTCAGCGGTGAGCTGATCGATGCGCCGATGCTTGAAGGTTGCGTCGCCTGGCTGGAGTGCCGGCTGCTGCCGGAGCCCAACAACCATCAGCAATACGACCTGTTCGTGGCCGAGGTGATTGCCGCCCAGGCCGATGAGCGCGTGTTCAGCGAAGGCCGTTGGCATTTCGAAGGGCACGATGCTTTACGCACCCTGCACCATGTTGCGGGCGGGCATTTTCTGACGATCGGCGATCCGGTGGAAGGCAAGACCTTGCAGCCGTAAACCGGCTGCCTTTCACACCCACACGTCATTCTGCGCCGTGCGTTCGCCACCCTCACTGCCCGTGTTCAGTACACCCTTGGGCTCGATCAGCAGCAGTTTCACTTCCTGTTCGGCGCAGGGTTTGTGCTCGACACCCTTGGGCACCACGTACATTTCGCCCGCGTTCAGCAGGACGTGGCCATCGCGAAAGTCGATGCGCAACTGCCCTTCGAGCACGATGAAGGTCTCGTCGGTGTCCAGGTGATCGTGCCAGATGAAATCCCCCAGCAGTTTCACCACTTTGAACTGGTAGTCGTTCATTTCGGCGATGACCCGAGGGCTCCAGTGCGAGTCGATCCGGGCGATTTTTTCAGCGAAGTTCAGGCTTCGATAGGCGTTCATGAAACAAGCTCTCGTGGTTGATCGTGAATCCACGATAGTCAGCACGGCAGCAGGCTTCTTGTACGATTGTGCGTGGCTTAGCGGCGGTGCATTTTCATCCAGCGGGCTGGCGACAGGCCGTAGGTCTTGCTGAATTGCCGGGTCATGTGGCTCTGGTCGGTGAAGCCGGCGATCAGCGCGGCACTGACCAGTGACTGGCCCTGGATCAGCAGTGCGCGGACCAGGTCCAGGCGGCGCATGGTCAGGTATCGATAAGGGCTGGTGCCGAACAACAGGCGAAAATCCCTCGACAGACTCCAGCGATCCCGACCGCTGTGCTGCGCCAGTTCCTCCAGCGTCACCGTGCGATCCAGGGCGCTGTGGATGAGCTCCCGCGCGCGCTCCGCCGCCACGTATTCGAAGCGCTGGCGTTTACCGGGCGCGCCGGAGACGCTGCTCAAGGCCTGCGCCAGATCGAACAGCGCGTCCTGTTCTTCCAATGGATCGAGGGGCCAATCCAGGCTTCGCAGCAGCACATCGGTGGCGGCGAACAGGCGTGGGTCGGTCGACAATCCGGTCTTGATGAACGGCAGCGGCTGTCCGCCGAGTATCTGCTGGATCAGCGCCGGCTCGATGTACATCATCCGGTATTTGAAACCGGCCTCGGTGCCAGCCTCGCCATCGTGGACTTCGTCCGGGTTCAGCACCAACGTGCCGCCCGGCAGGCTGTGGCGCCAGCCGCCGCGATACTGAAAACTCTGCACGCCGGCCAGGGTGCGGCCGATTGCGTAGGTGTCATGGCGGTGAAGGTCGTAGCCGTGGCCGGCAAAAAACGCCTCGAAACGCTGAACCCCGCCCACGTCGGGGGCGCGGTGGAACCAGTCGATGGGAGGCGTGTGCTTGGCCATGGTGTCGTTGTCTTGAGCTCAATGTGAACACGGTAACCCAAGGACCGGCCGCCTGTCTGCCGGCCGATAAAAGCCTTGGGGCAGGTAGAAAAGCGCATACAAATGTAGCAAGGTATCGAGCATTCTTTGCAGCCTGAAATGCGCGTCGCGCGCTGCTGCGTATGATCGTTTGTCGAGGTGTCTGGTATGAGTAAACTGCGGGTAGGTGTCATTTTTGGTGGTCGTTCGGCAGAGCACGAAGTGTCGCTGCAGTCGGCGAAGAACATCGTTGACGCGCTGGATCGGTCGCGGTTCGAACCAGTGCTGATCGGTATCGACAAGCAAGGCCATTGGCACCTCAATGACCCTTCGAATTTCCTGCTCAACCAGGAAAATCCGGCCCTGATCGCCCTCAACCAGTCAAACCGTGAACTGGCCGTGGTGCCGGGCAAGGCCAGCCAGCAATTGGTCGAAACCTCCGGCCAGGAACTGCTGGGCCACGTCGACGTGATCTTCCCGATCGTGCACGGCACGCTGGGTGAAGACGGTTGCCTGCAAGGCCTGTTGCGCATGGCGGATTTGCCGTTTGTCGGCTCCGACGTGCTTGGCTCGGCGGTGTGCATGGACAAGGACATCAGCAAGCGCCTGCTGCGTGACGCCGGGATTGCGGTCACGCCGTTCGTGACCCTTACCCGCGCCAGCGCCGCGCGCACCGGGTTCGCCGAGGTCCAGGGCAAACTCGGCCTGCCGCTGTTCGTCAAACCGGCGAACCAGGGCTCATCCGTGGGCGTGAGCAAGGTCAGCGACGAAGCCGAGTACACGGCGGCAGTGGAGCTGGCCCTGGGTTTCGATGAAAAAGTACTGATCGAATCCGCCGTCAGCGGCCGCGAGATCGAGTGCGCCGTACTCGGCAACGAGGACGCCATCGCCAGCGGGTGTGGCGAGATCGTGGTGCGCAGCGGTTTTTATTCCTACGACAGCAAATACATCGACGCTCAAGCGGCAGAGGTCGTGGTGCCGGCCAACATCAGCAGCGAAGCCAGTGAGCGCATCCGTGCCTTGGCCGTCCACGCGTTTCAGGTGCTGGGCTGCTCCGGGCTGGCGCGGGTCGATGTGTTCCTGACCGACAGCGGCGAAGTGCTGATCAACGAAATCAACTCATTGCCCGGCTTCACCCGTATCAGCATGTACCCCAAGCTCTGGCAAGCCACCGGCATGACGTACAGCGAGCTGGTCAGCCGCTTGATCGATCTGGCGCTGGAGAAGCACAAGGCACGGCAAGCGCTGAAGGTCACCCGATAAGCTACTCGGGACTATTCAAACAAGGATTTATGGATGAGCGATTCAACGGTGTACCTGTTTTCCTACGGCACCTTGCAGGACAAAGCCGTGCAACTGGCCAACTTCGGGCGCGAGCTGACCGGCAGTGCCGATGCGATGCTGGGGTACGAGCAGTCCTGGGTCGAAATCACCGACCCAGAGGTGTTGGCCACCAGCGGCAAGACGCATCACCCGATTCTTCGTCCGGGCAGCACCAGCAGCGCGCCGATTCCGGGGATGGTGTTCCAGATCACACCCGAGGAACTGGCCGCCGCCGATGTCTATGAAGTGTCGGATTACAAGCGTGTCAGTGTGGTCCTTCAATCCGGGATTGAAGCTTGGGTGTACGTGAGCGTTTAGTCCCGAATGGCATCTATGAAAAAGGGCCTACCTCCCGGTAAGCCCTTGCTTATTCACTTGTAGGAATCAATCCCCCAACGCCGCCCCCTCACGTCGCGGATCGGCCCCACCCGCCAACGATGCTTTCCCCTGCTCGTCCTTCACCCGAACAATCGCCTGGGTGCCGCTGGTCATGTCGATCTCGCTGACGCTGTGCCCTTTGTCCTTCAGCGCCTGAATCAATCCGGTGCTGAACTGTCCCTCTTCCAGTTCCGTCGGGCCGTTGCGGCTGCCGAAGTTTGGCAGGCTGATGGCGGCTTGGGGGTCGAGGTTCCAGTCGAGCAGGCCGATGGTGGATTTGGCGACGTATTCGATAATTTGCGAACCGCCCGGCGAGCCGATAGTGGCGAGAAATTCGCCGCTCTGGCGGTCGAAGATCAGCGTCGGCGCCATGGACGAGCGGGGGCGCTTGCCGGGTTCGACGCGGTTGGCGACTTTCTGCCCGTTTTCTTCGGGGATGAACGAGAAGTCGGTCATCTGATTGTTGAGCAGAAAACCCTGGACCATCACGTGCGAGCCGAACGCGGATTCGACGGTGGTGGTCATGGACACCGCGCCACCTTCGTCATCGACCGTTACCACTTGCGAGGTCGATATACGCAGCGGCGAACGGTCCGGTGCGTAGGCGACCTTGATGCCCGGTGGTGTGCCGGGTTTGGCCGTGCCCATGCTGCGATCACCGATCAGGGCTGCGCGACTGGCCAGATAGGTCGGGTCGACCAGGCCTTTGACGGGGACGGGCACGAAGTCGGCGTCGGCCAGATAAAGCGCGCGGTCGGCGTAGGCCAGACGCTCGGCTTCGGCGATCAGGTGCACGGCTTCTGGCGTCGGCTCGGTGCCGGCGGGTTTGTCGGTCTTGACCGGTTTCATTGGGGTCAAGGCAAAACGCTGATCGCGAACTTCCAGTGCCTGGAGTGTGCCAAGGATCTGCGCCACGGCGACCCCGCCCGACGACGGCGGCGGCATGCCGCAGACCTGCCAGCGTTTGTAGTCGGTACACAGCGGCGCGCGTTCCTTGGCCTTGTAGCCTTGGAGATCATTCAGCGACAGGCTGCCAGGGTTGGCGTGGCCCTGAACCTTGGCGACGATTTCCTGCGCAACCGGCCCTTTGTAAAACGCGTCGGGACCTTCTTTGGCGATGCGCTTGAGCACGGCGGCCAGTGCCGGGTTTTTCAGCTGAGTACCGGCCGCTTTCGGGCTGCCATCGGCATTCAGAAAATACGCCACCATGTCCGGCGAGCGTCGCATGGAGGAATCTGAAGCGATCAGCTGATGCAAGCGCGGTGAGATGGCGAAACCTTGCTCCGCGAGTCGGATGGCCGGCTCGAACAGCTGCGCCCACGGCAGGCGACCGTGCTTCTGATGGGCCAACTCTAGCGCTCGCAAAACACCGGGCGTTCCCACTGAGCGCCCCCCAATCTGAGCCTGGGTGAAGGCCATCGGTTTGCCGTCGGCCTGTAGGAAAAGCTTCTCCGTGGCGCCGGCCGGTGCGGTTTCGCGACCGTCGTAGGTGCGCACGTTCTTGCCATCCCACAACACAATGAACGCGCCACCGCCGATGCCCGAGGATTGGGGTTCCACCAGCGTCAGCACCGCCTGCATGGCAATCGCGGCATCCACCGCTGAGCCACCCTGACGCAACATCTCCCGCCCGGCTTCGGCCGCCAGAGGGTTGGCTGCCGCCGCCATGTGTTTCGCGGCGTGCCGAGTTTGCAGGTCGGTGCGATAACCCGAGGCGACTTCCGGCGCGACCGGCAACGTTGACGTCGGCGGGGCGTTGCAGGCAGCGAGGGTCAGCGCGGTGGCGATCAGCGAAAAGGCTGACAGGCGATAGCGGCTCAAGCGGAAGGCTGAGAACACGTTGGGACTCCGTCCGTGGGAAAAGATCAGGGGACTTTATCGGCCGACAGGGTGTGGTGCAAACGACGGATGACAGCCAAGACGCTTTTGCCCTTCATGAGTTGACGGATTTTCTGTAGGGTCGAGGGCATCAGACGGGTCAGAAGATCAACAAGAGGCAGCCATGCAGACCGAGTTTCCCACGCAGCCGTGTTATCGCACTCAACGTGAGCAGTTCCTCGTGGCAGCGGCCGCGGCCGGAGCGACGTTGACCGAATATCCGCACCCACTCAAAGGACCCTTCGGCGAGCCCTTGAGCACCGATGTGGCGGTGTTGGGTGATCCGGGTGCCAAGCGATTGCTGATCGCGTTGAGCGGCACCCATGGGGTGGAAGGTTTCTACGGCTCCGATTGTCAGATCAAGTGGATGCAGGAGTTGGGCAAGCGTTCACTGCCGGCCGATGTCGCGGTGGTGATGATCCACCTGATCAATCCCTGGGGCACTGCATGGCTGCGTCGAGTCAACGAAGACAACATCGACCTGAACCGCAATCACCTGAACTTCCAGCGCCCGCTGCCAGACAATCAGGCCTATGCAGCGCTGCATGACATCTATGCGTTCACTGAGTTGCGCGGTCCCGAACGTGACCGCGCCGATGCCTTGCTCGATAGGCAGATTCGCAAGCAGGGTTGGCCGGCAGTGATGTCGATTGTCGAGGGCGGCCAGCACAGTCATCCCGATGGCCTGTTTTATGGCGGGCTGGCGCCGAGCTGGTCGAACCGCACGCTGCACGAAATACTGCAAAAGCATATTGCCCACGCCGAGGTCTCGATGAGTTTCGACTTGCACACCGGCGCTGGCGAGTACGGTCATCCGATGTTGCTGACCATCACCGAGGCCGCTTATCCCGCGCTGCCCGATGCGCAGGCCATCTACGGTCCGTGGCTCTACACGTTGCTGACCGGCGCCGACACCTTGAGCGAAACCGGGGTGGCCGCCACCGCTACGGGCTACACCTCGCAGGCACTGATCACCGCGTTGCCCCAGGTAAAACTGATGCCGTTCGTGATCGAGTGCGGGACGTATCCGGGGCCGGACGTTCATCGCCATTTGCGCGATGACCACTGGCTGCATCTGCACGGCAATCCAAGTGATGCGGTGGGGCGTGAGATCAAACTGAAACTGCTGGAGCAGTTCTATCCTGCCGACAGCGACTGGCAGGCGATGGTCTGGCTGCGGACCTGGCAGATTTGGGAGCGAGCGTTATCGGCGTTGCCGGCGGTTCGTTCCTGAGGTGCTGTTCGAGGCACTTTTCTCGAGGCATAAAAAAACGGCCTACCTTTCGGTAAGCCGTTTTTAGTACTTGGTGGCTACACAGGGACTTGAACCCCGGACCCCAGCATTATGAATGCTATGCTCTAACCAACTGAGCTATGTAGCCAAGTGGCGCGCATTATTCACCGGTAATGAAGATGCGTCAAGCGTAAATCAAAAATATTTCTCTACGCTTTCAACCGCTTATCGACCTGAGCCGAATATTCGGGCCGGGGGAGGGCGTCAACTGAGCTGAAATCTCCCGGTATTGGCACTCAAGGCCTTGCTGCCCTGGCTCAAGGTGTCCGCCGCCATGTTCACCGCCCGAGCGCCTTCGAGCAACCTTACGGCTGCCTGATCGACCTGCTGGATGTTGCCGCTGACTTCATCGGCGGTGCAGGCCTGTTCCTCAACCGCCGTGGCGATCTGCGCCAGGGTGTCGGTAACGCCTTGCACCGCGTGGGCGATCTCACCAAGGCGTTCGCCCAGGCCAGTGACCGACTGGGCATCACTTTGCGCCTGGCTACAGGCCGCTTCCATCAGGCTGACCGCCTCATTGACTGTGCTGCGAAGGCTGTCGACAGTGCCGGCGATCTGCGCGGTGGAGGATTGGGTGCGTTGCGAGAGGCTGCGCACTTCATCCGCCACCACCGCAAAGCCGCGACCTTGTTCGCCAGCGCGAGCCGCCTCGATCGCCGCATTGAGCGCCAACAGGTTGGTCTGCTCGGCCACGCCGCGAATGGTGTCGACCACCAATTGAATCTGCTGCCCTTGTTCGCTGACCCGGCCGAGTGCCGCCGCCGTGTCGTTCAGGCGCTGGTTGAGCTGCTGAATGCTCGCTGTGGTGCGCTGACTGTCACGACTGCTGTCGGCCGCAATGCGTTGGGTGTGTTGAGCGCTGCCGGACGCCTGTTCGCAACTCTGGGCGACACCTTGAGAGGTCGCGGCCAACTGCGTGGCCGCAGCGGCGATCTGGCTGATCTGCAATTGCTGCGCTTCAACTTCGCCCAAGGCGCCGCTGGAGTGATGGTTGAGGGTGCGCACCGCGTTGCTCACCTGCAAGGTTTCGTGATCGACCCCCAGCAAACTGTTGCGCAGCTGCACCACGGCGACATTCAGGGCGGTGCTGATGGCCGCCAGTTCGTCGCGCCCCTGCACTGGCACTTGCAGGCTGAGGTTGCCGTCGCGCAAGGCTTCGGCCAGCAGGGTGATGCCGCTGGCGCTGCGACGGATCGAGGCCTGCAAGCAGATGAACAGGTACAGCGCGGCCAGCAGCAGGCAGCCAAAGATGGTCGCCACCAGAATGAACTGGCGAATCGCCGATCCGTGGTAGTAATCCAGACGTTGATCCAGCGAGACCAACGACTGCTGGCGCAGCGAGGCGAGGTCGGTGAGCAGGCTGTCGAGGCTGCGCTCGAATTCATCCGGCTTGAGTTTGATGCTGCCGCCGAAGACGCCGTCATCGAGGACTTTCAGTTCAGCGTCCAGATGCTTGAGGCTGTCGTGGTATTGCCCGGCCCAGCTTTGCAAGGCGCTGGGCAGGCGGGCTTCCAGGAGGCTGGCGGTTTTCGCCAGCTGTTCCCGGGCATCGCCGATACGACTGCGCAAATCGCGCAATTGCAGACGGCTTTGCAGGGTGAACTGCCCGGACACCACCGACGCTTGGCCGACACTGGCCAGGCGGCCGATCCGCTCAATCAGGTCCGGCGCATGCTGTGTTGAGATTTGCGTCAGCAGGTAGGTTTCCAGCCACGGCGCGAGCGTCAGGCGATTGTCCATGGCGATCTGCTCGCGCAAGGCTTGCAGCGCACTCAAGGCATTGGTGAAACGATCGTAGCCATCTGGCCACCAACCGACGCTGCTCAGGCTTTTCGAGTCGAGGCCGTTGAGGGCGGTTTGCAGGGCCTGGTAACGGGTCAGGGTTTCGCCCTCGGCGCCTTCAGTTTTCAGTGCATTACCGAGGTCCGATGTGGATTGGGCGACGGCGGGTTGAACCGCATCGAACGCGGCCATCGCGGCAAGGGTCGCAGGGGTTGGCTGGCGATTGGTTTCCGTCGCGCGCCAGCGGGCAGCGCGGTCACGTTGGGCCGCGAGCAGGTTATCGAGTGCATCCAGGGCGAGCAGTTGACGAACACCGGCACGTTCGCCGGAGATCAAATTAAGTTTGGCGCGATAGTCCTGACCGATCATCAACAGGCTGCCTGCCAGCGGCAGGATAAACAGCAGAAACAACAACTGAAATTTGCGTGCGAAGCCAAAACGGCCCAGCAATCCGATCCCCGGTGATAAAAAAGCCTGCATGCCCCATGACTCCTCTGGACACCACGCACCATTGGCGTGCGTCGGGGTCGTTGCGACCGCGACTTGTGCCCTTTTAAAAGGCCTCGAAAGTTCACCCTTGTCAGCTCTGTAGGCCGACTCTGTGGCGAAACTTCCCATTCTCGGTCCCCTTTGTAAGGGGCCGCGTTGAAGCGGATTAACAAGGCAAGATTCAGACCATGGCGTTGCGCTATCACCTTCTTGGCGATGAATGTCGAGGTCGTTAGCAGGCTAAGGGGATGGCGCTGCTGCACTGAAAAATGGCACATTGACGCACCTGCCCGTGTGCACCCATCCGCTGTACGGAAATTCTCATGGCTATCAGTAACGCTCAGACCGACGCGACGTTGGCACCCGCGACTTCACAAAGCAGCCCTCTGGTCATGCGCATCATCGGCGCGGTGGCGCTGGCGCATTTGATCAATGACTTGATCCAGTCGGTTCTGCCGTCGATTTATCCGATGTTGAAGGCCAACTATGGCCTGACATTTACCCAGGTTGGATTGATCACTTTGACGTTCCAGCTGACGGCTTCACTGTTGCAGCCATGGGTCGGTTACCACACCGATCGCCATCCCAAGCCCTGGCTGCTACCGGCGGGAACCGTCTGCACGCTGATCGGCATTTTGATGATGTCGGTGGTCGGCACTTTCCCGCTGATTCTGCTGGCGGCGGGGTTGATCGGCATTGGCTCGTCGACCTTTCACCCGGAAGCTTCTCGCGTGGCGCGACTGGCTTCGGGCGGACGCTTCGGCCTGGCGCAATCGACCTTTCAGGTCGGCGGTAATGCCGGCTCGGCTTTCGGTCCATTGCTGGCGGCGGCGATCATCATTCCCTTCGGCCAGGGTCATGTGGCGTGGTTTGGATTGTTCGCCGTGTTTGCGCTGTTCGTGCTCTATCGGATCAGCCGCTGGTACGCCAACCACTTGAACCTGTTCAAGCTCAAACAAGGTCAGGCGGCGACACACGGCTTGTCGAAACGCCGGGTGATCAGCGCGCTGGTGGTGCTCGGGCTGCTGGTGTTCTCCAAGTATTTCTACATGGCCAGTTTCACCAGTTATTTCACCTTCTACTTGATCGAGAAGTTCGACCTGTCAGTGGCCAGTTCGCAGCTGCATCTGTTCCTGTTTCTGGGGGCCGTGGCGGCGGGGACTTTCTTCGGTGGTCCTATCGGCGACAGAATCGGGCGTAAGGCGGTGATCTGGTTCTCGATCCTTGGCGTTGCGCCGTTTACGCTGATCCTGCCTCACGTCGACCTGTTCTGGACCAGTATTCTGAGCGTGGTGATCGGCTTCATCCTCGCTTCGGCGTTCTCGGCGATCGTGGTTTACGCACAGGAACTGGTGCCGGGCAATGTCGGAATGATTGCCGGGGTGTTCTTCGGGTTGATGTTCGGTTTTGGCGGGATTGGTGCGGCGTTGCTGGGGCACTTGGCGGATGTTCACGGCATCGAATACGTGTACTTCCTGTGCTCGTTCTTGCCGTTGTTTGGGGTGTTGGCGATCTTGCTGCCAAGAACCAAGAAGGCCTGACCCCAGACCTCAGCCCCAATGTGGGATCGGGTTGAGGTGTGGCGGATGATTATTTCAGGCACAAAAAAGCCGCGTATCAAACGCGGCTTTTTCTTGTACGGCTGCTTCGTCTTGAAGACTTAGACGTTGAAACGGAAGTGCATCACGTCGCCGTCTTTAACGATGTAGTCCTTGCCTTCCAGACGCCATTTACCGGCCTCTTTGGTGCCGGCTTCGCCCTTGTACTGGATGAAGTCGTCGTAGGCGATGACTTCGGCGCGGATGAAGCCTTTTTCGAAGTCGGTGTGGATCACGCCAGCGGCTTGTGGTGCGGTGGCACCCACGCGGACGGTCCAGGCGCGGACTTCTTCGACACCGGCGGTGAAGTAGGTCTGCAGGTGCAGCATCTCGTAGCCGGCGCGGATCACGCGGTTCAGGCCAGGTTCTTCGAGGCCCAGGGCTTCGAGGAACATGTCTTTCTCTTCACCGTCTTCGAGTTCGGCGATTTCAGCTTCGATCTTGTTGCAGACCGGAACCACCATGGCGCCTTCTTCTTCGGCGATGGCCTTGACGATGTCCAGCAGCGGGTTGTTCTCGAAACCGTCTTCAGCGACGTTGGCGATGTACATGACCGGCTTGGTGGTCAGCAGGTGGAAACCACGGATCACCGCTTTATCGTCGGCACCCATGGTCTTCATCAGGGTGCGCGCTGGCTTGCCGAGGGTGAAGTGAGCGATCAATTGCTCCAACAAACCTTTCTGAACCACGGCGTCCTTGTCACCACCCTTGGCGTTACGGGCGACTTTCTGCAGTTGTTTCTCGCAGCTGTCGAGGTCGGCGAAGATCAGTTCCAGGTCGATGATTTCGATGTCGCGTTTCGGGTCGACGCTGTTGGAAACGTGAATCACGTTCTCGTCTTCGAAGCAGCGGACCACGTGCGCGATGGCATCGGTCTCGCGGATGTTGGCGAGGAATTTGTTGCCCAGGCCTTCACCTTTCGAGGCGCCGGCTACCAGGCCTGCGATGTCGACGAATTCCATGGTGGTCGGCAGGATGCGCTTTGGATTGACGATGGCCGCCAGGGCTTCCAGACGCGGATCCGGCATCGGCACGATACCGGTGTTCGGCTCGATGGTGCAGAAGGGGAAGTTCTCGGCCGCGATCCCGGATTTGGTCAGGGCGTTGAACAGGGTGGACTTGCCGACGTTAGGCAGGCCGACGATGCCGCAATTGAATCCCATGGTGTTTCCCCTCGGATAAGAGTCAGGCCTTCTGGCTGTGCAGGTTTTTCATCGCGCGGTTCCATTCACCGGCGAGAATATCCGGCAGCACGCCGAGGGCAAAGTCGATGCTGGCATCGAGTTTTTCCTGTTCGGCGCGTGGCGCACGACCCAGGACGAAATTTGAAACCATACTGGCAACGCCTGGGTGGCCAATGCCAAGCCGCAAGCGGTGAAAGGTATTCTGATTGCCCAGTTGCGCAATGATGTCGCGCAACCCGTTATGACCGCCGTGGCCGCCGCCCTGTTTGAGTTTGGCAACGCCCGGTGGCAGGTCGAGTTCGTCATGCGCCACGAGGATTTCTTCGGGCGTGATGCGGAAGAAACCGGCGAGTGCCGCGACGGCCTGGCCGCTGCGGTTCATGTACGTGGTGGGAATCAGCAGACGAACATCCTGACCCTGATGCGAATAGCGCCCGGTCAGGCCGAAATATTTGCGATCGGCGACAAGGTTTACGCCTTGCGCGTTTGCGATGCGCTCAACAAAAAGGGCCCCTGCGTTATGCCGGGTCTGTTCGTATTCAGCGCCTGGATTACCCAGGCCAACGATCAGTTTGATGGCAGTCACGATAGGGGCCCTTCCTTGGAGTGGTGGATAACATCGCAGCAATCAGTAAGTGCGGCGAAAGTGGACGACAAGTGCTCATTTACCATTATGTAAACTCCGCGTTCTCGCCCGCTTTCTCGCTACGTTCCAGTCCGCGATGTTACTTGATCACTCCGGCATGACAGAGTGAATTACTCTGCTGCGCCTTCTTCAGTAGCTTCTGGAGCAACACGTGGAGCGTGGACGTTGGCAACAGCCTTGTCATCGCCGTGTGCCAGAGCAACAAACTCAACGCCTTTAGGGGCTTTGAGGTCGGACAGGTGAATGATCGAACCGATTTCGGCGTTAGCCAGGTCGACTTCGATGAATTCAGGCAGGTCTTTTGGCAGGCAGGTCACTTCGATTTCCGAAACAACGTGCGAAACTTCGCCGCCTTTCTTGATCGGGGCTTCTTCACCAACAAAGTGTACAGGCACGATAGCGGTCAGTTTCTGGCCGGCTACAACGCGCACGAAGTCAGCGTGCAGTACGTGGCCTTTGGCCGGGTGACGCTGCAGAGCCTTGATGATTACGTTTTGCTTGGTGCCGCCAACGTTCAGCTCGATGATGTGGCTGTAAGCCGCTTCGTTTTCGAGCAGTTTGGCAACTTCTTTAGCCAGCATGCTGATGGATTCAGGGGCTTTTTCGCCACCGTAAACTACAGCTGGAACCAGGCTTGCGAGACGACGCAGGCGGCGGCTCGCACCTTTCCCCAGGTCGGAACGCACTTCAGCATTCAGAGTAAATTCGTTCATGTTGTATCTCCAAAATAACCACATTCGCCTCAGCGGTTGCGACCAGCGCTAAAGGCGATATGGGCAAAAAAGCCCCGCCCCGACAGGAATGCCGGGGCGGGGCGCTTTTCGTCAACGAGATGATCGAGAAGGGCAGGGCCCTTAACGGAACATCGCGCTGATCGATTCTTCGTTGCTGATGCGGCGGACCGCTTCAGCAACTACCGGCGCGATATCCAGTTGACGGATACGCGAGCAGGCTTGAGCAGCAGCGGACAACGGGATGGTGTTAGTCACCACCAGTTCGTCCAGCATGGAATTTTCAATGTTTTCGATCGCCCGACCGGACAGCACAGGGTGTGTGCAGTAGGCGAAAACCTTGGCAGCGCCATGCTCTTTCAGGGCCTTGGCCGCGTGGCACAGAGTGCCGGCGGTATCGACCATGTCATCGACCAGAATACAGGTACGCCCTTCGACATCACCGATGATATGCATCACTTCAGAGTGATTGGCTTTCTCGCGGCGTTTGTCGATGATCCCGAGATCAACGCCCAGGGATTTGGCAACAGCACGTGCACGCACGACGCCGCCAATGTCCGGGGACACGATCATCAGGTTTTCGAAGCGCTGATCTTCAATGTCATCCACCAATACTGGGGAGCCGTAGATGTTATCTACCGGAATATCGAAGAAACCCTGGATCTGGTCAGCATGCAAATCAACCGTGAGAACACGGTCGATGCCGACTACGGTAAGCATGTCAGCCACGACTTTCGCGCTGATAGCCACACGTGCGGAACGCGGACGGCGATCCTGACGGGCATAACCAAAGTAAGGAATAACAGCAGTGATACGAGTAGCCGAGGAGCGGCGGAAGGCATCAGCCATCACTACCAGTTCCATCAGGTTATCGTTGGTCGGAGCGCAAGTCGGCTGAATAATGAAGACATCTTTACCGCGGACGTTTTCATTGATCTCGGCAGTAATTTCGCCGTCGGAGAACTTACCGACAGAGATGTCACCGAGAGGGATATGCAGCTGACGTACAACACGCCGAGCCAGATCGGGGTTAGCGTTCCCCGTAAAGACCATCATCTTGGACACGCGCAGTACCTGAAGGCTGAGGGTAACCTGGATGAGTATAGGAAAATGGCAGGGGCGGCTGGATTCGAACCAACGCATGGCAGGATCAAAACCTGCTGCCTTACCGCTTGGCGACGCCCCTGTATCTGTTGCAACGATTACCCAGTAATCGATTCCTTTAGAGCAGATTTTGCAGCTTGCGATGCAACATCGAAATGTTGCTTCCTTTTGCTACAAACCCTGTAAGGGTCTCTGTAAGAAGGGCCGAGACTTTATCAGCTTCAGCTTTGCTTGGGAAGCCCCCAAACACACAACTTCCAGTTCCGGTGAGTTTTGCTTCGGTAAATTTACCTAACAAATTCAATGCGTTACGTACATCTGGATAACGCCTTGCTACCACCGGTAAGCAGTCATTTCGACTGTTTCCCTTGGGAACGGGGCGCACTTTAATGGGAGAAGAGTTACGTGTCAACAACGGATCTGAAAAAATTTCTGCTGTACTTACAGATACTTGCGGCACAAGCACGAGATACCACGGTTCTTCGGGGTCTACGGGGGTGAGTTTCTCCCCTACGCCCTCGGCGAAAGCCGCGTGCCCACGCACGAAAACCGGGACGTCGGCGCCAAGCGTCAGCCCCAGCACGGCCAGTCGATCCTCATCCCAACCCAGTTGCCAGAGATGATTGAGGCCGAGCAAAGTCGTCGCGGCATTTGAACTGCCGCCACCGATTCCACCGCCCATGGGCAGGATTTTTTCGATCCAGATGTCGATGCCGAGCGAACAACCGGATTGCTCCTGAAGTTTTTTCGCAGCTTTGACGATCAGATTGCTGTCGTGAGGAACGCCATCGAATTCGGTGTGCAGTTGAATCACACCGTCGTCGCGCACGGCGAAGGTGATTTCATCGCCGTAATCAAGAAACTGAAAAATCGTCTGCAACTCGTGATAACCGTCTTCACGGCGGCCGAGGATGTGCAGCATCAGATTGAGTTTGGCTGGGGAGGGCAGCGTCAAGCGCGCGACGGTCATGTTCACTGCCCCAGTTTGCGTGGTTGCCATTCCTTGATCACCAGCGTGACATCAAGGTCGGTGCCGTGCAGTTTGATCCGCTCGGGCAGCCAATAGCCGTTTTGCTCGGCGTAACTGAGGTATTCGACTTGCCAGCCGTCCTGCTCGAGATTGGCCAGCCGACTGTCGGCATCCAGGGTCAGGCGACTTTTGCTGTCCGGGGCCGGAAGCCCGCGAACCCACCACGCCAGATTGGACACCGGCAACTTCCAGCCGAGCTGTTCTTCAACCAGCGCTTCAGGGGTCGTGGCGTCATAACGGCCCTGATTGGCCACTTCCAGCGAGACTTTGCCAGGGCGACCGGTCAAGCGAGCTGCGCCGCGACCCAACGGGCCGGAAAGGCGGATGTCGTAGTAGTCCTGTCGCTGTAGCCAGTACAGCGTGCCGCTACCCGAATCCTTTGGTGCGCGGATGCCGATCTTGCCGTTGATCTGCCAGCCATCAAGGCCGGTCAGCTGTTGTTTGTACTCGCGCCATTGGGCCGGGTTGCCTTGGCCCTGGACCGATTCGCGGGCGCCGAAGCCCGAGCAACCGGCGAGCAGGGCGATGAAGCTGAAAACAATAAGGTGGCGCAAAAACATAATCTTAAAGAGTCTCTGATCCGGTCAGGCGCTTGATGGTGCTGCGCAGGATGGGGCTGTCGGGTTGTTCCTTGAGGAACTTGCTCCAGACTTGTTTGGCTTCCCGTTGCTTGCCATTGGCCCACAGGACTTCGCCCAGATGAGCGGCAACTTCCTGATCGGGAAAACGATCCAGGGCCTGACGCAGATAGCGCTCGGCTTCATCGAGATTGCCCAGGCGGAAGTGCACCCAGCCGAGGCTGTCGAGTACCGCCGGGTCTTCAGGGTTGATCTGGTGCGCTTGTTCGATCAGGGCCTTGGCTTCGGCGTAACGCGTCGTGCGATCCGACAGGGTGTAGCCGAGGGCGTTCAACGCCATCGCATTGTCCGGGTCGCGCTTGATGATCAGACGCAGGTCTTTTTCCATCTGCGCCAGGTCATTGCGTTTTTCCGCCTGCATGGCGCGGGTGTAAAGCAGGTTCAGATCGTCCGGGTATTTTTGCAGCGCGGTTTGCAGAACCTTCCAGGCCTTGTCGGGCTGATTGTTGGCAGACAAGGTCTCGGCTTCGATCAGGTACAACTGAATCGCGTAATCGGGTTGCTCGTCGCGCTCCGTAGCCAGACGGCTTTGGGCTTCGGCGGTCTTGCCGTTGTTGATCAGTATGTCGGTCTGACGCAGTTGCGCGGGCAGGTAGTCGTTGCCCGGGCCGACCTGGGCGTACTCGATCAGCGCGCCTTGCGGGTCGTTGCGCTCTTCAGCAATACGACCGAGGTTCAGGTGCGCCGAATCGACGTGGCTTTCCCGGGCAATCAAGTCTTCCAGGTAACCCTTGGCCTCGTCCCAGGCCTTGGCTTCCAGGCACACCAACGCCAGGGAGTAACGCAGTTCGTCGTCCTCCGGGTATTGCTGGACCAGGCTTGAGAACTCGACTTTGGCGTCGTCCATGCGGTCCTGTTCAACCAGCATGCGTGCATAGGTCAGGCGCAGGCGTTTGTCGTCCGGGTATTTCTTGATGCTTTTTTGCAGCAACGGCAAGGCTTCGTCGCCACGGTTGAGCCCTTGCAGAAGACGCGCGCGCAGCAGGATCGGGGCGATTTCGCCGTCGTCCGGTGGATTGTCCTCCAGCAGGGTCAGCGCGCCTTTGGCGTCACCGTCCTGTTGCAGCAGCAAAGCCTTGCCGAATATCAACTGGCTGTTGTTCGGGTGGCGCTGCAACAAACGGTCAAAACTTTTCATCAGACCGTTGCGCGTGTCCTGGTCGGTATCGGCCGCGGACAGGGCGAGGAAGTCGAAATGCGTGTCACCCTTGCCGAGCAGGACTTTCTCCATATAGACCATGGAATCGTCATAACGCCCGGCGCGCGCCAGCTGCACGGCAGCCGCTCGTTGCGCCTCGAGATCGTCCGGGGCGTTTTTTGCCCAGATCAAAGCGGTATCCAGGGCAGCCTGATCGGCGCCCAGGTATTCGGCAATGCGGAAAGCCCGCTCGGAGATGCCCGGATCCTGAGTGTTGATGGCTTGGGTGACGTAGTTGTCCAGGGCAATGTCGAAACGATTGCGCTGGCCAGCCAGTTCGGCGCTCAACAGGCTGAAGACGGTTTCTTCACTGAATGAGCTGTAAACCTTGGGCTTTTCAGGGGCCGGAGTGCTGTCTTCGACCGGCGGCGTACCGTCCGACGAAACGGGTGCCAAGACCTGGCAGCCGCTGAGGAAGACAAAAGCGAGGAGCAACGCGGAAGATCTATTCATATAGGAAGAGGACGACTAACCTGCGGTCGGATCATCATGACACAAGCCTTCGGCCAAACATAACCGAGTCTCGATGGATGCCTTTATAGAGGCAGGTCATTGGGACAATAGTCAGCGGTAGTTGTTCTGGCTCTGTCGAAGTAGGACAATTGCCGGCTTCACGTCACCATCAGCGACCTTGAATGGCCTTCCTTGCACTCGGTATCAACCACAAGACTGCTTCAGTAGACGTCCGCGAGCGCGTGGCCTTTACCCCTGAGCAGCTGGTGGAGGCCTTGCAGCAGCTCTGCCGACTGACCGACAGCCGCGAAGCTGCGATCCTCTCCACCTGCAATCGCAGTGAACTCTATATAGAACAGGATCACCTTTCGGCTGACATCATCTTGCGCTGGCTGGCCGATTATCATCATTTGAGCCTCGAAGAGCTGCGCGCGAGCGCTTATGTGCACGAAGATGATGCGGCAGTTCGTCACATGATGCGGGTGGCCTCCGGGCTCGATTCGCTGGTGTTGGGCGAACCGCAGATTCTCGGTCAGATGAAATCGGCCTACGCCGTGGCGCGTGAGGCCGGCACCATCGGTCCGCTGCTCGGGCGTTTGTTTCAAGCGACGTTCAATGCGGCCAAGCAAGTGCGCACCGACACCGCCATCGGCGAGAACCCGGTGTCCGTGGCGTTTGCCGCGGTCAGCCTGGCGAAACAGATTTTCAGCGATTTGCAGCGCAGCCAGGCCTTGCTGATTGGCGCTGGCGAGACCATCACCCTGGTCGCCCGTCATCTGCATGAACTGGGTGTGAAGCGCATCGTGGTCGCCAACCGTACACTGGAACGCGCGAGCATCCTCGCCGAGCAGTTTGGCGCCCATGCCGTTTTGCTCTCGGACATCCCGGCAGAGCTGGTGCGCAGCGACATCGTGATCAGTTCCACCGCCAGCCAGTTGCCGATCCTGGGCAAAGGTGCCGTGGAAAGCGCCTTGAAACTGCGCAAGCACAAACCGATCTTCATGGTAGACATCGCCGTTCCTCGGGATATCGAGCCGGAAGTCGGCGAGTTGGACGACGTTTACCTCTATAGCGTTGACGATCTCCACGAAGTGGTCGCCGAGAACCTCAAGAGCCGGCAGGGCGCTGCCCAGGCGGCGGAAGAGATGGTCTCGGTCGGCGCCGAAGATTTCATGGTCCGTCTGCGTGAGCTGGCGGCGGTGGATGTGCTCAAGGCCTATCGCCAACAAAGCGAGCGCATGCGCGACGAAGAATTGCAGAAGGCCCAGCGCATGCTGGCCAACGGCAGCAGCGCCGAAGAGGTGCTGGTGCAATTGGCGCGAGGCCTGACCAACAAACTCTTGCACGCCCCGAGTGTGCAGTTGAAAAAGCTTTCTGCCGAAGGCCGCCTCGATGCGCTGGCCATGGCCCAGGAACTCTTTGCCCTGAATGAGGGCTCATCGGATAGCTTTTCGGATAAGAAACCGCAATGAAAGCGTCACTGCTCAATAAGCTGGACATCCTCCAGGACCGTTTCGAGGAATTGACCGCCCTGCTTGGCGATGGCGAAGTCATTTCCGATCAGAACAAATTCCGCACCTATTCCAAGGAATACGCGGAAGTCGAACCGATTGTGGCCACCTATAAACAGCTGCTCAAAGTGCAAGGCGACCTCGAAGGTGCCCAGGCACTGCTCAAGGACAGCGACCCGGACATGCGCGAAATGGCCGTGGAAGAAGTTCGCGAAGCCAAAGAGCAACTGATCGAGATCGAAGCCAGCCTGCAACGCATGTTGCTGCCCAAGGACCCGAATGACGGGCGCAACGTGTTTCTCGAAATCCGTGCCGGCACCGGCGGTGACGAGGCGGCGATTTTCGCCGGCGACCTCTTCCGCATGTATTCGCGTTACGCCGAGCGTCGCGGCTGGCGGGTGGAAATCCTCTCCGAGAACATCGGCGAGCATGGCGGCTATAAAGAAGTCATCGCCCGGGTTGAAGGCGAAAACGTCTACGGCAAACTGAAGTTCGAATCCGGCGCGCACCGCGTGCAACGGGTTCCGGCCACCGAATCCCAAGGTCGCATCCACACCTCGGCCTGCACCGTGGCGGTGTTGCCCGAGCCGGATGAGCAGGAAACGATCGAGATCAACCCGGCGGATCTGCGGGTCGATACCTACCGTTCCTCAGGTGCCGGCGGCCAGCACGTCAACAAGACCGACTCGGCGATCCGCATCACGCACTTGCCGTCCGGTATCGTCGTCGAATGCCAGGAAGAACGTTCCCAGCACAAGAACCGCGCCCGGGCGATGTCCTGGCTGTCGGCCAAGCTCAACGATCAGCAGACCAGCGCCGCCGCGAACGCCATCGCCACCGAGCGTAAATTGCTGGTCGGTTCGGGTGATCGCTCCGAGCGCATCCGCACCTACAACTTTGCCCAGGGCCGGGTCACCGACCACCGCGTCAACCTGACGCTGTATTCCCTCGATGAAATCCTCGCGGGCGGCGTCGAGGCGGTGATCGAACCGTTACTGGCCGAGTTCCAGGCCGATCAATTGGCAGCGATAGGTGAGTAAATGACGATCATTGCCAGTTTGTTGCGCGCCGCCGATTTGCCCGACTCGCCCACGGCGCGTCTGGATGCCGAATTATTGCTGGCCGCGGCCTTGGGCAAGTCCCGCAGTTTTCTGCACACCTGGCCGGAACGCATTGTGCCGAGCGAAGCGGCGCTGAAGTTTGCCGAGTACCTGCAACGTCGTCGTGGTGGCGAGCCGGTGGCCTACATTCTGGGGCAGCAAGGGTTCTGGAAGCTTGATCTGGAAGTCGCGCCGCACACGCTGATCCCGCGCCCGGATACCGAATTGCTGGTGGAAGCGGCGCTGGAATTGCTGCCGGCCACTCCGGCCCAAGTGCTCGATCTTGGCACCGGCAGCGGCGCTATTGCCCTGGCTTTGGCCAGCGAGCGTCCGGCGTGGAAAGTCACAGCAGTGGATCGCGTACTTGAGGCCGTGGCGCTGGCCGAACGCAATCGTCAGCGCTTGCACTTGAACAACGCCACCGTGCTGAGCAGCCATTGGTTCAGCGCCCTGGAAGGCCAGCGTTTTCAATTGATCATCAGCAACCCGCCGTACATCGCCTCCGCCGACCCGCATCTGGTGGAAGGCGATGTGCGTTTCGAACCGGCCAGCGCCCTGGTGGCTGGCGTCGACGGGCTCGACGATCTGCGCCTGATCGTCGCCCAGGCGCCGGATTATCTGGAAGCGGGTGGCTGGCTGATGCTCGAACACGGTTACGATCAAGCTGAAGCCGTGTGCGACTTGCTGCTGAGCCGCGGCTTTGAAAAAGTCCACAGCCGCACCGATCTGGGCGGTCACGAACGTATCAGCCTGGGGCGCCTGCCGTGCTGAATGATCAGGAATTGTTGCGCTACAGTCGGCAGATTCTGTTGCAACACGTCGACATCGACGGCCAGTTGCGACTGAAAGAAAGCCGCGTGTTGATCGTCGGCCTCGGCGGTCTCGGCTCACCGGTTGCGCTGTATCTGGCCGCGGCCGGTGTCGGCGAATTGCACCTGGCGGATTTCGACACCGTCGACCTGACCAACCTGCAACGCCAGATCGTTCACGACACTGACAGCGTCGGCTTGAGCAAGGTCGATTCGGCGATTCGCCGTCTCAGCGCGATCAATCCGCAGATTCAATTGATCGCCCATCGCACCGCGCTGGACGAGGACTCCCTGGCCGCCGCCGTGGCTGCTGTGGATCTGGTGCTGGACTGTTCCGACAATTTCTCGACCCGTGAAGCGGTCAACGCGGCGTGCGTTGCCGCCGGCAAACCGCTGGTCAGCGGCGCGGCGATTCGCCTCGAAGGGCAATTGTCGGTGTTCGACCCGCGACGCCCGGAAAGCCCGTGCTACCACTGTTTATACGGTCACGGCAGCGAAGCCGAATTGACCTGCAGTGAGGCCGGCGTTGTCGGTCCACTGGTTGGGCTGGTGGGTAGCCTCCAGGCGCTGGAAGCCCTGAAACTGCTGGTGGGTTTTGGTGAGCCGTTGGTAGGGCGTCTGTTGCTGATCGATGCCCTGGGCTCGCGCTTCCGTGAATTGCGGGTCAAGCGTGATCCGGGCTGCAGCGTCTGTGGTTCGAAACATGCGTGAAGCGCCGATCGGCGTGTTCGACTCCGGCGTCGGTGGGCTTTCGGTGCTGGCCGAGATCCAGCGTCTGCTGCCTAACGAGTCTCTGCTGTACGTCGCCGATTGCGGGAATATTCCCTACGGCGAGAAAACCCCTGAGTTCATCCAGCAACGTTGCAGCGTGATGGCCGAATTTTTTCAGCAGCAGGGCGCGAAGGCCTTGGTGCTGGCCTGCAACACGGCGACCGTCGCCGGTGTTGCGGACTTGCGGCGCGATTACCCTGAGTGGCCCATCGTCGGCATGGAGCCCGCCGTCAAACCCGCCGCAGCCGCCACCCGCAGTGGTGTGGTCGGCGTACTCGCCACCACCGGCACGTTGCAGAGCGCCAAGTTCGCGGCGTTGCTCGATCGTTTCGCCACCGATGTACGCGTCATCACTCAGCCGTGCCCCGGCCTGGTAGAGCTGATTGAAAACGGCGATCTGCACAGTGAGGCATTGCGTCAGTTGCTGGCCGGGTACGTCGGACCGCTGCTCGGTGCCGGGTGCGACACAATAATTCTCGGCTGCACGCATTATCCCTTCCTAAAGCCATTGCTTAAGCAGATGATCCCCGATGACATCAGCTTGATCGACACTGGCGCCGCTGTAGCGCGGCAACTTCAGCGCCTGTTGGCCGAGCGTGAATTGCTCGCCGGGGGCCCCGCACGTGCTGCGCAGTTCTGGACGAGTGCCGATCCAGAACATTTCAGAAATATCTTGCCGATCTTGTGGAATACCGCGGGTGTTGTGCGAAGCTTCAAGGGGTAAACAAAAACCGGGGGCAAACGAATAATTGGGCTGAACTTCTGATTAAGCGTCGACTTCTATAGCGGTGAGCAACAAAAAAACCTTACGAAATCGTTCGGAAAAGGATGTTTCTAATGAAGCGACTATTCTGCTTGGCCGCGATTGCGGCCGCACTAATGGGGCACAGTTTTACTGCACAGGCAGCAGGTGTGGAGTTCGCAGTCGGCCAGACCAGCGATTCAACCATGACCTATCGACTGGGCGTGCAATTCGATTGGGACAAGAGCTGGCTGCAGAGTGATATCGGTCGTTTGACCGGGTACTGGAGCGGCGCTTATACCTACTGGGACGGCGACAAGACCTCCAGCAACCACAGCCTGTCGTTCTCGCCGGTGTTGGTTTACGAGTTTGCCGGTCAGAGCGTCAAGCCCTATGTGGAACTCGGCGTTGGCATCGCGGCGTTCGCCAATACCGAAGTTGAAAACAATCAACTCGGTAGTGCCTTTCAGTTTGAAGACCGGTTCGGCTTTGGCCTGCGCTTTACCGGCGGACATGAAGTCGGCATTCGTGCGACGCACTATTCCAATGCCGGGATCAGTAGCCCGAACGACGGTGTAGAAAGTTACGCGCTGCACTACACGATGCCGCTCTAAGACTCGCTACTTTAAATGTGGGAGCGAGCCTGCTCGCGATGGCTGCCTGTCAGTCAACACTGTTACTGAATGGCAGACCGCAATCGCGAGCAAGCTCGCTCCCACATTGGATCTGCGTCGACTTCAAATTCAGCGATACACCGTGCTAATCCCCTGGCGCTCATCGATGCATTCCGGTGCGCCCATCTCGAACTCCCGGCAGATCAGCGGACGTTTTTCGTAGATGGTGCACATCATGCTGTTGCGATCCAGCGCAGCGCACCAGCCGTCATCCAGACGCAGCATGACTTCCCCGCCCCAATCATCGGTATCGATAAAACGTTCAGGCACTCCCGTGTCGGTGATCAGCATGACTTCGAGCTGGCAGCAGCAAGCTGCGCAGGTCGAGCACGTGACGGCCGGTTCGGTGATTTGCGTGTGGGGAATGGTTTTCATGGCGGGCAGTGTAAGGCAGTGTGCCCTGGCTGTGTTAAAGGCCTGACGGACGCTTGACCGCGATGTCCGTCGCCAGACGTTGAGCCATGAAATGCAGGGTGGGAAACAGCACGGCCCAGAGCAGGCCGATGCCCAGCAGCGTGGGCACCTGACCGTAAGGAAACTGCACGCCGGCCAGTTGTCCACCGGCGTAATACGACAACGGCCCACCCACGGCGCCCAGCAGGCTGCCGAGCCACCAAGGGTTGGCGGTCCATTGCAGGCAGTGGCGCAAGGTGGTTGCCAGTAATGCCCACAACAGCATCAGCCACAGCGGGATCAAGGGCGCGACGTCGGCAAAGTTGAACACCCCAAGCCAGCGCAACGAACTGTCGACGGTGGTGCCCAGCAGTACAACGCTGAGGATCAGGCGTCCTTCATCAGCCCAGCGACTTATCCACAGCAGATGAATCACCAGCGCCGCCAGCGCCACTAACAACCACACACTGTTGCCGCCCATCACACAGGCAAACCAGCCGAGCTGAAACAGTGCGGCATTGGCCAAACGCTCACGCATCGAAGCGACCCAGCAGCGGCGCGGGCATCGCCGACGGTTTGGCCAGCAGCATTTGCGCGGTGCCGATGGTGCGCTCCAGAAATCCCCCTTCGCAGTAGCACAGATAAAACTCCCACAACCGCAGGAAATAATCGTCGTAGCCCAGCTCGCTCAAGCGCCCCTGGGCTCGGCGAAAATTCTCATGCCACAGGCGCAGGGTTCGGGCGTAGTGCAGGCCGAAATCCTCCATGTGCAGCAAATTCATGTCGGTGTCGCGGCCGATGACTTCCAGCATCTTCTGCACACAGGGCAGGGCGCCGCCAGGAAAAATGTAACGCTGAATGAAATCGACGCTGCCCTTGGCCTGTTCGTAGCGCTGTTCGCGGATGGTGATCGCCTGCAACAGCATCAAGCCGTTGCTTTTGAGCAACTGCGCGCATTGTTTGAAATAGACCGGCAGGAAGCGGTGGCCAACGGCTTCGATCATCTCGATCGACACCAGTTTGTCGAACTGCCCGGTGAGGTCGCGGTAATCCTTGAGCAGCAGCGTGACCTGGTCTTGCAGGCCAAGGGCTTCGATGCGTTGGGCAGTGAAGGCGTACTGTTCTTTTGATAGCGTGGTGGTGGTGACCTTACAGCCGTAATGCTGCGCCGCGTAAAGCGCCATGCTGCCCCAGCCGGTGCCGATTTCCAGCAAATGATCGCTGGGTTTCAACGCGAGTTTCTGGCAGATCCGTTCCAGCTTGTTCAACTGTGCCTGTTCCAGGCTGTCTTCGTCCGACAGGAACTGCGCAGCGGAATACATCATGGTGGGGTCGAGAAACTGTTCGAACAGGTCGTTGCCCAGGTCGTAGTGGGCAGCGATGTTTTTCTGCGAACCTTTGCGAGTGTTTCGATTGAGCCAGTGCAGCGCTTGAACGAAGGGGCGGCCGAGTTTCGCCAGGCCACCTTCCAGCGCATCCAGCACCTCAAGGTTACTGACGAACACGCGAACCACCGCGGTCAGGTCCGGCGAACTCCAATAGCCGTGGATAAACGCTTCGCCAGCGCCAATCGAGCCGTTACCCGCCACCAGTCCCCACGCGGCCGCGTCGAGGATATGGATCTCCCCGATTAATGGGCTGCCTGCGGTTCCGAAGACATGCCGTTCGCCGTTTTCGACGACCACCAATTGTCCATGTTTGAGCTGCGTCAGTTGCCGCAGTACACCACGGCGCAGCAACGATCCGGTCAGGCCGTTGGTGCTGAGCAGATTGACTTTGGCCGAGGCGCTAGAGGATTTCATGATGGTGATCCTTGGGAGGAACGATGGCGGTTTGAACGCTGCCATCGGCAGCCTGATGAGCAAATATCGGTGCGCGCTTGAGCAGCAGGCGCAGGGCCTGCCAATAGATCGCCAGGCAGGTTTTCGCCGTCATCCATGGAAAACGCCGCAAGTAACGGTGCAGGCTGGCGCGATCCAGAGCTTCGCGTTTCAGGTTGAGCGTGGCGTCGAACAGTTTCAGTTCGCCCTGCCAGTCCGCCATGTGCACGCCGAGCTTTTTCGCGGCGGGGCTGAAGCTCATGCGGTATTCCAGGTCCATCGGCAAAAACGGCGAGACGTGGAACGCCTTTGCCACCGCGAAATGTTGATGGAAATCGCCCAGATTCACCGGGGCCTTGGCCGGCAATACATAGTGATGACGCTCGCGCCACGGGGTGTTGGTGACTTCGCAAAGAATCGCCGCCAGTTGCCCGTCAGCCTCATGGCAGTAGAAAAAACTCACCGGGTTGAACGACACGCCCCAACTGCGCGGCTGGGTCAGCAGGCAGATCGAACCTTGGGGCGCATGACCGATGGCCTCGCCGACGAGCTGGCGCACCGCGTCAATCAGGCGCATGCCGCTGCCGGTATAGGCCTTGAGGTAATCGCTCTCGCGAAACGAGAACGCTGCGAAGCGACTGTTGCCCGAGAACGGCGACAGGTCGAGCACGGCCTCCTGTTCGTCGAGGTCCAGGTACAACAGACCGATCCGGTAACGGAAGGCATGAGGCTTTGGGGCGAACCGCCGATGGGCGATCCAGCCGCTGTAGAGGGCGCTGTTCACAACACTTCACCAAACGAGCGAGCAACGCGCAACGCGCTGACCACGCCGTCCTCATGAAAACCGTTGGCCCAATAGGCGCCGCAGTAATAAGTGTGTTGCACGCCGTCCAGTTCCTCCCAACGGCTTTGTGCGGCGACGGCTGCCAGGCTGAATTGCGGATGGGCGTAAGTGAATCTGGCGAGCACTTTGCTCGGGTCGATGCCAGCGCTCTGGTTAAGGCTGACGCAGAACGTGGTGTCGCTCTGGATGCCTTGCAGGATATTCATGTCGTAGGTGACGGCGGCGCGTGTGTGGCCCGGGCCACCGAGGCGGTAATTCCAGCTGGCCCACGCGAGTTCTCGGGTGGGCAGCAGTCGTGTGTCGGTGTGCAGCACCACTTCGTTGTCGGCGTAGGGCAGGGCGCTGAGGATCGATTGTTCGGTATCGCTCGGCCTGGCCAGCAGTTTCAGGGCCTGATCGCTGTGGCAGGCAAACACCACTTTGTCGAATCGCTCGCTGCCGGCTGCGCTGTGGATAACGACGCCTTCCTCATCGCGCTCGACCCGGGTTACCGGGCAGTCGCGACGGATCTTCTCTTTGAAGGTCGCCGTCAATGGCTCGATGTAAGCACTCGAGCCGCCTTCGATCACCCGCCATTGCGGGCGATTGCTGATGGACAACAAGCCGTGATTCTTGAAAAACCTGACGAAGGATTGCAGCGGGAAACTGAGCATGTCAGCCATGGACATCGACCAGATCGCTGCGCCCATCGGCACGATGTAATGCAGGATGAACCGCTCGCCATAGCGGCCGTTTTTCAGATAGTCGTCCAACGTGGTGTCGGCGGCGATCCGACCCTCGGCCAGGTCACGCTGCGCCTCTTTGTTGAAACGCTGGATGTCGCGCAACATGCCCCAGAAGCCAGGTGACAACAGATTTCGCCGTTGGGCGAACAGGCTGTTGAGGTTATTGCCGTTGTATTCCAGGCCCGAGTCTGGATCCGTCACTGAAAAACTCATTTCAGTCGGTTTCGACCCCACGCCGATCTGGCCGAGCAGGCGAATGAAATTCGGGTAGGTCCAGTCGTTGAACACAATGAAACCGGTGTCCACGGCGTAGTGCTGGTCATCCACGGTCACGTCCACGGTGTGGGTGTGCCCGCCGATCCAGTCGCTGGCCTCGAACAGGGTGATCTCGTGCCTGCGATTGAGCAGGTAGGCGCTGGTCAGCCCTGAAATTCCGCTGCCGATGATGGCGATGTTCACGGCACATCCCGGATCGGTGGGCTGCTACGCACCATGCGTTTGCCGATGGCCAGTTTCACGCAATTGGGCATTTTCGACAGCGGCCAGAGAGCAGCCATGAACAGTCCCGGAAAGGCGATCTCCAGGGGACGGTTTTTGAGTTTGGCGAAGATGTGCCGGGCTGCCTTAGCCACCGGCCAACTGAGCGGCATCGGGAAATCGTTTTTTGCCGTCAGCGGGGTCTCGACAAACCCCGGGCTGACCACCGTGACGTCGATGCCTTCCGGCGCAAGGTCAATGCGCAGGGATTCGAACAGGTAACGCAGCCCGGCCTTCGACGCGCCGTAGGCTTCGGCCCGTGGCAGCGGCAGGTAGGTCACCGAACTGGCGACGCCCACCAGATGCGGCGCCGTGCCCTTGCGTAGCAGGGGCAAAGCGGCCTCGATGCAATAGGCGCTCGCGAGCAGATTGGTGCGCACCACGTGCTCGACGATCGACGCATCGAACTGTTTGACGTCGACGTATTCGCAGGTGCCGGCATTGAGGATGACCGTGTCCAGAGAGCCCCATTCATGAGCGATTTTTTCGCCGATTTCGCGCACCGTCTGACTGTCGGTCAGATCGCCAGGCACCACCAGCACTTGCCCGGGATAACGCAGGGACAAGACTTTCAAAACCGCGTGGGAGCGCGAACTCACCGCCAGGTGGGCACCGGTTTTCAGTATTTCTTCGGCCAGCGAGGCGCCGATGCCGCTGCTGGCGCCTGTCAACCAATATCGCCGTGGAGGTGTAAGGCTCATCCCATTCTCCTTTTCAGCCACGAAATCGCCCGACCCAATACGGGTAAATGTTCGTAAAGCAGTGCCCCGGCATCGAAGTAATCCCGGTGGCGATAAACCTTGTCCCGCCAGAGCAGGTGCGAGCAGCCGTCGACGTGAATCAGCTGGCCGCCGCTCAGGCGCGGATGGCGGTAGCTCATGACCCAGCGCAGATACCCTTCGCCTTCACCGATCTGGTCGAAGCCATGAAAATCAAAACGCAGCTCGGTGACGTTGGCGTAGAGCTCGGTGAAATAGCCGCGCAACTGTCCGAGCCCTTGCACTTCGTGCAGCGGGTCGGTGAAGTGCACGTCTTCGGCGTAGAGCTCATCGAGGCGTTGTAAATTGTCTTTGTTCAATTGCGCGAACTGCCGGGCAAAACGCCGCAGGAAATCACTCATGAGCGCCTCCCGCTTCTTGTCGCGATGGCAGATTCTTGAACGCAGCCAAGGCTCGCTGGCGTGAAGTGCTCAGGTTGACGATCGGCGATGGATAATCCGCCACGCCGAACAGGCCGCCGAGGTTCGCCGGGTTGTGCACGTCTTTTTTGTTCAGCCCGGCCAGTTGCGGCAACCAGTGCTTGATGAACACGCCTTCGGCGTCGAATTTCTCCGACTGGCTCAGCGGATTGAAAATACGGAAATAAGGGGCCGAGTCAGTGCCCGTGGACGCACTCCACTGCCAGCCACCGTTGTTCGCCGCCAGGTCGCCGTCTATCAAATGGCGCATGAAAAAGCGTTCGCCTTCGCGCCAGTCGATCAGCAGGTTCTTGGTCAGGAACATCGCTACCACCATGCGCAAGCGGTTGTGCATCCAGCCGGTTTCGAGCAATTGGCGCATCGCCGCGTCGATGATCGGCAGGCCGGTACGGGCTTGCTGCCAGGCCAGCAGTTCTTCCGGGGCGTCGCGCCAGGCCAGGGCTTCGGTCTCCGGGCGGAAGGCGCGGTGACGCGAGACCCGTGGGTAGCCCACCAGAATGTGTTTGTAGAACTCGCGCCACAGCAACTCGTTGATCCAGGTGACCGCGCCCACCTTGCCGCTTTCGAACTCGCCTTGATTGCTGTGCAGGGCGGCGTGCAAACACTGGCGTGGGGAAATCACTCCGGCGGCGAGATAAGCCGAAAGCTGGCTGGTGCCGGGTTTGGCCGGGAAGTCGCGCTCGCTTTTGTAGTAGTCGATGTGTGCGTCGGCGAAGGTGTCGAGACGGCGGCTGGCTTCTGTTTCGCCGGCTGGCCAGAGCGTGCGCAGGCTGTCACTGGGCGTTTCGAACCCTTCAATGCTCGAAGGAATGTCGTCACTGCTGATGGGCAGCGGACCCTGTACCGCCGGTACTGGCACCCGCCCCGGAAGAGAGCGGTGCAGACGTTCGTAACAGACTTTGCGAAACTGACTGAAGACCTGAAAGTAAGTACCGGTCTTGGTCAGCACGGTGCCCGGTTTGAACAGCAGTTGATCGAGGTAGCTATACAAGTCGATGCCGTGGGCCTTCAGCGTTTCGGCGACCGCCGTATCGCGACGGCTTTCATGAACCCCGTATTCCTCGTTGACGTGCACCGCCTCCACGTTCAAATGCTGACACAGATTGAGCAGAACTTTCGGCGCTTCATCCCAGCGAGGGGCGTGGCGAACCAAAAGGGGAATGTTCAGTTCGCCCAGGGCGTAGCTCAGTTCACCCAGATTGCGCAGCCAGAAATCCACTTTGCACGGCGCGTCATCGTGTTCCAGCCATTGCGCCGGGCTTAACAGGTACACGGCCACCGTCGGGCCGCGAGCGGCGGCAGCCGAGAGGGCGGTGTTGTCGTGCAGGCGCAAGTCGCTACGCAACCAGATCAATTGCATGGAAGTGTCCATTAAATAAGCCCACGCTTGACCAGTTCCTGCTGAGCCGAGAGCGGGTCTTCAGCCAGGAACAAATCAACACTCTCGGACGTTTTTGCGGACAGCTCGGCGTGGTGAATGCATACCGTTGGCCCGGCAATTATTTTTGGGCAACTGACGCCATTCAAAAGTTTCGGCAGCTGCGAAAGATTCATCGCTTTGCTGGAATACAGCAGTACGCCGCGGGCTTGCAGGTGATCGACCGCCAGCGCGAGTTCGCCCGCCGGCAGCGGCCAGTCGAACACTTCCACCGGGCAATCGGCGCTGCTGATCAACCACGCGGTCAGCCACAGGCACGGTTCCAGTGGCAGGTCTGAATGGTTGATCAACAACAATGGCGCGGAGCGTAACTGACGGTTGTTATGGTAGATGCGTGCGCCGAATTTGCTGCGCAGCCAGGAAAAGAAAAACACCCGTTCCATCTGCGCGCCGAACTGGCCCTGCCAGCGTTGTTCCAGTTCCGCCAGCAACGGCATCAGCAGTTGTTCGCACAAGGTGCGCGGTGGATACAGCGCCATGGCTTGATTGACGGTGTCATCCAGCGTGCGTTCATTGAGTTGGGTCACCGCTTGGAGCAGCGTTTGGCCCAGCACTTGCCAATCGTTTTCGACTGTTTCGGTAAAGGCCTGTGGCGTGTCGAGCAGTTGCTTGACCTGACTGACGGCCACGCCGCGATTGAGCCAGGTAAGGATGGTCAAAATCCGTTGCACATGTTCGGCAGAGAACAGGCGATGCCCCTTGGGCGTGCGCTGGGGCACGATCAGCCCGTAGCGTCGTTCCCAGGCACGCAGGGTCACGGCGTTCACGCCGGTCTGGCGCGCCACTTCGCGAATCGGCAGCCAGCCTTCGTCCAGGGCTTTCTTGAAGTCGGCGCCGAGGTCTTCGCTGGCACTGGTGTCGATTGGGCTTTTCATTAGATTGCGTTTCGCAGGCTGAGGTTTTCCGGGTGCGGCTGAAGGTAAACCTGCTGCGCGATATACGGATCCGGGTGTTGGCGGAAATAGTGTTTGAGCAGCGTCAGAGGCACCACCAGCGGCACGATGCCGTGTCGGTACTGGCCGATGACGTGCTGCATTTCCTGCTTGTCTTCAGGGCTGATGACTTGCTTGAGATAACCGCTGATGTGCTGCAGGACGTTGGTGTGGGTGCGGCGCGTGGCGCATTTTTTCAATGCCGCCATCAGCTCGCTGAAATAACGCGGGCCGAGTTCCGCAGGATCGGTCTGGCCCATGTTGCCCAGCAGGTTGCCCAGGGTTTTGTATTGCACCGGGTTATGGGCCATCAGCAGGTATTTGTAGCGCGAGTGAAAGTCCGTGAGGCCGCGTCGTGTCACCCCCTCTCGCAATAATTGCTGCCAGGCGCTGTAGGCGAACACGCGGGTGAGGAAGTTTTCGCGCAACACCGGGTCGTTGAGACGGCCATCCTCTTCTACCGGCAAGTCGGGGTGCAGGGCGCAGAAGGCCTGGGCGAAGATGCCGCGCCCACCTCCGTCCACCGGCGACCCGTTGGCCTGGTAGACCTTGACCCGCTCGAGCCCGCAGGAAGGGGATTTCTGCATGAAGATGTAGCCGCAGATATCGTCCAGCTCCGCAGCCATTTTCTGACCGTACTCGGCGAGCGGCGCGGTGACGTTGGTCTCGCGGTTGACGGTGCCGACCGCTTCGGGATGTTCGGGGTCGCCGATCAGGCGGATCGGTTCGCGAGGAATGCCCAGGCCAATGGCGACTTCCGGGCACACCGGTACGAACTCGAAATAGTCGGTGAGGGTTCGGCTGCACAGGCGCGATTCCTTGTGCCCGCCGTTAAAACGCACTTCCGCGCCCATCAAGCAGGCGCTGATGGCGATTTTCGGTAGAGTCGCTGGCTGTACATGCATCGGAACACCTCGAATCCAGACCTGTACAGAGTGGTAGCTCTGTACAACTTTATCTTCATCATAGATTCAAAGGTGTACAAGTCAAATTGTTTGTATAGGTTTTCGAGAGGAATGCATTCCCTTGTGGGAGCGAGCCTGCTCGCGATAGCGGTGGATCAGGCGATCCATGGGGGGCTGACACACCGCATTCGCGAGCAGGCTCGCTCCCACTGGATCTCCCACAGGATCTATTTCCAGCCGAGTATCCAGCCGTCGCTATCTTTCAGCGACTGCCATGGGAGACGCTCACTGCGTTGGGTCAGCACCGCCTGCAACTCGACGTCCAGCACCGTGCCTTCTTCATCCCGGAACAGCTCGGTCACCAGAAAATGTTTTTCGCGGTTTTGCGGGTGGGCTGCTGTCCATTTCGACAGCAGCAATTTACTCGGATTGATTCTATTCACTGTAAGTGCTCATGCAACCGTCGTGCTGCTTCCTGGCCACTGAGCCAGGCGCCTTCGACACGCCCGGACAAGCACCAGTCGCCACACACATACAAGCCCAGATCGGCATCGGCCAGAGCGCCCCATTCGTGACTGCTGGCGGGGCGCGCGTAGAGCCAGCGGTGGGCGAGGCTGAAAGTCGGGGCGGGCATGGCGCTGTGCAACAGCTCGGCAAACGCACCGTGCAGTTGTTCGATCACCGCCTCTTTGGGCAGGTCGATATGTTGCCGGCTCCAGGCGCTGGTTGCATGCAGCACCCACGTGTCCAGGGTGTTGTCGCGCCCGGGTTTGCTGCGGTTGCGCGCCAGCCAGTCGAGCGGGCTGTCCTGCACGAAGCAACCTTCCATGGGGGTATCCAGCGGCGTATCGAATGCCAGCGCCACCGCCCAGGTCGGCTCCATTTTCACCCCGGCGGCGGCCCCGGCGAGTTTCGGCGCGGAGGCCAGCAATGCCGTGGCTTGAGGCGCCGGCGTAGCGATCACCACGTGACTGAACGGACCATGGGTGAAGCCCTCGGCGTCTTGCAGGTGCCAGTGTTCTTCACCGCGATACACCTCGGTGATCCGGCAAGCGAAATGCACTTCCAGGTCGCCGAGCAGGCCGCGAGTGATAGCGCTCATGCGCGGTGTTCCGACCCAGCGTGTCTGTTCGTCCGGCGACAGGTTGAGCTGGCCGCCTTGGAAGGTGTAGAGCTGCGGCGTCCACTCGGCGACCCAGCCGTTGGATTGCCAACGCTGGACCTCGGTGACGAAGCGACGGTCGCGGGCAGTGAAATACTGCGCGCCCATGTCCAGAGCACCCGCATCGCTGCGCTTGCTCGACATGCGTCCGCCACTGCCGCGACTTTTATCGAAAAGTTGAACGATGTGCCCGACTTCTGTCAGGGCCTGGGCGGCTGAGAGCCCGGCGATGCCGGTGCCGATGATTGCGATAGGTACAGTCATAGGGGCCTCGTTTACCTTTCTGTACAGACTACGCCGTGGTTTAAACCTGTACAATATTGTTTTTTGGTATAACTTTTAGCGTTCTCGATCTGACAGCTTGGCCTATTGTTAAACACAGACACTGCCCGATATCAAAGATCCCTGCTTATAAAAATAGACTAGTGATCAGGGTAAAACGCCACGCGAGGAAGAAGTCATGCACATATTGCTGACCGGCGGTACTGGTTTGATAGGACGTCAACTCTGCCGACACTGGTTGAGCCAGGGACATCGCCTGACTGTCTTGAGCCGCACACCGGAAAAAGTCGCGAAAATCTGCGGTGCCCAGGGTCGCGGCATCGCGTTGCTCGAAGACCTCGGGCAAGAACCGGTTGACGCGATTATCAATCTGGCGGGCGCACCCATTGCCGACCGGCCGTGGACCACCAGACGCAAAGCCTTGCTCTGGAGCAGTCGCATCACCCTGACCGAAACCTTGCTGGCCTGGCTCGAAAGCCGTGAGCAGAAACCGCAGGTGTTGATCTCGGGGTCCGCCATTGGCTGGTATGGCGACAGTGGCGAACGGGAGCTGACTGAATCGTCTCCTCCATCCATTGATGATTTCGCCAGTCAGTTGTGCATTGCCTGGGAAGAAACCGCCCAGCGTGCCGAGGCCATGGGTATTCGGGTGATTCTGATTCGAACCGGTTTGGTGCTGTCTGCCGACGGCGGCTTTTTGTCGCGGCTGTTGCTGCCATTCAAACTGGGGCTGGGCGGGCCGTTGGGCAGTGGTCGGCAGTGGATGCCCTGGATTCATATCAACGATCAAATCGCCCTGATTGATTTTCTTCTGCATCGCAATGACGCGAGCGGTCCATATAATGCCTGCGCGCCTAAACCGGTGCGCAACAGCGAGTTCGCCAAGACATTGGGCGGCGTGCTGCACCGCCCGGCGTTCATGCCGATGCCGGCCCTGGCCTTGAAAGTGTGCCTGGGCGAGTTGTCACTCTTGTTGCTGGGCGGCCAGAAGGCCGTACCGGCGCGCTTGCTGGAAGCAGGTTTCACTTTCCAGTTCACCGATTTGCGCGCGGCCCTGGACGACCTGTCCAGCCGCCTTTGAAATAGGACGTTGCATGACCGATCACGCATTGCTTCTGGTCAACCTGGGTTCACCTGCCTCCACGTCGGTGGCGGATGTGCGCAGTTACCTCAATCAATTTCTGATGGATCCCTACGTGATCGACCTGCCATGGCCGGTGCGACGCTTGTTGGTGTCGCTGATCCTGATCAAGCGTCCGGAGCAGTCCGCCCACGCCTACGCGTCGATCTGGTGGGAGGAGGGCTCGCCGCTGGTGGTGCTCAGCCGTCGCCTGCAGCAGGCCATGACTGCCCATTGGAGCCACGGGCCGGTAGAGCTGGCGATGCGTTACGGCGAGCCGTCGATTGAGACGAAACTGGTCCAGCTGGCGGCCCAGGGCCACAAAAACATCACCCTCGCGCCGCTTTATCCGCAGTTCGCCGACAGCACCGTGACCACCGTGATCGAAGAAGCCAAGCGGGTGCTGCGCGAGAAGAACCTCGATGTGCAGCTCTCGATTCTCCAGCCGTTCTACGATCAACCGGAATACCTCGATGCCCTGGTGGCCAGTGCCAAGCCGCATTTGCAGCAGGATTACGATCACCTGTTGCTGAGCTTCCACGGTTTGCCGGAGCGGCACCTGACCAAGATCGACCCTACCGGTCACCATTGCTTCAAAGGCGATAATTGCTGCCAGAACGCTTCGCCAGAAGTATTGGCGACCTGCTATCGCGCGCAATGCCTGCGCACGGCGTCGGAGTTTGCCAAGCGCATGGGGCTGGCGGATGGCAAGTGGTCAGTGTCGTTCCAGTCGCGTCTGGGCCGGGCGAAATGGATCGAACCCTACACCGAGGCGCGCCTCGATGAATTGGCCGGGATGGGCGTGAAGAAGGTGCTAGTGATGTGCCCGGCGTTTGTTGCCGATTGCATCGAGACGCTTGAGGAAATCGGTGATCGTGGGAAGGAATTGTTCCGCGAGGCGGGGGGCGAGGAATTGGTGCTGGTGCCGTGCCTCAACGATGATCCGCAGTGGGCGCGGGCGTTGAGCGACTTGTGCGAACGAGCACCGATAGCCCTGTAAGAACACAACTGTGGCGAGGGAGCTTGCTCCCGCTGGGTCGCGAAGCGGCCCCAAAATTCTCGCAGTCGACGAAGATTTTGTGAGTGCTGCGCACTCAAGCGGGAGCGAGCTCCCTCGCCACAGGGACGCATCAACGTTTAGAGCAACGGCTCATCCGCCTTCTTGTGCTTCCAGCTGTCATTGCCCGGCAGCAGCAGATTCAGCCCGATCGCCACCACCGCGCACAGCGCGATGCCTTTGAGGCCGAAGTCGTCGGGGCCGGTGCCGGTGCCGACCAGCACACCGCCAATCCCGAACACCAGTGTCACCGACACAATCACCAGATTGCGCGCCTCACCCAGGTCGATCTTGTGACGAATCAGCGTGTTCATCCCCACCGCAGCGATCGAACCAAACAACAGGCACAGAATCCCGCCCATCACCGGCACCGGGATGCTTTGCAGGAGTGCGCCGAACTTGCCGACGAACGCCAGGCTGATGGCAAAGATCGCCGCCCAGGTCATGATTTTCGGGTTGTAGTTTTTGGTCAGCATCACCGCGCCCGTCACTTCGGCGTAGGTGGTGTTGGGTGGGCCGCCAAACAGTCCGGCTGCAGTGGTGGCAATGCCATCGCCGAGCAGGGTGCGGTGCAGGCCGGGCTTCTTCAGGTAATCGCGGCCGGTCACGCTGCCGACGGCAATGACCCCGCCGATATGCTCGATGGCCGGCGCCAGGGCTACCGGAACGATGAACAGAATCGCCTGCCAGTTGAACTCCGGCGCGGTGAAGTGCGGAATCGCAAACCACGGTGCCGCGGCAATCTTCGCGGTATCGACGACGCCAAAGTAGAACGCCATGGCAAAACCTACCAGCACGCCGGAAATGATCGGCACCAGGCGGAAAATGCCTTTACCGAACACTGCGACGATCAGGGTGGTGAGCAGCGCCGGCATCGAAATCAGCATGGCGGTCTGGTAATGAATCAGCTCGGTCCCGTCGCCAGCCTTGCCCATCGCCATGTTGGCGGCAATCGGCGCCATGGCCAGGCCGATGGAGATGATCACCGGACCAATCACCACCGGTGGCAGCAGGCGGTCGATGAAACCGGTGCCTTTGATCTTCACGGCCAGGCCGAGGAAGGTGTAGACGAAACCCGCCGCCATTACGCCGCCCATGGTCGCTGCGAGGCCGAACTGGCCCTTGGCGAGAATGATCGGGGTGATGAAGGCAAAGCTCGACGCCAGGAACACCGGCACCTGACGCCCGGTGACGATCTGGAACAGAATCGTCCCCAGGCCGGCGGTAAACAGCGCCACGTTCGGGTCGAGGCCGGTAATCAGCGGCATCAACACCAGGGCGCCGAAGGCCACGAACAGCATCTGTGCGCCAGACAGCACCGTGCGCCAGAGCGGATCGTTAAACTCTTGCTGCATGCTCAAGCGTCCTTCTGCTTGGTGCCGAAGATCTTGTCACCGGCATCGCCAAGGCCTGGGATGATGTAACCGTGTTCGTTGAGTCTTTCATCAATGGAGGCGGTGTAGATCATCACGTCGGGGTGCGCTTTGCCTACAGCGGCGATGCCTTCCGGCGCGGCAACAAGCACCATGGCGCGGATGTCGCGGCAACCGGCCTTTTTCAGCAGGTCGATGGTGGCGACCATGGAACTGCCGGTGGCGAGCATCGGGTCGATGATCATCGCCAGGCGTTCGTTGATTTCCGGAACCAGTTTTTCCAGGTAGGTGTGGGCCTGCAGGGTTTGTTCGTTGCGTGCCACGCCGACGGCGCTGACTTTGGCACCCGGGATCAGGCTCAGCACGCCTTCGAGCATGCCGATACCGGCGCGCAGGATCGGCACCACGGTGATTTTCTTGCCGGCGATTTTCTCCACCGACACGGTGCCGCACCAGCCTTCGATGTCGTAGGTTTCCAGCGGCAGGTCTTTGGTGGCTTCATAGGTCAGCAGGGCACCGACTTCCTGAGCGAGCTCACGGAAATTCTTCGTGCTAATGTCGGCGCGGCGCATGAGGCCGAGTTTATGACGGATCAGCGGATGGCGGATCTCGAGGATGGGCATGGGAAAGGCTCCGGCGGCGGGCAAAAAAACCGGCCTAGATTAATCTATCCGAGGGTGTTGTCCTATAGACATACAGTACGTTAGTCCACAAACGCTTGATCTGGCCTCGCTTGATGCGTACCTTTGCCCGCTTTTCCCGAACCGTCCCTCCCTTTACCATCCCCTGGAGAGCGCCATGTCCGCTGATCTCGAGCATATCCGTCAAATCATGCGAGAGGCTGACTGCCTGTACACCGAAGCTGAAGTCGAGGCGGCCATCGCCCGCGTCGGTGCACACATCAACGAACAGCTGGCTGACAGCAATCCGGTGGTGTTCTGTGTGATGAACGGCGGCCTGATTTTCGCCGGCAAGCTGCTCACCCATCTGCACTTCCCGCTGGAAGCGTCCTACCTGCATGCCACCCGTTATCGCAATGAAACCAGCGGCGGCGACCTGTTCTGGAAAGCCAAGCCGGAAGTTTCGTTCCTCGACCGCGACGTGCTGATCATCGACGACATCCTCGATGAAGGTCACACCTTGGGCGCGATCATCGATTACTGCAAACACGCCGGCGCGCGCAAAGTGCACACCGCCGTGCTGATCGACAAGGACCACGACCGCAAGGCTCGCCCGGACCTGAAAGCCGATTTCGTCGGCCTGCCGTGCATCGACCGTTACATCTTCGGTTACGGCATGGACTACAAAGGCTACTGGCGTAACGCCAACGGAATTTTTGCTGTTAAAGGAATGTAATCATTGGCCACGCCGAGCTTTCTTGATCAAACACTGTTCACTGAATTGGCCGAGAAGGCTGCGGCCAACCCGCGTGGACGCCAGCACCACAACTTTCATCAGATGGAAGACGCTTGCCATCGCATGGCGGTGGGGTTGCAGCCGTCCACATACATCCCGCCTCATCGGCATCTGGGGGACAACAAGGCTGAAACCTTGTTGGTCCTCAAAGGGCGGCTTGGCGTGTTGATCTTCGACGAGTCCGGCGTGGTGGTGAGCAAGCAAGTCCTGCAGGCCGGTGGCGACTGTGTGGGTGTCGACCTGCCAACTGGTGTGTTTCATGGTTTGGTGGTGCTGGAAGCCGACAGCCTGATGTTCGAGTGCAAGGCCGGCCCTTATCGCCCCGTCGGTGAAGGAGAGCTTGCTCACTGGGCGCCGCGCGAAGGCGAGCCTGGTGTGGCTGAATATCAGACGTGGATGCGTGCGCAGTTTGATTGAGCCGAGCGCTCAATTTTTCCCGGCCAGCCAGCGTTCGCTTTTGCGACGAGCCTGTTCCAGGTTGTTCACGTAGGCCAACTGACGCTGTTCCCGATGGATGCCCGCGCGCCTGAGCTTCAGGCGCACCCTTGGAGCGGTCGCCACCAGAATCAGGCCGATGCCGTCCGTGCGGTAATCCCTCAGGATATTGTCGAAGGCCGCCAGCGCCGTCATGTCCAGCATCGGCACGGCGCTCATCTCGACGATCACCACTTTGACCTCCGGGTCGAATTTGCGTAGCACCCCCAGGGCTTTTTCAGCAGCGCCGAAGAACAGCGGTCCGCGTATCGCATAGCAACGAACATGCTCCGGCATGTCCTGCAAGGCCTGATGGAAGGCGCGGGGCAGTTCGGCGGTGTCGGTGAGATCGCTCATGCGTTTGATAAATAACCCGGCGGCCAGCAACAGGCCGACGGCGACGGCCATCACCATGTCGAACAATACCGTCAGGCTCAGGCAGGTCAGCAAGACCAGCACATCGCTGCGAGGCGCGATGCGCAAGGTATGCAGCACGTGCCGGGCCTCGCTCATGTTCCACGCCACCATGATCAGCAATGCGGCCAGTGCAGCCATCGGCAAGTAGCTGAAAAGCGGTGCGAGGACGAGTATTGCCATCAGCACCACGGCGCTATGAATAATGGCGGCCAGTGGCGAAAAGGCGCCGCTGCGCACGTTGGTGGCACTTCGGGCAATGGCCGCCGTGGCGGTAATGCCGCCGAACAACGGTGCGATCAGGTTGCCCAGGCCCTGGCCCAGCAGTTCTGCGTTGGGATCGTGTTTGCTGCCGGTCATGCCATCCGCCACCACCGCACACAACAAGGATTCGATGGCGCCAAGCATGGCAATGGCGAACGCCGGCGCCAGTAACTGACGGATCAAATCGTAAGACAGGTGCAGCGGCTGGCCGTCGGGGCCGGGTAGATTCCAAGGCCAATCGAAGCTTGGCAGGAACGGCGGAATGCCGGGATGGCTGACGCCGTCGACCATATAGCTGAAACGCTCACCCAATGTCGCCACCGCCAGCCCGCCGTGCTCCAGCGCCAACCCCAGGAGCGCACCGATGGTCAGCGCCACCAGATGCCCCGGAATCCTCGGCACCCACCGTGGCCAGATAATCAGAACGGCCAGGCAGGTGAGGCCGATGATCCCGTCCCCTAGCCGGGCGCTGGGCAACGCCAGAATCAATACGCCCAGCTGTTCGATGTAGTGTTCTGCCTGGCCGGCGGTGTTCAGGCCCAGCAAATCCTTCAATTGCAGGGTGGCAATGACAATGCCGATCCCGGCGGTAAAGCCAAGGGTGACCGGGTACGGAATGTACTGAATCAACCGCCCGGCTCGAATCAGCCCCAGGGCAATGAGGATGACGCCGGCAAGCATGGTGCAAAGCAGCAGGCCGCCCAGGCCATATTGTTGGGTGATGGGCAGCAGAATGACCACGAACGCGGCGGTCGGCCCACTGACATTGAAACGCGAACCGCCTGTCAGGGCGATCAGGGGCGCAGCGATCAGTACCGTATACAAACCTTGCTGGGGCGGTACACCTACGGCAATCGCCAGGGCCATGGCCAGCGGGATGGCGATAATCCCTACCGTCACCCCGGCACTGATGTCGCCGCGTAAGCGCCTGAGGGTGTAGCCGGCGCGCCAGGTCTGACGCCAGGCCGCGAACAACGGGGGGACGGAGAACGTCATGAACACTCCCTAGAAGACGATGCACTGTTGAACGACGGCTGAAAGCTCGTCCAGCATCGCCAGCCTCGTACTGCGAAGTATTGACCCATATCGCCAATTCGCGCGGTTGATCCTCATGCTAGAGTGCTCGGCCTCGCCTTCGGAGCCCGTCATGAGCCTTTTGACCCGCAGCTGCGTCGCCCTGTTGCTGACCCTCAGCCTGCCTCTGGCGGCCGCCCCGGCGCCGATGCACGCGCAGTTCCTGCCGCCCGACGACCTGATCCTGCGTGACGCGGAGCCCGAGCAGCAACAGCTGTTGCAGGTCACCGAGTATTCGGTGGTGGTTGGTAGCCAGCGTCAGTCCAATCAACAGCCGATTCCGGTCACGTCCCCGGTGATGATCCGTCTCAAGGGCAAATCCTTGAACAAGGGCGCGACCATCAGCCAGGTGTTGGTCAATTTCGACGGCGAAAGCAAAAGCCTGAAAAAGCCGATCTACGACGAAAAAAGCAAAACACTGACGCTGTTTTACCCGATGGCGCAGTACCGGGTGGTGATCGACCTGTTGCGCAATGACACGGTGTATTGCCAGTTCCTCAGTTACGCCAACGGCCATGTCTGGGCCGATCTGCACACGGGCGCTGTTCGTCCGCGTTGAGCCTTGTACCCGGGCAGGGGTAAACTGCCCGCCCCGTGAAATGTCTGCGAGCTGGAGTCGGCAATGCGTAAAGATAAGAAGCAAGTGATTGGTGACGAGATCGGCGATGAGCAGATCAAGTTGTTTCTCGATTTCGAGCCGGTCGACGCCACTTCGCCGTCCCTGCACAAGCTGATCAAGGCCTACCGTGGCTTGCGCATCGATGACTTCGAGCGTTTTCTGACGTTCTTCGTCGCAGCCGGTCTGGACCTGGATGGCAAGGATGAGCACGGCAATGACTTCGTTGCCCTGATCAAGGATCAGCGCAATGCGCCGGATTACATCGAGCTGATCGAAAAGGCTCGAGGCTAAGACCTTTTCATCCGGCAAAAAAACGCCCCGCTCTCACTGAGAACGGGGCGTTTTTCATGCGGCCGAATCAAGCGTAGCTTTCGGTCTCGTTACTGGCTTCAACCAGTTCCAGGGCGACGTTGTTGTGCGCATTGATCTTGCGATACAGCGCAGCGTCGGTTTCCAGAACCTTTTCCCGGGCCGGGAAGATTTCCGCCAGTTTGGCAGCCCATTCGCCGGACGCTTTGTTCGGGAAGCATTTTTCGATCAGCTCAAGCATGATCGAAACAGTCACCGAAGCGCCTGGGGAGGCGCCGAGCAGGGCGGCAAGGGAACCGTCCTTGGCCGCGACCAGTTCGGTACCGAACTGCAGAACGCCGCCCTTTTTCGGGTCCTTCTTGATGATCTGCACCCGTTGGCCGGCCACTTCCAGGCGCCAGTCTTCGGCTTTCGCTTCAGGGTAGAAGCGACGCAGGGAGTCCAGACGCTGCTCCATCGACTGCATCACTTCGCTGACCAGGTACTTGGTCAGGTCCATGTTGTTTTTCGCCACGGCCAGCATCGGGCCAATGTTGCCGGCGCGAACCGACATCGGCAGGTCCATGAAGGAGCCATGCTTGAGGAACTTGGTGGTGAAACCGGCATAAGGTCCGAACAGCAGGGACTTCTTGCCATCGACCACGCGGGTGTCCAGGTGCGGCACCGACATCGGTGGCGAACCCACTGCGGCCTGGCTGTAGACCTTGGCCTGGTGATGCTTGACCACTTCCGGGTTGTCGCAACGCAGCCACTGGCCACTGATCGGGAAGCCGCCGAAGCCTTTGCTTTCTTCGATGCCCGACGCCTGCAACAGTGGCAGTGCCGCGCCGCCAGCGCCGAGGAAGACGAACTTGGCGTCGACTTCACGGGAGTTACCGCTGTTGACGTCCTTGATGCTGACGGTCCAGCCGCTGCCGTTACGCTTGAGGCCAGTTACGCGCTTGCAGTACTTGACCTGGGCATCGGGTGCGCTGGTCAGGTGCTTGAGCAGTTGATTGGTCAGGGCGCCGAAGTTGACGTCAGTGCCGTTCATCACACGGGTGGCCGCGACGACTTCGTCAGCTGGCCGGCCCGGCATCATCAACGGCATCCACTCGGCCATGGTGGCCTTGTCTTCGGTGTATTCCATGTCCGAGAAGGCGTGGTGCTTGCTCAGGGTCTTGAAGCGTTCCTTGAGGAAGGAAACGCCATCATTGCCCTGCACGAAGCTGAGGTGCGGCACCGGGCTGATGAACGTCTTGCACGAGCCGAACGTGCCCTTTTTGGTCAGATAGGACCAGAACTGCTTCGACACTTCAAACTGAGTGTTGATGTGCACGGCTTTCTTGATGTCGACGCTGCCGTCGGCCGCCTGCGGGGTGTAATTGAGCTCACACAGCCCGGCGTGGCCGGTACCGGCGTTGTTCCACGGATTCGAACTCTCCGCGGCACCGGAATCCATCAGCTCGACGACTTCCAGCTTGATCGCGGGGTCGAGTTCTTTGAGCAGTACGGCAAGGGTGGCACTCATGATGCCGGCCCCAACCAGTACTACGTCGACTGCTTCGTTATGCGCCATTTAACGCGTCTCCAAAATCTGCAGCACCAAATTGTCGGCATGGGTGCCAGGCGTTCCGGGGCGTGTCAGTGATGCCCCAGGTACCCATGGCAGTGTTGCCATGTCCGAATCTTCGCAATTTTTCGCAACTTCGACGGATGCATGCGCCGGGCCTAAAGAGTTATATGAACTCATCTCAGCGCGCGGCTGGCAATTCGACTTATGGTCGAGACATCCGTTTGTGCAACCAAATCCGTAGCGGACAGGCTTCAGGCTCCGGTGTTCGAGGAGTACTCGGTCCTGTGTCGTTGGGCTGTTTCAGACGCTAATGGTGCATGTTCAGACGCAAAACTATTCATTTGCTCGCCACACTCTTGTGAAGTTGTGAAAACCCGTTTTTTTCACGCTCTTTTGAAGACGTGAACCTCAAAAAAGGGCTGTCCCAGGCTGGCACTGTGCCCGGATGGATTGCCGTCATGGGGTACATGACAGGCAAAACGGGCAAACAGCTCAGTGACCGAGCGTAATGACAGCTCTGCAGATTCGCGAAAAGTGGGGTTTTTGCTCAAGGAACAGCAAGCGCGCCAGCTTCACTCGATCTGTGTGGGCGGCTCTCTGTGGGCGTGCGGGGTGCCAATACCGAAGCATTGACGATGCTGCGAGGCCCGATCAGGAGACGTCCTTATAATCGGGGGGAGATTGTATCTAAGAAACGCAGGGAAATGGACGTGTTTAATGACTTTTATTAGGCGTCTGGTCAGGTGGTCAACAGATGTTGCACCCGTGCACGTGGCGGGCGCTGGTTGACACGGGCGCTCGGGGGCAGCGGATGGTGCAGCCAGTTGAGGCGGATTTCTTCGATTTCGACCCAGTCATCGCCCATCGGCTGGAGGCTGCACTGCTTGAACGCCTGGCAGTGGCCGTTGCGGTCGAGCAGGGCAAAGCAGCGGTGCAACGGGCGTGGCGCGAACAGCGAGATGAGATAACGCATGACGAAGTACCTTGTGGGTGACCTGCTGAGAAGGTTGCCAACGAGCCGTGACGTGCAAGTGTAAGGGCGGTGACAGATGTGTGACAGGAACCGGTTTCCCAAGGGTTTGTCAGACATTTCAGTATTCACTGTGAGGTGCTAGTTACCCGCAGTGGCCCACCGCTATACTGCGGGCCTGTTTGTGCCTGATTCTGGAGAGAAGAGCATGTTGCAACGCCTGTTGTTCGGTTTGATCACTGTGACCAGTTTGACCCTCGTCGGCTGCGCCCACAGCCCGCAACAACTGAACCCTGAACCCAAGCTGACGACTCAGCTGGCGCCGGTCGGCCATGGTCAGCCGGTGGTGGTGCGCGTGGTGGACGGTCGTCCGTCGCCAACCCTGGGCACCCGTGGTGGCTTGTACCCCGAGACCAGCGCGATCACCGTACAGGGCGCGCAGATCCTGCCGAAGTTGCAGGCACAGGCCGAGGCGGCCGTGCGGTTGCTGGGTTTTACCCCGACCTCGAATGCGCTGAATGCTCCGCAGTTGACCGTGACCCTGGCCGAGTTGAAGTATCAGTCGCCTAAAGAAGGCATGTACGTGACCGAGGCGACTATCGGCGCAACCTTCCGCTCGGATGTGCAGAACGCCAACCGTCGCTACAGCGGCCGTTACGGCGCATCCCTGGACCAGCGTTTCGGCATGGCGCCGAACCAGGAAACCAACACCAAGCTGGTCAGTGATGTGTTGAGCGATGCGTTGACGCGTCTGTTCAAGGACCCGACGATTGGTCAGATTCTCGGCGAGTAACCTTCGCGAGATTCAAAAAAGCCCGGTGCCAGCAATGGTCCCGGGCTTTTTAATGCTTGCTGATTACCGATCACCTGTAGGCGCGAGGCTTGCCCGCGAACGCGGTGTGTCAGGCAACATCACTGTTGGAAGTTCCGCCGTCTTCGCGGGCGGACTCGCTCCCACAGGGGCTGGAGGGGTCAGGCCGCTTGGGAGTAGAAATCCAGCACGCTCACGCCCGTGAGCAAATCCGTCTCCGGCAAATCCGCATGTTGATGCCCACCCAACGCGCAATAAACCAGCCAGTGGCGGTCCTGAACGTTAAAGGCGAGGCTTCCTACGAGGTTTTGTTGTTCATCACTCTGGGCGATGAGGTAGAGGCGGTCCTGGTTTTCGGCGTGCAGCATGACGGTGTCCGTGTCGGTTTCGAGGGCCGCCAGACTGGCGTATTCAGATGACGGAGCCGTGACACAGGGCAGCATTTGGTCAGATGGTTCGTTATTTGTCGGAAAGGCAGGGCAGGGGGGCAGGCTTTCGGTAGAATCCGCGCCGCAGTCGCCGGTTCGGCGTCTGCCACACCTGTTTTGCCGAGGTCCGTGATGTCGTTGCATTTGATTTCGCTGTTCACCCACCATCCCGCCAAGTTGATCAACCTGCTGGCCTTGCTGTTGGCCTTCCCGGGCGGCTGGTTGCTGCATGCCACGCGTCGCCGTGAACAACGCGCCATGGCCAGCCTGGTCGCCCAGCGTCAAAGCCGCCCGAACGAAGAACCCATCCTTGATTGGGCCACCTTGCGCATGAACCGGTTCTTCTACCGCTTCGGCTTCGCATGCCTGGGGCTGGCGTTGCTGGTGTCGTGGATCAGCACTCGCTTTTGAATCTATAGCGCAGCCCCCTATGGCGAGGGAGCTTGCTCCCGCTGGGCTGCGAAGCGGCCCCAAACATCTGTAATCACATTTTTTCAGGCATACCGCGGGTACCGACTTTACGACTGCTGCGCAGCCGAACGGGGACAAGTCCCCTCACCACAGGGGACCGTGTATGCAGCCCAATTACAGCGGCAATCCAGCCTTGACCCGGTACTGATTACGCACCGGCGTCGCATATTGCAGCACCAGGTACGGACGATGCTCCTCAGGGCAGGCTTCCAGTCGGCGTTGCCATTCCTCTTGGGCCTTGGCCAGTTCGTCGGCCGCAAACACTTCGGCAGCTTTTGGCACCTGCAATTGCGGGTCGGCGTCTTTCCACTGCGCGTAAGCCAGGTAATGCACCGGGAACAACCGGTAGCCGCCGAGAATCTGCCGGTCCATTTCGATCGCCAACTGCTTGGTGTCGTCGAACAGTTCGGTGATAGGCGCGGCGAAGTTCACGTGCACCCGGCCCTTGTAGCCGGTGATGCCCTTGGCGATGCTGACGTCGTCTTCGCCCGGGACTTTGGTGTAGCTGCCGGTGGTGGCGCGGATGAACAGTTCGCGAGCCTTGGCCTGGTCGCACGGGTCGTATTCATAGCTGATCGACACCGGGCTGACGTTGAGCGAGCGGATGACTTCGCCGAACGGCTCGTCCTTGCGGCTCATGTGGAACATCTTCAGGATCGCCGACTCGGTGCGGTCGTCGCCGTCCTTGGCCCGGCCTTCGGCCTGGGCGATCCAGATGGAGGCGCAATCGTTGCGGATCGAGTGGTTAATGTAGGCCGACAGCAGCTGATACGCCGCCATCTTCTCGCGACGCCCGGTGATCGAACGGTGCACGATGAAGCTCTTGTTCAGGCGCATCAGGTCACTGACAAAGGGCTTTTGCAGCAGGTTGTCGCCGATCGCGATGCGCGGTGTCGGCAGGCCGGCGTGGTACACGGCGTAGTTGACGAAGGCCGGGTCCATCACGATGTCGCGGTGGTTGGCGATGAACAGGTAGGCGCTGCCGGACTTGAACTGCTCGACGCCGGTGTACGTCACACCGTCCGTGGCTCGTTCGATGGTGTGGTCGACGTACATCTCGACTTTATCCTGCAACGTCGCCACCGAGGTGACGCCGGCGAACTCACGGCGCAGCCGATGAGCTATAAGAGGTTTGAGCGCCCAGCCAAAGGCACCGGCAAAACGCGGGAAGCGGAAGTGGATGAGGATATCTAGAAACGCCTTGTCGCCGAGCAGTCGGTCCAGCACCGCCGGGACTTCGCTGTCATTGTAAGGTCGGATGGCATCGAATTCGCCCATCATGCTCTCTTGTTAGAAACGGCTAGGGTAAGTAAAGGTTTTGATCGAAAACCAACGGGGCACGGTCTGAAAAAGTAGCCAGACAAAAATAGCCCTGCAAATAGACCGGCGATTATACGCACAAGTCACTTGGGAGACCGCGATGCTGGAACCTGCGTTGTATGAATGTCCGTATTGTGGTGAAGAGGTCGAGACGACGGTGGACCTGTCCGGTGGCGATCAGACCTATATCGAGGACTGTCAGGTGTGCTGTCGGCCGATAACGTTTGTGTTGCAGGTGGAAGGAGAGGAATGGCATCTCGAAGTGTTCAGCGAAAACGAGTAAGGGGCATCTATGCAGCGAATCTACGAGCCGGAAAACCTGATGGAAGGTGAGTTGCTGCAAGGCATGCTGGCCAGCGAGGGCATCGAGGCGCATCTGGTGGGCCGCGATTTAATCGGCGGGACCGGTGAACTGCCGATCTATGGCCTGCTGGGCTTGTCGGTGGATAACGACCAAGCCGAATACGCCCGCGAGCTGATCACCGCGTACAATGCCGCGCTGCCACTGCCCGGTGATGAACCGGACAGTTTTCCCGGCACGCTGGTCTGTTAGGCTGGCGTTCGTTTTATTGAGAGTCGTGTTGCCCCATGTGTGGACGTTATGCCCTGTTTCGCTGGAACCCCGCCTTCGCGGCCCTGCCTGGCTTCCCCGCCGATCAGCAGGCCCAGTGGAATATTTCCCCCAACGATTCGGTGCTGATGCTGCGTGCCGGCGCAGACGCTCAGCGTGAGTTGGCGCGGGCGCGTTGGGGTTTGACGCCGCCATGGCTGACCGATCTTTCCCGCACCCCGGCCCATGCCCGGGCTGAAACCGTCGCTGAACAACCGATGTTTCGCCAGGCCTTGCGCGAACGCCGTTGCCTGCTGCCAGGCAACGGTTTTTACGAATGGCGTGGCACGACCCGCAAGCGCCCGTATTGGCTGACGCCGGGGGAGGGTTCGACCTTGTTTTTTGCGGCAATCTGGGAAGCGTATCCAGTGCAGGAGCAGGTGTGGCTGAGCACGGCGGTGATCACACAACCGGCGGCGAGTCAGCGTCGGCCGTTGATTCTGGATGAGGCAGGGCAGGCGGCGTGGCTTAACCCGGAAACGCCTTTGCATGTCTTGCAGGGATTGTTGGCCAGTGAACCCGCGTCGTTGCGCGAGCGAGTGTTGGCGAATCTGGTGAATGATCCGAAGCTGAATGGGCCGGAGTGTCTGACTCCCGGCTGATGGGGTGTCTCTGCCGGCCCCATCGCTAGCAGGCTAGCTCCCACATTGGATCTGTGCTGTACACAAATTGTGTGTTCACTGAAGATCAACTGTGGGAGCTAGCCTGCTAGCGATGGGGCCTTTGGATCAGACCTTGAACTGATTGATCAACCGCCGCTGCTGTTCCGCCAATTTGGTCAAATCCGCACTCGCCGCACTCGACTCATCCGCGCCGCCCGCCACTTCATTGGCCACTTGCCCGATGTTGATCACGTTACGGTTGATGTCATCCGCCACCGCGCTTTGCTCTTCGGCCGCGCTGGCAATCTGGGTGTTCATGTCATTGATCACCGACACCGCCTGAGTAATGGTTTTCAGCGCTTCAGCCGCTTTCGCCGCATGTTGCACGCTTTCGTCTGTACGGTTCTGGCTGTCCTCCATCACCCGTACCACATCGCGGGTGCCTTGTTGCAGCTGTTGGATCATGGTCTGGATTTCTTCCGTGGCCTTCTGGGTTTTCTGCGCCAGGTTGCGCACTTCATCGGCCACCACCGCAAAACCGCGTCCCTGTTCGCCCGCGCGGGCCGCTTCAATGGCTGCGTTCAAGGCCAGCAGATTGGTTTGTTCGGCGATCCCGCGAATGGCGGTCAGGATCGCGTTGATGTTTTCGCTGTCCTTGGCCAGGGTCTGGACCACGCCCACCGCCTTGCCGATTTCAATTGCCAGCACGCCAATCGAATTCGACGTATCCCGAACTATTTGCATGCCTTGGGCCGCTGCCTGATCCGCATGGCTGGCGGCTTGCGCGGCCTGGGTCGCGTTGCGTGCCACGTCTTGAGCGGTGGCGGTCATTTCATGCACCGCCGTCGCCACTTGATCGATCTCGGCCATCTGCTTTTGCACACCGATGTTGGTGCGGATGGCAATGTCAGCGGTGTGTTCCGACGAATCGCTGACGCTCTGCACCGAGGTCACGACCTGGGTGATCATCGCCTGTAGCTTGGCCAGGAAAGTATTGAAGCCTTTGGCAATCGAGCCCAGTTCGTCGGCGCGGTCGCTGGTCAGGCGACGCGTCAGGTCGCCTTCACCTTTGGCGATATCGTCGAGCATCGCCACCATTTGCTTGAGCGGCCGTGCGATGCCATGGCCCACCAGCCAGATCACCAACAGACCGATACCGGCGATCAACAAACCGACCATGGCCATGCCGAAGGTGTCGGATTTGCGTTGAGCGTCCAGGTCGCCTTGCAGTTTTTGCAGGTCGGCCATCACGGCGTTCAGCGGCAGTTGCAGCATCAAGGTCCAGCGTGCATCGGTCTGGCCGATGCCGAACGGCAGGTACAACTCGATCCGACCCTGGGCCTTGTCGACGGTGTAGGTCACTTCGCCGCGCTTGAGGTTGGCCATGTTGGCGATCTGCTTGCTGTCGAGAATGTCGCTGACCTTCTCGCCGAATTTGCTCGGGTCCTTGGTGTAGGCAACGATCCGGCCATTACCACCGATCAGCGCCATTTCCCCTGCGCCGCTGTACAGTTTCTGATTCGCGCCCAGCAACATTTCCTGGATGAAGTTCACCGACAGGTCGGCGCCGACGATGCCCTGGAAGGCGCCGTTGAGCATGATCGGTTCAATAAACGAGGCGAGCATGACGATCTTGTCGCCGACCTTGTAGGGCGCCGGATCGATCACGCAGGATTTTTTTGTTTCCTTGGAGCACAGGTAGTACTCGCTGGCGCGCACGCCCGTGGACAGGGTTTTCTGGTCGTCGACGTCCACCAGTTTGTCCAGGCCCAGGGTGCCGTCCTCGTTGCGGAACCACCACGGCAGGAAGCGCCCGTTGCTGGCGTCGATGCCGACCACCTTGGTGTCGACGTAGGCCGCATCGTTGTGATCGAGCGCATTTTTTTCCCAACCTATATAGGTGCCGAGAATTTTCGGGTTCTTGGCCACGTTTTCCTTGATCAGGCTGATCAACTGTTCCCGGCTCAGGCTCAAGGTCGGCTGGCCATCGGCCCCCGGCGTACCGATCAGCGCGTTGACCCGCACCAGGCCGCCGGCGATCAGCAGCGGCGCTTCGAGTTCGCGCTGGATCTGGCTGACCTGGGTTTGCGCCAGAGAGGTCAGGCGCTGCTCGATGACTTGCTCGAATTGCGCCTGGGTCCGCTCCTGGACCATGTCTTGCGTCCGTGCGCCGGAAAACAGTGCGTACAGCACCAGCGCGGCGACTACGCTAAGAACGATGGCGCCGGCGAGGGCGGCCACGGAAAACTGGATCGACTTGAATTTCATGGGTGCTCCGCACGCAAGAGGACGTCTGCGGTGGTGTATCGGCAGGGAGCTGGAGGGCCATGAGCGGGGCGGGGCGAAATGGCTGTTTTGAAGTGTTTGATGTCGCAAATGGATCAATGCGGGCCGTTATCGGCTGTGGCGGGCGCCGTTATGTGAAATTTTTCCTACAGCAATGAGAGCTTTGTCTGAAATGTGCGTCTACACGTCTATGTATCTGGCGTCGACACAATTCACCACCTAGGCTACTCGGCATGTTTTCAGGGAATTTTTTGATGAACAAGACATTGGTTGTGTGTGCGCTGAGCGCAGGTTTGCTGCTTGCCGGCTGTCAGTCGGTCAATACCACCAGCGGTGGCGCCGTGGGCGTTGAGCGTAAGCAGTACATGTTCAGCATGTTGTCCACTGACGAAGTCAACCAGATGTACGCCCAGTCTTATCAAAAGACGGTCGGCGAGGCGAGCACCAAGGGCGTGCTGGACAAGACCAGTAACGACGCCAAACGCGTCCAGCTGATTGCCGATCGGCTGATTGCCCAGGCGCCCGTTTTCCGCCCGGATTCAGCCCAGTGGAAATGGGAAGTCAACCTGATCAAGAGCGACGAGCTCAACGCCAACTGCGGGCCTGGCGGCAAGATCATTTTCTACACGGGGCTGATCGACAAGCTGCAACTCACCGACGATGAAATCGCCGCGATCATGGGCCATGAAATCGCCCACGCCCTGCGCGAGCATGGTCGTGAAGCGATGTCCAAGGCGTACGGTGTCGAGATGGCCAAGCAGGGCGCTGGCGCGTTGCTCGGTCTGGGGCAGGACAGTCTGGCCCTGGCGGACACCGTGGCGAAATACGGCATGACCTTGCCCAACAGTCGTGGCAATGAAAACGAGGCGGACTTGATTGGCCTGGAGTTGGCGGCCCGCGCCGGTTACAACCCGAATGCGGCGATTACGTTGTGGAACAAGATGAGCAAAGCCTCGGAAGGCGCGCCACCGGAGTTCTTGAGCACTCACCCGGCTTCGTCCAGCCGGATTGCTTCGTTGCAGGCGGCGATTCCGAAGGTGATGCCGTTGTACGAGAAAGCGCCGAAATCCTGATGAAGAAAGGCGCTCTTGTTGGACAGGAGCGCCTTTATTTACTTATTTGTCTGACTTCGTGAAGTGATCCTTCATCCGGGCATTCACGTCACGCATTAAATAATCAATGAATATGTAATTGCCGCTCGGGTTGTAATCATATTTTTCCCCGAATACGGCAAAGAATTCGCACTCAAACTCGAAATACTTCGAGTTCTTCTTTTCGAAGGTAATCCTGAATGGATTCCCTGCACCATCCGAAATGGTGAAGTGAGACGCCACGCCTTTTGGAGGAAAAGTCCAGTAATAGCTTTCTGACGAATCACTGCCGTACTCGTTGGAGGTGGACATGTAGCCTCCGTCGTTCTGAAAAAGTAATTCAGCTCTCTCAATGGACTCCAATTCTTTCAGACCATTTTCAGTTCGGCCACTTAAGCGAATACGCACGCGTTTTTGATCAGTTGGATCCACTGTGGCCGTATAGACACATGCGTCGCTGTAGGGCGTGTAGGGAATAATTACACCTTCGAGTTCAGGCTTTAGGGTGTTCATGGCTACGATCCTTGTGTTCGGAGTGAGATCAGGGAGCCATGAATATAAGTCTCGTGTTTGATTGCCAATAGCTGTCAACTCTGACAGCTATTGGCGATGGACTTTTGATAGCGGGCATCTATAAGTTAGAGCCGGGAGCTATCAGATCAAACCCACCCACTGCTCTGCATCGCCTTGTACACCGCCACAATCGCCAGGATCAGGAACGCCGACGCCGCCAGGCGACGGATCAGGGTGAGTGGCAATTTGTCCGCGGCAAAGTTACCCGCCAACACCACCGGCACGTTGGCAATCAGCATCCCCGCGGTGGTGCCGATGATCACCAGCCACAAATCCGGGTATTGCGCGGCGAGCATCACCGTGGCGACCTGGGTTTTGTCGCCCATTTCCGCCAGGAAAAACGCAATCAGCGTGGTCAGGAACGGCCCGAACTTGCGGGCGGTGCTGGCTTCATCGTCGTCCATCTTGTCCGGCACCAGGGTCCACAGCGCGGTCGCGGCGAAGCTCGCTGCCAGGATCCAGTGCAACACCGCATTCGAGAAGAAACTGCCGAACCAGGCACCTACCGCGCCGGCTGCCGCGTGGTTGGCCAGGGTTGCAGCGACGATGCCGGCGATGATCGGCCAGGGTTTGCGAAAGCGAGCAGCGAGAATAAGCGCGAGCAGTTGCGTCTTGTCGCCGATTTCGGCCAAGGCAACGATTGCGGTAGGAACGAGCAGAGAGTCCAACATCATCAGGGTTTTCCTAAGGGGCGGGTCGACACGGCTATGACACGTACAGCCTTCCCGCCCCGGGTAAGGTGTTCGTGTCATAGGTCTTGTCAAACCCTGCGATCCGTCTGATGCGGACGCTTGGGTCGCATACGCCATGGTCTGTTGACCAAGTATGTTGACGTATGCCGGACGAGCATGGCGCTCGTGGGAGACTACTCCCCTAGGACGGAGCGGATTCTGCCTAGGCGAAACCCGTTAGGCAAGCACTTATTTTTCAGCCTCGTTTGGCCCGATAAATTCTGAAACCCTGTCCCTCGGCCTTGATCGCACACACGCCCAAGTGCTCTTCGATCAGCGGTTGATACTTCAGGAAACTGTTCGCGACCAAGCGTAGTTCGCCGCCGTTTTTCAGATGTTTGGCCGCTTTTCGCAGCAAGTTCTCGGTGGCGAAGTAGTCCGTGTGGACGCCGACATGGAACGGTGGATTGCTCAGGATTGCACTCAATCCCATCGGTGCTGCGTCAATGCCATCACCGGTAATCACGTCGGCTTCCAGACCATTGGCAGCCAGTGTCAGGCGGCTGCTGGCAGCCGCAAATGCGTCGACGTCGAGCAACGTCACCTGATTGTGCGGATAACGACGCTTCACCGCTGCGCCCAACACGCCCGCGCCGCAACCGAAGTCGAGCAAGTGGCCGCTCGGCAACTTGTCCAGATGTTCCAGCAGCAGCGCGCTACCGTGATCCAGCCGACCGTGGCTGAACACGCCCGGCAGGCTGATGACTTTCAGCGGACCTTCGGCCAGTGGCAATTCATAGGTCTGGGCCAGGCTTTCCAGCGACTTGGCTTGTGGCGCGTTGGCCACGGTGACCAGCCAGAGCTGGCAATGCCGCGCGCTGTCGAGCTTGCGTGGCTTGCCGAACGGGTTCAATTGTTTGGCCGCGCCTTCGATGCCGCTGCGTTTTTCACCCACCAGATACAACTCGCGACCAGCCAGGCGCGAGGCGAGGGCGTTGAGGATGTAGTCGGTCAGGTCCTTGGACTTGGGCAAAAACACCACCGCCGTCTCGAACTCACGCTCAGGTGCGTTCACACCAAAGTGGCTGCGCTCGGGGAAGCGCGCCTCCAGCGCCGCTTGATCGCCGGCGTGCCAGCACCAGCCGTGGGCATCGGGCAGACGGCCGAGCAAGTCGTCGGCGGGCAAACCGGCCAGCAGCACCGAACCCTGGAATAACTCGGCCTGACGAAGCAGTACTTCACTGCGCGGATCCATAACTGCTCCTGTGAAAAAAAGTGCCGCAGTCTATCAACTGACGACCCGCAGCGCTTTACCGCTGAAGTATCCCTGGGCATTTTCGGTCAACTGGCCGACGATCCTTTGTCGCGCCTCGCGACTGCCCCAGGCGTTGTGCGGAGTGACGATCAGCCGTGGGATGTCGTGGGCCAGCAATGGATTGCCGTCGGTCGGTGGCTCGACGCTCAGCACATCGGTGGCCGCGCCGCCCAAGTGACCGTTGCGCAGCGCATCGGCCAGTGCCTGTTCGTCGATCAAGCCACCGCGCGCGGTGTTGACCACGAACGCGCCGGGTTTCATCGAGGCCAGTTCGCGGGCACCGATAAAGTGGCGGGTGTGTTCATTGAGTGGGCAGTGCAGGGTGAGGGCGTCGATTTGCGGCAGCAGTTCATCCAGCGGCAAGCGATCCGGCCGGGCAGGGCGCCCCGGAATCTGCCCCAGCAACACGCGCATACCGAAGGCTTCGGCCAGCCGTGCGACCGCGCCGCCCAGTTCGCCATGGCCGAGCAGGCCGAGGGTTTTGCCCTCGAGTTCGACAATCGGGTAATCCAGCAGGCAGAACTGTTTCGCTTGCTGCCAGCGGCCTTCACCGACGGCTTTCTGATAGTCCGCCAGGCGTGTGGCCAGGTTGAGCAGCAACATGATCGTGTGCTGCGCCACCGACGGTGTGCCGTAGCCCTGGCAGTTGCAGACCGTGATGCCGTGGGCGCGAGCCGCCGCGAGGTCGACGTTGTTGGTGCCGGTGGCGGTGATCAGGATCAGCTTCAGATCAGGGCTGGCGGCGATGGCGTTGGCGTCGATCAGGATCTTGTTGCTGATGGCTACGGTGGCGCCCTTGAGGCGTTCGATCACCTGCTCCGGCGTGGTTTGTGCGAACAGCTGCAAGTCGTCAAAGCAGTCGCGCAACGGGCTGAGATCGAGGTCGCCCAGGTCCAGGGAAGGATGGTCGAGGAAAACGGCGCGGCGAGAGTTCGTCATCAACTGTACCTTTTGTGCGGTGAACTGAAGGCGTAATCTGCCGAGCCTACCAGATGAAACAATTGGTTACCCAATAGCTGGATTGACACACAACCTGTGGTGAGGGAGCTTGCTCCCGCTGGGCTGCGTAGCAGCCCCAACCCACGTGGGCGTGGTTTGTCAGGAGTACCGCATCATCCGTTTTAACGACTGCTTCGCAGTCGAACGGGACGGTGCGGCGATCCGACAAGCTCCCTCGCCACAGAGATTGAGTTCGCTTCAGAAATAATCAATCAGACCGATCTACCCCAAAGGAGCCCCCATGTACTGGACAGAGTTCTTGACCGTTGCCCTGATTCACTTGCTCGCCGTCGCCAGCCCCGGCCCGGATTTCGCCGTGGTGGTGCGTGAAAGCGTGACTCATGGCCGTCGCGCCGGGACCTGGACAGCGCTGGGCGTTGGTACGGCGATTTTCCTGCACGTCGGCTATTCATTGCTCGGCATCGGCCTGATCGTGTCCCAGTCGATCGTGCTGTTCAACGCCTTGAAATGGGCGGCTGCTGCGTATCTGCTGTACATCGGCTACAAGGCCCTGCGCGCGCAACCGGCCAATGCCGTCGACGACGATCTGCACAAAGAGGCCGGCGAACGCACGCCTCGCGGTGCCTTCACTTCAGGTTTTGTGACCAACGGCCTGAACCCGAAAGCCACACTGTTCTTCCTGTCGCTGTTCACCGTGGTGATCAACCCGCACACGCCGCTGGCGGTACAGGCGGGCTACGGGCTCTATCTCGCGGCGGCGACGGCCGTATGGTTCTGCCTGGTGGCGCGGCTGTTCAGCCAGCAGCGCGTGCGCGCCGGTTTTGCCCGGATGGGCCATTGGTTCGACCGGACCATGGGCGTGGTACTGATTGCCATCGGCGTGAAACTCGCCTTCACCGAGATGCATTGATCGCTCGGAGCGAATTCCTGCAAATGCTGGCGCAAAGCTAGCATTTGTACGGCTCTGCAAATCATTCCTTTGGCTGATTTGGCCGGCGTATAAGGGTTCTAGAGTGTTTACCTCTAAAGCCAACACCGTGCAGTCAGAAAAGGGATTCTTATGTTGCAGACTCGCGTTATCCCCCCCGCCGAAGGCGCTTACCAGTATCCGCTGCTGATCAAGCGGCTGCTGATGTCCGGCGCTCGTTACGAGAAAACCCGCGAGATCATCTACCGCGACCAGTTGCGCTACAGCTATCCGACCCTGATCGAGCGGGTCGCGCGGCTGGCCAACGTGCTCACGGCGGCCGGGGTCAAGGCCGGCGATACCGTGGCGGTGATGGACTGGGATAGCCATCGGTATCTGGAATGCATGTTTGCCATCCCAATGATTGGCGCGGTGATTCACACCATCAACGTACGCCTGTCACCGGAACAGATCCTCTACACCATGAACCACGCCGAGGACCGCTTCGTGCTGGTCAACAGCGAGTTCGTCGGGCTGTACCAGGCGATTGCCGGGCACCTGACCACGGTAGAGAAAACCCTGCTGCTGACCGACCTGCCGGAAAAAACCGCCGATTTGCCAAACCTGGTCGGCGAGTACGAGCAGTTGCTGGCGGCCGCGAGCACGCAGTACGACTTCCAGGATTTCGACGAAAACTCGGTCGCGACCACGTTCTACACCACGGGCACCACCGGCAACCCTAAAGGCGTGTACTTCACCCACCGGCAACTGGTGCTGCACACCATGGGCGTGTCGACCATCATGGGCGCCATCGACAGCGTGCGGCTGCTGGGCACCAACGACGTGTACATGCCGATCACGCCGATGTTCCACGTGCATGCCTGGGGCTTGCCGTATGTGGCGACCATGCTCGGGCTCAAGCAGGTTTATCCCGGCCGTTACGACCCGGAATACCTGGTGGAGCTGTGGCGCAAGGAGAAGGTCACCTTTTCCCATTGCGTACCGACCATCCTGCAGATGGTCCTCAATTCCAAGGCGGCGCAGAGCACGGATTTTGGCGGCTGGAAAATCGTCATCGGCGGCAGTGCGCTGAACCGTGCACTGTACGAAGCCGCCAAGGCAAAGGGCATTCAACTGACCGCCGCTTACGGCATGTCGGAAACCGGGCCGCTGGTGTCCTGCGCCCACCTCAACGATGAGCTGATGGCCGGCACCGAAGACGAACGCACCACGTATCGCATCAAGGCCGGCGTACCGGGGCCGTTGGTGGAGGCGGCAATCGTCGACACTGACGGCAACTTCCTGCCCGCCGATGGCGAGACCCAGGGCGAACTGGTCCTGCGTGCGCCGTGGCTCTCCGAGGGCTACTTCAACGAACCGCAAAAGGGCGCCGAGCTCTGGGCCGGGGGCTGGCTGCACACCGGCGACGTGGCAACGCTGGACAGCATGGGCGTGATCGACATTCGTGATCGCATCAAAGACGTGATCAAGACTGGTGGCGAGTGGATCTCCTCCCTGGACCTCGAAGATCTGATCAGCCGCCACGTGGCGGTACGCGAAGTAGCAGTGGTGGGCATCGCCGATCCACAGTGGGGCGAGCGCCCGTTTGCGCTGCTGGTGATCCGCGAAGGGCATGAGATCGGGGCTAAGGAGCTCAAGGAACACCTCAAGCCATTCGTGGAATTGGGGCACCTGAGCAAGTGGGCGATCCCGAGTCAGATCGCCCTTGTTACTGAAATTCCCAAGACCAGTGTCGGCAAGCTCGACAAGAAGCGTATCCGCCTCGACATCACTGAATGGCAGGCCAACAACAGCACCTTCCTCTCTACGCTTTAAGCGCCTTCTGGCGTGCCCAAAAGGGCACGCCAGCCCCACCAAGCAAGCGCTTGGCTTGTGAAATCCGAATTTTCAGCCATCCTTGCCGTGCCGACAGGTGTCGGACTGGCGAAAGGACTGTTCCAGAGTGGCCGGCAGCTGCAAATCACACTTTAGAGGGATCAAGCTCTACTACCTGCTGGCTATAGTCCGCTCAAGGATTTTTAAGAACGGAGCAAACGCACAAAACGGGGCGATGCAATTTTGGAGTGACTTCGGGACGCCTTGGCTCCCCGTCATCCACAACGTTTTTAGAAGTGCTAACTGCCATAACAATAATGCACATGGAGTAGCGTCGATGACATCAGTAAACACGTTCTGGCGCCGGGCGAAATTGCCCCTGGCGGTCAGTCTCGCCTCTTCGCTCGCCGGGCCTGCATTCGGCGTCAGTTTCAACGTTGGTGAAATCGAAGGTCAGTTCGATTCGTCGCTCTCCCTGGGGATGAGCGTGTCGACCCAGTCGCCGAACAAGAACCTGATCGGCGTCAACAACGGCGGGCGCGGCCTGTCCCAGACCTCCGATGACGGCCACCTGAACTTCAAGAGCGGGCAAGCCTTTTCGAAGATCTTCAAGGGCATCCATGACCTTGAATTGAAGTACGGCGATACCGGCGTCTTTGTCCGGGGCAAATACTGGTACGACTTCGCGCTGCAAAACGAAGACCTGGAATTCAAGAACGTCAGCAACGACGGCCGCAAGGAAGGCGCCAAGTCCTCCGGCGGACAAATCCTCGACGCCTTCGTCTACCACAACTACTCCATAGCCGATCAGCCGGGTTCCGTGCGTCTGGGCAAGCAGGTGGTGAGCTGGGGCGAAAGTACGTTCATCGGCGGCGGCATCAACTCGATCAACCCGATCGACGTGTCCGCTTTCCGTCGTCCAGGTGCCGAGATCAAGGAAGGCCTGATCCCGGTCAACATGTTCTACGTGTCCCAGAGCCTGACTGAAAACCTGTCGGCAGAAGCCTTCTACCAGCTGGAATGGGACCAGACCGTTGTCGATAACTGCGGCACTTTCTTCTCGCAGCCGGACATTGTTGCCGATGGTTGCGACAACAACCTGCGGGTGCTGAACAAACGTTCGCAGATTCCAGCCGTTGCGTTGGGTCCATTGGCCGCCAACGGCGTCAATGTCAACGAGGAGGGTGTGCTGGTTCGGCGTGGTGGCGATAGTGATGCTCGCGACAGCGGTCAGTGGGGCGCGTCCTTCAAATACATGTTCGACCCGCTGGACACCGAGTTCGGTGCCTACTTCATGAACTACCACAGCCGTGCGCCGATCTTCAGCGCCACGGGTGCGCCGCAGTCGGTCTATAACACGGCGGCTGCGCTGCCAGGTCCGTTCGCCGCACTCGCGCCGCTGCTGGTGGCAGGTAACTCGAAATACTTCATCGAATACCCTGAAGACATCCGCCTCTACGGTTTGAGCTTCTCCACCACCCTGCCTACCGGTACGGCGTGGAGCGGTGAGATCAGCTATCGTCCGAACGCACCGGTGCAGCTCAACTCCACCGACATTCTGTTCGCCGGCGTACGTCCTCTGGGCGGCGCTCTGGGCAATGCTTCGCTGCTCTCTGCCAGCCCGGGTCAAGACTTGCATGGCTATCGCCGCAAGGAAATCACCCAGTTCCAAACCACCCTCACGCACTTCTTTGACCAGGTCATGGGTGCGAGCCGCCTGACCCTGGTGGGCGAAGTGGGTGTGACTCACGTTGGCGGACTGGAAAGCACTTCCGACGTCCGTTATGGCCGCGATCCGGTCTACGGCCCGGGTGAGTTGCCAGCCACTGGTACGGCGAACACGTGCGTGGCACTCAACACCAGCACCATCAACGGCGCCGGCCCGGGTACTCCGACCAACAACCGCAGCCGCAACTGCAACGACGAAGGTTTCACCACGTCCACTTCGTGGGGTTATCGCGGTCGGGCCATCTGGGAATACAACGACGTGTTCGCCGGTGTGAACCTCAAGCCGAACGTGGCCTGGTCCCACGACGTCAGCGGTTACTCGCCAGGCCCTGGCGGCAACTTCGAAGAAGGTCGCAAAGCGGTGAGCCTGGGCCTCGATGCCGAATACCAGAACACCTACACCGCGAGCTTGGCGTACACCAACTTCTTCGACGGCAAGTACACCACCGTAGATGATCGCGACTTCGTTGCGCTCAGCGTCGGCGTGAACTTCTAAGCACTGTTTTTTCAGGACGAACACACATATGAAAATAACAAAGAGTCTGTTCCACGCTGGAGTTCTAGGGCTTTCGCTGCTGGCGACCAGCGTCATGGCGGCAGTGCCTGCCGCCGAAGCGGACAAACTGGGCAAGAGCCTGACGCCGATGGGTGCCGAAATGGCGGGCAACGCTGACGGTTCGATCCCGGCCTGGAAACCCATGGCAAAAAACGCCGGCACCGTTGACGGCAAAGGCTTCCTGTCTGACCCGTATGCCAGTGAAAAACCGCTGTTCACCATCACTGCGCAGAACGTCGACCAATACAAAGACAAACTCGCTCCGGGCCAGTACGCGATGTTCAAGCGCTACCCGGAAACCTTCAAGATGCCGGTTTACCCGTCCCATCGCGGCGCGACCGTGCCGGATGCCGTGTTTGCCTCCATCAAGAAAAACGCCACCTCCACTAACCTGGTCTCCGGCGGCAACGGTCTGGAAAACTTCGAAACCGCCGTACCGTTCCCGATTCCAAAGACCGGCGTTGAAGTCATCTGGAACCACATCACCCGTTATCGCGGTGGCAGCGTGACCCGTCTGGTGACCCAGGCCACGCCGCAACCGAACGGCTCGTACAGCCTGGTGTACTTCCAGGATCAGTTCGTGTTCCGCGACAAGATGAAGGACTACGATCCGGCGAACCCGGGCAACATCCTGTTCTACTTCAAGCAGAAAGTGACCGCGCCGGCACGTCTGGCCGGTGGTGTGCTGCTGGTGCACGAAACCCTCGACCAAGTTAAAGAGCCGCGTTCGGCGTGGGTCTACAACGCCGGTCAACGTCGCGTGCGTCGTGCGCCACAAGTGTCCTATGACGGGCCGGGTACTGCGGCTGACGGCCTGCGAACCTCCGACAACCTGGACATGTACAACGGTGCCCCGGATCGTTACGACTGGAAACTCGAAGGCAAGAAAGAGATGTACATCGCCTCCGACAGCTACAAACTCGATTCGCCGCAACTGAAGTACGACGACATCATCAAGGCCGGTCACATCAACCAGGACCTGGCTCGCTACGAGCTGCGTCGGGTCTGGCATGTGGTTGCCACCTTGAAGGAAGGTCAGCGCCACATCTACGCCAAACGTGACTTCTACATTGACGAAGACACCTGGCAAGCAGCGGTGATCGACCACTACGACGGCCGTAATCAACTGTGGCGCGTGGCGGAAGCTCACTCCCAGAACTACTACAACGTGCAAGTGCCGTGGTACACCCTGGAAACCTTGTACGACCTGCAATCGGGCCGTTACCTGGCACTGGGCATGAAGAACGAAGAGAAGTCGGCATATGACTTCGGCTTCACCGCGACCACCAGCGATTTCACCCCCGCTGCGCTGCGTCAGGACGGGGTTCGTTAACCTGTACTGAACAGAGGCCGCATCCTCGAAAAACGCCCCGACTGGTTCGGGGCGTTTTTTTTTGCCGTTCACACAAATCCGCTGTAGCTGCTACGGTCGAATTCAGGTCCGGTGTGACTGTCGGTTTTGGCCGACACCTTTGCTTGTATTCTTTTTGTAGCCATTTGTAGCAATAACCTTCATTCCCTCTTCGTTTACCGATAGTCTGCGGACATCTGCAACGCCGCCACCCGCAATTCAAACAAGAGCCGGCCATGACTGATCTGTCCCCACTCCCGGGCCCTGCAAGCGTTGCCGTCACGGCACTGGACGGGCGCTTTTTTCGGCCCCCGTTGCCCGACGGCCATGTGCTGCGGCCTCGTCTGTGCGAGCGCCTGAGTGCAGGCCTCGGTGGCAGGCTGTTGCTGGTCAGCGCACCCGCCGGGTTCGGCAAGAGCTCATTGGCGGTGGAGTTCTGCCAGGGTCTGCCGGCCCATTGGCACAGTCTGTGGTTGGGGTTGAGTCCTCGAGACAGCGATCCGGGGCGTTTCCTCGAGCGGTTGCTCGAAGGTCTTCAGGATTACTTTCCGAAGCTTGGCAGCCAGGCCCTGGGCCTGCTGAAAATGCGCCAGCGCCATCAGCCCTTCGCCTTCGAAGAATGGCTGGACGGGTTGCTCGATGAACTGGCCATCCACCTTTCGCCGATGACACCTTTGCTGCTGGTGCTGGATGACTATCATCTGGCACAGGGCCCTGTGCTGGATCGTTGCTTGCAGTTTTTCCTCAATCATCTGCCCGATGGCTTGCTGGTCATGGTGACCAGCCGACAGCGTCCCGACTGGCATCTGGCGCGTTTGCGCTTGTCGCGGCAATTGCTTGAGTTGCATGAGCAGGACCTTCGACTGACCCACGATGAAGCCCTCATGTTGCTCGATCGACACAGCAGTTCATTGCGTGGCGAGGCACTGGAAAACCTGATCCAGCGCAGTGAAGGCTGGGTCGCCGGTCTGCGTTTCTGGTTGCTGGCGGCGTCCGAAGCCGGTACCGACGGTGCGTTGCCGCAGTCGTTGCACGGCGGGGAAGGGCTGATTCGCGATTACCTGCTCGAAGAAGTCATCGATTGCCTGCCCGCCGAAGTGCAGTCGTTCCTGTACGACACCGCGCCTCAGGAACGTTTTTGCAGCGAGCTCTGCGACGCGGTCCGCGAGGCCCATGACAGTGCCGAAATCCTGCGTTTCCTTCAGGCGCACCAGGTGTTCCTGGTGCCGCTGGACGAGCACGGCCACTGGTATCGCTATCATCATTTGTTTTCCGACCTGCTGCGTACCCGTCCCACCGCTCAGTCAATCGTGCCGGCCGCCAGCCTGCATCTGCGCGCCTGTCGTTGGTTCAATGCGCAAGGGTTGCTCGACGAGGCGGTGGAGCAGGCGTTGCGCGCCGGGCATCTGGACGTTGCGGCGAACCTGGTGCAAAACCTATCTGAAGAACAACTGCTCGCCGAACAGAATGTCGGCATGCTGCTGCGCTGGAAAATGGACTTGCCCGACAGCCTGCTGATCAGCACACCGCGGCTGATCGTGCTCTATAGCTGGGCATTGGGGCTGGCCTGTCAGTTGGACGCTGCCGAGGAGCTGGCGGCGCACTTGAGCCGCTTCCTGCCAGCCCCGTCGGCCACTGCGCAGAAATCCATGCTGGCGCAATGGTTGGCCCTGAGTGGCATCATCGCCCGGGGGCGAGGCAATCGCGCCCTCACGCAACTTTACTGCACCGAAGCGCTGGAAAGCCTGCCGGCCAAGCGCTACGGGCAACGGCTGATGTGTCTTTCAACCCTGTCCAATCTGGCGATCGCCGACGGCGACCTGTGGCGTGCACGCAGTTTGAACCGGGAATCGCTGGAATTGGCGCAACGGGTCGGCAACCCGCTGTTTGAAGCGCTGGCCCATTACGACCGTGCACGTGTGCTGCAGGCGCGCGGTGAAATCCTGCGTTCACTGCAAGAAGTGCGTCAGGGTCTGCAACGACTGCAAGGGTTATCCCCGCAACGGCTTTACGCCGTGCGTGCGCGCCTGACGTTGTACGAGGGCTTTTTGCTGGCCGTGCGCTTGCAACCGCAAGCCGCGCGCGTGCGTCTACAAGTCGGTTTGGGTGAAGCCCGGGCCTGTCGCGATATCAGCGTGTTGATCGGCCACTGCGTGATCGCCCGGCTCGAAGGCAGCAGCGGCGAGTTCGCCAAAGCCTTCGCTGAACTCGCCGAAGCTGAACGCCTGATGCACATCTGGGACGTGCCGCCGATCTACTACCTGGCGATGATCACCCTGGTCAAATGCGAACTCTGGCTGGCCCAGGGCCGTACCGATCTGGCCGAAGCCTGGCTGGCACGACTGGGCCAGACTTACAACGGCGATCACGCGGCGGCACCGCCGGAATTCCATCCGCAGTTGCCGCTGCATATCGAATTGCAGCAAGCCTTGCTGGAGGTGATTCAGGGGCAGCCGATTCTGGCCGAGGGGCGTTTGAACGCGCTGCTCGAGCACGGCCAGAAATCGGGGCGGCAAATGCTCAGCGTGATGGCGCTGACTCAGAAAATCACCCTGTTGCTGGCGGGCGGGCGTGAACCCGAAGCCCGCAAGGCGCTGGCCCAGGCGCTGGAAGCGGCAACCGGTGGCGTCCTGCAACCGTTCGACGCGTTGCTGACCGAACACCCGGACTGGCTGCGTGGGCAACTGCAACTCTGCGTCCCGACGGTGGTTTCGCAGAACCTTGCAGAAAAACTGCCTGCCCTGGCCACTCGCCCGTTGTTGGAACCATCCCCTGGGGCGGACCAGCTCAGCGCGCGTGAACTGGCCGTTCTGCGCCTGATCGCCCAAGGTTGCTCGAACCAGGAAATCAGCGATCAGCTGTTCATCTCGCTGCACACGGTCAAGACCCACGCCAGTCACATCAATAGCAAGCTGGGCGTAGAACGGCGCACGCAGGCGGTGGCGCGGGCGAAGGAGTTGGGTGTTTTGGGTTAGCAAATTTTTTGATGTGCCTGGCCGAAATGGCTTTAGGCAAATGTGTGCCAAAATCGCTCATCCCGTTTTTTCGAGCATACCCCGATGTCCCAGCAGCCCACCCTCATCCGCGAAACCTTCCCCGTCGGGCCTTTGCAGTGCAACTGCAAAATATAGCTTTACTGCGGACCTCTCCCTACGGGCTTTCACGGCTTTAGCCCCATTTATACAAGGGTGGTAAGCGCTTTAGTGATCATCGACGATCATCCGTAATCATCCTTAGTCACAACCTGAGTGTGACAAAAGTGTGCCAGGGTGGTTGAGTTGATTACTGATGATGATTAAGCTGAGGGCAATCGTACTGGCAAGGTCCGAAAATGGCCCTGGTCTCTAGATGCATAGCAGTTGGCGCTGTGATGCATTGATGATGAGTCGCAAGGTTCCTTGGTCCAGTGCCACGCAGGCGAAAAGCGGAAGTAACCGGCGTGGAAGAAAAGATGCCTGAGGGCAATCGCCTGATGTCACCAGCCGCCGACTACGATGGGGTCGGATTTCAAACGGTGAGGTGCGGAGGAGAGCGAGAAGAAGCTGAGGGCACAACCCTGCGTATGAATAGATCCCGCTTGATGTGCTGAGCCAGCAGCCCCAAGCGGTCAATTATCAGCGCTGCCGCGAACCCATCCAATCCCGATCCGGCGTAACCGGATTGGGGGAGGATGTCATTGTGTCTCTCGCAAAGCTTCTTACCGTTGATGACTTGGCTCAAATCTTAGGCCGCACCGCCGGCACTATCAAAAACCAGCACTCGAAAAATCCTTCTCGATTACCACCTGTTTGCCGAATTCCCGGTGCAAAGCGACTTCTCTGGCGACAAGAGGATGTTGAGTGCTGGCTGCAACGGCATGTTGTTCAACTCGATACGATTGAGCTCGTAGACCCTATGGTTAAACGAAAACCTGGGCGTCCTCGCAAATCAGAACAATTTTTTCGAAATTCTGTTGTAGGGGCTCGATATGCATGAGTCCCAATCGCAGGAAAAGGTAACTCAAAATAACATTTCAAAGATCCATGTAATTCTGGACCGACGCCTTCGTGAGGCAAGCGAGCGTGACAGCTTTAAAGCACAGTTGCAGGGCGAGCTTACGAGGGCATGTGTTGAGGAAGTATGCATTCAAGAGCAGTTTCCTTTATTTCCTTCGCTAGCATCCGCAATGCCGACGCAATGGACTAGGACCGGATTATTTTCCAATATAAAGAAAGGAGAGCGCCGAATATTAAGAAGCGAGGTGCTTGAAGGTCGATCAGATTGTCGAGTGCGAATGTCAGGAGAAGAACTCGACATGTATGATAATGATGTTTTTCTTCATGCAGTTCAATTGGCTCAAGGACTGTCAATAGGTGAGCCGGTGTATTTTGAGCGAGCTGCTTTTTTGCGGGCTATAGGTAGAGGCAGTGATCTATCTGCAGAGAGTTATTGTCGCCTGCATGAGTCAATTGAGCGATTGGCGAGCGCCACTATTTTTGTTGATGCTAATAGTAGTGGAGAGACATTTCGATTAATTGATAAGTTAAAATGGGGGCAGGAAAATAATTATTGGATAATGATTGATCCTATGGTTGTTTCGCTCTTTGCAAATAGTTACCTTGCATTTATTGATATGGAGATCCGGTTGCGTCTTAAGAGTCCACTTGCCAAATATCTGCAAAACTATATTTCAGGGCATTCTATCGGGGTACACAGGGTAGCTTGGGAGTCGCTTCGTAGGTGGAGTGGTTCCCGTGGGCGTGCCCGAGACTTCAAGACCAGGGCTTTGCCGCCAGCTCTACACGAGTTGGAAGGAGTTGGAATTATCGAGCGCTGGGGTATCAAGGATGAAGTCGTAAGTTGGACAAGAATCGCCCACGCGAGAAGTAAACGGCGATCCTGAGATTTATCCACAGGCATCGGGGTATCTGCGCAGAGTGCTTCGGGGTATCTGCGCTCTCCTTCGGGGTATCTGCGCTCATCATCGGGGTATCTGCGCGGGGCGATATCTGGAAGGCCCGCAGAACGTGGGCTCTAGAAGCGTTCGAGCTGCCTAACATGCTTTTAACATGATTTTAACATCTAGCCTTGGATGCATTACGACTCAGGTAGAGGAATTCGACAGGGGAAATGTTCGTCGTGATGCCCTATGGGCTGGCTTGCCGTAGCGAAGCTCGCGATAGGAGGAGCCAACAGAATTTGGATAAAATCGTACGCTAAGCGTGCGGCCTGTCAGGTTGAGGCGCTGTGTGAGCCGACTAGGCCAGCGATCCTGGCCAATGAGTTGAAGTCCGTGGCTGCGAGCTTTGAGCAAGGCAAGGGCCATTATTCAGCGTGAAGCAGGATGAACAAAAATGATCAATGGGCCTTTTGGACGCTTGTAGATCCTTGCATAATTAACTTGCGACTTAGTCGTGTACCCTTGGGTGGTTACAGGGATCCGAAAGGATCGCACCCCGTTACTGCGAAAGCAGTTCGCCCAGCGCGACGCAAGAACGACCTGTCCCGTCGAACGCATGCAATCGACGGCTGAGAATCCCTCCTAGAGAGGGATTCGCCGTTTCTGGCCCCCGATTTTCCTCTCATTACGTTTTGGGCCGGTTCCGGACTTCTTTCGGACACTGTCCTTCGGCTTTTTCTGGGAATCGACCGCGACCTTGAAATGCTGACCCCTTCTTTTGGATTGGCATTCCTGGTGAGCCTTCACCCTCGACCCATAGGAGTACTTATCGTCGGGGTATCTGCGCGTCTGCGAGACGGCATGCCAAATCTTTGAGCAAGCGCCTGAGGCGCTTGAGAGGCCCCGGAAGGGAAGGAGGTGAGTTCAAGCATCGACACGCATCCTGGAGGCTATGAAGTGGCAGGCGAAGGGCGAAGAGATCCCGCGCGATCTAGCGAATCCTCAGCGTCCAAGCGCTTGCTAGGTGGCATCAGAACGATATTGATAGGGAGCTGAGAAGTAGTAAGTGGATCGGATAAACTGGGTAGAGCCATCCTTTGACGGAGCGTAACGGTGGCACCTGGATCTGCAGCAGAGTCAGTCCGAGCATTGGTGCCAATGCGGCTGCGGTGATGACCGCATGATCCATCGGTGGCAGATCATGCAACAGCAAAATCGAACTGCCAACATTTGCGATAGCGGCGAGAAGAGCGGATAGGGACCAACTTACGATTTTAATCTCTAGCTTCCGTGCCTGAAGCGCGATTACCAGTGCACTAGGTAACAACACTCCAGCTACGCCGTAGCTCAGTACCGGACGGAGCGCGATTGTGATCAACAGGGCTAGGATCCCGCATAAGATCAGTTCGGGAGTCCGATGATGCATCGCCTGAGCGATAACTAGCCCAAGTGCTATAACGAACAGAATGTTTAAATGCCCGTTATCGAAATATCTCGAATACGGCCATTGGCTCAGGATGGCGAATAGTAATATCCCACTCAGATATTTCAATCCGACTGGACAACTGATTGGCTGCCGGACAACATTTGCCGCAATTGCGACACAGAATAAGGGGTATGCAAGTCGACCGATAATCCGCATCGAGGACAGATTTTCCTGGATTTCATTTGGTAGCACGAACCAGGTGTGATCGATGATCATCGTAAATAGTGCGATCCACTTAATTAGATCGAGCGAGCTGTCTCTTTCGAAAGTATTCATCGTTAGTCTGCAGCGGCTATCTGTTGTCGTTAATTATATATGGCTTTTGGTCTTGTGATATATATTTATCATGAGGAAGTTGGAGGTTTGTTACTTGTATGTGCGGTAGTGCTGGTACATAATTATGCCTAGGAAGTAAGTGGCAGTTAATCGCTGTGTACCAAACTACCCCCGAGCAGCGATAGGGGTAGGGAGGCAATAACTAAAATAGCCCGGTCGGGTGCTCGCTGTTATTCGTATATATCCGGTTGACTCTATCAACTGGCTCGGACGCACTTTCTCCATTCTACGACTAACAGTTAGAGGCCTCGACATGCAAAAATCTATTACCTCCGTGCTGGTTACCAGCATTCTCTTCTCTCTCACTGGCTGCGCTGGTACTGGGTTGCAGGATCAGGATGGTTCCCGCAACCAGACCCTGACCTGGGGCTCCATCGGCACTATCGCAGGAGCCGCAGCAGGGGCGCTGATCAACAAGGACAACCGTGGTAAAGGCGCACTTATTGGCGCTGGTATCGGTGGCTTGGCCGGCGCAGGTTACGGCGTGTACGCCGACCGTCAAGAGGCTGAACTCCGCAAAGCGACTGCTGGCACTGGCATCGACGTACAGCGCCAAGGCGATGACATCAAGCTGGTGATGCCTGGTGCGATCACGTTCGCTAATGGCTCGACCGAACTGTCTCCTGCTGCCCAATTTAACCTGGACAAGCTGTCTGGTTCCTTCAAGCAGTACGGAGAAAACAACATTGAGGTCACTGGCCACACCGATAGTGTCGGTAGCAACTCTAGCAACATCGAGCTGAGCCAGAGGCGCGCTATTAGCGTCGGTAAGCACCTGATGAGCCAGGGCATTGATAAGAATCGCATTCAGGTGTTCGGTGCCGGTCCGTCGCAGCCGATCGCAAGCAACAGCTCGGAGCAGGGAAGGGCGCAGAACCGTCGTGTGGAGATCAAGCTAAAGGCGCCGCTGCAGCCGGTGGCTATGGAGCGGACGCAGTAACGAATCTACGTCTGGCTCCTTTGCCAGGTCTCGATACCGCACCGCTTTTACAGCAGGACGAGACCCTGGCACATTAAATTGAGGCAATCAGATTATGAAAAAGCTGAGCATCATCGTTGTCACCATGGTTTTGGCTGCACTTGTCGGCTGTGGCGAACCCAAAATGAATAAGGTCATGCCGGCAACTGCGACGGCTGATGCTGTGTACAGCGAAAAGACCTCTCGATACTTGGATAAAGCTGTAGGGCGACCGAAGGCAGAAAGTATTCAACTCACTTTCTGGAATGAGCCAGGCAATCGCGACACCGGATACATGTCACTGCTGATAAATGGCGTTCAGAAGGTGCGTCCGATAGACAATATCGGCGGTTACAGCCGCCAAACTGCTGGTACAGACGCTTTTAAATTTGTATATGAAAATGGCAAGTGGTCAGCGTATGTTTCGGAAAATGATATAGAGACGCATTCCAACCATCCCGAGGAATTTTTCGCGGGTGTTGCGCAAATACTTCGACATTATTGATTTACGTGCTTGTTCAGAAGCCCCTTCATTGGGGCTTTTGCTGGCATATAGGTTGGCTCTATGATGGGTTTTCTTTGTGCTCTGAAAATCAAGCTAATAGCCATCCAATTTATTCTTATGTAATTGCAAAAGCATTTTCATGTTTGTGAACAATCAATTAGATGGCTGAGCTTTAGGGTCATAGAATTATGTGTGTGAGCATGAAGAGGCTTTGGTTATGTCGTATGAGCAGCTAAAAAAGGTTCTCGCAATACTGCGAGAGATACAGGTTAAAGCATGTGAGTTGCCAGAATCATGCGTGCATGACGGCTATATCATTTCAGCCCTTGCTGGAACTGTAGAGGAAATTCTTTCGAAGGAGGGCGGGAACTATGTTTAAAGAGGCGAGCGTAAAGATTCCAAGAGCTATCGGCGTTTTTCTAATTATTTATTTCGGCTTGGTCTTGCCGGTTCGTGAAATGCCGCAGCTTGATAGAAGCGAAAGCACGATGCAAATCAAGGCTCCAGAAACTCCAATTCCTCCTGTTTATATGAGGAGTAGTAATCATGAATAAGATTAAAACGGCGTTTGGTTACCTGAGTGGTTATCGTCAGACTGTCAATGCTGGTCGTGAGCTTAAAAATGCCGCTACTCTTCCGATTTATTTTATTAAAAATATTTACCATTGGGTCAGTGAAATACGGATACAGGCGAAAGCTGGTCGCCATCTCGCGGAGCTTGATGATGAGCTTTTGTGGGATGATATTTGTTTGAAGAGTCAAGTTACGAATGAGTCACTGCGGCGGGCTTATAAGTCGCTTATTTTTGTCAATTTTGTATTAGTTCTTAGTGTTGCGGCTGTGCTTGCGTATTTTGTCGCAAGCTGGGGGCAGGGCAAAATGCTTCTTTTCGCTAATGGTGTTTTTCTGAATATGGTGCTGATGTTGCTTTTTCAGAATGCCTACCGTCTTCATATGGCTTATACGCAAAGCGCACCACACCCGTTGCGATTTTTGCGAGAGATTTTTAAACGACCGTCGTTGTTGATAGGGCGAGTGCTGCCTAATGACTACTGTGTGCGGGTGAGGGCTATCGAATGAATAGTTTCTCCGCACTTGTACTGACATGGCTTTTCGGTCGTTGGATATTTGATGTGGCAGAACTCCCAGGAATAGGTGCTCAGGACGTAACACCACTTACGATATTTGCATCCGCTTTTTCAACACTCGGCCTAGCCATGTTCGGCGCCCTCGCGGCCTGGGCTATATTTCTCGGAATTTTCCGACTCAAAAACAACGGGAATTTTTTCGGTGCAAAAGATGGGAACGAGGCTTTTTTCTACCCGCTGCGGGTGATCTTCGCCTTGACTCTAATTGCACCGGTTATTCCTGTCTCTAGTGCCGGCGGGATTCAGATCACTTTGACGCCAGGACACGCTCTTGTGGCCGGTGTCTCCAAGTCTGCGGCCGAATTCGGTGACACGATGCAACACAATGCATTTCAACTGATGCATCGCCATAATCTGTTTAGTGATCCGAAATTCCGAGTTGAAGTCGACGCGAAAGTCGCTTTGGACATGCTAAACAGTTGGAAAATCTCAGCGGTCCAACTCGCTGGTCTGAAAATATTCCGAGATCCGAACGATCAATTAAATTCGCTATCGGGTCGTGACCTTGCGAATGAGGCTTTAAAAATAAAATGGAATCAGGTTTACGGCGGTAAGTATCCAGCTGCGGGCTCGACTGAAGCCGCTGCTGCAGGCGTGTATATCGCAAACGCGGGCCGATCTTTACAGATACCGTTAATTCCTCCGAGCGACGAATTAGCCCGTGCTGTCAGTATGGGCGTCCAACGATTGATCGATCCCGACGCGGTTACTGGTACGGTTGAGGGGGAGATGGAAACCGAGGGGTGGTTTTGCCAATCCGGTTGGTTGTCGTCAATGACATGCAGTGATGAGTATGAACAGGTCAAGAAAAACAATGCCGCCTCTATTGAGGTCGGTATAGCCTCGGCTCAGCGTCAGATCTGGATCGGTCTGGTCGAGCATGCCGTCCAGCAGGCGATTTTAGCTCGGGACGGGACTGTGGGGGCAGGGGACGCGAAGACGTTTTTTGAGGAAAGTATCACATGGGCTAGTCAGTCTGCAGACTGGTACAAAACCATGGTTGAGCAAACCATCAGCACCACGATTGCAACTGACCAGGCAGCTCGTAGTGAAGCGTATTTTGACGAAGTAAAGAACTGGGGTTGGATGCTCGGCGGCACTTTCGTGTTGCGCGCAGCGAGCGACTTCTCACGTGCTGCTAGCTACGCAGAGGGCGCGACCGCACAGATGATGCCAAAATCCACGCTTTCGGCGATGACTCCGGGCGACTCGCTCTCAAAACTGGTCGAAAGCGAAGCCCTGGCACAGATTCAACCTGGAAATGTTGGTGCTGAAAAGTCGCTGCTGGCTAGAGTTTTTTCGCTCGACATCCTCAAGTCCACGACCGGGCCCTCGAACCAGAATATTCACAACATTGCGTCCTGGGGACGCTCGCTCGTTGGCACTGGCATTGGATTTTTTGCGGGCGGGACGATCGCGAAATACATCCCCGGTCTCAACTCAATCACTGATGGGACGCTGCCAAAAGCAATCGGAGGAATAATGATTGTCTCTGGCGGGTTGCTTGGCTACGTGATGCCTCTATTGTTTGCTATCTATGGACTGATAGGAGCAATCAGCTGGCTCGTAGCTGTTGCTACGACCTTTTTCGGAGTGACGCTCTGGTCGGCTGGTATGGCCGCACCGAAAGGCGAAGAGCACACCTCTCAATTGTCGGCGAAAGGGTGGAACGCCTTCATCTTCATCTTCCTCTATCCTGCTTTGGCCGTGGGTGGCTTGGCAGCTGCGATTGTGATTAGCGCTGTCGGCCTGGCAATGGTCCAGGCGATGGCTATGGGGCTTTGGGGGATGTTTGATCCTGGTGTCGCCGATGTCGGGCGTCCGCTGGAAAGCCTCGGCGGCATCCTGATCGGCGGCTTGCTGATGGTCGTAGTGATCATCCTGCTGTCATGGAACGTAGTTGTCACCAGCGCCCAACTGATCACTTCATTCCCGCGTAGCGTGCTCAACATGATTAGTCTGTCTGAGCCTGGTTTAAATCCTTACGAGAACTCTATGCAGGGGATTATGGGGGGGCTGTCTATGAGTACCCGGCAGATGCTGACTGGATCTATCAGCAGGTCGATCACTCCATTCCGACCGCCACAGTCCCCACAGGGGGGCGGTGCCTAATACTGCACTTTATATGTCGGCGAATCTTCCGGTCTGGAAGCTCGCCGATCGTATATGCGCGTGTTGCTGATGTTGGCGTGCCCCAGCTCATAACGCTTGCCTCGCGTTGAATCCCGCCTCGATCTCGGGCCACTCCGGCGATGCCATCATCTCGCGGATCTGCTGTTCGTGTGGAAGCTCGGGCACCAGGTGCTGCCAGCGCTGTTGGGCTTGCTCCAGATCACCAGTATGGAGTTCAGGCTCGATCAGTGCGCCTGCTGCTGCCAACCGCTGGCGAGCCTTGGACCAAAATCCCTTTGAGCTCCAGAACTCTTGAATAGGCACCAAGGGCACCTGATGCGTGCGCCAAAGTAACCACATCACGGATAGACCCACTCCCCCACGTTGATGCTGGTCCTCGATTTCAATCTTGTTGATATAGAGCCGGTCGCCCAGCGGGTTGATGCCGTAGTCGACATAACCGACACGCTGGCCATCGACCTCGATGCCGGCAAAGGTGTCGATGCCTGGAAAAACAAAATGGCCGCGGTAGGCTGCGGCGTGCTCAGTCACTATTTGCACCGTCGACGCACGCTCACTCAGATGTTTGGCCTGGCGACGCTGGAAAAAAATCGCGAATCGGCTCGAACTCTTCCATCGGCTCCTGCTCCGTAGAAAGCTGAAATTGGGCAGCGGTGAGGCGCCGTTCGCCGGCGACCTGCAGGTCGCCGCTAGGCTTATTCATCAGGTCAGTCATCGTTATCCTCGGCGGCGCACTGGCACACCTCATCGTCTACAAAGGTCACCCAATAGGCAGTGTCGTCACCGATACCAGAGAGGTCTTCTGTCCATTTCACTGGCTCGAAGGGCAGGCCGCAGCCCAGGCAAATATTGGGGTCGTACATAGGAAACTCCGTATGGGTTGATCCCCACACGGTGCTGTCACGACATGATCCCCAGCAAGCACAAGCTATCCCCTAGGCATGCAGTTGTAGTATTTGTCACGCTCAACGATGTCGTAGCCGTTCTTTTCAATTGCCAAATACCATTTGTTGCCCTTGCCCATTGCCGGTTTTGAGTCCTTCACCTCAAACAACCCCAGTGAAATGTCATGCTCCAGGACAATGTAGTCGCGGGTATCGAGCTCGCAGGCCGGGTGGCGCTCCACCAGTTGTGAATCACCGGCCTCATTCGCCAGGTGAACCCAAACGGGTTCACTGCAGGTTTTGCAGCGCCAAGTACGGCGATCCAGATTTTCTCGATCCATGTCCTCCACTTCACAGGTCCGGCAGTCGTAGCGTTGATCAAATCCAGTGCTGATTCCTAAACGCATGAGGGGCGTCCTTAATTGGTGATAACGAATTTTATCGGTAATTTTCAAACCTGCTGGAAATTGAGGCGAGAAGAGTAGGTCGGTAGCATCCAAGTCATGAAACCTCACCTGATGCGTAATTGCATTCAACTGAACACTCAGTTGCATCGGGTCTGAACACTCAATTGCATTCGACTTGCACACCCAATTGCATTCCCACTGCACAGCAGTTGCACCACTTGCACACCTGGTGAACGGGGTTGCCTGATCACCATTTCTTACCCGGCCCAAGGTCGATTTTTATTGGTCTCTCCTGTAGCGAGTGGTTACACATTCAAATAAAAAAAACGGCACTCAGTGCCGGTCTATTGTTGCATCTGGTTTCGTTTACAGTTTGTTGCCTCGACGCTTACGCATGGACTCCCCGGTCAGCTCCATCAGATGTGACCGATGAATGATTTGATCCCAGTCCGAAATAATCAGAGCCGACTCAGGCCATTCCAAGCCCAATATCCAGGCACACGGCAATTCATTCGATTGACGCCAGAATACTGGCCATCTAATATCGCGCCACTATTGTGCTACCACTCTCCATTTCGAGGGATCGAACATGTACCCAGCCGCCCTCGCGGCGAGGTTGTGCCTGGCTTTGCTGTGCCTTTCTCCGCTGAATCTTGCTCATGCCGCCCCGACTCCAGGGGAAACCGACCTCATCCGTGAACGCCAGGATCGCCTGCTCGAAGAGCAACGTCGGCGCCTCGAAGAGCTCAAGGAATTACCCGGCAAGGAAGTCAAACCCGCCGCACCGACAGCGCCCGCTGATACCCGTTGCTTCCCGATCAAGGACATCGAACTCAAAGGCGCCGACAGTCTTTCCGAGCGCGAGAAAAATCGCCTGCTCAAGCCTTACATCGGCCAGTGCCTGGGCGTAACCCAGCTCAATGAACTGTTGAAAGTCATCACCGACCACTACATCGAAAAAGGCCTGGTCACCAGCCGTGCCTACTTGCCGCAGCAGGATTTGTCCGGCGGGCATTTGAAGGTGCTGGTGGTCGAGGGCAAGCTCGAAGGGTTGAAGGGCGCGGAGGGCAGCAAGCTGTCGGACCGCGAGTTGGGCATGGCTTTTCCCGGCAAGACCGGTGAGCTGGTCAACTTGCGGGAAATCGAGCAACTGGTCGATCAGCTCAACCGTTTGCCATCGAATCAGGCACAGATGGAATTGGCACCGGGCAAGAACGTCGGCGGCAGCGAAGTGCTGGTCAAGAACACGCCGCAAAAGCCCTGGCGTGCCGGGTTGTCCCGTAGCAATGACGGCCAGCGCAGCACCGGCGAGCAGCAGTGGGGCACCACATTTGATTGGGACAGTCCGTTGGGCCTGGCGGATCAGTTGAATCTACGCGGCGGCCACGATGCGATGACCGACCACCAGCACACCTCCAACAACGCGCTGCTCAATTACAACCTGCCGTGGGGCTGGTGGAACTTCAATTACACCTACAGCCAGAGTGAATACCGCTCGCAGGCGCAAGCCAACGGCTTCAACTTCAAGCAGACCGGTGACAGCGAAAATCATCAACTGCGTGCCGAGCGGGTGATCCATCGCGACGCCGTGAGCAAGACTTCCCTCAGCACCGGCCTGTCGTACCTGCGCACTAACAACTTCATCGAAGACAGCAAGCTCAAGCTGAGCAGCAACCGCATCAGCGAAGCGCAGTTCGGCATCAACCACGGTCGGCGCGTCGGCAGTGCTTTCGTCAACCTTGACCTCGGCATGCAGCAAGGGATCGGCGCGTTCGATGCCCAGGGCAACGGTCACCCGGGTCCCGGTGAACCGGATGCGCGCTACCGCAAATACACCGCCACCGCGAGCTATCTGCAACCGTTCAAGGTGTGGGGCGAGTCGTTCAGTTTCAGCAGCCTGATGACCGGCCAGCGCAGTGAAGACGTGCTGTTCAGCCCGCAGCGCACCAGCCTCGGCGGTCAGTCGTCGATTCGTGGTTACAAGGATCAATCCTTGTCCGGTGACAGCGGTGGTTACTGGCGCAACGACCTGCGCTGGAGCCGTCCGGTGACCCTGGAATGGCTGCGCCCGGTGTTCGCCGAGTACGGCACCAGCCTCGGTTACGACCAGGGCGTGATCCGTGGCGATCGATACAACGGCGATCAGCACGGCCGTATGTCCAGCAACTCGGTGGAGGTATTTGCCCGCGGTCAGCACCTGGCCGCCAGCGTGACCTTTGCTCATTCCCTTGAACGTCCAGACACCCTGACCGAGCGCGAAGCGCCGATCTATTTCCGCATGGATTTCTTTCTCTAATTTCGCTGCCTTGAGACCTTCGACATGGACGCCCGTCAATTCGCCTTCCTGAGCCGTCAGCCTTCTTCTGCCGTGAAAACCCGCGAGCACTTCTGGGGCATGCCCAAGCGCGGGTTGGCGTTCCTGTTGGCGAACGTGATGTTCTGGCAACCGATGTGGGCCCAGGCGGAAGGGATCGTCGTGGCCTCGCCGGGCACCAGTCTCGGCCAGGCGGGCAATGGCGTGCCGATCGTCAATATCGCCACGCCCAATGGCACAGGCTTGTCGCATAACCAGTTCCACGACTACAACGTCGGCACCCAGGGCGTCATCCTCAACAACGTCGCCAACCAGACCGGCGCGACGCAATTGGGCGGCATTATTGTCGGCAACCCGAATCTCACCAACCGGGTCGCCGCGCAAACCATTCTCAACGAAGTGGTCGGCGGCAGCCCGAGCCAGTTGCGTGGTTATACGGAAGTGGCGGGGCAGTCAGCCCGCGTGATCGTCGCCAACCCTTACGGCATCAGTTGCAACGGTTGCGGTTTCATCAACACTCCGCGTGTGACGTTGACCACCGGCAAGCCGGTGCTCGACAACGGGCGACTGGATCGTTTTCAGGTCGATCAGGGCAGCGTCTCCATCGATGGCGCGGGGCTGAATGCCAACAACGTCGACAGCTTCGAAATCATCACCCGCAGCGCGAAGATCAACGCCGAGATTCAGGCGAAGAACCTGACGATTGTGGCCGGTCGTAACGACGTCAATGCACAGACGCTCAACGCCACCGCTCGTGCCGATGACGGTAGCGTCAAACCGCAACTGGCCATCGACTCGTCGGCGCTGGGCGGGATGTACGCCGGGGCGATCAAACTGGTCGGTACCGAGTCGGGTGTCGGGGTGAAGCTCGACGGCAAACTGATCGCCAGCGGTGGCGATATCCAGCTCGATGCCAGCGGCCACTTGAGCCTGGCCGACACCTCGGCCACGAACGGCGCCGTCAACGTCAAAGCCGCCAGCCTCGACGCTCGCGGCCCGGTCTACGCCGGCACCGCGCTCAACGTGCAAACCCAGGGCAACCTGAGCAACCAGCAAACCCTCGCCGCCCGCGACAGCATCGCGCTGAGCGCTGGCGGTCAGTTGACCAACAGCGGCGTCATCGAGGCCGGGGTCAACGCCGACAGCGGTCGCAACGGCAATGGCGATGTCAGCCTGACGGCGCAGAACCTCAACAACAGCGGCAAAAGCGTGGTTGCCAGCCGCAACCTCACCGTCAACACCGCGCAGACCTTGAGCAACCAGGGCGGTACGCTGAGCGCCGCACAAACCGCGAACATCAGCGCCGGGACCCTGGACAACCAGAACAATGGCCGGGTGCTGAGCAGCGGTGCGCTGAACGTGACTGCCAATCAGGTTCTCAACACCAACGGGGTGATCAACAGCACGGGTAATTTGGCGGGCACGATCGGTCAGTTGAACAACAGCACCGGTGAGATTTCCAGTGCCAGCATCACTCGGCTGAACGCAACCACACTGAACAACCGCAGTGGTCAGGTGCTGGGCGATCTGGGTTTGAATATCGACCTCAGCGGCACCTTGGATAACCGCGACGGTGTATTGGGGTCGGGCAAGAACGTGGATCTCAAAGCCGCCAGCCTTGACAACCGCGACGCGGGCGTGATTGTCAGCGATGGCAGCCTCACCGCACGCATCAGCGGTTTGCTGGATAACCAGAACGCGGGTGAAATCAGTGCCAAGGGGGCCATTGATGTACGCAGCGGCAGCCTCGACAACCGCGCTGGCAAAGTCAGCGGTAACGATACGCTGACCATAAACGGCAACTCTGCCGACAATCGTGGCGGGGTAATCCAGGCCGACAAACAGCTGAAACTGCAAGTAGGCCAACTGGATAACCGCGACAAAGGCTTGATCAGCGGCAAGGCCGGTATCGTCTATGACGGTACTCGCCTGGACAACAGTGGCGGCTTGCTCAGTGCCATCGGCCCAGTCACCCTCAACGCCAATGAAGTGCAAAACGCGGCCGGGCGGATTTCCAGTCAAAGTGACCTCACCGCCACCATTGGCCTGCTGCAACAACAAGGCGGGGCATTGGTCGCCCAAGGCAACCTGAGCCTGACCGGCACAACCCTCGATAACCAAAATGGCGGTCTGGTCGGCACCACCAAAGCGCTGACCCTGAAGGTCGACGACATCGACAACCGTGCAGGCGAGCTCTCCAGCAGCCTGTTGCTGAACATCAAAGGTCAGCGCCTGGACAACAGCGACGGCGGGAAAATGCTGGCCGCCACCGATCTGGAAATGGTCGTTGCCGAACTGATCAACCAGAATAAAGGCCTGATCATCGCCAAGGGCGCAACGACGCTGACCGGTACCTCGCTGGATAATACCGGCGGCACCTTCGACAGCTTCAATGGTTTGGTGATCACCCTTGACGATGCCTTGCTCAATGGCCAGGGGCTGATCAGCAGCGAAGGAACGTTGACCGTCGACGCGGCCAGCCTCGACAACAGCGCCGGCAGCCTGGGCAGTGCCGGTGCGTTGTCCGTCACCAGTCGTGGCGGCTTGCTCAATCTTGGCGGCTCGATCAGCACCGATAACACCTTGTTTCTTGACAGTGCCAGCCTGGATAACAGCCAGAAAGGCCTGATATCCGGTAAAGACGCCACCCGCGTCATCACCGGCAACGTTGATAACAGCCTGGGTGGTCGTCTCATCAGCGGCAGCACCCTGGAGCTCACCGCCAAGCAGGTCAACAACGCCGCCGGGCGAATTGCCAGCCAGCAAGCATTGACCGCCTCGGTCACCGGGCTCGATCAACAGGGGGGTGAACTGTTCAGCCAAACCAGCCTGAGCCTGGACCTGAACAACGGCCAACTGAACAACCAGAACGGTCTGATCAACGCGCCGTTGCTTGTGTTGAAAAACCTCAAGGACGTCAACAACCAGCACGGTGAAATCTCCAGCGCTCAAGCCTTCACACTCGCCGCTCAGAGCCTGGACAACAGCAACGGCAAATTGCTGAGCAATCAGGGCCTGACCCTGCGCATCGCGCAAGCCCTGAACAACCTCAAAGGTGTGATTTCCGCCGCGTCCCTGGATAGCCACAGCGACAGCCTCAACAACAGCGAAGGCTTGATCAGCAGCCACGACCGGCTGGAACTCACCACCGACAACACACTGGATAACCAGCAAGGTGGGGTCATCGCCGACGGTGAACTGCTGCTCACCGCCGACACCCTGGACAACCGTGGCGGCGATATTGCCGGCAAGGCCGACGCCACCGTTCAGGTCAAAACCCTGGATAACCAGAAAGGCCAATTGATCACCACCGGTGTGCTCAAGCTGACCGCCGACACCCTCGACAACCGCCAAAAAGGTCTGCTCGGTTCCACCAAAGCCATGACCCTGACAGTCGATGGCCTCGATAACCGCGGCGGTGAGGTCAGCACCAACGCCGACTTGTCGATCACCGGAAAAAAACTCGACAACAGCGATGGCGGCCAGGTTTTCACCGGTCAGGCGCTGACCCTCACCGTGGACCAGTTGCTCAACCGCAACAAAGGCCTGCTCAGCGCCACTACCGCGCTGAACCTGCAAGGACGTTTGCTGGATAACAGCGGCGGCAATTTGCTCAGCGTGCAAAACATGCACTTGAACCTGACCGGCGCGTTCGACAACAGCCTGGGCCAGGTCAGCAGCGAAGGTGCGTTGACCGTCAAAACCACTCAACTGACCAACACCCAGGGCAGCCTTTCCAGCGCAGCGAATTTGACGCTCACCAGCGACGGCAGCGTCAGCAACCAGGGCGGTGCAGTGGTCACCGATGGCGCGCTCACCCTCACCAGTGCCAGCCTCGACAACCGCCAGCAGGGCAGCATCAGCGGCAAAGGCGCGGTGACGGTCACCACCGGCGCATTCGATAACAGCCAGGGCGGCCGCCTCAACAGCGCCAGTACCCTGAACCTCGTCGCGGGCCAGGTCACCAATCAGGACGACGGCCGCATCGGCAGCCAAGGCGCCTTGACCGCTTCGGTCACCGGGCTGGATCAGCAGGACGGCAAACTGTTCAGCAACACCAGCCTCAGCCTGGACCTGAACAACGGCCAGTTGAATAACCAGAACGGCCTGATCAATGCCCCCGGTGCCTTGCTGCTCAAACAACTCAAGGGCGTCAACAACCAGGGCGGTGAAATCTCCAGCGCCGAAGCCTTCACGCTGACCGCGCAAAGCCTGGACAACAGCAACGGCAAATTGCTGAGCAATCAGGGCCTGACCCTGCGCATCGCCAACGCGCTGGACAACGTCAAAGGCCTGATCGGCGCTGCGTCCCTCGACGTGCGCGCCGCCAGCCTGAACAACAGCGGCGGCAGCCTGACCAGTCGCGGCGACCTCGAACTGACCGTCGACGGTTTGTTGCGCAATGATGCCAAGGGCCTGATCAACGCGGCTCAGCTACTCAAAATCGGTAGCGCCGAATTCAATAACCAGAGCGGCACGGTGCTTGGCGCCAGCGCCGTCATCCTCAACGCCATGGCGCTGAACAACCGCGATAGCGGGTTGATCAACAGCCAGGGCAACCTGACCCTGACCGCCACTAACCTGGACTCCAGCAACGATGGCGAAGTCTCGGCCAAGGGCGATATCGACCTGACCCTGACGTCCCTGACCCAGAACGGTGGCCGCCTGCTCGGCGAAAAAGCCGTCACTGTGGAGCTGGACAACGGCGACTTCGACAATCGCAACGGCCTGCTCACGGCCAAGGGGCCACTGACCCTCAAGCGCCTGCGCGATCTCAACAACCAGAACGGCGAAATCTCCAGCAACCTCGGTTTCGATGTGATTGCCCGCGCCATGGATAACAGCGCCGGCAAGCTGATCAGCAACCAGCTACTGACGGTCAACGGCACCAGCCTAGTCAACCAGAAGGGGCTGATCTCCGGCTGGCAGGGTCTGACCGTCAACGGCGACAGCCTTGATAACCGCGACAGCGGCACACTCTCGAGTCGCAACGGTGATGTTGCCGTGGACCTCAAAGGCGCCTTGCTCAATAGCAATGCCGGGGCATTGGTCAGCCAGGGCAGCCTGAGCGTCAAATCAAAGCGTCTGGATAACAGTAACAAAGGCATCCTCAGCAGCGCGGCAGGGCAGACCCTCACCTTGGGCGAGTCCCTCAACAACAACCAGGGCGGCTTGATCGACAGCGGCGCCGCACTGGACATCACCGCCGGCGCATTGACCAACGCGGGCGGTACGATCAACGCGCAAGAGGCGATCAACGCCACAGCCACCGACCTGGACAACACGGCCGGGAGCATCGCCGGTAATGGCGCAGTGACGCTGGATCTGCTCGGTGCATTGACCAATACCAGCGGCAAACTGGCCGGCGCCGGACCGGTGCTGATCAAGGGCGTTACCGACCTCGCCAACCAGAACGGCCAACTCGCCAGCCAAAGCACGCTGACCCTTCTGACCGGTTCGCTGGACAACAGCAACAACGGCACCATCGCCGCCAAAGACGCCTTGCAGATCACCGCCAGCGGCGCGGTACGTAACAACGCCAATGGTTTGATCTACAGCCAGAACGCCGGCCTGAACTTACAAGCAGCCAGCCTGGCCAACGGCAAAGGCGCGATCCAGAGCCAGAACGTCCTGACCCTCGACGTCAGCGGCGACCTCGATAACCAGAGCGGCAAAGTCATTGCCGAGAACGGCGTGGTGACAGTCAAAGCCGCCAGCATCGACAACCGCGGCGGCGTGCTGTCGAGTATCAAAGGCGCCCTTGAAGCGCGAACCGTCGGCGTGTTGCGTAACGGCTACGACCTCAACAACAACCGTCAGGGCGGGATCATTCAAGGCCAGAGCCTGATGCTGTCGGCACTGGCTGGTCTGGACAACAACGGCGGGCGGATCTCGGCCCAAGCCATTGACGCGAGCATCACCACCGCCGCGTTCGACAACCGTAATGGCGTGCTCTATGCCAAGGGCCTGGTCGGTGTGACCGGTACCAATCTGGACAACGGTAACGGTCAGATTGCCGGCAACCGCATCGACCTCAGCCTCAGCGGCGCCCTGAGCAACCATGCCGGTATCGTTGAAAGCGACACCACGCTGACCGTCAAAGCGGCTAGCGTCGATAACCAGTCGGGCCGGCTTCGCTCTCTGGGCAATACCGGCAAGACCAGCTTCCAGATCGGCGGCTTGCTGGACAACCGCAATGGCGTGCTCGAGACCGCCAACACCGACTTGACCTTGGCCGTTGGCAGCTTTCTGAATGCCGGTGGCCAACTCAATCACGTCGGCCTTGGCCGATTTGATATCTCCACCGCCAACGTCATTGGTGCCGGAGGCGGAATCACCACCGCCGGCACCCTGGATCTGAATGCCGATACCTGGACCAACTCCAGCGTCATCCAGGCCGGGCGCTTGAACGTCAACGTCGGTAATTTCAGTCAGACCGCCAGTGGCAAGTTGCTGGCCTCTGACTACTTACAAGCGCGTGGTGGTAACTGGACCAACGATGGCCTGATCGCCAGCGATGGCGTGGTGGATATGCAGTTGGGCGGCAGTTACAGCGGCAACGGGCGGATGTCGAGCGTTGGCGGTCTTTCCCTAACTGCGGCACAACTGAACTTGAGCGCGGCCTCGAGCATTGCCGGTGGTGGCGACTCCACGGTCAAGATCGGCGGACAGCTGACTAACGCCGGGCGGCTGACTTCCAACGCCGACCTGACCGTCGAAGCCGGTAGCCTGAACAACACCGGAACACTGGGGGCCGCTCAAAACCTCGACCTCAAAACCCCGTCGCTGCTCAATCATCGCGGGCTGATCTTCAGCGGTGCCGACATGACGTTGAGCGTCGGTAGCTTCACCAACCAGAACGGTGACCTGTACGGACTCGGTAACGTAGCGATCAGTGGTTACGGTGGTGCTGCCCGGGCCGCGGGTATCTACAACGTCTCCGGTTCAATGGAAAGCGGTGGGGCATTCACGATTAACGCTGATGTGTTCCAGAACCGTACTGATGGCGCCGTCGCGTCTGGCGGTCGCAAGCTGGTGTCGGGGTTTATCGCCAATATATGTAATGACTGCAAAGGGGACTATTACACCTTCACGCTGGCTGCCCGTGAGGTCTACGAAAGTGTCGACAACGACACCAGTGCCTCGGCGCTACTTACAGCCGGCAAGGATTTCGTTTTCCAGGGCGGCAGCGTCCTCAATAGCAAAAGCACTGTGAGCGCCGGCGGCAATATCAATATCACAGCCGACAGTCTGCAGAACATTGGCGCGCAGAACGGGACCATTGAGCGCACGCGCCTGTACAAGGTCTACGATATGGGCGCGGGCGATACCGGGCAGTTTTTCTCCGATGTCCTGACGCCCTACAACCAGCGCAACAACCCTGATTTCCCTTATGTGTATTACCTTGATCTGGAAGACAATATCCACAAGGCCATACCCAAATCGGCTCGCGGCAGAGAGCCGGGGCGAGACGGTGAAATGTATGAAACGGTCTCCCTCAAAGACGCCGATACGGGTGCAACCGTCGATACACGCAGCGTCTATAACATCGTACTGCCCGGCCTGAAATACGGATTCGAAAACACGACGCTATCCCAATACGACCCGAACAACCTGCTTGAACCGCCGAGCCAGCTGTCCCAGTACACACTGCTCAGCGACGTTGAAATCGCCAAAGACAGTGGCGGTACCGCAGGTGTAGGCAGTACTCGTAATGCCGTTATCCAGGCCGGTGGCAATGTTGCGATCACGGCTACCCAGGATCTGCAGAACAGCGTCATCCACCAGGACTACAGTGCCGGCGGCGGCACCAATAAAGTCGCGGATACCAAGGCAAGTGGTACCGGCACCACTGTCATAAGGCTCAATAGTCAACTACCGCCCGATCTTGCCCAACAGCAAGTCAACCCGCTGACATTGCCGGGCTTTAGTCTTCCCACCGGGCAGAACGGCCTGTTTCGTCTGAGTGCTCAGGACACGAGCGACATCGTACCGGGTGCAGTGACCGCGCATCCGCCGGGTTGGACTGTGGGCAGTGAAAACGTCATCACCCAAGGACATGTGGTCGCCGCTAACAGCGGCGGTCCGCGCAGCTTGCAGGTCAACACCCCGACGGCCGTCTCCAGCAGTGACCGCGCCGTACTACCTGTCAGGCGCACACCGACCGTGGCAACGGACGTCGCCAGCACACTCGACGTGACCGTCAAACTGGATGGCTCTAATGCCGACGCGCATACGAAAGCTATCCAGTCCGCGATCGGTATTCGTCCCGTGACGCGCGTCACCGGCCTGCCGGATGTGAAAGCGCCGGCCAACGGCCACAAATACCTGATCGAAACCAATCCGGTACTCACCAACCTCAAGCAATTCATGAGTTCGGATTATCTGCTGGCCAACCTCGGCTACGACCCGGACACCAGCGCCAAACGCCTGGGCGACGGCCTCTACGAACAGCGTCTGATCCAGCAAGCGGTCGTCGCCCGCACTGGCCAGCGCTACATCGACGGCCAGACCACCGACGAAGGCCTGTTCAAGTACCTGATGAACAACGCCATCGCCAGCAAGGACGCACTCAATCTGTCGATGGGGGTCAGCCTTACCTCGCAGCAAGTTGCGGCACTGACTCACGACATTGTCTGGCTCGAAGAGCATGAAGTGAATGGCGAAAAAGTCTTGGTGCCGGTGCTGTATATGGCACAGGCCGAAGGTCGCCTCGGCCCTACCGGTGCGCTGATTGCAGGCAACGACGTAACGCTGATCGCCGGTCAGAACCTCGATAACGTCGGGACGTTGAAAGCGACCAATAACCTGTCGGCGACGGCGGGCAAGGACCTGGTCAACAGTGGGCTGATTCAGGCGGGTAATCGACTGGATGTGCTGGCGGGTAATGACGTCATCAACAAGTCGGGTGGCATTCTTGCCGGTCGTGACGTGAGCGTGAACGCGATCATGGGGGACGTACTCAACGAGCGCACCATTACTTCACAAGACAACAACACCCGCTTTAGTACGCAACATCACGATTTCGCCGACAGCGCCGCGCGCATCGAAGCCGCCAATGACCTCAACGTCTCGGCGGGGCGGGACATCAACAATATTGGCGGTGTGCTGCAAAGCGGTCGTGACATGGACCTGAATGCCGGACGAGACCTTAACGTTTCCTCGGCGCAGGTCACCAATAGTGTGTTCAAGGACAGCAAACACAACAGCAGCGACATCACCCAATTGGGTGCCACCGTCACCGCCGGCCGTGACCTGTCGGCCCAGGCTGGGCGTGATATCAGCGTGATCGCCAGCCAGATCGATGCCAAACGCGACATCGCGATGTCGGCAACCGATAACCTGATCATCAGTTCTGCGGCGGACGAAGAGCACTCCCTGTCCAAGAGCAAAAAGCTCACAAGGCAGGAAGATCATGTCAGCCAGGTCATGTCGGGTATTACGGCGGGCGGCGACGTGGCATTGGGTGCCGGTCAGAATCTCGCCGTGGTCTCCAGCCGCATTACCGCCGGCGATGAAGCCTATCTGGTAGCGGGCGACAGCCTCGACATCCTCGCGGCGCAGGACACCGATTACTCGCTATACGACAAAAAGAAAAAAGGCTCCTTCGGCTCGAAGAAAACCAAGCGCGATGAAGTCACCGATGTGAAAAACATCGGCAGCGAAATCACTTCCGGCGGCAACATGGTGCTCGCCAGTGGCGGCAATCAACATTACCAGGCCGCCAAGCTCGACAGCGGCAACGACTTGACCATCAGCAGTGGCGGGGCCATCACGTTCGAGGGTGTGAAGGACCTGCATCAGGAGAGCCACGAGAAAAGTGATACCAGCCTGTCCTGGAACTCAATGTCGGGCAAAGGCAATACCGACGAGACCCTGCGGCAAAGTCAATTGGTGGCTCAGGGGCAATTGGTGATCAAGGCGGTTGATGGCCTGAACATCGATATCAAACAGATTAACCAGAAATCGGTCAGCCAGACCATTGATGCAATGGTGCAGGCAGATCCGCAACTGGCGTGGCTTAAAGAGGCCGAGAAGCGTGGTGATGTGGACTGGCGTCTGATCAAGGAAACCCACGAGTCGTTCAAATACAGCAGTTCGAGCCTCGGTCAGGGCGCGATGTTGGCGATCATTATCATTGTCACCGTGCTGACGGCTGGCACCGGAACAGCAGCAACTGTTGGTGCAACTGCAGGCACAGCGGCTTCTGGGGCGGCGGCAGCAGCAGGTGCGTCAGCGGCCACTGCAGCGTCTATAGGCGCCGCTGCATCGGCTGCCGCAACGGCAAGCTTTTCGGCGGCGGTTGCGCAAACTGCTGTCAGCGCGATAAACAACAAAGGCGATTTGGGTGGCACCTTCAAGGATGCTTTTTCATCGGAAAGCCTGAAAGGCTATGTACTCGCCGGGATTACGGCAGGTATTGCATCAAAGTTCGGGTTCACACCTACAGACCTGAAGTTCGACTTGGCCAGCGCTCAAACCGTTGCGATCAAGACTGCGGCCGATACGTTGGCAAAAACTGCCATCATGGGCGGCAGCCTCAAGGACAATCTGGTTGAATCCGCGTTGGGGGCAGGCATCAGTATTGCCGGAGCAATCGGGGCCAACAAAATTGGCGATGTAACCCTGTTTGAAAACGGCAAGTTGACGAAAGTCGCAATGCACGCTGCTCTCGGCGGTCTGATGGCCGAAGCGATGGGCGGTGACTTCCGCAATGGTGCGCTGGCGGCAGGTGCCAATGAAATGTTAGTGGATTTTCTTGCCGATAAGTTGCTACCAAGAGATCTCGAGCCGGGCAGTTTGGCTTATCAAGAGGGGGTGATAAAACTACTGACTGCGTCGCAATTGGTCGGTGTCTTAACGGCCGCTGTAACTGAAAGTGATCCAGGCATCGCGGCCACTATTGCTGCAAACGGAACCCTGTACAACTCTCTTAAGCATCGTGAAATCGATCTGCTTGTTGAGGATGCTTCGAACTGCGAGAAAAATGGTAACTGCGATGCTGTGCGTGAGAAGTTTCGAAAACTGAGTATTATTAATCAGGACGAGCTGAAGCACTCCTGTAATGAGAATCCTGCCAAATGCATACAGGAAAACAGCGAAATACTCGATCAGCGTGACGAGTTAACGGAACGACTCGGGAGGTTAATGTTGGACTCCCGTATTCCGCTGGGTATCAAGTCAGACCTGCAGGCTTACATTCTCCAGAATATGGCGGAGTCGTCGATACTCCAACAAGCGCAAGCGGAACTGGCACTGCAGGCACGAGGTGTTTCACAGGAAAAAGCCAGCTGGATCTCGATGTTGGCCGGTGCTGCTGCTGGTAGTTTGCTGACGATTAAAAGTGGAGTGAAAGGTTTTTTCGGCAGTGATAGCGCTGAAGTAATAAAAATTAATCCTGCTAAAATAATCAAAGGGTCGCCTGAGTTTGATGAGTTAAATAATCCTCGGCCAAATTCTAAATATGAGCTTTCAAACGGAACGAGCTTTAGTACTAACGGCTCTGGGTATGTGGAAAATATAACCTTCAAGCCAACACTGGAGAAAGTTCCAAGAGACTCCCGCCAGACTGTTGTCGGTAAGGAAGGGCTTCCAACGGATGTGGGGGGGCATATTCAGGCCTGCTCGCTCGGAGGTACTTGCGACAGGTACAATCTCTTTCCACAGGATAGTAATTTTAATAACTCTTCTTATAAGAAATTTGAAAATGAGTTGCGGGTTTCGCTGAAGGATGGTAGAGATGTGGGGGTGGTCAATGTGCAGTTTCAGCGCTCTGATGCCGGCTCTGCCAGACCTGACTCAATTGTTGTAAAGTACACAATTGACGGTGAAGCGAAAACCAAGCGCTTTCTAAACCAGAAGGGTGGATAATGTAATGAAAGAACAGTTAGAGATTTTAAATTCCTTGGCCGCCCTCATTTATGAAGAGGCGCCGAAAGCCTGTGAAGAAATTGTTTATAAAGCTGAGCTGGATTTAGATGAGGGTTGGGTTGAGTCCAGTTTTTCATATTGTAAAGATGGAGTTCGGCATTCGGATTTTTTGTCCGATTCGTGTGAGGTGGAGGTTTCGGCGTTAGTTTCGAAGTTGAACGAGCTTATGTGTAAGCATACGGGCGGTAGATGGCGTTGCTTTGTTATGAAGTTTGACCGCAATTTTGAGGTGTCTACCGATTTTGAGTATTGAACAGGGATAACCGGGGACAGACCACGTTTTCTGTGTCGCACTTTGGCGATCTGGAGTAAAGGGGAGTGTAAGGGGGCGGATTTATTTGTTTGGCTATGCGATGGCCAGAAAATAAATCTATAGCGTTTTTTCACAGCGGTTTTTTGGCGACGACTTCTGGCGAAGTAAAATCGTAATAGATGTCGCATTTGTCACCAAATACATAATGTTTTTTCTCCTGTAAAGGACTACTTGATGCGCTCTTTTGGTTCCTGGCTCCTTCAGGGCCGACGGTACTGCTGTCAGGTTGCAACACAACTCCATACGACAAAACGGCGATTTACTACAATCGGGCGCAGTTTCCTGCACAAATCGTCAAAGATTATCCGGTGTTGAATGATCCCATTCTTCAGTACAGACGTTGCTCGTTAATTATTTCTACACCCGGGTCGAACACCGGTACTTACTATTTCTGCACCTACGCGCTGACTGCGAATGGACTTTATGTGCTGGGGTGGGATGCCAAGGCGCTGAAGTATATGGAGATCGTGCACGTTGATTTGTCGACGCTCAAAAAGATTTCCATTTATTCATTCTTGCGGACCAACCAACTCCAGTTGATAGAAGAGCGGCGGCAGATGGCGCTGAGTGCCTCCATTGACGAAGGTGGGTATATCGATACTGCGGCCACTGAGCGTTTGTTCGAAGCCATCAAGAACAAGGGTGTTCTTGTGGCGAAAAGCGAAGGAATGATGAGCCCGCCCGCACCTCCAGTGCCGATGATCATTCCAATCATTATTCCGAAGTGAGGGCGCAAGGGGACATCCATTAGCCGGTTTCGAGCCAAGGCAAAAAAGCCTACTCACCTTGCATTTCTTAGCTGCGGGTTTGCCGTTTAACTCAACCGGATCGGTTGAACCCGTCGATCTCGCTTCCTCGTCATTGGCTACGACCGAGTCGTGCCTGTCATCCATTTGGATAGCTGTCGATACCCCGCGCCCTGGCAGTCAGTTGCCCCAGAGAAGCGTTGGTAACCAACACAGCACTGTTGCTCGATTGCAGGTCTATACCACAAAACTTCATCACGGCATCCTCACCAAAGACAATGTTCGCAACTTGAATTTTGCGGCACCTCCGCGAGGAGGGGGAGACGACTGCAAAATCCCACCCGCTAACTCATGTTTTTCCAACAAGCGCCGGAAGTTGAGGATAGTAGTTTCGTCGGGGATCCGATCTCGGTTCAGCCCCGAAACTGGCGCAGGATTGTCGTTTCGTAGAGTCCCTCTTCCGTTTCCGGGTCGGCATAGATTTTTTCATCGACTGAACGTACTGTTGTGTCGCCAGCCAGTTAGTATTGATGTTCGCAGTGACCGCGTTGTTGGGCACTTCACCAAACGTGTGCAAGTGGTGCAACTGCTGTGCAGTGGGAATGCAACTGGGTGTGCAAGTCGAATGCAATTGGGTGTTCAGGTACGATGCAACTGGGTGTGCAAGTCCATGCAATTACGCACCTGAATGATCTGCTCCTCGATCACATCATTAACTCCGTTCCCGTCCTGCAGATCGGGCGTGATCGTATGGCCTACTATCCAGGCTCTGCGTTCGCCGGCCTGGCCTGCAACGCCTACCCGCAATCCTGGAGAGCCAAGGCATCGAAAGAACCCAGTGGTTCACTTTGGTTCGCGATCCACCTTGATGCGATCGGAATTTACTGGGAAGTTGACTATGTTGCATGGGCGAAAGGCTGCGCTTTCGTCTCTACCCCCGAGCATCGATTCTATTGGGCGCACGGCAAACCCGGGCTGGCTGAGAGGGTGCTGCGCCCCTTGTATCTGGACTGGATGCTTCAAGGTGCTCTTGCGGCTGAGTACGGGCCTGATTATTTACCAGGGTTAGCCGGCGACCCAGTGCTTCTGGACGAGTACAGCGAGTACCAGGAGCAAATGGTCCAGCTGCCGAGCAGATTCGCAATCGAGGCGCGATAGGTTGAGCAAGCATTGACGACAACCGCGAATATCCTTAGATTGAATCCACTAGGCGAGGGAAACGAGGGCGAAAGCCTCCACCCGCGGACATATGAAAGTGCTTAACGAAGAAACCACCTCACGGTGGTTTTTTCGTTTCTGGCGCCGAATTTTCCAGCAATCCTTCAAAGCCTCCATCCCACGCCGGTCATGCGGGGTAGTTGTCCCCGGGGTCGATAGAGAAAACGGACAAAATCGCACGCGTACGATTTTGTCCGAATTCTGCGGGCTCCCCTTATAGACTTCGGGTGGAAGTTGATCCATAGCAGCAGAACTTTACTCAAAAGTAAAAAAACAGCAAGAAATAGTCACTGCCCCATCAGTCCGGAGTTCCAACGTTTTATAAACTGACATAATTCAATCATGCGCTGCTTTAGATCCAATATATCATAGTTGGTCGTAGAATTTGCTATGATGTACGAAGCAATCTTTACTTTGTTAGCTTTCGTGTAGTTCTTGGGTCGGTGTTTTTTGTATTGTAGAAGGTTGGACCATTTGCTCCTGGCTGCAAATTTAACTGCAAGTTTATGAGTCGCTTTGATGGCGTCTTCTAAAAGCTCCATATCGAGATAGTTTTCGATTTCGCGCCCTTCCGTAATCCAGGCATAGTTATCCTTGCTTTTGGAAAACTCTGCGATAATTCTCTTTTTTGTGTTGTTGATTTCTTTGTGGGCGCTACTCTTGTCGCTGTCGAGCAGAATCGCTGAGTGGCGATTCAATTTGGTCAAGCTAATGAGGTCATTAATACTGTCATCCTCCTCATCATTGGTAGCGAGATGGCTGAGCAATCGTCCGCCATAAAACATGATCGAATAATGAATTCCCTCTAGCAGTTGCGGAGCCATACCTTTGATCCAATGGTTTAGATAAAGGCGGTCGGAAGGACCTTCTACCCAAATTACACAATTAGCTTGAATGATATCAGAGGCCATGTAACCCATGCGGTCGAGTGTTTCGCTTAATTCTGGTTTGCACTCGATGTGAGTACCATAGCTCTGAAATATTTTTAGCTTGTCCTTAGCCGCAATGTTAATCAAGGCCGCAGAATGAGTGCTAATGAAAAGCTGTTGGACACGCTCGTTAGCGATGGCCATCAAGTACTCCATCATAGAACGTATCAAAGTAGGATGGAGGTGCGTTTCTGGTTCTTCAATTAGACATACTGAGTTTCTCGGACGCTCTCTAAGCCACGCACAGGTCCATGCGAAAGCTTTCCAGCCGGACGGCAGCCAGTGACCTTGTAATCTATTTGGCATTCGCAGGTCGTCCTTGAGCCACAAATTAACAACCCCATTTTCATCCGTTTGAAATGAGCTGGTGTCTAGTAACGCATGTCCCGCCGGAGTTTTTGATCTAATTGCAGGTCCTCGGAGATGCTTTCTGATTTCATTCAGTTCGAATACGAATTTTTCATCTAAAGTATCTTCGATGTGTGCGCCGTTGCGATAGGATATTTTGTCGCAGGTTAGCAATTTTGGGTAAGGACTTGCTGGCCTGTGTTTGCACAATTCCCCATAAGATTTTGTTACTGTTAAGCGATTATCAATCGGTAAGTAATGTATTTGTAAGCAGCCAGTGTGAGCAAACGCTTGTTCGTGATCATCTATGGTACTTCCTCCGAATAGATAGGCCTATCGTTCTTTAGACGCAAACTCTACGCAATAGGCTGGGAAGCTTTGCTTTGGGGGATTCTCTCGAGGTAGAGACGCCAGAACCTCCGGGTACCTTAACGCCCTGATCATATCTATTATTGTCGATTTCCCCGTACCGTTTTCGCCTAGTAAAATGTTTACGTCTCCAGGCTCCAGTGGTGACCTTCTGCACATGGCTTCGAGGTAATAATTTGCACTGGCGTTCGTTGGTTGATGTTTTCCAGGCATGTTAAGTGTACGAATTCCTGAATACCATATTCGCGAAATTTTCATTAGCAGAGAGTGCCCTTAGATAAACACATACTCGGTTTCAGTGCTTTGCAAAGGCTCCGTGGCGGAGTTGAAACCGTTTTCTTAAAAATGATTATAAATTTGATGCAGTTATTATCCCAAGACCCGGACGCCATACGAAGGCGAGTTTTCAGCCAGTGACAAGCTTTCTTTGTCATCAATGAAACTCAAAAACTCCAACGCAAGTGGTGTGACCATGCATCCGAAGCTACTAAAGGGACGAGCCTCCCCACTTGGCACTATGTCAATCTCTCCTGGTGTGTTATGGGTAAGAAGGCCTGCATGCTTGAGCTCATACCAGATACTAGTAACATAGCTTTCTTCAGTAGCCAAATTCGGGAAAGCCTTCATCACTAGCTTGATGCCTGAAACTTTTTGATATTCAGGCTTGCTGTGGTCACAGTATTGATTTGCGTCGCGATAAAAATCCAAAATTTTCAAATGCCACTCATCCAGTGAGTCCAATAATCTCAAGAAGTGAGCGGACTTTGTCACCGGGTGGGGCGTATTTTTCGTCGTATTGCAGACAACATTTCGAAGTGCATTAAGTTTTGCTTTTTGCGAAGTTTTTTGTGCGATCAAAGTGGCCTGAATCAATACGTCGATGAACTCTTCATTTGAATGAAGAGATTCAAGGCTTATCTTTTGAGCATCGATCAGATTGTTGATCGCGAGGCTGACCGCATGCATCCACTCATTCCGACGTTTACTCAGTGGCGACTCTAATATTGACACAAATGTTTCGTTGATTGCGCTGCCAATGGTAGGGATTGACGAGAGAACGATTCGCACAATTCTGTGAGCTTTTTCTCCAACTGGCTCGACAATGGGATCGAAGAGTTCCGTATTGATTTTGTCCATTCGATTAATTCGCTTTCAAATTTATAATGTCGAAATTGGCAATGCATTTGCTACGGTAGTGTAGGAGGTGTCCGGTTAGATCGTACAGTGCTTCTCTCATCACCGGATCGTTCAGCGTAAACAACGCTATCACCGACAGCGCAGTCAACATTTCGGGTTGGGATCCGGCGCACGCCGTTCGCTTTTGGGTTTAGACCCGTAAAGGAGCAAAGGAGCCCGACCATACCGGGTTCCTTTACTGCGAGCCGTTCAGTCAGGTCACCAATTCAGAACTTGAACCTTGCCAGATTGGTCGGTCGGTACGATACGCGGCTTAGCCACCGGCGTATGTTTCCGTGACGAAGTAGTGTCTAGTGGTAAGACCGGCTCGAGAGCAATAGACGTGCTTGGTGCGAAGCGGGGTGCGTCCGGCTTCTGGGCTACGGGGATTTTGGCCTCCCGAGGCTCTGCCTTGTCGCCAACAGCAAAGCGTTCGTAATCCATCCAAGCAGGTAGCTGCTGACTGCGGTCGATCAAGTTTACGGCCTGCTCAAAGTTCTTCAGGTATTCATCGGCCCGTTTCAGCTTCGCCAGCTCAGATTGATAGTGCTGCTCAAGGTGGGGACTGGTCCCTGTGGCAACCCAGCTTTGGCGGTCGGTCTCCAGGAAACCTTCAAACATTGCCGGATCGATGGCCTGAAGAGGCTTGTACGGCGCTGGATAGCGGCGAAGCATTTCGGCAACATCAGAGCGTTTTTCCCCCGCGACGATAATTCCTTGGAGTTCGGTGAGCAGGTTATCCCGTTGAGTGCCGATCTGCGTTTGCATTGCGGTCAGACGCTTCTTCAGACCTGCAACCTGCGCTGCGGCAATTCGCGCTTCTTCCATCTGGTGAGCTGCTGCAGCCTTTTCCGCTGCAGCAACGCGAGCGGCTTCCTCACGAATACTTTGGGTGAAATGGCCTGCACCGGCAGCAACTACGATGCACATGATCGCAGCCCCCATTGCCTTCAGGACCAGCCCCGATTTAACACCCTGTGCGCTTGCCGTCGTTACGGATCCGATTTGAAGGAGTTCACCGTGCTGGGCCAGCAGATGAGTGGATTGGTTATTCATGCTGCTTTCTCCGCCGTCGGAAACTTAAACATAGGGATCAGGCGGATCTGGGAACGGCGGATGGTCCCGCAGCGATTGATCGCTGCCAGAGCGGTGAATTTATTCATGGTGAGAGAGTGGATCTCTTCGGCGGCGACTAGAGGGATTTCGCCGATCTTGACGCTGCCTGCAGGGCGCTCGCGACGAATTACTGCCGGGAGTTGCTGCCAAGCCTGCTCGGCACCGAATTTCTTGGCAAGTTCGGACATGGTTTGAATGGCCTGGCCAACGTGACCATAGGACCTGCTGAGTTTCAGCATTTCGTCCGAGGTTTGCGCGCGGGCGGCTAAGGTGCCAGCCGAATAGCCACCAGCGTTTACGCCGTACGAGTTCGCCGTAGCAACCGGATCAGTGGTGTTAGCGGCGACTTCAGAGAATACAACCCGGGGCGAGGCGCCAATTCGTTTCGACACATAAGCCAGAGTCATGTCAGAGCCGATCTGCGCGCTCACAATCGAACGGAACTGGTCGAGAAGCATGATGGTGGCCTGTTCATCTTTCAGCGCGACCTGGAGCCCATCTAGGCCCTGAGTCGAGTAGACCGCGCAGAGACCGAGGCTGCGAGCCTTGGGTAAAATCGCCAACTCTTCATGTGACACCAGATCCTGAGCCTCATCGACAACCAGCAGGACTGCTGTCTGGCCATCAGCTTTCCAGGCATCGCCCCGGCGCTTAATTGCGCTATAGAAGCGGCGTTTGGCGAGAGCCGAAATTGCCACACCGGTTTGAGTATCTGGCAGAGCCAGCCCCAGCATTGCGCCGTATAGGCAGTCCTCGATCTCGATGCCTTCCTCGGTATCAGCCCACGCCCCTAGATCTTGGTCGTTGATCAGAGTACCGAGCCAGGTTTCAAGGTTGAGTTCGATGCTCGATCGAGTCTCATCGGCCTTCTCAACGTGGCGCACCATGAAACCACTGTAGGCACGTCGCACATGTCCCGGCATAAGGTGGCCACAGGTGCTGCCTTCTTCAACAATTGCTTTTGCACGCTCGCGGCTACCGGGCTCGAACGCGAGCTTGTAGATCGAACCCAGCGTCCAGGGCCACTCTGCCGGCTCCAGAGCATTCAGCAGGGCCAGAACCTTCGCGGCGCTGCGCAGCAATTCACGTGCAAACTGCTCCCATTCGTTGCCTGACACGTCGCCAGAGTTGCCTTTATCCGACGAGAACAACTTAAACAGTGTGTCGGCAACTTCATCTGGGCGCAGATTCTGGATAGCGTTGAACGATGCATTGTCTGGGCTGATTACTTGGAAGCCCGGGAGATCCACCAACTCAGTGGGCAGTTGACCTTTGCCATCGAGTACAAGCAGACCTCCAGCTTTCGTCGCTTGCCATTGCCAGACAACGGGGCGAATGCACGCAGCGGTTTTACCCGTGCCTGTGAGGCCCACAATTAACAGGTGAGTGGATAGGTCAGCGACGGTCATTCCGAACGGCACGCCGGCTTTTGCCGGGCTGAATGGATCACGGCGCTCGGCAAACAAATCGGTTGAGGTGCCCAGGTGGATGAACGGTGATTGTTCCGAAATGGCTCGTTCAATCTGTTCGTCAAGAGCGCGATCAAAGTCCGAAAATTTAGACTTTCCTTCCTGCTCGATAAGCTTCGGGTATGCGCTGACGGCTAGCGCTTCACGAGCTGCAGCAGCGCGGGTTTTTGCAATTGAGCTCAAATCGAAAATCGAAAGGAGCGACCACACGGCAGCGGCACCCGCAGCAATGGGGGCGAAGAACCAGCTAATGGAGTCGGTGGCCACGAACGCGCCGGCCAAAGAGAACGCGATCCCCGCAACGGCCATCGGGACCGACTCATCGACCGCTGCTTTGCGCAGGTATGACACCGATAGATCGTCAGGAACAATCTGGCCGTCGACCGGATTACCGTCACGATCATAAGTCCAAGCCCGGTACGAGCCCACCAGGTCAGAAGGTGTTTGGGGTGGTGTCACACGCAGCAGCACTCGAGCACCGAACTCTTTAACGTCCTCGATCTCTTCCTCGATAAGCAGTGGGCCGGCAGGAACAATGAGACGCCAGCTATCAGCCGACAGCCCAAGGGCGCATCCGAAAAGGTAGAAGCCAGCGATGGCCATACAGGCGCCAGCAGCCGTCGAACCCCACTGCCAGGCGAGACTGGAACCGTTGCGACCGAGTAGGTAGGCTGTGGCGCACACCACCAGGAACAACAGAACACTTATTGCGAAATTGCGAGCGCGCATACGCTTCTGCAGACGAGCGCCGGCGTGATACGCGGCACGGCCGTAATACGCTCGGCGCGTGAGCGCCCCACGATCGGCTGGGATGGGGTCGATTACATCATCGTGGATGATTTGCTCAGCTGGCCAACCGAGAGTATCGGTGCTGAGTTGTGGTGCCAGTGCCGTACGGAGCGTCCTGGTGCGCCGCTCGCGCCAGGCGCGTTTTGCTGCCTCAGGATCTGTGGACCAGAGAAGCAGATTTTCCATGTAATTACGGAATTGCGTTACCATACAATTTCTTCCTTTCGTGGGTTTTTCCTGCCGCGAAACCGGCTCACCTGAGTTGCCGCTCAGGTGAGCCACCCTTTCACTTCGCTTGCTTAGTTGCGTTCGCCGCCGCAGCAATTTGAGCGCTCTCGATTACCAGCGCCCGCGATGCATCAGCAATTTTTGCTCGGGTGTCCGCATTGCGGACCCGTTGCTCAAAATGACGCAATTGCGGCATCCGGCCAGTTGTTTCTGTCTGAATCAGGTCCGATTTCATTGCATCTAGAAAACTGTTCAGGCTCGGATAAAACTTCAGGCTGCTGACGTCAGGTGGAGTGCCAGTTGCCAAGGCCAGACGAAGAGCGCGATTCTCCGTTTCGAGCAGTGCGATTCTGAAATCAGCGGCGATTAATCCAACGTGCATTGCCGCTTGTCCGGACTGCTTCAGGTCATACAAACCGAGCATGTCTTGGTCACGAGACTGAAACTGAGGCTCGCTCAATCCAGGCAGGCAATCTTCAAGAGGGCAAGCGCCCACTTGGCCCGTGAACACTGCGACCAGTGCCGATGCTGCAATGAGGGTTCTGTTATCCATCACATTGATCTCCCGGCGTGTTCGCCCTGTTTTTCCTGGTTGACCTGCTGATCAGTCAGCTTTTTTTGCTCCTCCTGGATCACCTCTTGGGCATCCTTGCGCTGCTCAGCGTGGGATGCTGGAGCGTCGTCCCGCTGCTGATGTTGCTTATGCAGCTCTTCCATGCGCGGATCCTTGGCCAGTTTGTCCAGGCCATCAAGGTCCCGTCCCTCAAGGCGTTTGAACTCTTCGCGCTCCTCGTGTCGTGCACGGATAAAAGCCTCCGCGTCACTGCCGAGCAGGCTCACCTTCTTTTTTCGGGCACGAAAATCCCCGTCATCGCTATGGTTAGACATGCGACTTCTCCGTCAGTAGTAGTGGTTGCGCGCTAGCGCTGTTGGTTGGTGTGGGTTTGTTGGTTGAAGTGTTGGCTGGCCATCGGCACCAGGACGCTGAGCGAAACGACGACGCCGATCACCAGGCCTGCGCAAAAGTCGATCAAGCGAGTTTTACCCGCTCGCTGACTCGCGGCGGTAAAGTCGGCGGTCATCTGGCGAAAGGCCTTGTCTTTGTTCTGTTCGAAGTACGTCAGTCGCTCTGTCAGTGCAGTCGATTTAACTTTCTCTGTGTCGAGTTGGCCACGCAGTTGGTTGCGCTCTGCGAAGTAGTTAGCTGAACTCTCGCCTAGCTGCGCCATCGCCGCTTTAACGCGCCCAGCTAGGTCATTGATGGCGACCTCAACCGCTTCCTGCTCAACTTGAAGCTTGGCATCGATGATCGCATCAGCTAGCACCTGAGCAATCCCCTCGCGCAGTGAGGCTCGGAAGTCGATCTCATCGGCCGGCTTGAGCAAACGACCTGGTAGACCGGCGATCTGCCGGCTGAGGGAGTCGAGTGCTCGCGAGAAACCATCCAAGTTCATGGTGTCGATCGATGATGCTGCGCCACGGATATTTTCTGCAGCATTGAGCAGCAGCTCGGCAATTCCCTGCTGCTCGCCAGAGCCATGCAGGGATCGATCGACGGCTGCCATCTGATTTGCTGTTGCCTCGAAACGATCAGCCAACTCGAAGTGATCGCGGAAGAGCTCGCGCAGCATCAGTTGCTCCCGTGTGAGAGCAGCTTCGCTGACATTCATCGGGAGCGCGCTCATCTTCAGGCCCCTACCGTCGAAGTCAGCAGTTCGAAAACATGCTGCAACTGTCGATCCATCGATTTGGACTGCTTGGTGATAGCCAGCATGTCCATGGCACGACGCCAAGCCTTCTTGTCGTCGCAGCGAGTTGCTGCTTTCAACTCTGCCTTGTAATCGGTGATATCACTCAGTGCTTGGACGATGTTCATTTTCTTATCCGAGAGCAGGGCGAAAAGCTCCGATTCAGGGACAACGCATGCCGGATTGGCGAACGCCACACCGCTTTTCTTCGCGAAGTTCAGCACGTCCGCAAACTCAGCCTCGACGCCATCAACGACGCGGTTGAACACGAACTGAATTTTTTCTGGAGGAACACCGAGAGCGCTGAGCATGTGGGCCGTTTTCATGGCCTCAGTGCGTTCCTTGGTATCAGAAGTGCAGGGGATGACGAACAGATCGATTTCATCGTGGCCATCCTCGAAACGGGAAAGGCCGACCAGGAAGTCTTCGATGTTCGATGCGCCGACATCCAGGATCAAATCGTCGGCGGAAGCAAGTTCTGCATAGATCCGGGCGAACTGCTCGCCCTTCAGTTGCTCAACGGCTGCGCCAAGATCACCACCCGCGGCGTTGATCGTTTCTACTGCCAAGATCTTCGCTTCCGGCATACGCGGCGCGAACAGGTTTACTGAGAGGGTGGTCTTACCTTGGTTGCCGCCAAGGTTGACGAGTGCTACGCGCATTTTTCTCTTCCTTTCGTAGATGTTCCGACTAATCGTCGGTTCGGTACTTCTCTGGATCAAGCTGACCAGTCATCGCTCTGAGATCACCAGCGGTAAGTGGCGGTTTTTTTGCTGACATTTCAGCGGTTTTCACTTGTTGCACCGGAGAGGTCTTAACCTCTAGGTGACGGTTAATCTCTTCCTGCTCTGCCGGGGTCGGTGAGGCTGTTAACTCTTCATGAGCTGGCTTCGAACCGTCCTGATAGATCCGGTTTTCCTTCTTGCCTCGCTTGTTTGCGCCCAGATACGAGGCGTATTCCTCTGGCATGTTCTCGACCATGAATTTGCGCACGGTCTTAAGATCGACCTTGATCCCGAGTGCTTCATCAAGTGCCCGATGGATGTCCTTTACGGTTTTCCCGCGCTGCATCAGCAGGGCGATCTGTACTCGCACCGGATTCAGTAGACGATAACCAGCCCCACGACGGTTTTTCTGCTCGGTGGCTTCCTCTTTTGCGAGCCATGCCTCCAGTTCTGCAGCCATCTCTTCGGCTTCCTGTTGTTCCGCGATCAGGTCCTCAGGGCGTTTGAACATTCCTGACCTCCTCCAGTGTGAAGTTAATGGTTGAAACTGGATTTTAGTGGGTCTTTCTGGTTTTACACACCCCTTGGAATAGATTTAAAGCTGGTTTTATCTGGTCGTAAATGGATATTACTGGTTTTTCAAAAAGGTTTTAATGGTTTTGCTGGTATTGCTATGATGGTTTTTCTGGATTATTGTGGTTTTGCTGCGGGTTTTCTTAACACATCTGCACCCTTCGGGTGCTTCGCGTCGGCCCGGAGCCCGCGCAATGCGCGGCCTCCAAGCCGAAAAGCCAACAAAGCAAAAGCAAGGTACGCCGACAAACGTCGGCTACCTGAGAAGCGTTCTCAGAAGGGAAAAGGAAAATGGCGCGGAAGAAGGCAGGAGCAAAGACCTCGACCCAGTACCTGGATGAAGTTGCGGCAGTGCGTTTGGAACGCCTTTCGGCTCGCCTGGGCGTTGCTCAAGGCCGCGTGCTCGATGCCCTCATGTCCCTGCGCACAGACGAAGAAATCGCCGGCTTCATGGCGGCGCAGCGTTTCAGCGCCGAGCCTTCCCGACCTGTTCCCGTTCTCCTCGATGGCCCGGTTGTGGCTTCGATGGCAGGCGCAATCACCCAGTCCGTTTCTTCCCTTCTGGGCTCTGCTCTTCCTGATCTGCTGTTGCAGGTTCTTGCCAGCCAGGCTGAGCGCCGGCCTGAACTGCTCGCCGGCACCATCGAGCCGATGCTCAACCGGCTCGTGCCGATGGTTATGGATCGCATCATTGCCGAGCAGACAGGCATGGAGATCGAGCGATGAGCCACTACGGGATGAGCAACCAGAAGACCACGGCCGGCAACTTTGCAGCCAAAGCCAGCTACTTCGAGAAGAAACTGAAGGAACTCCAGGCCTTACGTGAAGAGCGCATTACTCTGGGCGCAGAGCGTGGCGTGACAGATGAAGTAATGGCTGCCGAACTGGCGAAAGTCGATGCCGAGATCGCAGCGATCGTCAGTCAGGTGGAGGGCGACCAGGGCACAGGGCGCGAGGACTACTACCACAAGTCCGGCAACGACACTTTGGCATCGGGTATTGCCGGCCCATTGGCCAACAAGCTGGGCCTCGGTGAGCATCCTCAGGACGGTGATTACCTAGCTCTTTTCCGTGGAATCAACCCGCGCACTGGTGAGGCGTTCCTCGATGAGAAGCGCCACAACGCCATCGACAAGGCTATTCAGGAAGCTGAATCAAAGAAGGCAAACCCGTCCTCGAAAAAGCAGCTTGACGCCGGTGATCTGGAGCGACTGGAGAAGGAGGGCAAAGAAAAATCGGCAACGGATCCTGTCCTTGGCTTCAGCTCGTGCGTGTCCTTGCAGAAGTCCATCAGTATCTACTGGGCACAGGCCGACGACCAAACCCGTCGCGTGATCCAGGAATGCATGATGGGAGCCGTCAACGATGCGATTGAGCGCGAGCACCGTGCTGGTCGGATTCGCGGACGTGAAGGCGCTCAGGGCGCAGAGTCTGTAACCGGCGAATGCGTCACCCTGACATATGCTCATTGCACAGCACGTCGCGCCCCTGGGCAGGACTTCCCCGATCCCCAGTTGCACGTGCACCTGGAGCGGCCGAACTTCGTTCGCACCGTCGATGGCAAGTACCTGACCCTCGATGCGGGATGGCTATACAAGACCCAGAAGGAGTTCGGGGCCGTCTTTGACGTGTCCTTTTTTCAGCGTCTCCAGGCACACCTACCCGAGTTGGCATCGGCGATGGTCGTTGATTGGAGCGGTCACGGCCTGCGCCTCAATGAATCTTCAGTGTCGAAGGAACTTGTCGCCGAATTTTCTAAGCGCAGCGAGCAGATCCAGGCCGAGAGGAAGACTATGGCCACCTCTGGCCAAGCTGCAGCTCAGGCGATCGCTGTCAGAAGCCGCGATGCGAAGGACATTGAGCTAGGTCACAGCTTGGATGCCCATTGGCGCGAAGCGATTCCTACAATCAAGCTGAGAGCATCTACAGCTAAAGAGCTCCAGGCTCCGAGTCTCGCTGAACTGCAGCGCATGGTGTTTCGTGGATCCACCGTGATCGATGAGTTCGCGATCGACTCTGCAGCTGCGCACCTGACCATTGGCAAAGGTGGACTCGATGAAATCGAAGCAACCAAGTCGGAGATTTTCCAACAACTCGGACTCATCGAAATCCCCCAGCAGCCCGACGAACACGGTCGAATGCCGTCGAAGCGGTACACGACGAAAGAGCTAATCACCCTCGAAGCTGACTGCCTAAAAGCCGTTCATGCCGGCCTTGATGATCCGAGTTGGAACGTCGACCGGACCCTCGTAGACCTGGTGATCGATGGCTACGAGAAAGAAAAGCAGTCGACCCAGAAACCGGGTGAAAAGCCATTCCGGCTTAGTCTGGAGCAACGCCAAGCTGCTTACGATCTGACTGGGCCAGGCCAGTACACATACCTCAAGGGGGCCGCAGGCGTGGGCAAGTCGGCCACCATGGCGCCGACTTTCCGCGTATACGCCGAAGCGTTCAGGGCGCAGGGGCGCCGCGTCATCGGCGTTGCGCCTGCAAATAAGCAGGCGACGGAGCTGGCGAAGTCGACCGGCATCCAGGCTCAGACCGTCCATTCGTTGCTCATTAAGCACCAGGAGGCGCTGGCCGCCCAGCAGGCCGGCCAGCGCTTCAAAAAGCAGGATCTCATTGGGCGTGGCGATATCATTGTGTGCGACGAGGCCGGCATGCTGGACACCTACCAGATGCACAACCTGGTGGTGGCCTGTCACCAGACCGGCGCCCGCCTGATCTGCGTGGGTGACAGAAACCAGCATGACGCCGTAGAAACCGCCGCACTGTTCGGCCTTCTGCATGACGCTGTTGGCGACCGCTGTGCCAAGATCGAAACGATCGCCCGTCAGACCGATCAGTTCAAGCCGACTGCTCAGGCCCTTTATGAGGGCAAGGTCAGCAATGCAATTCGGCATATGCAGCGCGACGACCAGCTCAGGGTTTTCGCGGACGGTGTGAACGAGGCTGACGAGCTGGTTGGCGATGTTTTCGGTGACATGAAAGCCGGCCTACCAGGAAAAGATGGCGTCGTTCGAGAGTTGGACTGGTCCCAGATTCTCGTTCTCGCCGACACCAACGAACAGGTTCGAGCGCTCAACGACAAAATCCGCGATGCCCGACTCGCTGGTGGTGAATTGAGCGTTGGGGGCAGTGTTAGCATCGAAACCGAAGTGCTGCCAGGCGAGCGTTTCACGATCCAGGTCGCGATTGGCGACCGCCTGCTGTTGCGCAAAACGGCCAAGGATGCCCAGAAAGAGCCCATCTATAACGGGGATCTCGGCACCGTACTGGGTATCGAGAGAATCACCCGCGAAGTCGACGGCGAGCCGATCGAGGATATTCTGTTCACGATCGCCCGTGACGATGGGAAGACAGTCAAGGTCAACTCCAGCGAGTACGAGTCGCTGCAGTACGGCTACTCCATGACCGGACACAAGGCACAGGGCATGACTGTCATGCAGTCCTACTACCTGCCGTCCTCCTACGCTTCTCTACAGGCTTGGTATGTCGCCTACACCCGCGGAATTCACGGTTGCAAAACGTACCTGAGTGAAGCGAACTGGCTCCCATTCAAGAAGTCGGCGTCGCAATTCATCTACAAAGAAAACGCCCTTGATCTCATGCCTCAAGTGCGCGAAGCAATTCGCGCATCCGTGCACACCGGCCAGCCGTTCAAGCTAGCCCCTCAACAACTGTCTGTCCTCGATCGCCTCCAGGGTGTTTCACCACTCTTCCAGTTCCCCGGCCAAGCGAAGGAACAACCTCAAGAAAAGCCCCGTCAGTCCGTCGCGGTCCTGCCGCCCGCTCAAACCGAGATCGACCACGCCAAGGCCTTCGGCGCTGCCGTGGTCGACCTTCGCGCAAACGAACAGACCTGGCCGCTCGACGCCCGCCGCGTTGCTGTTGTAGTTGCAGAAAACCCCGCTCCAGGTATTGAAGTTGAACCCTGGACAAACCCCGGCTCATCCGTGCCACTAGAGCAACGCCGCGACCTTTGCGAAACGCTCCAGGGAATGAAGCCCGCCTTATTCACCACGAAGCTGAAACTGATCAAGCCTGAGCCTCAGGAGGCCCGCTATGTCCGAGTTGATCCTGTCCGACCTGCCACCCTTGCCGGCCTCGGCCGGTACCCCCGCGTTGATGGACGACCTGCCGCCGCCGATGGAGTTTCCCGACCCGAATCCCGAGCCGGTGCCGCAGGCCAGCGAGTCGCCGGCAGCCTCGGCCAATTTGACCGCGCCGCCAGCGCCGGTGACGCCGCAAACGAAGAAGCCATCTCCCGTAAGGTCTGCAACATTAAACGCCCTGCAGGGCGAGCTTCCTCAGACGGTCTGCGTACGTTGTCCACATGCGATCTGGCAGCAGGTCCCGGAAGGGGACGTGAGGGTCTATTGCCCGATAACACACTCGCTGATCGACAGCCTCTTGGTCGAGTGCGACGGCAGGTTCCTGGTACTGCTTTAGCACGCTCGATGAAATACGACAAAGCATCAGACGCCCGCGAAGTCGACGCGATGAAACGCGACGTTGACCTGACCGACTACGCTGTTCACCTGGGCATGGAGTACGACAAGAAGGCCTCGTACAAAGGACATGCTGTTTTCCGCCATGGCTCAGGGAAATACGACATTTACCAGGCCGCTGATGACAATTGGGTCTGGCATGACCGCCATTCGGGCAAGAGCGGTGACATCTTCAAGCTCTATCAGGAAGCCAGGGGCGGCAACTTCATCCAGGCCAAGGACGATGTTCGTGCGTTTCAGGGGGGCGTTCTGCCTTCGCTGGGTAAATCAGCGGAAGAGCAGACCCGTATTGATCGGGCACGCGAAGAATCGCGACAGAGGAAGGAACGCGAGCGCCTAGAGACAATCGCAAACAGCACGGAAAACCACTACCGCACTTTCGGTTTCATGTCTCGCCGTGATAGCTATCTGCGCCAAGAGCGAGGGATCTCGTCCGAAGTGTTGGCCGAAACGCGCTGGCGTACGAGCCGGCATGGCTCCGCTGTGTTTCCTCACATTGATGCTAATGCCAAGTTCTGCGGGTATGAGTACCGCGGCGCTCAGGTTATCAATGGCGAACGACGTGAGTTCAAGGGTTTTACGACAGAAACTGAAAAAGGTGTCTACCTCGCCAACCCGAAATGCGCGAACCCCACCGAAATCCGCTTCAGCGAGGGCGGCGTCGACACCCTGAGCACCTACCAGTTGGCTAGCTTAGAAGAGCGGCAGCAGATCCTGTTCGTTGGCACTACTGGCGAACCTGGTCCAAACACTGAGGCGGCAATCATCGCCCTGGCTGAGCGCTATAAAATCCAGCGCTTTTCGCTTGCATACGATCGCGACCAAGGCGGCGATAGCCTTACCGTGAAGCGTCACGCTCGACTCGTCGGCCAGTTCCCTGGTGCGCAGATCGAGGATGTTCGTGAGCGTGTTGGTCTGCTGCCCGGCGAAGATCCCAACGAAGCCTTGAAGCGTATCGAAGCGATGAGCGACCAGCGAAGAGTGCAGAATTCTGAAACCGTTGCTCTGGCAGAACCGACAACAATGCCGGTTGTCCAGCCAGAAACCCAGCCTTCGCATGACGAAGATCAAGCAACTCAAAGTCGCGGGAGATCGATCTAATGTTTCGGCATTCCGAAAAAGTCCTTTGTCAGATCCAAACTCTTGCAAAGCAGATGCGTGCTTTAGAAATCTTCAATCTGGCGACCCAGCTTGAACAGCTTCGCGCTTCGTTTTCTAACGAAAGCGCTGGTCCTTTCGTACTCATGTTAACTATCGCTCAGCAGGTGTTGCCGATCAAAGAGGCGTATGTCGTTCCCCATTCGCTATCTGATGAGAAATGCTGGGAAGGAAGTGGTGGTTGGCACCTTGTGCTATTTTCGGAAAACGCCCCTGATGAGATCGGCTTACTCAATCTTCGTAATCGCCTTTTCGACGACTGCCCTCGCTCGGTAGCTAGTCGAGTCGAAACCTTCAGCTATGCCATGCATGTCAAGCAACTAGGACAAGCAATGGTCATCGGCATCCAGATCCCTCTTTTGGAGTTACATCATGACTAAACGCTTGAGCTTCAACCTGGACCTGAACTCCAATGATTTCGATGCTCTACAAACTGTTTTGGCAAACCCTAGGGCAGTCGCGGCGGCGGTTGCACCAAACGATCCATGGGAAAGCGCTCGAATTGTTGATATTTTGATCGAAATGGCAGGAATTGTGGCCACTGCAGCGAAACTGTCAGTAGAGGGGGATGCTTGCGGTCGGATTGAGTAGCATTGCTAGGCCATCGGTGCTGATCGACCTATGCACCGTGCATAAGTGTAGGTGGTGTGTATCTCCGTTACTTTCCCGTCGCGGCCATAGGGCTTCACCAAATTAGTGTTACGGGGGGCATCTATTAAAATAGTCAGTAGCAATTTTATATTTAATATCAAGTCAATACAGCGCTTTTCGAATTTTTTGGCCAGGTATAGGGGGTGCAATAGTGGATGCTCGTGTTAAGCGCGAAATAACTCATAAAGGAACTTGTTATGTTTTGGATCATTCAAAAATAAAAGAGGGGGACGTTCTGTTAACCACCTCGGATGCCTGGGTAAGCTCCATAATTAAAAAGGTAACGGGTTCTGCTTTCAGTCACGCGGCGATCTTTACTCAAGACGATGGTATTATAATAGAAGCGGTTCCTCCCAACGTAAAGTTGAGTTCGGTATTGGGTATGGCAATTCGTGAGCGCAAAAATATTAAGGTACTGCGTTGGGCCGGCTCAGGAGCAGCCTGCGACACCCACTCGATTGTTACCTCTGCCAATTCCCATGTATTCAAAGATTACTCCCGCAAAGGAGCTGTTTTAAGTAAGACACCTGGAAGTTTTGGGGGAGAGGAAGAAAATGGTCTGTTCTGTTCGCAACTGATTGCGTCAAGCTATTTGTCATGTGGGCTTTTACTGACAAATAAGGCGCCGGAAAAAACTACGCCTGCCGATATCGCTAATAGTGAAAAAATGATCGATATTACGGATGATGTACTTGTGGAGGTAGATACAAGACACCTCCTGGTCGAGCGTTTTGTTGAGCAGGGGAGTGAGGGGGATTTAAGCGCGAAATTTCACTCTGTGATCAAAAATATTGTCGATACTACTGTTCGGGCCTGCCCTTTTGTTAAAAAGCTATCACTCAAGTCGTTGGAGGAGGTGATGGTAGTTCTTGTGCATGGTGATAAATTTTTTACTCCTGATCAGATGAGTTTACTGCAGACCCAGTTTACGTTGGCTGTAGGCGACAAGCTTGATCGTTTGATCGAGCAGCTGCTGGCGGGGCATTCAGAGTCCTTCGTTCAGCATGAAATTATCCGCTTAATTATTCGAAACAGTTGGGCAACAGATGATCAGCTTCGGAACCACCTAAAGCTTCTTGAGACGTTATCTGCTCAGACGCAACAAAGCCTAGATAAACGGGAAAAAAATATTAAGGAAGCAGTAAGCATGTTTGCGGAAGCTCCTTCAACAATCGCGAATTTGCCGGTGATCAAGGCCATTGAGCGTTTTTACAACGATCTGCTCACCACTGAGCAGAAGATGTTCGATATGAGCATTCCCGCCATGGCCGAACTTCGTTCGTATCTAGATCATTCATCCGCTTGAAAAGAAGTTTGACGGCAAATGTTAGGTCTCTGCTTGTGAGGGGCGGAGGAGCCGAAGCTAAGGTGCTCATACGGGAAAGGCCAAGCTCCATGAGAGAAAGGAGAGTCGTTGACGAAACGCCAAACTCAAGATGCGTTCCCATAGAAACAGTCGGCCTTGGTTTCTACGGCACCTTTGTGATTTCTGCCACTCTATGTGTTATTGCACAGACTTTGCCACCCAATTGCATTCGGCCTGGCCAGTAATTGCATCGGATTTGACCCGCACACTCCGCGGACATGACCGGCAGAGAACGACCCAAAGCGGCCACTCTCGCATCCGTTTATGGTCGATGACTTTTTCCTTCGCGGATGCACGTAGCATCTCCGGAGCACAGTCATAAATTGACGGCCCACGCTTCTGCTAAGCTCGTGACCATACCGTTTCAAAGAGATGACCGCATGTCCTTCGTAGACAAGTTTGTTGCTGAGATACTGGCTCTTCAGGTTGCCCTGTATCACTCCCGTGCTCGATTGGAAGCCAGGACTGATAGCGAAGCTTTGCATGACCTCAGAATAGCTGTGAGGCGCATCCGCAGCTTGCTTCGACCGATGCGTTCTATGAACGAAGTCGTAGCGCTGAACAATGCCGCTGCGGAAATTGGAAGGCTAACCACGCCGGCTCGCGATCTGGAGGTGATGATTCAGGAGTTGGAGGAAAGGGGCTTTCTTGTCCTAGCGCAGTTCCGAAAAGCGCGCTTGGCGTCTGACTACTCCAAGATTCTAAAAAGCCCGGCCCTCAAGAACCTGTTCATTCAATTAGATGAGTGGCCCTCAACCTTTCGCTTGGCTGAGGTCAACGCCGGTTTAGAGCACGTCCAGCCTCAAATTGAAAAAGCGCTAAAAAAGCAGATCGACCGGCTGCATGCTGCTGTAGATGACGCTGGATTTAATCGGCATGAGTTGAGAATCCTGGTCAAGCGGACTCGCTACCTGACAGAGGCTTTTCCCAAACTATCACCGCTTTCGGGTAAAGCGGCGAGTTCTCTCAAAGCCCTACAATCGGCTTTGGGTGCCTGGCATGACCATTATCAGTGGTGCCAAAAAGCGCTGATCGAATCTGACCTACTCCCGCTGGAAAAGGTCTGGCATCGCTGTGCGGCCACCGCTCTCGACAAAGCAGAGACCCAATTGGTCGATCTGGCAAAACTGTTACCAAAATCATCAGGCAAAAAAAAGCTGCCTGGAGGCAGCGGAAGAAACGAACACGCGTTGAATGACCTGAGTATTACTGGCGTAAGATTTCAAAACGATGACGATGTGTAGCCGCGTCGAAGACAACGCCTTAAGAGATCTCTAATACAGGTCTATTTATGCTGATCGGCAAGGGATGGGCTGCGTTGACACGATCTTCCAGTCTTTTCACGAAGGCTTCAGCTTCTGCATAGCTACGAAATTTGACGCACCATGCGTCGATCCAGACCAGCCAGCCTTCGGGTGTGTTCGCTTCTTCGATTCTAATTTGCATCATCAGAGTCCCTTCGTTGGTGGTTCAGCTCCACTACGAGCCCAATCAGTAAAGCTCGTACCCTTTCGAAATCCGAGTATTGAGTCGGACGCGAAATGAGGAATTGATGAATCGGGTTCATCGAATGGATTTTCTCAGCGAGTCAATGCCCTTTTTAATGGACTCGGCGTTCACATCGAGCGTGGCTATGGCTCCTAGAGCTGTACTTGATACTCCTGTGGACCCTCTCTGGTCTATCCATATCGCTATCGATTCGATGGCGTCGGCAAGCGCGAGCTGGTTCTCGTGAAGTTTTTCGAGAATCTCAGGCAAATGCGTGTTTGCTGGCATGGCGACATTTCCTCAACCCGAAGGGAAAGCGTAGCAGGGGCGAGCCAACTGCACCGGAGCATCCCGACGACGTAGATCGTCTGGTCTATCTGACAGAAGCAGTCGACGTTGGCATGAACTCACTCTGGAATTATAGCCTTTCCCGATTGGCTGCTATTGGCCGATTTCTGTCTGTCGCCACCGGCTGCAATGCCCAGTTCTTAGCGGATCATAGTTAGTAAGCGTACTGGTAAAATCCGATGCAAATCGACGGTCAGATCGAATGCAGCCGCCTGGTCAAGTGCAATGCAAACGAGTGATCAGTACCGATGCAGTTTGGTGGGCAAGTGGAGCGCAATTTTGCACCAATCGCCCTGGCCGATAAATCTAACCTCGCATGACGAGTTTTCATGTACGGTAAATCACACTTTTGTGATCTTCCGTCCAAGGACGTAATGCGATGAAAATGAGTGCTGGCTCCCTTCGGGACTATCTGACCGCTACAATCGAAAACGCTCAGGATCATGCGGCCGATCCACCTCATCTCATGTGCCTAGTCGACGAAATGGATCAGATTTTCCACCGGGAGATCTTCGACAAGGAATACGACACAAATCCTTTCGTTGCGTTGCTGGCCATGAATGCTTACACCCTGTTGCTAAGTGCAATAAGGCAAGCGCTATCAGGTCATGTTGTCTCAGTTTTCCCTATTGCTCGATCCGCCCTGGAGTCAGCGTGCTACGCGTTTCTGATCGCTCGCGATGAAGCAAACGCTGACATCTGGCTCCGTCGTCATGACACGAAAGATACGCTGAAAAAATGCAGGAACGCCTTCACCGTTGCCAACGCCGTGAAAGAGATGAAGAAGACCAGTGCCGAAATGGCTGAGTACGTCGAGGCTCACTACGACGCGGCAATCGACTTCGGTGCCCACCCCAACCCAAGGTCCGTGATCTATCACTTAGAAGCCTCCGGTCCGGTTGATGAGGATCAATATGGTTTCTCGCTTACAGGCGTCTATGGCCGCGACAGCTGGCAGGTCAACCGAGAGTTGCTAGTTTGCGTAGAGGTAGGTCAGGCCGTCGCTTTTCTGATCGCTGCATCTGCAGAAAACCACCCTCTGCTCAATGAGCGAATTGCAGTCTTTAGGAACTGGATGAACAGCAAGAATCAGTTGGTTGAGGAGATCAGCGGCGCACCGATCAATTACTCCGGCCCCATGTACACCTCGATCTCACCGCCGAAATGAGCTATGCACCGTGCATAGCTCGCCAATTCAGCTGAAGGACAGCGGTAGGCTGTTCGAAAGTAAGGGTGCAAGAGATGATTAGTAGCGAGCACCTCACCACTGAACAATGCTCGATCGGTCTGAAGGTGGCACTTCGAATCATCAGTGCCTGGCGAGCTTCACCTGGCTAAGTATCTCGCCTTTCGCGTTTCGTCGCGACGCTGGTTGCGGATCAAGGCTTGATCTGGACCTGCCGCAGCGGATCGGGTTGGTGCTGGGCATTCATGGGCTTCTACGGGCTGTTTTCAGCAATCAGGAAACATGCAGTGATTCCCGCTATACGAATCCTACAAATGCATCGTGCAAATTCACTGCGGCGAAGTTACGGCTGGGGCCTGTCGATCATTAGCCGCAATGAATAGCCTGGTTGGGATCAGGCTACCAACTGTAGCCGAGGGGCGAGCGCCACATACTCCTGAGGCATGGTCGACAGGATCATTGCGACCTTATCCTGTGGCAGTTTCTCGGCGAGCAGCGCCTCGAGTTGTCCAAGCCGCTCCAGGACTGCCTGTGCACGATCCCATTGAATGCTGAATTTTTTGGCCGAGATCTTCTGTTCTACAAGGACGAGATGACGGTTGCGATCATAGGTGTAGCGCATCGTGACCTTGTTGGAAGATACGTCCTCATCCGACTCCAGGAAGGTGATTTCGAAGATCATACCTGTCGAAGTCTTCCGTGCTGCTGACTCGACGTAGGCGTCTTCGAACAGGTTATCGACCAAATCACTGGGTTGAACGCCACGGGTCACGTGGAGGGTCATGAGCTCGTCGACAAGTGATTTTATGGATTCGAGACTCATTTCAACATACCCCTCAGTTCAGCCATAATTACCTCCACGTGCTCGATCGACTTGGACAATGAGCTATTGTCGCGTTCAGCGACCTTGCCGAATTTTTTCACTAGCTTGGCGTTAATAAAGCTCACCAGTATACCGTCGTTCGGCATAGTGGGCTTAGCCACAGTCAAATGATTCCTGAATTTCGGATAGAGGGTAGACGCCTTTTCATCAATATTCAGGTCACTCAGAAGGGTGGCGACTTCATCCTGGGCCTTCTTCGTCAGGATCTCGCGAAGTTGTCTGCGCGCGATCTCTGGCCGCTTAGCTACGAGGTTTGGGTCGATCGTTTGTGCGGCTTTCTTTGTTTCGGCATTGATAAAAAGGTTCTTGAACTGCGCCAGAGTTTCTTCATCGTACTCTTCGAGCCCAACCAGTGCTTGCACCTTCTGAGTCGCGATGGAGTCGATTTCGGCCCGTTTATCAGAGAAGATTTTGTTGAAGTCGAGGTCGTCTAGGTACGAATCCCGGTCACTCACAAACGCATTGGACGAAGAGACACCGGCGAGGGAGTGCTCCTTCCTGGTGTACTCCTCGTCAGTAATCGTGTATTCCCGCGTTCGTTGATGCTTGGCCCGGTCCACCTCTTTCTGAAATGCACTCCACATCGAGTCTAGGCCAGTTTCCTCGTGGTAAATCACCACGGCGTTGTTGTCGATCTCAAAGGCCGTTATCTCCTCAGCCGGAATCGCACGAAGGACGCGGCCAACGATCTGGGCAAAAGCGTTGATACTGCGGTAGGGACGGAACAGCGCGAGCACCGTAAGATAGCGGTGGTCATAACCTTCCATGAGCATATTCACGGAAATGACTACGTCGCATTGGTGGTTGTCGACCACCCGGAACGCCGCATCAATTTCTGACTGCTCCATGTCACTGTGCACGATCGCCGCAGTCAGGTTCTTGGACTGGTACCAGGTGCGGAGGTCTTCGGCATGAGTGATGCTGCAGCCAACAGCGAGTATTTTGTGGGGTACGTTCGGCGACGACTTCCGTAGCTCGGTGAGGTTGGCGATGCTTCGCTCAATAACGTCCATTGAGCATTCTGGAGACAGCGCTACGCTTCGCTCCAGCCACTCACGGTCTTTCAGCTCAAGAACTTCATCTTTGGAGAAGCGGACGCCTGGTTGCTCGGCAAGCGTGAAATAGAGCTCATGGGCATTGACTGTCTCTTTCCTGAGCCATTTCACATACCGATCGCGCATCACTTCTGAAAGAGGCGTTTCGTGGATCAGCTTTCCTGGCACCTCTTGTTTGTCACCTCGGAATGGTGTGCCCGTGACAAAAATCTTTTTCGCTTTAGAGAAGTGATTTAGTGTTTTCTGCCAAGTCCCAGCCGGCGCATGATGGCCTTCATCGATGATGATGAGATCGAAGAAGTCAGAGGGCACACGCTTCGTCAGCGACGCACCCCGATCGTTGTATACCTGCTGAATGTTCGAGTAGACGAAATGACTCTGCTCAAGGCTCGTCAGCAGCGTCTGAGAATTGTATTCACACGTGATCGGCAAGTCCTCTGCGCTGAAGATTACGTCGAAATTGATCCAGAAATTGTCTTCCAGTAGCTCCTGTGTTTTCCGAATGCTCTGTTTCGTTACCAGACCCGGAGTGATGATCAGTACCCGCCCCTGCGCGAGCCCGAACGGAACGATTGAGATCAACCCACTTTTTCCTGTACCTGTTGGTAGCACGATCAAGGCGTCTTCGTTGGAGCTGGAAAAGTGCTCCTGCGCTTTGATGTAGGCTTCGATTTGGGGCGTGCGCAGCTTGTTGTTGCCAAGAATATTGGCCGCCGTTTCGATGAAGTAGTTCATGGATAGTCTTGGTTCCATTGGGCGACGCGCGCCATGGTGCTTGCACGCATGGCTAGCGCACGGCGACGGGACGAAGGCGAGGGAAGGAGCGACAGTGAGGTACCAGGCACAGGCATTGAAATATCCATATTTCGGGCCGTTAATCAGACGACACCGTGGTGAGCTCCACGGTGCCGTTTCAATTGTAGCTTAGTGATATCATGGGTAGGTCTTGCAGTCGATCGCGTAATCGATCGTTATAAATAAAGAATGTCCCCCTTCTTTTCGAGCCAAGCACCAAGATGGTTGTGAAGAGTTCTCAGGGACAACTCGTGCTCCGGGAAGTCTGCGGGATCGATGGCGTCGCATCTCGCCTTGGCCACTTCCACACCGATGAAATCTTCAAACGCATCTCTGCTAAACATGTTGTGCACTTTGGAGACTCGATCACCCACCGAATGGCTTTGGCCAGTACTCATCATGCCTGTGGCCATGTTGGCAAAGCCCTCGTCGGTTCTGATAGCGTCCAACATCCAGTTGCGAGGCTCCTCAATGGACCCGGCGTACTGCTTCCATCGGTAAAGCAGGAATACGAGATCGGGCTCGGCAATCAAAGCGTTCGCGTCCGCCGCGCGAATTCTAATCAAATGCAACCATACGACCTTCATTGCCTCGACGGTATCAAGATCAAGTGTTGGCTTGAAGTTGTCTGCCTTGTTCTCTTGATGGTCGGCAGGATCGCTCAGATGAATTAGCATTCCAGCAACGGATAGTGCTTTGGTCATGCGGAGTGCTTCTATTGCTAGGCCACCCCGTTTTTCATCTGGAATTCGCTTCAAGAACCAAGACGTAGCTCGCCATGCGGAAACCCAAGGCGAGTTGAAGGGATCGCCGCCCAGGCGTACGAGTTTCTGCGCAATGCTGAACATTCCAGGGAGCAGTACCTCGGCATTCTCTACCGGAAGGCGATCGACGGACTCGTCAAACCTTGCAACGAGCGAAGGCAGCAAGCCATCAGCTTCGACTTCATCGATCGAAGCCGCTAGTTCGGCATCTGCCGACGTTGCATCGAGGAATTCGACGAAGCGGCGTTCAGACATTTCACCAAGCGCCGTCTGTAGTTCGAAATATCGTGGAAAGTAGCGGGGTGAGCACACTTGCTTTGCTGCCAACCATTGGAGAGGAAAGCCGTCCCCATAGTGTGTGCCGCCCAGTACCCATTCGATAGGAGGGAACAACTCTTTAATAGTGTCCCGGGCGAGGGCGCGACGCTCCTCTGGAACGACCTCAAGCAGCCGCTCGGTGGCCGCCTTCACCGCCTCCATGCGGCCGTCGCCCCGGAAGCGGTTTTCTTGCAAAACCAACCGCCTCTCGCGGAACAGGGCTTCGTGCAAGTCTGGCTCGAAAACACGCAACGTTTCCAAGACTAGGAAGTCTACGATATTCACTTCAAACAAGTCGCCGGACGCATGCAGCGGCATATGCACAGCGATAGACGAAAGCAGCCGACGCGCATCTCTCATGTTCCGTAATCGAGGTTGGATGCAGCCTATCAAGCCATTACCCCATCGAATCTCCGTGAATCCGTTTTGTTCGGTAGCGTAGCGCCCCGCCAATTGGGACAGCTGCTCCGTAAAGATCCGGTGCACCATGTGTACCGGAACGGCGGGTAGGTCGAAGTTGGCCTGCACGATTTTTTCGAGGAACGCGCGACCGTCGCCGTCCGCGACCGGATCAAGAGCTCGCTCTACGATGCTGGGCTGGAACAGCAGCACGAAGACGATATTGGGTAGGTTGGCATTAGCCTTCACCTGCCGCAGCAGTACCCGAATTTGGTCAGGTTCGAGCCTATCAATGTCGTCGACGAAGACAATTAGTGGTCGGTCGAGTTTACGAAGACGATCCTCCAGGGCTTCGCGGACTTTGTCGAGCGGCTCGCCGCTGCGGTCACGTCCAAGATGCGACAACCAGCGCCCAAGTAGGGACGTCAAAACAGATAACCCGGCGAGAACGGCAGCGATAATCGCAGCTTTAGGCAGATTGAAACCGATGGCTGACGCAACGGAAATTACCGAAGCATTCGTCAATACTGAGGAGATTTTCTGACTGGCCCCGCCAGCTTTTTTGAGCGGTGTGCTTGCCCCCGTGAGAATCGCGCCGTAGCGCCGCAAGGCTTCGGCGCGGGCGATTGCTTCCCTGGAGTGGTCGCCACCCAGTCGGTCAGCTATCTGGCCGAAGAGTGCGCGAGTGATAGCGTTGCCATCGCCCCACTGCCAGGGATTGAAATCAAGCCAATCCGCGCCATCGCTCTTAGCTTCAAGCCGCTCGATCACTAGATACTTCAGAGAAGATTTGCCAAAGCCCCAACCGCCGCGTATTGCGAACACACGGCCTTCGCGAAGACTGAGCTCGGAGAGCACTCCGGCTATGCGGTCCGCGAAGTCAGCTCTTCTAAGCCGGTCTTCGGATTTCGTACGAATCGGCGCCTCTGATCCGATTTCCATCGGCTTATTCCCCTGAGAGTCAACACGCACCTTCACTCTGTCACCGGCGCGCCACGACTTCAGCTTGGTCAACAAGCCGGTCATGATGCTGAAACCCCACGAGAAACATAGGGCCTATGGACTCGATGGAGCGTTTGCGTCGAGATGCAGGTTGATGGCAGAGGCAATAAGGCTAGTAAGTACGCCCCCCCATGACAATCTCCGTGTTCTATCCCTACAGCCTTTCGACACATAGCTTCCGTCCATGCAACACTTGAAATGATCCCGCCATCCTAGCCGATCCCCATGTGTGGTGGCAGGTGCCTCATGTCAAACCATGTTGTAAGTGCCAAAGGGGCGTATTCCAAGCAGCGACTGGTCTGTGTCAATCTATGTTGGAATCGGGTCTATCAGCGGTTCGGGGCGTCACTGATGCGTGAGTTTCAACTTAAGCTGACTCTGTTTGGACTGGGTGCTGCACTGATCATTTCTGCGTCTTGGCTTTCGAGCTACGTCGTCTTTGCGCCCATCATTCTCTCGGGAGATGAGTGGTCGTTTGGTTCGCGTGAGGTCGCACACCTCTTCGGCTTCATGGGCTGTGTTTTGGCGATTTGGTTTTGCGGTAACTCGTTCGCGACCAGGTCCACGCTGTTTGTTAGCCTATTGATGGGCGTCCTTGGTATGGGCATGGTGGTGCTTTACCGCTATGCCCCAAGAGAGATCAAGGGCTTGATCGGCCCCCATGCGGCCAAGACCTTTATCGAATTGCTTTACTACTACTGTGTGGCCTGGCTCTCAGGGTGTTTGCTCAGGAAACAAACCCTCTGGCCGTTTCAACCCAGGCGCGTGCTGATCATTACCGCGCTGGTCTTGATGCTTATCTCCATTGGTTGGGAGATTTACACTCAGCCCTTCGAACATGTGTATCACAAGGCTCCGCGAGGCTATGTGCAGTTCGCCCAGGTATTGTGTGACTTTGTTGGTATTGCTATTGGCTTCGGGGTGGTCAATAGCGTAATCCGAAGGTTTGAAGTACATGGTAATACAAGGGCCACGACCACAGATTGCGCTAACACGCTCGCTTTCGCGAAGGAACTGTGGTTGTTGTCGCTCATGACAGCGAACCGGCTCAGGCAACGTTTCTCCTTTTGGTACGGCACTTTAGACAAAAGCGCGAATTCGCATCAGAAGCCAAAGGTGTAGGAATTGCGCACCAGAGATACCCAAACCCGGCCTAAAAAACGGGGCCAACAAAGTAGAAGGACACGCATTTCGCGTTCGCACAATCAAGCGCCTTGGCATCGGCTTGCGTCGCATCAGCGAGATCCTGGGCATCGAGAGCTTTGAAACTACAAAGAAGCTCTGCGCGGACGATCCTGCACGGCTGAGCGACATAGTTAGGATAGTCATTTGATGGAAGTTAGACGATGAGCAAGGTGTTCCTAAGTCATAACCATGCGGACAAACCTTTTACACGGCGTCTCGCGAGCGATCTTCGCCAGGCAGGTCATTCTGTTTGGATCGATGAAGCCGAAATAAACATCGGTGACTCCCTCATAGGGAAAATTCGTGAAGGTCTTGATGAAGTGGATTTTGTGGCAGCGGTTCTCAGCGAGCATTCCATTGAAAGTGTTTGGGTGCAGAGGGAGCTGGAGATTGCGTCAAACCGAGAGATCGAAGAACGCAGAGTGGTTGTTCTCCCTTTGTTGGTGCAAAAAGTGGCACTGCCAGGTTTTCTGAAAGGAAAATTTTACGCTGACTTCACTGATCCCGATTCTTACAAACCAATGTTTGATCTTTTACTTCGCGCACTTGGCCCAGCAACGCCGGTAGAAAAACCTGCGGACGCTGAGATGGACGCTCTAAGGAGCGAACTTGCTGTCATGAAGCATGCATTAGAGGATCTTTCTAAACAGAATAAAGCTCATCAGCATTTTTCGCTGATGCATAAAAGTCCCCGACTAGCTGAAGCTGTCGACCGTGCTAATCAGAAATTTCCGAATCATGGACCAATCAATAACACCTACGCCTTTGAGGTTGGTAACACTGTGGTAACCCTGGATTACCTGCTTTGGGGGATTGGGAAAGCCATGAGGACAGGAGCTCACGTTCTAGAGGCGCTGCTTTCAATGCACAACAAGTGGCAAGAGGCTCACTGCATGATCGAAGCATATGACGACTTACTAGCTAGCTATGACTAAACGATCCCGTTAATGCTGAACAGCCCTACGGGGCTGCATCGGAAAGCGTTCATTGCCCAAAAAAGCTAACAAGGTCTACGCCCCTGTTTGCGTACCACTAGCATTTTTTAGCTCAGTTTTTTGGCTAGGTCCTCGACTCGCGGATGGTAGTAGCGCATCAGCATGCGGGTATCTTGGTGTCCCGTGATCTTGGTCAATTCGTGTAATGGGAAGACATCAGCCAGGCGTGAGGTCGCTTCATGCCGCAGATCGTGGAAGCGCAGACCCATGAGGAAGTGGTCCTCTTCGATTAATTTGTCGATCTTTTCCTGCGACATTTTCCTTTGCTTGAGTTGCAGCTTTAGCCCGTTGAGATGCGCTCGGCGTGCGTTTTCAATAGCATCAGCGAATGCCTTGGTGATGGTGTCAGGTCTGCTCTTGAAGTAGGTATCCTCCCCATCTCGCTCGGGCAAGCTTTTAAGTACCCCTACTGCTTTGCTAGACAACGGCACTCCTCGTGCAGATCCGTTTTTGGTCATCGGGAGCAGAGCGACTCGCTTATCCAAATTTACATTGGTTCGCAGAAGGCTACAGATCTCCCCCCGGCGCATGGCTGTCTCCACCGCGAAAGTTACAATCTTGGGCAGCTCAGTTGATCGAGAGTAGCGTCGAATCATCTCTAACTCGTCGACGTGTTCTTTTACGAGCTTTCCAGCTTCGAGCGTCCAGACATCAGCGCTTAGGATACGGCGATCGCGCGCGTCGTCGACGCTAGGTTGGCGTATCAGTTCGACGGGATTGCTTAGCGACTCCATGCGCCATTCTTTGCGGGCAATGGTAAAGACGTGAGAGATCAAAGCTAGCTCTCGGCGCACCGTTGCCGGAGCTAAGCCCTCAGCGAGCCGACTATCACGGTAGCTGGCCAGATCGGCACCACGAATGCTGGCCAGCGATCTCAGGGCTAGCGGATGTCGTTGCATGGCCTGAATCCGAGAGAGTTCCGAGGCACTGCTCCTCTTCTTGCTAGTCACTTCGCTAGCATACGTCTCCAGAGCCGTAGAGAATGAGGTGGATTCGGCCTCATTTCGGCTGACGAACGCGCCCGCGTCCATCTCGCGCTCGATCATGGTCGCCCATGTCTTTGCTTCGGCCTGGGTATTGAATGTCTTGGTTTGCAGGGGCCATCCTTTTCGTCTGACCTGAACCTGCCACTGAGCCGGGCCACGCTTTCGAAGTGTCGCCATTTTTATTCTCGGTGTGACAAAATTGTGCCAATAATTATATAGGAACACCTATGGAAGCCGCAAAATATAAGCTTATACGCGAAACCTTCCCTGTAGGCCCTTTGCAGTGCAACTGCACGATCATCGGCGACCCGATCACCAAAAAAGCAATCGTTGTCGACCCGGGCGGTAATCACGAGTTGATCCTGGCGCGCCTCGACGCGCTGGGCCTGAAGGTGGTGAGCATCATCCACACCCATGCGCACCTGGATCACTTCCTGGCCTCCGGTCAGCTCAAGGAGAAAACCGGCGCGACCCTGCACCTGCATAAAGAAGATCAGTTCCTTTGGGACAATCTGGAGATGCAATGCCAGATGTTCGGTGTGCCTTACACGCCGGTGCCGTCGCCGGATCGCTGGTTGGCCGATGATGAAGAACTGGCTTGCGGTTGCGGCGTGGCGTTGCACACGCCGGGTCATACACCGGGTTCCATGAGCTTTTGGTTTTCCGAGGCCAAGCTGCTGATTGCCGGTGACACGCTGTTTCGTCGCGGGGTAGGCCGCACGGATTTGTGGGGTGGCGATCAAGCGACCATCGTGCGATCGATCAAGCAGCGGCTCTATACGCTCGACGAAGAGGCGACGGTGGTGACCGGGCATGGTCCCGATACGCGGCTGGGCGATGAAATGCGCGAGAACCCGTTTGTGCGGGCTTGAAGGTAACCGACGGAATTTTCGTCGGCCAAAATGATCCAACACCCGCAAAGGTCCATTGCCTTTGTCCGTTGCACCCCAGAATGCAAAAAGTAGGAGCTCTTCATGTTCACCAAGCAGCGTTTGATTATTGTCGCTACGGCTGTGGCCTTGCTGTCTGGCTGCGCCTCGCCTAACCCTTATGACAATCAGGGCCAGGCTGACGGTGGCTCCACGGGCATGAGCAAAACCGCGAAGTACGGTGGCCTCGGCGCGCTGGCCGGTGCGCTGGCCGGTGCCGCCATCGACCACAACAACCGTGGCAAAGGCGCGCTGATTGGCGCCGCTGTCGTGGGTGCTTCCGCTGCCGGTTACGGCTACTACGCTGACCAGCAAGAGAAGAAGCTGCGTGCCAGCATGGCCAACACCGGCGTCGAGGTGCAGCGTCAGGGTGACCAGATCAAGTTGATCATGCCGGGCAACATCACGTTCGCTACCGATTCGGCGAATATCGCCTCCAGCTTCTATCAGCCGCTGAACAATCTGGCCGGCTCGCTCAAGGAGTTCAGCCAGAACCAGATCGAAATCGTCGGCTACACCGACAGCACCGGCAGTCGCCAGCACAACATGGACCTGTCGCAACGTCGTGCGCAGAGCGTGGCGACTTACCTGACCTCGCAAGGTGTCAGCGGCGCCAACTTGTCGGCTCGTGGTGCCGGGCCGGATAACCCGATTGCCAGCAACGGCGACGCGAATGGCCGGGCGCAGAACCGCCGCGTTGAAGTCAACCTGAAGGCGATTCCGGGGCAGCAGTATTCGCAACCGACCCAGTAGTGACAGCCAAGGCCTGACTGAACCCCAGGCGTAAAAAAGCCCGCTCGATCCTCAGCCGATCGGGCGGGTTTTTTGTGTCGCCCGTTCTGGCCCCATCGCGAGCAGGCTCGCTCCCACAGGAGATTTGTGTTTTGCCACTTTCTTGTGACCGACACAGAACCCTGTGGGAGCGAGCCTGCGCGCGATGGGGTCAGAGCAGACAACTCAACAATCAGAGACAAAAAAGCCCCCGGACAATCACTTATCCGGGGGCTTTTTCATGTCGCGCGAAACCTGATTACTTCTTCAGGCCGTAATGCTCATCGAGCATGCCCGGCGCGTTCGGGGCTTTGGGGGCGTAGTCGCGAGGCGGCTCCTGATTGCGCGGTGGCGTCAGGCGTTCCCGTGGAGCCTGCGCCGCGTCGGCGTGCAGGGCGGCCAGCAAGCGTTGACGAGTCTGCTCGTCCAGGGCCAGGCGGTTGGCACCCTCGGCGAGGTGATCCTGCACTTCCTGATAGCTCGCAGTCAGCTTCTTGACCAGATTTGCAGTGCTGTTGAAGTGGGTGACCACCTCGTTCTGATAACTGTCGAAACGTTCCTGAATGTCATCCAGCTGACGTTGTGTGCTGCTCGGCGCGGCATTCGGCACCAAACGAGCGATCAGGAAACCAATGGCGACACCCACAACCAGGGCAAGAGTCGGCAACAACCAAACTAAGAGCGAGTGTTCCACGAGTCCTTCCTCTATAAACGGCTTTGCTTTACGTTAACGGCTCGAACCTGCGCTGTATACCGCGATTCACTCGCAATAGATTGGCACAGACAATTTGCTAGACGAGTCGACCCGATTTGAGGTCACGGAGTTCCTTCCTTGCTTATGCGCGAAACCCCTGTAGTGATTGATGGCCCGGTCGGCCAACTGGAAGCTCTTTACCTGGATATCGAGCAGCCGCGCGGCATCGCGCTGATCTGCCATCCGAACCCGGTACAGGGCGGCACCATGCTCAACAAAGTCGTCTCGACCCTGCAGCGCACCGCGCGCGACGCCGGTTTGATTACTTTGCGTTTCAACTACCGTGGCGTCGGCGCCAGCGAAGGCGCCCACGACATGGGCACCGGCGAAGTCGACGACGCCCAAGCTGTTGCCGAATGGCTACGGGCCAAACACCCCGAGTTGCCGCTGACCCTGTTTGGTTTCTCCTTCGGCGGTTTTGTTGCAGCAAGTCTCGGCGGACGCCTGGAAGCCAATGGCGAACAGCTCAAGCATTTGTTCATGGTCGCGCCGGCCGTCATGCGCTTGGGCGATCAGGATCAGCTGCCGCAGCAGGGTGAGCTGACCCTGATCCAGCCGGAAACCGACGAAGTGATCGATCCACAACTCGTTTACGAATGGTCCGACAAGCTCGAACGTCCCCATGAGCTGCTGAAAGTGGCAGAATGCGGACACTTTTTTCATGGCAAGCTGACCGATCTCAAGGATCTGATCCTGCCGCGTCTTTCGAATTGATTGCAGTCTGACAAGCGATTACCCATGACGACTCGTACCCGTATTCTCACCGGCATCACCACCACCGGCACGCCGCACCTGGGCAACTACGCCGGCGCCATCCGCCCGGCGATCCTGGCCAGCCGTGACAGCAATGCCGATTCGTTCTACTTCCTGGCCGACTACCACGCCCTGATCAAATGCGATGACCCGCTGCGCATCCAGCGCTCGCGTCTGGAAATCGCCGCGACCTGGCTGGCCGGTGGCCTGGATGTGGACCGCGTGACGTTCTATCGCCAGTCCGACATCCCGGAAATCCCCGAGTTGACCTGGCTGCTGACCTGCGTTGCCGCCAAGGGCCTGCTCAACCGCGCCCATGCCTACAAGGCTTCCGTGGACAAGAACGTTGAAACCGGCGAAGACCCGGATGCCGGCATCACCATGGGCTTGTACAGCTACCCGGTGCTGATGGCCGCAGACATCCTGATGTTCAACGCGCACAAGGTGCCGGTCGGTCGCGACCAGATCCAGCACGTGGAAATGGCTCGTGACATTGGCCAGCGCTTCAACCACCTGTTTGGCCAGGGCAAAGAGTTCTTCACCATGCCAGAGGCGCTGATCGAAGAAAGCGTCGCCACGCTGCCAGGCCTCGACGGTCGCAAGATGTCGAAGAGCTACGACAACACCATTCCGTTGTTCAGCAGCGCCAAAGAGATGAAGGACGCGATTTCGCGGATCGTCACCGACTCCCGCGCGCCGGGCGAAGCCAAGGATCCGGACAATTCGCACCTGTTCACCTTGTTCCAGGCCTTTGCCACGCCTGCACAATCCGACGAGTTCCGCAGCGAGCTTTTGCAGGGCCTGGGTTGGGGCGAGGCGAAAAATCGTCTGTTCCAACTGCTGGACAGCGAGCTCGGCGAGTCCCGCGAGCGTTATCACCAGCTGATCGAACGCCCGGCGGACCTGGAAGACATCCTGCAGACCGGCGCCAAAAAGGCTCGTTCGGTCGCCACGCCGTTCCTCCACGAACTGCGTGAAGCGGTCGGCCTGCGCTCTTTCGTCGCTCAGACCCAAGTCGCTGCCACCACCAAAAAGAAAGCCGTGAAAGCCGCGCGTTTTGTCAGCTTCCGCGAGGAAGACAGCAGCTTCCGTTTCCGTCTGCTGGCGGCCGATGGCGAGCAACTGCTGCTGTCGCGCAACTTCGCCGACGGCAAAACAGCAGGCCAGGTAACCAAGCAGTTGCAATCCGGCCAGCGGTTGGATGTACGCAGTGAGGAGCAGAGCTTCAGCGTCTGGCTGGAAGGCGAGTGCGTGGCCGACAGCCCGACCTTTGCTGACAACGCCGCTCGCGACGTTGCCATCGACGCCCTGCGGGTTGCGCTGACGCCGGTTCAGGAATAAATCAACGGCTCGACCCGACCAAGGGCCGATTGCCATTCCCACGGGCCGTCGCTACAGTGACGGCCCGTTTTTGTTGCCTTGCTAACGAATTATGACGCCCCTAGAACGATATCAAGCTGATCTGAAACGCCCGGAATTCTTCCATGACGCCGCGCAGGAAACTGCAGTGCGCCATTTGCAGCGCCTGTACGACGATCTGGTCGCTGCGTCAAACAACAAGCCGGGCCTGCTCGGCAAACTGTTTGGCAAGAAAGATCAGGCGCCGGTCAAGGGCCTGTATTTCTGGGGCGGCGTGGGTCGCGGCAAGACTTACCTGGTCGACACCTTCTTCGAAGCGTTGCCGTTCAAGGAAAAGGTCCGCACTCACTTCCACCGCTTCATGAAGCGCGTGCACGAAGAGATGAAGACCCTCGGCGGTGAGAAGAACCCGCTGACCATCATCGCCAAGCGCTTCTCTGACGAAGCCCGGGTGATCTGCTTCGATGAATTCTTCGTGTCCGATATCACCGACGCGATGATCCTCGGCACGCTGATGGAAGAGCTGTTCAAGAACGGTGTGACCCTGGTCGCGACCTCGAACATCGTGCCGGACGGTCTGTACAAGGATGGCCTGCAACGTGCGCGCTTCCTGCCGGCCATCGCGCTGATCAAACAGAACACCGACATCGTCAACGTCGACAGCGGCGTCGATTATCGTCTGCGCCACCTCGAGCAGGCCGAGCTGTTCCACTTCCCGCTGGACGAAGCCGCTCAGGAAAGCCTGCGCAAAAGCTTCCGCGCCCTGACACCGGAATGCACGGCCGCCGTCGAGAATGACGTGCTGATGATCGAGAACCGCGAAATTCGCGCCGTGCGCACCTGTGATGACGTGGCCTGGTTCGACTTCCGCGAACTGTGCGACGGCCCGCGCAGCCAGAACGATTACATCGAGCTGGGCAAGATCTTCCATGCCGTGTTGCTCAGCGGTGTCGAGCAAATGAGCGTCACCACCGACGACATCGCCCGACGCTTTATCAACATGGTCGACGAGTTCTATGACCGTAACGTCAAGCTGATCATCTCGGCTGAAGTCGAACTCAAGGACCTTTACACCGGCGGTCGCCTGAACTTCGAGTTCCAGCGCACGCTTAGCCGTCTGCTGGAAATGCAGTCGCACGAATTCCTGTCCCGGGCGCACAAGCCGTAGGATTATTCGGAAAATAAAAAAAGGGCCTGCACATGCAGGCCCTTTTTTTGAGCTCAAAACTTCTGAAACACCACAAACCCTGTGGGAGCGGGCTTGCTCGCGAAAGCGGAGTGTCAGTCGACATCAATGTTGAATGTCAGTCCGCATTCGCGAGCAAGCCCGCTCCCACAGTTTATTTGTGTTGGGTTCTAGGACCTATGCAGCTTGCTGGAATTGCTGCCGATACTGGTTCGGCGACAACTCGGTGTGCTGGCGGAACAGCCGCGCAAAGAAGCTCGCATCGTCGTAGCCGACTTCATAGCTGATGGTCTTGATGCTCTTGCGGCTGCCCGACAGCAATCCCTTGGCGGTTTCAATGCGCAGGCGTTGCAGGTAATGCAGGGGCTTGTCGCCGGTGGCGGTCTGGAAGCGCCGCATGAAATTGCGGATGCTCATGCCGTGTTCGCGGGCGACGTCTTCGAAGCGGAATTTGTCGGCGAAGTGTTCTTCGAGCCAGTGTTGGATCTGCAGGATGATCACGTCCTGGTGCAATTTCTGCCCGCCGAAGCCGATGCGTCCCGGTGAGTAGCTGCGCTGCACTTCGTAGAGAATGTCCCGGGCCACGGCCTGGGAGACGTTGGCGCCGCAGAAACGTTCGATCAGGTAGATGTAGAGATCGCACGCCGAAGTGGTACCGCCTGCGCAATACAGGTTGTCGGCGTCAGTCAGGTGCTTGTCCTGATTGAGATGAACCTGTGGGAAGCGCTCGGCGAAGGCATTGAAGAAGCGCCAGTAGGTGGTCGCTTCCTTGCCGTTGAGCAGGCCGGCCTCGGCAAGCCAGAACACCCCGGTGGCCTCGCCGCAAAGCACGGCGCCGCGAGCGTGTTGCTGACGCAACCAGGGCAGGACCTGTGGATAACGTTGGCAAAGGGTATCGAAATCGTCCCAGAAGGCCGGGAGGATGATGACGTCGGCATTTTCCAGGCCGCCGTCCACCGGCATGATCACATCGCTGAAGCTGTTTACCGGTTTGCCGTCGGGGCTGACCAGCCGGGTTTCGAACGCCGGTGTCAGGCCCTGGCCCAGTTGTTTGCCGTAGCGCAGGCTGGCCAGATGAAAGAAATCCTTGGCTTGCATGAGGGTGGAAGCGAAAACCCGGTCGATAGCCAGGATGCTGACGCGCCGCAAGGGCGTGGAGACTTGGTTAGACATAATTCAACTTTATTCTTATAGGGGAAAGTGGTCACCAGACGGCTGGATCGTCTTATTTTTTGTCTGATGTGTCCAGTGTCCTGTATCGGGTGCGAGGCTTAGTCTCTGAAGGACAACTCCCTCTAACAATAACGACAGGTGCCGCATGATCCCCAGAACCTTGTTCAGTTCCGAGCACGAATTGTTTCGCGACAGCGTGCGAACATTCCTCGAAAAAGAGGCCGTGCCGTTCCATGGACAATGGGAAAAACAAGGCTACATCGACCGTAAACTCTGGAACAAGGCAGGGGAGGCGGGGATGCTTTGTTCGCACCTGCCTGAGGAATACGGCGGGCTGGGGGCGGACTTTCTCTACAGCGCAGTGGTGATCGAAGAGGTCGGTCGTCTCGGCCTGACCGGCATCGGTTTTTCTCTGCATTCGGACATTGTGGCGCCGTACATCCTGCATTACGGCAGTGAAGCGTTGAAGCACAAATACCTGCCGAAACTGGTGTCCGGGGAGATGGTGACAGCGATTGCCATGACCGAGCCGGGCGCCGGTTCCGACCTGCAGGGGGTGAAAACCACCGCCGTGCTGGATGGCGACGAGTACGTGATCAACGGCTCCAAGACCTTTATCACCAACGGCTTTCTGGCTGACCTGGTGATTGTCGTGGCCAAGACGGATCCGAAGGCCGGCGCGAAGGGCACCAGTCTGTTTCTGGTCGAGGCCGACACCCCGGGCTTCGACAAGGGCAAGCGACTGGAAAAGGTCGGCATGAAGGCTCAGGACACGTCGGAGTTGTTCTTCCAGGACGTGCGGGTCCCCAAGGAGAACCTGTTGGGGCAGGCGGGCATGGGCTTCGCTTACCTGATGCAAGAGTTGCCTCAGGAGCGCCTCACCGTCGCCATTGGCGGGCTCGCTTCGGCTGAAGCCGCGTTGAAATGGACCCTCGATTACACCCGTGAGCGCAAGGCGTTCGGCAAGGCGATTGCCGATTTCCAGAACACGCGCTTCAAGCTGGCGGAGATGGCGACTGAAATCCAGATCGGCCGGGTCTTCGTTGATCGCTGCCTGGAACTGCACCTGCAAGGCAAGCTGGATGTGCCGACCGCCGCGATGGCCAAGTACTGGGGCACTGACCTGCAATGCAAGGTGCTCGACGAATGCGTGCAGTTGCATGGCGGTTACGGGTTCATGTGGGAATACCCGATCGCCCGGGCGTGGGCGGATGCGCGGGTGCAACGGATTTATGCGGGGACCAATGAAATCATGAAGGAGATTATCGCCAGGTCACTTTGACCTTGCGGTGACGGTCAGGCTGCTATCGCGAGCAGGCTCGCTCCCACACTTAGCCGCGTTCTCCCGGAGGAATGCGATCAAATGTGGGAGCGAGCCTGCTCGCGATTGGGCCTATGAATCAATCAAGGCGCCGGATTCGGGTGATCCTTGTGAATCGCCTCAATCCCCTCCAGCACTTCATCGGAAAGTTTCAGCTCGAAACTCGCTAAATTGCTTTCAAGCTGCTCCATGGTTGTGGCGCCGATGATGTTGCTGGTCACAAACGGCTGTTGGGTGACAAACGCCAGCGCCATCTGCGCCGGGTCCAGGCCGTGTTCCCGGGCCAGCGCGACATAACGACTGCACGCTGCTTCCGATTGCGGGTTGAAATAGCGGCTGAAGCGGCTGTAGAGGCTCAGGCGGCCTTTTGGTGGGCGCGCGCCACCTTCGTACTTGCCCGACAGGAAACCGAACGCCAGCGGCGAATAGGCGAGCAGGCCGCACTGTTCGCGGATGGCGATTTCCGCCAGGCCGACTTCGAAGCTGCGGTTGAGCAGGTTGTACGGGTTCTGGATCGACACCGCGCGCGGCCAGCCACGGGCTTCGGCCAGGGCGAGGAAACGCATGGTGCCCCATGGCGTTTCGTTGGACAGACCGATGTGGCGGATCTTGCCGGCCTTGACCTGCTCGTCCAGCGCTTCGAGGGTGTCCTCCAGCGGCGTCAGATTGGCTTCGATCTTGTGTTTGTAGCCCAGCTGACCGAAGAAGTTGGTGCTGCGTTCCGGCCAGTGCAACTGATAGAGGTCGATGTAGTCGGTTTGCAGGCGCTTTAGGCTGGCGTCCACGGCTTCGGTGATGTGCTGGCGGTTGTGCCGCAGGTTTTTATCGCGGATGTAATCGATGGTGTTGCCGGGACCGGCGATCTTGCTAGCCAGTATCCAGTCGGCGCGATCACCGCGACTTTTGAAGTAATTGCCGATGTAGCGCTCGGTGGTGGCGTAGGTTTCGGCCTTCGGCGGCACCGGGTACATTTCGGCGGTGTCGATGAAATTGATCCCGGCGTCCTTGGCCCGTTCGATCTGGGCGAAGGCTTCAGCTTCAGTGTTTTGCTCGCCCCAGGTCATGGTTCCGAGGCAGATGGCACTCACGTTCAGATTGGTTCGGCCTAGCTGGCGATAGTCCATCGGGTGCTCCTTGGGCAAAACAATCATAAAAGCAGGTTGAATTATTTTTCGCAATCTGCATAATTGCGCACCTCTTTCTGCAGTGGAAGTGATGCGCCGCCGCCGAAGAATCTTGCCGTTGAACGGACGCGCCGACCCGAGCCCCCGAAAGCGTCTGTATCCGGCTGCCTTTGACTTGTCAAAGTACGCACTATTCAGTAAGATCCGCCGTCTAATTTACAGGGCGGCCCCTGAGGCTATAAAGAATGAAAACTTTTACTGCTAAACCGGAAACAGTACAGCGCGACTGGTTTGTCGTCGACGCTGCAGGTCAGACCCTGGGTCGTCTGGCCACCGAAATCGCGAGCCGTCTGCGTGGCAAGCATAAAGCTGAGTACACTCCTCACGTTGACACCGGCGATTACATCGTCGTTATCAATGCCGAGCAGATTCGTGTAACCGGTGCTAAAACCACCGACAAAATCTACTACTCCCACTCCGGTTTCCCGGGCGGCATCAAGTCGATCAACTTCGAAAAGCTGATCGCCAAGGCCCCTGAGCGCGTGATCGAGACCGCGGTCAAAGGCATGCTGCCTAAGAACCCGCTGGGTCGCGACATGTATCGTAAGCTGAAAGTCTATGCGGGCGCTGTACACCCTCATACTGCTCAGCAGCCCCAAGAACTGAAGTTTTAACGGAATAGTTCATTATGTCGGCGACTCAAAATTACGGCACTGGCCGTCGCAAGACCGCAACCGCACGCGTTTTCCTGCGTCCGGGTACTGGTAACATCTCCATCAACAACCGCACCCTGGAAAATTTCTTCGGCCGCGAAACTGCCCGCATGGTAGTTCGTCAGCCGCTGGAACTGACTGAGACTGTCGAGAAATTCGACATCTACGTCACCGTGATCGGTGGTGGTGTAAGTGGTCAAGCTGGCGCAATCCGCCACGGTATCACTCGCGCACTGATGCAGTACGACGAAACCCTGCGTGGCGCTCTGCGCAAAGCTGGCTTCGTTACTCGCGATGCTCGTGAAGTTGAACGTAAGAAAGTTGGTCTGCGTAAAGCGCGTAAGCGTCCGCAGTACTCGAAGCGTTAATTCGCTTCCACGTTCAAAAAGAACGCCCAGTTTCCTCGCGAAGCTGGGCGTTTTTTTATGGGCGCGATTTATTAAAGAATTGCGCTGTGACAACTTGCCACAGCCGTAGAAGCCCTATACTGCAAGGCTTGGCAGTGAAGCCCCTCGGTAATTACCTTGTCAGAATTGGGGCTTTTCATTACCATTCGGCAAAATTTTTATAAGTTCAGATTTTTACTTAGTAGACGCCTGATTTAACAGGCCACAAAGCTGATGGGAGAGGACTGAATGAGCAATGACGGCGTGAATGCAGGCCGGCGTCGCTTCTTGGTAGCAGCCACATCCGTGGTGGGTGCTGCAGGAGCGGTGGGGGCTGCGGTCCCGTTCGTGGGGTCATGGTTTCCCAGTGCCAAGGCGAAAGCCGCAGGTGCACCGGTGAAAGTGAATGTCAGCAAAATCGAACCAGGTCAGCAGATGATTGCTGAGTGGCGCGGTCAGCCGGTGTTCATTGTCCGCCGTACCGAGGAAATCCTGGGGAATCTGAAAAAGATCGAGGGCCAGCTGTCTGACCCGACCTCCAAGAACTCGACACAACCGACCTATGTCGACCCGGAAACGCGTTCGATCAAGCCAGAAGTTCTGCTGCTGATCGGTATCTGCACGCACCTGGGTTGCTCACCGACCTTCCGTCCAGAAGTGGCACCTGCGGATCTGGGCAAGGACTGGGTAGGTGGTTATTTCTGCCCTTGCCACGGTTCCCACTACGATCTGGCTGGCCGCGTCTACAAGTCGCAACCTGCGCCTTTGAACCTGCCAGTTCCCCCGCATTCCTATGAGACCGATGACATCATTGTCATTGGCGTCGATACGGAGAAAGCGTGATGAGCAAGTTCATGGATTGGGTTGATGCGCGCTTTCCCGCGACCAAAATGTGGGAAGACCATCTCAGCAAATACTACGCCCCGAAGAACTTTAACTTCTTCTATTTCTTTGGCTCCCTGGCACTGCTCGTTCTGGTCAACCAGATCGTTACCGGTGTTTGGCTGACCATGAGTTACACCCCGTCGGCGGAAGAAGCGTTTGCTTCCGTCGAATACATCATGCGCGACGTCGAGTACGGCTCGATCCTGCGTCTGTTGCACTCCACTGGCGCTTCGGCGTTCTTCATCGTGGTCTATCTGCACATGTTCCGTGGCTTGCTCTACGGTTCGTACCAGAAGCCGCGTGAGCTGGTGTGGGTCTTCGGGATGCTGATCTACCTGGCGCTGATGGCTGAAGCCTTCATGGGTTACCTGCTGCCGTGGGGCCAGATGTCCTACTGGGGTGCCCAGGTGATTATCTCGCTGTTCGGTGCGATCCCGGTCATCGGCAACGACCTGACCCAGTGGATCCGTGGTGACTACCTGATTTCCGGTATCACCCTGAACCGCTTCTTCGCCCTGCACGTAGTTGCCCTGCCGATCGTGATTCTCGGTCTGGTGGTGCTGCACGTTCTGGCGTTGCACGAAGTCGGCTCGAACAACCCTGACGGCGTCGACATCAAGAAACACAAAGACGAAAACGGCGTACCGCTGGATGGCATTGCCTTCCACCCTTACTACACCGTGAAAGATATCGTCGGCGTGGTGGTGTTCCTGTTTATCTTCTGCTCGATCGTGTTCTTCTTCCCGGAAATGGGCGGCTACTTCCTCGAGAAGCCGAACTTTGAAGTGGCGAACGCTTTCAAGACCCCTGAACACATCGCGCCGGTCTGGTACTTCACACCGTTCTACGCGATTCTGCGGGCGGTTCCGGACAAGCTCCTGGGCGTTATCGCCATGGGCGCGGCCATCGCTGTGCTGTTCGTCCTGCCGTGGCTGGATCGCAGCCCCGTCAAGTCGATGCGCTACAAAGGCTGGCTGAGCAAGATCTGGCTCTGGGTATTCTGCATCTCGTTCGTGATCCTGGGTGTGCTGGGTGTTCTGGCGCCGACTCCGGGCCGTACATTGCTGTCGCAGGTCTGTACTTTCCTGTACTTCGCCTACTTCATTCTGATGCCGTTCTACACCAGGCTCGAGAAGACCAAACCGGTTCCGGAAAGGGTGACTGGCTGATGAAAAAGCTATTTGCTGTACTGATTCTTGCTGCCATGCCTGTCCTGTCCTTCGCGGCCGAACACGGTGGTCCCGAGCTGGAAAAAGTCGACATCGACGTTTCTGACAAAGCGGCCATGCAGGACGGCGCGCGTACATTCGCCAACTACTGCATGGGCTGCCACAGCGCCAAGTTCCAGCGCTACGAGCGTGTTGCCGATGACCTGGGCATCCCGCATGACCTGATGCTCTCGAAGCTGGTGTTCACCGGCGCCAAGATTGGCGACCACATGAATATCGGCATGCAGCCGGCAGACGCCAAGACCTGGTTCGGTGCGGCGCCGCCCGACCTGACCCTGGTCGCTCGCGTTCGTGGTACTGACTGGCTCTACGGTTACCTGCGTTCGTTCTATGAAGATCCGTCGCGTCCCTGGGGTGTGAACAACAAGGTCTTCCCGAACGTCGGGATGCCTAACGTTCTGGTCGGCCTGCAGGGTCGCCAGGTGGTAGGCTGCAAACAAGTTCAAATCGTCGAAGACGGCAAGAAGCAATACGATCCGCTGACCGGTACGGCTCTGACTCATGAGGCGTGTGACCAGCTGACCGTGCTGCCGAAAACCGGCACGCTGAACGCAGAGCAGTTCGACGAGAAGGTCAAGAATCTGGTGACCTTCCTGGCCTACTCGGCCAACCCGGTGAAGCTGCAGCATCAGCGCATCGGTACCTATGTGTTGCTGTACCTGGCGTTCTTCTTCGTATTCGCTTACTTGCTCAAGCGTGAATACTGGAAAGACGTCCATTGATAAAGCTGTAAGCAATTGCTGTTGATCGCACGCGCCCAGGGGCGTCTCTTAAGGTGTAACGAGTCTGGTGATCCAGACGTTACGGGAGGCGTCTTCTGGGCGCGTGCGTTTTTCCGCTTCCGATAATTTCAACAAGCGAGGAGGACCGCCATGGGCGTGACCAATCGGTTGGCCTGTTACTCCGACCCCGCCGACCACTATTCCCACCGAGTACGCATCGTACTTGCAGAGAAGGGTGTCAGCGCAGAGATCATTTACGTGGAAGCTGGTCGCCAGCCGCCTAAACTGATTGAAGTGAACCCTTACGGAAGTCTGCCCACCCTGGTCGATCGTGACCTGGCGTTGTGGGAGTCGACCGTGGTGATGGAATATCTGGATGAGCGTTACCCGCACCCGCCCTTGCTGCCGGTTTATCCTGTGGCGCGTGCCAACAGCCGTCTGCTGATTCATCGTATTCAGCGTGACTGGTGTGGTCTGGTGGATCTGATCCTGGATTCCCGGTCCAAGGAAGCCGCCCGCGTCGTGGCTCGTAAAGAGCTGCGTGAAAGCCTGACTGGCGTGTCGCCATTGTTCGCCGACAAGCCGTTTTTCCTCAGTGAGGAACAAAGTCTGGTGGATTGCTGCCTATTGCCAATACTCTGGCGTTTGCCGATTTTGGGTATTGAACTGCCGCGGCCTGCCAAGCCGCTGCTTGATTATATGGAGCGCTCGTTTGCGCGTGAGGCTTTCCAGGCGAGTCTGTCTGGTGTCGAACGCGATATGCGCTAAGGCTTAAGGAGCCGCTATGAACTCCAGTCGACCTTATCTGGTCCGCGCGCTCTACGAGTGGATTGTGGACAACGATTGCACCCCGCACATGCTGGTCAATTCCGAGTATCCGTCGGTGCAGGTGCCTCAGGGTTTTGCCAGTGACGGACAGATTGTCCTGAACGTATCACCGGCTGCCGTGCGTCATCTGCACATGGACAACGAGGCGGTCAGCTTCGAAGGGCGCTTCGGTGGCGTGCCGCACACTCTGTACGTGCCTATCGCATCTATCCTGGGCATTTACGCCCGGGAGAATGGTCAGGGCATGGTGTTCGATCTGGAATCGCCTATGGAAGACGAGGAAGAGATCGAGCCGGATGATGATATTCCGCCGCCCGACAGCGAGCCGCCGCGCCCCAGCGGTCGACCCAGTTTGAAAGTGGTGAAGTAATAAAAAAGGCGATCCGCAAGGATCGCCTTTTTTGTGCCTGCTCCCCCAAGGGGATCAGTCGATGTATTCAAACAACTTCACAATCTTCTGCACACCGGAAACGCTCTGCACCAGATTGGTGGCCTGCGCCGCTTCCTGCTTGGTCAGCAGACCCAACAGGTAGACGATACCGTTCTCGGTGACGACCTTGATGCGCGACCCCGGGATGTTCGGGTCGGTGAGCATCTGGGTCTTGATCTTGGAGGTCAGCCAGGTGTCGTTCTGGCGGGCAAGGAAGCCGGAGGGTGGCAGGACCTGCAGTTCGTTATGCACCTTCTTCACGCGCTGGACCGCGGCGGCAGCCTGTTCGGCCTTGGCCTTGAGCTCGGCAGTGGGTGTTTGTCCGGCGAGCAGCACGACGCCGTTGAAGCTGGTGACGACGATGTGCGAATCGTTGTCCAGGGCAGGATCGGCCTTGGCGACGTTCACGCCGACCTTGGTGTCGATCAGGGAGTCATCGATCTTGCTGCCGAAGGTGCGCGTACCGCGGTCATCTTCAATGGGTGCTTCACGGCTGGCTTTAACCACCGAAGTGCAGCCGCTGATGCCGAGGCACAGGGTCAAGGCCAGAAGGCCTAGGCGATTAGGGGTCATTCTTCACTCCCGAACAGTTGGCTGTCGATCAAATCGCAAAGGCAATGGATCGCCAGCAGGTGGACTTCCTGAATACGTGCGGTGACGTTGGCCGGTACGCGAATCTCGACGTCCTCGGGCAATAGCAACGACGCCATGCCGCCGCCATCGCGACCGGTCAATGCTACGACAATCATTTCGCGATCATGTGCGGCCTGGATCGCTTGAATAATGTTCGCCGAGTTGCCGCTGGTGGAAATCGCCAGCAATACGTCACCCGGTTGGCCGAGGGCGCGGATCTGTTTGGAGAAAATTTCGTTGTAGCTGTAGTCGTTGGCGATTGAGGTGATCGTCGAGCTGTCGGTGGTCAGCGCAATGGCGGGCAGGCTCGGACGTTCGCGCTCGAAGCGGTTGAGCAGTTCGGACGAAAAGTGCTGGGCATCACCGGCGGAGCCGCCGTTGCCGCAGGAAAGCATTTTGCCCTCATTGAGGAGGGCGTTGACCATCACCTGGCTGGCTTGCTCGATGTGCGGTGCAAGTACGTCCATCGCCATTTGCTTGGTGTCGATACTGGCCTGAAAAAGCTGGCGAATTCGGGATTGCATGTCCATCTGTGTGACCTTAATTAGCGCGGCTACTCGGCACATGAATGTGCAGCCCGCAAAGCAAAGAGCAAAAGTGTTGGGTATTGGTGTCCGCTTCGGGGCGCAGGCGATCAGCTATCGAAGGCATTCTGCAACCAGTTCAACTGATCGAGGTTGCTGTCGATGGCAACCACGTCGAAGCGGCAGGGGGAATTGGCCCAACGCGACTCGCGCTGAAGAAAATACTGCGCGGCGAAAATCAGTTTCTGCCGTTTGCGCCCATCGATGCTGTCGAGCGCTCCACCCCATTGGGTGTTTTTTCTGTAGCGGACTTCAACGAATACTACTGTATCGCCATCAAGCATGACCAGATCAAGCTCGCCGCGTTTACACAACCAGTTCTGCGCCAGCAGGCGCAGACCCCGTTGTTGAAGATGCTCGAGCGCATGGCGCTCGGCATCCTTGCCGCTTTGCTGGCGTGACCTGTCAGGCATCAGCGCGGGGTATCCGGCAGGCGTTGAACCTGACCGCTGACGAACTGTGCCCACGGCAACTGGCGCACCACACGCTGGTTCTGAGTCATGCCCAGGCTGCCCGACTGGCCTTCAATGCGGCTGTCCGGCAATGCCTTGAGTTGGCCCAGTCGCGGCGCCAGGCGATACGCATCCACGCCCATTGCGTACAGGCGGCCGAGGCTGCCGCCGGCTTGTGGCCATTGTGCGGTGACCTGTTTACGCAGCGGATCATTGGCGTCCAGCAACCATGGGGTTTCGCAGAAGCGAATACCGTTCATGTCGTTGTACTGATTCACGTCGCCGCTGGCACTGAATACGTGGGACGTGGCGTAAACCGGCACATCACCCGCGTACTGGAAGTTCAGGGTCGGTTTGATCTGCTGGGCCTGTTGCGGCGTCGCGGCGAGGAAGATGAATTCGATGTCCTGGCGGCGCGAAGGCTGGGCTGCTACCTGCGAGCCAACGGTGCTTTGCAGGCTCTTGGCGCGACCTTCGCTCTGGCGCAGCTGGAACATGTCGGCAATCTGCTGGGCCAGTTGAACCGGTTGGTCAACGCGCTCGGTCGCAACGATGCTGCCGCCGTTAGCTTGCCAATCCTGGCTGAACGCTCTCAGCACGCGATCGCCCCATTCGCCTTTCGGCACCATGATGGCGGCGCGATGCAGGCCGTCGGCGCGAGCACGACGAGACACTTCACGGGCTTCGTCTTCAGCGGCCAGACCAAACTGGAACAGCTGGGCCGGACCTTGTTCACCTTCGCTGTAGTTCAGCGCCAGGGTGGTGATCGGCAGTTGCGGGCGAGCGCTGAGCTGTTTGACCAGCGGTTTTTCCAGCGGACCGACCACCAGTTGCACGCCATCGGCCTGGGCCTTGCGGTAGAACTCGTCCATCGAGGTCAGGCGCGAGCTGTCATAGAACTCAATGGCAGGCGGCTTCTGCCCGGCTTGTTGAGCCTGGTAGTGAGCAGCCATGAAACCTTCGCGCAGTGCTTTGCCGACCGAGGCCAGCGGGCCGTCTTGCGGCAACAGCAGGGCGATCTTGCTCAGGGGCTGGCTGGCCAGTTCCTTGAGCTTCGTCAGTGGCAGCGGCAACTGAATGGCAGCCGGGTGCTTAGGATTCTGGGCACGCCAGTTGTCGATCGCGGCTTGCTGCTGTTCCAGGGTGCCAGCGGTTTTCACCGCCAGTGCCAGGCCCATCCAGCCACCGAGATCATCATTGGTGGTTGGCTGTAGTTGATCGGTTGGCAGCGAGGCGATCAGGGTCCAGATCGCTTCGTGGTTTTTGGCGGCGGCTTCACCTTCGAGCATGGGTGCGATGAAGATGCGCTCCCGCGCAGCCGCCAGCGTCTGTCCGTCGGCCTCAAGGGCGCGTGCATGGACAGTGCCGGTGCGAACCTGTTGCTCGACCGGCAACTCGCTCAGGCGTTGCAGGCTCGGATGGCTCAAGGCAGTCAACGCCGCCTTGGGCTGATTGCGCGCCATGGCCAGTTCAGCCGCCAGGGTGCTGGCGAAGACCTGTTGGCCGGGCTTGAGTTGTTCCACCGGAACCTGTTGCAGGATTTGCGCGGACTGGCCGGCATTGCCTTGGCGATAGGCCAGGTCGGCCGCGCTCAGGCGCAACAGCGCGGCTTTTTCCGGATCCTTGCTTTGGGTGGCCTGTTCGAGCAGTTGCTCGATACTGGCATCCGGGGTCCGTGGAAGTTCGCCAAGGCTGGAAGAGGGCGAGCTGGCGCAAGCCGCCAGCAAGGCAGCGAGGCAGAGGGCAGTGAACAGCCGCAGGCAAGCGATCATGTAGTGTTCCTGATACTCGATCAAATTAGCGTGGAATTGTACCCAAGCACTGGCCGGGGCGCGATGTTACTGGCGTGAATCGATCAATTTAGCTCGTGCAAATGTTGCAGCGCTGCACAAACGCCTGAAAAACCCGAGGAGGGCGGGGCGATCGCAAGCGCCGCTACGCGCTACAATGTCGCCTTTTACCGATCATGAGGTGTGCGCTTTGACTGCTCCAGGTGCTTTGAATTCCGCTGCTGGCTCGCTTTATGTGGTGGCGACGCCCATCGGCAACCTGGACGACATCAGTGCACGTGCGCTGAAGATCCTGCGCGACGTCGCGTTGATTGCCGCCGAAGACACCCGTCACTCCCAGCGCCTGATGCAACATTTCGGCATTCCCACGCCGCTGGCGGCCTGCCATGAACACAACGAGCGCGACGAAGGTAGCCGCTTTATCACGCGATTGCTGGCGGGCGACGATGTGGCACTGATCTCCGATGCCGGCACGCCGCTGATTTCCGATCCGGGTTATCACCTGGTGCGTCAGGCTCGCGCCGCCGGGATCAATGTGGTCCCGGTACCGGGTGCCTGTGCATTGATCGCTGCATTGTCGGCGGCGGGATTGCCGTCGGACCGTTTCATTTTCGAAGGCTTCCTGCCCGCCAAGGCTGTCGGTCGTCGTGCTCGTCTTGAGCTGGTCAAGGAAGAGCCGCGCACACTGATTTTCTACGAAGCGCCGCATCGCATCCTTGAGTGCCTGCAAGACATGGAGCTGGTGTTCGGTCCCGAGCGTCCGGCGTTGCTGGCGCGCGAAATCACCAAAACCTTCGAAACCCTCAAGGGCCTGCCGCTGGCCGAGCTGCGTGAGTTCGTCGAGTCGGACAGCAATCAGCAGCGCGGCGAGTGCGTGGTGTTGGTGGCGGGCTGGTCGGTACCCGAGACAGAGGACGCGGTCAGCAGCGAAGCCATGCGCATCCTCAACCTGTTGCTCGAAGAGATGCCGCTCAAGCGTGCAGCGGCATTGGCGGCGCAAATTACCGGTGAGCGCAAGAATGTGCTCTATCAGGTGGCGCTGGATAAACAGAAGGGCGAGTAAAAACCCGACGCACAGGAGCAGCCAAAGGTGTTTAGCGCTTGTTCTTCGGCCGCTCTGCCGTTAACCTTCGCGGCGGAGAGTCGATTGGACAGTCGCTGCCCTCTATGAAAATTAGGGGGGGGAGGAAAGTCCGGGCTCCATAGGGCGAAGTGCCAGGTAATGCCTGGGAGGCGTGAGCCTACGGAAAGTGCCACAGAAAATAACCGCCTAAGCGCTTCGGCGCCGGTAAGGGTGAAAAGGTGCGGTAAGAGCGCACCGCACGTCTGGCAACAGTTCGTGGCTAGGTAAACCCCACTTGGAGCAAGACCAAATAGGGTCCCAAGGCGTGGCCCGCGCTGGGACCGGGTAGGTTGCTAAAGATGTCCAGTGATGGCCATCGTAGACGAATGACTGTTCAAGACAGAACCCGGCTTACAGATCGACTCTCCACCTTTTTTCCCCTCCCTGCTTTAATCATTGAGCAGGGCGCTGGTAGTAGCATTTTCCCTCCTTCCAGAATCGTTGCCAGAACACTTTCGTAATACCGAAAAAATCTTACTCTTAACAAATTACTTTAACTTTCGAACGCAGCCTTCTGTGCTGATTCAAGTTATCGGACAAATTCATCTGTCAGATTGTCGTTACCCCTCCGTTTACCCTCCTAAATCTCAGTTCTGTAAGGGTTTTCCTTTAAACCGCGCCTTGACGGTGCGGTGGCCGCATTCCTATAGTGTGCGCAAGTGGCGGAAAGTGGCATGAAGTGGGTTTTTTGAGCGTAAAACGCTAATATTTGGAGAAACGCTGACGTGTTTCGCGGAGCTAACGCTATCAGTCTCGACGCAAAGGGCCGTCTCGCCATGCCGAGCCGGTACCGTGACGAGCTCGTTTCGCGTAGTTCCGGTCAGCTGATCGTCACAATTGATGCCGTTGATCCGTGTTTGTGTGTTTACCCCCTCGATGAGTGGGAAATTATCGAAACCAAACTGCGCGCACTGCCTTCGCTTCGCGAAGAGAACCGCCGCCTGCAACGTTTACTGATTGGTAATGCCGTCGACCTCGAGCTCGATGGCAGTGGTCGTTTTCTGGTTCCACCGCGTCTTCGTGAATATGCCAAGTTGGATAAGCGCGCGATGTTGGTAGGCCAACTGAACAAGTTCCAATTGTGGGACGAGGATGCCTGGGATGCGGTTTCTGCCGCTGACCTGGCTGCTATTCAACAACCGGGCGCCATGCCTGATGAACTGCGTGATTTGATCCTGTGACTATTGATAGCGGCTTTAACCACATCACCGTACTGCTTGACGAAGCCGTGGAGGCTCTCGCGGTACGTCCTGATGGCTGCTATCTGGACGGTACGTTCGGGCGCGGCGGGCACAGTCGGTTGATCCTGAGCCAGCTCGGTCCCGATGGCCGGGTCCTCGGATTCGACAAAGATCCTCAAGCGATTGCCACCGGGCAAACGCTAGCGGCCGAAGACGGCCGCTTTGTCGTTGTGCAACGCAGCTTTGCCGAGCTCGGTTCGGAAGTGGCCGAACGCGGCCTGCACGGCAAGGTCAGCGGGGTTTTGCTCGACCTGGGCGTGTCTTCGCCACAGCTCGACGACCCTGAACGCGGCTTCAGTTTCCTTAATGATGGCCCGCTGGACATGCGCATGGACCCGTCCCGCGGGATCAGTGCTGCCGAATTCGTCAACACCGCACCGGTGGAAGAAATCGCCCGGGTGTTCAAGGAATACGGCGAAGAGCGTTTCTCCGGCCGCATGGCCCGTGCCGTGGCCGAGCGCCGCGACATCAAGCCGTTTGAGCGCACGGCCGACCTGGCTGAAGTCCTGAAAGTCGCCAACCCGGCATGGGAAAAGGGCAAGAACCCTGCCACCCGTGCGTTCCAGGGCCTGCGTATTCACGTCAACAACGAACTGGGCGACCTGGAAGCCGGCCTCGACGCTGCACTGGACTGCCTGGAAATCGGCGGCCGCCTGGTTGTCATCAGCTTCCACTCGCTGGAAGACCGCATCGTCAAACTGTTCATGCGCAAACTGGTGAAAGGCGAAGCCGACAACCTGCCGCGCAACCTGCCGGTCCGTCACGTCGCATTCGAACCGATCATCAAAATCCATGGCAAAGCGCAGTCCGCCTCCGAGGCCGAACTCAAAGCCAACCCACGTTCCCGGAGCGCCGTCATGCGCGTCGCGGAGAAGCTGCGGTGAGCAAGCTTTTCGCCAAGCCTCTTCCCGGCGGAAGCTTTTTCATGCTGCTGCTGTTTATTGGCGTGCTCGTGTCGGCCATCGGCGTGTCATACAGCGCCCACTGGAACCGGCAGTTGCTGAACTCGTTGTACGCCGAGTTGAGCGTGCGCGACAAGGCGCAGGCGGAGTGGGGCCGGTTGATTCTCGAGCAGAGCACCTGGACTGCGCACAGCCGTATCGAAGTCCTGGCCACCGAGCAACTGAAGATGCGCATCCCAGGCGCGGCTGAAGTGCAGATGGTGGCGCCATGATGAAACTCGAAGGCGCACTGTTCCCATGGCGTTTCCGTCTGGTGCTGGGCTTGCTCGGCGTCATGGTCGCGGCGATTTGCTGGCGCATCATCGACCTGCAAGTTGTCGACCGTGCCTTCCTTAAAGGTCAGGGCGATGCGCGCAGCGTTCGTCACATTCCGATTCCGGCTCACCGTGGTCTGATCACCGACCGTAACGGCGAGCCGTTGGCCGTGAGTACCCCGGTCACCACGCTGTGGGCGAATGCCAAGGAAATGCAGCTGGCCAAAGAGAAATGGCCAGCACTGGCGGCCGCGCTGGGCCAAGACCCTAAAGCCCTGGCCGAACGCCTCGAAGCCCAGGCCAACAAAGAATTCATCTACCTCGTGCGCGGGCTGACTCCTGAGCAGGGCCAGTCTGTACTCGATCTGAAAGTACCGGGTGTCTACGGCATCGAAGAGTTCCGGCGTTTCTACCCGGCCGGTGAAGTCACCGCGCACATGGTCGGCTTTACCGACATCGATGACCACGGTCGAGAAGGGGTCGAACTGGCCTACGACGAATGGCTGGCCGGGGTCGCCGGCAAGCGACAGGTCATCAAGGATCGGCGTGGCCGACTTATCAAGGATGTCCAGGTCACCAAAAACGCCAAGGCCGGCAAGCCCTTGGCGTTGTCCATTGACCTGCGTCTGCAATACCTGGCCAACCGCGAGCTGCGTAACGCGATCATCGAGAACGGTGCCAAGGCCGGCAGCCTGGTGATCATGGACGTGAAGACCGGCGAGATCCTCGCGATGGTCAACCAGCCGACCTACAACCCGAACAACCGTCGCAACCTGCAACCGGCGATGATGCGCAACCGGGCCATGATCGACGTTTTCGAGCCGGGTTCGACCATGAAAGCCATCTCCATGAGCGCCGCGATCGAAACCGGTCGCTGGAAGCCGAGCGATACCGTCGAGGTATACCCGGGCAGTTTGCAGATTGGTAAATACACCATCAAGGACGTGTCCAAGACCGAAGGCCCGGTGCTCGACCTGACCGGCATCCTGATCAATTCCAGTAACGTCGGCATGAGTAAGGTCGCGTTCGATATCGGCGGCGAAACCATCTTCCGTCTCGCGCAGAAAGTCGGCCTCGGCCAGGATACCGGTCTCGGCTTCCCGGGCGAGCGCGTCGGCAACCTGCCGAACTACCGCGAATGGCGCAAGGCAGAAACCGCCACGCTGTCCTACGGCTACGGTATTTCCGTCACCGCGATCCAGTTGGTCCACGCTTTCTCGGCCCTGGCCAACAACGGTCGCCTCGCGCCGCTGACCCTGATTAAAACCGACAAGCCCGCGCAAACCACGCAAGTGCTGCCAGAAGCCGTCGCGAAAACCATGCAAGGCATGCTGACCCAGGTGATCGAAGCCCCTCGCGGTGTGTTCCGTGCACAAGTGCCGGCGTATCACGTGGCTGGCAAGTCGGGTACGGCGCGTAAAACGTCGGTGGGCACAAAAGGCTACGCCGAGAACTCTTACCGTTCGCTGTTCGCCGGTTTCGGCCCGATGAGCGATCCGCGTTTCGCGATTGTGGTGGTGATCGATGAACCGACCAAGGCCGGTTATTTCGGTGGTCTGGTCTCTGCGCCGGTGTTCAGCAAAGTGATGTCCGGGACACTGCGCCTGATGAACATCACCCCGGATAACCTGCCACCGACACAAACCGCTAACGCCACACCGGTCGTTCCGCTGAAAGCCAATGGAGGGCGCGGCTAATGTCTTTGAGCCTGAACAAGATTTTCGCCCACGCCGGCCGCGATCTATTGATCCGCGAGCTGACCCTGGACAGCCGCAACGTGCGGGCTGGCGATCTGTTTCTCGCCGTCCCTGGCGGCAAGTTCGACGGGCGCGCGCACATCGCCGATGCCTTGCAGCGCGGTGCTGCTGCCGTGGCTTACGAAGTCGAAGGCGCTACCGTGTTGCCGATCACCGACGTGCCGCTGATTCCGGTCAAAGGCCTGGCGGCGCAGCTGTCGGACATCGCCGGTCGCTTTTATGGCGACCCGAGCCGGCACCTGAACCTGGTCGGCGTGACCGGCACCAACGGCAAAACCAGCGTCACGCAATTGGTTGCGCAAGCCCTGGATTTGCTCGGCCAACATTGCGGTATTGTCGGCACCCTGGGCACCGGTTTCTACGGTGCACTGGAAAGTGGCCTGCACACCACGCCGAACCCGATCGCCGTGCAAGCGACCTTGGCCGACCTGAAAAAGGCCGGCGCCAAAGCCGTCGCCATGGAAGTGTCCTCCCACGGCCTGGATCAAGGCCGCGTGACGGCGCTGGCGTTCGATGTGGCGGTGATGACCAACCTGTCCCGCGATCACCTCGATTACCACGGGACTATGCAGGCCTACGGCGAAGCCAAGGCCAAGCTGTTTGCCTGGAACGATTTGAAGTGCCGGGTGATCAATCTCGACGACGAGTTCGGCCGTCAACTGGCTGCGGACAAGCGTGAGTCGCGCCTGATCACCTACAGCCTGGAAGATGCCAGCGCCTACCTTTATTGCCGTGAAGCGCAGTTCGACGACGAAGGCGTTCGCGCCACGCTGGTCACGCCCCAGGGCGAACACCATTTGCGCAGCACCTTGCTCGGCCGTTTCAACCTGAGCAACGTGCTGGCCGCGGTCGGCGCCTTGCTCGGCCTGGACTACGCGCTGGACGAAATTCTCAAGGTCCTGCCGAAACTCGAAGGCCCGGCCGGCCGCATGCAGCGCTTGGGTGGTGGCACCCAGCCGTTGGTTGTTGTCGATTACGCCCACACCCCGGATGCGCTGGAAAAAGTTTTGATGGCCCTGCGTCCACACGCCAAAGGCCGTTTGCTGTGCCTCTTCGGTTGCGGCGGTGATCGTGATGGCGGCAAGCGTCCGCTGATGGCCGAAGTGGTCGAGCGTCTGGCCGACGGCGTGCTGGTCACCGATGACAACCCTCGTACCGAAGATCCTTTGCTGATTTTCGATGACATCCGCGCCGGTTTCACCGCTGTGGATAAAGTCACTTTCGTCGCTGGCCGTGGTCAGGCGATTGCCCAGTTGATCGCCAGTGCTTCGGCAGATGACGTGATTGTCCTGGCCGGTAAAGGTCACGAGGACTATCAGGAAATCAACGGCGAGCGTCACGCGTTCTCCGATCTGGTCGAGGCTGATCACGCCTTGACCGCGTGGGAGGTGGCCCATGCTTAAAGCCTTGAAACTGAGCGAGCTGGCCGGCGCACTGAATGCACAATTGATCGCGGCCGATGCCACGTTCGATGGCGTCAGCATCGACAGCCGCGCGATCAAACCAGGCCAACTGTTTATTGCCCTGACCGGTCCGCGCTTCGACGGTCATGATTATCTGAACGACGTCGCCAGCAAAGGCGCCGTGGCTGCGTTGGTCGAGCGTGAAGTCGCCGACAGCGCGTTACCGCAACTGCTGGTCAAGGACACCCGTCAGGCGCTGGGTCAACTGGGCGCGATGAACCGTGCCGCGTTCACTCAACCGGTGGCGGCAATCACCGGTTCCAGCGGTAAAACCACGGTCAAGGAAATGCTCGCCAGCATCCTGCGCACGCGCGGTCCGGTACTGGCGACCCGTGGCAACCTGAACAACGACCTCGGCGCGCCGCTGACCCTGCTCGAGCTCGCGCCGGAACACACCTCCGCCGTCATCGAGCTCGGTGCTTCGCGTCTTGGCGAAATTGCCTACACCGTCGGCATGACCAAGCCACATGTGGCCGTGCTCAACAACGCCGGGACCGCCCATGTCGGCGAGTTCGGCGGGCCGGAAAAAATCGTTGAAGCCAAGGGCGAGATCATTGAAGGGCTGGATGCCGATGGCGTCGCCGTTCTCAATCTTGACGACAAGGCGTTCGGCATTTGGAAGGCGCGTGCAGGCGGTCGCAAAGTGCTGACGTTCGCCCTGAACAACCCAAGCGCCGACTTCTACGCCAGCGACCTGGATCGCGATGCGCGCGGTTGCCCGGCTTTCAACCTGCACAGTCCTGAAGGTGTGGAGCGCGTTCAACTGAACCTGCTCGGCACCCATAACGTCGCCAATGCCATGGCCGCCGCCGCTGCCGCGCATGCTCTGGGCGTGTCGCTGTTCGGCATCGCCACGGGCCTTGGCGCGGTGCAACCGGTCAAGGGTCGTACCGTCGCGCAACTGGCCACTAACGGCATGCGCGTGATCGATGACACGTACAACGCGAACCCCACCTCCATGTGCGCCGCCGTTGATATACTCGCCGGCTTTTCCGGCCGCACCGTTCTGGTGCTCGGAGATATCGGCGAATTGGGCGATTGGGCGGAGCAGGGGCACCGCGATGTGGGCGAGTACGCCCGCGGCAAGGTTTCCGCGCTCTACGCCGTCGGGCCATTGATGGCTCACGCCGTGAACGCTTTCGGTCCCCAGGCCTTTCACTTCAGCACTCAGGCTGAGCTGATCAAGGCCCTGGGCGCCGAGCAAGACACCAACACCACCATTTTGATCAAGGGCTCGCGCAGCGCTGCGATGGAAAACATCGTCGCCGCTTTGTGCGGGTCCAGCCTGGAGAAACATTAATGCTGCTGCTGTTAGCGGAGTACCTGCAACAGTTCTACAAAGGCTTCGCGGTCTTTCAGTACCTGACCCTGCGCGGGATCCTCGGTGTGCTGACCGCGCTGGTTTTGTCGCTGTGCTATGGCCCGTGGATGATCCGCACGTTGCAGAACCGTCAGATCGGTCAATCCGTTCGCAACGACGGTCCACAATCGCACTTGTCCAAGTCGGGCACCCCGACCATGGGCGGCGCACTGATTCTGTCGTCCATCGGTGTCAGCACCTTGCTTTGGGCTGACCTGAGCAACCGTTATGTCTGGACCGTGTTGCTGGTGACGTTGCTGTTCGGCGCTATCGGCTGGGTCGACGACTATCGCAAAGTGATCGAGAAAAACTCCAAAGGCCTGCCGAGCCGCTGGAAGTATTTCTGGCAGTCGGTGTTTGGCCTCGGCGCGGCGATCTTCCTTTATATGACTGCTGCGACGCCGGTGGAAACCACCCTGATCCTGCCGATGCTCAAGGACTACAGCATTCCGCTGGGCATAGGTTTTGTCGTCCTGACCTATTTCGTGATTGTCGGCTCGAGCAACGCGGTCAACCTGACCGATGGCCTCGACGGTCTGGCAATCATGCCGACGGTGATGGTCGGCGGCGGCCTTGGCATCTTCTGCTACCTGTCCGGTAACGTGAAATTCGCCGAATACCTGCTGATCCCTTACGTTCCGGGCGCCGGTGAGTTGATCGTGTTCTGCGGTGCCTTGATCGGTGCGGGCCTGGGCTTTCTCTGGTTCAACACCTACCCGGCACAAGTCTTCATGGGCGACGTCGGCGCACTGGCGCTGGGCGCAGCCCTTGGCACCATTGCGGTGATCGTCCGTCAGGAAATCGTCCTGTTCATCATGGGCGGCGTGTTCGTGATGGAAACCCTGTCCGTCGTTATCCAAGTTGCTTCTTTCAAGCTGACCGGTCGCCGTGTGTTCCGCATGGCACCGATTCACCACCACTTTGAACTCAAGGGCTGGCCTGAGCCGCGTGTGATCGTCCGTTTCTGGATCATCACCGTGATTCTCGTATTGGTCGGCCTTGCCACCCTGAAGCTGAGGTAGAACGAGTGTCTCTGATCGCTTCTGACCACTTCCGCATCGTTGTCGGTCTCGGCAAGAGCGGCATGTCCCTGGTTCGCTTCCTGGCGAACCGGGGCACGTCGTTTGCTGTGGCCGATACGCGGGACAATCCACCGGAACTGGCCACGCTCAAGCGTGACTATCCGCACGTGGAAGTGCGTTGTGGCGAGCTGGACGTCGAATTCTTGTGCCGTGCCGACGAGCTCTACGTGAGTCCCGGCCTGGCGCTGGCGACCCCGGCCCTGCAGGCTGCCGCCGCCCGTGGCGTGAAATTGTCCGGTGACATCGAGCTGTTCGCGCGTAACGCGAAGGCGCCGATTGTCGCCATCAGCGGTTCCAACGCGAAAAGCACCGTTACCACCCTGGTCGGCGAGATGGCTCTGGCGGCGGGCAAGCGTGTCGCTGTCGGTGGCAATCTCGGTACGCCGGCGCTGGATTTGCTCAGCGACGACGTCGAGTTGTACGTGATGGAGTTGTCGAGCTTCCAGCTCGAAACCACCGATCAACTCAACGCCGAAGTGGCGACCGTGCTTAACGTCAGTGAAGACCACATGGACCGCTACAGCGGTCTGCCGGCCTATCACCTGGCCAAGCACCGGATCTTCCGTGGCGCCAAACAGTTTGTGGTCAACCGTCAGGATGCCCTGAGCCGTCCGCTGATGGGCGAGGGCCAGCCGTGCTGGACCTTCGGTTTGAGCAAGCCCGATTTCAAGGCTTTCGGTATCCGCGAAGAAGACGGCGAGAAGTACCTGGCCTTCGAATTCCAGAACCTGATGCCGGTGCGCGAATTGAAAGTTCGTGGCGCCCACAACCAGTCCAATGCCCTGGCGGCCTTGGCGCTGGGACATGCCGTCGGCCTGCCGTTCGATGCCATGCTGTCGAGCCTGCGCACTTTCGCCGGCCTCGAGCATCGCTGCCAGTGGGTTCGTGACCTGGACGGCGTGAGCTATTACAACGATTCCAAAGCCACCAACGTCGGCGCCGCACTGGCGGCCATCGAAGGGCTGGGCGCGGACATCGACGGCAAACTCGTGCTGATCGCCGGTGGCGATGGCAAGGGTGCCGAGTTCAAGGATTTGCGTGACCCGGTGGCGGTCAATTGCCGCGCCGTGGTCCTGATGGGCCGTGACTCCGACCTGATCGGTCAGGCCATCGGCGATGCCGTGCCGCTGATTCGCGTCAGTTCGCTGGAGGAAGCGGTCGCACAATGCCGCGCTCTTGCAGAGCCGGGCGACGCCGTGTTGTTGTCGCCTGCCTGCGCCAGTTTTGACATGTTCAAGAATTACGAAGACCGTGGTCATCAGTTCGTCCGCGCCGTGGAGGAACTGGCATGAGCCTGCTCAATATCATCAAGCCCTATCCGTCGCCGATCATCACCGGGCGCGGCATCGACCTCGATTTCCCGATGCTCGCCGGTTGCCTGGCCTTGATCGGCCTCGGGCTGGTCATGATCGCCTCGGCTTCGACCGAAGTGGCGGCCGTGCAGTCGGGCAGTGCCCTGTACTACATGATTCGCCACCTGATCTACATCGTGCTGGGCCTGGGCGCCTGCGTCGTTACCATGATGATTCCGATCGCCACCTGGCAACGCCTGGGCTGGCTGATGCTGATCGGTGCGTTCGGTTTGCTGGTGATGGTGATCATCCCGGGGATCGGCCGTGAAGTGAACGGTTCGATGCGCTGGATCGGCTTCAGTTTCTTCAACGTTCAGCCGTCCGAGATCGCCAAGGTGTTCGTGGTGATCTACCTCGCCGGTTATCTGGTGCGTCGCCAGAAAGAAGTTCGCGAAAGCTGGATGGGCTTCTTCAAGCCGTTCATCGTTCTGCTGCCCATGGCCGGCCTGTTGCTGATGGAGCCGGACTTCGGCGCCACCGTGGTCATGATGGGCGCGGCGGCGGCGATGCTGTTTCTCGGCGGGGTCGGACTGTTCCGTTTCTCCTTGATGGTGGTCCTGGCGGTCGGGGCGGTGGTGCTGTTGATTCAAGTGCAGCCGTATCGAATGGCGCGCCTGACCAACTTTGCCGACCCATGGGCTGACCAATTCGGTGCCGGCTATCAGTTGTCGCAGGCATTGATCGCGTTCGGTCGCGGCGAATGGCTGGGCGTTGGCCTGGGCAACAGCGTGCAGAAACAGTTCTACCTGCCGGAAGCCCACACCGACTTCGTGTTCTCGGTCCTGGCCGAAGAACTGGGTGCCGTGGGTTCCTTGTGCACGGTGGCGTTGTTCGTCTTTGTCTGCGTGCGTGGCATGTACATCGGCTATTGGGCCGAGAAGGCCAAGCAATTCTTCGCCGCCTACATCGCTTACGGCCTGTCGTTCCTGTGGATCGGCCAGTTCCTGATCAACATCGGGGTGAACGTCGGCCTGTTGCCGACCAAAGGCCTGACCCTGCCATTCCTCAGTTATGGCGGCAGTTCGCTGGTGATCTGCGGTGCCTGTCTCGGCTTGTTGTTGCGCATCGAGTGGGAGAGTCGAACCCACCTGGGCAGCGAGGAGATGGAGTTCCATGAGAGCGACTTCGCTGAGGAGCCGACCCATGGGCGCTAACGTCTTGATCATGGCGGGCGGCACCGGTGGACACGTGTTCCCGGCGCTGGCGTGCGCCCGCGAATTCCAGGCCCGCGGGTACACCGTGCACTGGCTCGGAACACCGCGCGGGATCGAGAACGACCTGGTGCCGATGGCCGGTATCGAGTTGCATCGGATCAACGCCACCGGCCTACGCGGCAAGGGCAAGTTGTCCCTGCTCAAGGCCCCGTTCATGGTGCTCAAATCCGTCTGGCAGGCGCGGGCGATCATTCGTCAGCTGCGGCCGGTGTGCGTGGTCGGCTTCGGTGGTTACGTGACCGGCCCCGGCGGCGTTGCAGCCAAACTGGCCGGCGTGCCGGTGATCGTTCATGAGCAGAACGCCGTGGCCGGTACCGCCAATCGGTTGCTGGTGCCGTTGGCCGCCCGAGTCTGTGAAGCGTTCCCCGACACCTTTACCCTGTCGGACAGCCGTCGGACCACCGGTAACCCGGTGCGCACCGAGCTGTTCCTCGAAACACAGCGTCCCGCCCTGTCGGGTCGCAAGGCGCGTTTGCTGATTCTGGGCGGAAGCCTGGGCGCAGAGCCGTTGAACAAGTTGCTGCCTGAAGCCCTGTCGCAAGTCGCCCCCGACCTGCGCCCGGAAGTGTTTCATCAGGCCGGCAAAAACCACGATGAAGTGACTGCAGAGCGCTATCGCGCGGCTGGCGTCGAGGCGCAAGTGCAGCCTTTCATCAAAGACATGGCCCAAGCCTATGGCTGGGCCGACCTGGTGGTGTGCCGCGCAGGCGCATTGACCATCAGTGAGCTGGCTGCCGCCGGTCTGCCCTCGATGCTGGTGCCATTGCCCCACGCGATCGACGATCACCAGACCCGCAACGCCGATTATTTGGCCCGTGAAGGCGCTGCCTTCCTGATGCCGCAAAGAACGACTGGCGCAGCGGATCTTGCCGCACGCCTGACAGAGGTCCTGATGCAACCACAACGACTCAACGACATGGCCACTGCGGCACGCCGCCTGGCCAAACCCGATGCCACCCGTAACGTGGTCGATACCTGCCTGGAGGTGGCCCATGGTTGAGAAACAGAAAGCCATGCCGCAACCGGAAATGCGCCGCATCCGTCGCATCCACTTCGTCGGCATCGGCGGCGTGGGCATGTGCGGCATCGCCGAAGTGTTGCTGAACCTGGGCTATGAAGTGTCCGGTTCCGACCTGAAAGCTTCGCCAGTGACCGAGCGTCTCGAGTCTTTTGGCGCGCACATCTTTATCGGTCACCGTGCTGAAAACGCCGCTGCTGCTGACGTGCTGGTGGTGTCGAGCGCCGTGAACACGTCCAACCCGGAAGTCGCCACCGCTCTGGAACGGCGAATTCCTGTGGTGCCACGCGCGGAAATGCTGGCCGAGCTGATGCGCTATCGCCACGGCATTGCCGTCGCCGGTACACACGGCAAAACCACCACCACCAGCCTGATCGCTTCGGTGTTCGCGGCCGGCGGCCTGGACCCGACGTTCGTCATCGGTGGCCGCCTGAATGCCGCGGGCACCAATGCCCAGCTTGGCACCAGCCGCTACCTGATCGCCGAAGCCGACGAAAGCGACGCCAGTTTCCTGCACTTGCAGCCGCTGGTGGCCGTGGTCACCAACATCGACGCCGACCACATGGCGACTTATGACGGTGACTTCAACAAACTGAAGAAAACCTTCGTCGAGTTCCTCCACAACCTGCCGTTCTACGGTCTGGCAGTGGTGTGCCTGGACGATCCGGTGGTGCGTGAAATCCTGCCGCTGGTGAAACGCCCGACGGTCACGTATGGCTTCGGCGATGACTGCGACGTGCGCGCCATCAATGTGCGCCAGCAAGGCATGCAGACCTTCTTCACCGTGCTGCGCCCTGATCGCGATCCGCTGGATGTCTCGGTGAACATGCCGGGTAACCACAACGTATTGAACGCGCTGGCCACCATCTGCATCGCCACCGACGAGGGCGTCAGCGATGAAGCCATCGTCCAGGGCCTGTCCGGCTTCCAGGGTGTCGGTCGACGCTTCCAGGTCTACGGCGAACTGCCGGTAGAAGGCGGCAACGTGATGCTGGTCGACGACTACGGTCACCACCCGACGGAAGTCGCGGCGGTGATCAAAGCCGTCCGCGGTGGCTGGCCGGAGCGCCGTCTGGTGATGGTGTACCAGCCGCACCGTTACAGCCGCACCCGCGACCTGTACGACGACTTCGTCAATGTACTGGCCGATGCCAACGTTTTGCTGCTGATGGAAGTCTACCCGGCCGGTGAAGAACCGATCCCGGGCGCCGACAGCCGCAAGCTGTGCAACAGCATCCGTCAGCGCGGTCAGCTCGACCCGATCTACATCGAACGTGGTGTCGACCTCGCACCGATCGTCAAGCCGCTGTTGCGTGCCGGCGACATCCTGCTGTGCCAGGGCGCCGGTGATATCGGTGGTCTCGCCCCGAAACTGTTGGCCAGTCCGCTATTCGCGGGTGCTGTGGCCGCGCCGACTGCGGGGAAGTTGAAATGACTGCTGCCTACGCCAACCTCGTCTCCACAATCGCGCCGAAAGACTTCGGCCGCGTCGCCGTGCTGTTCGGCGGCAAGAGTGCCGAGCGTGAAGTGTCCCTGAAGTCGGGCAACGCTGTACTCGACGCGCTGTTGAGCGCCGGTGTGGATGCGTTCGGCCTCGATGTGGGCGATGACCTTCTGCAGCGTTTGCTGAACGAAAAGATCGACCGCGCCTTCGTCATCCTCCACGGTCGTGGCGGTGAAGACGGCAGCATGCAGGGCCTGCTCGAATGCCTGGGCATTCCGTACACCGGCAGCGGCATTCTGGCTTCGGCACTGGCCATGGACAAGCTGCGGACCAAGCAGGTCTGGCACAGCCTGGGCATTCCGACGCCACGTCACGCGGTACTGAGCTGCGAGGCCGATTGTATTTCGGCAGCGACGGAACTGGGCTTCCCTTTGATCGTCAAACCGGCCCATGAAGGTTCAAGTATCGGGATGGCCAAAGTGACGTCCGCGTCGGAATTGATCGACGCCTGGAAAGCGGCCAGTACCTACGATTCGCAAGTGTTGGTCGAGCAATGGATTCAAGGTCCGGAGTTCACCATCGCCACCCTGCGTGACCAGGTGTTGCCACCGATTGCCCTGGGCACCACGCACAGTTTCTACGACTACGACGCCAAGTACGTGGCTTCCGATACCCAGTACCGGATCCCGTGTGGCCTGGACAGCACCAAGGAAAAGGAACTGATGGACCTCACGGCGAAAGCCTGTGAGGCGCTGGGTATCGCCGGTTGGGGCAGGGCAGACGTGATGCAGGACGCCGACGGGCAGTTCTGGTTCCTCGAAGTCAACACCGCACCGGGCATGACCGATCACAGCCTGGTGCCGATGGCGGCCCGTGCTGCCGGTCTGGATTTCCAGCAATTGGTTCTGGCGATTCTGGCGGCAAGTACTGCCAGCAACCAAGAGCCGCGAGGTTAAGACCATGCAAGGCGCACAGCTGAGACATCAGCCCCCTCCAGCACCCGGCCGCAAGCCGGTGCCCCGGGGTGCCAGCCGAATGGTGGCCAAAGAGCCGATGTCTGCGCGCCTGCCGAAAGCCAATTTTGGTTTTCTGAAAAGCCTGTTCTGGCCGGTACTGTTGGTGGCGCTGGGGTTCGGCACTTACGAAGGCGCGCAGCGTTTGCTGCCCTACGCCGACCGGCCGATCACCAAAATCGCTGTGCAGGGCGACTTGAGTTACATCAGCCAGCAAGCGGTGCAGCAGCGAATCGCCCCTTATGTGGCGTCGAGCTTCTTCACCATCGACCTGGAGAGCATGCGCACCGAGCTTGAAACGATGCCATGGATTGCCCACGCCGAAGTGCGTCGGGTGTGGCCGGATCAAGTCGTGATCCGTTTGGAAGAACAACTGCCGGTGGCCCGTTGGGGCGATGAATCGCTGTTGAACAACCAGGGCCAGGCGTTCACCCCGCGTGAGCTGGCCAATTACGAACACTTGCCACAGCTGTTCGGCCCACAACGGGCGCAACAGCAAGTGATGCAGCAATACCAGGTGCTGAGCCAGATGCTCAGGCCGTTAGGCTTCTCGATTGCACGCCTGGAGTTGCGTGAACGAGGCAGCTGGTTCCTGACCACCGGCGCCGGCAGCGCGGGCCCGGGGATCGAACTGCTGCTGGGACGCGGCAAACTGGTGGAAAAGATGCGCCGCTTCATTGCCATCTACGACAAGACGCTTAAAGAACAGATTACGAACATTGCGCGCATCGATCTGCGCTACGCCAACGGCCTCGCTGTTGGCTGGCGGGAACCTGTAGCGCCCACGACAGCCCAACCCGCTGTCGCGAAGAATTAAGAAGAGGCAGGACCCATGGCAAACGTGCAAAGCGGCAAAATGATCGTCGGTCTCGATATCGGCACCTCCAAGGTGGTGGCGCTGGTCGGCGAGGTCTCGGACGACGGCACGCTCGAAATCGTCGGGATCGGCACTCATCCGTCCCGTGGCCTGAAGAAAGGCGTGGTGGTGAACATCGAATCCACCGTGCAATCGATCCAGCGCGCGATCGAAGAAGCGCAGCTGATGGCCGGTTGCCGGATCCACTCGGCGTTCGTCGGCGTGGCCGGCAATCACATCCGCAGCCTGAACTCCCACGGCATCGTGGCGATTCGTGATCGCGAAGTCAGCGCCGCCGACCTCGAGCGCGTCCTCGACGCCGCCCAGGCCGTGGCGATCCCGGCTGATCAGCGCGTGCTGCACACCTTGCCGCAGGATTACGTGATCGATAACCAGGAAGGCGTTCGTGAGCCACTGGGCATGTCGGGCGTGCGTCTGGAAGCCAAGGTCCATGTGGTGACCTGCGCCGTCAACGCCGCACAGAACATTGAAAAATGCGTGCGTCGCTGCGGTCTGGAAATCGACGACATCATTCTCGAGCAACTGGCGTCGGCCTATTCGGTCCTGACCGACGACGAGAAAGAGCTGGGCGTATGCCTGGTGGACATCGGCGGCGGCACCACCGACATCGCGATCTTCACCGAAGGCGCGATCCGTCACACCGCGGTGATCCCGATTGCGGGCGACCAGGTGACCAACGACATCGCCATGGCGTTGCGCACCCCGACCCAGTACGCCGAAGAAATCAAGATTCGCTACGCCTGCGCCCTGGCCAAGCTGGCCGGTGCCGGTGAAACCATCAAGGTGCCAAGCGTCGGCGACCGTCCACCGCGCGAGCTGTCCCGCCAGGCCCTGGCCGAAGTGGTCGAGCCGCGTTACGACGAGCTGTTCACGCTGATCCAGGCCGAACTGCGCCGCAGTGGCTACGAAGACCTGATCCCGGCCGGCATCGTGCTGACCGGCGGTACCTCGAAAATGGAAGGCGCGGTCGAACTGGCCGAAGAGATCTTCCACATGCCGGTCCGCCTGGGCGTGCCGCATGGGGTGAAGGGCCTGGACGACGTGGTCCGCAACCCGATTTATTCCACCGGCGTGGGCCTGTTGATGTACGGCCTGCAGAAGCAGTCCGACGGGATTTCGTTCTCGGGCATCAGCAGCCGCGACAGCTACAGCAATGAAGAACCGAAAGCCGCCTTGCTCGATCGCATCAAGAGCTGGGTACAAGGCAACTTCTAAAAGATTTACCGCAGCACCGTTGTAGATACAGGCAGTAGGCGAAAAAACTAGAGAAATGAAAGGAGAGGGAAAATGTTCGAACTCGTAGACAACATCCCCGCAAGCCCGGTAATCAAAGTTATCGGTGTTGGCGGAGGCGGCGGCAACGCCGTCAACCACATGGTCAAGAGCAACATTGAAGGCGTTGAATTCATCTGCGCCAACACTGATGCCCAGGCGCTGAAATCCATCGGCGCGCGGACCATCCTGCAACTGGGCACCGGCGTGACAAAAGGTCTGGGCGCCGGCGCCAACCCTGAAGTAGGTCGTCAGGCCGCTCTCGAAGACCGTGAGCGCATTGCCGAAGTCCTGCAGGGCACCAATATGGTGTTCATCACCACCGGCATGGGCGGTGGTACCGGTACCGGTGCTGCGCCGATCATTGCTGAAGTGGCCAAGGAAATGGGGATCCTCACCGTTGCGGTGGTGACTCGTCCGTTCCCGTTCGAAGGCCGCAAGCGTATGCAGATCGCCGACGAAGGTATCCGTCTGCTGTCTGAAAGCGTCGACTCGTTGATCACCATTCCCAACGAGAAGCTGCTGACCATCCTCGGTAAAGACGCCAGCCTGCTGTCGGCTTTCGCCAAGGCCGACGATGTACTGGCCGGTGCCGTTCGCGGTATCTCCGACATCATCAAGCGTCCGGGCATGATCAACGTCGACTTTGCCGACGTACGGACCGTGATGAGCGAAATGGGCATGGCGATGATGGGCACTGGCTGCGCCAGCGGTCCGAACCGTGCACGTGAGGCCACCGAAGCGGCCATTCGCAACCCGTTGCTCGAAGACGTGAACCTGCAAGGTGCACGCGGCATCCTGGTGAACATCACCGCCGGTCCTGACCTGTCCCTGGGTGAGTACTCCGACGTGGGTAGCATCATCGAAGCCTTCGCTTCCGAGCACGCGATGGTCAAGGTCGGTACCGTTATCGATCCGGACATGCGAGACGAACTGCACGTGACTGTGGTTGCCACCGGTCTGGGCGCGAAAATCGAGAAGCCTGTGAAGGTCATCGACAACACCGTTCACACCTCCATGGCCTCTCAGCCGCAACAATCGGCGCCCGCTCGTCAGGAACAACCGGCGGTAAACTACCGTGACCTGGACCGTCCGACCGTCATGCGCAACCAGGCTCAGGCCGGTGCTGCGACTGCCGCGAAGATGAATCCGCAAGATGATCTGGATTACCTGGACATCCCGGCTTTCCTGCGTCGTCAGGCTGATTGATGGAATGTATCAGGGCTATGAAGGTGATTGGTGTTCAGCAAAGGTCTGGTCTGCTATTATCGCCAGCCTTTGTTGATACCAGTTCGCAATTTGCGCTGAAGCGGCCCAAGCCATGATTAAACAACGCACACTGAAAAATATTATCCGTGCTACAGGTGTAGGCCTGCACTCCGGGGAGAAGGTTTACCTGACCCTCAAGCCTGCACCTATCGACACCGGCATTGTGTTTGTTCGTGCCGACCTCGACCCTGTGGTGCAGATTCCTGCCCGCGCGGAAAACGTTGGTGAAACCACGATGTCGACCACATTGGTCAGTGGTGACACCAAAGTGGATACGGTGGAGCACTTGCTCTCGGCCATGGCTGGCCTGGGCATCGATAACGCCTACGTCGAGCTCTCCGCGTCCGAAGTCCCGATCATGGATGGTAGCGCTGGACCTTTCGTATTCCTGATTCAATCGGCCGGCCTGGAAGAACAGGACGCACCGAAGAAGTTCATCCGGATCCTGCGGGAAGTGACAGTGGAAGACGGCGACAAGCGCGCCACTTTCGTCCCTTTCGAAGGTTTCAAGGTGAGTTTCGAGATCGATTTCGATCACCCGGTTTTCCGTAACCGCACACAAAGTGCAAGCGTGGATTTTTCCAGCACTTCGTTCGTAAAAGAAGTCAGCCGCGCCCGTACCTTTGGTTTCATGAGTGACATCGAGTACCTGCGCAAGCACAACCTCGCACTCGGCGGCAGCGTTGAAAACGCTATTGTGGTCGACGCGGATGGTGTACTGAACGAAGACGGCCTTCGCTATGAAGACGAATTCGTGAAGCACAAGATCCTCGATGCAATTGGTGACCTCTACCTGCTGGGCAATAGCCTGATTGGTGAGTTCAAGGGCTTCAAGTCCGGACATGCATTGAACAACCAGCTGCTGCGCAAGTTGATTGAGCAGACAGATGCTTGGGAAGTCGTGACTTTCGAAGACGCCAGCACTGCACCGATCTCTTACATGCGTCCCGTTGCGGCCGTGTAAGTAAAAACCTCTCTAGTTTTTAAAGGCTGCCTTCGGGTGGCCTTTTTTTATGCCTGTGGGAAAGAGGTGTGGTGTGTGTTCCGGCCCCATCGCGGGCAAGCCCGCTCCCACACTGGTCGAGTGGTACACAAAATCTGTGAACGACACTGAGCCTGTGGGAGCGGGCTTGCCCGCGAATAGGCCGGTAGCGACACCGCAGATTTCAAGCCGTGGCGACCACCCGATTCCGCCCACCTTCCTTCGCCTGATACAACGCCTTGTCCGCCGCAAACAGCAAACTCTCCAAGCTGATATCGTTCGAAGTCGTCCAGGTGCTGATCCCGATACTGACAGTCATCGGCAACTCGGCGCCCTGAATCATCGGCAACCGCTCAACCGCCTTGCGGATGTGTTCGGCAATCTGCCGCGCACCCGCGCTATCGGTTTCCGCCAGGATCACTGAAAACTCTTCGCCGCCGTAACGGGCTGCCAGGTCCGCCGGTCGTCGGATGTGGACGCTGATGACGTTGGCCAACGAGCGCAACGCTTCGTCGCCAGCCTGATGGCCATGAAGGTCGTTGAACGCTTTGAAATGGTCGGCGTCAATCATCAGCAGCGACAAAGGCATGCCGGAACGTTGTGCGCGAAACCATTCATGGCGCAGGGCCTGATCCAGCGTTCGGCGGTTGGCCAGCCCCGTCAACGCATCGGTGGCGGCCAATTGCGCCAGTTCGTGTTCGGCGTTGTGACGCCGACGCAATTCCCTGCGGAGCAACCACGTCAGCCACAGCAGGCTCACGCACAAGGCACCGGTTGCAGAACTGACCACCACCGCCGTGCGTTTCCACGACGCAAATACTTCATCGCTGGAGAGGGCAACGATGACGATCAACGGCAAGTTGCCCACCTTGGAGAACGTGTACAGGCGTTTGTCCTTGTAGCGGCTTGAAACACTGGTGAAGCTACCGTTGCCTTCTTTGACGATGCGCTGGAAGTTGGGTCGGCTGCTGAAGTCCTTGCCAATCAGCTCTTCGGCCAGTCGCGGTTCCTGGGCCAACAGGATGCCGTCCGAGCTGATCAGGTTGACCGAGCTGTCCTTGCCGATACTCAAGCTGTTGAACAACTGATCGAAGTAACTCAAGCGCATGGCAGCTTCGGCCACGCCAAGGAATTCGCCCTGCGAGCCGCTGACCCGGCGACTGAAGCTGATGCGCCATTCATGTTCAGCCTGCCTTGAGCGGAAGGGACGGCTGATGAACATGCCTGGGTCGCGATTGTTCACGTGGGACTGAAAATACTCTCGATCGGCAAAATTGCCCTTTCTGGGCTCCACCGACGCTGAGTCGGCGATCACGTCGCCCTTGTTATCGAGCAACAGAATGTCGCCCTTGTACGGCGCAGCGGTGGCGCGGTCGAACAAGGCCAGATGGCGGATGGCGGCGGAGACTTGCTTTAGGTCTTCTCGCTGCGAGGCCGCGATCAGGCCGAGCAAGGACAGGTCATAGAGTTCGACATTGCGCAGCACGTCGGCGTCGATCAATTGCACGATGTTGGACGCTGAGCGTGTGGCAGACAATTCTGCATTGGCACGCTCACGCACCAACAGGAATGTGACGATGCTCAGGATGGCGATCACCAGCAGCAAACTGCCGAGAACCAGAAGCCGGTCCGACCGGGTCGAACGGATCGGATCGTGAGGTTGTGTAAGGCTCACACTCATGGTTCTGGCTTCTGCTGATAAGCGTTATGAAAGTAGTGCTGCAAGCATCGGGCAGAACCCCGGGAGCCATTTGCGTTCAGGGCGCCTGTATAAGTCCCTGATAAACAAAAGGCCAGCAAAACGTGCTGGCCTTTTGTTTATTCAAGCTTAGAAGACATTGAGCGGGTAGTCGACGATCACCCGGTATTCATCGGTGTCTTGATCCAGCGCGCCATAGCCATTGCCGCCACGGTTGGTGGCCCATTGCAGGCGCACCGCCAGATCCTTGGCCTTGCCGCTCTGGACCACGTACTTGAGATCGATGTCTCTTTCCCAGTGCCTGGCGTTTTTGCCGTCGGCGCTGTACCACGAGGCGTAGCCGCGGCTGTCCGGATCGACTTTGGTCAGGTCCAGTTCACCCCGGGAGTAAGACAACGCCGAGGTCAGGCCGGGCAAGCCGAGGCCCGCGAAGTCGTAGGCGTACTTGAGTTTCCACGAGCGCTCGTTCGGGCCGTTGAAGTCCGAATACTGCTGGGAGTTGTCGAGGAAGACGCTGTCGCCCTGGCTGATGTAGTCGAACGGCGTGTTGCCGTTGACCCGCTGATACGCCGCGGTAACGCTGTGATGACCCACGCCGACGGTGAAATGCAGGCTGTAGGTGTTGTTGTCGATGTTACCCAGCAGCGCATCGCCGGTGTCTTGCGTGTGATAGAAGTGCAGGCCCGGGTTGAGGCTGACCAGGTCGTTCAGCGCGTAGGTGTAATCCAGGTCGTAGTAGTACTGGTTCCAGATGTCCTTGAGCTCGGACGCGTACAGGCTGCTGGTCAAACTTGGCAGGCCGCTCCAGGCCACGCCGGCCCAGTTCAGGTGCTGACTGTCGTCTCCGTCAGCCAGGCTGCCGTAGGAGGTGGCGATGCGGGTGTGGCCGCTCTGGTTGTACGGCTTGGTGAAGCTGGCCTGGCCACCTTCGATCAGGAAACCGTCGAAGCTGTGGTTGGTCACGCTGACGCCACGAAAGGTCTGCGGCAGCATGCGGGTCTCGCCGCCGGCAATCACCGGGTTGGTGAGGAACAGGTCGCCGGCCTTCAACTCGGTATCAAAGGCGCGCATTTTCAGCGTGCCACCCGCCGTCGAAAACGACCCCGGCGCTTTGCCGTTGCCATCGTTGATCGGCAGGATGCTCGAGCCATCCGTGCCGCCACCGCCATCGAGCTTGAGCCCGAGCATGGCGTGGGCATCAACGCCGAACCCGACGGTGCCCTGGGTAAAACCCGATTCAAAGCGGCCAAGGAAACCTTGGCCCCATTCGATGTTGTCGTCCGTCTGCTGCAGACGGTTACGGTTCATGTAGTAGTTTCGGGCATTGAGGTTGAGGCTCGAACCCTGCACAAAACCTTCGTGGCTGGATTCGTCGGCGGCGTGTGCGGCGGGGGACATCGTTGCAGCGATTGCAATGAACAGCGGGTTGAAGCGGAGAGGGAAACGCACTTGCGGTAAAGCTCCTTGGGTCAACTAAACACTTCATATGCTTGAAGTGCAAAATGTTTCTTGTCAGTAAAGACGAACCGGACGGCGTTTAAACCACAACGAAAAAAAGCCGCTGATAGCAGCGGCTTTGAAGACAACTTTTCAATGGGAAGAGCCGATGAAAAGTGTCGAGGGAAAAGGAGCGGTTACGCGGGATCAGCTGTCTTTCTCAAGCCGTGGCTGGGTCGTAGAGGTTGACGCTTGAGGGGTTTGTGCAGCGTCCTGGGCCTTGGCGGTCATTTCGCTCTGATGCTCTTCATACGCCGCGGCGCGCGCGGCATTTTGCGCGACGAACGTCTGCGACTCTTCAGCCATGGCGAACGGAGACAGGAACAAAGAGGACAAAACGAAAGCGCTGGCAATACCCATAGTGTTGGACATCTTTAAAACCTTCTTGCTTGGCAAGTGCTGTTTGGTGCGGGCAAAGGTAAGGGGGATTGGACAGGGGAAAAAGAGCGGATTCATGAAAGGACTGTTGCGCGAACAGCAACAGTAGGCAGGACGACACCGTACCTGTAGCAGCTGGCGAAGCCTGCGTTCGGCTGCGAAGCAGTCGTAAACCCTGAATACGCGGTCTATAGGGACCGCGTGCAGTCCAAATGCCGGGTAGAGGATCAGACGGGGAGGTGGATACCGAAGGTATTCATGCCGTGGTCACTGCGCACAAACACATCCCCGCCATGCATCAGTGCAATCGCCTTGACGATTGCCAGCCCTAACCCGTGGTTGTTGCCGCTGTTGCTACGTGATGCGTCTACGCGATAAAAGCGCTCGAACAATCGAGGCAAATGCTCGCTGGCAATCGGCGATCCCGGGTTGGCCACGCCGATGCTGACCTGATGCTCCTCAACCTCGATGCGCACTTGAATCACCTGGCCGGGTTCCGTGTGTTGCACCGCGTTACTCAGCAAATTGATCAACGCCCGGCGCAGATGAGCAATCTCGATCCGTACCTGCGCATCACCACTGACCTGCACCTGAACCTGCGCATCCTCAAGAATGAAATCCAGATATTCCAGAGTCGTGGCCACTTCATCGGCCAGCGAGGTGGAGGTCAGTTTGGTCGCCTTGCTGCCTTGATCCGCGCTGGCAAGAAACAGCATGTCATTGATGATCGAACGCAGCCGTTCCAGCTCTTCAAGGTTCGATTGCAGCACTTCGAAGTAGTGTTCCGCCGAGCGTCCGCGTGTCAGCGCGACCTGAGTCTGGCCGATCAGGTTGGTCAGCGGCGAGCGCAGTTCGTGGGCGACGTCGGCGTTGAACGACTCAAGACGCGAATAGGCCTGCTCGACCCGCTCCAGCGTGGAGTTGAACGAATTGACGAACTGATTGAGTTCCGGTGGCAGCGATGACAGACGCAAGCGCCCGGAACGCAATGGCGGCGCCAGGCGCTGGGCTTCCTGCGACAACTTGATCAAGGGTTTGAGGCCAATCCGCGCCACCCAATACCCCAGCGCCGACGCCAGCAAGACACCGATGATCGCCAGGCTGATCAGCGCGATCAGCAAATGATGCTGGGTCTGTAAAAACGTCTCGGTGTCGATGCCGATCATGAAACGCAGCGGCGGTCGTTGATCCTTGGCCGGGAACTGGCTGACCAGTACTTTCAGGGGATAAGGCTGGTCTGGCAACGTCATGTCGCGCATCCCCAGCGGCCCTTCGGCAAAGGCGCGGATCTGCGGCGTCAGGTTGCCGTATTCGTAGTGAGGGTCGCCGCTGATGATCCAGAAACTGATGCGCTTGTCTTCTTCGCCGAGCAACTTGAGCTTGTTGTTGATCTTCACCCAATGCTCCGGCGTGCCGTAACGCCCGACGGTGGATTCGAGCACGCTGTAACGCGCGTCCAGCTCCGCCTCTGGCAGCAAACCCAGGCCTTTGTCGACCTGCTGGTACAAGGCCCAGCCGATCAACAGAAACACCAGCAACGCCACCAGCGTGAACATTCCACTCAGGCGCAGGGCAATCGAATTACTGGACACCACGGCTCTCCAGCACATAACCCATGCCCCGGATCGTGTGCAGCAGTTTCTCGTCGAACGGCCCGTCGAGCTTGGCCCGAAGGCGTTTGATCGCGACTTCAACGACGTTGGCGTCGCTGTCGAAATTGATGTCCCAGACCATCTCGGCAATCGCTGTTTTCGAGAGGATTTCACCCTGCCGACGGGCCAGAACGCTGAGCAGCGAGAATTCCTTCGCGGTCAGGTCCAGGCGCGTACCGGCGCGGGTGGCCTTGCGGCTGATCAAATCGATCCACAGGTCGGCAATGCTCACTTGCACCGGTTCATGACCGCCGCTGCGCCGGGTCAGCGCTTGCAGGCGGGCCACCAGTTCGAGGAAGGAAAACGGTTTGCCAAGGTAATCGTCGGCACCGTCGCGCAGGCCTTTGATGCGGTCTTCGACCCGCTCGCGGGCGGTGAGCATGATCACCGGGGTTTGCTTGCGCGCACGCAGCGCGCGCAATACGCCGAAGCCGTCGAGGCCCGGCAGCATGACGTCGAGGACGATCACCGCGTAGTCGCTTTCCAGCGCCAGGTGCAGGCCTTCGACGCCGTCGCGCGCCAGGTCCACGGTGTAACCCTGTTCCGTCAGGCCGCGGTGCAGATAGTCCGCGGTTTTTTCTTCGTCTTCGATAATCAGAACGCGCATGACCCCGCCTCAGTCTGTGGTTGCCAGCGCCGGCATCGGTGCGGGTTTGGGCTTATGGAAAAGCCGCTCCAGCCACAAGTATATGACCGGAGTGGTGAACAGCGTCAGCGCCTGGCTCACCAGCAAGCCGCCGACCACCGCGATGCCCAATGGCTGGCGCAGTTCGGCGCCGGTGCCGTAACCGAGCATCAACGGCAGCGCGCCGAGCAGGGCGGCGAGGGTGGTCATGATGATCGGCCGGAACCGCGTGATACAGGCCTGGTAAATCGCCTCTTCCGGCGGCAAGCCACGATTGCGCTGGGCATCGAGGGCGAAGTCGATCATCAGGATGCCGTTTTTCTTCACGATCCCGATCAGCAACACCAGCCCGATCAGCGCCATGATCGAAAAGTCCTGGCCGCAAATCCACAGCATGATCACCGCGCCAAGCCCCGCCGATGGCAAGGTCGAGATGATGGTCAGCGGATGCACGAAGCTCTCGTAGAGCACGCCGAGAATGATGTACACCGCCACCAGCGCCGCCAGGATCAGCCACGGCTGGCTGGCCAGCGAACTCTGGAACGCTTGCGCCGCGCCCTGGAAGTTGCCGCTCATGGCGGCCGGCATGCCGATGTCGGCCTTGGCCTGGTTGAGCATGATCACCGCATCGCCCAACGCCACGCCGGGCGCCAGGTTGAACGACAAGTTGGCCGCCGGGAACATGCCATCGTGAGCAATAGACAACGGGCCAACCGTCGGCGCATCGAATTTCGCCAGGGCCGACAACGGCACCATTTCCCCGCTCAGCGGAGAGCGCAGGTAGAAATAGTTGAGGCTTTCGGCCTTGCCGCGCTGCTGGGTGTCCAGTTCCAGGATCACGTTGTACTGGTTGATCTGGGTCTGGAACTCATTGATCTGCCGCTGGCCGAAGGCGTCGTACAGCGCTTCATCGACATCGCTGGCAGTCAGGCCGAAACGCGCGGCGGCGCTGCGGTCGATGCTGATGTGGGTGATGCTGCCACCCAGTTGCAGGTCGTTGGAAATGTCGCGGAATGCCGGGTTGGCGCGCAGTTTTTCCGTCAGGCGCTGCGTCCAGGTGCTGAGGGTCGCGCCGTCGTTGCTCTTGAGTACGTATTGGTACTGGGCGCGGCTCGGGCCGGAGCTGAGGTTGATGTCCTGGCCGGCGCGCAGATAGAGCACGATGCCCGGGACTTTCATCAGTTGCGGACGGATCCGGTCAATGAACTGGCTGGCCGAGACGTCGCGGTCACTGCGCTTTTTCAGGGAAATCCAGAAGCGGCCGTTGGCGATGGTCTGGTTACTGCCCGAGACGCCGACCGAGTGGGAAAACGCCGCGACCGCAGGGTCTGCGGCGACGATTTCGGCCATCGCCAGGTGTTTTTTCACCATGTCGCCGTAGGAAATATCGGCGGCGGCTTCGGTGGTGCCGAGGGCAAAACCGGTGTCCTGCACCGGAAAGAACCCCTTGGGGATAAAGATGTAACCGGCCACCGCCAGGCCCAGCGACAGGCAGAAAACCCCGATCATCAACTTCTGGTGGGCGAGGGCGCGGCGCAGCAGCTTTTCATAACCTGCCAGCAAGCGTTCGCCGAACGTGGCTTTGCTGTGGTCGTGATGCACCGGGGCGCGCATGAATAGCGCGGCCAGGGTCGGCGCCAACGTCAGCGACACCACCACCGAAATCATGATGGTCGAAGTCGCGGTCAGGGCGAATTCCTTGAACAGCCGCCCGACCACGCCGCCCATGAACAGCAACGGAATAAACGCCGCCACCAGCGAGAAGCTGATCGAGACCACGGTAAAACCGATCTCGCCGGCACCCTTGATCGCCGCCTCGCGCATGCCGTCGCCGGCCTCCAGGTGGCGGTGAATGTTTTCCACCACCACAATCGCATCGTCGACCACAAATCCCACGGCCACCACGATCGCGACCAGCGTCAGGTTGTTCAGGCTGAAACCCATGATGTACATCAGGGCGAAACTGGCGACCAGCGACACGCCCAGCACGGCGGACACAATCAGGGTCGCCGACCACTGGCGCAGGAACAGCGCCATCACCGCCACCACCAGCATGATCGCGATCAGCAGGGTGATTTCCACTTCATGCAGCGAGGCGCGGATGGTCTGGGTGCGGTCGACCAGCACCTTGACCTGCACCGAGGCCGGCAGCATGGCTTCGAGGCCGGGCAGGGCGGCCTGGATGCGATCCACGGTCTCGACGATGTTCGCGCCCGGTTGCCGGGAAATCACCAGGTTCACCCCGGGCTTGTCACCGGCCCAGGCTTGCACGTAGGCATCTTCCGAACCGTTGACGACTTTGGCGACATCCTTGAGGTGAACCGGGGCTCCGTCCTTGTAGGAAACGATGAGTTGGCTGTATTCCTCGGGGTGGAACAGTTGGTCGTTGGTCGACAGCGTCGAAATGCTCGACTCACCGTACAACGCACCTTTGGCCAGGTTGAGGCTGGTGTTCTGGATGGCCAGGCGAATGTCCGCCAAGGTCAGGCCGATGGCCGCGAGTTTGTCGGCAGACGCCTGAACGCGGATCGCCGGACGTTGCTGTCCGGTGATGTTGATTTGGCCTACACCGTCGATCTGACTGATCTGACGCGAGAGCAGGGTTTCCACCAGGTCGCTGAGTTCAGTGCCGGGCATTTGTGTCGAATTGACGCTGAGGATCAGTACCGGGCTGTCAGCCGGGTTGACCTTGCGCCACGTCGGCAGGGTCGGCATGTCCTTGGGCAGTTTACCGGCGGCGGTGTTGATCGCGGCCTGCACTTCCTGGGCGGCAGTGTCGATGCTTTTGTCGAGGGTGAATTGCAGGGTCAGGTTGGTCGAGCCGAGGGCGCTGCTCGAAGTCATCTGGGTCACGCCGGGGATGGCGCTGAATTGCACTTCAAGCGGCGTAGCCACCGATGACGCCATGGTTTCGGGGCTGGCGCCGGGCAATTGGGCGGCGACCTGAATGGTCGGGAATTCGGCTTCCGGCAGCGGTGCGATGGGCAGGCGCGGGAAGGCGATGACGCCGAGCAACACCAGGGCAAAGGTCAGCAGGATCGTCGCCACCGGATGATCGATGCACCAGGCCGAGACAGAGCCGTGGCCCTTCATGGCTTGGACTCCGATTGCACCACTTGCGGCGGCTCGGTCATGACCTGCACGGTCGAGCCGGGTTTGAGCCGCGACTGGCCGTCGCTGACCAGCACATCACCCGGTTTGACGCCTTTGATGATGTCTTGGCCGCTGCCCTGGTAGACCATTTGTACGGTGACGGTTTCGACCTTGTCGCCGTTGACCCGGTACACGAAATGTTGATCGAGGCCACGCTGTACGACGGTGGGCGGTACGACCAGCGCATCTTTATCCAGGGCTGTCTGAATTTTTACCGTCACCAGCAGGCCCGGCCAGAGTTTCTGCCCGGGGTTGTTGAATTCGGCCTTGGCGCGGATGGTCCCGGTGTTGGCGTTGATCTGGTTGTCGATCAGGGTCAGGTGGCCTTCGCCCAGCAGGTTGCCGGTTTCGCCGTCGGTGTCGGCGCCGATATAGGCCTTCACTTGTGCGCGCTCGGGGTCGCCGATCAGGCCTTGCAGGGTCGGCAGCATTTGTTGCGGCAGGGAAAACTCGACGGCGATCGGGTCGATCTGGGTCACGGTGAACAGGCCCTGGGTGTCGGTCATGCGCAGGAAGTTGCCTTCGTCGACTGTACGAATGCCGACGCGGCCGGTGACCGGGGAGCGAATCTGCGTGTAGGAAAGCTGCACCTGAGCGGCGTCGATTGACGCTTGATTACCTTGGGCGGTGGCTTTGAGTTGGTTGACCAGGGCTTGTTGCTGGTCGTAGGTCTGTTTGGACACGCCGTCGTCGACGCTGAGCAGTTTGTAGCGTTTGAGGTTGACCTGGGCGACTTGCAGTTGGGCCTGGCTTTCGCCCAATTGTGCCCGGGCCTGGTCGAGGCTGGCGCGGATCGAGCGGTCGTCGATGGTGGCGAGCAGGTCGCCTTTGTTCACCAGTTGGCCTTCCTTGACCAGGATTTTGGTGAGGATGCCGTCGATTTGCGGGCGGACCACTACGCTGTGCAGGGACAGGACCGAGCCGATGCCGCTGACGTAGCGGGGGACGTCTTTTTCGGTGACGCTGACGACCCGGACCGGGATCGCTGTGGGCGCGGCTAGTTTGGCGGTGGCGGGTTTGGTGAGGTACCAGGTGCCCAGCGCTGCCAAGGCGATCAACAGACCTGCGATGAAGGCGGTTTTTTTCTGAATTCGCATGCGAGTGGGGCGCCGGGCTAGGTGGTCGGGAGTCGGGTCAGGTTTATACCCTCCTTTATAAACCTGTTCGCTGGTCAGGAAGGTGACTGCTAACTGACGGCGCTGTCAGTTTGGGCTTGGCGGCCTGTGGGCCGACCATGTTGTGGTTGATCGGGTACATATCCATTCCTGCGGTAACGGCGGCTGGCGGTTTCGCCCTTACGGCGACTCACTTTTTTTTCAAACGCCAAAAAAAAGTAAGCAAAAAAAGGCTCGCCCCGAGCGTCCGGCCCCTCGCTAAAGCTCGGCGTTCCTTCGCTCCGGTATCCATCCGGGGACACTGCCCTCCGGTCTGCTTCGCGACGACCTACATGCAGCGTGTTCGACTGCGTCGAACGGCGCTACGCGCCACTCCCCGGATGAACACCTCCACTCAGCCTCCCGAAGGGGCGGGTGGATCAAGATCAAGAGCTGAAGGCGAGCTAACGCTCGGCCTGATGAGTGGTGAGAAGCGAGCGGTACACGCCGATTCCTGTGGGAGCTGGCTTGCCTGCGATGGCGGCCTGACAGCCGACCAATTTCTTTCTGTTGGCCTCGATTGATCGTTCCCTACGCTCCGCGTGGGAATGCTGCCCGGGACGCTTCGCGTTCCATTTTTGTGTTGAAAGATGTGTAAGAAACACAGCGTTTTCCCACGCATTTTTCAGGTTGCCGGGTAGGAAGCGTGTTCTCTAACCTTTGGCTGTCGCTGAAAACTCAGCGACCGGGAGTGAGATTCCGGCTGAACAATTGGAAACCAGCGCAAGGCCCCCCATAATTGCCGCCAGCTTATCCGCTGCCTGCAAGTTTTTTATGGCGGCTGTGTGCGGGCAGACTTCGGTCTGGCCGGGTTCCTTTTGCCGGTAATCTCACACCGCACATAGCTGCCACCTCTGCTCCGAGTGAGATCGGAAATTGATGGCTCCAACATCAAAAGGAAATTTGCATGGATAAGTTAATCCCCGATCCACCCATCGACACCACCACTCCCCGCGACGAAGCCACCCAGGCCGAATCGCTCCTCAAAGACCACGAAGCCATTAAGCGCGCGCTCGATTACTACCTCGATCCCCCCGAGCGCTACACCGAAAAACCGCGCCGCCCAAGCACGATGTTTGTGGTGGCCCCTGATGTTGATTCTGAAAGTCTGTTGGTCCATGCCTGTGAGTCGTTGGCGTCGGCGAGTGTGATGAGCAGTGATTTTGCGACGAGTCTGGAGGGGCCGCAGCGGCATACGGTGTTGGCGATTCAGCAGGTCATCATGCTGGCGGAGTTGGCGGTGAATCGGGTGTTGGACAGGGTTGAGGTTCCGGCGTAGGTAGCGATTGGTCAGGTCCACCGCGTTATCGTTCATCGCGGGCAAGCCCGCTCCCACAAGGACAGCGCTGTACCTGTGGGAGCGGGCTTGCCCGCGATGGCGGTAGATCAGTCAACACAAAACCCGACAGACTCACCTGCGGCGTGAAGCTTGCGGCTCTGGACACAGGTATACTCCCGCCTTTCGCGGCTCGCTGACCGGGCCCGACTTTTTGCATCACCCCGGAGCTTTCATGACTTCCCCGACACAACCGCCGGTTGCCGACGCTTTGAGCGACGACCAGGCAGACCTGCCAGACAGCGTCGACTCCAGCGCAGACAGCGAAACCAAAGCCGCGATCCCGGCGTTCAAGTTCCCGTTCAAACCGGGTGATTTGGCCGCAGCAAAGAATGCCAGCCAGCCTTGGTACAAGAATGGCGCGAAGAATGGCCATACCAAGACGCCAGGGGCTGCGCCTCCAGGGACTCGTCGGTCGATGGGTAAGCGCTGAGTTTCTATTTCTGCGGTGCCTGATCTACCGTCATCGCGAGCAGGCTCGCTCCTACATTTGATCTCCTCAAGACACAGACTTTGTGTACGACGAAGATCCCCTGTGGGAGCGCCTGCTCGCGATGAGGCCTTAACAGGCGATACATCTTCTGAATCAAGCCGCCCGCAACGATATAAACGCGTAGTTCACCGGCGCTTCAGTCGCCACGTGCGCCCCGGCTGCCTGCACTTGCCCGGCGATATCGTCGCCCGACACATGAAACTGCCAATCACTGCCTGAGCCCACCAGTGGCTGCCCGGCCAGCTGATCAATGACAGCGGCAAACGCATTCATATCCGGCAGATAAGCCGTAAACCCATCCCCCTTCAACGCTGTAGTCCGAATCCCCAGCAGCCCGCAAATCGCATCCTTGGCCTGAATGTCATCGCGATCCGCCTGACGTGAACGCTGGATCAATCCCACGAGTTCCTGATCCACCAACTCACCCCCGATGATCAAGTCCGGTCCCTGTTCCCACGATTCGGGCGGGCATTCCTTCACCGCGGTGTTCAGTGCAATGTGCGGATTTATTTCCATCGGGTAGATGCGGCACACCAGCGGGCGGCGTTCGTAGATGCGGCAGAGGTTGTCTTCGTCAAGATTCCGGCAGGGACCGACGTTGTACGCGGCAAAGGTGATCGCCACGTAAGCCTCGGACGTGCCGCTGCGAACCACCACTGAACGACGTTCGGCGTGGTCCCGTTGCTGCACGGGCAGGCCCAGGCCGTTACCGAGGAAACCTTCCACCAACACGATCACCTGACCGCCGTCGGCCGCCCACATGCGGGCTTCGGCCAGGGTCAGGGGCACGTGGTGGTCGTTGCAGCATTTGCCGCAACCTACGCAGGAAAATGTCGTATCCATTGAGCGGCCGGTCACTTCCGAGGGCATGAAACGGCGCCAGAAAGACACCGCGAAAGAACGTTTCGAAGCAAGTTATGCGCCACTCACTGGGCTTTGGCGGTGGGGCGGATGGAGTCCCACTCGGTCACGTAGGCGGTTTTGCTCTTTTTGTTGTAGAGGCACAGCTCGGTGCCTTGCTGGCCTTTCATGTGTTTTTGCGGGTATTGGCCTTGCAGCAGGAGTGCGGAATAGCCGACCCGGTCATCGAACTGCGCGGCGGTGCCGACGGGTTTTGCGTCTTTCAGGCCACTGGCTTTGGTGCAGCTGGCGAGCACGGCTTTGTCGTAGGCGGCCCAGGCGTCGGGGCTGGAGGCGTGGGCCTGGGTGGCGAGGGCGGTGAGGCAGAGGAAGGTCATTGTTGCGGCTTTCATGGGGCGGGCATCCTTGGGCAGTGAGTTGGCCGAGGGGGGAGTATGCCTGATGGTGTTGGGTTGAATGTGTCGGCCTCATCGCCAGCAGGCTGGCTCCCACATTGTTTCTGCACAGGGCACAGATTTTGTGTTCGACGAAGACCCATTGTGGGAGCGAGCCTGCTCGCGATGGCGGTATCAGGCTGGAACCAATTCCCGACGGACCACATACATCCCGGCACTTTCATACAGCCGCTGCGCCCGAAGGTTGTCTTCTAATACCTTCAAATCCACAAAGCCTTCCCGGCGATCCTGAAACACCTTGAATGCATGCAGCAACAACGCACGGCCCAATCCGAGGCGCTGAGCCTGCGGATGCACCACCAAATTTTTGATGTAAGCGCTGGTCCAGCACTGGCATACACCGACGATAATTTCGCCGTCGAGTGCAATAAAACACAGGCTCGGATCATATTCAGGATCGGTCTCAAACCGCTGTTGCCAGACATCCAGCGCCGGCACACGACCGCCACCTTCGCGATAACCGAGCTCCATCAAGTGATGCACGGGTTCGGCAAGTTCGGGGCGGTATTCGACGAGATCTATTCCTTGAGGCCAAGTGATCGCCGGCACGGCCTCGGCAAGGTTGCGCCGCATCAGCAAGCAAAAGCCTTCAGCCATGACTCAGTGACCTTGTTCGGCGACGGCCTTGGCCGCTTCGATCAGGCACCGGGTCAGTTCTGGCGAGGAGAACTTGGTCAGCACCGCGTTGGCCCCGGCCAGGCGCGCTTTCTCGCTGTTCATTGCGCTGTCCAGCGACGTGTGCAGCAGCACATAAAGGTGCGAGAAGTCCGGGGTCTCGCGCAGGGTGCGGGTGAAGGCGTAACCGTCCATTTCTGACATTTCGATGTCCGAGACGATCAGGTTGATCTGCTGCGCTGTGCCTTGCAGGTCCAGCAGGCAGTCGATGGCTTCCTTGGCGCTGCGGGCGGTGTGGCATTGCAGGCCGAGGTTGCGCAGGGTGTGAACCGATTGCTGCAGCGCGACCTGGCTGTCATCGACCACCAGAATCCGCGCGTTACCCAGCACTTCGGCGTCTTCCATGCTCAGTTCGGTCGGGGCTGTTTCGATCTGCGCCGGGGCGATGCCGTGGATGACCTTTTCGATGTCCAGCACTTGCACCAGGGTGCCGTCGACCGAGGTCACGCCGGTGATGTACGAGCGCACGCCGCCGGAACCGAAGGGCGGCGGTCGGATGTCGGTGGTCAGGCAGTGGACGATTTTGCTCACGGCCTGAACGTGCAGGCCCTGTTTGGAGCGGCTGACGTCGGTGACGATCAGGCAGCCACCGTTCGGGTCTTCCAGCGGCCGCTCGCCGATAGCGCGGCTGAGGTCGATCACCGACAACGAGGTGCCGCGCAGGGTGGCGATGCCTTTGACGTGGGGGTGCGACTCCGGCAGCTTGGTCAGCGGCGGGCAGGGGATGATTTCGCTGACTTTCAGCAGGTTGATTGCCATCAGCTTGCCGCTGCGCAAGGTAAACAGCAGAAGCGAAAGTGAGTCTGCGCGGGCTTTGGTGGTGGACATAAAAACCTTCTGTGGAAAAAGGTGATGGGCGAATAAAAAGTCGCCAAAAGCTATTGATGCCGGGTTATCGACTTGTTGGGGGCAGGCTTTAGGCTAAATACCCATTCCCGGCCCAACGGCGAACCCCTGTGGCGAGGGAGCTTGCTCCCGCTGGAGTGCGAAGCACTCCCGATCAGATGATGTGTGTTTTCAGACTATCCGCATTTTCAGGTTTTGCAGCTGCTTCGCAGCCGAGCGGGAGCAAGCTCCCTCGCCACAGTGGGGGGTTATTTCATCCCCAACCGCTTGGCCATCCGCCCAAGATTCGCCCGGTCCAGGCCCAGCTCGCGGGCTGCACTCGCCCAGTTGTCGTGATGCCGTTCCAGGCAAGCGCTGATCAATTGTCGCTGATAATTTTCGGTGGCCTCGCGCAGATCTCCCGCAACCAGAGCGGCGGGGCTGGCAGCCGGTTGCTCGGTGGCGGCGATTTCAACGCTGCCGTTGGGCAAATCCAGATCCGCCGCACTCAAGCTGAGAATCTTCGGCCGCTCCTTGCAGTTACCCAGCGCCTTCAACGCGCTGCGACCAATCAAATGCTCCAGCTCCCGTACATTCCCCGGCCAACCATACGCCAGCAATGCTGCTTGCGCATCGCTGTTCAGGCGCAGGCTGTTGAGGCCCATGCGCGAGCGGTTCTGTTCCAGGAAAAAACCGCTGAGCAGCAACACATCGCGCCCGCGATCGCGCAGGGCCGGCACCAGCAACGGATAAACACTCAAACGGTGATAGAAGTCGGCGCGGTAGCGGCCGCTGCGCACTTCTTCGGCCAGGTCGCGGTTGGTCGCTGCGATCAGGCGCACGTCCACCTGATGTTCTTTATCCGACCCCAGGCGCTGCAACTGACCGCTTTGCAGCACCCGCAACAACTTGGCCTGCACAGTCAGGGACAGTTCGCCCACTTCATCGAGAAACAGCGTGCCGCCATTGGCCAGTTCGAATTTGCCGCGCCGATCGTTCATGGCGCCGGTGAAGGCGCCGCGCACATGGCCGAACAATTCGCTTTCCACCAGGGTGTCCGGCAGGGCGGCGCAGTTAAGGCTGATGATCGGTTTGTCCGCCCGAGGCGAGGCCGCATGAATCGCCTGCGCCACCAATTCCTTGCCGACCCCGGTTTCGCCGGTGATCAGCACGGTCAAGTCGCTGCCGCCCACCAGGCTGATCTCTTCCACCAGGCGTTTATGCGCCTTGCTTTGGCCGATCATCTCGCGGTTCTGCTGACCGCTAGCCTGACGGTACACCTCGGCGCGCTGATGTTCGTCTTCGGCACGATTGGCCAGGCGCTCGATGCGCTCGGCGGCGTTGACGGTGGCGGCCGCGAGGCTGGCGAAGGCTTGCAGGGCGTCCAGTTCGATGGGTTCGAATTGTTCCGGGTCGAGGGCGTCGAGGGTCAGCAAGCCCCATGGACGCTCATCGATAAACAACGGGCAGCCCATGCAGTCGTGGACTTCCAGATGATCGTCGAGGCCGTCAACCAGGCCGTCGTAAGGGTCAGGCAAGTTGCTGTCGGCGGCGAATCGCGTCGGGCCTTGGCTGCTGAGCAACGCTTCGAAGCGCGGGTGCTCGCTGACTTTGAAGCGACGGCCAAGGGTGTCGGTGCTCAAGCCGTCGACGGCCAGCGGCACCAGCCATTCGCCATCAAGGCGCAGCAGGGCGGCGGCATCGCAGGGGAGCAGGGCGCGCATGGCTTCGAGCAGGCGTCGATAGCGCTCGCCTTCGGGCAGTTCGCGGGACAGGTCGGAGACCAGCGGTAGCAGGGCGGTGAGCAAGGATTTTGCAGTCATAGTGACTCCGTGTAGTCGGTATGACTATAAGTCAACCTGTGTCGATATGACTACTGTGTTCTTAAGTTGTTGATTTTAAACGTTTAAATATTTGGCATGGAAACTGATAAGCATAGGGCAATCAGTTAGCAATCCAAGTAGCCCCAGGAGTCACCTTATGCTTAGCGTCCAAGACCGTGCCATCGTCAAATCCACCGTGCCGCTGCTGGAAAGCGGTGGCGAAGCGCTGATCACTTACTTCTACCGCATGATGCTCTCCGAATACCCGGAAGTCCGCCCGCTGTTCAACCAGGCCCACCAGGCCAGCGGTGACCAGCCACGCGCTTTGGCCAACGGTGTATTGATGTACGCGCGGCACATCGACCAGCTCGACCAGTTGGGCGACCTCGTCGCCAAAATCATCAACAAGCACGTGGCCCTGCAAATCCTGCCTGAGCACTACCCGATTGTCGGCGCTTGCCTACTGCGTGCGATCTCCGAAGTGCTGGGCGACGAAATCGCCACCCCTGAAGTGATGAGCGCCTGGGGCGCGGCCTACGGTCAATTGGCCGACATCCTGATCGGCGCCGAAACCAGCATCTACGATCAAAAGGAACAGGCACCCGGCGGCTGGCGCGGGGCGCGGGAGTTCATCGTGGCGGCGAAGGTCGAGGAAAGCGCGGAAATCACCTCGTTCTACTTCGAACCTGCCGACAAAGGCGCCATTCTGGCGGCGGAACCAGGCCAGTACATCGGCATGAAATTGATCCTCGATGGCGAAGAGATCCGTCGTAACTATTCGCTGTCGGCATTGGCCAACAAGGGCCAGTACCGCATCAGCGTCAAGCGTGAAACCGGTGGCCGCGCCTCTAACCACTTGCACGATCAACTGCATGTCGGCTCGAGCATTCAGCTGTTCCCGCCCTCGGGCGAGTTCACCCTGACCGCCAGCGACAAGCCGTTGGTGCTGATCAGCGGCGGCGTCGGCATCACCCCAACGCTGGCGATGCTGGAAGCGGCACTGGCGACCGAGCGGCCGGTGCACTTTATCCACTGCGCGCGCAACGGCAGCGTTCACGCCTTCCGCGACTGGATCGATGGCTTGGCCGAGCGTCACCCGCAACTCAAACGCTTCTATTGCTACGCCGAAGATGACGGCGTGAGCCCGGCGGCGCACAAGGTCGGGTTGTTGAGCCGCGAGCAGTTGGGCGAGTGGCTGCCGGAGCAGCGTGATCTGGATGCTTACTTCCTGGGGCCAAAAGGGTTCATGGCGGCGATCAAGCGTCACCTCAAGGCGCTGGGTGTGCCGGAGAAACAGAGCCGTTACGAGTTCTTTGGGCCGGCTTCGGCGTTGGAATAAATGATGCGGCGACTCGGACACACCGAGTCGCCTTCATCGCGGGCAAGCCCGGCTCCCACAGGATTGATGTCGATCACAAACGTTGTGTACGACATCAATCCTGTGGGAGCCGGGCTTGCCCGCGATAGGCAGCGCCGTGGTCCCGATTCGTAAAAATCCCTTAAAAGTTAATCCGTTCTTAACCGGTTTATCGTTTATTCCCCGATGCTGATGATAGGCGCTCGTTCGTTTACATGATCAGGATCGCCCCATGACCCACTTCACTTTCTCCCGTCTCGTTCTATCGGCTGCGTTACTGGCCAGCCCTTTCGCGTTCGCCGAATCCGCCTTGCTCCAGCCGCAGACCCTGATCGTCGATCAGAGCTTGCCCAAGGCGCAGCGCGATGCGATGGAATTGGCAGCCCGGCGTTACGGCAGTTTCTGGAACAGCGGGGAAGAGGCGTTGGCCAAGGCGGCCTTGTCGGAGCAGTTCATCGACATGACCCCGCCCGAAGGCCGGGTCCAGGGGCCGGACGGGCCGCTGCTGGCGTCGAAGTTCTTTCGCACCGCGGTGCCGGACCTGAGTTGCGAGATCGAGCAGATGATCATTGCTGGCGATCGGGTGGTGGTGCATTTGCACTTTCGCGGTCACTTCACTGGCCCGTTCAAGGCTCTCAAAGGTCAGGGCCAGCGTGTAGACTTCCGGGCAACCGATATCTATCAGATCAACAACGGTCGCATCGCGGCCAATTGGCATATCGAAGACAACATCAGCCTGATGCAGCAGCTGCAAGCGCAGCCGCCGGCGAGCTGATCCACGAGCACAAAAGGGAAACGCGATGAGCGAGGAAACAATGCGGTTGGGACGTGAACGGCGCTATCTGGTGTTGCTGGGCATCATCTGCCTGGCGCTGATCGGTGGCGCGCTGTACATGCAAATTGTGCTGGGCGAGGCGCCGTGCCCGCTGTGCATCCTGCAACGTTACGCGCTGTTGCTGATTGCGCTGTTTGCCTTCATTGGCGCGGCGATGCGCACCCGCCGCAGCATCACGGTGTTTGAAACCCTGGTGGTGATTTGCGCACTGGCCGGCGTCGCCGTGGCCGGGCATCACGTCTACACCCAGTTTTACCCGGCGGTCAGCTGTGGCATCGATGTGCTGCAACCGATTGTCGATGGCCTGCCGCTGGCGAAGATCTTCCCGCTGGGGTTCCAGGTCGACGGTTTCTGCTCCACGCCGTACCCGCCGATCCTCGGTTTGTCGCTGGCGCAGTGGGCGCTGGTGGCGTTCGTGCTGATTGTGGTGCTGGTGCCGCTGCTCACTTCGCGTAACCGCAAAGCACTGCGCTGAGGTCATCCGCCACTCGCGCGGCCGACCCCGTCGCTGAAACGAAAAACACCCCGGTTCTCATCAAGAGGACCGGGGCGTTTTGCATTTCAGGGCCAGCGTAAAAAGTTCGTGATGTGTGGCAGCGAAGGGTGCGACACGTGTGCGACATGTTGTCACAGCGGGGCTGTCGCAAGGCATTTCACTGGGCTGGATCGGTGTATAGCCAGGCAACGAAATTGGTCTGTTCAGGCGTCTGCCGATTTATAGGCTATCGCGCGCAAGCAGGCAGTTTTAACAGGGGCTGGCGAATCGCCAGAGCCCTTATCTCATACGGGCTAGGGCATCGTCGAAGTGTCTGCGTCAGCCCCGATAGCTGTCTGAACTGCGCCCTGTAGACCTACAAATTTTGGTGTTTTTGTTGAGAATTAATTTCGATAAGATGCCGCACTTTTGCAAAATCCGTTAATGATTGTTGCTGGAATGGATAAAAATTATTTCGGGATGAGACATGGTTTATGAGTCGTTACGTATCTACAATCGCCCGCACTGAATTCCGGCACTGCTCACCTTGAGCAGGAAGACAGGGCGTCGAGGGGCTTGAACGCTTCGTGCGACTCCCAGGTGTCGGAGCCTTCCAACTATCCGCACCAAATGGAATTGGTCTGTAACAAGGCCTTTGACCACGAATTCGAATAAGAACTTACCGCTAGCCCAGGATTTGTCGAACAGCGTCTGACGCGCGACGGGCAGCCCTTATTCAATCCAAGAAAAATGCCAACCCTTGGCAGGGTGAAGTGTTGGCGATCAAAACCCAACTGCATTGCGCAAGCTGCTTTAGAGGTCGTGAGATGAGTAAAAACAGGTACCCCAGACTACTAGGCTTATTGCCGCTGCTCGGCACGTTGTTGCTGTCAGGCTGCAACATGACCTTGCTCAATCCCACGGGCCAGGTCGGCCTGGAACAGCGAAACCTGATCATCACCGCCACGCTGCTGATGCTGTTGGTCGTGGTGCCGGTTATCGTCATGACCTTCCTGTTCGCCTGGAAGTACCGTGCCTCTAACAAGGACGCCATTTACACCCCGAAATGGTCTCACTCGACCAAAATCGAAGTGGCCGTCTGGACCATCCCGGTCCTGATCATCATTGCCCTGGGTTACATCACCTACATTTCGACCCACGAATTGGACCCTTACCGTCCGATTCAATCCGACGTCAAGCCTGTGACCATCGAAGTGGTCGCGCTGGACTGGAAGTGGCTGTTTATCTACCCGGAACAAGGCATTGCCACGGTCAACAAGATCGTGTTCCCGGCGCACACGCCAATCAACTTCAAGATCACCTCCGACGCCGTGATGAACTCGTTCTTCATCCCGGGCCTGGGCGGCCAGATCTACGCGATGGCGGGCATGCAGACCAAGCTGCACTTGATCGCCGACCGTAACGCTGAAATGGACGGTATCTCCGCCAACTACAGCGGCGCAGGTTTCACCGGTATGAAATTCAAAGCGATCGCAACTTCCCAAGAAGATTTCGACGCCTGGGTAAGTGAAGTCAAGAAGGCACCTAAGCAGCTTGAACAAGCTGAGTACGCAGCCCTTGCCAAGCAGAGCCAGAACAACCCAGTCGAGCTCTACTCCTCGGTGACGCCGAACCTGTTCCAGACCATCGTCGACAAGTACGAAGGCATGAAACCGGGTCCTAAGGTGAAGCACGAGAAGAAAGAGAAAGAAGTGGCCGCTACGCAAGGAATGGACATGAACTCGCATTCAGCTGCCGGGGCAGAGGAGTAAACGATGTTTGGTAAATTAAGTTGGGAAGCGGTCCCGTTCCACGAACCGATCGTGATGATAACCATCGCCATGATCGCGCTCGGCGGTCTGGCGCTGTTCGCTGCAATCACCTACTTCAAGAAGTGGACCTACCTGTGGACCGAGTGGCTGACGTCGGTCGACCACAAGAAAATCGGCGTGATGTACATCATCGTCGCCATGGTCATGCTGCTGCGCGGTTTTGCCGACGCCATCATGATGCGTACCCAGTTGGCCATGGCCACCGAGGGTTCGCCTGGCTACCTGCCGCCTGAACACTATGACCAGATCTTCACCGCCCACGGTGTGATCATGATCATCTTCATGGCGATGCCATTCTTCACCGGCCTGATGAACCTTGCAGTGCCGCTGCAGATCGGCGCGCGTGACGTTGCCTTCCCGTTCCTGAACTCCCTGAGCTTCTGGCTGCTGGTGTCCGGCGTGGTGCTGATCAACCTGTCCCTTGGCGTCGGCGAATTCGCCAAGACCGGTTGGGTTGCCTATCCGCCGCTGTCAGGCCTGCAATACAGCCCGGGCGTGGGGATGGATTACTACATCTGGGCGCTACAGCTATCGGGTCTGGGGACAACGCTGACGGGGGTCAACTTCCTGGCCACCGTGCTGAAAATGCGTACCCCTGGCATGAAACTGATGGACATGCCGATCTTCACCTGGACCTGCACCTGGGCCAACGTTCTGATCGTGGCTTCCTTCCCGATCCTGACCGCTACCCTGGCACTGCTGACGCTTGACCGTTACATGGATTTCCACATTTTCACCAATGAACTTGGTGGCAATCCAATGATGTACGTCAACCTGTTCTGGGCGTGGGGTCACCCTGAGGTGTACATCCTGATCCTGCCGGCATTCGGCATTTTCTCGGAAGTCATCTCGGCCTTCACCGGCAAGAAACTGTTTGGCCACCACTCGATGATTTACGCTTCCGGCGCGATCTCGGTACTGGGCTTCATGGTTTGGCTGCACCACTTCTTCACCATGGGTTCGGGTGCCAACGTCAACGCCTTCTTCGGCCTGGCGACGATGCTGATTTCGATCCCGACGGGGGTGAAGCTATTCAACTGGCTGTTCACCATTTACCAGGGGCGTCTGCGTTTCACCAGCCAGGTTCTGTGGACCCTGGGCTTCATGGTGACCTTCGCCATCGGCGGCATGACCGGCGTATTGCTGGCCATCCCGGGTGCTGACTTCGTTCTGCACAACAGCCTGTTTGTAATCGCGCACTTCCATAACGTGATCATCGGCGGCGCCGTGTTCGGCTACATCGCCGGTTTCGCCTTCTACTTCCCGAAAGCGTTCGGCTTCAAGCTTCACGAAGGTTGGGGCAAGGCAGCGTTCTGGTTCTGGATCAGCGGCTTCTTCGTCGCGTTCATGCCGCTCTATGCACTGGGCTTCATGGGCATGACCCGTCGTCTGAACGCCACCACCAACCCTGAGTGGGTGCCGTACCTGTACGTCGCCATGTTCGGTGCGGTGATGATCGCTGTCGGCATCGCCTGCCAACTGATCCAGCTGTACGTCAGTGTGCGAGACCGCAACAAGCCAGAGAACATGTGCGATCACGGTGATCCGTGGAATGCCCACACTCTGGAATGGTCGACCTCGTCGCCACCACCGTTCTACAACTTTGCCGTACTGCCGAAAGCCGACTGCATCGACCCGTTCACCGAAGCCAAGGAAAACGGTACTGCGTACCGGGCTCCGGCCAAGTACGAGCCGATCCACATGCCGAACAACACCGCCACTGGCGTAGTGATGGGCGCGCTGTTGACCGTGTTCGGTTTCGCGATGATCTGGCACATCTGGTGGCTGGCAATCGCGAGCCTGGCCGGCACTGTCATCTACTTCGTGATCCACGCTGCACGTGACGACCAAGGCTACATGGTGCCGGTCGATGTGATCGAACGCATCGAAGCCGAGCAGCACAAGCGTCTGGTCGCGGCAGGGAAAATCCCGGCCACCGCCACCCGTGTTGAAACCTCGTTGGAACAGGCTTAAACCATGTCGAACTTAGTGACCAATGCTGGACACACCCATGTCGATGGACATGGGCACGATGACCATCACCACGACTCGGGCGAGATGACCGTATACGGTTTCTGGCTCTACCTGATGACCGACTGCATTCTGTTTGCGTCGATCTTCGCGGTGTACGCGGTACTGGTTAACAACGTTGCCGGTGGCCCGTCGGGCCACGACATCTTCGAACTGCCCTACGTGCTGGGCGAAACCGCTCTGCTGTTGTTCAGTTCGATCACCTACGGTTTCGCCATGCTGGCGTTCTACCGGGGCAACAAGAAGCAGGTCCTGGGCTGGTTGGCCATGACCTTCCTGTTCGGTGCCGGCTTCATCGGCATGGAGATCAACGAGTTCCACATGTTGATCTCCGAAGGCTACGGCCCTAGCCGCAGCGGCTTCCTGTCCGGGTTCTTCACCCTGGTCGGTACCCACGGTCTGCACGTCACCAGCGGTCTGATCTGGATGGCGATCATGATGTATCAGGTCAACAAGCATGGCCTGACGTCGACCAACAAGACCCGCCTGAGCTGCCTGAGCCTGTTCTGGCACTTCCTGGACGTCGTGTGGATCTGCGTATTCACCGTTGTTTACCTGATGGGGACTATGTAAATGGCTAACACACACTCCCATGACAGCCACGACGCCGGCCACGGCAGCGTCAAGTCCTACGCGATCGGCTTCATCCTGTCGGTGATCCTGACCGTCATCCCGTTTGCGCTGGTGATGTACCCGACGCTGCCGAAGTCGATCACCCTGATGATCGTCCTGGCATTCGCCGTGATCCAGGTGCTGGTGCACCTGGTGTACTTCCTGCACCTGGACCGTTCGGCCGCGCAGCGTAACAACGTGATTGCGTTTGTTTTCGCCGCGATCGTGATTGTCCTGCTGGTGGGCCTGTCGCTGTGGATCATGTTCAGCATCCACACGTTCATGATGGCGAAGTGAGGTAAATCCGGATGTCCTTGAAGCACTTTATCCAAATCACCAAACCGGGGATCATTTTCGGTAACGTGCTTTCAGTGGCAGGCGGATTTTTCCTGGCCTCGAAAGGGCATGTCGATCTGGCCATTTTCCTGGCTGCAATGATCGGCACGTCCCTGGTGGTGGCTTCCGGTTGCGTGTTCAACAACTGCATCGACCGCGACATCGACCTGAAGATGGAACGCACCAAGAATCGGGTGCTGGTCCAGGGCTTGATCTCCCTGAAACTGGCCCTGATTTACGCGACCGTCCTCGGTGTGGCCGGCGTTGCGTTGTTGTACAAGGTGGCGAACCCGTTGGCCGCGCTGTTCGCGGTGATCGGTTTCGTCATCTACGTCGGCTTCTACAGCTTGTACCTCAAGCGCAAGTCGGTTCACGGCACGCTGGTGGGCAGTCTGTCGGGTGCGATGCCGCCGGTGATTGGCTACGTGGCCGTGACCAACAGCTTCGACATGGCCGCACTGACGTTGCTGGTGATGTTCAGCCTTTGGCAGATGCCGCATTCCTACGCCATCGCGATCTTCCGCTTCAACGATTACCTGGCCGCATCGATTCCGGTGTTGCCTGTGAAGCGCGGGATTCAAGTGGCCAAGAAGCACATCCTGCTCTACATCCTGGCGTTCCTCGTGGCGACCTTGATGCTGACCTTCAGCGGCTACGCCGGCATGAGCTACCTCGCCGTCGCCGCCGCGATGGGCATGTACTGGCTGTACATGGCCTGGACCGGCTACAAGGCAGTGGATGACACGGTCTGGGCACGCAAGCTGTTCGTGTTCTCGATCTTCACCATTACCGCGTTAAGCGTGATGATGTCGCTGGACTTCAAAGTGCCAAGTGAGTTGTTGCTGACGTATGCGCCTTAGGCGTTGGATGCTGTAAAGAAAAGCCCCGCCCTTCGAGAGAAGAGGCGGGGCTTTTTGTTGGGTAGCTTTCTGTTGGACCGTGTTGCCCCAATCGCGAGCAGGCTCGCTCCTACATTGGATTGTGACTGCCGCCATTTTCGAGTACGACGCTGGACCGTGTGGGAGTGAGCCTGCTCGCGATGGCCGCGCCACGGTGTATCAGAAAAACTCAGCGATCGAGCAGCCGGAGAAACCGTTCGCGCACCTGCAGGCTATCGCTATGCGCAACATTGAAACGCAGGAAGCTACTGGCATCGGCAGCTTTGCTCAGCAAGGTGCCGGGCGCCAGGACGAGGTCATTTTCAAGGCCTTTGCTGGCCAGGGTTTCGGCGTGCAGTCCTTCGGGCAAGCGAGTCCAGATGAACAGCCCTTCGCCCGGTATCGATGACACCGAACATCCAGCCTCTATCAGCCATCTCGTCACGCGACTGCTCGATTCATACAGGCGATCAACCGTGCGCCGGGTGTGTTTGGCGTAGCTGCCGTTACTGAGCATGGTGCAGGTGATCTGCTCCGCCAGTTCCGAGGTCACGCCGCCGCAGGCTAACTTCAAGGTGATCATTCGTGCGGCCAGTTGCGGCGATAGCGCGGTATAGCTGACCCGGCTGTTGGCGGTCAGGGTCTTGGAGAAACCGGAAACGTAACTGACATTGTCCAGACCGCTCGCGGCCAGGCGCGGGGTACGTCTTTGCTGGATGTCGCCATACAAGTCATCTTCGAGGATGTGGACGCCGTAACGGTGACTCAGCTCCAGCAAGCGATAAACCTGGGCTGCGGAGAACGAGTGCCCGGTCGGGTTGTGCAGCGTGCTGTTGGTCATGTACAGCACGGGGCGATGGGCAATCAGCAATTGCTCGAACGCTTCCAGGTCCAGCCCGTTGCAATCGCGGGCGATGGTGATGACCTTGGCGCCGTGCAGTGCCAGATTGGTGTGCATGTTGAAGTAGCATGGATCGTCGAGCAGTACGGTGTCGCCGGGTTTTATCAACAGGCGCATCAGCAGGTCGATGGCCTGCACGGTGTTGGCGGTGGTGATGATCTGCTCTACCGGCACCTCGATGCCGACGGTCGACAGCTTCACGCGCAACGCCTCACGCAACGGGAGGTAACCGCCGACCTCACCGTATTCGCCCATGCGTAGCGCGGTCGCACGAAGGGTGCTGCGCACGGCTTTGAGCAATTCGTCGGCGGGCAGCCACGAGGCGGGCAGAAATCCGCAGCCGGGGCGCAGCGCGCCGTTGTTCAGCAGCAAGGCGCGGCGAACCCGGCTGAGCGTGTCTTGGGGTTGCAGGTCCGGGCCGGTTGCATGCTGGGATTGATTGCTTGGGCGGTGAATGTAATGCCCCGAGCCTTGGCGAGAGACCACCAGTCCCTTGGCCCGCAATCGGTCCAGGGCGTCGACCACCGTGGATTTGCCCACGTTCATCAACTCGGAGAGTTCGCGAATCGGCGGCAATTTGGCCCCGTTAGGCAGGCCACCCTGATTGATGGCGACAGTCAGCTGATCGACGATCTGCTGCACCAGCGGCACTCCGGGCTGGAACTCGATGGCGGCGATGACGGCGCGCTGCATTTTACTGGTCTCCCTGGCAGTAAAGTTTGTTGGATCTTATACGAAGTTGCCCTGATCAAGACACGCATCTCTCTCTACCATCGTTTGCGCGTATGCATGATTGATTAAGAGGGTTCGGTTAATGAGTAATCAAATGAGTCGCGACGAACGCTTCCTCGCGATGGCGAAAGAACTCGGCTTTGATATCTACGACGAGAACTCTGCCGGCGGGCATTACGCGCCGCTGATCCGGCACGATGACGAACTGTATGTCAGCGGGCTGGTGCCGCGCATGAACGGCAAAATCCAATACCCCGGCCGAGTGGGGCTGGAACTCAACCTGGCCGATGCCCAAGAGGCTGCCGGTATCAGCGCAATACGCGGACTTGCCCTGATCCGTGAGGCCATCGGCTCACTGGATAACGTCAAGGCACTGCTGCGCATCACGGTCTATGTGAAATCCACGTTCGATTTTGTGGACCTCAGTGAAGTTGCCAATGGCGCGTCTGACGTCTTCACGCATGTATTGGGTGAGGCCGGTAAACACACCCGAACGACCGTCGGTGTTTACCAGTTGCCGAAAAACGCGCCGATAGAAGTGGACATGATCGCGGCCTTGTATCCGTCAGCGCGGTAAGTCTTTCGGGCAAAAAAAAGCCCCGCTTCCGGGGCTCGATGCTGTTCACTCAAACGCAACACCCTATCTGTGGCGAGGGAGCTTGCTCCCGCTGGGTCGCGAAGCGACCCCAAAAAGGGACTGCTGCGCAGCCCAGCGGGAGCAAGCTCCCTCGCCACAAATGCAGGCTCGCGCTCAAGTAAACGGCATTACGCCCCGGAAGCGGGGCTTTCTGGAGAATCGAGTTACTGCGCAGCGATGCTGTAACCGTCGAACGCGGTTTGCTGTTGAAGAGCAGTGATGATGTTCTTGCGGTTGATCGCTTGTTCGGCCCCGGTATTGTCCAGGAACGTTTCGTTTTCAATCGCCGCGTCATCACCTTCGCCGACGAAAGTGAAACCGAGGAACTCCAGCGCTTTGCGATCAACGTTCAGGCTCGCACGTGGAGTGCGCAGTGGCAGCGTAACGCTCACGCCATCCTTGCTGATGGTGAACACTTCGAGGTCTTTCTTGGCGCGAGCCACTTTGCTCTTGCCGGTGCTTGGGTTGCTGATGGCCTGGTGAGTCTGGTTCAGCACCTTCAATGCCAGGCCATAGACGATTTCCTGAAAAGCCGGGTCTTCCTTGAAACTGGAAAGAATACGGCTGATCGGGAACTTGCTGCTCAGGTCTTCCAGCGCAGCAATGTCGGACGCTTCGGCGTCTTTCAGTTGTTTGAGTTCGCCCATCAGTTCATAGGCTTTATCGTCGTCGAAGCTGTCATGCGCGTGGCGAATCGCGGCGCGCAGCTCGCGGATCTGGTCGCTTTCCCGGGTGGATTGAAAAGCGTCCAGGACCATTTCGCTGATGGTCTTGGCCTGTGGCACATGCTGTGAAAGATTGATGGAGTTTTCGTATTCCGCTTTGGACGACAAGGTGACTACGGATTCAGCGGTATTGGAATCGGACATTGAAATTTCACTACTTCTTTTAACTTGGGTTTAGGCGAGAAAGCACAGGGCCTTTTCAGGCCGCCTAATCTATTGGACCTGACCCGAGTTGTCACGGATGAACAGGCGGTTGGTCATCATTTTTGGCGCGGGGGCTTTAGCCCGTGGCCAATTGCGGACGTTGTGCCTGGAGCATTCGTAGTAACCGATAGAATTTGATCGCTCGACCGCTGATCAATCCGCAGACAACGCCGGACGCCGAGGCCTTGAGCAACAACATTTCAAGCATCGCGGCCTGTTCCGGGTGAACGTCATTCTGATAACCGAAGTAATAGTTCACGGCAAAAAACATCAGGTAAAGCACCAGGGTTTTCGCTGTGCCCGGCACGATCAGGCCGGTTTTCGACTCATCCAGTGCGACGCCTTTGCGTGGGAAAATCGCAAGTGCTATCAATCCGCCCACAATGACTGCTGCCAACCAGCAACTGACTGATAGCGCAGGGTTGAGCGCAAAGTTCTGCGAATACACCGACCAACTGAGCAAAATCGATGGCGTGACCAGCAACGACGTCTTGCTTTCGCCGGTAGGGGAAAGCGCTTTTATGCCGTAGTAACAGAGCAGTAGAAGAATTGCGTAAACCCAGAGCGGGGTGTTTTGCAGAGTATTGAGCATCGCGCAGCGTCCGTGCCGAAATGAAGAGCGAGGATCATAGCTGCTGTTATGGGAAGTGTCGTGAGCCAGGTTAATGGCTGCGCGAGTCGTCCATGATTCGCTGCAACTGCAATACATTCGCCATCGCTGCCCCACTGGCGGTGTTGTCGAAAATGCACCAGGTCTGGGTGCCATCAGAGTTTTCCAGTAGTTGTCTGGCCAACTGCTTCAGCCATGGCGTCTCGTAATTCGAGTAGTAGATTCGCGGCGACCCGTGCAATCGGTAGTAGCGGATGCCCGGCCAGGCACCGGGTACGTCGCCATCGGGTAGCGGTGCAGGATCGGCCGCCACTTGGCCTATTCGGTGCTCGATCAGTAGCGCTTGCGCTTCGGGTGTTTGCCAGCTGACGTGCCTGGGTTCAAACACCGCAAAGCCTTGGTAGCGCGAACGAAATGTGGCGAAGAAGGTTTCAGCAGTTTTGACGTCGAAGGACAAGGAGGGCGGGATCTGGATCAGCAGGCAGCCAAGCTTCTGACCCAGATGGGAGCATTGCTCGATAAAGTCATCGATCAACTTCGCGCAATCCTGCAAGCGGGCTTCGTGGGTGATTTGCTTAGGGACTTTGACTGAAAACCGAAAACCCTCCGGCACACTCTCGGTCCATCGTGCATACGTCGCCGGGCGGTGAGGCCGATAAAACGAGCTGTTGATTTCCACGCACCTCAACTGTGCCGCGTACCGTTGCAAGTGTGTGCCTGCGACGGGAAATGCCTCCCACTGTTCGCGGGGCAGGCTCCATCCGGCGCAGCCGATATACAGGGGAGTCGTGGCAATCATCAGCGTTTTCTCGCCTCGGCATCAGGTCCAAAGCTGTGACCGCTGAAACCGGGCTATTTCCCCATCGAATTCAGATTCATGGATCGAACGGCCCATTTTTCTGCCGTTTGTTCATCCACTGGCAAGGAGAAACGGAAAGTCGCCCCCCGTCCCGGAACGTCGATCAACTGAATCTCGCGACCGTGCAATTGCAGGATCCGATGCACGATGCGCAATCCCAGTCCGCCATCGCGTCGGGCGCCGCCAATGTTGAACGGACGCAGAAACAAACCTTCGCGCAATTCGGGAGCGATGCCGGGGCCGGTGTCGCTGACGGTGACTTCGATAAACGGCCCTTGAGGGCGCAGGCTCAGTTCGATTTCTCCACCCTGCGAGGTATCGCGCAGGGCATTGTCGAACAGGTTGGTCAGCACACGCTCGATCAGCCCCAGGTCGGCGCAGGCGGCCGAGACGTTGGGCGCGAAGGTGGCCTTGAGTTCGATCTGGCGCGCTTCGGCGGTGAGTTCGAATTTCTGGAAGATGTCCTGCACCAGATCGGTCAGGGAAAAACGCTCCAGCACCGGTTGCACAAAACCGTGTTCCAGCCGCACCAATTCGAGGAGCGATTGGGCCAGGCCGCCAACCTTGCGGCTTTGATCCAGGGCGATGCCCAGATAGCGACGGCGGTCTGCGGGGGACAGCGTGGCGTCTTTGAGCGACAGGGTTTCCAGATAACCGTGCAGCGAGGCCAGCGGTGTGCGCAGGTCGTGGGAGATGTTCGCCACCAATTCGCGGCGTTCCTGATCCTGGCGAGTCAGCGAACGCCATTGTTCGCCGAGGCGGGTTTGCATCTGGCGGAAAGCGGCGTCGAGTACGGCTATCTCATCCGGACTGGACGCTTTTTCTACCGGGTCCGATGCGGGCGGGGGGGAGGGGACGCCGTCGATGTCGAACTGGCTGACTCGATCGGTCAATTGACGTAACGGTCGGGTGATCAAGGCAAATGCCGCGAGGCCGGCGATCAGGCACAGCAACGCCACCAGGCCGATGGACAGCAGCGCGGTGTTGAGCGCGGCGCTGGTGGCACCGCGTGCAGCGAAGCGGTCGTGTTCTTCACTGAGCAACACCACATAGAGATAACCTTCCGGCTTGCCTTTGACCTGTAACGGCGCGGCGCTGAACACCTTGCGTCCGTCGATGCTGCGCGGGTCGTCGCCGAGAATCGGCAGCGCATCGCCCTTGAGCAAACGCTGGATTGGTGCCAGATCGACCCGCTCCCGGTGCATTCGGCCTTCGGGGGCGGCGCTGCCGACAATTACCCCCTCGGTATTGAGCAGATAGACCTCGACACTCGGATTGACCAGCATGAGTTTGCTGAACAATTCGCGCACGGCATTGGGCATCAGGCCATTGGTGTCCATCAGCACGGTGTCGCGGGCAATGTGTTGGGCAAGATCGCGGGACAGCCCTTGAACCACCTCCAGTTCGTGCATTTTGTTGGAGCGCACTTGCATCCAGGCCGAGGTGCCACAGCACACCAGCAACAGGACGGCGAACACCAGGGACAGGCGTTGTGTCAGGGTCAGCCTCATGGCTGCTCCTCCTTGGCCGCGAATTTATAGCCACGGCCCCACACCGTCAGGATGCGAGCGGGTTGTGCCGGATCGGCTTCGATCTTGGCCCGCAGACGATTGATATGGGTGTTGACCGTGTGTTCGTAGCCTTCGTGGCTGTAGCCCCAGACCGCGTTGAGCAGGTCCATCCGCGAGAACACCTTGCCAGGCTGGCGGACGAAGAAATACAGCAGGTCGAACTCCCGAGGTGTCAGGTCCAGGCGACGACCATCGAGAGACACGTCGCGGGTGATCGGGTCGATGGACAGGCCGTTCGTGATAAGGCTGCCGGCGTCCATTTTCAGGTTGCGGGCCATGGCGTCGACGCGTCGCAGCAGGGCTTTGACCCGTGCGACCAGCTCAAGCATTGAAAAGGGTTTGGCCAGGTAATCGTCGGCACCGAGTTCCAGCCCCAGGATCCGGTGCATTTCACTGGAGCGGGCGCTGGTGATGATGATCGGTGTGTAGCGGGCCATGGCCCGCGCCCGACGGCAGATTTCCAGGCCGTCGACGCCGGGCAACATCAGGTCGAGGATCAGTGCGTCCCAGCTTCCCTGCTGCAGCAGTCGCATGCCTTCATCACCGTTGGCGCAGTGCACCACCTCGAACTGCTCATCGCGCAGATGCAGGCAGATAAGGTCGGCGATGTGCAGATCGTCCTCGACCACCAGGACACGTTTGGTCTGTTCCATAAAGCCAATCCTTTGTAGCGCAATGGGCACATTGTGCGGGTTTTCCCCGGGGCGAGTTATCACGAATTGTTTAACTGTCCGTGAGGATTTGGCGATCAACCCAAGCCTAGGCTGTGTTCCTTATCAGGCACCTGGAATTTTGGAGATGGCCATGTTTTCACGGCGACAGTTTCTTGTAGCGAGCGGCGGGCTGGGCGCTGCAGCCCTGGTGATCGGTGTGTTGCCAAAATTTGCCACCCGTACTGCGCTGGTCAGCGACGCCAATGCGTCGGAAGTGTTCGAGGTGACGCACAGCGACAGCGAATGGCGCGCCATGCTCAGCGCCGAGCAGTATGAAATCCTTCGGGAAGAGGGCACCGAGCGGGCCTACAGCAGCCCGTTGAACAACGAGCATCGCGAGGGGATCTTCGCCTGTGCCGGTTGTAATTTGCCGCTGTTCTCATCCGACACGAAGTTTGATAGCCGCACCGGTTGGCCCAGTTTCTGGGCGCCGCTGGACAAGGCGGTGGCGACTCGTCAGGACCGTTCCTTCGGCGTGCTGCGCGAAGCAGTCCACTGCCGACGTTGCGGTGGTCATCTGGGCCATGTCTTCGATGATGGGCCCAAGCCCACCGGCTTGCGTTACTGCATGAACGGTCTGGCGATGACCTTCGAGCCCCAGGCGGCGTGACCCATGGGCACTTCCTTTCACTCATTTAATGCAGGTCGATGCTATGTGGCTTCTGGTTCTCGCTTATCTCGGTGGTGTGCTGACGATTGTCAGCCCGTGCATTCTGCCGGTATTGCCCTTTGTCTTCGCTCGCACCGGGCAGCCGTTTATGAAAAGTGGCTTGCCACTGCTGGCGGGGATGGCACTGACCTTCGCGCTCGTCGCCTCGTTGGCGGCGGTGGGCGGCGGTTGGGTGGTGCAAGTCAATCAGTACGGTCGCTGGCTCGCGTTGCTGTTCGTGGCACTGTTCGGGCTGACGCTGCTGCTGCCTCGGTTGGCCGAGCGCCTGACACGTCCACTGGTGGCGGCCGGCAGTCGACTGTCGGAAGCCGCGGGCGCCGATGCTCGTCCGCGTCCCGGTGCTTCGTTCCTGATCGGCGTCGCTACGGGCCTGCTCTGGGCACCGTGTGCCGGGCCGATTCTCGGCCTGTTGCTGACCGGGGCGGCGTTGCAAGGGGCAAGCATCGCCACCACGTTGCTGTTGCTGGCTTACGCCGCGGGTGCCGCCACTTCCCTCGCCGTGGCGTTGTTGCTGGGCGGTAAAGTCTTCGCGGCGATGAAGCGCTCAATCGGCGCGGGTGAATGGGTTCGTCGAGGTTTGGGTGCGGCGATGTTGGCCGGCGTGGCGGCGATTGCCCTCGGGCTGGACACCGGCATCCTGGCGCGGGTTTCGACGGCTTCCACCGGCGGCCTCGAGCAGGCGTTGGTGGGGCGATTGGCCGGGAAGTCACCCAACAACAGCGGGGCGATGATGGCCGCTGGCGGGGCGATGAAAATGTCGGCGAAAGCGCCGGGCGCATTGCCGATTGAAGGCAACCTGCCGCCGCTGGATGGCGCCGTGCAATGGCTCAATTCACCTCCACTGACCGCACAGGCATTGAAGGGCAAGGTCGTGCTGGTGGATTTCTGGACTTACTCCTGCATCAACTGCCTGCGCACGTTGCCGTATGTCAAAGCCTGGGCCGAGAAGTATCGCGATCAGGGGCTGGTGGTGATCGGTGTTCATGCGCCCGAATTCGCGTTCGAGCGGGATGTGGGCAATGTCACCAAAGCCATGAAAGACCTGGGCATCAACTATCCGGTGGCGATCGACAACGACTACAAGATCTGGCGTGCCTTCAACAACGAATACTGGCCGGCTCACTATTTTGCTGACGCACAGGGGCGCATTCGTTATCACCACTTCGGTGAAGGCGAGTACGCCGAATCGGAGCGCGTCATCCAGCAGCTGCTGCGTGAAGCAGGCGCCACAAAGGTCGCCGACGGGTTGATCAATGCCGACGCCACCGGGGTTCAACTGGCCCCGGACATGAATGAAGTCCAGTCCCCGGAAACCTATGTCGGCTACCAGCGTGCAGAGCACTTCGTGCCGGAAACAGGCCTGGTGCCGGACAAGGTATCGGCGTACAGCACGCCGGTGCAATTGGCACTCAACGATTGGGGCCTGGACGGTCAATGGAGCGTCGGTTCGGAACGTGCGACCTCAAGCGCGCCAGCCAGCCGCATCGTCTACCGCTTCCACGCTCGCGATTTGCATCTGGTACTGGGCCCCGGCGCAGACGGTAAACCGGTGCGCTTCAAAGTGCTGATTGACGGAAAAGCCCCGGGCGATGCCCACGGTACCGACGTCGCCCCCGATGGCAGCGGCAGCGTTACCGAGCAACGGTTGTATCAATTGGTGCGCCAGAACGGCGGCGTGACGGACCGCACCTTCAGCATCGAGTTTCTAGATCAGGGTGTGTCGGCGTATGCCTTTACGTTCGGTTGATCGCCCTATCATTTGTTCAGGAGTCAGACTCATGAAAATCCCGGTTACCTGGCGCCGCACCTTGTTGGGTTTGGCGGCTGCAGGCGTCATAGGCCAATGCTCGGCGTTTTCTTTCGGCGCTGCTGAAGAGGCGGTCATCATCCCGCCGCCTGCCCTGGATGAAACCACCCAGGCCCACAGCGAAACCGCGGTCTTCGCCGGCGGTTGTTTCTGGGGCGTCCAAGGGGTGTTCCAGCACGTCAAAGGCGTGAAAAAAGCCGTCTCCGGTTACGCTGGCGGTGAAGCCAACACGGCTCGGTATGAGCGGGTCAGTGATGGCGATACCGGGCATGCTGAATCGGTCGAGGTCACTTTCGATCCGTCGCAGGTCAGCTACGGCACCCTGCTGCAGATCTATTTCTCAGTGGCGCACAACCCCACCGAGCTGAACCGCCAAGGCCCCGACAGCGGCACGCAATATCGCTCGGCGATTTTCCCTGAGAACACCGAACAGCAGCGCGTCGCCCAGGCCTACATTGCCCAGCTCGACGCCGCCCATTCATTCACCAAACCCATTGTGACCAAGCTGGAAACCTACAACGGTTTCTACCCGGCGGAAGAGGAACATCAGGACTTTCTGACCGAGCACCCGACGTATCCATACATCGTGATCAACGACCTGCCGAAAGTCGCGCAGCTGAAGCAGCTGTACCCGGATCGGTATCAGGAAAAGCCGGTGCTGGTGAAGGCGGGGATGTGAAGGGCGATCAGGCTATCGACTGCGCGTGCGCTCCATCGCGATGCTCGACGGTTCAAAGCCCAGGCGCGAAAAGAATGCCGAAGCACCTTCGCGGCCTGCGCGCAGAACCCAGGTGATGTCGGTGTTCTCGCCCATGACATGCTCGACCAGCGCCCGACCAACGCCTTCACGTCGATGCTGCCCGGACACGACAACCATCGACAGATAACCGTTGGACAGGCCGTCGGTGATGCCACGGGCAAACCCGACAATGTGCGCATCTTTCACGGCAAGCGCAGTACGTTGGGAGTTGGCGATCAACTGCGCAAAATGTTCAGTTGATCTTAAACGGTGAGCCCATCCGTTCTGCTCAAGAAACAGCCGCACGGACTCCACCTCCGAGGGCAGCACATCGCGGACATGCAGGAGGGCGCTCACCCGGAAATCACATTCTTGCCCGCAACTTTCGACCGATACAGCGCCTGATCGGCCCTGGCCAGAAGACCGGTCTGCTGCTCTTCTTCAAAGCGCTGGACCACGCCAAAACTCATGGTCACCTGAAACTCGCCCACAGGGGGCAGGCTCGACAGACCATGGCGGATTTTTTCGGCGAAGGATCGGGCGTCGGCCAGCGAGGTATTGGGCAGGATGAGGATGAACTCGTCGCCACCCCAGCGCGCCAGTAGATCGCCTTCGCGCACGTAGCGTTTCACGCTCTTGACGACCTGCACCAACGCCGCATCTCCCAGGGCATGGCCGTAGTGGTCGTTGATGTTCTTGAAGTCATCGATGTCCATGGCGATCAATGACAGCGGCTGCCGAAAGCGCTGGGCACGCTCGCATTCCTGAGGCAGGTTTTTTTCCAGGCGATAGCGATTGGCGATCGATGTCAGCGCATCGGTTTCCGCCAGTTTGCGATTTTCTTCCAGTTGAATTTGCAGCTGCTGATTGACCCGCGACAACTCCCGGGTGCGTTCTTCGACGATGACTTCAAGGGATTGATTACGCCGTTCCATCTCCTCGAAGAGGCGTTTCTTGTCTTCGATGCTGCGGTGCGCGCCGACCATTCGTGCCACCGATCCGTCGGCATTGCGTGCCAGTACGTAGCCGCGATCTTCGATCCAGGTGTAACTGCCATCCTGCTTGCGGCAGCGGTACTCGGCTTGATAGCCCGCCGCGTGTTGATTCAGGTACGCATCAAACAACCCCATCACCCGCGGGTAATCATCGGGGTGCATCACGTTTTCCCAGGTAAACACAGTGTTGTCCAGGGAGTGAGGAGCGTAGCCGAGCATTTCGTACCATCCGGGATTGCGGTAGACGAACCCGGTGTTGGCGTTCCAGTCCCATATGCCATCACTGACCAGTTCCAGAATGGCGTGCAACATGTCTTCGTTCAAATCCGACACATTGAATTTCAACGGCTCAATATTTGATGCCTCACCCATCACCGCTCTCCCTGCCGCACTGATATCAAAGTGACCCGTCAGTTGGGGAGATTAGTGCATGGTGTATTGCCCCGGCTAGTGCTTGGCCCACATCTGCATGGCGAAGTCGACGAAGCGACGCAATTTCGGCAAGCGGTAGCGATCCTGGGCGTACACCAAGTGCATCGGCCGACTCGGCAATTGATAGTTCTGCATCAGCGCCACCAGATTTCCGTCCAGCAAATCCTGCTCGACCAGCGCATCGGGCAACATCACGATGCCCATCCCGGTTCGAGCGGCCTGATGCAGCCCGGCCGAACTGTTGATCAGCATCGGGCCTTTGACGGCCACCATAACTTCGCCTTCCGGCCCGCTCAGCCGCCACTGTTTTTCCACGGATTGCCAGTCATCGCCGACCGGATAGGCAAAGGACAAGCAGTCGTGGTGTAGCAGGTCGTCGGGTTTTTCCGGTGTGCCCCGGCGTGCCAGATAGGCCTTCGAAGCGCACATGGTCAGCGTGTAGTCGATGAGCGGGCGGGCGATCAGGTTGGACGGTTCAATAGCGCCCAGGCGAAAAGCCACATCGAGGCCGTTTTCGAGAAGGTCGGGCCGCCCGTTGGTGAGCACCACGTCCAGTTTGACTTGCGGATAACGCAGGGTGAACTCGCTGAGCGCCGGCGCAAGTTTTTCAGTGCCGAAGGTCAGCGGGGCGGTGATGCGCAAGGTCCCACTCGGGGTGTCCTGACTTTGTTCAGCCAGCCGCTCGGAATCCTCCACCAACCCCAACACCTCCAAGCAGCGCTGGTAATAAGCGGAGCCGAATTCCGTCAATCGCTGACGCCGTGTCGTCCGGTTCAACAACCGCACACCCAGACGTTGCTCCAGCGCACGAAGGTGATTGCCGACCATGGTGGTGGACATTTCGCACTGCTGGGCGGCGGCGGTCATGCTGCCGGCTTCTACCACTCGGACGTAAACCGTCATTGCCTGGAATAGATCCATTATCAAGCTCAGCTTTAAGATGATTGAAGTGTTGCAGCGTTTATCCAGCTCAGGTGGCTAACCATACTGCAAAAACACCGACAATTGATGGAGCTTGATGTCATGACCGCCGCTTGCCTGATGACCACTTACCAACCCCTGGCCCTGAGTTTCAGCAAAGGTCTGGGCACCCGACTTTGGGATCAGGCGGGACGTGAGTATCTGGATGCGGTGGCGGGTGTGGCGGTGACCAATGTCGGCCACTCTCATCCCAAAATCGTGTCGGCGATCAGCGAGCAGGCCGGGCTGCTGTTGCACACCTCCAACCTCTACAGCATCGACTGGCAGCAGCGGTTGGCGCAGAAGCTGACGCGTCTTTCGGGCATGCAGCGGGCGTTCTTCAACAATTCTGGTGCCGAAGCCAATGAAACCGCGCTGAAACTCGCACGGCTTTACGGCTGGCACAAAGGTGTCGAGCAACCGCTGGTGGTGGTGATGGAAAACGCCTTCCATGGCCGGACGCTGGGCACGTTATCCGCCAGCGACGGCCCGGCCGTGCGCCTGGGGTTCAATGAGTTGCCCGGCGACTTCGTCAAAGTGCCCTTCGGCGACCTCAACGCGCTGGAAAAAGTGCGGAAAACCCATGGCCCGCGCATCGTGGCAGTTTTGATGGAACCGATTCAGGGCGAAAGCGGCGTGCAGTTGGCGCCTGCCGGTTACCTGAAAGCCGTGCGCGAACGGTGCAACCGGCGCGGCTGGCTGATGATGCTCGACGAAATCCAGACCGGCATCGGCCGTACCGGCCAGTGGTTCGCCTGCCAGCACGAAGGCATCGTCCCGGACGTCATGACCCTGGCCAAGGGCCTCGGCAACGGCATCCCCATTGGCGCCTGCCTGGCCCGGGGCAAAGCCGCCGACCTGTTCACCCCCGGCAGCCATGGCAGCACCTTCGGCGGCAATCCGCTGGCGTGCCGGGTCGGCTGTACGGTGCTGGACATCATCGAAGAACAAGGCCTGCTGGAAAACGCGAGACTACAGGGCGAACGCCTGCTGGCCAGACTGCGCGCCGAACTGGCAGACGACCCGAACGTACTGGCAATCCGTGGCCAGGGTTTGATGATCGGCATCGAACTCAAGCAACCGATCCGCGACCTGACCCTGATCGCCGCACGCGACCACGGCTTGCTGATCAACGTGACACGGGGCAAGACCATCCGCCTGCTGCCACCGCTGACGATTGATGAGCGGGAAGTGGAGATGATTGTCAGAGGGGTTTGTCGGGCGCTAACCACCGCCTGAGATATTTTCCCTTTGGGAACTGCCGGACGTGCTACTAACCTTCGACAGTTCCTACAGGGGCGGAGTCTTCGCCAGCGTAACCAATTTTCTTGCAAAAATTTGTCCTGCACGAAGATTATCAATCGACTTGAGTAAACGCTCCGCGTTGGTTTTGGAACTTAGAAGATAAGTTGTTTCATCGGCTGCTTCGGAGTCGGCCAGCGCGATCTTTCCACCTTTTTTGCGACTTGCTGCGTGCTTGACGGTTTGCATTGGTTTCTCCCCATTTGATAGCCTGAATGCTGAGTATCCACCGACTAGCCAAGGGACGTTTCCGAGACCTGTGTAATCCCGATCCGATTTACCCGCCATCCATCTGCACTGTCGCAACAGATCTTGTACATCATGACAAACACACCCGCTCCCCCAGACTCTCCACCAACCGAACCAAATACCCATCCGGGTCCTGCACCAGAAATTCCCGTTGCCCGACCTCAACCGTATGAGCGCGATACCAGACATCGGCACAGGGGCGAAACAACGGCCATTCAACTTCGGCCAATCGCTTGAGTATCGGCTCGACGAAATCAACAGTGATCTGAAAGTTGATGCCCCGGCCAAACGGCGCTTCCAATGCCCCGGTCATCCACTGGCCTTCGTCCGGAGCGTATTGTTCCAGCATGATCTGCACGCTGTTTTTATCCAGGTAGGCGAAACCTACTTCCGGACGCTCGTAGGCAATCTCGAAACCGATTAACGAGGTCCAGAAATGCAGGCTTTTCTTGATGTCAGTGACCATCAGTTCGGGCACCAACTTGCTCCGTGCAAACATACCTATCCTTTTTCAAACGCTGTGAGATGAGTCGCGAAAGGTGTTCGCGAAAGCCGCGATTTCACTTTGATGAGTGAGTTTGAGTTTTGAACCGCTGAACCCTTCGAACAGCTGCCGGTGTGCGGAAAACCCACTGGAGTCTTCGCGAACACGATAACTGCCGGCCCATTCCAGCAACGCGATCAGCAACTCGTCATCGTCCTGCCTGTTTTCTCGCTGACGAATATTGGCGACGCAGTGTTCGTCTTCAACACACAGCCAGACCAGTGCTGTCGCACGGTGGATCAGTTCACTGAGGATCCAGCCGTAAACACCCTCAATCACCCAGCGTTCTTCATCGGCCAGCACGCGCGCCATGCCCAATGCTTCGGAGCGAGGTCGGACAATACTGCATTCATCCGACACCCAGTGAAGCCGATCAAGATCGGTCCACGGCGCATGAAGTTGCTTGGCCAGTCGTTTAGCCAGCCAACTTTTGCCAGCGCCAGAGTTGCCGATGATCAGGGTTCGGGTGAGGTTCATGGTGGCTCACACGTTCAGTCGTCATTGTCAGGTGCAATCATCCGCGTCTTCGGCGCACCGTTTGAGTTGTGCTGAAAGATTTCCTGCGGCTGTCCTTTCTCATTGAAGAACACTTGGCCGATCCCCGCCGAATTCCACAACCGCTCACCCGCTTCAGCATGTTCAGGGGTGTGCGGGATGATGCGCATGCGGCGGCGTTTGGTCAGCCAGTTGAGCGGCGAGCGCGGCGAGTAGAGCCAGCGGTTGAGGCGGTCGAACCACTCGAGCAGCGCGGGCGGGAATTCGTTTTTGATGCCGCTGCTGGTGATCTGCCAGATCCTCGGGCCCGCCTTGCGGTGTCGGATCAGCACTTCGTAGACGAAGGAATAATGCACATCACCCGACAGCACCACGTAGTTACCCGGTGTGCGCGAGTGTCGGAAAATGTTCAGGATCACCTGGGCAGCACCGCGATGGGCCATCCAGTTTTCCGCGTCGACCAGCAGGGGGTAACCGCACCAGCTGAACACTTTTTGTACGGTTTCGATCAGTTTGACGCCGAAGATCGGTGCAGGGGAAACGATGATCGCCGACGGGTGATCAAGCAGTTCCTGTTGCAGTTCGCTGAGGGCTTCCCAGTCCAGCAGACCGGAGGGTTGCTTGAGATTCATCTCGCTGCGCCAGCGTCGCGTGCGGGTGTCGATGACGACCAGCGCCGGAGTGGTCGGCAGCACGTAATGCCAGTGTTGAAAGCCGAGCAGCTCATCGATCAGAGCGTCCTGGACGTCGCTGTCGAGATAATCGTCTTGCCCTGTGGCACTCAACAATCGGGCTTTTTCCAGCACGTCGCCGAACACGTCCGGGTTGTTGCCCCAGCCTTGGCACAGCATGTAGGCGAGCAATGCGTTGCCGATGATGCGCTTGGAGAACGGATGGCCGTAGGCCGTTTCCTCCCATTGCGCGGACAGATTCCAGTCATCGGTAATGTCATGGTCGTCGAAAATCATCAGGCACGGCAGATGCGCCATCGCCCGCGCGACACCCCCCAGGCCCACCTTGAAGTCATCGATACGCGTCTGTTCAAGGGCATAACGCTTGCGTCTTTCTGGCGTCAGCGTCGGTGGTTGTGGCGCGATCAGCGTCCAGGGTGTCGGCGACCAGACCAGCAGGTACATGGCCATGACCTCAGCGAACGTCACCAGATGGTTGTCGGCACTGCTGCTGGTGAAAATCGGCTTACGGGCCCCGCCGAAAAATCGCTCGCGCAAGGTTTTGTTGCTCTCAAGCGCCGGCAACAAATCCGCACGATGGTAATAACTGGCAGGGTGTTCGTAGAGTTTGGCGCTGTCGCTGACCACCGCGCCTTCGAGGTGTTCTTCGAACAGCCCCAGTTGCTCGATCAAGGCATGGATTGCCCGCAACATCGGGCCGGCGACGTCGTCGGCGTACACCTGATCGCCGCTCATCATCAGCAGGGCGGGGCGCTCCGTCGCGGTATGCGCTGTCGCCAGAAACCGATCCACGCACAGTAAACCGTCAGCTGCCGGGTGATGAGGTTTGCGGCAGGAACCGTGCAGCAACTGATCGATGCGTGAACGCAAAACAAAATTCGGGCAACGCTCTTCGCCGTACAACAAATGAGGCGCCCAGTCGGCAATGCCTTCCAATGCGTCATCAATCAGCAGGTCATAGTCGATCAGGGTGTCGCAGGGCAGGGCGGTCGACAGCGGCACATCGATCAGGTGAACGAAGGCATGCTTGCCCACCGGGATGACCGTGCATTGGCCGGCGTCGAGGCGGATGTCGCCGACACCTTGCAGGCGCAAGGTCAGCGACAAGGCCCGGGTTCCCACCAGCCAGAGCACCAGGCGCGAGGGCTCCAGACGCCGCAACAGCGGGCCGGCGAGGACCGGTGGCAGAGAGCGATGGCTGTCGGGGAATGGCGAAGACATGGGCATGCAGGTTCAAGACTCTTGGTGCACAGAGCGCGCGATGATAGCGCAGCCAGCGCCCAGGGTTATCTGATGGCCACTGGCTTGCAGCTGAAGCTGTAAAGCCGAGCCGGGTGGTGGTCACTTGACCGGAAAGATCACTGCCCACAACACCAACGTGAGGAAGGCCGTCACCAGACTGCAGGTTCCGGCAATCAAATGACGCCCGACCGGATACTCATCCTGCTTGAACCTGGCGGCTACGAAGAGCCAGGTCCCGATGAAGACGCCGATGATTGTCATGAACGAATAAAGAAAGTAGGCCGGCGCTCGCGTTTCTGGATCATCGGGGCTGATGAAAATCAGCACGACAACCCCGATCATGAAACTGGCCAGAGCGCCTGCCAGGTTGGCGAACCACAGATTGAAACTGCCACGGTGCCTCACGATCCAGAACCAACTTCCCGCTGATGCAGCCAAGAACACCAATATTGCGACGAGAACCATTCATTCTTCCTTGTTAACAATGGCGTCCATTGTTCTTTGAGGTGAGGCGATGGCGTGCACGATAGCAAATCAGTGGCTTTGAGTTGAAGCAAGAGGCGCGACCCTCAAGGCCGCGAAAGGCTGTCCGCTCTCATGACACTGGTTTCCCCATTGGCCACCAGCCAGCGAAACAGCTCGCTCAGCGACACCGTATGATTGCGCTCGATCCAGCGCACCACCGCCGGGCCGTAGTGTTCGGTGTAGCGGCTGAGCACCAGTTGGCGGCAGTCCGGTGACAGGCGCAGGGTGATTTCCCGGCAGTGCACATTAACCGCGTCGTGCCGGGTTATCCGTTGTTGCAGCGTCAAATGATTGCTTTCAGAAACCATCGGCCGGTGCTCCTTCGCATTGAGGTTTGGTTGCTTGCGCTGAGCCTTGTTTGCCATCCGCCACGTAAGCGGCTCGATGCTCGGCAACCACGTTGCGCAAGGCGCTGTAGTAATCAGGCAGTTTTTGCAGGCTGTCGGTCAGCGGTAAAGCTTCTGCTCGACCATCGACGATTCCGCCGACCGTGTTGATCGTGGACAGCGTGTCCACGGTGTCGCTGTTGCTGCCGAACGGGTCGACCACAAAACCAAGCACTCGCCCGGCCGCATCGCGGCTGTTCGAGGTGCCGAACAAGGGCAGCTCGACGATCGGACCGTTGCCAATCCCCCACACCCCGAAGGTCTGGCCGAAATCTGCGTTGTGGCGCGGGATGCCGGCCATGCCGGACACATCGATCAAGCCCACCACACCCACCGTGGTATTGAGCGCGAAACGTCCAAAAGTGTTGACCGAGCGCATCGGGTTGCCTTGCAGCAGGTCATTTATAAAGACCTTGGGCTCGCCAAAGTTCGCGACAAAGTTATGCACACCCGTCTGGAAAAAGTCCGGCAAGTAACGATAGCCGCGAGCGACCGGCGCCAGGGCATAGTCATCGGCCACCCGATTGAAGGCGAAGACACCACGGTTGAACGGTTCAACCGGGTCGTACACCGAATAGCTGATTTCGGCGCAGGTCACGGTGGTGGACGCCGGCGGTTGGCTGCTGCAACCCGCCAGCCCTGCAGCGAACACGGCAATCGAAGTGTTGCGGGCCAGCCAGGGGGCACATTTGAAAGGCAACATGGACGCAAGTCTCGGGAGGAATTCGCCGAGATGCTGAGCCCCAGGCCTTGCACAAAGATGTCTGGTTTATTGCGGCGCTGATGTTTTATTGCAGGATTGAAATATATGACGCGCTGCCGTGAATGGTTTTAGATGGCGGTTCCATTCGGCCCCTTAAGTGACCTTCGGTGAACAGCCTTTTAATTGTCGACGACGACGTTGAAGTCCTCGATCTGCTGAAAAAATTCTTTGTGCAGCACGGCTACAGCGTCGAGGTCGCCACCGACGGCGCGTCGCTGTGGGCGGCCATCGAGCGACAGCCGCCGGACCTGATCATTCTTGACGTGATGTTGCCGGGGGACAGCGGATTGATCCTGTGTCAGCAACTGCGGATTCGCTACGCCATGCCGGTGATCATGCTGACCGCCATGGGCGAGCTCAGTGACCGGGTCGTCGGCCTCGAACTGGGCGCCGATGATTACCTGACCAAACCCTTCGACGCCCGCGAACTGCTGGCCCGGGTGCGCGCCGTGCTGCGGCGCGTGGACGAGCGCCGCCCGGTCGTGCAGGAGCGCCTACGGCCGCTGATCGACTTCGCCGACTGGCACCTCGACGTCACCCGCCGTGAACTGCGCTCACCGGACAACGTGATGATCCCGCTCTCGGCCGGCGAATTCGATTTGCTGCTGGTCTTCGTCGAACACCCCCAGCGCATCCTCACCCGCGAACAGTTGCTGGACCTGGCGCGCGGGCATTGCCATGACGCGTTTGATCGCAGCATCGATGTGCAAGTCAGCCGCCTGCGACGCAAACTCGAATCCGACACCAAACGCCCGGCGATGATTCGCACCGTGCGCAATGGCGGCTACCTGTTCACCCCCAGCGTGACCCGGCGATGAGCTGGTTGAAGCGGATTCGCCGGGACACGGTGGCGCGCTGGATCGCCTTGACCATCATTCTGGCGATGCTGATTTCATTGGCGCTCAACGGGTTGTTTATCCAGCTGGCGGGTGTGTGGGCGCGCCCTCCGCTAACCGAAACCGGGCTGCTGGATAAAATGGCCGCCATCACCCGCATCATCCAGGCCGCTCCGGCACCGCTGCGCAGCCAACTGGCGCACGCCGTCAGCGATGATGGCTTCACCGTCAGTTGGCACCTTGATCGACGTGAGCTCAATCTGCCAACGGTGGAGGACCTGGATTCCGAAATCGGCTCGACCATCCTGCATCCGTTGCTTAAGTTCGCCGGTCGTATTCAGGTCTATGAGCCGGCTGACTGGACGGAAAACTCGGCGGACGCGCATTACGCGCTGCTGATCGAGCTACCGGACGCCTCTTGGCTGATGTTCGCCGCACCCTCGCGTAATTGGGGCCTCGACGACACGCCACGCTACCTGATCGTCATCTTGCTGGTACTCATCTCAACCACCCTCGTCACACTGATCGCCACCCGCCGCCTCGCCACACCTTTGCAACACTTCACCGAAGGCGCACGGCGTTTTGGCGTGGACTTCCGCGCGCCACCCATCGAACCGTTAGGTCCCCAGGAAATCCGCCAGGCGATCCTCGCCTTCAATGCGATGCAGGCCCAGCTGCAACACTTCATCCGCGACCGCACGCAAATGCTCGCCGCCATTTCCCACGACCTGCGCGCGCCCCTGACGCGGATGCGCTTGCGCGGGGAATTCATCGAAGACAGCGAGCAACAGCAGCGGCTGTTTCGTGATGTGGATGAGATGCAGGCGATGATCAATTCGGCGCTGGAATTCTTCCGGGATGATGCGCGGCTTGAGCCGGCGACCCAGTTCGATCTGGCTGAACTGCTGCAAACCTTGCTGGATGATTATCGGGACCAGGGTGTTGAGATGGCCTTCAGCGGGCCGCTGCGGCTGGTGTATTTCGGGCGGCCGCTTGGTCTGAAGCGGGTGATGACCAATCTGCTGGATAACGCGATCAAGTACGGGAGTGAGCCGGTGATCGAGCTGTTTCCTGATGCTGGAGAAGTGCGGATCAAAGTACTGGATCGCGGGCCGGGGATTCCGGAGGCCAGCCTTGAACAAGTGTTTGTGCCGTTCTTTCGCATGGAAGGATCGCGAAACAAAAGCACCGGCGGTGTGGGGTTGGGATTATCGGCGGCGCGGGCGATAGTGTTGGAGCACGGCGGGGAACTGAAACTGCGTAATCGGTCGAAGGGCGGGCTGGAAGCGTTGGTGGTGTTGCCGGTGCATCCGGTTTAGAGGTTCATTTGAAAACAGGGCATGACAGATGATTGATTTCAACAACAAAGGCTTCTTCAAACTCAAGCAAAACGATGAATACGCTGAACGCGTCACCGCGCTGCTGCTGGACGGGGAGCAGGTCATCGACTCCTACAAATCCATGCGCGATGGGGTGGTGTTTACCAACAAGCGGATCATCGCGGTCAACGTCCAGGGCCTCACCGGCAGCAAGAAAGACTTCACCTCGTTGCCGTACAAAAACATCGTGGCGTACTCGGTGGAAACGTCCGGGACGTTTGACCTGGATTCCGAGTTGGAGATTTATTTTTCATCGTTGGGAAAGGTGAAGTTTGAATTCACCGGGAAGACATCGATGGTGGAAATTTCGAAACTGATTTCCAAGCATCTACTCTGAACACACACACACACACACATCCCATGTGGGAGCGAGCCTGCTCGCGATAGCGTCAGTTCAGTCAATATTGATGCTGAATGTACTGGCCTCATCGCGAGCAGGCTCGCTCCCACAGGTTTTTAGCTAGTCTCAAGTTCGTGTGAGCTTAGGCCTCCCAACCTGCGCCACTGACCGCCGCTTGCGCCAGTGGATGCAAGTCCGCCCCCTGATGCTCAGTCTGCCAGGCCAGCAATTCCTTGCGCATGCCCGGCGTCCAGTACATCTGCAGATGATTACGCACACCGAGCACGGCCACTTTCTGGTCCGGTTCGGTGGCGAAATACAGGGCGATCTGGTTGGCCATCTTGATCAGGTTCTCCGTACTCATCGGCGCACCTCCGCTTTAGCGCCACGGGCGTGCCGGCGTTCCTTGAGCAAACGGTCCTGTTCATCACTGAAGGCCTGATAGCGTTTTTGCCACTCGGAAGGGTGGTAGACGCGGCTGACTTCCACGGCCGTGACCTTGTACTCCGGACAGTTGGTGGCCCAGTCGGAGTTGTCGGTGGTGATGACGTTGGCCCCTGATTCCGGGAAGTGGAACGTCGTGTACACCACGCCCGGCGCGACCCGCTCGGTGACCCGCGCACGCAATACGGTCTGGCCGGCGCGGCTGCCGATGCCGACCCAGTCGCCTTCGTTGATGCCACGGCTCTCGGCGTCGGTCGGGTGGATTTCCAGGCGATCTTCATCGTGCCAGGCGACGTTTTCGGTTCGCCGTGTCTGAGCGCCGACGTTGTACTGACTGAGGATGCGCCCGGTGGTCAGCAGCAGCGGATAACGATTGTTGACCTTCTCCTCGGTGGGCACGTACCCGGTGAGCATGAAGCGCCCTTTGCCGCGCACGAATTCCTCGATGTGCATGGTCGGCGTGCCGTCCGGTGCCGCAGCGTTGCACGGCCATTGCAGGCTGCCGTGGCTGTCCAGTGCGGCGTAGCTGACGTTGGTGAAGGTCGGCGTCAGGCTCGCGATTTCGTCCATGATTTGCGACGGGTGCGTGTAGTTCATCGGGTAGCCCAACGCATTGGCCAGGGCCACCGTGCCTTCCCAGTCAGCCTTGCCGCCCAGGGGCTCCATGACCTTGCGCACTCGCGAGATGCGCCGCTCGGCGTTGGTGAAGGTGCCGTCTTTTTCCAGGAACGAACTGCCCGGCAAGAACACATGGGCGAACCGGGCGGTTTCGTTGAGGAAAATGTCCTGCACCACCACGCATTCCATGGCCGACAGCGCCGCAGTGACGTGTTGGGTGTTGGGGTCGCTCTGGGCGATGTCTTCGCCCTGGCAATACAAACCCTTGAAACTGCCGGCCAGGGCCGACTCGAACATATTCGGGATACGCAGGCCCGGGTCGGGTTGCAAGGTGACATTCCAGGCCTGTTCGAACTGCGCCCGTACCACTTCGTTGGAGATGTGCCGGTAGCCGGGCAATTCGTGGGGGAAGGAACCCATGTCGCAGGAGCCCTGAACGTTGTTCTGTCCACGCAGGGGATTCACGCCCACGCCTTCGCGGCCGATGTTGCCGGTGGCCATGGCGAGGTTGGCGATGCCCATGACCGCGGTGCTGCCCTGACTGTGTTCGGTGATGCCCAGGCCGTAGTAGATCGCCGCATTGCCGGCGCCCGCGTACAGACGGGCGGCGGCACGGATGTCGGCAGCGTCTACGCCGCAAATGTCGCCGAGCACTTCCGGCGAGTGTTCCGCGCGGCTGACGAACTCGCTCCAGCGGGCGAAATCGCTGCCCTCGCAACGGGCATCGATAAAGGCCTGGTCGAGCAGGCCTTCGGTGACGATGACGTGGGCCAACGCATTGAGCATGGCAACGTTGGTGCCCGGGCGCAGGGCCAGGTGCAGTTCGGCGCGGGCATGCACCGAGTCCACCAAATCAATGCGCCGTGGGTCGATGACGATCAGCTTCGCGCCTTCGCGCAGGCGGCGTTTGAGCTGGGAAGCGAACACCGGGTGGGCGTCGCTGGGGTTGGCGCCCATCACCAGAATCACATCGGCCTGCATCACCGAGTCGAAACTCTGGGTGCCGGCGGACTCGCCCAGGGTTTGTTTCAGGCCATAACCGGTCGGCGAGTGGCAAACCCGTGCACAGGTGTCGACGTTGTTGTTGCCGAACGCGGCGCGCACCAGTTTTTGTACGAGGTAGGTTTCTTCGTTGGTGCAGCGGCTGGAGGTGATGCCACCAATTGAATCGCGACCGTATTTTTGCTGCAAACGGCGGAATTCGCTGGCGGCGTAAGTCACCGCTTCATCCCAGCTGACTTCCTGCCAAGGGTCGTTGATGTGTTTGCGGATCATCGGCTTGGTGATGCGATCCGGGTGAGTCGCATAACCCCAGGCAAAGCGCCCTTTGACGCACGAGTGGCCGTGGTTGGCCTGGCCATTCTTGTCTGGAACCATGCGCACCAGTTTGTCGCCTTTCATCTCGGCACGGAACGAGCAGCCCACGCCGCAATAGGCGCAAGTAGTGATCACGCTGCGCTCCGGTTGACCCAGTTCGACCACGCTTTTTTCCATCAGCGTCGCGGTGGGACAAGCTTGCACACAGGCGCCGCAGGACACGCATTCCGACTCGAGGAAGTTATCACCGCCAGCAGCGGCCACACGGGATTCAAAACCGCGCCCGGTAATGGTCAGCGCAAACGTGCCCTGAGTTTCTTCGCAGGCGCGCACGCAGCGGTTGCAGACGATGCACTTGCTCGGGTCGTAGTCGAAATACGGGTTGGAGGTGTCCTTCACGTCAGCCAGATGGTTCTCGCCTTCATAGCCGTAACGCACTTCACGCAGGCCGACTTGGCCGGCGACGGTTTGCAGCTCGCAGTTGCCGTTGGCCGAGCAGGTCAGGCAGTCCAGCGGGTGATCGGAGATGTACAACTCCATGACGTTGCGGCGCAGGGTCGCGAGCTTCGGCGTCTGCGTGTGCACGGTCATGCCTTCAGTGACCGGCGTGGTGCAGGACGCCGGGTAACCGCGCATGCCATCGATCTCCACCAGGCACATGCGGCAGGAGCCGAAGGCTTCCAGGCTGTCGGTGGCGCACAGTTTTGGAATGGTGGTGCCCAACAGCGCGGCGGCGCGCATTACCGAAGTGCCTTCGGGCACGCTGATGCTGCGGCCGTCGATATTAAGCGTGACCTGCACGTCGCTGTCGCGGGCCGGCGTTCCAAGATCGATATCGGTTTTCGGGTCGAAGAGGGTGATCATTGGTCGGCCTCCGAGGCTTGCAGACCGAAGTCGGCGGGGAAGTGCTTGAGGGCGCTGACCACCGGAAAGGGGGCCATGCCGCCCAAGGCGCACAGCGAACCGTATTGCATCGTGTCGCACAGGTCCTTGAGGATGATGGCCTGCTCATCGCGACCGCTCTGGTCCGGCGCGGCCAACAGGCGGTCAATCACCTCAACGCCCCTGGTCGAGCCGATACGGCAGGGCGTGCATTTGCCGCAGGATTCCTCGGCGCAGAATTGCAGGGCGAAACGCGCCATGTGCGCCATGTCCAGGCTGTCGTCCGCGACCACCACACCACCGTGACCCAGCATCGCGCCGATGCCGGCGAAGGCCTCGTAATCCAGCGGCGTGTCGAATTGCGACGGCGGCACCCACGCGCCGAGCGGGCCGCCGACCTGAGCGGCTTTCAGCGGCCGGCCACTGGCGGTACCGCCGCCGTAGTCTTCCACCAGTTCGCGCAGAGTCAGGCCAAAGGCCCGTTCTACCAGACCGCCGTGACGAATATTGCCCGCCAGTTGGAAAGGCATCGTGCCCAGGGAACGGCCCATGCCGTAATCGCGATAGAACTGCGCGCCCTTGGCCAGAATCAGCGGCACCGAGGCCAGGGTCAGCACGTTGTGCACTAGCGTTGGCAGACCGAATAAACCCTTCAAGGCCGGGATCGGCGGCTTGGCGCGAACGATGCCGCGTTTGCCTTCGAGGGAGTCCAGCAACGCGGTTTCCTCACCGCAGATGTAAGCGCCGGCACCCACTCGCACTTCCATATCGAACGCCTGGCCGCTGCCGCCGACATTGGCGCCGAGGTAACCGGCGGCCCGAGCCAGGTTCAGCGCCTGTCGCAGTGTGGCCACGGCGTCTGGATATTCCGAGCGCACATAGATGTAGCCGTAAGTGGCACCGACGGTAATGCCGGCGATGGCCATGCCTTCGATCAGCAGGAAAGGATCGCCTTCCATCAACATGCGGTCGGCGAAAGTGCCGGAGTCGCCTTCGTCGGCGTTGCACACAATGTACTTTTGCACAGCCTCGGTAGCGCGCACCGTGCGCCATTTGATCCCGGCCGGGAAGGCCGCGCCGCCACGGCCACGCAGGCCTGAATCGAATACTTCCGTCGCCGTCTGCTCGCCACCCACTGCGACGGCCCGGGTCAAACCCTCGAAACCGCCATGGGCCCGATAATCATCCAGCGACAGCGGCCGGGTAATACCGGCGCGGGCGAACAGCAGGCGTTGTTGAGTCTTCAGATAAGGCAACTCTTCCACCAGCCCCAAGGCCAGTGGATGCGCGGACGGCTCGCCTTGCAGCGCTTCGAGCACGGACGGCACATCGGCAGCGGTCAGCGGGCCGAAGCCGATCCGGCCTTGCGGGCTATCCACTTCCAGCAACGGTTCCAACCAATACAGGCCGCGCGAACTGGTGCGCTGCAGCTCCAGCGGCAAATTGCGTTCCCGGGCTTGAGTGATCAGGGCCACCGCCACCTCATCGGCACCCACGGCACGGGCCAGCGAATCACTGGGCAAATAGAGCGACGGCATCATGCGTCCTCCCGGCAAGCGTCGAGCAACGCATCCAGCCGTTCAGCACTCAGCCGCGCATGCACCCGACCATCCAGCTCCAGAGCGGGCGAGCAGGCACAGGCGCCGAGGCAATACACCGGCCGCAAACTGATGCTGCCATCGGCGCTGCTGCCGTGATCGTCCAGTTGCAGACGTTCGCGCAACTGCGCCGCAAGCTGCTCGGCACCACGACTCTTGCACGACTCAGCCCGGCACAGCCGCAGGATATGCCGGGCCGGCGGCGCGGTACGGAAGTCATGGTAAAAGCTGATCACCCCACGAATCTCGGCCTGACTCTGGTTGAGGGCGTGGGCAATCTCGGGGACAGCCGCATCTGGGATGTAACCGATGCGTTCCTGAATATCATGAAGGATGGGCAACAGCGCACCCGGGGAGCCCTTATGGCGCTCCAGCAGGCTGTTAACCATCGGCAGGTGCAACATCTCATCAGGCATTCAGCAATCCTCACGGTCACGGACAAACCAGATGGTTGTCGGTCGTCCGAAAGTGTCGGCTGCGGCACTCACACCACGTCACGGTATCGTGGCAATTTCAGGCCGTTGGCCAGGGCACCCTTGGCGGGCATCTTGTTGTGCCCGGCACGGTCTTCGCCGCACCTCTACTGGGCATAAAGGGCAGCTTGCCACGCCGCTATTGATCGAACTGCACCAAAGCGACGTGTTCGGTTCTGCCTACGACTATCCATTAAGTCTAGATGAGTGCCGCGCGGGGCGTTCACTCGCTGGCCTAATGCCCGGAGGGCTTGTCGATGGGGGATGTATAGCAAGCATTACAGGGAAGAAACAGCATCAGATCCGTGGGCAATTCAGGGAGCAGATGCGTTGATTTACTGCGCTGTATACCGAAAGCCCCTTCAGTCCAGGCCAAATTATCAAATGAGCTACCCTTAGGTTATCTGCAAAAAAGTAATTCACGCGACCGTAATAATTTAGCCAGCGCATATGGGGTAGGTATGAGCCGAAATGATTCTCCGGTGAGCCGTAACCAATCAAATATCGATGAGCACTACGTTGAAGAAGGTCCTGAGATCCTGGGAAAGGCTACTGTGCAACGCCTATCATTCTTTGAAGATCAGGCTGGCATGGAGACATTCAGTGTTGCCCTTGCTGAGCTAATCAGGGCTAATCAAAAAAGCCACGTCGAACGCTTCCTTCCTTCCCGTAATTTACAACGGCTTCGACACGGAAGAAGCTGGAAACATCCGGGACTTCCTCATTCAATTAATGGCGGTGTTCATACACACTCTTCGGTAACGACCGTCTTATATGAAGATCTCGTAAATAATGATTTAACCGCTATAGAACGGTTTCTAAGTAATCTTGAAGATGATATAGGAAAGCAATTTGCTCAGACGTTCTATTCCACGCTTAGTGCTGCTTGTGAGAAAACAGGGAATGTTGTAGACGCCAAAGCAGAAGGCTCTTTAATAGAGTCGTTTGCTAAAATGCTGGAACTGATAGAGTTTTCTTCCGATAAGCAGGGGAATGTACAACTGCCTGAAATACATATGGGGCATGAACAATGGCAGAAGTTTTTTCTGGCTATGAATGATGCACCAGTTGATTATCATAAGAAAATTGAAGGCATAAAAGATCGCAAGACGGCTGAGGCATTGGAAAGAGAAGCTGCGCGAAAAGCTAAGTTCTTTAAATATGGGGGTGAGCAGTGAGGGTTCTGATCGCCATAGGTTGTAATGCATATGATCATGCTTCGGTGCTCAATACTGCCGAAAAGGATGCTCAGCGTATTTTTGATGCCCTATTAAAGCCAGAAGTGGGTGAGTACGATGCTGTGGCTTCGAAGCTTTTATTATCACCTACGTTAGAGGAGGTGCGACAAGCTTTGCGAGTTGTTCTGTTTTCTGCGCGAAATATTGAATCATTCACTTTCTTTTTTGCGGGGCATGGTGGGGTAAGTGCTGGAAGTTTCTATATGTGGGTCCGCGACAGTACACCTTCTGCGCAATCTATGTCCGCTTTGTCATTAGGTGATCTATTCAGAAGTCTTAATGAGGCTGCACCACTACAGAGTAATGTAATTATTGATGTATGCGAAAGTGGTGGATTGGTTTCAGATCTAGGTATTTTGTTAAAGCCTGAGCTTCTTGGGGACTCTGGCTCTCCAGCGTTAACTTTGGTAGCCACTTCTGCTCAAAATCAGTCCGCAATGGAAGATCAAAATGGTGGATATGGCACTAATGCAATTTTGGATTGTATAGAAGGTCGTGACTTTGTGAATGATAGTGAAAGCATACTAAATCTAGTTGATATTGGGAGGAGGGTTTCCGAGCGATTGAGCGATAGAGGGCAAAACCCTATCGTTTGGGGCTTGAATTTATATGGCGCCCCAAGGTTTTGCCGCAATCCACGATATGCTAGCGATCCAAGCGCACCACTGCGAAATTTAGTGCAAAGCTGGCCCGCAGAAAGCGACAGCTCAATCAAGATAAACTACGATTTGCTTTGGGCGGCATATAGTTCCGCCGGCGGCGCGTGGGATGTCACGAGTTTTATGCAGGTGATGCGGAAAGTTCTTGATCCGGCCGTCATTGATACCATTGCCCTAAGCAGTCATGCTGAACGGTTAAATACAACTTTTCGTCTTAAGTCGAAAGAATCTCAGGATCCATTTAGAGGGCCGCAGATAGCAGCTTGTATTGCGACTTGCTTGCTCCCGGCAGTGGGCTTAAATTCTATGGCTTTGTCCGTTGAACGAATACTGCATCAATGTGCTACCGATTTATTAGAAGCTAACGACGTGCTTATAAAGTCCTTGCAGGATTATAAGTACGCACTTCTAGCCGCTGGTGGGGAAGGTTTGTCTGAGTTGTACTATCTACCAATACGTATATCTAAGGTTCTTGGTTGGTCTGCTATTTGCGGTCTTATATCTCTTGGTGGAGACCAGAAAAATAAAGCTGCTGAGCAGTTTGCAATCTTACTAAAAATTATTCTTGTGTCCTATAGTGGTTGTTTGGTTGCGCTATCCGACTCTCAAGCGCCGTTTTTTTGTGTTGTCCTATCCTATGCGATTTCGCTAGGTCTTAAAGATGAAGCGGAACAATTAGTTGGTCATCTGTTTTGCTCTTTTATTGGTTGTAAAGGTCAGCTGGCTTGCTCGGATCTACCCCCTGAGAAGGCTTTGGCATATCTGGTGGCCCGGAATTCTCAAGATTTTACTGATAATTATGAACTCATTGAGCAGCCAGCGCAGACGCTAACAGTTTTATTAAAAGCTGCGAAAGCTCTAGACTTGGAAGAGGTTTTAGATGAAAGTCTGTGGGAGTTGGATGGTCTCTCATTCTCTGCATATGTTTCTTCTGACTATTTTAAGTTTGGTCTGCAAGTTATGGAAGATGGAGATAACTTGATTTGGTCAATCGGTAGTGATGTATTTAGAACGGATGACCTTATTTCGAATTGGCCCCCTTGCCCTTGCCCTCGCCCTTTCAATGCTTTTGTTGCAGCCATTTCTATAATGTCTTCATTTGTGCAGCCTGATAGGGTTCCATGGTTTTGTCTAGATGCCGAGTTTATGGTAAAGGCGTCATCAGAGTTCGGGTGAAACAGGTGTACACCTATTTCAGGACTAGACGCACTGTCGACATCAAAAAAGACTTTCTCATGGTAAAGCACATGATGGAAGAGTCTTGATGGGCGCAACGTGGGCGCTGAAGTTGTGTATCACGGCAAAGAATTCTAGCTGCTTTCAGAAAATCCACGAAGCTTCGCAAACACGCTAAACCCAACATACTCGGAAGGGTGTTTGTACAAACTTCGGTAGTAGCAATCCCAATAACTGATCATGCGTGCCTGCGTCGTTTGAAAGTACGTCTGATTGTCCCGAATGAAGCGACCGTAAAGCGCCGGATCAAAGGTCGGCAGATGCGCTTCAACAGTTTGAAGAATCTGGATGACGTATTCGCCCATCAGCTGGATCACGAACGGGACAATCCACGGTTCATACACTGAGAGAATCCGTTCCAGGTGCCGCTGTCGCACTTGACCATCGTGGTGCCGGGTCAGAAGGCACGAGTACAAAATGCTCTGGGTTTCAGTCAGGTGGGCAAAGGCGCCCTCATGATCCTGGTGATAAATCCGGTAGGGAATTGCCAATTCCTCTCCACCGACCCTGACTTCTATGAATCGATGCATTGCCATGCGCGCTTGGCGGAGCTGACCCAAAACCTGGTCGAGAGCTTTTGCCTCTTGTTCAAGAAAAGACGGGAACGCTTGGTGCCCGCGCGGTATCGTCATTTACTGAATGTCTTTCAAATACTTCTGAAGCGCGATTACCGGCGCTTCAAGCTGCTCCATCGTCCGTGCATTGCTGAAATCAGCTAACAACCGATGCAGTTCACGCCCTAGCGGTTTATCAGCGCCGCCTAAAGCTTCCCGAGCCAAATTCAGGCATTCACCAACCTTCGTCTGAATCCCCTCAACATCCCCCCTACGCACCAGCAGCCCAAAAACCTCCCGCTCATAATCGCTCATCATCAAATCATCCCTAAGAATCGGACTCGAATCCTCCGTCTCATAAGCAAGCTTGAGGCAGAACAAAGCAACAGTTTCCAGCAGCAGTTCCATGGGAGTGAATCCTTGAGAATTGTCGTACCAACCGAGAACGAGAAGATCAAAAGCATCGCCAGCAAGCCGGCTCCTACAGGTCGGCGGGGCGTCAGCCACTTTATCGCAGGCGAAAAAAAAGGCCTTGCAAAGCAAGACCTTTCTTAATTTTGGTGCCCCGAGGGAGACTCGAACTCCCACTTCTTGCGAAAACGGATTTTGAATCCGCCGCGTCTACCAATTCCGCCATCAGGGCTCAATGGCGGCGAAGTATAGAGATGAGATTACCGTCGGTCAATCAGGTACATAGAGAATTTTCACTATTTCGGCTAGACTTCCGGCCCCTGCTAGACGAACCCCATCATGCGCGTTGCTGACTTTACTTTCGAACTCCCTGATTCGCTGATTGCTCGCCACCCTTTGGCCGAGCGTCGCAACAGTCGCCTGTTGACCCTTGATGGGGTCAGCGGCGCCCTGGCGCACCGTCAATTCACTGATTTGCTCGAGCATTTGCGCCCAGGCGATTTGATGGTGTTCAACAATACCCGGGTGATTCCGGCGCGGCTGTTTGGCCAGAAGGCTTCCGGCGGCAAGCTGGAAATTCTGGTGGAGCGGGTGCTCGACAGTCACCGCGTGCTGGCCCATGTGCGCTCCAGCAAGTCGCCGAAACCGGGGTCGAAGATCCTGATCGATGGCGGTGGCGAGGCCGAGATGCTGGCGCGTCACGATGCGTTGTTCGAGCTGGGGTTTGCCGAAGAGGTGCTGCCGCTGCTCGATCGCGTCGGGCACATGCCTCTGCCTCCTTATATAGACCGCCCGGATGAAGGCTCGGACCGCGAGCGTTATCAGACGGTGTACGCCGAGCGCCTGGGCGCGGTGGCGGCGCCGACGGCGGGGCTGCATTTCGATCAGCCGCTGATGGAGGCGATTGCCGCCAAGGGCGTCGAGACGGCGTTCGTGACCTTGCACGTGGGGGCGGGTACGTTCCAGCCGGTGCGGGTCGAGAAGATCGAAGATCACCACATGCACAGTGAGTGGCTGGAAGTCGGCCAGGACGTGGTTGATGCCGTCGCCGCTTGCCGGGCTCGCGGTGGTCGGGTGATTGCCGTGGGGACCACCAGCGTGCGTTCCCTGGAAAGCGCCGCGCGCGATGGCGTGCTCAAGCCGTTCAGTGGCGACACGGACATCTTTATCTACCCGGGCCGGCCGTTTCATGTGGTCGATGCCTTGGTCACCAACTTTCATTTGCCTGAATCCACGCTGTTGATGCTGGTTTCGGCGTTCGCCGGTTATCCCGAAGCCATGGCCGCTTATAAAGCCGCCGTCGAGCATCAATACCGCTTTTTCAGCTACGGTGATGCGATGTTTATCACCCGTAACCCCGCACCACGTGGCCCTGAGGACAAAGAATGAGTCGCCAAAGTCGTATGTCGTTTGAGTTGCTTGCTACTGACGGCAAGGCTCGTCGCGGTCGTTTGACCTTCCCGCGCGGTACCGTCGAGACCCCGGCTTTCATGCCGGTGGGCACGTATGGCACCGTGAAGGGCATGCTGCCGCGGGATATCACCGCGACTGGCGCGGAAATCATTCTGGGCAACACCTTTCACTTGTGGCTGCGTCCTGGCACCGAAGTGATCAAGAAGCACGGCGACCTGCACGATTTCATGCAGTGGAAAGGCCCGATTCTGACCGACTCCGGCGGTTTTCAGGTGTTCAGCCTCGGCGCGATGCGCAAGATCAAGGAGGAGGGCGTGACCTTCGCTTCTCCGGTCGACGGCGCCAAAGTCTTCATGGGCCCGGAAGAGTCGATGCAGGTTCAGCGTGACCTGGGCTCCGACATCGTGATGATTTTCGACGAATGCACGCCGTACCCGGCCGACGAAGACGTCGCGCGGATTTCCATGGAGCTGTCGTTGCGTTGGGCCAAGCGTTCGAAAGAAGCCCATGGCGACAACACGGCGGCGTTGTTCGGCATCGTTCAGGGCGGCATGCACCAGGATTTGCGCATGCGCTCCCTGGAAGGCCTCGACCAGATCGGCTTTGATGGACTGGCCATCGGCGGCCTGTCGGTGGGCGAGCCGAAGCACGAAATGATCAAGGTGCTGGATTACCTGCCAGGCCAGATGCCGGCTGACAAACCTCGTTACCTTATGGGCGTTGGCAAACCGGAAGATCTGGTTGAGGGTGTGCGCCGCGGTGTGGACATGTTCGATTGCGTGATGCCAACCCGTAATGCCCGCAATGGGCATCTGTTCATTGATACCGGCGTGCTGAAGATCCGAAACGCGTTCCATCGCCATGATGATTCGCCGCTCGATCCGACCTGCGATTGCTATACCTGCCAGAACTTCTCCCGCGCTTATCTGCATCACCTGGACAAGTGCGGCGAAATGCTGGGGAGCATGCTCAATACCATCCATAACTTGCGTCATTATCAAGTGCTTATGGCTGGTTTGCGCGAGGCTATTCAACAGGGTACATTGGCCGCCTTTGTCGATGCCTTCTACGCCAAACGCGGGTTACCTGTTCCGCCTTTGGACTGAGTTTTCTGACCCCAAGATTCAACATTTGCAACTGGAGTGCTAAATGAGCTTTTTTATCTCTAATGCCATGGCTGACGCTGCTGCACCGGCAGCTGCCGGCCCAATGGGTGGCGGTTTTGAGTGGATTTTCCTGGTCGGTTTCCTGGTCATCTTCTACCTGATGATCTGGCGTCCACAGGCCAAGCGCGCCAAAGAGCAGAAGAACCTGCTGAGCAGCCTGCAGAAAGGCGACGAAGTTGTGACCACCGGCGGCATCGCCGGCAAGATCACTAAAGTGGCTGATGATTTCGTGGTTCTGGAAGTTTCCGACACTGTCGAAATGAAATTCCAGAAGGGCGCTATTGCCGCCACGCTGCCAAAAGGCACGCTGAAAGCGATCTAAGTTTCAACTTCATATTCAATCGACGGGGCGCGCAAGGCGCCCCGCGTCATAAACGGGCGGCGTGATGCTGAACAAATACCCTCTGTGGAAATACATTCTGATCCTGGCGGTGCTGGCGGTCGGTCTGATTTATTCCGCTCCCAATTTATATCCTGATGACCCGGCCATTCAGGTCAGCGGTGCAAGCACTGCGCTGCAAGTCAATCAGGCTGATCTGGACCGTGTGAGCACTGCGCTCAAGGAGTCCGGGATCAACGTCAAGGCGGCCACGCTGGCTGCGAATGGCAAGGGCGGTCTGATTCGTCTGACCAAGGCTGAAGATCAGCTGCCGGCCAAAGACGTCGTGCGCAAGGCACTGGGTGATGACTACGTCGTCGCGCTGAACCTGGCACAAACCACGCCACAATGGCTGCGCAGCCTGGGCGCGCACCCGATGAAGCTGGGTCTGGACTTGTCCGGTGGTGTGCACTTCCTGCTCGAAGTGGACATGGACAAAGCCCTCGACGCACGCTTGAAAGTGTACGAAGGCGATGTAAAGAGCCTGTTGCGTAAAGAGAAACTGCGCTATCGCAGCCTGCCGCAGCTCAACGGTGCCATTCAGCTGGGTTTCAGTGATGAAGCTTCCCGCGAACAGGCCCGCGCACTGATCCGCAAGAACTTCAACGATTTCGACATTGTTCCGGCCGACCTCAATGGTCAGGCGGTACTGCGTCTGGCGATGACCCCGGCCAAGCTGGCGGAAATCCGTGAATACTCCATCAAGCAGAACTTGACCACGGTACGTAACCGCGTCAACGAGCTGGGTGTTGCCGAACCAATCGTTCAACGTCAGGGCGCCAACCGCATCGTGGTTGAGCTGCCGGGTGTGCAGGACACCGCAGAAGCCAAGCGTATCCTCGGCAAGACGGCCAACCTTGAGTTCCGTCTAGCCGCTGAGCCGGGTGCTTCGAAAGCCACTTCCGAAAGCTTTGAGTTCCGTGAAGGCAATCGTCCGCCGGCACAGATCGAGCGTGGCCTGATCATCACCGGTGACCAGGTGACTGACGCCAAGGCTGGCTTCGGCGAGCATGGCACGCCAGAAGTGAACATCCGTCTGGATGGTCACGGTGGCGAGCTGATGAACCGTGCGACCCGCAGCAACGTCGGTCGCAGCATGGCGGTGATCTTCATCGAGCAGCGTCCGATCACCACGTACACCAAGCAAATGGTGAACGGTGTCGAGAAAGACGTAGCGGTTCAAACGTTTAAAGAAGAGAAGAAGATCATCAGCCTGGCGACCATTCAGTCGCCGCTGGGTGCTCAATTCCGCATCACTGGCCTGAACGGTCAGGGCGAGTCGTCCGAACTGGCGCTGCTGTTGCGTGCCGGTGGTCTGGCTGCCCCGATGTACTTCGCTGAAGAGCGCACCATTGGCCCGAGCCTGGGTGCTGACAACATCACCAAAGGTATCGATGCATCGCTGTGGGGCATGCTGTTTGTCTCGCTGTTCATCATCGCCATCTACCGCTTCTTCGGCATCATCGCCACCGTCGCTCTGACGGTGAACATGGTGCTGCTGCTGGCCCTGATGTCGCTGCTGGGTGCAACGCTGACCCTGCCGGGTATCGCCGGTATCGTATTGACCATGGGTATGGCGGTCGATGCCAACGTACTGATCTTCTCGCGGATTCGTGAAGAGATCGCGGCGGGCATGACCGTACAACGGGCAATCAGCGAAGGCTTCGGCCGGGCATTTACCGCGATCCTCGACTCCAACCTGACAACGTTGCTGGTCGGCGGGATTCTCTTTGCGATGGGCACCGGCCCGGTCAAAGGTTTCGCAGTGACCATGTCCCTCGGGATCTTTACCTCGATGTTCACGGCCATCATGGTGACCCGCGCGATGGTCAACCTGATCTTCGGCGGTCGTGACTTCAAGAAGTTGTGGATTTAAGGGGCTGCCATGTTACGTACAATCAACTTCATGGGCGTTCGCAACGTTGCGTTCGGCGTCACATTATTCCTTACCGCGCTGGCGTTGTTCAGTGTCGCCACCAAGGGCATGAACTGGGGCCTGGACTTCACCGGCGGTACGCTCATCGAGCTGACCTACGAGCGTCCGGCCGATGTCACCAAGGTGCGTGAGCAACTGGTCACCTCGGGTTATCACGAGGCGATCGTGCAGAGCTTCGGTGCGACTACCGATTTGCTGGTGCGCATGCCGGGTGAAGACCCGCAGCTGGGCCATCAAGTGGCAGAAGCGCTGTTGAAGGTCGGCGGCGACAACCCGGCGACGGTCAAGCGCGTCGAGTTTGTCGGTCCTCAGGTCGGTGAAGAACTGCGCGACCAGGGCGGCCTCGGCATGCTGATGGCGCTGGGCGGTGTCCTGATCTACCTGGCTTTCCGCTTTCAGTGGAAGTTTGCGGTCGGTGCCATCGTTTCGCTGATCCACGACGTGATCGTGACCGTCGGTATCCTGTCGTTCTTCCAGATCACCTTCGACCTGACGGTGCTGGCGGCGGTATTGGCGATCATTGGTTACTCGCTCAACGACACCATCGTGGTATTCGACCGGGTTCGTGAGAACTTCCGGGTACTGCGCAAGGCCAGCCTGATCGAGAACATCAACATCTCGACCACGCAAACCCTGCTGCGGACCATGGCGACGTCGATCTCCTCCTTGCTGGCGATCGCGGCCCTGTTGTTCTTCGGTGGCGACAACCTGTTCGGCTTCTCCATTGCCCTGTTTATCGGTGTTCTGGCGGGTACTTACTCGTCGATCTACATCGCGAACGTGGTGCTGATCTGGCTGAACCTGAACAGCGAGGATTTGATTCCTCCTGCGGCGAGCGAGAAGGAAATCGACGACCGTCCATAACGGCCATCGCTCCTCCAGCTGTCAGCCCAAAAAGGCGCGAGTTGAACTCGCGCCTTTTTTTATGCTCCAAGGCTGGGAGAAGCGCGGGCTTTGCCCGCATGTGATGGTCAGGAGGTTCATGTGAACAAGTCGTTGCTGGTTGGTGCGGTATTGGGTGCTGTCGGTGTAACTGCCGGGGGTGCTGTTGCCACCTACAGCCTGGTTAAAAGCGGCCCTGAGTATGCGCAAGTGCTAGCCGTTGAGCCGGTCAAGACACAAATCAAGACGCCACGTGAAGTGTGCAAGGATGTAGCGGTGACCCGGCAAGCGCCGGTGAAAGATCAACACCAGATCGCCGGTACGGTGGTCGGTGCATTAGCCGGTGGTTTGCTGGGTAACCAGATCGGCGGCGGCACAGGCAAGAAGATTGCCACGGTCGCAGGCGCTGTCGGTGGTGGTTATGCGGGCAACAAGGTTCAGGAGGGCATGCAAGAGCGTGACACCTACACCACTACGCAGACTCGCTGCAATACGGTGAATGACATCAGCGACAAGGTCGTAGGTTACGACGTTCGTTATTCGCTGGATGGCAAGGAAGGCAAGGTGCGGATGGATCGTGATCCGGGCAACCAGATTCCGGTCGACAAGGAAGGCAAGCTGGTCCTGTCGCAGAACGAACAGGCTCACTAAAAAGCTGCAATTCAGATTCAAAAAGAAGCACCCTGCGGGGTGCTTTTTTTTGTGCCTGTAATGCTTCTTCGGCGTCACCACAAGGCCCTGTGGGAGCGGGCTTGCCCGCAATAGCGGAGTGTCAGTCTCCATTAATGGTGCAGTTGATGACCCCATCGCGGGCAAGCCCGCTCCCACAGGGATATGTAGTGATCTGAAGGATGAATCCCAGGCATAAAAAAAGCACCCCGAAGGGTGCTTTTTTTGTGGGCGTTCGCTTAGCGTTTCAGCGAAGCCGGCAGGTGCGGCTGGATCGCCGTCAGCACTGCCTTAAAGCACTTGGTGTTACCGGCAACGACGTGGCCTTTCTCAAGGAAGTCGTGGCCGCCGGTGAAGTCACTCACTAGGCCGCCTGCTTCCTGAATCAGCAGGGCGCCTGCCGCCATGTCCCACTCGGACAGGCCCGACTCCCAGAAAGCGTCGAAACGACCGGCAGCCACGTAGGCCAGGTCCAGGCTCGCCGAGCCAGCGCGGCGGATGCCGGCGGTCTGGCCTACCAGGGCGCGGAACATACCCAGGTAGTTGTCGAGGTTGTCCATCTGGTCGTCACGGAACGGGAAGCCGGTACCCAGCAGGGCGCCGTCCAGGCTGGTGCGACCGCTGACGCGCAGGCGACGACCGTTCAGTTGAGCGCCGCGACCACGGCTGGCGGTGAATTCTTCCTGGCGAACCGGGTCCAGAACAACAGCGTGTTCCAGGCGACCGCGGTATTTGCAGGCGATGCTGACAGCGAAGTGAGGAATGCCGCGCAGGAAGTTGGTGGTGCCGTCCAGCGGATCGATGATCCACAGGTATTCTTCGCCTTCAATCCCGGTGCCGGCGTGCATGCCGGTTTCTTCACCCAGGATCGAGTGATTCGGGTAGGCCTTGCGCAGCGCGTCGATGATTTTCTGTTCGGCGGCGCGATCCACCTCGGATACGTAATCCTTGGCGTCTTTTTCGTCGACCTTGATGGTATCCAGGCGCTCGATGGAGCGGAAGATCAATTCACTGGCGCTGCGGGCGGCGCGCAGCGCGATATTCAGCATGGGCTGCATGGATGTGTCACCTAAGGTTGTTAAAGAAAGCCGGGCATTCTATCAGAACTTTTCTACAGGTGAAGGTTGGTGTTCGCTTTCATAGCTTAACGGTAGGTTGAGCTGTAAGATTCTGCTCCCCCATTCTGTGTTCGAGATTGCCTCCCGTGCTGCATAACATTCGTGTCGTCCTGGTCAATACCAGCCACCCCGGCAACATCGGCGGGGCTGCGCGTGCCATGAAGAACATGGGCCTGTCGCGGCTGGTGCTGGTCGAACCGCGGTTGTTCCCGCACCACGAAGCCGATGCCCGTGCTTCCGGCGCCGGGGACATCCTTGAAAACGCGCAAGTCGTCGCCACCCTGGAAGATGCCTTGGTCGGCTGCAATCTGGTGCTTGGCACCAGCGCCCGTGACCGTCGCATTCCCTGGCCGTTGCTCGATCCCCGCGAATGCGGCGTGAAGGTGGTGGAGGAAGCCGCGTCGGGTGCCGAGATTGCCTTGGTCTTTGGTCGTGAAGATTCCGGCCTGACCAATGAAGAGCTGCAGCGATGTCATTATCACGTGCACATCCCATCAGACCCTGAGTTCAGTTCGCTGAACCTTGGGGCAGCGGTGCAGGTGTTGAGTTATGAAGTGCGCATGTCCTGGCTCGCGGCCCAAGGCCAGCCGAGCAAGGTCGAGAAGGATGAAGTGGCGTCCACTAAAAGTGGTGAGCTGGCGACCATGGATGAGCTGGAGCGATTCTATGAGCACCTGGAGCAAACCCTGGTGGCCATCGAATTCCTCGATCCGGAAAAACCACGGCACTTGATGGCGCGCCTGCGCCGGTTGTACGGTCGCAGCTCGGTGAGCCGGGCGGAAATGAATATATTGCGTGGCATCCTCACGGAAACCCAGAAAGCGGCCCGTGGAGAGCTTCTAAAGCGGAAGGATTAAAAATGTTCGAGCGTTTGCGTGAAGATATCCAGAGTGTTTTCCATCGTGACCCGGCAGCGCGCAACGCCTTTGAAGTCCTGACCTGCTACCCCGGCATGCATGCCATCTGGATCCATCGCCTGTCGTCGGCCCTGTGGGGCATGGGCTGGAAATGGCTGGCGCGGCTGGTGTCGAACTTCGGTCGCTGGTTGACCGGGATCGAGATCCATCCGGGCGCCAAGGTCGGTCGTCGCTTCTTTATTGACCATGGCATGGGCATCGTCATTGGTGAGACTGCCGAGATCGGCAACGATGTCACCCTGTATCAGGGCGTGACGTTGGGCGGCACCAGCTGGAACAAGGGCAAGCGTCACCCGACGCTGGAAGATGGCGTGGTGGTAGGGGCGGGCGCCAAGGTGCTCGGTCCTTTCACGGTGGGCGCGGGGGCCAAGGTCGGTTCTAATGCCGTGGTCACCAAGGCGGTTCCGGCCGGAGCCACGGTGGTCGGGATTCCGGGGCGGATCATCGTCAAGTCCGATGAAGAGCAGGACGCCAAGCGCAAAGCCATGGCCGAGAAGATCGGTTTCGATGCCTACGGTGTTGGCGAAGACATGCCGGACCCGGTGGCGCGGGCTATTAACCAATTGCTCGATCACCTGCAGGCAGTCGATGGTCGTCTGGAGGGGATGTGCGGAGCGTTGAAGGACCTGGGCAGTAATTACTGTGCGAAAGATCTGCCTGAGTTGCGCGAAGAAGACTTTGCCTGTGTGAAGGACAAGGATCAGAGTCAGGCTAGCTAAACCGCGTCGATCCCTTCGCGGGCAAGCCCGCTCCCACATGAATTGCGCCATGCATGCCATTGAAGGCAGACGACGGCTCCTGTGGGAGCGGGCTTGCCCGCGAAGAACGATAACTCGCAATTGCTGGCTGTACGCCGCCAGCCTTTGCTATGATGCGCGCGCTCTTTTGCGGGTAATCCTGACTAAAGTACTAGGTCTTATAGTTGACTTAAATACTCGGGAATAGCATACTCGCCCCCATTCCGAACTCCGTGGTAATTGTCCATGCGACTGACTACAAAAGGCCGATACGCCGTAACCGCCATGCTTGACCTGGCGTTGCACGCGCAGCACGGGCCGGTGTCCCTGGCCGATATCTCCGAGCGCCAAGGCATCTCCCTGTCCTACCTCGAACAGCTTTTCGCCAAATTGCGCCGCAGCAATCTGGTCTCCAGCGTTCGTGGCCCGGGCGGTGGCTACCAACTGTCCCGCGACATGCAGGGCATCCAGGTCGCCCAGGTGATCGATGCGGTGAACGAATCGGTCGATGCCACCAAATGCCAGGGCCAGGGTGATTGCCATCAAGGTGACACCTGCCTGACCCACCACTTGTGGTGCGATCTTAGCTTGCAGATTCACGAATTTCTGAGCGGTATCAGCTTGGCTGACCTTGTGACTCGCCGTGAGGTGCAAGAAGTAGCCCAGCGTCAGGACCAGCGCCGTTGCAACAGCAAGGCGCCACGCCTGGACAAGATTGAAGCGTCCGCCGTCGAATGACAGCCAGAGAGCAAAGCGGTACGCCAGCCAGCCTGATTAGGAGATAGTCCATGAAATTGCCGATTTACCTTGATTACTCTGCGACGACCCCGGTTGATCCGCGTGTTGCGCAAAAGATGAGTGAATGCCTGCTGGTCGACGGAAACTTCGGTAACCCGGCGTCCCGTTCCCACGTGTTCGGCTGGAAAGCTGAAGAGTCCGTCGAAAACGCTCGTCGTCAGGTCGCTGACCTGGTCAACGCCGACCCGCGTGAAATTGTCTGGACCTCCGGTGCCACCGAGTCCGACAACCTGGCAATCAAGGGTGCGGCGCATTTCTACGCGACCAAAGGCAAACACCTGATCACCACCAAGATTGAGCACAAGGCCGTCCTCGACACCATGCGCCAACTGGAGCGTGAAGGTTTCGAAGTGACCTACCTCGAGCCTCAGACCGATGGCCTGGTAACACCAGCGATGATCGAAGCCGCCCTGCGCGACGACACCATCCTGGTTTCGGTCATGCACGTGAACAACGAAATCGGCACCATCAACGACATCGCAGCCATCGGCGAACTGACCCGCTCCAAGGGCATTCTGTTCCACGTCGACGCCGCTCAGTCCACTGGCAAGGTCGAGATCGACCTGCAGAAGCTGAAAGTCGACCTGATGTCGTTCTCTGCCCACAAAACTTACGGCCCTAAAGGCATCGGCGCCCTGTACGTCAGCCGCAAGCCGCGTGTTCGCATCGAAGCGACCATGCACGGCGGCGGTCACGAGCGTGGCATGCGTTCCGGCACCCTGGCGACCCACCAGATCGTCGGCATGGGTGAAGCGTTCCGCGTAGCCAAGGAAGACATGGCGGCCGAGAACATCCGTATCAAAGCCCTGAGCGAACGTTTCTTCAAGCAGGTCGAAGGCCTGGAAGAGCTGTACATCAACGGCAGCATGACCGCCCGCGTACCGCACAACCTGAACCTGAGCTTCAACTACGTTGAAGGCGAGTCGCTGATCATGGCGCTCAAGGATCTGGCGGTTTCGTCCGGTTCGGCCTGCACCTCGGCATCGCTTGAGCCTTCGTATGTACTGCGCGCCCTGGGCCGCAACGACGAACTGGCACACAGCTCGATCCGCTTCACCTTCGGCCGCTTCACTACCGAAGAAGAAATCGACTACGCCGCGCAGAAAGTCTGCGAGGCCGTTACCAAGCTGCGCACCCTGTCGCCGCTGTGGGACATGTACAAAGACGGTGTCGACATTTCGAAAATCGAGTGGGCGGCACACTGATTTCAAGTCGCCGCAAACCGGCCCTGTAAAACAAGGTTTTCAGGGCTCAAGAGCGACTCTCTGATGAGTGAGGATTAAGAATCATGGCTTACAGCGAAAAGGTCATCGACCACTACGAAAACCCGCGCAACGTCGGCAAGATGGACGCGGAAGACCCTGATGTCGGCACTGGCATGGTCGGCGCTCCGGCGTGCGGCGACGTGATGCGCCTGCAGATCAAGGTCAACGAACAAGGCATCATCGAAGACGCCAAGTTCAAGACTTACGGTTGCGGTTCTGCGATCGCCTCCAGCTCCCTGGCGACCGAGTGGATGAAAGGCAAGACTCTGGACGAAGCAGAGACCATCAAGAACACTCAGCTGGCCGAAGAACTGGCCCTGCCGCCAGTTAAAATTCACTGCTCCGTACTTGCTGAAGACGCTATCAAAGCGGCCGTTCGCGACTACAAGCAGAAGAAAGGCTTGATCTAAGCATTAAGCGACGAGTAAGGAGTCACCGATGGCTATCAGCATGACAGAAGCGGCTGCTCAACACGTGCGACGCTCCCTCAACGGGCGCGGCAAAGGTGAGGGGATTCGTCTGGGTGTTCGCACCACAGGCTGTTCCGGCCTTGCCTACGTGCTGGAGTTTGTCGACGAGGTGGTTGCAGAGGATCAGGTGTTCGAAAGTCACGGCGAGAAAGTGATCATCGACCCGAAAAGCCTGGCCTACCTGGACGGCACCGAACTCGATTTCGTCAAGGAAGGGTTGAACGAAGGCTTCAAGTTCAACAACCCCAACGTACGCGGTGAATGTGGCTGCGGCGAAAGCTTCAACATCTGAGGCTGCTCGTGGGTACTCCTTGTCATTTCGCTTTATTTGAACTGCAGCCGAGCTTCCGTCTGGATCTCGATCAGTTGGCCACGCGCTATCGTGAGTTGGCGCGCGGTGTTCATCCGGACCGCTTTGCAGACGCTTCCGAGCGCGAGCAACGGCTGGCGCTAGAGCAATCCGCGAGCCTCAACGAGGCCTACCAGACGCTCAAAAGTCCCCCAAAGCGCGCGCGATACCTGCTCGCCATGGGCGGGCGCGAGCTGCCGCTGGAGGTCACGGTGCATGATCCGGAGTTCCTTCTGCAGCAGATGGAACTGCGTGAAGAGCTCGAAGACCTGCAAGACAGCGCCGACCTGGCGGGTGTTGCAGTGTTCAAGCGTCGCCTGAAGACGGCTCAGGATGAACTGAACGAAAGCTTCGCAGCCTGTTGGGATGATGCAGCGCAACGTGAGCAGGCCGAACGCCTGATGCGGCGCATGCAGTTCCTCGACAAGCTCACCTACGAAGTGCGCCAGTTAGAAGAGCGCCTCGACGATTAACCCAGTGCCGCTCCGGTCGCACGCCTGATATACAGATAAGTCCTGATAACGATGGCCCTACTGCAGATCGCCGAACCCGGCCAAAGTCCTCAACCGCACCAGCGTCGTCTGGCTGTGGGGATCGACTTGGGCACTACCAATTCGCTGGTCGCTGCATTGCGCAGTGGTCTTTCCGAGCCCCTGGCCGACGCTGAAGGGCAGGTCATCCTGCCGTCCGCCGTGCGCTACCACGCCGATCGCGTCGAAGTCGGCGAGTCCGCCAAGCTGGCTGCCGCTACCGATCCCTTGAACACCGTGCTGTCGGTCAAGCGCTTGATGGGTCGTGGTCTGTCCGACGTCAAGCAATTGGGTGACCAACTGCCGTACCGCTTTGTCGGTGGCGAGTCGCACATGCCGTTCATCGACACGATTCAGGGGCCGAAAAGCCCGGTCGAAGTTTCCGCCGATATCCTGAAAGTGCTGCGTCAGCGCGCTGAAGCGGCATTGGGCGGCGAGTTGGTGGGCGCGGTAATCACCGTTCCGGCCTATTTCGATGACGCTCAGCGTCAAGCCACCAAGGATGCGGCCAAGCTGGCCGGTCTGAACGTGCTGCGTTTGCTCAACGAGCCGACCGCTGCCGCTGTGGCTTACGGTCTGGATCAACACGCTGAAGGCCTGGTCGCTATTTATGACTTGGGCGGCGGCACCTTCGATATTTCGATCCTGCGCCTGACCGGCGGTGTATTTGAAGTGCTCGCTACTGGTGGCGACAGCGCCCTGGGTGGCGATGACTTTGACCATGCGATCGCTGGCTGGATCATCGAGAGCGCCGGTTTGTCCGCCGACCTCGACCCGGGTGCCCAGCGCAATCTGCTGCAAACCGCTTGCGCGGCCAAGGAAGCCCTGACCAATACTTCGTCCGTTGAAGTCGCCTACGGTGACTGGAAAGCGCAACTGACCCGTGAAGCTTTCGATGCGCTGATCGAGCCAATGGTCGCGCGCAGCCTGAAAGCCTGCCGCCGCGCGGTGCGTGATTCCGGCATCGAGCTGGACGAAGTGCACGCCGTGGTCATGGTCGGCGGCTCGACGCGCGTGCCTCGCGTTCGTGAAGCCGTTGCTGAAGCCTTTGGTCGCCAGCCGCTGACTGAAATCGACCCGGATCAAGTGGTGGCCATTGGTGCTGCGATCCAGGCCGATACGTTGGCTGGCAACAAGCGTGATGGCGGGGAATTGCTCTTGCTCGACGTCATTCCGTTGTCCCTGGGGCTGGAAACCATGGGCGGCCTGATGGAGAAGGTGATTCCACGCAACACCACCATCCCCGTCGCCCGCGCCCAGGACTTCACGACTTACAAAGACGGCCAGTCGGCCATGGCTATTCACGTGTTGCAGGGCGAGCGTGAACTGATCAGCGACTGCCGTTCCCTGGCGCGCTTCGAGTTGCGTGGCATTCCGGCCATGGTCGCCGGTGCCGCGAAAATCCGCGTGACGTTCCAGGTCGATGCCGACGGTCTGCTCAGTGTCTCCGCTCGCGAGTTGGGTTCGGGCGTCGAGGCCAGCATTCAGGTCAAGCCGTCCTACGGCCTGACCGACGGCGAAATCGCCAAGATGCTCAAGGAATCGTTCCAGCACGCCAACGACGACAAGGTCGCGCGGGTGTTGCGTGAGCAGCAGGTCGATGCCCAGCGCCTGATCGAAGCGGTGCAGGCCGCCCTGGATGTCGACGGTGAGCGCTTGCTCGACGCCGAAGAGCGCATGGTCATCGAGTTGCAGATGCAGGAACTGACCGAACTGATGAAAGGTACCGATGGTTTCGCCATCGAGCAGCAGACCAAGCGTCTGTCGCAAGTGACCGACGCTTTTGCTGCCCGCCGCCTGGATTCAACGGTGAAAGCCGCGCTGGCGGGGCGCAACCTGAATGAGATTGAGGAATAACGATGCCGCAGGTCATTTTTCTGCCACACGAGAAGTTTTGCCCGGAAGGCATGGTTGTGGAGGCTGAGCCCGGCATCTCCATCCTCGAACTGGCTCACGAACACCATATCGAGATGGAAAGCGCTTGCGGCGGCGTCTGCGCCTGCACCACCTGCCATTGCCTGATTCGCGAGGGCTTTGACTCGCTGGAAGAGGCTGATGAGCTGGAAGAAGACTATCTTGATAAGGCTTGGGGGCTGGAAGCTCAGTCGCGCCTGGCCTGTCAGGCAAAAGTCGGGACTGAAGACCTGACTGTCGAAATTCCGAAATACTCGCTCAACCATGCGGCCGAAGCGCCGCACTGATTCAAGGAAACGTCATGAGTCTGAAATGGGTTGATGTGCTGGAAATCGCGATCCAGCTGGCTGAATCCAAGCCGGAAGTGGATCCGCGTTACGTGAACTTCGTCGATCTGCACAAATGGGTGCTGGCATTGCCGGAGTTCAGTGATGATCCGACCCGCGGTGGCGAGAAGGTGCTTGAAGCCATTCAGGCCGCCTGGATCGAAGAAGCAGACTGAGTCTGCGCCGTATGCAGTTAGGCAATACCAAAGAACCCGCGTATAATTCGCGGGTTTAATTTTTCGCAAATTACCGTTTCTGGAGTTACACCATGGCTGTTCAACGTACTTTCTCCATCATCAAGCCTGACGCTGTTGCAAAAAACGTCATCGGCGAGATCACCACTCGTTTCGAAAAAGCAGGCCTGCGCGTTGTAGCTTCGAAACTGAAGCAACTGTCCAAAGCTGAAGCTGAAGGCTTCTACGCTGAGCACAGCGCTCGTGGTTTCTTCGGCGACCTGGTTGCTTTCATGATCTCCGGTCCGGTTGTCGTTCAGGTTCTGGAAGGCGAAAACGCTATCGCTCTGAACCGTGAGCTGATGGGCGCTACCAACCCTAAAGAAGCGGCTGCCGGCACCATCCGTGCTGACTTCGCTGATTCGATCGATGCCAACGCTGTACACGGTTCGGACTCCGAAGCCGCTGCTGCTCGCGAAATCTCGTACTTCTTCGCAGCTACTGAAGTAACCACTCGCTAAGCATTGGCTTATGAGTGAAGGTGAATCCATGACTACATCGACTGTAAAAACCAACCTGCTGGGTCTGACTCAGCTGGAAATGGAAAAATTCTTCGACTCGATCGGGGAGAAGCGTTTCCGTGCCGGTCAGGTAATGAAATGGATTCACCACCTTGGCGTCGATGATTTCGACGCCATGACGAACGTCAGCAAGGCCTTGCGCGACAAGCTCAAGGCTATTGCCGAAGTTCGCGGTCCTGAAGTGGTCAGCGAGGACATTTCCACCGACGGCACCCGTAAGTGGGTGGTGCGCGTGGCGTCCGGCAGCTGCGTCGAGACCGTTTACATTCCCCAGGGCAAGCGCGGCACTTTGTGCGTTTCGTCCCAGGCAGGCTGTGCCCTGGATTGCAGTTTCTGCTCCACCGGCAAGCAAGGTTTCAACAGCAACCTCACCGCCGCCGAAGTCATCGGCCAGGTGTGGATTGCCAATAAATCGTTCGGCAGCATCCCGGCGACCGCCGACCGTGCCATCACCAACGTGGTGATGATGGGCATGGGTGAGCCGCTGCTGAACTTCGACAACGTCGTGGCCGCCATGCATCTGATGATGGATGACCTGGGCTACGGGATCTCCAAGCGCCGCGTGACCCTGTCCACTTCGGGCGTGGTGCCGATGATCGATGAGCTGTCCAAGCACATTGACGTCTCCCTGGCGTTGTCCCTGCACGCACCAAACGACGCATTGCGTAACCAATTGGTGCCGATCAACAAGAAATATCCGCTTAAGATGCTGCTCGAGTCGTGCCAGCGCTACATGTCGTCCCTGGGCGAAAAGCGCGTTCTGACCATCGAGTACACCTTGCTCAAGGACATCAACGACAAAGTTGAGCATGCCGTTGAGATGATCGAGTTGCTCAAGAACATCCCGTGCAAGATCAACCTGATTCCGTTTAACCCGTTCCCGCATTCCGGTTACGAGCGCCCGAGTAACAACGCGATTCGCCGTTTCCAGGATCAGCTTCACCATGCCGGCTTCAATGTCACCGTGCGCACCACTCGCGGTGAAGACATCGATGCCGCGTGTGGCCAATTGGTAGGGCAGGTGCTGGATCGCACCCGTCGCAGCGAACGTTATATCGCCGTGCGCGAGTTGAGCGCCGAGAACGATATAGCGCAAAACGCCGCGAAATAAATCAAGAGAGGATCTCTATGTCCCTGCGCTTTGCGCTGCTTTTGCTGTTGGCCAGCCTGTCTGCTGGTTGCGTCCTGTCGGGCGATTTCAATCCGATGAAAACCAGCAAAGGTCGCGATGAAGCGCGCACTGCCTACGTGCAACTGGGCTTGGGATACTTGCAGCAAGGCATGACCGAACGGGCGAAAGTGCCGTTGAAGAAAGCCTTGGATCTGGATGACTCGGATCCAGATGCCAATGCGGCGCTTGGGTTGGTGTTTCAGGCTGAAATGGAACCTGAGCTGGCAGACCAGCACTTTCGCAAGGCGCTGTCTTCCCGTCCCAACGATGCACGAATCCTGAATAACTACGGCAGCTTTCTCTTCGAAGAAAAACGCTATAAAGAGGCATACGAGCGCTTTGAACAGGCCGCCGCCGATACCCTGTATCCTGAGCGTTCGCGGGTGTTCGAGAACCTGGGCATGACCGCTTCGAAGCTGGGGCAGCGTGATCTGGCGCAGCAGCAACTGGAAAAAGCCCTGCGTTTGAACCGCCAACAACCGCGTGCATTGCTGGAAATGGCTGAGTTGTCCTTCGAAGACAGGCATTATGTGCCCGCGCGTGACTACTACGATCGTTTTAGCCTGCTCACCGAGCAAAATGCACGTAGTCTATTGCTCGGCGTTCGGCTGGCAAAAGTGTTTGAAGATCGCGACAAGGCCGCCAGTTTTGGCCTGCAACTAAAACGACTCTATCCCGGTACGCCGGAATATCAGCAATACCTGTCGGAGCAATGATGAAAGCGGCGCATCCCGAAGTTGTAGCAGCGAATCGCGTTAACCCCGGTGAAACTTTGCGCCAGGCCCGCGAAAGCAATGGCTGGTCGCTGGCCGAAGTGGCCCTCAAGCTCAACCTCACCGTTAATTCCTTGAGCAATCTGGAAGCCGGCGCGTTCGACAAGCTGCCAGGGCATACCTTCGCCCGCGGTTATATTCGCGCGTACGCCAAGTTGCTGGGCATGGACCAGACCGTTCTGGTTCAGCAGTTCGACCAATCCACCGGCACCGACTCCCAGGGCAGCAGCGTCCACAGCCTGGGCCGTATCGAAGAACCGGTTCGGGTTTCCCACACGATTTTGCGCATTGTCAGCCTGCTGTTGCTGATTGCAGTGATTGGTGGTGGTTTTGTCTGGTGGCAGGATCAGACCTCCCAGCGCACCAAAGACCTGATCACCCCGAGCCCGGAACACGTCGAAGTCGAAGGCGCTGATGGCACCACCCAGATCCATCCGCTGGACGAGCCGGAAGACCAGGCTGTCGCGGAAGGTCAGGCTGAAGGTGCAACCGCGCTTGCGTTGCCGCAAGCCGAGAGTTCCACTGAAGCACCGACCGAGGCAGAAGCCACTGCGCCTGCCGCCGCGCCGACTGCACCCGCTGCACCGGCGCACAGCACCGCTCCGGTTGTCGCGACTCCCGTAGCGCCGGCTCCGACGGCCCCTGTTGTATCGACCCCGCCTGCAAGCGCTTCGGTGACGCCAACCATTCCCGCTCCAGCACCGGCTGCTCCGGTTGCCGGCCAGGGTCAGGTTCAATTGCAGTTCACCGCCGATTGCTGGACGCAAGTGACCGATGGCACCGGCAAAGTGCTGTTGAGCGGTCTGAAGCGTAAAGGCGAAAGTGTTTCCGTCAGTGGCAAGCCGCCGTTTGCCGTGCGTCTGGGCTTCGCCCGTGGCGCGCAGGTCAGCTACAACGGGCAGGCGGTTGATGTCGCTCCGTTCACCAGTGGCGAGACTGCTCGCCTGAAGTTGGGTCAATAAGTCATGCACGGCGAATCTCCAATCAAACGTCGCGAATCCCGCAAGATCTGGGTCGGTAACGTGCCTGTTGGCGGCGATGCGCCCATCGCTGTTCAGAGCATGACCAACAGCGACACCAATGACGTGGCCGCCACCGTGGCCCAGATCAATCGCCTGGAAGCGGCTGGCGTCGATATCGTGCGCATTTCCGTGCCGGACATGGACGCCGCCGAAGCCTTCGGCAAGATCAAGCAATTGGTTAAAGTGCCGCTGGTTGCCGACATCCACTTTGACTACAAGATTGCGCTGCGCGTCGCCGAACTGGGCGTTGACTGCCTGCGGATCAACCCGGGCAACATCGGTCGTGAAGACCGCGTGCGCGCGGTGGTCGATGCCGCCCGTGATCGCGGGATCCCGATCCGCATCGGCGTCAACGCCGGTTCCCTGGAAAAAGACCTGCAAAAGAAATATGGCGAGCCGACCCCGGCGGCGCTGGTCGAGTCTGCCCTGCGTCACGTCGAGCACCTTGAACGCCTGAATTTCCAGGACTTCAAGGTCAGCGTGAAGGCCTCCGACGTGTTCATGGCCGTCGCCGCCTACCGCCTGCTGGCCAAGGAAATCGTCCAGCCGCTGCACTTGGGCATCACCGAAGCCGGTGGTTTGCGCTCAGGCACAGTGAAATCCGCCGTGGGCCTCGGTATGCTGCTCGCCGAAGGGATTGGCGATACTATTCGCATCTCGTTGGCGGCTGACCCCGTCGAGGAAGTGAAAGTCGGCTACGACATTCTCAAATCCCTGCACCTGCGTTCCCGTGGCATCAACTTCATCGCCTGCCCGAGCTGCTCGCGGCAGAACTTCGATGTGGTCAAAACCATGAACGAGCTGGAAGGGCGCCTCGAAGATCTGCTGGTGCCGCTGGATGTCGCGGTCATCGGTTGCGTGGTCAACGGGCCGGGCGAAGCCAAGGAAGCCCATATCGGCTTGACCGGCGGTACGCCCAACCTGATTTACATCGACGGCAAGCCGTCGCAGAAACTGACGAATGACAATCTGGTGGATGAGCTTGAACGCTTGATCCGCCAGAAAGCGGCCGAAAAGGTCGAAGCCGACGCGGCAGTAATCGCCCGCGGCTGATCGAACGAATTTAAGGATTTATAGTGAGCAAGTCTCTGCAAGCCATACGTGGCATGAACGACATCCTGCCCGAGCAGACCCCCCTGTGGCGTCATTTCGAGGGCACCGTCTCGCGTCTGCTGGATAACTACGGTTACAAGCAGATCCGCATGCCGATCGTCGAGTTCACCGAGCTGTTCAAGCGCTCCATCGGTGAAGTGACCGACATCGTCGAAAAAGAGATGTACACCTTCGACGACCGCAACGGCGACTCCCTGACCCTGCGCCCTGAAGGCACAGCGGCCTGCGTGCGTGCGGTGCTCGAGCACGGCATCACCGGCGGTGGTCAGGTGCAGAAACTCTGGTACATCGGCCCGATGTTCCGTCACGAACGTCCGCAGAAAGGCCGTTATCGCCAGTTCCACCAGATCGGTTGCGAAGTCTTCAACCTCGACGGTCCGGACATCGACGCCGAGCTGATCGTGCTGACCTGGCGCCTGTGGGGCGAGCTGGGTATCCGTGATGCGGTCAAGCTCGAGCTCAACAGCCTGGGCACCGCCGAGTCCCGCGGTCGTTATCGCGAAGCGCTGGTCGAGTTCCTGTCGTCCCGCCTGGACAAGCTGGACGAAGACAGCCAGCGTCGTCTGAAGACCAACCCTTTGCGGGTGCTCGATACCAAGAATGCTGACACTCAAGCCGTGCTGGTCGACGCGCCGAAAATGGCCGACTACCTGGACGAAGAATCCCGCGTGCACTTCGAGGGCCTGAAGGCTCGTCTGGACGCCGCCGGCATTCCTTACGTGATCAACCCGAAGCTGGTTCGCGGGCTGGATTACTACAGCAAGACCGTTTTCGAATGGGTCACCGACAAGTTGGGCGCCCAGGGCACCGTGTGTGCTGGAGGTCGTTACGACGGTCTGGTGGAGCAGATGGGCGGCAAGCCGACCCCGGGCGTTGGTTTCGCCATGGGTATCGAGCGCCTGGTGCTGTTGCTTGAAACCCTGGAGCAGATCCCGGAAGAGATCTCCCGTCAGGTCGACGTTTACCTCTGCGCCTTCGGTGAAGCCGCTGAGCTGGCCGGTCTGGCCCTGAGTGAACGTGTGCGTGACCAATTGCCCAACCTGCGCCTGCAAGTCAATGCCGGCGCCGGCAGCTTCAAAAGCCAGTTCAAAAAGGCCGACAAGAGCGGTGCGCTGTATGCGCTGATCCTCGGTGACGACGAAATGGCCCAGCAAGTGGTAGGTTTCAAACCCCTGCGTGGCCAGGGCGAACAACAAAGCATTGCCTGGGATGCGCTTGCTGCACACCTGGCCACCTGCGTCGTGCAGGGTTGAAGCTGTCATAAACAGCCGATTTAGCGATTAAGGAGTATTGGGGTGTCGAGTACCGAAGACGAAAACCTGGCGGATTTGAAGGACTGGTGGACACGCAACGGCAAGCCCCTGGTCACTGGCGGCCTGTTGGCGCTGGTCATCGTGTTCGGCTGGCAGGCCTTTCACAAGTATCAGAGCAATCAGTCGCAAGGCGCCTCGATTCTCTATCAGCAATTGCTCGAAACCACGCTGACGCCAGACGGCAAGCCTGATGCCGCCCGTGTTGCGGACCTGGCCGGCAAGCTCAACAGCGAGTTCGGCGGTAGCGCTTACGCGCAGTACGGCAGCTTGTTCGTGGCGAAAGTCGCGGTCGACAGCGGCAAGCTGGATGACGCAGCCACCGAGCTGAAAGCCATCGTTGCAAAACCGGCCAACCCGGCGCTGGGCGAAATCGCCCGTCAGCGTCTGGCGCAGGTACTGGCCGCGCAGAACAAGGCCGATGAAGCCCTGAAGCTGCTCGAAGGTGATGCCGACAAGGCATTCCTGGCCACTCGCGAAGAACTCAAAGGCGACCTGCTGGTGCAGTTGGGTCGTACCGACGAAGCAAACGCGGCGTATCAAAAAGCCAAGGCGGCACTGTCGGATGAAGCGGCGGTCGGTGGCCTACAAATCAAGCTGGACGACCTGGCCAAAGGGGATGCGTGACGTGATCCGTTGGAAACATGCAGCATTGCTGGCTCTGGCCGTTTTGGCCGCGGGTTGCAGCAGCAACAGCAAAAAAGAACTGCCACCGGCCGAGTTGACCGACTTCAAAGAAGAAGTGGTTCTGCAAAAGCAGTGGAGTCGTTCGATCGGTGACGGTCAGGGCGAAACCTACAACATGCTGGTGCCGGCGATCGATGGCGATACCATCTATGCCGCCGACGTCACGGGTGAAGTCGTGGCGATGGATCGCAGCAACGGCGACGTCAAATGGAAGAAGGACCTTGATCTGCCTGTTTCAGGCGCCGTTGGCGTAGGTTACGGTCTGCTCACGATCGGTACGATCAAGGGTGAAATCGTTGCTCTGGACGCGATCAACGGTGAAGAGAAATGGCGCGCTCGCGTGTCCAGCGAAGTACTCGCACCGCCGGCCAACAACGGTGACGTGGTTGTGGTTCAGACTCAGGACGACCGTCTGATCGGCCTGGATGCCGCCACCGGGACCCAGCGCTGGTTGTATGACAGCACACCTGCGGTCCTGACCTTGCGCGGCACCAGCGCTCCGATCGTCACCAACCGCCTCGCGGTGGCTGGCCTGTCGACCGGTAAAGTGGTCGCTCTCGATATTTCCAACGGCGTGCCGGTATGGGAACAACGGGTCGCGATTCCACAAGGTCGTTCGGAACTGGAGCGTGTGGTCGATATCGACGGCGGCTTGCTGCTGTCCGGCGGCACGTTGTACGTCGCCAGCTACCAGGGTCGCGTTGCGGCACTGGACCTGGAAAGCGGTCGTCAGCTCTGGCAGCGTGATGCTTCCAGCTACGCCGGCGTTGCCCAGGGTTTCGGCAACGTGTACGTGAGCCTGTCTTCGGGCACCGTTGAAGGCGTCGACGAACGTTCCACCACCGCGTTGTGGAGCAACGATTCGCTGGCCCGTCGTCAACTGTCGGCTCCGGAAGTGTTCTCCAGCTATGTTGCAGTCGGTGATATGGAAGGCTACCTGCACCTGCTGAGTCAGGTGGACGGTCGTTTCGTCGGCCGCGAGCGCATCGACAGCGACGGCCTTCGTGCCCGTCCGCTGGTGGTGGGTGACACGATTTATGTTTATGGCAACAGTGGCAAACTGGAAGCCCTGACCATTAAGTAAAGGTTTGACTATGCTTGGGGTTAAACCCCAGGCAGCCCCGTAACCACGGGGTTCGCAGTGCCCTCAAGCGCTGCCCCGAGCACCAGCCGCTGCCTCGCAGCGGCTTTTGTATTTTCTGAAATAACGAAGTGGAGAGCCGCATGGTTCCCGTAATCGCCCTGGTGGGCCGACCGAACGTCGGCAAGTCCACCTTGTTCAACCGCCTGACCAGGACTCGTGACGCCATCGTCGGCGACTTGTCCGGTCTGACCCGTGATCGCCAATACGGTGAGGCCAAGTGGCAAGGGCGTTCCTACATTCTGGTCGACACCGGCGGTATCTCCGGTGACGAGCACGGTATGGACGAAAAAATGGCCGAGCAGTCACTGCTGGCCATTGAAGAAGCGGATGTCGTTCTGTTCCTGGTAGATGCCAAGGCCGGTTTCACCGCCGCCGACCAGATGATCGCCGAGCATTTGCGTAAACGTAACAAGCGTTCTTACGTGGTTGCCAACAAGGTCGACAACATCGACCCTGAAATGGCCCGCGCCGAATTCGCCCCGTTGGGCATGGGCCACGCGATCCCGATCGCCGGTGCTCATGGTCGTGGCATCACCCAGATGCTGGAAATCGCCCTCAGCGACTTCCCGAAAGACGATGACGAGCTGGAAGAAGGCGAGGAAGAGATCGTTGCCGAAGGCGAGGAAGCCAAGCGCATTCCTGGCCCTAGCGAAAAAGACGGGATCAAGATCGCGATCATCGGCCGCCCGAACGTCGGCAAGTCAACCCTGGTTAACCGGATGCTCGGTGAAGACCGGGTGATCGTGTATGACGAACCCGGCACCACCCGCGACAGTATCTACATCCCGTTCGAGCGTAACGACGAGAAGTACACGCTGATCGACACCGCTGGTGTGCGCAAGCGCGGCAAGATCCACGAAGAAGTCGAAAAATTCTCCGTGGTCAAAACCCTGCAAGCGATCAAAGACGCCAACGTGGTGATCTTTGTGATGGACGCCCGCGAAGGCGTGGTCGATCACGATCTCAACCTGCTGGGCTTCGCCATTGAGTCGGGTCGTGCGCTGGTGATCGCGATCAACAAGTGGGACGGCATGACGCCGAGCGAGCGCGACTTCGTGAAGGTCGAGCTGCAACGTCGACTGTTCTTCGTCGACTACGCCGACATCCACTTTATCTCGGCCCTGCACGGCACGGGCGTGGGCAACCTCTACGCCTCCGTACAGAACTCGTTCAAGTCCGCAGTCACCCGCTGGCCAACCAACCGCCTGACCACGATCCTGGAAGATGCGGTCAGCGAGCACGCGCCGCCGATGGTCAACAACCGCCGGATCAAGCTGCGTTATGCCCACTTGGGTGGTGCGAACCCGCCGATCATCGTGATCCACGGTAACCAGATCGAGAAGGTGCCGAAGTCTTACGTCCGTTATCTGGAAAACACTTACCGTCGTGTCTTGAAGCTGGTCGGTACGCCGATTCGCATCGAGTTCAAGGGCGGCGAGAACCCATATGAAGGTAACAAGACCTCGCTCACCGACCGTCAGGTCAACAAGAAGCGCCGCATGATGTCGCACCACAAAAAGGCCGACAAAAAGCGCCGCGACAAGCGTTGATTGACAGCCCCCGCACGCATTTGTGTGTGTGGGCTTTTGTGGCGAGGGAGCTTGCTCCCGCTCGACTGCGCAGCAGTCGCAAGACCAGCCGACGGGTTCTATCTGAATAATCTCGGTTGAAGATGTTGGGACCGCTTCGCGGCCCAGCGGGAGCAAGCTCCCTCGCCACGGTATGCGGTGATGTATTAAAAGAGGGGCGCCACCAGGCGCCCTTTTTTTATGGTCGCCGGATGGGCTATCCTCGGGCTCTCCCGCGCCGCCGTTAGAGCCGGGTGTAGAGCAGGGAATCACCGATGATCACCAGTAAGCTGCCGAATGTCGGCATCACTATCTTCACTCAGATGTCTCAGCTCGCGGCGCAAACCGGGGCGATCAACCTGTCCCAGGGTTTTCCCGATTTCGATGCCCCGCAAGCCCTGTGCGATGCGGTCGGTCGGCACATTGCCAATGGCCACAACCAATATTCACCGATGACCGGCCTGCCGGCGCTGCGCCAGCAGATTTCGGCGAAGATCGCCCGCAGCTACGGGGTCAACGTGGATGCCGACCATGAAGTGACGGTCACTCCCGGCGCGACTCAAGCGATCTTCTGTGCGATCCAGGCGGTTATCCACAGCGGCGACGAAGTGATCGTATTCGATCCGTGCTACGACAGTTACGAGCCGTCGGTTGAGCTGGCGGGTGGGCGATGCGTGCATGTGCAACTCGGTCTGAATGATTTTTCCATCGACTTCCAGAAGCTCGCCGAAGCGATTACGCCGCGCACCCGGATGATCGTACTAAACGCTCCGCATAACCCGAGTGGCGCGCTGATCAGCCGTGCCGAGCTGGACCAGTTGGCCGCGTTGATTCGGGATCGCGACATCTACATCGTCAGCGACGAAGTCTACGAACACCTGGTCTTCGACGGCGTGCCACACGTCAGCGTGCTGAATCACGAAGAGCTGTATCAGCGTGCTTTCGTGGTCAGCTCCTTCGGCAAGACCTATCACGTCACCGGCTGGAAAACCGGCTACGTGGTCGCCCCTCCGGCGCTCACCGCCGAGCTGCGCAAGGTTCACCAGTACGTCAGTTTCTGCGGCGTGACCCCGCTGCAATACGCCTTGGCCGACTTCATGGCCGAGCACCCCGAACACGTCGAAGAACTGCCGGGTTTCTACCAGACCAAGCGCGATCTGTTCTGCGATCTGCTGGCGCCGTCGCGTTTCAGCTTCAAGCGGGTGACCGGCACCTATTTCCAGTTGGTCGATTACTCGCAGATCCGCCCGGACCTCAATGACGTCGAGATGGCGCTGTGGATGACCCGTGAACATGGCGTGGCGAGTATCCCGATCTCGGTGTTCTACCAGACACCACCTGAAGGCCAGCGCCTGGTGCGCTTGTGCTTCGCCAAACGCGAGGAGACGTTGCGTGAAGCAGCGGCAAAACTATGCGTGATCTGAGTGAACTGCCCAATCTGAACGTCGCGCTGATCCAGACCACCCTGGCCTGGCACGACCGTCAGGCCAACCTGGAGCATTTCGAGCAATTGCTTGAGCAGGCTCGCGGGGCGGATCTGATCATTCTGCCGGAGATGTTCACCACCGGTTTCTCCATGGAGTCGGAAACCCTCGCCGAAGCGGAAAACGGTCCGACCAGCAAATGGCTGCGGGTCCAGGCGGCGAAACTCGATGCGGTGATCACCGGCAGCATCATCGTCCAGGCCGCCGATGGCAGCCACCGCAATCGCCTATTGTGGGCGCGGCCGGACGGGGAGGTCTGGCACTACGACAAGCGCCATCTGTTCCGCATGGCCGGCGAGCACAACCACTACACGCCGGGCGAGCGCCAGGTGCAGTTCGAGCTCAAGGGCTGGCGCGTGCGGCCGCTGATTTGCTACGACTTGCGTTTCCCGGTCTGGAGCCGCGATGCACAAGACACTGACTTGCTGCTCTACACCGCCAACTGGCCCGGAGCGCGCCGTCAGCACTGGAACCGTTTACTGCCAGCGCGGGCGATTGAAAACCTCTGCTACGTGGCGGCGGTGAATCGCATCGGGACTGACGGAAAAGGGTTTGCCTACACCGGTGACAGCCAGGTGCTGGATTTCCAGGGTGAGACGTTGCTCAGCGCAGGCGAAGCCGATGGCGTGTTTCAGGTCGTCCTGAATGCGGCGGATCTGCAAGCCTACCGCACACGCTTCCCGGCCAATCTGGACGCCGATACCTTCGAGTTCACCTGAGATTTCCGCTGCCTGACAGGGCCCCATCGCGGGCAAGCCCGCTCCCACAAGGATTGGTGGTGTACATAAAAATCATGTTCGCCCCGATCACTGTGGGAGCGGGCTTGCCCGCGATGAGGCCATGACAGCCACTGCATAATTTTCAGGCAAACAAAAAGGCCCCGAGGTTTTCACCTAGGGGCCTTTTGCATTGCAGCGAACGCTTACGCCGCTTTCGCTTCCGGCTGGCTCAGGGAGCGGTTCAGCGCGCTGAACAGGGCCTTGAAGCTCGCGGTGGTGATGTTTTCATCGATACCGACGCCATGCACCGCACGTTCACCGTTCACACGCAGTTCAATATAGGCCGCTGCCTTGGCATTGGTGCCCGCGCCGATCGCGTGTTCGTTGTAGTCCATGATTTCCACCGGAATCGGCAGGCCGGCCACCAGGGCTTCCAGCGCGCCATTGCCCTTGCCGCGCCAGTGCAGGTTGGTTTCGCCCTGGCCTTTACCCGAGACTTCCACTTCCACGGCACTGTGACCGTTCTCTTCCTGCAGGCGATGGCTGACCAGCGCATACGGGGTGTTGGCCTGCAAATACTCGCTGTGCAGCAAGGCGTGGATCTGTTGTGCGGTCATCTCCAGGCCGAGGCGATCGGTTTCACGCTGTACCACCTGGCTGAACTCGATCTGCATGCGACGCGGCAAGCTGATGCCGTATTCCTGTTCCAGCAAGTAGGCGATACCGCCCTTGCCCGACTGGCTGTTGACGCGGATCACCGCCTCGTAGCTGCGGCCGATGTCGGCCGGGTCGATCGGCAAGTACGGCACTTCCCACAGTTCGTCCGGTTTCTGCTGGGCGAAGCCCTTGCGGATCGCGTCCTGGTGGGAGCCGGAGAACGCGGTGTGAACCAGGTCGCCGACGTAGGGGTGACGTGGGTGCACCTGGATCTGGTTGCATTCTTCAACGACTTTGCGCACGCCGTCGATGTCGGAGAAGTCCAGCTCAGGGTGAATGCCCTGGGTGTAGAGGTTCAACGCCACGGTCACGAGATCAACGTTACCGGTACGCTCGCCGTTGCCGAACAGGCAGCCTTCGACACGGTCGGCGCCGGCCATCAGGCCCAGTTCGGTGGCCGCAACGCCTGTGCCACGGTCGTTGTGGGTGTGCAGGCTGATGATCACGCTGTCACGACGGTTGATGTGACGGCCGAACCATTCGATCTGGTCGGCGTAGATGTTCGGGGTCGCGCATTCGACGGTGGCCGGCAGGTTGAGGATCACCTTGTGCTCAGGCGTCGGGTTCCAGACTTCGATCACGGCGTCGCAGACTTCTTTGGCGAATTCCAATTCGGTCGCGCTGAAGGTTTCCGGCGAGTATTCGAAGGTCCACTGGGTGTTCGGCTGCTGGGCGGCGTATTTGACGAACAGCTTGGCCGCGTTCACGGCGATGGCTTTGACCCCTTCCTTGTCCTGGTTGAAGACAATGCGGCGGAAGGACGGGGAGGTCGCGTTGTACAGGTGAACGATGGCTTTCTTCGCCCCGCGCAGGGATTCGAAAGTGCGCTCGATCAGGTCTTCACGGCCCTGGGTCAGCACCTGAATGGTGGTGTCGTCCGGGATGTGGTTGCCTTCGATCAGGGTGCGCACGAAGTCGAAGTCGGTTTGGGAAGCGGCCGGGAACGACGCTTCGATCTCTTTCACACCGACCTGCACCAAAGTCTTCCAGAAACGCAGCTTCTTCACCGCGTCCATTGGTTCGATCAGCGACTGGTTGCCGTCACGAAGGTCGGAACTGCACCAGATCGGCGCTGCGGTGATCGTCTTCGATGGCCAGGTGCGGTCCGGGATGTCGATAGTCGGGAACGCGCGGTATTTCGAAGACGGGTCTTTGAGCATGCTCATCGGGAAATCCTTATTGTGTGGGCCGAAAAAAGGCGGCCTGCCGGTGGATCAATGTTCTTGGGGAAAAGCGTGGGGCGAGGCACCGCGATTCAGCCTGGCAGTCGTGCACTGACGAGGCACAGGCTGCGGTGCTGGCGAAGCTGAATGAGGGTGTGAGAGGTTTTCATGCCTTCAACCCTAACCGCCGTGATTGAGGATGGCAAGCAGTCGAAAAAAATTGAGAGGAATACTCGAATAGCGGGGGATATCGAGATTTTATTGCGGTGATGTAGGGTGATTGTGTTGATGTTTGCGCGAGGTTTGAAGGGTGCGCAATTGAAAGTTGGCGGCCTTGTCTTGGTGGCGGCAGCTATTCTTAAAGCCTCAACCAGACGACCGGAATGCAGGAGTCGGCAATGAACGAGTCGGATTGGAAGCTTTATAGTGCGTTGCGCCCGTTGGCCCATGAGCGGATGTGTATTCGGATCATGGAGGAAGTCGAGCGCACGGTGCTGGATAGAAGCCAAGCGCCTTATGATCGGATCGAAGCGAGCGAAGAGCTGCTCAAAGCCGGGCAAAAGGAGCTGTATTGGGCATTTGGCGTTTTCAGGTTCTCACGCCATGAGGCCCGCTCTCACTTGCTGGGGTTATGTGCCCGCGAGTTGATCACGGCTGAAGAATTGGCTGGCTTCTCGCAAGACACTCAAGCCTGGATCAACCATTGTCTGGCGGACCGGGAGGTCCATGGGATTGAGGATCTGGATGCTGAATAAGCCGCGACCTTGAGATCGCATTCGCGGGCAGCTTCGACAACTATTTATGGCTGGAACGCCCCAATAAAAATCGCCGGATCCACCCGCGCATCATTCAGGCTGACATTCCAGTGCATGTGCGGCCCGGTCGCCCGCCCGGTGGCGCCGACTTTCCCGACCACACCGCCACGCGCCAATTGCTGCCCCACCTTCACATCAATCTTCGACATGTGGCAGAACATGCTGATAAAGCCCTGCCCATGGTCGACAAACACCGTATTGCCATTAAAGAAGTAGTTGCCGATCAGGATCACCTTGCCCGCCGCCGGAGTCTTGATCGGTGTGCCGGCGCCCACGGCGAAATCCAGGCCCGAGTGGGGATTACGCTCTTCGCCATTAAAGAACCGGCGTACACCGAACTTGCTCGACAGGGGCCCGTTGACCGGTTTGTCCAGCAGCAGGTTGCTCGGGGTATTCGGACTGAACGTGCGGTAGGCGGCGATTTGCTCGGCCAGTTCACCTTCGATGCGTTTCAGGTTCTCCGGGTTCGGATTGACCTGCTGCGTGTTCTTCAGGGTGATGTGCTGTTCCGGGTACTTCTTGCTGCCGACCGTGAAACTCATCGTGCGACCGCCGCTGCTGACCTGCTGCGTACCCGGTTTAACCGTCAACGGTACGCCGACAATCGCCAGCCAATTGTTCTGTTCCTTGACCACCAGCACCGGCTTGCCTTGATAACTGGCTTTCGGCGCCTGGGCAGAAGCGCCCAGGTCCACCACGGCCACGCCACCCGGCACCGGTTTGTTCAAGAGGCGGGTGATGTAACTGTCGGCGTGAGCATTGAAGGTCAGGCACAGCAAGAGCAGCGAAGCTAAAAAACGCGGCATGGATCAATCCAGTAAAGAAAGGGTGACAGGCGTCAGGTGATTGTCTTCGACCCGAACGTGCAGCTCGCCGTCGCCGAGTTTGGCTTTGAGGCGCTGACCGGTGTGGGTTTGCCCGGCGCTGCGGATCGCGTTGCCACGCTCATCCAGCAGAATGCTGTAGCCACGGGCAAGGGTCGCGAGTGGGCTGACCACTTGCAGCGTCTGCACCTGACTTTGCAGTTGCAGGCGACGGGACTTGAGCCCTTCGCGCATGGCGCGCGGCAGGCGCTCGGCAAAGCTGTCGAGGCGCTGACGAAGCATCGCCAGTTGCCGCCCCGGATGCTGGCCGGCGAGGCGGGTTTCCAAGCGGATCAGCCGTTCGCGGCGGGTGTTGAGGCTGCGTTCGAAAGCGCGGCGCATGCGCATGTCCAGATCATCCAGGCGTTGCGCTTGCTGACGCAGACGTTCGCCGGGATGGCGCAGACGGCGGGACATGCCCTCCAGACGCAGCCGGTCGCGCATCAAACGGTCGCGGATACGCATCACCAGGCGCCGGTGCAGGCTTTCGACCCGGCGCACCAAGTCGCTGGAATCCGGCGCAAGCAATTCGGCGGCGGCGGAGGGCGTCGGGGCGCGGACGTCGGCGACGAAGTCACTGATCGAGACATCGGTTTCATGGCCGACGGCGCTGACAATCGGCGTCACGCAGGCATCCACGGCGCGGGCCACGGCTTCTTCGTTGAAACACCAGAGGTCTTCCAGCGAACCGCCGCCACGGGCGAGGATCAGCGCATCGAAACCGCGAGCGTCCGCCAGTTTCAGCGCACGGACAATCTGCGCGGTCGCCTCGCGGCCCTGAACAGCGGTCGGGATCAGCGTCAGCTGGACCTGCGGTGCGCGGCGGCGAAAGACGCTGATGATGTCGCGAATCACCGCGCCAGTCGGTGAACTGATGATGCCGATGCGCTGCGGATGCGCCGGCAACGGTACTTTGCGCTCGGCGCTGAACAGGCCTTCGGCGCTGAGTTTTTCCTTGAGTGCATCGAAGGCCAGACGCAGCGCACCGTCACCGGCCGGCTCCACGGTGTCGAGGATCAGCTGATAGTCGCCACGCCCCTCGAACAGCGAAACCTTGCCGCGCACCTTGACCGCCAAGCCGTCCTTCAGCGCCTGGCGAACCCGCGCCGCGTTCTGCCGGAACAGCGCGCAACGTACCTGGGCGCCGCTGTCCTTTAGGGTGAAATACACGTGGCCGGACGCCGGACGGGCGAGGTTGGAGATTTCGCCTTCGACCCAGATGTTGCTGAACACGTCTTCGAGCAACACCCGCGCGCGGCCGTTGAGCTGGCTGACAGTCAGGACTTCACGGTCCAGGCCGAGTCTTGCAAAGGGATCTTTAATCATGGGGCGCAGTTTAAAGGCATTCGCCGAACAATCTCCATGATCCCGCGAAAATCCCCTTGCAGGTGTTGATGAAGTGTTGGACCAGCGCCGTTGGATTCTGCCGGCAGGCGAGGGCGACGGTGCTGTGGCCATCCGGATCGGCCAGGGGCAGGAAGTGGATGTCGGGTGGCGCGATCTCTTGCATCGATTCCGGCAGCAGGGCAATGCCGAACCCGGCCTGGATCAATTGCAGTTGCGTGGTTTTGCGCGACACCACCCGAGCCGCCTTGGGAAAGAAGCCTTGGCGCATGCACAACTGCGCAGACAGATAACTCAAGCCGCCACGCTGAGGATGAGGAATGGAGATAAACGCTTCATCCTTTAACTGCGCCAGATCGATGCCTTGCCCTGAGTTATCCACAGCCAGTCGATGATTCGGCGGCACGGCCAGCAACAAACGTTCGCTATATAAAGGAACAATCTGCACGCCTTCACGCTGGCGCAGCACCGGCAAACGCAGCAGGCCGACATCCAGGCGATTGTCGGCCAACGCTTCAAGTTGCGCTTCGGACGACAGCTTGACGATGTCCATGGACACGCCGACATGCTGATCCAGATAGTCGCTGATGCCTCCCAGCAAACGCCCACTCATGGGCACGGTGCTGGAATGGCTGAGGCGCAAAGTACCGAGTTCTCCATTGCCGACCTGGGTGGCCATCTCGCTGGCTTTGGTCAGTTCGTTCAACAGGTTTCTGGCCCGGGGCAGGAAGGCTTCACCGGCCGCCGTCAGTCGGGGCAGGCGTGCAGTGCGTTCGAACAACGGCGTTTGCAGCCGGGTTTCCATGTCCTTGATTTGCCGGCTCAGGGCCGACTGAGCAATGAACAGTCGTTCGGCCGCGGCGCTGAAACTCCCGCAGTCGGCGATTTCCACGAAGTAACGCAATTGGCGGGTAGAAAGCACCAGGCATGCCTTTTTGAGATGGGTGGGTGGCTTTGAAGATATTAGTCGCAACGCTCGGCACTGGCTAAAGTCATCCCAGGTATTCAAGGAAGCGCTGCAAATGAATGTGCTTGAGTTGTTGAGCCAATGGCCATTCGGCGCCACGGATTGGCTGGTGATCGGATTGGGCGTTGCCCTGGCCTATATCGTGTTTGGTATAGCCGGGTTTGGCACCGCGCTGGTGGCGGGGCCAATTCTGATTCTGTTCATGCCGCTGTCGAAGATTGTGCCGTTGCTGGTGCTGCTGGATTTCGTCGCAGCCTTTGGCAATCTGCTGCCGTCGCGACGGGATGTGGCGAAACCCGAGTTGCTGCGGCTGCTGCCCTGCATGGCGGTGGGCTGCACGTTGGGGGTGATCTTTCTGCTGAACCTCAAATCCGATGTGTTGTTGCTGTTGATGGGGGTGTTCATCAGCGCCTATGCGATTTACAGCCTGTGGGTCAAAACCCGGCCGACGCAATTGTCCGCCGGTTGGGCCGTGCCGATGGGGACGGTGGGCGGGCTGTTCGGGGCGCTATTTGGCAGTGGCGGCTTTTTATATGCGATCTATTTGAACAGCCGGTTGCCGAAAGAGGCAGCACGGGCGACCCAGAGCGCTCTGATCAGTTGCAGCACCGTGGTGCGCTTGAGCCTGTTTGCCGTCGCAGGTGTCTATGCCGAGCTACCCTTATTGATATTGGCCATGTGTTTGTTGCCGGCCATGGCATTGGGGCTGTGGATCGGGCGGCGATTGACCATGAGATTGTCCCGCGAGGCGTTTGTGCGGCTGGTGACCTGGTTGGTGCTGGCCAGCGGGATTGCCTTGATTGGGCGTTATTTGAGTACTTGACCGGATTTCGTCAGGGATTAAGCTGCCGGCCGTTCCGACGCCTTCGCGGGCAAGCCTCGCTTCTACAGGATTTATGTCGTTCGCAAACTTTTCCTGTAGGAGCGAGGCTTGCCCGCGAAGGCTTCAGTAAGAACACCGCAGAAACATCCAATTGACGCAGTAGGCTTGCACCATGAACTCGCAAAGCATCATCGTCCCGAAGATCTCCACGCTGCCGGTCCACGAACCCCGGGCCCGGGCGGTCGTGCGCTGGCTGGTGCGCAAGAACATCATCAAGGAAGAGCTGACCACCTGTGGCCGCACCGGTAGCCGCATGGGCCACGCCATCGCAGACGGTGCCCGCGCCGTGGTGTTGCACCCGCAAGCGCTGCCGTTCGGCGAGCCGATCAATGGCCTGGAAATCGTCACCAAGCGCTGCATCTACACGCCGGCCAAGGGTTTTCTCGAGGAGGCGGGATGCGCCGAGTGCCGCAAGGAAGTCGGCGAAGCGCTGTTCGAAAGCCTGGAAGACTGGATGCCGGGGCGCACCGATAACTTCACCTGCCCGGAATGCGGGCATGAAGACGACATCAATGGCTTTCTTTTCCTGCAGGAATGCGGTTTTTCCAACCTGGGGTTCATCTTTAACAACTGGGCTGAGGCCGGGTTCAAGCAGAGCTTCATCGATGAGTTTGCCGATTGGCTGGATCAGCCTGTCAGTTGGGTCAAAGTCGAGTTGTAGGAAGCGACAATCCCCGTATATCAGTAATGCTAATAATAGACAGAGTTTTACATTGAACCCGAGGGGGTGTCTGACTATAATGGCGCGCTTCCATTTTCCCGCTCGGGAGCCCCCGCGATGCTGCGTATCAGCCAAGAAGCTCTGACATTCGACGACATTCTCCTAGTGCCTGGTTATTCCGAGGTGCTTCCTAACGAAGTCAGTCTCAAGACCCGCCTAACCCGTGGCATCGAGCTGAATATTCCCCTGGTTTCTGCCGCCATGGACACCGTCACTGAAGCCCGTCTGGCAATCGCCATGGCTCAGGAAGGTGGCATCGGCATCATCCACAAGAACATGACCATCGAGCAGCAAGCTGCCGAAGTGCGCAAGGTCAAGCGTTACGAGGCCGGTGTGGTCAAGGACCCGATCACTATCGAGGCCGACGCCACGGTTCGTGAGCTGTTCGAACTGACCCGTCAGCACAACATCTCCGGTGTTCCGGTTTTGCACAATGGCGATCTGGTCGGCATCGTCACTTCCCGTGACGTGCGTTTCGAAAATCGTCTGGAAGCCACTGTCCGCGAAGTGATGACGCCGAAAGAGCGTCTGGTCACGGTCAAGGAAGGCGCCGACAAGAACGACGTTCGCGAGCTGTTGCACAAACACCGCATCGAACGCGTGTTGATCGTCGACGACAAATTTGCCCTCAAAGGCATGATGACCGTCAACGACATCGAAAAAGCCAAGGCTTACCCGCTGGCCAGCAAGGACGATCAAGGTCGTCTGCGTGTTGGCGCTGCCGTCGGCACCGGTAAAGACACCGGTGATCGCGTAGCTGCCCTGGTCAACGCCGGCGTTGACGTGGTGGTGGTCGACACCGCACACGGTCACTCCAAAGGCGTAATCGACCGCGTTCGCTGGGTCAAACAGAATTTCCCTGAAGTGCAGGTCATCGGCGGCAACATCGCCACCGGCGCTGCCGCCAAGGCTCTGGCCGAAGCCGGCGCTGATGCGGTCAAGGTCGGTATCGGCCCAGGCTCGATCTGCACCACCCGTATCGTCGCCGGTGTCGGCGTCCCGCAAATCAGTGCCATCGCCAACGTCGCCGCTGCCCTTGAAGGCACAGGCGTTCCGTTGATCGCCGACGGCGGCATCCGTTTCTCCGGTGACCTGTCCAAGGCCATCGTAGCCGGTGCTTCCTGCGTGATGATGGGCTCGATGTTCGCCGGTACTGAAGAAGCGCCGGGCGAGATCGAACTGTTCCAGGGTCGTTCGTACAAGGCTTACCGCGGCATGGGTTCGCTGGGCGCCATGTCCCAGGCTCAAGGTTCCTCCGACCGTTACTTCCAGGACTCCTCGGCAGGCGCCGAGAAACTGGTTCCGGAAGGCATCGAAGGGCGTGTCCCGTACAAGGGCAGCCTGAGCGCCATCATCCATCAACTGATGGGCGGCCTGCGTTCCTCGATGGGCTACACCGGCAGTGCCGACATCGAAGAAATGCGCACCAAGCCTGAGTTCGTGCGGATCACCGGCGCTGGCATGGCCGAGTCCCACGTTCACGACGTACAGATCACCAAAGAAGCGCCAAACTACCGCGTAGGTTGAGGCTTCAAGCAAAACGTTTAGTAACCGGGGCTGTTTTATTCAGCCCCGAGTTGTTTCTGAATCACGACTGTTTCTGAATTATTTAGACGAGACTGAATCATGGCCCTCGACATTCACGCTCACCGCATCCTGATCCTCGATTTCGGTTCCCAGTACACCCAGCTGATTGCCCGCCGCGTGCGCGAAATCGGCGTGTACTGCGAACTGCATCCGTTCGATATGGATGAAGACGCGATTCGCGAATTCGCTCCAAAAGGCGTCATTCTCGCCGGCGGCCCCGAGTCCGTGCACGAAGCCAACAGCCCTCGCTGCCCGCAAGCGGTGTTTGACCTGGGCGTTCCGGTCTTCGGTATCTGCTACGGCATGCAGACCATGGCAGAACAGCTGGGTGGCAAGGTTGAAGGTTCCGAACTGCGTGAGTTCGGTTACGCCCGTGTCGACGTGGTCGGCAAGAGCCGCCTGCTCGATGGCATCGAAGACCACATCGACGCTGACGGCCTGTTCGGCCTCGACGTGTGGATGAGCCACGGTGACAAGGTCACCAAGATGCCGCAGGAATTCCACATCCTGGCCAGCACCCCGAGCTGCCCGATCGCCGGCATGTTCGACGACGCTCGCGGCTACTACGGCGTGCAGTTCCACCCGGAAGTGACCCACACCAAGCAGGGCGGTCGCATCCTGTCGCGCTTCATCCTCGACATCTGTGGCTGCGAAGCCCTGTGGACGCCGTCGAAGATTGCTGAAGACGCTATCGCCAACGTTCGCGCCCAGGTCGGCACGGACAACGTGCTGCTCGGCCTGTCCGGCGGCGTTGACTCCTCGGTAGTTGCCGCGCTGCTGCACAAAGCCATTGGCGACCAGCTGACCTGCGTTTTCGTCGACAACGGCCTGCTGCGTCTGCACGAAGGTGAGCAAGTGATGGCCATGTTCGCCGAGAACATGGGCGTCAAGGTGATCCGCGCCAACGCTGAAGACCAGTTCCTGAACAACCTGGCCGGCGAGTCCGACCCAGAGAAGAAACGCAAGATCATCGGTCGTACCTTCATCGACGTCTTCGATGCCCAGTCCAACAAACTGGACAACATCAAGTACCTCGCCCAAGGCACCATCTACCCGGACGTGATCGAGTCGGCTGGCGCCAAAAGCGGCAAGGCTCACGTGATCAAGTCGCACCACAACGTGGGTGGCCTGCCGGAAGAAATGAACCTCAAGCTGGTTGAACCCCTGCGCGAGCTGTTCAAGGACGAAGTCCGTCGTCTGGGCCTGGAGCTCGGCCTGCCGTACGACATGGTCTACCGTCACCCGTTCCCGGGCCCGGGCCTGGGCGTGCGGATCCTCGGTGAAGTGAAGAAGGAATACGCCGACCTGCTGCGTCGCGCCGACCACATCTTCATCGAAGAACTGCGCAAGGCCGACTGGTACCACAAAGTCAGCCAGGCCTTCGTGGTGTTCCAGCCGGTGAAATCGGTTGGCGTGGTCGGTGACGGCCGTCGTTACGCCTGGGTCGTGGCCCTGCGTGCGGTGGAAACCATCGACTTCATGACCGCGCGTTGGGCACACCTGCCTTACGAACTGCTGGAAACCGTCAGCGGCCGGATCATCAACGAAATCGAAGGCATCTCCCGCGTCACCTACGACGTGTCGAGCAAGCCGCCAGCGACGATTGAGTGGGAATGATCCCGGTCTCAACTGATCGTCCGTAACACCTGAAAGGCCCCGTGAGCGCAAGTTCACGGGGCCTTTTTGCGATCAGGCCACTACAGCGGGCAGGCGCCCTTCAAGGGTCAGGCCCATGCGGTTGAGTGCGTGGACAAGGTTGATCAGATTCGCGTAGGTGATCTGATGCACGGCAGTCCAGGCTGGACGGTTAATCAGAAAGCCGCCATCCATCGTTCGCTCAATCATCGTTCGCACAATCTGGTTGGTCCGGCTGCGATGAATCAGCGTCAACGTGTCCTCCGAATTTTCAATGGTGAACATACCTTGGCGGAACAGCAGCTCATTGATTTGCTCGGGCGATCGCTGAATGACCTGAGTCGGCATCTGCAGGCTGATGTCGGCATACAGGGTGTCGACATTGCCACTCATCTGGGGCGCGGCCTCTGTAACTTCACGGCCGACTTCGATGCCATGGTCGATGTCGAGGTGCAGACTCTGTTCAGGGCCCACTTCTTCGATTCGTAGACCGATACCTCCCTCGGTTTCGCTGATGCCGGCCATTCCCCTGAACGTGTTTGTACTCTCCTGTTCGGTGAGCACCACCCATTTTCCGCCGCCATTGCGGGCTTGAGTGGCCTGCATGATGGTATGGGTGAAGTAGGTCCTGACAGATTGCCGTGAGATGGCGCGGAAGTTCGGGTCTGTGTAGCGATAGCTGGCCAGGCAATCGGTGGCCTGGATTCGAATGCCGTTCTGTTGGGCCGTCCTGACGACTTCAAGGGGGGTGAACTGTCCCGCAGGATCGCCTGGCAGTTTTTGCAGGTACTTCTTCAGCATGCCATGCATGTCGCCGGTTTCGGCGAAGTCGTTCAGGTCGACTTGATTGAAGTCGTTGAGCAGGCGATGCATGTAGATCGTCTTGACGCCTTGTTTCGCCAGCGTCGGCATGTTTTCGATCAGGAACCGCATGCTGGCAATGCGATCCTGACTTTCACCGACTACCAGGCCGGGCGCAGCGTTGAATATGTCCTCGATGAGTTCTGTAACGGTGGTGGAGGGTGTGATGACGGGCTGAACCGGCCGAGCGGGCAACGAGGCAAAAAAGTCCTTGGGGATCTGGAATCCGATTGCATCCCTGATCAGGACCGCTCGACGCCCGGCGACATACTCTTCATAGGGGGTGATCCCTGTGATGCCCCTGCCGGGCGTGGCGACGACTTTTATATGTGTTTCGGGCTTTCCCAGGGCCAGAAAGTTCAGCGAACGTCCATTCGGAGCGTCGTATCTCGTCAAATGCCTGAAAAAATCAGACCTTGGTCGGGCATGAGTCGTCGGCCTGGAAGGACCGGGAACGGGAGCGGGCTTGCTGAGGCCTTTGCCGCCGCCTTTCAATCCGGCTTTCGGCGCCAGCTCCCATTCGCCCTCGCCATTCAGGCGCACGGGAATTGATCCCGTGGAGGCATGCGGGTTGGCCGGGTCAATGATCGCCCACGTACCGCTACCATTGAGGTCGGCTTCGTAGCGAACGTAGTAAGCCTGATCGTTCATCATGATGGCGGTGGAAGGGTTTGAGTCCAGCGAGTAGATACCCCGAAATTTTCCGCTCGTGGCCACAGGGTAGTTTTCGAGGATTTCATTGCATTGCCAGTGCTCTGGCACTTCAAAGGCTTGCGCGGTTTCATCTGGCAGGGTAGGCAACACACCCGGTTGCAGGGGACCTTCCTCTGATTCTGCGGACGCCTGATGGTCTTGGGTGGCGACGGTTTCTTCCGGATCGAGCCTCTTGTTCAAGTCCGCCATCTCGGCCGCTTCAGCCGCCTCAGCGGCGGCCCCGGCTTCATCCAATACGTTGACCTCCTTGAGCAGCGGAATATTGAACAGGGCATTGATGCCATCGAGCACCGCGCCGATGACGCCGGCCTTGCGCTGCGCCGCCGTTTTGCCATTGACCGCCTTGTCGATGTTCAAGCCCATGGCGGCGATGCTGGCGCCGATCACCGGCAACGCGATTGGCCAGCCCAGAACCGCCAAGGGGCCAAAAACATGCAGGCCGGCCGTCAGGTAACCCAACCAAAGTTGTTTGCGCATTTCTCCGTGGGTCACCAGCGTCAGATCCGCCTCTTCCAGCATCGTGCTCTGGACCGCCCGGCTTTGCCAGGTGAAGGCATCGCCGCTGATCGTGATGTTTTTCTGATTGATCAAGTGGTGGTCGTACTTTCCCCAGGTACCGACCAACTGGTTCATCAGCGGGGTGATGTTGTCGTGGACTTCCTTGCGTACCGACAACGGGAAATGAGTCATGAACTCGGTGCGTGGCTGTTCTTCATTCATTTGCAGCAACAGCCACCAGTGCATGTCCGTCAGTGTCGGATGCACGTGGAAGGCCTGTGCGGCGCCGGGAACGTAAGTGATCTGCCGACCGTTGCGGTCAACGATGCGCAGAATATCGGTGGCGACATGCCCTGCAACATCCAGCGCGCAGACACGAAGATCCGCAGGCGAAGTGGTTTGGGACTGTAGGGTCGCCAGGGAGATCGGCCAAGCCGCGCCGCCGGCGACGGCCCTTACGACGGTCTGAAAATCCTCCTCTTCCAGTTGACCGTTTTGCCGCGCCTCGACGGCTTTGCTGAGGTAGTTACATTTGGCCAGGGTCCGGAAGTCATCGAAATGAGTGGCCCAGAACGCGTTCAGTTTATTCAGGTAGCGTTCACTGAGGTTCTTGTCCCACAGGTCCGTCAGGACCTTGCTGGGGTACATCCGCACTTCATTGGTTTCATTGAAAATGCTGGCGCTTGCATCTGCCGTGTAAAACCCGCCGTTACTGTTCAGTTCGAGGGCGTCGTCTTGATCGGTGACGCGGTATCCCTGAATGACCAGTTGCGTCAGGGTCAATGATTCACAGGGTTTGGGGGCGTGCTCCCAACTCAGAAAGGCCTTGGTACTGCTGGCCGAGACGTTATCGAACCGGTGCCACCAGACCTGATCCGGGTCCAGGCCGGTGATGCCATGTTTTTGCAGGATTTCGCTGGCGACCGCGTGGGCTTCTTCCTTCAAGCCCGGGCAGGCTGTCACAACGGCGGGGGCAATGGATTTCAGCTGCTCCTTGTCGGCAGCATTGGGTAACGCTTCGGTACTCTGATCAACAGGCATGCTCTCGCTCCTTGAGAAATGGGTCGTGAGGATGACCCGTTTGCTCTAGGCAAGTGCACTACATAGTTATGCCCACATGCCTTTCGTGACCGTGTAGGGTCAGCGCCGTGCCACATCCGAAAAGTAGAACTTGTCGAGGGTATGCCGTGATTCGGTGTACTCGAACTGCCGGCCGTCCTGCAGGAAAGTCTGGTTGCTGACCACGATCACATGGCTCTGACCGTCGAGGTCGAGGTGATGTTGGTCGTCCTTACTGCGGGGGACCGCTTCGATGGTGCGCTGGGCGTAGGCGATTTGCAGTTGCAGGGTCTGTTCGATGAAGGCGTAGATCGACTGCTCGGCGATGTCGCGGGACAAACCGGGAATCACGTCGCTGACGAAATGGTTGATGTCGAGGATCACGCGTTTGCCGTCGATCCGCCGCACGCGCTTGATCCGCGTGATCAGGCTGCCTTCTTCTGCCTTGATGTGCTCGAGCAACTGGCCTTCGAGGGGAATTTGTGTGAATTCGACCACCTCGGTGCTGACGTCGTTGCCCAGGCGTGGATAAGTCTCCTGGAAGCTGACGATGCCGCCCAGCTGGAATTCGATCGGGTTGGTGGAGAGCACGAAGGTGCCTTTACCGTGGACTTTCTGGGCGAAACCACGCTCCTGCAATTGCTCGATGGCCTTACGCACGGTGCCGCGACTGGCCTGATAGCTGTCCATCAATTCGGTTTCGGAAGGCAACCGGGCGCCGCGTTCCAGACGTTCGGTCGTGATACTGGCAAGCAGATCGCTGTAGATCTGGCTGTATTTACTCATGGGGATGGCTCTGTGCCGCGATGTACTCAAGGTTTCGAACCTTAAGGGCAGGGTAGGGGTTTGTCCATGCGGCTTTAGGTTTCATCGTTTCGAGTGGTAGGAAAAATCGTCAGCGACTCGTTTCGGAATAAACAAAATCAAACTCGTCTGTACGAGTTGTTGCTTTAACTCGTACAGACGAGTACTTTTCGCTTCGGCGTGCTGCCAAAAACAAAAAACTACAGCGGAAGAAAAGCATGAGCCACGACTATCCGAACATCGCCAGCGAGCTGCTGCAAAGCCTCGGTGGCAGCGACAACCTCGAGCAGGCCGCGCACTGCGTCACACGTCTGCGCCTGGCCCTCAAGGATCCGGGGTTGGTCGACAGCGCCACGCTGAATCAGATCGACCTGGTGAAAGGCTCGTTCTTCACCGGGGGCCTGTTCCAGGTGGTCATCGGCCCCGGCGAGGTTGAAAAGGTTTATGCCGAACTGCGCCGTCAAACCGGTCTCGCAGCCTCAACCATCGCCGACGTTAAACAAAAAAGCGCCGACAAGATAAACGCGATGCAGCGTCTGGTGCGGGTGTTTTCCGACGTGTTCATGCCGATCCTGCCGGCGTTGATCATTGCGGGGCTGTTGATGGGCATCAACAACCTGATCGGCGCCAAGGGGATGTTCATCGAAGGCCAGACCCTGCTGGACGCCTACCCGAAACTCGACGGGCTCTGGAGCCTGATCAACCTGATGGCCAACACGTCTTTCGTGTTCCTGCCTGCACTGGTGGGCTGGTCGGCGGCCAAGCGCTTTGGTGGCAGCGAAATCCTCGGCATCGTGCTCGGCCTGATGCTGGTTCACCCGGACCTGCTCAACGCCTGGAACTACGGCAAAGCGGTGGCCGGGCTGGACGGACAAAGCCTGCCGTACTTCGACATCCTCGGGCTGTTCCAGATCGAGAAGGTCGGTTATCAGGGACAAATCCTGCCGATCCTGCTGGCGGCCTATGTCATGAGCGTCATCGAAAAATGGCTGCGGGCGCGGGTGCCAAACGCCGTGCAATTGCTGGTGGTGCCGATTACCACCATCGTGGTCACCGGCGTGTTGGCGTTGGCCGTGATCGGCCCGGTGACCCGGCATCTGGGGATTCTCATCACCGAAGGCGTGGTCATGCTGTTTGACCTCGCGCCGATGGTCGGCGGGGCGATTTTCGGGCTGCTCTACGCGCCGCTGGTGATCACCGGCATGCACCACATGTTCCTCGCGGTCGACTTGCAACTGATCTCCACCCAGGGCGGCACGTTCATCTGGCCGATGATCGTCATGTCCAACCTCGCCCAGGGCAGCGCGGCACTGGCGGTGTTCTACATGACCCGCAATGTGCGAGACAAAAGCATGGCCTCGACCTCGGCGATTTCCGCCTATTTTGGCATCACCGAGCCGGCCATGTTCGGGGTCAACCTGCGCTACAAGTTTCCGTTCTATGCGGCCCTGTGCGGCTCGGCGCTGGGTTGCATCTTCCTGTCGCTGAACAAGGTCCAGGCCTCGGCCATCGGTGTCGGTGGCTTGCCCGGTTTCATCTCGATCATTCCGCAGTTCATCCCGGTGTTCGTGATCGGGATGGTCATCGCCATGGTTGTGCCGTTTGTTCTGACCTGCGGGTTGAGCATGAAGATTGTCCGGCCGGGGTATCGGGTCGCTTGATAGATCGCATTCGCGGGCAAGCCGCGCTCCTACAGGTTACGCATTCCAATGTAGGAGCGAGGCTTGCCCGCGAAGGGGCCATAACGGTCACCGCATCAATTAATGGAAGGAATAGCGCCATGCAAGACTGGCAACGTTCGGTGATCTACCAGATCTACCCGAAGAGTTTTCACAGCCACGCCGGCAACCCCACGGGTGATTTGCTTGGCGTCGTGGCCAAGCTCGATTACCTGCAATGGCTGGGTGTCGATTGCCTGTGGATCACGCCGTTCCTGCGTTCGCCCCAGCGCGACAACGGTTATGACATCAGCGATTACTACGCCATCGACCCGAGCTACGGGACAATGGCCGATTGCGAGTTGCTGATTGCCGAGGCGGGCAAGCGCGGGATCAAGTTGATGCTCGATATCGTGGTCAACCACACCTCGATCGAACACGCCTGGTTCCAGCAGGCCCGTAGCAGCCTCGACAACCCGTACCGCGACTTTTACATCTGGCGCGATCAGCCAAACAACTGGGAATCCAAGTTCGGCGGTTCCGCTTGGGAATACGAGGCGCAGACCGGTCAGTACTTCCTGCACCTGTTCGATCACACCCAGGCCGACCTGAATTGGGACAACCCGAAGGTGCGCGCCGAAGTCTTCAAAATGATGCGTTTCTGGCGCGATAAAGGCGTGGGTGGTTTCCGTCTGGATGTGATCAACCTGATCTCCAAACCAGCGGACTTCCCTGAGGACAACACCGACGGTCGACGCTTCTACACCGACGGCCCCAACGTGCATGAGTACTTGCAGCAGATGCACCGGGAAGTCTTCGAAGGTCACGACCTGATCAATGTCGGCGAGATGTCGTCCACCCGTCTCGAACACTGCATTCGCTATTCGAAACCGGAATCGAAAGAACTGTCGATGACCTTCAACTTCCATCACCTGAAGGTCGATTACCCGAACCTGCAGAAGTGGATTCGTGCCGACTTCGACTTCCTGGAACTCAAGCGCATCCTCTCGGACTGGCAGACCGGCATGCAAGCTGGCGGCGGCTGGAACGCGCTGTTCTGGTGTAACCACGACCAACCGCGAGTGGTCTCGCGTTTTGGCCATGACGGCGAGCATCGTGTGGTGTCGGCGAAAATGCTTGGCACCGCGCTGCACTTCCTTCAGGGCACACCGTTTGTGTATCAGGGCGAAGAGCTGGGCATGACCAATCCAGGGTTTGATCACATCGATCAGTACCGCGATGTCGAAACGCTGAACATCTTCCGCCTAAAGCGTGAAGCCGGCGCGACCGATGCCGACAACATGGCGGCGATCATGCAGAAGTCCCGGGACAACGGCCGTACACCAATGCACTGGAACGCCGAGCCGAACGCAGGGTTCAGCGCTGCAGAACCCTGGATTGGCGTGCCGGCCAACGTGACGCAGATCAACGTTGCCACCCAGCTCGACGACCCGAACTCCGTGCTGCATCACTACCGTCAGTTGATTGCCCTGCGCCGCAGCGAAGCGCTGATGTCCGATGGCGTCTATCGGCAATTGCTGCCGGAGCACCCGCAAATCTGGGCGTATGTGCGTGAAGGTCATGGCGAGCGTTTGCTGATACTGAACAACTTCTACGGTACGCCGTGCGAAGTCGAACTGACGGATGACGTGATCAGCGAAGCGATGGCTCAACGCTTGGTGATCAGCAACTACCCGGACTGTCCGCCGCAAAACCGGCAGATTTCTTTAAGGCCCTATGAGTCGTTCGTTCTGCACCTGACCGACTGACCGACTACTAAAAAACACCGACTTTAAAAAACACGCAGAACGCTGCGCGGGGGAGTTTTGCGCGCCGAATTTGCGGAACAACACAATAAAAATAATGGGGTGGTTCTTGAAATCAACACTAAATCGCAGCCTTGCCGCTGCGAGCGTATGCCTGGCGTTGCCATTGTCGGCGCAGGCCCTGGAGTTCGGCGGTTATTTGCGCAGCGGCGTCGGGACATCGGTCAACAGTGGAAAACAGCAGTGTTTCCAACTGCCCGGTGCGCAGACCAAATACCGCTTGGGCAACGAATGCGAGCAGTACGCCGAACTCGAACTACGCCAGGACCTGTACACCCTGGACGATGGTTCGGTGCTGAGCGTCGACGGCATGGCGTCGCTGTATAACCAGTACGACAAGGACCTGACGTTCAACGGCGATAATGGCTCAGTACGCATGCCGCAGATTTACGCCCAGTGGTCGAACATGCCGAGCCTCAACGGCGGTTCGCTGTGGGCCGGGCGGCGTTACTACAAGCGGAACGACATCCACATTTCCGACTTCTACTACTGGAACCAGAGCGCCACGGGCGGTGGTATCGAGGACGTGCTGATCGGCGGTCTGAAATACAGCTATGCCCTCTCGCGCAAGGACAACCTGTACCAGAAGGACTACATCAACCGTCACGATTTCAACGTCGCCGGTTTCCACACCAACCCCGGTGGTGAACTGGAACTCGGGCTGAGCTACATCGACAAACCCGACAGCCGCGACGCACACCGCGGCTGGGCAATCACCGCACAGCATGTGCAAAAAGGTTTTCTGGGCGGCAAGAACAAACTGGCCTTCCAGTACGGCGAAGGCCCAGGTACTGGATTGGGGTATACCGGTAACGTAAAGCTGGACGACAGCAACAAAAGCTACCGGGTGGTGGAGTTCTTCGACTGGCAAGTGACGCCACGGTTTGGCGGGCAAGTCGAGGCGGTTTACCAGAAAGACATTCGCCAGGACGGGGCCGATCAGAACTGGATTTCCTTGGGGATTCGTCCGACTTACGCGCTCACCGAACAGTTCAAACTGGTGACCGAACTGGGTCACGATCAGGTTGAAGCCACAGGCGGCACGCGCAAGCTGAGCAAGTTCACCTTCGCCCCGACGTGGTCGCCCCAAGGCCCTGAATTCTGGACGCGGCCCGAGGTGCGTCTGTATTACACCTATGCCAGCTGGAACGAGGCGGCCAAACGGGCGGCCAATGAACTGGCGGCGGGTTCGGCGTTGTCCGATACCGGCGCCTTCGGCACGGCGCGGCACGGTGCGAATGTCGGATTGCAGGTCGAGTATTGGTGGAAATAAGCGATGCTGTCGGAGCCTCGCGCTCCATCGGCACTTCAAAGAACAAAACAGCAGGTGACGTCATGGCCACACCCCAACAATTGCAACTGCACGCCCCCCTGTCCGGCGTATTGATGCCACTGGACCTCGTGCCCGATCCGGTGTTTTCCAGTCGGGTCATCGGCGATGGCCTGTGCATCGACCCGACGTCAACGACCTTGTGCGCGCCGCTGGCCGGGGTTGTCAGCAACGTGCAGGCCAGCGGGCATGCGATCAGCATCACCGGCGCAAATGGGGTGCAGGTGTTGATGCACATTGGCCTCGACACGGTGAACCTGGCCGGGAAGGGGTTCACCCGGTTGGTGGAGGAGGGCCAGCAGGTTGACGTTGGGCAGGCGCTGATCGAGTTCGATGCCGATTTTGTTGCATTGAATGCCCGCAGCCTGCTGACGTTGATGCTAGTGGTCAGTGGAGAACCGTTCACCTGGATGACGCCGGGAACGGGTCTGGTAGAAAGTGGCCAGCCCTTACTGAGTCTGAAATCTGTTGAGCAGATAAAGGATGTGTCGCTGCCGGAAGCGGACGAAGCGCTGTTTTCCAAACCGGTGACGCTGGCCAACCTTAACGGCTTGCACGCACGTCCGGCCGCGGTGTTCGCCCAAGCGGCCAAAGCTTTTTCGGCGAGTATCTACCTGCACAAAAAGCAGGAGACTGCGAACGCGAAATCCCTGGTGGCGATCATGGCGTTGCAGACGGCGCACGGTGATGTCATGCAGGTCAGTGCGGCCGGCCCGGATGCGGAAGCGGCGATCAAGACACTGACCGAACTGCTGCTGACTGGATGCGGTGAAGGGGTTGCGGGCCCGATGCAGGTTGAGGCGAATGAGGTCGAGGCTTCATCGCTGACGGTGCTGCGCGGGGTTTGTGCATCTCCCGGATCGGCGTTTGGCCAAGTGGTACAGATCGCCGAACAAAACCTGGAAGTGAATGAGCTCGGCGCCACACCGCAGGTGGAACGCGATCACCTGTCTCGCGCCCTGGCCGAGGCGCTGGTGGCCCTGCAACAGTTGCGTGACAACGTCATTGGCGACGCGCAGTCCGACATCTTCAAGGCGCATCAGGAACTGCTCGAAGACCCGGGTTTGCTGGAAGTGGCTCACGTGCTGATCGATGAAGGCAAAAGCGCCGGGTTCGCCTGGCGCGCGGCCACCGAGTCGGCAGCCACCTTGTTCATAAGCCTGGGTAACGCCTTGCTCGCGGAGCGGGCGGCGGACCTCGCCGATGTAAGCCAGCGGGTGCTCAAACTGATCCTCGGTGTACGGGATCAGGCGATGAAGCTGCCTGAAGGGGCGATCCTGATCGCCGAACAACTGACGCCGTCGCAGACTGCCGGGCTCGATACTCGCAAGGTACTAGGGTTCGCCACGGTCGGTGGCGGCGCCACCAGCCATGTCGCGATCCTCGCCCGGGCGTTCGGTTTGCCGGCGATCTGCGGGCTGCCGGTGCAAGTGCTGGCGCTGGTCAACGGAACCCAGGTGTTGCTCGATGCCGACAAGGGCGAATTGCAGCTGGATCCGGATCTGCAGGCCATCGAACAGCTGCAAGCCAGGCGCCAGCTTCAACAGCAACGCCGGCAGCATGAGTTGGCCCACGCAACGCTGGCCGCCTGCACCCGCGACGGTCACCGTTTTGAAGTGACGGCAAACATCGCTTCGCTGGTAGAAACCGAGCAAGCCATGGCGCTGGGAGGCGAGGGTGTCGGTTTGCTCCGTTCGGAGTTTCTTTATCTGGATCGCAACCATGCGCCGAGCCATGACGAGCAGGCGTCCACCTACAGCGCGATCGCCAAGGCACTCGGGCCGACGCGCAATCTGGTGGTGCGCACCCTGGATGTCGGCGGTGACAAACCGCTGGCCTACGTGCCGATGGACAGCGAAACCAACCCCTTCCTCGGCATGCGTGGGATTCGTTTGTGTCTGGAGCGCCCGCAGCTGTTGCGCGACCAGCTCAAGGCCATCCTGAGCAGCGCCGGACTGGCTCGCTTGCACATCATGCTGCCGATGGTTACGCAGCTGTCGGAGTTGCGTCTGGCCCGGCAGCTGCTCGAAGAAGAGGCGCTGGTTTTGGGCCTCACGGAACTGCCCAAGCTGGGCATCATGATCGAAGTCCCGGCGGCGGCACTGATGGCTGATCTGTTTGCGCCCGAGGTGGATTTCTTTTCCATTGGCACCAACGATCTCACGCAATACACCCTGGCCATGGACCGCGATCACCCGCGTCTGGCCAGTCAGGCCGACAGCTTTCATCCGGCGGTACTGCGCTTGATTGCCAGCACCGTAAAGGCCGCGCACGCCCACGGTAAATGGGTCGGTGTGTGCGGCGCCATGGCCTCCGAGACATTGGCCGTGCCGCTGTTACTGGGGCTTGGGGTGGATGAGCTGTCAGTGAGCGTGCCGTTGATTCCGGCGATCAAGGCAGCGGTTCGTGAGCTGGACCTGGTGGACTGCCAGGCCATCGCCCAGCAAGTGCTGGGCCTGGAAAGTGCCGGACAGGTGCGCGAGGCGTTGCGGCTGTATCACGAGGCGACGGTCGATACTTCACTGGTTCTGGAGAACTGAACATGTTCGAGAAAATGCAGCGAGCGTTCTGGAAAGCGTTGACGCCGGATCTGGTGGTGGATGAGCCGAAGGTGGTTGCTCAGCCTGTTTCCGGGCTGGCGCCGGATGTCGTAGCCGCGCTGGGTGGTGTGGACAACCTCAAGTCGCAGCAGCCGGTGGCGCTGACTCGGGTTAGGGTGGAGCTGCGGGATGTGACGCAGATGAATCGGCAGGCATTGAATGTCGCAGGTGTGCCGGGCGTGATGGTGCTGGATGACGGCGTGGTTCATCTGATCACGGGCCTCCAGCCATAACCGATCCCCTGTGGCGAGGGAGCTTGCTCTCGCTCGGCTGCGAAGCAGTCGTAAAACCAGCCAACGCATTATCCCTGGTGCGATGCGATTGTTGGATACAGGGCCGCTTCGCAACCCAGCGGGAGCAAGCTCCCTCGCCACAGATGCTTTGCCAGCCTTGCTGTCCCTGTGTCCCATTGCCGCCCCACCCTTACTGTTTCTCAACCGCAGGTGTATCGTATTCGCCTTTTACGGGCCCCCGGGCCTGTCGCTGATACGTGAGGTAGTTGAGTTCATGTCCTTTACCCGTCGCCAAATCCTCGGTGGCCTGGCCGGTCTTGTTGTCGTTGGTGTCGGAGCAGGGGGCGCATCGCGGTACTGGCTGGGCAAGATGGCCGACGCTGACGCCGGCCATGACTATGAGCTGATCGCGGCACCGCTGGACGTCGAACTGGTTGCCGGGCACAAGACCGAGGCCTGGGCGTTCGGCCCCTCGGCGCCGGGCACCGAACTTCGGGTTCGTCAGGGCGAATGGCTACGGGTGCGCTTCATCAATCATCTGCCGGTGGCGACCACCATTCACTGGCATGGCATCCGCCTGCCACTGGAAATGGACGGTGTCCCCTACGTTTCGCAATTGCCGGTGCTGCCTGGCGAGTACTTCGACTACAAATTCCGCGTGCCGGACGCCGGCAGCTACTGGTATCACCCGCACGTGAATAGCAGCGAAGAACTCGGCCGCGGTCTTGTCGGCCCGCTGATCGTCGAAGAGCGCGAGCCGACCGGTTTCAAGTACGAGAAAACCCTGAGCCTCAAGAGCTGGCACGTTGATGAAGAGGGGGCTTTCGTGGCCTTCAGCATTCCTCGCGAAGCCGCCCGTGGCGGCACCGCTGGACGCCTGTCGACCATCAACGGTGTCTCGCAAGCGGTGATCGACTTGCCCGCCGGGCAAATCACCCGCGTGCGCGTGCTCAACCTTGATAACACGCTGACCTATCGCCTCAACATCCCCGGCGTCGAAGCGCAGATCTACGCGCTGGACGGTAATCCCGTGGAGCCGCGCCCAATGGGCAAGGAATACTGGCTCGGCCCGGGCATGCGCATCTGCTTGGCGATCAAGGCACCGCCCGCCGGTGAAGAACTGTCCCTGCGCAACGGCCCGGTTCGCCTGGGCACGTTGCGCTCGGTGGCCAACACCGATGCACCCACCGAATGGCCCGCCGCCCTGCCGGCCAACCCGGTGGCAGAACCCGACCTGGCCAATGCCGAGAAACTCAACTTCAATTTCGAATGGGTGGGCTCGGTGTCGGTCAACGTCGACAATGGCAAACCGCCGAGCCTGTGGCAGATTAACGGCAAGGCCTGGGACATCACGGACAAGACCTGCGCCGACCGCCCGATTGCCAAGCTCGAAAAGGGCAAGAGCTACATTTTCGAATTGAAGAACATGACTCAGTATCAGCACCCGATCCACCTGCACGGCATGAGCTTCAAAGTCATCGCCTCGAACCGGCACAAGGTCATTCCGTACTTCACCGACACGTACCTGTTGGGCAAGAACGAGCGCGCGCGAGTGGCGCTGGTAGCGGATAATCCCGGCGTGTGGATGTTCCATTGCCATGTGATCGACCACATGGAAACCGGCCTGATGGCCGCCATCGAGGTGGCCTGATGCGTCAGATACGTCCCGCCGCGATCATCGACCGCAGCCGTGATCGCGACTTCATGCGCGAAGCCCTGGCCCTGGCTGCACAAGGCGCGGCGCTGGGTGAAGTGCCCGTGGGCGCGGTGCTGGTGCAAGACGGGGAGATCATCGGTCGCGGCTTCAATTGCCCGATCAGCGGCAACGACCCGAGTGCCCACGCCGAAATGGTGGCGATCCGCGCCGCAGCATTGGCCGCCAGTAACTATCGCCTGCCGGGTAGCACGCTGTACGTAACCCTTGAGCCATGCAGCATGTGCGCGGGGCTGATCGTGCATTCGCGGATTGCGCGGGTGGTGTACGGGGCGCTGGAGCCGAAAGCGGGGATTGTGCAGAGTCAGGGGCAGTTTTTTACCCAGGGCTTCTTGAATCACCGGGTGCTGTATGAAGGTGGGGTGCTGGCCGAGGAGTGCGGGGCTGTACTTAGCGAGTTCTTCAAGGCCCGGCGCGCAAAACCCGCGGACTGAACCCCAAACCAATGTGGGAGCGAGCCTGCTCGCGATAGCGGAGTATCAGTCAATAGTTATATCGACTGATACTCCGCTATCGCGAGCAGGCTCGCTCCCACAGGGGATCTCTATTGGGATGGAGATTGAGGTTCTATTTACGGGCCACGATAACCGCACGCATCGGCGCCGGCAGCCCTTCAATCGTCTTGCTGTGATCGTCCGGATCCAGAAAATCACTCAACGACTGATACTTCATCCACTCCGTCCCGCGCTGTTCCTCGACGGTGGTCACGCTGACGTCGACACAGCGAACATCCGTAAACCCGGCACGTCGCAACCACAATTCCAGCGCCGGCACTGAAGGCAGGAACCACACGTTACGCATCTGCGCATAACGGTCTTCCGGCACCAGCACCTGCTGCTGATCGCCTTCAATCACCAGCGTCTCCAGCACCAGTTCACCGCCCTTGACCAGGCAATCCTTCAACGCCAGCAAATGCTCAATCGGTGAACGACGGTGGTAGAACACGCCCATGGAAAACACCGTGTCGAAGCCTTCCATGTTCGGCGGCAAGTCTTCGAACGGGAATGGCAGGTGCCAGGCATTGGGTTCGGACAGGTAACGCTGCACCGCTTGGAATTGGCAGAAGAACAGCCAGTTCGGGTCGACACCGATCACGCTGTCGGCGCCAGCACCGAGCATGCGCCACATGTAGTAACCATTGCCGCACCCCACATCGAGGATGCGTTTGCCCTTGAGGTCCAGATGCGGCGCGACCCGCGACCATTTCCAGTCTGAACGCCATTCCGTGTCGACATGTACGCCAAACAGATCAAACGGCCCCTTACGCCAGGGCGACAACCCCATCAACGCGGAACGCATTTGCGCACGGGTCTCAGCGTCGCAATCGGTGTCCAGTGTCAGACCATTAAGTAAATCAACTTCACTCGGCTGAATCTTCGGCAACGCATCCAGCGCACTTTGCCAGCGCTCCAGGTCGCCGTGACCCTTCTCCATTTTCTTGTCGAGTTGCGCTTGCAGGGTGTTGGCCCATTCAGCCAGCGGGGTACCCGCCAGACGGCGGGCGAGGGGGGACAGATCAATCATGGCAAGGCAATCAACGAGGCAAAGTTAAGACACTGGAACCACGGCACGACTTTCGAGAACCCGGCGGCCAACAGGCGCTCGCGGTGTTCTTCGAGGCTGTCGGGCTTCATGACGTTTTCGATGGCGCTGCGCTTCTGGGCGATTTCCAGTTCGCTGTAGCCGTTGGCGCGTTTGAACGCGACATGCAAGTCAGTGAGCAGCGCGTGTTCTTCAAGGTCGTTGAAGCGCAGCTTCTCCGAGAGGATCAACGCGCCTCCGGGCAACAGCGACTGGCGGATGCGCGAGAGCAACGCGGTGCGCTGGTCCGGGGCGATAAATTGCAGGGTGAAGTTCAACGCCACCACCGAGGCGGGCTGGAAGTCGAGGGCGAGGATGTCGTCTTCGATCACTTCCACGGGCAGCAACTCCTGGAACATCGAGTCCTGACCGTTGAGGTATTCGCGGCAACGTTCGACCATTGCCGCAGAGTTATCCACAGCGATGACGCGGCAACCGTCGGTGCGCACGTGACGGCGCAACGCCTGAGTCACGGCGCCCAGGGACGAGCCGAGGTCGTACAGCACGCTGTTGGGCTGGGCGAATTGCGCGGCGAGCACACCGAGGTTCTCGACGATGGTCGGATAACCCGGCACCGAGCGCTTGATCATGTCCGGGAACACTCGCACCACGTCCTCGTTAAAGGCGAAGTCGGGCACCTGGGCCAAAGGCTGGGCGAAAAGGCGATCGGGTTCTTTGCTCACGGCGGTTCCAGCGGCATAGGTGGAAAAGGCCGGCATTTTAGCCAAATTGACGGGGGGATGCGCGGGTTGTCTGATAAACCGCTGGGCTGATTGGGTTTGCGGGATTGAAAGGCTGTTGTGGCGAGGGAGCTTGCTCCCGCTCGGCTGCGAAGCAGTCGTAATGTCTGTGAGCACGGTGAACCTGAAGTAATACAGAGGAGCGCTGCGCACTCCAGCGGGAGCAAGCTCCCTCGCCACAGGGCTCAGCGCGGTTTCGGGCCAAACGCCGACGCCGCAATCCCCCACTGCCCCAGCCAGTAACTGAGAATGATCACATAAGGCGCCGCTTCGAACGGCAGCACGAATCGATTGATGCCAATGACGCTGTCGGAAAATACAAACGCCACCGCACCCGCCGCCGCCAACAGCGCCGAGCGTTTGGGCACTTCGGTCCCGAGCCGGGCCAGCGCCCGCCAGAGCATTGCGCTGATGGCCAAACCGTAAACAATCACCGGAATCAACAACGGGCCCAGTCCGTGGGAAATCAAAATCCCCAACAGCACCGCGCCAACCCCCAAGGCAATCACCAGTGGCAACAACGCCAGCCGCCGGCAATCGCTCAAGTAAGCCTTCAGATAGGCCAGGTGGGCGACCAAAAATGCCCCAAGGCCAAACACAAACAAATCCCCGGGCCACGCCAGCAACACATCGCCAAGCAGGGAGAAAATCAATCCGAGGCTGATCCAGCGCCGATACTCACTGGGCGGCGCATCGTGCAACCAGCCGAGCAGGGCCAATACCGGCAACGGTTTGACCAGCAGGCAAAGCAGCGCGGCGTGCACGCTCAAGCCATACAGAAAGGTCACTGCGCCCATCAGCGCCAGAATCAGCCAGCCCACGATCAGTTGACCACGATCGAGCAATCAAAGGTTTTCACTGCCGGCACTTCCGGTGCCCATGGCTGTGAATAGGTCAAACGTAACCGGCCTGTACCGGTGGCAAACGCCTGAAAGCGCCAGGTCGAAATGCCCGCACTGCCGACGATCCCGGCGTCTTCCGGGTTGCTGTACACCTCGGGGCTGAGCGCATGCAGCACGCCACCGGCTGAATCCTGGATCGACCAGCGATAACCCGTGGTCGGGTTGCTTGGCAGGGTCAGAATCAGGTTCTGTCCGTTGCGCATCTGCAGGGGGCATTCGCCTTGTTTTTCCACGGTCACGTTCTGTTTCGGTTGCGTGGTGCAGGCGGCCAGCAGGGAAAGGGCGAGGGGGACAAACAGGCGAGTGGGGGACATAAGGTCAGCGGCTCCGGCGTTCACGACGAACGGCGAGCATAACTGAAGATGAGACAAAGTGTGACGAGGGGGAGCTACGGACGCGATCCTCTGGTACGTGTTTCGCGCCCGTAGGTGTGCATTCAGGCCTGATTCGCAGAGATGTAAGTCAAGTGACTTTGAAAATTTCCGAGAAGCTCGATGTTTTTACCGGTCGTCAACGACTTAACGGTTAGATTGAAGGCGGTGACAATATAGCCAATTTGATCAGACGAGTTGCCCAAAAGGACCAAGGATACTGTGCCTTCGGTGGCTTTGTAATGCTGGGGGAGTTGAATGCCCAGTTCATTGTTAAGCGCTTCATGGAAATTCGCTGCGAGGAAGGGACTCCCTTCAGCGAGTGTGTGAGTGCCCGTTTTAATGTCTTTACTGAAAGTAAACGACAGGTGCTTTTCGCTAGGACGGTTCCGGTTCTGGTAAGAACCAATTGTCGTTTCGTTCGGGATTAAGAGACGCAACTCCAGATCATTTGATTTGAACTCAATCCGGCCATCGCCGCTGAACGTCATGTGGCCATCTACGGTGAAGAGGTCACTGGTAGAGGGTTTTTTTTTATCGGTGGTCATGTGTCAATTTCCCTTCGATGATCAATTATTTTCGAGTGGGAAGTGTGGCGATCAATTCAATGGGGGGTAACTGTCATATCTGACAGTTGCTTAGCTTTATTAGGAATAAGAGTGTCGTTCGCCAGCACACCTAAAGTGTAGGCACGCTGGCGAACATCCAGTCAGAACAGAATTTTCGCCACATCCGCAAAACGCTTGGCAAAGTGCACGGTTATCCCTTCCTTCAGATAGTCCGGCAACTCGTCAAAGCTGCCACGGTTAGGTTCCGGCAGAATCAACTCGAAAATCTTCTGCCGCCGCGCCGCGATCACCTTCTCGCGCACGCCGCCAATCGGCAGGACATGCCCGGTCAGTGTCAGCTCTCCGGTCATGGCCACGCCTTTTTTCGGCGCCTGGTTGCGGGCGAGGGAGAGCAGGGCGCTGGCCATGGTCACGCCGGCGCTCGGGCCGTCTTTCGGGGTAGCGCCTTCCGGGACGTGCAGGTGGACGAAGGCTTCGTCGAAGAATTTCGGATCACCGCCAAACGACTTCAGGTTGGAGCTGACGTAGCTGTAGGCGATTTCCGCCGACTCCTTCATCACGTCGCCCAGTTGCCCGGTGAGTTTGAAGCCACGGTTCAAGGTGTGAATGCGCGTGGCTTCGATCGGCAGAGTTGCACCGCCCATGCTGGTCCAGGCCAGGCCCGTGATGACGCCGGTGCCGGACAGCACTTGCTCGTTGCGGAATACTGGATGGCCGAGCGAGGCTTCGAGGTCTTTCGGACCGATTTTGATCACCGCTTTCGGCTCGTCGATCAACTTCACCACGGCCTTGCGCACCAGTTTGCCCAGTTCTTTTTCCAAGTGGCGCACCCCGGCTTCGCGGGCGTAACCATCGATCAAGGCTTTCAAGGCGCTGTCGCTGATGCTCAGGCTGCCTTTGGACACGCCGGCCTTTTCCAGCTGCTTGGGCCAGAGGTGACGCTTGGCGATGGCGATTTTTTCTTCGGTGATGTAACCCGACAGGCGAATCACTTCCATCCGGTCCAGCAATGGGCCGGGAATCGAATCCAGGGTATTGGCGGTGCAGACGAACAGCACTTTCGACAGGTCCAGACGCAGGTCCAGGTAATGGTCAAGGAATTCGACGTTCTGTTCCGGGTCCAGCGTTTCCAGCAGCGCCGAGGCCGGGTCGCCCTGGTAGCTCTGGCCCATCTTGTCGATTTCGTCGAGCATGATCACCGGGTTCATCACTTCGACGTCTTTCAACGCCTGCACGAGTTTGCCCGGCTGCGCGCCGATGTAGGTGCGGCGATGGCCCTTGATCTCGGCTTCGTCGCGCATACCGCCAAGGCTGAAGCGGTAGAACGGTCGGCCGAGGGATTCGGCGATGGATTTGCCGACACTGGTTTTACCCACGCCCGGCGGGCCGACCAGCAGCACGATGGAGCCGCTGATCTCGCCTTTATAAGCACCGACCGCGAGGAATTCGAGGATGCGGTCCTTGATGTCGTCGAGGCCAGCGTGGTGTTTGTCCAGCACCTTGCGTGCGTGCTTGAGGTCGAGTTTGTCCTCGCCGTAAACGCCCCACGGTACCGAAGTCGCCCAGTCGAGATAGTTGCGGGTGACCGCGTACTCCGGCGAGCCGGTCTCGAGGATCGACAGCTTGTTCATTTCCTCTTCGATGCGTTTTTGCGCTTGGGCCGACAGCACTTTGCCGGTCAGCCGTTGCTCGAACTGTTCGAGGTCGGCGCTGCGGTCGTCTTTGGTCAGCCCCAGCTCTTGCTGGATAACCTTGAGCTGTTCCTTGAGGAAGAACTCGCGCTGATGTTCGCCGATCTTGCGGTTAACTTCGGCGGAAATTTCCTTTTGCAGGCGCGCGACTTCGACTTCCTTGCGCAGCATCGGCAGGACTTTTTCCATGCGCTTGAGCATCGGCACGCAGTCGAGCACTTCCTGCAGTTCGCTGCCGGTGGCTGAGGTCAGGGCGGCGGCGAAGTCGGTGAGTGGCGACGGATCGTTGGGGCTGAAGCGGTTGAGGTAGTTTTTCAGCTCTTCGCTGTACAGGGGGTTCAGCGGCAGCAGTTCCTTGATCGCGTTTATCAGCGCCATGCCGTAGGCCTTGACCTCGTCGGTCGGCTCGGTTGGCTGGTGCGGGTATTCGACTTCCACCAGGTAAGGCGGGCGATGGTGTTTGAGCCAGGTTTTGATGCGTACCCGGGTCAGGCCTTGGGCGACGAATTGCAGTTTGCCGTTTTCGCGACTGGCGTGGTGCACCTTGACCAGGGTGCCGTACAGCGGCAGGGCCGAGGTGTCGAAATGGCGCGGGTCTTCCTGGGGCGTGTCCATGTAGAACAGGGCCAGGGAGTGGTGGTCGGATTTGCTGACCAGATCCAGGGTCTCAGCCCACGGTTCTTCATTGACGATGACCGGCAGCACTTGGGCCGGGAAGAATGGGCGGTTGTGGATCGGGATGATGTAGACCTTGTCCGGCAGGTTCTGGCCGGGCAGGGCGAGGCCTTTGCCGGTGGAGTGGTGTTCGGCGTTCTCTGGGTCGGCGTATTCGCTCGGGTCTTCGGGGAATTCTTGCTGGTCGCTCATGGGGCACCTGCGCAATGGGGTATGGGTCTTAGATGGGGCAGGTGGGGGGTGGTTTCAATGGGGCGGGATATTTCTGGGTGTGTGTTCAGGGTTTGGACAGGTGCTTTTGACTTGGCGGCCTGTGGGCCGACCATGTTGTGGTTGACCGGGTACATATCCATTTCTGTGGTAACGGCGGCTGGCGGTTTCGCCCTTACGGCGACTCACTTTTTTTTCAAACGCCAAAAAAAAGTAAGCAAAAAAAGGCTCGCCCCGAGCGTCCGGCCCCTCGCTTAGGCTCGGCGTTCCTTCGCTCCGGTATCCATCCGGGGACACTGCCCTCCGGTCTGCTTCGCGACGACCTACATGCAGCGTGTTCGACTGCGTCGAACGGCGCTGCGCGCCACTCCCCGGATGAACACCTCCACTCAGCCTCCCGAAGGGGCGGGCAGATCAAAAGCTGAAGGCGAGCTAACGCTCGGCCTGATGAGTGGTGAGAAGCAAAAGCCGTACGCTGATCTGCTTTTCGTGGGAGTGAGCCTGCTCGCGATGGCGGCCTGACAGCCGACCAATCTCTTGCTGATGTACCCAATTCAATTGTGGGAGCTGGCCTGCCAGCGAAGGCGACCTGACAGCCGACTAATCTCTTGCTGATGTACCCAATCCAATTGTGGGAGCTGGCTTGCCTGCGATGGCGATTGCTCATTCAACATTGATGTCGATTGACACACCGCCATCGCCGGCAAGCCCGGCTCTCACGGGTATTAGCTGTGCGGCTCAGGTTTTGGGATGGCGACGTTATCGAGCATCCGGTTTGCTGCCAGCTCGGCCAGCATGACGATCTGTTGAATGGCCATCGCCTTGTGCCGGTGCGGGCCTTCCAGATAGTCCGCGAAATCACTCGCCATTACGCTGGCCTGGGCCAACGATTCGCAGGTGTGGGCCAACAGGTCTTCGTCTTTGATGTCCGGGGCAATCACAAACATCGTGCTGGGTTTGCGGGTGGCGGGGGATTTGAGGGCGGCGGGGTTGAGGTAGTGATCCAGTGCGCGTTCGGCGGCTTCGTTGAGTTTTTTGGAATCGAGGGATTCGTAGGGGGAAACGTCGTCGGTTTGCGGGGGATTCGGGGTTTCTTTGAACATGGTGAAGCTCCATTCGGGGACTGGAAGTTCGCCACGACTGCGACCAAGCAGTTGGGTGGCGAACCATACGCAGGTTGGTCGACCAGGGAATGGAACCCGGCAGGGCCGAGGCCCTCCCACGCACAGCTCGCCATGAAGCAAGCACGAAAAGTGCGCCATTCTAAACCTGGGCGACCAAACCCGGCCGCTGAATTTGCAGCGACCTCGAAAGCCTATCGCCCGGACTTCCGACACGACAACCGATAGAACTTGTCGGAATCCTCCTCTGGAACAGCCACCGCTGTAGGACGTTGGCAAATAAGTTCAGGCCTGACGCGACCCAATGTGGGAGCGGGCTTGCTCGCGATGGCTGTTTAACATTCAACAAATGTGTGGACTGATACACCGCTATCGCGGGCAAGCCCGCTCCCACAAGTGATAGGCGGTGTGGCGGAAAAATTCCGACAAAAAAGGCGACCCCCTCGCAGGAGTCGCCTTTCCTTTAACCGCCGCTAAACCTTACTCGGACAGTTTGTACGCAATCACATAGTCACCCTGCTTGGTGCCCAGCGACCCATGACCGCCAGCCACGACGAGCACGTATTGCTTGCCGTCCTTGCCGGTGTAGGTCATCGGAGTGGTTTGTGCACCTGCTGGCAGGCGACCTTCCCACAACTGCTTGCCGTTTTTCACGTCGTAGGCGCGCAGGTACTGGTCGAGGGTGCCGCTCAGGAAGCCAACGCCGCCCGCTGTGACGAAGGTACCGCCCAGGCTAGGCACGCCCATGCTCAGCGGGATCGGAACCGGTGAGCTGTCGCGCACGGTGCCGTTTTTGTGTTTCCAGATGGTTTTGTGGGTGGTCAGGTCGACCGCGGCCACGTAGCCCCAGGCCGGTGCCTGGCACGGCAGGCCCATTGGCGAGAGCAGGGCTTCGAGGACGACGCCGTAAGGCGCGCCTTTGTTCGGTTGCACGCCTTCGGTTTCGCTTTTGCGCGGGCCTTGGGCAGCGATTTCGGCGGCCGGGATCATTTTCGATTTGAACGCCATGTAGCTCGGGTTCACGAACGCGATCTGACGCACCGGGTCAACCGAGATGCCGCCCCAGTCGAACACGCCGAAGTTGCCTGGGTAAACGATCGAACCCTGCAGCGATGGCGGCGTGAAAGGGCCATCGTAGCGCATGGATTTGAAGTCGATCCGGCAGATCAGTTGGTCGAACGGGGTCACGCCCCACATGTCGCGCTCTTGCAGCGGCGGCGGCATCAGGTTGAGGTCGGATTTCGGTTGAGTTGGCGAGGTGTGATCACCTTCGACAGCGCCTTGCGGAACCGGCACTTCGTTGATCGGCACGATCGGCTTGCCGGTGCTGCGATCCAGCACGTAGATGCTGCCTTGCTTGGTGGACGCGAGCACGGCTGGCTTCACGCCGTCAGCGGTTTTCAGGTCCATCAGGGTTGGCTGGCCACCGACGTCCATGTCCCACAGGTCATGGTGGGTGAACTGCATGTGCCAGCGCACCTGGCCGGTCGCGATGTCGAGGGCGGTCAGGCCGGCGGCGTGCAGTTCCGATTCAGGGGTGCGATCGCCACCGAACTGGTCCGGGGTCTGGTTGCCCATCGGCAGGTAAAGCATGCCGAGTTTTTCGTCGACGGCGAACATGGACCACATGTTCGGCGAGTTGCGGGTGTAGACCTTGCCTTCGGCAATCGGCGTGGTGTCGTCCGGGTTGCCGCTGTCCCAGTTCCATACCAGTTTGCCGGAGTGCACGTCGAACGCGCGGATCACGCCGCTTGGCTCGTCGGTGGAAACGTTGTCGGTAACGTGGCCGCCGATCACCACCAGATCCTTGGTGACCGCTGGAGGTGAAGTGGAGTAGTAACCGCCGGCATTGAAGCCGCCGATATTGGCGGTCAAGTCGACCTGGCCTTGGTTGCCGAAGTCTTCGCACATCTTGCCGGTGTCGGCGTCGAGGGCGATCAGGCGGGTGTCGGCGGTCGGCAGGAAGATCCGGCGTGGGCAGACCGTGCTGACCGGCGCAGGGCTGGCGGTGCCGGTCGGGCTTTGCTCGGACGCGTAGACGGCGTCATCGTGATAGGTCACGCCACGGCAGGTCATGTGCGCCCAACCCTTGAAGTTCGCCGCGTTTTGCGTGGAGAGCTTCGGATCGAAACGCCAGATTTCCTTGCCGGTGTCCGGGTCGAGGGCGATCACCTGGCTGTGCGGCGTGCAGACGTAGAGCATGCCATTGACTTTCAGCGGGGTGTTTTCGGCCGTGGTTTCGCCCGGGTCGTTCGGCCCCGGCAGGTCGCCGGTGCGGTAGGTCCAGGCTGGAACCAGTTTGTTCACGTTCTGCGGGGTGATCTGCGCCAGTGGCGAGTAACGATCACCGTGAGCGCTGCGGCCGTAGGAATTCCAGTCACCGTCGGGCATGGCCGGGGCGGTGTTGGTCATGCCCGGCACGCTGTCGCGGTCCAGTTCGCCTTTGATTTCACCCGGATTGGTGAACTGGCTGGCCAGTGCAGTAACGCCCGCCAGCACCACAGCCACGCTCAACGCGCCAGTGCCCATCGGCGCAGGGCCGGTGATCAGCAGCGGACGGCGGAACCACGGCAGCAACATGACGAGGCCCAGCGCAAACAGCATCGCCAGACGCGGCACCAGTTGCCACCAGTCGAGGCCGACTTCCCACAAGGCCCACACGGTACTGGCGAACAGCACCAGTGCGTAAAGGCCCAGCGCAGCGCGGCGAGCCAGGATCAGCAGCACGCCGGTCAGCGTCAGGCCGATACCGGCCAGCAGGTAATACAACGAGCCACCTAGCAGGCTCAGCTTGATTCCGCCAGCCAGCATGGCCAGGCCCATTAGCAGAAGCAGAATGCCGAGCAGTGTCGGCAATAGACGGCTTCGACTCAAAGCACCATCAGTGCTCATAGTGTGGTTCTCCGTGACGTTTCAAGTTGTCCCGCGCAAGTTCACTGTAGATGACGATCCTGTGCGGGCATGGTTCAGATAAAAATGGTTCGATTGATGCAATCCCTTGTAGGAGCCGGCTTGCTGGCGATAGCGGCGTGTCAGGCGATAAATGTGTTGGCTGAGACACCGCCATCGCCAGCAAGCCGGCTCCTACAGGGTTTTGTGATGTTGGTCAGAACGATGACTGGATCTTGATCCCGCCAATCAGCGCGTCATCGACCTTATCCACGCCACCGGGGTGGCGGATGTATTGCAGGTTCGGGCGCACGGTCAGCCAGTTCGTGACGTGCACGCCGTAATAGAGTTCGGCGCTGTATTCGGTGTCCTGGGGTGGCAGGAACGAAGGATCGTCGTAGTCATAGACGGCGCGGGCCTGGTTGGTCGCTTCGGCGTTCTTGCGATAAGCCGGGTTGACGTGAACCCGGGCGAGGGCAAAGCCGATGTCGTCTTTGGCGCGAGCATCGAAGAACCCTTTGTAGACGACGCCGGCCTGGACATAGTTGTCGACGGCGTTGGTCTTCTTGTCGTGCATCGTGCCGTTGGCGAACACGCTCAGGCCGCGCGAATTGTCGCTGGCGCGGCGGGTGATTTGTTGCTGAACACCCAACCACACACCGTGCTTGCTCGACGCGCTGCGGTAAGCCTCGCCGCTCAGGGCGGCCGGCTGGCCATTGCTGTCCTTGTAGGCATCCGTGGCCTTGGCGTTGCTGTAGTAATAGCCGGCGCGGTATTCACCCGGCAGGCCGTTGAGCTTCGGCGACCAGACCAGTTCCACCGGCAGGATCGCGCCCTGAGTACCGCTGCCGCTGAGCTTGAAACCATTGTCGCGATCAAGGTTCGACGGGTTTTGCTCGTAGGCGCCGACCTGCGCGTACAGCTCCGGCGTCAGGTGATATTTCACGCGCATGGCCCACTGGCTAACTGGCCAGTTGTACCAGATGCCGCCGACCCAGTTACCGACCTGCGAGCCGCAAAACGCCAGGTTCTGGAAGTCGCACGGGAAGCTGTTGAAGTCCTCGCCTTCGCCGAAACGGCCGACCTTGATGTCGAGTTTCTGATCGAAGAACTTCTGCTGATACCACATCTGCGTCAGGCGCCAGGTTTGCCCACGGCCCCAGACTTCCTGCGCCGAGGTAAAGCCCCCGACGCGCGGGTCGTTGATCCGGTCGTTGCTGATGTTGTTGCCATTGCGCTCGGTGATGGTCAGCTGAAATTCGGCGTCGTCCCAACCCAGAATCTTCTGCAAATCCAAGTGCGTGCCGAAACCAAACTGGTCGCTGTAGCGCGCCGTGCGATCGTGGTCGTAGCCACCGTGCAGTTTGCTGCCCATTTCGCCGGTGTAATCGACTTTGAAGTCGTAGCCTTTTTCCGAAAGTTCGGTGCGCGTGCCGTTCCAGTCGCCCAGCATCCAGGGCGATTCGCTATCGAAGGCGGGAGTGGCCTGGGTGCATGTGGCCAGGCTCAAGGCGGTGAACCCACCGATCAGGTTCAAGGCTTTTCGACCGGCAATAGCGGTGCAGACAGCGCTGTCTCGCGGAGTTGGGAAATCAGGCATAGAGAAGGAATTCTTGATCTTTTTCTGGGGGATGAACGGAAAGCGGCACTATGTCGCGGGTAGATGAAGCGTTTCAGCTTGACGGGCGCAAGGATAATGTCTTGTTACAAATAGAGAAAGCGCTTTTAGTGACATGAATTATTTCGTATTTGGTAACAGTGCTGGGCAGCGATCTGTTCAAGGTCACCTACATTTACCAGAGAGCGCACATCGCGCTTCCACCCGGCCACACCCTCGGCTAAGGTGCGCGGCTTCCCATCCTTACATCGCTCGAAGGCCCGGCATGACCGAACAGAACAACAACCCGCTGCACGGCGTGACGCTGGAGCAAATCCTCAACGCCCTGGTGGAACATTACGAATGGTCGGGGCTGGCCGAGCGCATTGATATCCGTTGTTTCAAGAGTGACCCGAGCATCAAGTCGAGCCTGACTTTCCTGCGCAAAACCCCGTGGGCGCGGGAGAAGGTCGAACGCCTGTACGTGAAGCTGATGCGCACCAAGCGCCCGCTCTGAATATGGGCTCGCTCTCGACGCCAGGTTCTGCCGCGAGGCGTCGTTTTGTGGCGGTGGCCGCAGTGCTGGGTTGGGCCGGGCTGGCGATTCAGCTGTACTTGATCCTGTACTCACGCTGGACGCTGCAAGCCAGTTTGCTGGGAGGGCTGCTGAGCTTTTTCAGCTACTTCACCGTGTTGACCAATACGCTGGTGGCGGTGGTGCTGACCTGTGAGTGGACCCCTCGCGAGTCGGCGGCGCGACGCTGGTTTTTGCAGCCGTGGGTCAGCAGCGCCATTGCCGTGAGCATCGTGGTCGTCGGCCTGGCTTACAGCCTGTTGCTGCGCCACTTGTGGCATCCCGAAGGCTGGCAGTTTCTGGCCGATGAGCTGATGCATGACGTCATGCCGCTGCTGTTTCTGGCGTACTGGTGGTGGTGTGTACCCAAAGGCACCTTGCGCCTGCGGCATATCGGGTTGTGGGTGATCTATCCGCTGGTGTACTTCGCCTATTCATTGCTGCGCGGGCATGAACTGGCGGTTTATCCCTATCCGTTCATTGATGTCGGCACGCTGGGTTATCCACAGGTGTTTTTGAATGCGGGGGGATTGTTGGCGGGGTTTGTGGTGATTGCTCTAATTATTATCGCGTTGGATCGGTGGCGTGGTCGGTGAATACAGAGGGTGATTTGAAGGGCCTTTGTGGCGAGGGAGCTTGCTCCCGCTGCGGCGCGAAGCGGCGCTAAAACCTGCAACCGAGTTTTACTGAATCACCGAGTATGCTGATTTTACGACTGCTTCGCAGCCGAACGGGAGCAAGCTCCCTCGCCACACTATCGAGCTGTGGTCACTCCTCGTCGCTATCATCCGCCCGCCAGTACCCCACGGCCTTGACGAATTGCTCATTCAAGCCGTGCTCATCGAGCAGCACCCGACGAATCTGCCGTGACACCTTGGTCTCGGTCGCCACCCACGCATACAGATTGCCGCTCGGCACTTGCAGGTGCTTCACGGTGGTCAGCAAGTTGTCTTTGCCACCCTCGCGCAAGACCCAGATCACATTGACCTGCGCGGCGCTTTCCAGACGTTGCTGCTCGGCGCCGTTCTCCACTTCCACAATCACCAGCGCACGACGATTGGCCGCCAGACCTTCGAGTCGGCGGGCGATGGCGGGCAGGGCGGTTTCGTCGCCGATCAGCAAATAGCTGTCGAACATGTCCGGCACGACCATCGAGCCACGCGGCCCGCCAATGTGCAGGAACTGGCCAGGTGTGGCCTGCTCGGCCCAGGTCGAGGCGGGGCCGTCTCCGTGCAACACGAAGTCGATGTCCAGTTCCAGGGTGTCGAGGTCGTAGCGACGCGGCGTGTAGTCGCGCATCGCCGGCATCGGGCCGTTGTCTTTACCGGCGCCGAGCACCAGAGTTTCCAGCGCCGCTTGTTCGGCCGCGTTTTGCGGGAACAGCAGTTTGACGTGGTCGTCCGTGCCCAGGCTGACAAAGCCGGCCAGCTCCGGGCCGCCCAGGGTGATCCGGCGCATCCGCGGCGTCAGGTCAACCACCCGTAGCACTTGCAGGCGGCGACGTTTGATTTCATGCATGACACGGTGAATGGTGTGCACAACGTCAGTCATTCGGCTTTCTCCTGAACGGGTTGAACGGCAGGGCCATCGACGATGGCTTTGGCGGTGTTGTTGAGCAGGTCGCGAACCCGCAGGATTTCTTCGGGACTCCAGCGGCCGTGATGCATCTGCAAGGCGTGACGCAAGTTGTGCACCGCCTCGTGGATCTCGGCCGGGCGATCATGGCCGCGCAACGAGCGCTTGCTGACTTCGATGCGCATTCGCACGCCGTCCAGCGCAATGGCCTGTTCGGTCAACGACAGCCGTCCGGCGTCGGTGATGGTGTAGCGCTTTTTGCCGCCCTCGGCGTCGCCCAGGATCATTTCGCTTTCTTCGAGAAAGGTCAGGGTCGGGTAGATCACACCGGGGCTGGGGCAGTAGGCACCGTCGAACATGCTTTCGATCTGGCGGATCAGGTCATAGCCGTGGCAGGGCTGCTCGGCAATCAACGCCAACAGCAGCAGTTTCAGGTCGCCGGGGGCAAACACCCGGGGACCACGGCCACCGCGTTCACGGCCGGGGCCCGGGCGTTTCTCGAAGCCGTCGCGGCTGTCGCCGTGGTCTCGATGGGAATGATGGTCTCTCATTTTTACGTCTTCTCTCGTGGTGTTTAGATACAACTTAAGATATATCTTTAGACGAGCGCAAGCGTTCTGGACCGACGGTCGGCCTCGGTGGTCGCTTGGGGCCAGATGCCATCAGCGACGAGGAGTCATGCATGAGTTACTCTTTTAGAGTAATTGAACTAATCATGGAAGTTCATCGATTGATAATTATTCCACTATCATGAGATAAGTAGGCCCTGTCTTACGGAAGTTTTATTAGTTCATATCTGTGTGTTTTTTCAGTTAAATCTGTGTGTAGTATTTTTCTGAGGGTAAAACAATCAAGTTGGCGTTTTTTCAACTTTTTTCCTAGTGTTCGAAAGCCATTGTTACTACATGTTCTTCGGAAGTTACGTACTTACTTTTTCAAGAGATTGGACGATCATTTTCTGGCGTCGAAAGTTAAGCGAAATCGCCATCAGCGCGAGGGGTTAAGTTCGCTTGTTTAGACTTTTCTCGGCCCAATCCTTTGAAAAAGACAGGTACTCAATAATGTTCAAGAAGTTTGCAATCGCCGTTCCGATGACCCTCCTGGCCCTGAGCGCTTCGATGGCGTTCGCTGCTGAAGAATCGCGCACCTCCATCAACATTACTGCGGATATCCCAAGCAAGGTCTTCCATGCCCAGCCTGTGAACCCGGATTTCGGTAAAGACGAGAAAATGCAATACCTCATTGGGGTCGGCGACCTGACAGAGGTCCGTGGCACCTACAATATTCAACACACCAATGGCTCGGTTGGCGCTTATATCGTCGGCGGTCCTACCCCGTTGTTCAACGGTAATCCAACCTTGAACATTCCTCTGACTTACACCTTCAATGGCACGGTGCTGACGGCCGAATCCCAGGAAGTGGTAGGTGACGCCGAGTCCAACGGTGGCATGCGCGCCGACCTGGTCATCAAGGCCGCGAAGCCGACCAACGCCCAGGTGGGTCTCTACACCGCCAACCCAGTCGTCATTTTTGATGCCATTCCGCGCATCTAAAACACGGCGCGTTCTGTAAGTAAGTTCTGTCTTACTTGGCAACGTTCACCGATCGATAGGGCTGCGTCCCTGTCGATCGGGTTTCAACGAATTTATCTTCAGAGTATTCGTTCATGTTCCCGATGACTCCCATCGCGACCGCGCTTGCCCTATGTTTTTGTGCAACTGCCCTGGCCGCGCCAGCGGACAACGGCCACACACCCCGAAGTTTGCTTGCGCAAGCCAAGGGGCTACCGAGCGAGTTCGAAGAGCACTTCTTTGATGTGCCGCTGGCAGTACGCGTGGAACTTGACCAACAGTTTCTCGGTGAGGCGATGGTCGTGTTGACCCGCGATGATCGCATCACCCTCGTCGACTTCGCCGATGTCAGCGACAGCACGATCAAGCCCAGCGAGCGTGACATCTGGGCCGACTACCTGAAACAAGGCGTGGTACTGGGCGCCTGCCAGGCCAATTGCCCCGAACAACTGCTGGCCGTGCACTACAGCCTGGAAAACTCGCTGGTGTCGATCCTCACGGAAAACGCCGAGCGCGATGATCAGGTGCAGCTTTATTACAACCAGCCCGAAGGCGGCAGCACCGGGTTGATCGTGCGCAACCAGCTGAACCTCAATGGCGGCCAGAACCAGAACCTCGGTGGTCGTTACGGTCTGGAAGCCAGCAGCAGCCTGGGCAACTGGACCCAGGCGGTGAACATGCAGTTGTCCCGCCTCGGTGGTGTGGACAACCAGACTTATCACGCGGTGCACGAGCTCTTCACCCAGCGTGAACTGGAAGGCAATTTCCTGCGCCTGGGTTTGTTCACGCCCACCTCGGAAGGCTTGACCCGCCAGCCACGCTCCTTTGGCGCCAGCCCCGACACTGCGCTGGGCGTCATGTACGGCAGTTCCGACAGCCTGGCCATCAACAACCCGAAACCGGCGGTCTACCCGATCTATGTCACGGCCAATCGCCAAGGCTCGGTGGAGATCTATCGCGACGGCTTGCTGATCAACACTCAGGCAATGCCGGCCGGTTTGCAGACGCTTGATACGCGGCCATTGCCCGGCGGCATCTATGAAGTCGAAGTGCGGCTGATCGAGGACGGCCAGATCACTTCCAGCACTCAGGAACTGGTCTACAAACCCAACAACTGGAGCAATCATGACGAGCGCTGGCGCTACAACCTGTTCGCCGGGCGTGAATCGAAGATGCTCAGCAACTGGGATGAGCAGGCCGACGGCGACATGACCGCTGGCGCCGCGTTCAACTTCCTGCTGCACCCACGGGTGATCCTCGGCCTGTCGGGTCGGCAAGTGAAAGACACCCTGCAATACGGCACGTCGGTCGACTGGGCCATCGTCAACAACGCCAGCGTCTTTGCCAACGTCTACAAGACTCAGGACTACGGCACCGGTTTTGACGTGCAGGGGCTTTATTCCTACGGCAGCGGCAGCCTCGTCGCCAGCCATAACCGCAGCTGGCTCGACACCACGCGGCTCTACGACACCCTGCCCGATGGCACGCGCGTGCGGCAGCGCAACGTATATATCGGCCAGACCAGCAACTCGTCGTTGTCGGTTAACCATCGGCTTACCAGCAAAAGTTCGGTCAATGCCCGGGTGTCCCACAGTGAAGGCAATACCGAAGGCGTCGGCGTGGATCTGGGCTGGACCCAGCGCGCGCAACTGTTCGGCAGCGATGCCAATTGGCGCCTGTCACTGTTCGACAGGCCGGGCAGCTTCAGCTCGGGGAATGATCGAAATCGCGGGCTTGATCTGAGCGTGAGCGTCGCGCTGGGTGGTCCGGGAGAACAGCTGTCCGGCAGCATCGGCACCCGTACCGATCGTGACGGCGGGCGCGACAACAATGCCTCGATCACTTACCGCAAAGACTTGCAGGACCACCTGCTGCAAAGTGTTTCCGCCACGGCCATCACCGACACCTATGGCATCGGTTTGAATGCGCTGGCGACGATGCAATCGGACCTGGCCAACGCTGACGGTTTTATCCAGCGCTCCTCTTACAACAACGACCTCACCGGCGGCCTCAACCTCGACAGCACCGTAGCGGTCGGTGGGCAAAAAATGATCATGACCAGCCAATACCACCGCAACGGCGCGGGCATGATCATCGATGTCGAGTCGGACATCGACGACATCACGTTGCGCGCCGACGATTTGAGCGGCGGCAGCGCGGTCCTCAAGCCCGGACGCAATTTCGTGCCGATCACGGCTTACAAAAGCAGCTCCGTCAGTTTCGATTTCGAAGGCAACCACGTGCCTGCCGCGACCATCCAGCCGGCCCGTTCCAGCTATCACCTGAACAAGGGCGGCGTGGATTATCGCCAGATCCGTGTGATGCGAACCCTTACCGTCCTTGGCCGCCTGATCGACCCTCAGGGCAACCCGCTCAAGGGCCATCACATCATCAACCACGCCAGTCGCGGGGTGAGTGAAGTGGACGGCTTCTTCTCCATGGAAATGAACGCTGGCTCACCGACCCTGGAAGTGCGCCACGGCAATCAGTTGCTGTGCCAGTTCCGTCTGGACCCGAGCAATGGCCGCACGGAAAACAATGTGCTGATGATCGGTGATCTGCGCTGCACGCCCGACACGTTGGCGGACCTGACGCTTGAGACGCCGACGGCAGGTTGATGCCCGGCACCACGCACTTTTTTATGAGGTAAATGACGATGAAACGTCGGTTGGCACTGATTGGTTTTTGTTTGTTCACCCAGACGGCGCACGCCGGACCGAGCATCAATATCGGCACGGTTTACGACTACCTGGACGGCGACAAAAGTACCTTTTTGAAACGCGTCTACAACGGCGGCGACAGCACCGCCTTCGTCAAGGTCAACATCCTTGAAATCCTCTACGACGCCGATGGCAAATCCCGGGAAGTGCCGCTCCAGACCAATGCCGACGGCAAATCCCGGGATGGCTTGATGGCCAGCCCGGCGCGGCTGATCGTGCCCGCCAGTGGCATGCAAGGCACGCGATTGCTGTACATGGGGGAGCGTGACAAGGAGCGCTATTTCCGCGTGCGTTTCGTGCCGGTGGTGCCCGAGAAGGAAGACGAATTTGCGGTCTCCGGCGAGGAACGTGAGGAATACAAGAAAGCCCTGTCCGCCGGGGTCACGGTGCTGGCCGGTTATGGCGCGGTGTTTTTCGTTCGCCCCAAGGACCCGCGCTACGCCAGCGTGATCGAAAACGAGGCGGCCCGATACCGGATCCGCAATACCGGCAACACCGTGGTGGTGATCGACGAGTTCAAGGATTGCGCGGTCAAGAACGACCAGGACTGCCAGCCGACCACCAAGCATCACATTCTGGCCGGCCGCAACTTCGAGTTCGAGAAACAGGCAGGCCGCGAGTACCGCTTCACGTTGATTGAAGGCGAGAGCCGCAAGAAACTCGATGTGAAAGGCTGATGACTATGTTCAGAAAACTGACGGTCCTGATGATGTCGGCAATGGCTTGCCATTCAGCGTATGCCGCCCGCGAAGTGCAGCACTTCGAAGTGTTCGTGACGATTCCGAGCCAGGCGTTTTATGTCATTCCGGCAGACCCCGGCTGGATTCACCGCGAACAGCAATTGCCGTGGAACCTGACGACCTCGACCCTGGGCGGCTTGCGCAAGTATTTCGACGTGAAGAATGAAGCCGGCTCCATCGAAGCTCGCCTTGAGGGCAGGCCGTATTTGTCCAACGGGACGGATGCCCATGACATTGGTTTGCGCGTGCTGTTCAACGGCCATGTGCTCAATGAGCTGGACAGTCGCGAGGTGGTGTCAATGAGTGATGCTGCGCCGGGTAAACGGGTGTTGCTGGAGATCGTGCCAATGCCGCCTGTCGATGGGGTTTATAAACCGGGCAGCTATTTTGGCAGCGTGAATATGGTCTTCAATGCGGTACTGCCAAAATGAAGCGTTTATTGAAGAAGCGATCAGTCCGGGCTCGGAATGGGTTTGTATTGACCAGTCTGTTGTGCGCTGTGTTTTCGATGCCTGCAGAGGCGGTGGTGGCAGAGATCACGGCGGAGTTCGTGCCGGATTCGGCCAAACCGCAGAACAATAAATTCGTCAACAAGACGCCCTCTGAGGGGTTCTGTCGTCAAGTTCCAGAGACCTGTGCGCGCTATCAACTTTTCAGTCTTGTCGCGCCTATATTGTTCACGGCCAATGCGCCGATTCTTGCCAATCACGCGGACCCGCGCCAGGGCGGCATGGCCCGGGTACCCTCTGAATGGAGAGAGGTGCGTGTTACACATGAATCGGGCGATTCAAAAGTGCTTTCCATACGAATCGGGGGTATTGGTCACGAAGCGTCCATTCCCCGTCCAATCACCGACATTACGGGAGGCGGTTGGTGGGATCAGATGTGGCAGGGAGGGGGCTGGGTGTATGCGCCTGCGCCGTGTCTGGGGGTCGGTAACGCGACTGCGGGACCCGTTGGCTACAACAGTTTCTGGAGAGTCCCGGTGGGGGTGGGCGTATGCAGCAAAAAGGCGCTGTTCGACATCCCGATGTCCTTTAAGTATCTGTATTTTGTGTACGCCTATGAACTGCGCACGCCCGATCCGCTGAACATGGCCGCGGGTAAATACACAGGCTCCATTACCTACATGGTCGGTCCTCGTCAGGATTTCGACATGGGTGATGTCATGATTCCCAATGACAACCAACTGACCCTCAACTTCTCCCTGGATGTTCGGCACACCCTCAAGGTCGAGATTCCCCCCGGTGGCAATCGCATCGAACTGGTCCCGCAGGGCGGCTGGCAAGCCTGGCTGACGCAGGGGCGCAAGCCGACGCGGTTGTTTCGTGATCAGACGTTCAATCTCTCTTCGTCGAGCCGCTTCAAGATGAATCTGGACTGCCAGTACAGCGAAGATGGCAATCGCTGCTCGGTACGCGACCCGGTTTCCGGTCATGTCGTGCCGCTCGACGTCAGCCTGACCCTGCCCAATGGCTTGGTGGATGCCGCCGATCAGCCGGTCAGTCGCCGGCCATTGCGGCGCGACGGCATGGGTACCGAGTTTTTCCAGCCACGCTTTTACGTCGATCGCAAACCGGGAACGTTGCACTTCGAGATTGCGCAGGATCAAGTCGGCGAAATGCTCAAGCCGAATGTGGTCAGGACCTACTCGGGCCTTGTCACGGTCATCTGGGATTCGGAAGTTTAGCGGGCGCCTGAAGGATTAATTCAGCAAGGCTGAGCATCGATATGGACTTTGAAGGAAAGACAATGCGGCTTCTACGTGGACTATCAGTTCGACTGTTGAGCAGCTTGGCGTGTGCCGTTTTTGCACTGCCCATACAGGCTGCCGTTATGGAGATCGAAGCGGTATTCGAGCCGGATTCATCGAAGCCCAATAAAAACGTGTTCGTCAACATGACGCCGTCCGAGGGTTTTTGCCGACAGATACCGCAAGCCTGTGCGCCCTATAACTTGTTCAGCCTTGTTGCGCCTATTCCATTCACGGCGAATGCGCCCATCCTGGCCAACCATGCGGACCCGCGGCAAGGGGGCATGGCCCGTGTTCCCTCAGACTGGAGAGAAGTGGTGGTCACCCACGAGTCGGGTGATAAGCAAGTGCTTTCCATTCGTATAGGCGGGATCGGGCACGAAGCCGCCATTCCCCGCCCTGTCACTGAACTGACTGGAGGAGGATGGTGGGATGACTTATGGGTAGGTGGCGGTTGGTCATATGCGCCACCACCCTGTTCAAGTGTGGGTTGGCACTCGGCGGGTCCCTCTGGCTACAACAGTTTCTGGCGAGTCGCCAGAGGGGCGGGCGTGTGCAGCAAGACGGCGAAGTTCGATATTCCGCTTTCTTTTCGCTACCTGTACTTCGTGTTCGCTTATGAGCTGAAAACGCCTGACCCCCTGGCCATGAAATCGGGCAAATACACCGGCACCATGCCGTACACGGTCGGTCCTCGTCAGGACTTCGACATGGGCGATGTCATGATTCCCAATGACAACCAACTGACCCTCAACTTCTCCCTGGATGTTCGGCACACCCTCAAGGTTGAGATTCCCCCCGGCGGCAATCGCATCGAACTGGTCCCGCAGGGCGGCTGGCAAGCCTGGCTGACGCAGGGGCGCAAGCCGACGCGGTTGTTTCGTGATCAGACGTTCAATCTTTCTTCGTCGAGCCGCTTCAAGATGAGCCTGGACTGCCAGTACAGCGAGGATGGCAATCGCTGCTCGGTGCGCGACCCGGCTTCGGGTCATGTCGTGCCGCTCGACGTCAGCCTGACCCTGCCCAATGGCTTGGTGGATGCCGCCGATCAACCGGTCAGCCGCCGGCCGTTGCGGCGCGACGGCAGTGGTACCGAGTTGTTCCAGCCACGCTTTTATGTCGATCGCAAACCGGGAACGTTGCACTTCGAGATTGCGCAGGACGAAGTCGGCGAAATGCTCAAGCCCGGAGTCGCCCGAACGTACTCGGGCACTGTCACGGTGATCTGGGATTCGCAAGTGGGTTAAGGGTTGAGCCCTGATGCATCACTCGATGCATCAGGGTTTTGCCGATTACGGCTGTGCGTCTTTTTGCAGCGCTGCGCGGGTGAGTGTTCGGCTCAGCTCTTTTTCTTCGTAGCCCATGTCGTGCAGTAATTGGCCGTAGACTTCATCGGTCATGTCTTGATCCGTCAACACGACGCTGTCATCGATATTCAGTCGTCGGGCGAGGTCTTGCAGGCGCTGTTTGAGTGCTCGTCGTTGTGCAATCTGCTGGCCTTTGGAGCCGGCCCAGGCGTGTTGAACTTCGCGTAACTCATCCAGCAATTCGCTCTTGGTTTCGTAAAACAGGGCATTGCGCCGGAACTCGTTCGGGTAAGTGTCCTGCAGGTATTTCTGCCAGAACGGCTGTTCGATCATGTCGTTGATCAAGCCATCGCCGGCCTCCATGGACATCACCGTATCGAAGGCGGTGTCGAGGGTTTTGGCGTTCACGCTGGCCAAGGGGCGATACAGCATCGACTCCGATTGCCACGGTAAACCGAGGCGTTGAGCCAGGCCGGTTTCGTAGGCGAGGTACACCTCGACCTCATCCGGATTGCCCGGCCGACTGCCGAAATCGGCACGGGCAATGTCATCCACGCGGGCGAGGCGAGCGGCACCTCTGGCCAGGTTCACCAGTTTGCTTTCAAGGACGGCGTTGGACGTCGATAAGGCATAGGCTTCGGAGGCGAGCACCTTGATGCCCATGTGGTTGAACACCTGGGCCCCGGCATCGGCGCAGGTGGTGGGCGCCTTGGCCATTGCGAACAGATCCTTGCGCAACTCGGTGTCCAGGTCGATGGCTTCGATCATGCGCCATACCCGGCTGCTGAGTTGTTGACGCAAATCACCACCGGCCATGTAATCGGCCGAGCGGGTCTGTTTCTGGATCAAGGCAAAAAAATCCTCAGAGCCAGGCTCGGTCATCAAGTCGTGCCAGGCCTCCTCTCGAAAAGTACCCAGCCCTGAGACTTCGTTACTCCACCATACCGAGTCGTCATTCATGGGCCACAGGTGCATCGCGTCTCGTGCCGCATTGGCGTAGACCTGCTTGGGCGAGATGCCGACTGACCGTCGATACGCTTTGAAAGTGACCAGGTTGGCGTCCGAGAGTTGCTTTTCGTACAAGCGGGTCCGCGCGAGGATGAAGGCGTCCTCCGAGCCGGGCACGACTTTCGGAATGACGCTGATCGGGTTCTCCTGCAAATCCAGAAAGAAGCCGCGCGGTCGACGTTTGTTGGCAGGCCCGAACAAGCCATCGGGCCAGGTGGTGGCCCCGGTGTTGCTCAAACTCAGGATTCTCAGTCTGGGCATGCGTCCGACGTCCGGGAGCCGGCCCAACCGCTTGTTGTCATCGAGCCTGAGGGTTTCCATGCGGGTCAGGTTTCGCAATTGCTCGACAGCCGATGGCGTCAATGTGATGTCGTTGTTCATCAACCGCAAAGTGCGCAGGTGGTGCATCTTGCCGATGGTGTCGGGAAGTCGCGTCAAGCCGCAGCTGCGGGCGCTCAGTTGCCGCAGATGAGGGAAGTCCCCTAACAGGCCGGTGGCGGATTCGGAAAGGGTCGTGCGGTCCAGATTCAAGGTGCTGATCTGATCGAGGTAGTGCTTGATATCCGGCAGGTCCTTCCACCAACGTTCGAGGTCGAGCACCCCGAACTCTGTGGACAGGTCCAGCGCGTAACCGCCGTCGGCCGTGATACTGCGTTCACCAAAGACCGTGGGCTTGCGTTTGAAACAGTCGATGAACCGCTCGGCAAGGTGCAAGCCGCCACTGTTGACGAACCCGCGTTGATCCGGGCCCCAGGTATCCGGCTGCTGGTATCGCCAGCGATTGAACAGCACACGCAAGTCATCCAGTTCCCGGTCCAGTCGGGTCAGTGTCTGGTGACCTTGCTCCTGCGAACCCAGGGATCGAACGAAGGTGTCGACCTCGCGTTCGTTGAAGTGGGGGTAGATATCCTGCACCCGTTCGGTGAGCGTGGGGGCGGTTACGGAGAAACCGGGACCGCGCAACAGCATCATGTCTTCATGGTCAGCCAGCGGACGGATCGGCGGTGCAGCGAGCGCGGTGCGGCGCTGCGCCGGTGTCTCGGTCTTCGCCATCACCCATTGTTTGAAAAAGGCGCCCTGGCCCGGCCGATAACCCAGCTGCGCCTGTTTGTTTTTCGGCAAGGCGTTGAGGACGGCGTCGTAAAAATCAGCGGCGTCGTGCAGTTTGTGGTTGTCGCCGTCCCAGACTTCGAACCGGTTGACATCATCCTTGACCAGCACCCGGACCATGGACGCGTCCTCGGCCCCCACACGGCTGCGCAAGGGGCCGGCATCGTTGCCTTCGCGAACCTCGATGCGCAATTGCGCGATGGTGTCGGTATGAATCCTCAAGGCGTTCAGCACCAGGCTTTCGGTTTCCGCCACCCACTGCGCGCCGTCGTGGAAGCCTTCATAGGCATGGTTGGTCCGGGCTTCGAAGGCGGCTTCCCGCGCTCGGCTTTTCAGGCTGAGTGGCAGACGTTGCTCCTGGGTCATGCGCTTGAGGTCGGTCGCGTCGGCACTGCTCAGCAACGTCGCTGCCGCACGGGACGGCAGTTCGGGAAATGAGTGGCGTATGAGTCGCAACTGCGGGTCGTCAGACGCTTGGGCACCTTGGTAAAGCTGATTGACGATGTCCGCGTCCATTCGACTGGCTTCATCCGCCAGTCGATTACGCAATGCTTGCACCCGGTCACTTTTGGCGGTGGACCGACCGAGCACGGCTTGCAGCTCTTCTTCGCTGAGAAACTCGACAAGGCCTGGCGCAAATTGCTCGCTCATGAGGTTGGACAAACTGGTGGACAGCGTCTGCTCGTCGGACGCCTCGGCATTGCCGTACTGGCGGAACCGGCCGCTCATGTCGGCGTTTTCGTAGACCTTCAGGGCTTTATCCGCGGGCCAGCCCTCCAGGTAAGTCGCCAGCGGTTCAAACCAGTAGGAGGACGGGTCCAGAGGCTGACCCGAGCGAATCCTTTCAATCGCCTGGCGGGTCTGGCGCTGGATGTTCAAGCGGGTGAGGCTGTCGTCCAGTAACGGTGGCGGTGCCGTATTGTCGACGTACATCCGGCGCAGCGCACCGTCGTCGGTGCCGCTGGCGATGCGAACGTCCTCGAGCTGCGCGTCACTGAAGCCCTCCACGGAGTGGCCGAGACGGCGCATCAACGTCGGGCGATCCCAGGTTCGCGGGGTTTCGGCTTCATGGGTCCAGGCGCCGAGGCCGTTGTGTTTCAGCTCGGGCAGATAAGCATTCTCGCGATGCGGGTGTTTGACGCGGTAGTTGCCGGTTTGCGGATCCTTTTGCACGGCGTAGTGCTTGTCATCCAGTGGCAGAACATCCTTGCCTTCGTGGACATGCAGCCCCAGCGCGTCGGGTCTGGAGTCCGGCGATAGCTGCACATCGGGCCATTCATAGGGTTTGAGGTCGGGGTGCCACAGCCGGGGTTCGCCGTTGGGCAGGGTGACCGGTTTCATGCCTTCGATCAGCGGCGACAGCTTCAGGCGTGCCAGTGCACCGATCTGCACACCGGCGGCAAAGGCCGCGAGCTGAAGAAAATCCGTGGCCACGCCGACGATGTGTCCGGTGGCCTCGGTCCACAGCCCCAGGGTCATGTCGACGATGCCTTCGATGGCGTCACTGGCCATCTGATAAGCCATGTAGCCCATCATCAGCTCACCCAGCCCGGGAACGAACGGCGTGACGACCATCAGGGCGATGTTGAAGATGTCCGAGGTGATTTTCTTGAAGTTCTCCCACCAGGCCCATCGGGCGTTGGTATCGGCATCGGCGGTGGACACGGCGATGTGTCGGGCGTCATTGAGCACCTTGTTGAGCTTTTGCTCAAACAGGTATTTCCAGAGTTCGCCGGTGAGCGGTGCGGTGTTGAAGTGCAGATGAGGGTCAGTGACGGCCACTTCCCGCCAGCTCGGCCTCTGGTCCAGCGGCTCTTTCTGATGCCATTTCACTTGGAACAGACGTTGTTGCAGCCCGCCGAAAAAATGCCCTCGATCGGGTTGATCGACGAACCGGCTGAAGTATTGCTGGTAGGTCATGCCGGTGGACGGTATGACATCGTTGTTACGCAACTGACGCGTCAGTTCATTCACGAACGCGAGGGTCGAAGGGTACTCTTTCAGCGGGTGCTCGGGGTCTTGCGGGACGTAAGCGAAGATCGGCACCACCTCACGGGCCCGGTCCATATCCGGCGTAATCAATACGATTCCGGTCAGCAAGCTGTCGAGAATCGACAGGTTGGCGAATTGCATGATTCGGCCTTTGCGGGTGAGGTTGCGCTGGCCATCGAGCATCATCAGGATCAGGTCACAGGCATCGACGTCGATGTCGCCCTTCAGGACGGCCAGTCTGGCGGCCGCTTTAAACGCGGCTTTCTCGCTCTCGACGATCCTGTGTTTCAAAACAGCCTGCGCGAGGCCGTCCTTGGGCCGCAACTGCTCTTCGAGGTATTTCGTGTAGCGCGCGCCAATGTCCAGGTCGCGACACAGGGTCTGGAACTGGGCGATGGAGATTTTGCGTTTGATCGGCAGGATGTCGAAATGCCCGCGGGCATTGGGCTGGCTGATGAAGTCCGAGTCTGGTTCGCAGGTTTCCTTGCCCGCGAAGTTGTGCAGCGCCGCGTCCAGCAGTGAAACGATTCGGGTCACGGCACCGCCGAAGTCGGCTGAATACCAGGGAAGCTTTTTGGGTAGATAAAGGTGCAGGTAAGTGGTCTTTACATCGACGTCGACACCGAACTGTTTCAGCAACGCCTCGGCCAGCAACGGTTCGGCGAATTCGTAAACGCCTTGCACCTTGTCCATGACCCGGTCGACGGTGTTTTGCGCGGACCAGCGTTCGAGGTTGGCTTCTTGTAACGGTGTGTGATCGAAATCCCTGGTGGCCTGTACCCAATACCCTGAAGCCGTTTGTGTGAAGCTCAGCTCCCGAATCCGTCGCAGTGAAGCGTCCTTGAACGCGGGATGGAGACGGCTCTTGATGAAGTCGTAATGACGACCTTTATGGTCATCGGCCCCCGGTGTCGGTAGCGCTGATATACGTCCGTGTAAGTCAGTCATGCTTTTAATAAACCTTGAGCGTTAAGTGGAGTGACCAGCCTAACGCCCGAGGCTCAAAGTAAAAGCCCGAATTACCGCTGCTTAATCAGTGTTGGTCCCCCAAACGCATTGGAATTACCAATGCCGAAAATAATTAATTACCGCCTTTTTTCAGCGCCGCGCGACCTCCACCGGCAGGCATTGCGTATGCGCACCCGGTTGCAGATACGGCGTGAGAATTGGCGCCATGCCCTTGAGCACCTGCACGGGCAGCGCCGAGGTGAATTTGAAGGCTTCGGCGGTGCGCCCGGGCACGAAGGCGGTCAACGTACCGAAGTGACTATCACCGATGTAAAACACGAAGGTGGCCGTGCGGTTGATCGACTTCGAACTGAGAATCCGCCCGCCGGAACCAATGGCTTCGATGCGGTTATCCCCGGTCCCGGTCTTGCCGCCCATCGCCAGGGGTTTGCCATCGGGCGTGATGAAGCTGCCGGAAACCCGTTTGGCCGTACCGGCATCCACCACCTGTGACAGCGCCTCGCGCATCGCCGTGGCCACTTCGGACGGCATCACCCGTTTGCCGGCGTCCGGGTCGTTGATCAGTTTGGTTTCATAGGGTGTATTCGCCGCGAAATGCAGGGTGTCGATGCGCAATGTCGGCATGCGCACACCGTCGTTGAGGATGGTGCCGATCAACTCGCCCAACGCTGCCGGGCGGTCGCCGGAGCTGCCGATGGCGGTGGCCAGCGAGGGCACCAGGTGGTCGAACGGGTAACCGACTTTCTGCCAGCGCTGATGAATGTCGAGGAAGGCTTCGATCTCCAGCATGGTGCGAATACGGCTGTCGCGAGCGCCCTTGTGACGACTCTTGAACAGCCAGCTGTAGACTTCCTGACGCTCGAACTGGCTGGCTTTGACGATCTGGCTCCACTTCGCATCCGGGTTGTTCAGCAGGTAGCCCATCAGCCACAGGTCCAGCGGGTGAACCTTGGCGATGAAGCCCTGATCCGGCAAGTCGTAGGCGCCGGGGCTGTAATTCTCGTAGAGCCGTTGCAGGCGTTCGTCGGTGAGTTTTTCGGTGAGCTTGGCGCCTTTGAGGTGCGCACGCACAAAGGCGTTGAAGCTTTCCTGACTGGCCTGGGGCAGCAGATAACGGTGCACCGCCGCCATGCGAATCGGCGTCGGACGCATGCTGTCGAGGAAGGTATCGAGCCGCGCCTGGGTGTCCTTGTTTTTGTATTTCTTCCAGAACTTCAGCAGGAACGAGGTGCCTTCGCGGTCGGCGAAATTGGCCAGGTATTCCTGACGCCGTGGGTCGCGATCGTCCTTGAGCAATTCGGCGCTGTTGTTGGGGCCCGAATACGTGGTGTAGCGCACCAGGTCACGCATCAGCCGAATGAACGGCAGGTTGATCGATTCGCGCAAGGCATCGCGCAAGGTAGGAATGCGACCGTTGTCTTCCTTGCGGAAGTTGACGAAGGTGTGCAGCCCGCCGCCGGTGAAAAAGGCTTCGCCGGGGCTCGCCGAATATTTACGATCCAGCGCGGCGCCGAGCATGGCCTGCAGGTTGCGGTCCTTGTTCTCAATCAGGTAATCGACGGCCCAGCGACTCAGGCGGTCCTGATCCGGGACGTCGACTTTCTTCAGTTCCGGGATGGTCATCGCTGCGTACTTGTCGTGCAGCTCGGCCATGATTTGCAGGTAGGTGGTGAGCACGCGCATTTTCGCGGTAGAACCCAGCTCCAGCTTGCTGCCTTCGTTGATGTCGAACGGCTGGTCGGTGCTGTCGGTCTGTACCCGCACGCGCGCGCCGTCCGGTGTCAGCTCAAACAACGTGAAGCTGTAGCGCACCTGGGTGGTGCTGGTGGGGGTGAGCAAGCGTTCACCCATCAGACCGATTTGTGTCGCAAACACCGGGTCGGCCAGGTGCTTGAGGTATTCGGTGGCCTGGGTTTGCAAGTCGCCTTGCAGGGTGCTGGTGGCGGACAGGTCGAGGCGGTCGAGGTCGTACAGCGGACGGTTGAGCAGCCCGCCCAGACGACTGCGCGCCACGCTGATGCCTTTGTTGGTTTCAATCGGCTGAATGGTCGGCTGGGTCTGCCAGTCGCGGTAGGTCACCTTGCTGGCCAGGGCGGCGGTGGCGAAGGGCGCATCGATCACGCCATTCGCCGCCAGCAGGCGGATATGGCTGTCGGTGAGGTCGGCCAGTTCATCATGACCTTTGGTCAGGTAGTGAGAAGGGCGGCGCTGGGCGATCATCAGTGAAAGCATTTCACGCAGGGCCAGGCCTTTTTCGGCCATGCTCTTGGGATCCGAGTCGGTGCTGGCCAGCCGTTCGTTGGCCTTGTTGAAATCAGCGCCGTACCAGACACGCAACCCTTCAGCCATGCCATGCACTTCACCGTGCCCCGGTACTGCCGACAGCGGCACGCTGTTGAGGTAGTCGCGCACCACATTTTGCCGGGCCTGCAAGGTTTCCGGCCCTGCTTGATAAGCGCGCACGGTGGCGGAAATCATCTGCCGGATCTTTTCCGCGCCCGACACCGTCAGGCCATCGGGCGAGTGCCGGTATTTCTCCAGTTGCGTCGCCAGCGTACTGCCGCCCGCCGACTGGCCCGGCAGGTGCATCAGCTTGGCAACCTGGGACCAGATCGCCATGCCGAACCGCGGCCAGTCCACGGCGGGGTTGGCCAGGGGTTGCTTGGGGTCGAGCAAAAAGCGGTTTTCGATAAACAACAGACTGTTGACCACCACTGGCGGAATCGACTCAAAGCTTGAATACAGTTGTTGTGGGTATTTGTACTGGTACAGCGGCGCCGCACGGCAATCGGTGATCGACAATCCAGCCTGTATTTTCTCTGCGTAGGGCACGAAAAAGCCCTTGTCGGTGTAGTCCATCAGCTTTTCAGAGAAGCGGGTTTGTGACGCGATGACGTAGTCACGCTTGAGCAACCGCGGCAGAAACTCTCCTAGCGAGCTGTAGCCCAGGCGCAAGTCGAAAGGGCCTGCACCCGGATAGCGAATCGCGTCGCTGGGGCCGGGTTTCATTTCGTAACTCAGAGAGGCGGCGAATTTGCTCACCTCGCGGGATTGAAACTTCGAGGTGCGCATTTCCTTGGCGGCGGCGAGCCCCAGAACAATCAGGATAATGACCAGCAACAACCAAAACGCCCCCCAACCGTGCGTCGTGCGACTGCCAGGAGGCTTTTCAGGAATAGGCGCTTCATCCACACGTTCAGTCGGAACCACAGTTTTACTCGTATCGGTTTGCCATAACGCGCCCATAGTCGACTGATCCATTCACGCAGATTGATCGGACTTGTCTGAAGCTTAGTCGGTGGTTGGCGATGGTGAAAAAATTGTGGATACACAGATCTCAAATATCCCCACTCTCCTGTGGCGAGGGAGCTTGCTCCCGCTGGGCTGCGAAGCAGACCCAAATTTGCCATCTCAGTCTTTCAGTAGAACCGCGATCACAGGTTTTGCGACTGCTGCGCAGCCGAGCGGGAGCAAGCTCCCTCGCCACAGGTATTGTCCGTCTGAAATACCTTTGCTAGACACGTCGGGCAGTAAATAAGGTCAGGGCAGGGGCATGACGATGCACCAATGCTGTGCAATACTCGGCGGCGTTTCAGTTGGTGACTAATCCTACAAAAGCCAGGTAATGCCCCTCCGCAAACCGGGCTTTCTCCGAGAGTTCTGGCTGAATGTTGTGGTTTATAGAGTGAAAAACCCTGTACGAAGCTTTTTATACTGCACGCCCCGCTGATCTTGCAGGTGTTGTCCTGCAAGACGGGTTTGCTCACGAAGCAGGCCCGGTTTCTCAGAAGCAATGGCTTACCGGTCAGCGCTTTGTTACTCGGTGGTCATATCCAATAACAAGACGAGGTTGTACCCCTATGCCAGTCGGCAATCATCTGCCCCATGGCGAGACCGCTCAGGGCGGCCCGCTTAAACGCGAACTCGGCGAACGGCATATTCGCTTGATGGCGCTTGGTGCCTGTATCGGCGTCGGTCTGTTCCTCGGTTCGGCCAAGGCCATCGAAATGGCCGGGCCTGCCATCATGCTGTCCTACATCATCGGCGGTCTGGCGATCCTGGTGATCATGCGCGCCCTCGGCGAAATGGCCGTGCACAACCCGGTCGCCGGCTCCTTCAGCCGTTACGCTCAAGACTACCTCGGCCCCCTGGCGGGCTTCCTGACCGGCTGGAACTATTGGTTCCTGTGGCTGGTGACCTGTGTCGCGGAAATCACCGCTGTGGCGGTGTACATGGGCGTCTGGTTCCCTGATGTGCCGCGTTGGATCTGGGCACTCGCTGCGTTGATCAGCATGGGTTCGATCAACCTGATTGCGGTAAAAGCCTTCGGTGAATTCGAGTTCTGGTTCGCCCTGATCAAGATCGTCACCATCATCGCCATGGTGATTGGCGGCATCGGCGTGATCGCGTTCGGTTTCGGCAACGATGGCGTGGCGTTGGGGATTTCCAATCTCTGGGCCCACGGCGGCTTCATGCCCAACGGCGTGCAAGGCGTGTTGATGTCGCTGCAGATGGTGATGTTCGCCTACCTCGGCGTCGAGATGATCGGCCTGACAGCCGGTGAAGCGAAGAACCCGCAGAAGACCATTCCCAACGCGATCGGCTCGGTGTTCTGGCGGATTCTGCTGTTCTACGTCGGCGCGTTGTTCGTGATCCTGTCGATCTACCCGTGGAACGAAATCGGCACCCAGGGCAGTCCGTTCGTGATGACGTTCGAACGCCTGGGGATCAAGACCGCGGCCGGCATCATCAACTTCGTGGTGATCACCGCGGCGCTGTCGTCCTGCAATGGCGGCATCTTCAGCACCGGGCGCATGCTTTACAGCCTGGCGCAGAATGGCCAGGCCCCGGCCGGTTTTGCCAAGACCTCGAACAACGGCGTGCCACGTCGGGCGCTGCTGCTGTCGATCGGCGCGTTGTTGCTGGGCGTGTTGCTCAACTACCTGGTGCCTGAAAAAGTCTTCGTCTGGGTGACGGCGATTGCCACCTTCGGCGCGATCTGGACCTGGGTGATGATCCTGCTGGCCCAGCTCAAGTTCCGCAAAGGCCTGAGTGCCAGTGAACGTGCTGGTCTGAAATACAAGATGTGGCTGTACCCGGTCAGCTCGTACCTGGCGCTGGCGTTCCTGGTGCTGGTGGTCGGCCTGATGGCTTACTTCCCGGAGACCCGCGTGGCGCTGTACGTCGGCCCGGCATTCCTGGTGCTGCTGACGGTGTTGTTCTACGTGTTCAAGCTGCAACCGACCAATGTGTCGCAAGGTGCGGTGCGCTCGGCTTCGTAAGTCGTAACGCCTGAAACGCAAAAGCCCCGGTCCATTGGCCGGGGCTTTTTATTGGCTCACGAAATCTCCTGTGGCAAGCCCCCTCGCCACATAGGCGCGGTGTCTCTTAATGGACGGCAACCGTTTGAACCGGTGCGGTCAGGCGCTTGTTGAACTCCAGCCAAACCCCCAACAACCCCATCAATCCCGCACCCACCAGCGCGGTGAAGATTTGCATGGCAAACGCATCGTCGGTCATGGCATTGACCATGTCCGCCAAGGGCGCCAGCAACACCCCGAGGCAGAACACTTCCAGCGAATAGCGCCCCATGCGACTGCATTGCTGTGCCAGCCAGTTCTGCGTCCAGCCAGTGTCCGGCAACAGTTTCGCCGTGACATAGGCCAGCGCCAGAAAGTGCAGGAGTCGCACCGGCGACAGGTCGGTCTTGCTGATCGGGTACAACAGGTTGCTCAGGCTGGTCGGTACCATCGCATCATGCAGTTGCGGCCACCGCCACAATACGGTCAGTACACCGGCAACGCCTGCGTATAACGCCGCACTCACAAACAATGGCTGGCGCAGCAACGAGCGCCTGTCGGGCAAGGTTGGGCGCTGCGCGTGAATCGCAGCGGCACCGCCGAGTACGAACAACAGTTGCCAGGCGACGGGGTTGAAGTACCACACGCCGTCCTTGATGGCGGCCAGATTCCAGCCGAACAACGGCACCGTCAGGTACACCGCAAACGACATCGCCACCACCACCCAGGGTTTGCGCACGAATATCGGCAGCACCAGCGGCAAACCTGCCAGCAGCACGATGTAGAGCGGCAACGGGTCCATCAGGTTCGGTTTGAAGCGCAACAGCAACTCATCGATCAAGGCTTGCTGCGGGTTGCTGATGAAGTGGTGCATGCCCATCTCCTCGACCAGGTCGCGGGTCTCCACATGGCTGTTGGCGAAGAACACGATGCCCATCAGCATCGCCAGCAGGAAGATATGCACCACATACAGCACCCAGGCACGGCGCAGGATTTTCACGCAGGCAATCAGGTAACCGTCGCGGGCCAGGATCTTGCCGTAGGCCAGGACCGCCGCGTAACCGGCGAGAAACACGAAGACTTCGGCGGCATCGCTGAAACCGACGTTACGCAGGGTGATTTGACCCAACGGGTTGTGGGGCACGTGATCCCAGAAAATGAAGATCAGCGCCAGGCCGCGGAAAAAGTCGATCCGGTGATCGCGTTCAGTCGTCATGGCTGCGGGCTCTTGAACGGGTTTTGAAGTGGGAGCGCCGGCGACACGAAAGGTTGCGCGCTGCACATTGGCGGCGCGCAGGGTGCAGGGATTCGCCGGCAATTGCAAAGTGCGGATATTACGGAATGTCTCTGTGCATCGCCGAGGTGACAACCGCCTGTCTAAAAGCCGCGCAGGTCGGCGATCTCTGACTACCGTCGGGGGTTCAAGGCTTTATTGATTGAAGGCGGAATTCCATTGAGGCGCCGGAATGAAGATCAGCGAATGGCTCGACAAAGAACTCACTGGCCGCCAAGTCTGGTTGTTGTTTCTTTTCGCGACGCTGATTTACATCCTGCCGCTGATCCTCGCGGATTATCCCTACATCGATGACAACTGGCGTGCCCTGGCCGCCGGCACCGGCTGGGCGGAGGAGGGCCGGCTGTTCGCGCAGTGGTTCTACAACCTGCTGACCTTCAGCGGCGCCGCGCCGAATATCTTCCCGCTGCCGCTGTTGATTGCCACGCTGGCGATGAGTTGGGCCCTGACCCGGCTGACGTTCCACTACTTCCCCGAACCGACGTTCGCCCATTGCCTGGTGGTGCTGCCGCTTTGGTACAACCCGTTTTTCCTGCAAAACCTGTCGTACCAATATGACGGACCGACCATGGCGCTGAGCCTGGTGGCGGTGATCTACGCGATCACCTTTCAAAGCCCCTCTCGCGTCCAGAACCTGCTGATACCGGCCGCGCTGATAGCCTTGGCCATCGGGCTTTATCAGGTCAGCTTCAATGTGTTTCTCGGTCTGTGTTGCCTGGAGTTGCTGCGGCGCACGGACGACCCATTGGCATGGCCTGCGTGGTGGCGATTGATCGGCAGCAAAGTTGTACAGGTGGGTCTGGCGGGGCTGATCTATTACGCCACCGCCTATTCCTTTATGACTCAGAACCGAACCTCATTGTTGAACGGAGCAGCGGCGCCGGTGCAGCAAATTGAAACCAACGCGGGCTGGGTGCTGGAAAAAATCGTGCTGCTGTTCCATGGCGGCTTGGCCTGGGTATTCGCCGCGCTGTTGCTGTGCGCCCTGTTCGGTGCGGTGCGCGTGGGACAGCGCGTGTTTGAGCGTGCGGACGCTGGGCTGAACAAAACCGTGATCGGCCTGCTGTGCCTGTTGATCCTGCCCGTCCTGATGCTGCTGGTGCCGGGCGTCTCATTGTTTTTCCGCGACTTCAATGAAGGCGCCCGCACCTTGATGGGCTTTGCGGTGGTGCTAGTGCTGTTGTTCTACCTGAGCCATCGGGCGCTGGCGCCAGTGCACGGAAAGCTGCCGTTGCTGCTGCTGGTTCCGCTGTTGGCGATGCTCTCGCTGTCTTTCGCTTATGGACGGGTGCTGACGTTGCAAAAGACTTTCGCAACGAATGCCCTGTTCGCCTTGAGTGCCGACATTGCTTCGCGCCCGGCGTTGCGCGAAGCCAAGCGCATTTATATGTCGGTGACGTACTCCGATCACTGGCTGGTGGGGGCCGCCGGATCGTTCAAGCAGATGCCGGTTTTGCATTACTTGTTGAACATCGACTTCTACGTGCTCGCGGAAAATCTGCCGAAAACAGGCATCACCAATGTGGTCAGGGAAAAGGAACGGCGTAACGCGACGCTGGTGGGTTATCAGGGTTATCCACCGCTGGTTGACAGTCTGTTTTATCGGATTTATCTGCTGGGGGACTACGGCTTTATTGTCATGAAAGAACCCGCCAGGGTCCGCTCTCTCCAGTGGTGAACCCCGTGACCATTGGTCTGGAATGCCGCGCTACCTGTTAGTTCTTACAGTAGACGCGCACGTGTCCTCGACTTTAGGTTTGAAACACACCTGAAGCAGCGACAGTTCAAGGACCGAGCATGAAAGCCTTATGGAAAGAGTTCTCCACGTATGCGGTTGTTGGCGTGGCCAATACGCTGATTCATTGGCAGATATTTTACGTACTCACCATCGCGGCCGAGCTGAGTCAGGCTGCCAGTAACTTTTCGGCGTTTTGTGTGGCCGCGGCGTTCTCATTCTATGTGCATGCGCTCTACACGTTTGAGGTCGGGGCCTCGGTACTTCGTTACTTGCTGTATGTGTTCTTTATGGGGGTCATGAGTTTCGTCGTCGGACATTACGCCGATGTCTGGAAAATCCACGGGCTGGTCACCGTAGGGTCGTTCTCGCTGTTGAGTCTGGTTTGCGGGTTTTTCTTCTCGAGATTTGTCCTGTATGGCGAGCGCGAAGCGTGAACGTGTCGCGCCGGTTTGTCGATTGGGCGGGGCTGATTGCAGTGGTGGCGATCGCGATGGTCGTGAGGTTTCACTCTATTACCGTGCCGGCGGTCTGGTATGACGAAGCCTACAGCCTGCTGCTTGCCGACGGATCGCCTTCGTACATTTGGTCCACCACGGCTCGGGACGTTCATCCACCGCTTTACTATGTGTTGCTGCATTACTGGATGTTGTTGTTCGGTAATGGCGTCTTGTCTGCTCGATCCCTGAGCACCTTGGCCGACGTCGGCACGCTGTTGTTGTGCATCAAATTGATGAGTGTTGTGGCGACGCGAAGGGCGACTTGGATTGCTGCTGTGTTGTTGGCATTGCTACCGATCTCGGTTCGCTATAGCCAGGAAATCCGCATGTATACCTTGCTCGGTTTCTGGCTCATGGGTGCGACCGTGGCGTTGGTGTGCTGGGTTAATTCACCGCAGCGAAAGCGCTTTGCGATCCTGTATGTGCTGCTGATGACGGCTGCTTTTTACACGCACTATTTCGCTGCGTTGTGTGTCTTGGTGCATTGGCTTTTTTGGTGGAGCGCGCGCGGTATTCGCACGGATCTAACCGTTCGTGCTTGGATTTTGGTCAACAGCGCGATTGTCCTGTTGTACCTGCCTTGGGCACCTAATTTCATTGAACAATTGCTGCAACGGCCAGGGCTCGATTGGATACTGCCTCTCTCGTGGGAGACCGCGCTGAGCGTAGTCTGGCAATTTATGGTGATGACAGATTTGCCGCCGGCGTTGTCATTGTTGCGCGTGGTGCCGACTTTAGCGGTTCTTGTGTGTGCAGCTTCTGTGTTATTGAAAACGCGAAATGCGCCTCCAGGCAGCGTATTGCTTGTGGGCTATTTTTTTGTTCCCGTCACTACGCTCGTACTCATCTCTTTATTCATGCCGATTTTTTTCCCCAGATACATTCTGTTCTGTGCAGTGGGATTGCCCCTTATCGTTGCGGTTACTCTGGGCTCATGGTGGCAACGGCAGCGTGCTCTGGCGGTCGTAATGCTCGCTTTTTTTCTGATCGGGGAAGTGTGGGGGCTGTTGACACATTGCAAGGAAGGGAATGGCATGGAGATTCGGATGAACGCCATTGTGGGCAGTATCAACCGGGATCTTCGAGTGGATGACGAGGTTCTGATCGATAGCCTGTATTGGTACTTACCATTTATTTATTACAACAGCACAGGCGTTCAACCGCGAATTTACATCAGTTCAACGACTGATCTGCTCTGGGGCTACCCTGATCAGGGTGGCTGGGCTCTCGTATCCCAACGTCCGAAATTGATCACCTTCAATGACGTTCCGGTGTTGAGAAATAACACCAGAAGAGTTTGGTGGATAACAGGAACAGCCCGGCATGAACAAAACAGGGTGTTTCCAGAATACTGGAAGCAAACGCTCAAACTAGATGGGGGAAAAGTCGAAGCCCGCCTGTTCACGATTGATGCAACGCCAACCTCTCCTGAGACTGGCGTGCAATCACTCCTCACGCAGCAACCACCTCATTAGGCTCAAAGCTATCCGCCCGCGCCATTTGCCACATCCGCGAGTAAAACTCGCCATTCACCTCGCCGGTGAGCAATTCCCCCGGCTTCAAGAACACATGCAACTGCGAGAACAGCTTGATCTCGGTCGCCGACATGCGCCGTACCAGATGCTTGGCCGACAGTTGTGACGGATGATCGAGGCCCGCGGCCGCGAGCATTTCCGCCAGTGCCTTGAGTGTGTTGCGGTGGAAGTTGAAGACGCGCTGGGCCTTGTCCGGGACCACCAGCGCACGTTGGCGCAAGGTGTCTTGAGTGGCGACGCCGGTCGGGCATTTGTTGGTGTGGCAGCTTTGCGACTGGATGCAGCCGATGGCAAACATGAAGCCGCGCGCCGAGTTGGCCCAGTCGGCGCCGATGGCCAGGACGCTGGCGATGTCGAAGGCGCTGACGATCTTGCCGCTGGCACCGAGTTTGATTTTGTCCCGCAGGTTCAGGCCCACCAGCGTGTTGTGCACGAACAGCAGGCCTTCGCGCATTGGCACGCCGATGTGGTCGGTGAACTCCACGGGCGCGGCACCGGTGCCGCCTTCCTTGCCGTCGACCACGATGAAGTCCGGGAGAATGCCGGTTTCCAGCATGGCCTTGGCGATGCCCATGAATTCCCACGGGTGACCGAGGCAGAACTTGAAGCCCACCGGTTTGCCGCCGGACAGTTCACGCAACTGCTGGATGAAGTGCATCAGTTCGATCGGTGTGGAAAACGCGCTGTGCCGCGACGGCGAGATGCAATCTTCGCCCATCAGGATGCCGCGGGTTTCGGCGATTTCCTTAGTGACTTTGTGCTTGGGCAGGATGCCGCCATGACCGGGTTTGGCCCCTTGTGACATCTTGATTTCGATCATCCGCACTTGCGGCGTCTGCGCTTGTGCGGCGAAGCGTTCAGGATCGAAGCGCCCATCAGCGGTACGGCAACCAAAGTAGCCACTGCCCAGTTCCCAGGTCAGGTCGCCGCCGTTTTCCCGGTGATACGCGCTGATGCTGCCTTCGCCGGTATCGTGGGCAAAGTTGCCGAGTTTGGCGCCCTGGTTCAACGCGCGAATGGCGTTGGCGCTGAGCGAGCCGAAGCTCATGGCCGAGATGTTGAACACCGACGCCGAGTACGGCTGAGTGCACTGTGGGCCGCCGACGATGACACGGAAATTGCTCGGGTCGCTCAACGGTGCCGGGCGCATCGAGTGACCGATGAATTCGAAACCCGATTGGTACACATCGATCAGCGTGCCGAAGGGTTTGTCGGCGCTTTCATTCTTGGCCCGGGAATAGACCAGCGAGCGCTGGGCCCGGGAGAAGGGCAGGGCGTCGCTGTCGGATTCGAGCAGGTACTGGCGGATCTCCGGGCGAATGCCCTCCACCAGATAACGAATGTTGCCCAGGATCGGGTAGTTGCGCCGCACCGCGTGAGGGCTTTGCAGCAGATCGAACAGGCCCACCAGACTCAGGACGCCCGTCACGGCGGTGATCGGCCAGAGCCAGTCGTGTTCCAGGAAGGGCAGGCTGGCGAGGGTGAATATCACGCAAGCGGCAAAGAAGGCGTAGCGGCTCAGGAGTGACAGGCTCATACGGGTTCCTTGGGTTCGGACTCGGTTGTATTTTGGCAATGCTGCATTTGGCTTTTGTGGCGAGGGAGCTTGCTCCCGCTCGGCTGCGCAGCAGTCGCAAAACCGGCTGACGGGCTCTGCCTGACTGAACGCGGTGCCTGTATCGGGACCGCTTCGCGGTCCAGCGGGAGCAAGCTCCCTCGCCACAAAAGTCTGCGGCGCTGCTACAGCAATCAGGCATTTTGCGCCTGGAGGAATATCGAAAACAGCTCGGACTGGGATTTGATCCCCAGCTTGCTGTACATGTGTTTCTTATGGACTTTCACGGTTTCTACAGAGATTTCCAGCTTACGGGCGATTTCTTTACTGGAGCAACCGCTGAGCATCAATCGCCCGACATCCAGTTCCCGGGCGGTCAATTGCGCGCCCTTGAGTTGTTGCACCGAGGCTTCAAGCTGCACGCGCCAATCGCCCTGGATCGGTGAGGGCGCGAGGGCCACGACTTCGTTGATTTCGTAGGGCAGGCGCTGGCGCAGCAGGCCGAGCACCCACGGCTGGATCAGCGACAGCAAGGCAATCTGCTGGCCGCTGAAACGTTGCTTGCTGCCCAATGACAGGCACAACGTGCGGTCGCCTTCGAGCTGGCAATTGAACTGAATTTCATCGGCCACCACATTCAGACGAAAGTAGCGTTGGTAATACTCGGTCAGCTCGAAGTGCTCCGGCGCCACTTCCGACAGGCGATAAAGGCCAGTGCGCGATTGCTCGCGGCAGGCGATGTAGAACGGGTCGAGCAAGTACAGCCCGCGCAAGTAATCCTGAAACAACTGATCAGGGCTGCCGTCCTCGCCCGGACATTCGGCGAACACTTGCGGGTGCTGGTCCGCGCTGAAAAGCAGCGCCACCCAGCTGTCGAACGTCACGTACTGATCCAGCAACCGGACAAGCTGCGTCCAGAAGTTGGGCTTGTCGAGGGCGTCGATCAGTTGCCCGACCGAGCGGTGCCAAGCGATATCGTCTAATGAAAGTGTCATGCCTCTACCCCTATCGGGTTACCCCAGCGGCGTGATTCCCCGGCCGGTGGCTTGCTGCGCATACTGGCGCACAGACACAGACCGGGCAATCTTTCTGCCGCCCGGCCCATAACAAGGAATACCCATGAAAGTCGAACTCGCCCAGTTGGCGGGCCGTGACAACGGCACAGCGTACAACCTCGAACGCGCCCTCGCGGCCATCGCTGCCTGTAATGCGGATACGCAACTGATCGTCTTCCCGGAAACCCACCTGATGGGCTTTCCGACTGCCGACACCGTGGCCCAAACCGCCGAACCGCTGGACGGGCCGACGGTCAGCGCCGTGTTGGCGGCTGCTCGCGAACGCAACATCGCCGTGGTAATCGGCATGGCCGAGAACGACAACGGCCGCTTCTACAACACCACGCTGCTGATCACCCCTGAAGGCATCGCGCTGAAATACCGCAAGACCCACCTGTGGGCGTCGGATCGCGGCGTCTTCGAGGCGGGCGACCGTTACGCCACCTGCGAGTGGAACGGCGTGCGGGTCGGCCTGTTGATCTGCTACGACATCGAATTCCCCGAAACCGCCCGCGCCCTGGCGCAACTGGGCGCTGAATTGCTGATCGTCACCAACGGCAACATGGACCCTTATGGCCCGACCCACCGCACCGCGATCATGGCTCGAGCCCAGGAAAACCAGGCCTTTGCGCTGATGGTCAACCGGGTAAAAGAGAGCGATGACGGGTTGGTGTTCGCCGGTGGCAGTGCGCTGGTGGATCCGCTGGGCACCTTGTTGTTCGAGGCCGGGCGCGAGGAGGGGCAGTTTACGGTTGAGCTGGATTTCAGCCGGCTGGAGGCTGCACGCAAGGATTACCGATATCTGGATGATCAGCGGTTGAAGTTGCCCGGAGAGATTGTCGAGCGGGTTGCTGGCGTGCGGGAGTTGCTGATTCCTTTGCGCTGATCCGTATTCCGTGTCGTCAGGGCGGACGCCTTCGCGGGGAAGCCCGCTCCCACAGGTTCTTCGGTGGACACACATTCTGCGTACGACTGAAATCCCTGTGGGAGCGGGCTTGCCCGCGAAGGGGCCATGACAAACGCCACACCTATTTGACCTTGCACCCCATTACAACAACGAAACACCCGAAATTTAGCGCCGAACTCGGCTCTGCCATAAATCTAATAAATTCGGAGTAGTCGCTCATGGCTCGTTTGCAACGCACCCTGTCATTGGGTTCGGTGGTGCTGTTCGGCATCGCCTACATGACGCCGATCATTGTGCTCGGCACGTTTGGCATCCTCGCTCAATCCACCGCCGGCATGGTTCCGGCCGCGTATCTGGCGGCGCTGGTGGCGATGTTTTTCACTGCCATGAGCTACGGCCGAATGGCCTCGGCGTTCCCCGTTGCCGGTTCCGCCTACAGCTATGTACGCAAGGCCATCAGCCCGAAACTCGGGTTCATCGCCGGTTGGGCGGTGCTGCTCGATTACCTGTTCCTGCCCATGGCGATCTGGCTGATCGGCGCCGCCTACCTCAACTCCGCGTACCCGGCCGTGCCGCAGTGGATCTGGGTGCTGGCGTTCATCGGCATCACCAGCGCGATTAACATCGTCGGCCTGAAACTGGCCAACGGCATCAACGCCTTGCTGATGCTGGTGCAATTTCTGGTGCTGATCGCCTTCGTCGCGCTGTGCATTCACTACGTCGGTGGCGATGCGAGCACGCCATTGTGGTCGATCAAACCGTTCTTCAACGGCGACATGCAGATGCCGCTGATCATGAGCGGCGCGGCCATCGCCTGTTACTCGTTCCTCGGTTTCGACGCGGTCAGCACCCTGACTGAAGAAACCCGCGACCCACGTCGCACCATTCCGCGGGCGATCATGCTGATTACCCTGATCGGTGGGCTGATCTTTGTCAGCGTCTCGTACTTCGTGCAGATCGCCCATCCCTCGTTCCAGTTCGACAGCGTCGATTCGGCCGCCTATGAAATCGCCCGCAATATCGGTGGCGATCTGTTCGTGACGATTTTTCTGATCGGCCTGATCGTCGGCCAGTTCGCCTCGGGCCTGTCGGCTCAGGCCAGCGGTTCGCGACTGTTGTTCGCCATGGGCCGCGACGGTGTGTTGCCGAAATCGTTCTTCGGCACCTTGCATGAGCGCTTCGGCACACCGGTCAACAGCATCCTGTTGTGCGCCGTGGTGGCGTTGCTGGCGCTGAAACTGGACGTCACCACATCGACCTCGTTCATCAACTTCGGCGCGTTCCTGGCGTTCAGTCTGGTGAATTTGTCGGTGATCTTTCATTACTGGATCGGCGGAGAAAAGAAAGGGCCGCGCGAGTTTGTGTTGTTCCTGCTGTTCCCGTTCATTGGCCTGGCGGCCGATTTGTGGCTGATGGTCAGCCTCGATCACCTGGCGATCTACCTGGGACTGAGCTGGCTGGCGATTGGCGTGGTGTACCTGGCGGTGCTGACCGGTGGTTTCCGCCGCCAGCCACCGGAGATGGATTTCCAGGAGGCCACCTGACACCCGGACACTGCATAACCCCCTGTAGGCGTGAGCCTTTGTGGCGAGGGGCTTGTCGGAATGCCGCATCACCCCGTTGGACTGCGCAGCAGTCCCCTTTTTTTGGGGCCGCTTCGCGACCCAACGGGGTGATGCGGCATTCCGACAAGCCCCCTCGCCACAAAGGCTCGCTCACACATTTGGATTGTGTTCAGGCCGCTGAGTGTGTCTGGTGCATGGGCAACTCGACGCGAAACGTGCTGCCCACGCCCAGCTCACTGCGCACCGAAATATCCCCCCGGTGCTTCTTCACGATGCCATAAGACAGGGACAACCCAAGCCCTGTCCCCTGGCCCACTGGTTTGGTGGTGAAGAACGGGTCGAAGATTTTCTGCAGGCTGTCCGGCGCAATACCGGACCCGGTATCAGCCACCTCAATCCACACCCGTTCACCTTCAACTCCGGTACGCAGGGTGATGGTGCCGCGCTGCGGGCCCATCGCCTGGGACGCGTTGACGATCAGGTTCATGATCACCTGGTTGATTTGCGACGGCAGGCACTCGATGTCGGGCAATAGCTGATACGCCTTCACCACATCGGCCTTGTACTTGAGTTCATTGGCGACGATGTTCAAGGTCGATTCGATGCCCTGTTGCAGACTGGTCCACTGCCATTCCTGGTTGGAATCCACCCGGGAGAAGTCTTTCAGGTCCTTGACGATCTGCCCGACCCGGTTGATGCCCTCCTTGGATTCCTTGATCAGCAACGGAATGTCCTCGCGCAGAAACTCCAGTTCGATCCGTTCCCGTAACTGCCCAAGCCGTTCGATCACCTCATTTGAAGCAATCACTTCTTCGGCCTCGCGATAGGCGTCGAGCATTTCCTGCAGTTGCTTGAAGTAGCCATCAAGACTGCCAAGGTTGGAGGAAATGAAGCCGATGGGGTTGTTAATTTCATGGGCGACCCCGGCGGCCAATTGCCCCAGGGAAGCGAGTTTTTCCGATTGCACCAGTTGCGATTCAAGCTGTTTGCGCTCGTCGATCTCCCGCTGCAACGCCTCGCTGGCCTGTTTGAACTCCGTGGTGCGCAGGTTAACCAGATGCTCCAGGTGGCTCATCTGCACAAAGGCGCGCTCGGTCATCTCCCATTTGGTCAGCAGGGTGTTGGCCATCTGCTGGACTTCGATGTTGTCGAACGGTTTTTTCAGGATCAGCAAACGATCATGGGCTTGCAGCCGGTCCAGCAGTTCATCCCAGGAATAGTCGGAGTACGCGGTACACACCACCACTTGCAGGCGCGGGTCTTCCTGCCACAGATGCTCGATGGTTTGTGCGCCATCCCAGCCTTCAGGCATGCGCATGTCGACGAATGCGAGTGCGTAGGGGCGGCTTTCCTGCAAGGCCTGAGTGAGTTTGCCCAGGCCTTCCTGGCCGCTATAGGCGGAGTCCAGTTCGAACAGGGTGTTGGCGGGTTTGATTTCGCTGCCAAACAACGTAACTTCCATCTCGTCCAGTTCGATGTGTTGCAGCGAATCCGGGGTCAGGATCTTGCGAAAATCATCATGAATGGACGGCGTGTCGTCGATCAGCAGAATCCGCCGGTTCGAAAGCTCTCTCATGCTTCCTCCTCGACGGTTTTCAGCGGGATTTGCAGGGTGAATTGCGCACCCTTGCCAGGCCCGTCGCTGTGGGCGCTGAGATGGCCGTTCATCTCGATCGCCGCCAGTGCGCAGCTGTGCAGACCAAAGCCATGACCTTCCTTGCGGGTAGTAAAACCGTGGGCAAAGATGCGCGTCATGTTCTCCGGCGCGATGCCTTCGCCATCATCCTTGACGCTGATTTGCAGGGTGGAGTCTTCGACGATTTTCACCCCCAGGGTCATTTGTCGCGGACGATTGCTGAGGTCGGACATGGCGTATTTGGCATTGCTGATGAGGTTGATCAGGATCAGCAGCAACCGATGCTTGTCGCCCATGACCTGCGGCACCTCGTTGTACTCCTTGACCACCGTGACGTGGTGCCGGGTCAGGGCGCCGGAGTTCATGCGCAGGGCGTCTTCCAGCAGTTCGCTGATGTGCAGCGGTTCCATCAGGCTGTTGGCGCCGGCGTAAGACTGCTGGGTGGCGACGATGTCCTTGATGTGGTCGACGCTTTTCGTCAGTTGGGCCAGTTCCTCGGTCATGCTTTGTTGTTCAATCGCTATGGCATCGACCAGTTGATTCAGGTAACCGGGCAGCAACTTGCCTTTCTTGTCCTGGGTCAGAAAAGTGCCCAGGTCGCCCAGGTGTTCGTTCATCAGTTGCATCGCCTTGCCCAGCCCCTGGGCCTTGCTGCTGCGCAGTTTTCGGCTGACCAGGTCGGCGGAGATGTTAACGCTGTTGAGCACGTTGCCGACGTTGTGCAGCACATTGGTGGCGATTTCCGCCATGCCGGCCTGACGCGCGGTGTCCAGCAGTTCGCTCTGGGTATCCCTGAGTTCCCGGGTACGTTCTTCGACCCGTTGTTCAAGATCGTCATTGGCGGTTTTCAGGGCTTTATTGACGCGATTGATCACTGTGAAACTGCGCATCAAGTGAATCGCCAGGTACACCAGCAACAGCACCAACAGCACGGAAAACACCAGCATGTAAAAGTGATAACGCTGGTCGATCGCATCGGTACGCTGCTGATCGTTGTTCAGCAGATCGGTGATGTCATCCAGTCGGTCGGCCACGGGAGTGGCCTCGATGTTTTCCATCAAGCGGTTGACCACCGGTTGTTCACGCAGGATCAGCTCGATGTGGTTATTGAGAATATCCAGCGGACTGTGGAATTCCTCCGGTAGTCGCTGTTTGTTAACTTTCAGTTTGCTTAACCCCACCAGGATTTCGGCGGCCTTGTCGTCAGAGGTGACCATGGCGAACTCCAGGGTGCTGAGTACCAGGTCATAGGTGTCGTTGGCGATGTATTGCAGTTGCAGTTTGTCGCCGTCCTGCAACTGGGCGAGGGGTTGCTGAATGTCGTCTTCGGCGGTCGGCAGAAACGCCAGTGAATTGCGCAATACGGCATTGTGGGACTTGAACTGCTCCACCAGCCGGGTCTTTTCTTCGATGGCGCCAAGGTACGCATCATGGCTGGCCTGCCAGGCGGGCGAGTCGCTACCGCTGTGATTCGACTTCATTGTGTCGAACCGTTCCCACAGTAGCGTCATCTCGGCCAGCGGCGTGACCAGCGGATCGTAGTTGTGGTTGATCGCAATCCTGGACTTGAGGATTTCCGTTTCCCACTGCGCATTCAGCTGTTTCATTCGGGAAATCAGATCCCGGGACTCCGTGTACGTCGACGTCTGGTTCGAGCTGGATTTGAGGTACAGAAACAGCAGTGTCGAGGCCAGTATCACGGCCACGATACCGAGGAGCGCCAAACTGCGTCGGCGGGACATTTTCATAACGGTTTGCCCTCCCATTCGCCGGTCAGGGTCTTGAGGAATTTGATAATCAGCACCTTGTCTTCGGCGGAGGGGATGCGCCCCAGCTGAAACGTGAACATCACGTCCACGGCGTCTTCGAGGGTTTTCGCCGAACCGTCGTGAAAGTACGGCGCGGTCACGGCGACGTTCCTCAGGCTCGGGACCTTGAACACGTTGCGGTCCTCTTCATCCTTGGTTACCAGATAGCGGCCCAGGTCGGTTTCGGTCGGGTTGCCTCGGGTCTTGAAGTAATCGCCCATCACCCCGAATTTCTGGAACATGTTGCCGCCGATATTGATCCCCTGATGGCAGGCGATACAGCCGTAATCCTTGAAGCGTTGGTAACCGTACTTCTCCTCGCGGGTGAGAATGTCAGTATCGCCTTGCAGGTATTGGTCGAAACGCGAGTTGGCACTGATCAATGTGCGCTCGTAGGTCGCCAGGGCGTTTTGCACATTAATCATGGTCACTCCGTCCGGATAAGCGTTGCCGAACGAGGTTTGATAAGCCGGATCGGCGGACAACGTCTGCACCACGTGTTCCCAGTTGCTGCCCATTTCACTGGGGCTTTGCACCACGGTGTGGACCTGGGTTTCCAGGGTGGCGACGCGGCCGTTCCAGAATTGCCGGAAGTTCAGGCTGGCGTTGAACACGCTGGGGGTGTTGATGGCGACTGGCTGACCGTTGAAGCCGATGGAAAACGCCTTGTTATCGGCGCCACCGCTTTCCAGGCGATGGCAACTGGCACAGGACAGGCTGCCGTTGACCGATAAACGTGGCTCATTGAATAACTGGCGACCGAGTTCAACCCGCAGAGGGTTTTGCTTTGGCACGGCCGGTAGCGGTTTGAGTGGTTCGTCCAGTGGCGTGCCGCTGGCCGTCAGGCACAGCCCGAGCAGAGGCATCAAGAGCAAGCGGTAGAGAAATGGCGACATCTTGTAATTCCTTGGCTGATAGCCCGTGTGTCGCTGCATATCGATCATGTAGCTGCAGGGGGAGGGGATTTCACCGACGTCAGATACTGCACGAACTCATCCGGCGCCACGGCTTTGCTGAAGTAGTAACCCTGGCCTTCCTCGCACTGATGGGCCTTGAGGAAATTCAACTGTTCGAGGGTCTCCACCCCTTCGGCGATGATGGTCAGTTTGAGGCTCTTGCCCAGGCTGATGATGGCGCTGACCAGGGCAGCGTCGTTGATGTCACGGCTCAGGCCGCGAATGAACGACTGATCGATTTTCAGCACATCGATGGGAAAACGTCGCAGGTAACTCAGGCTGGAATACCCGGTGCCGAAGTCGTCGATGGCCAGCCGCACGCCCATTGCCTTGATCCGGTTCAGGGCGCTGACGGTGGCATCGACGTTCTGCATCAGCACGCCTTCGGTGATTTCCAGCTCAAGCAATGACGGGTCCAGACCGGTTTTTGCGAGGACCTGTTCAATGCCCTCCACAAAACCGCGCTGGCGAAAATCGATGGCCGACACATTCACCGACATGTACAGCTTCGGCAGCCCGGCTGCCTGCCAGGCGCAGGCTTGTCGACAGGCCTGGGCCAGCACCCATTTGCTCAACGGTACGATCAGGCCACTGTCTTCGGCCACACCAATGAAGTCTGACGGGTAAACCCAGCCATACCCCGGTTTCAGCCAGCGAATCAAGGCCTCTGCGCCGACCACTTCACCGGTACCCAGGTCGAGCTTGGGCTGGTAATGCAGGACAAATTCGTCGCGCTCCAGGGCCAGGCGAATGCCCGACTCGATGGTCTGCTGGTCCCGGGCACGCTGGTTCATTTCTTCAATGAAAAAGCGGAAGTCGTTGGGGCCGCTTTCCTTGACGTGGCGCATCGCGGTTTCGGCTTTCTTGATCAGCGCGATCGCATCGAAGCCATCATCGGGGTAGATGCTGATGCCCAGGCTGGCGGTCACGCTCAGGTCATGGCCGGCGATGTGCTGGGTCGTGCCAATGGCGTCCAAGAGTTTTTCGGCGATGCCTTTGGTCTGCTGGGGATGGCGGATATCAGCGAGGATCACCACGAACTCATCAGAACCGTAGCGAAACACCGAATCGGATTCGCGCACAGTGGACACCAGGCTACGCCCGACCCGTTTGAGCATCTCGTCACCGGCCGGATGGCCCAGTGCATTGTTGATGCGCTTGAAGCGATCAAGGCCCAGGAACATCACCGCCAGTTGCTTGTCATGGCGGCGGGACAATGCCAGGGACTGGTTCAGCCGATCACCGAGCAGCGTGCTGTTGGGCAGTTCGGTCAAGACGTCGTATTGCAACAGGTGAGACACCTTGAGCAGTTCGTGGACCCGCGCCTCGATGGTCTGCTCCAGGCTTTGCACTTTCGTCTCCGCGTCCTGGGTCATCTGCCATTTCCACGTCAGCGCACTGGCCATCTGGCGGATTTCCAGACTGTCGAAAGGTTTTTTCAACACCAGCAACTGGTCGCCAAACTCCAGCCGTTCCGCCATGTCTTCCCAGCTGTAATCCGAATAGGCGGTGCACAGCGCGATTTGCAGGTGCGGGTCGATCTTCCAGAGCTGTTCGATGGTTTCCAGCCCGTCCCAACCCGGCGGCATACGCATGTCGGTGAACGCCACGGCGTAGGGCCGCCCTTCGGCCTGGGCCTGTTTGACCATTTCGAGCGCGTCCTGGCCCTGGTAAGCGGAGTCGAGCTCAAAGGTGAGCCGAGCCGGCTGTTGCGTGCCGAACAGCGCTTCTTCAGTACCGGCGAGGGTCCGCTCACCTTCGGTATCGGGGCCGAGGATCTTGTGGAAGTCCTCATGGATCGAGGGCGTGTCGTCGATGATCAGGATGCGCCGGTTGGTCTGGACGGACGGAGTTTTCATTCCTTGTCCTCCGTGGCGTGCGGGTTGTCCAGAATCGGCCCGGTGTGGTGTTTTGGAGGCACAATGCTGCCGGCCTTGAGCAACTGAGCGGCCTGTTGGCTGCTGACGGCTTTACTGAAGAAGTAACCCTGTGCGTTCATTGGCGAGCCTGTGGCCATCAGCGAACTGCGCTGTTCCTGGGTTTCGACACCTTCAGCGATGATTCCGATCCCTACCTCGCGAGCGAAGTTGATGATTGCGCGCAATGTGTTGGCGCTCGCCGGATCGCGGGCAGCGGTGTCGATGAAGGCCTGGGCGAGTTTCAGGTGATTGACCTGGTACGTCTTGAGGTAGTCGAACGAGGAGTATTCGGTGCCGAAGTCGTCGATGGCGATCTTTACTCCCAGCTCCCGCAGGCGCGGCAGCACGTCGTTGTGGGTCCATTTGGTCTGGGCCAGGGTTGCTTCGGTGACATCGAAGCGCAGGTCCCAGGCGCACAACTCCCAGCGCGCGGTGGTGCGCAGTACGTCATAGATCAGCTCGGGTCCGCTTTTCAGTTGGGCCAGGGACAGCTTGATGGCAATCACCGGGGGCGCCACGCCTTCGTCGCGCCACTGGCGCATTTGCTGGCAGGCACGATCCAGCACCCAGTGACCGAGGGCAATGATGGCGCCGGTTTTTTCCGCGGCCGGCAGGAACGCCGGCGCTTCCAGCAAACCGCGCTGGGGATGGTTCCAGCTGACCTGGGCTTCCATGCCGAGGATCTTGCCGCTGCTCAGGTCAACTTCCGGCCAGTAATTGAGCTCGAGTTCTTCATGGTCGATGGCCGCGCGCAGTTCGCTGGCGATAGTCATGCGCTCGACCACCTCCTGATTGATCTCCTCGGAGTGGAAGTGATACTGGTTGCGGCCCTTTTCCTTGGAGCGATAGAGCGCCATGTCAGCCTGGTTCAGCAGGCCGTCGGCGCTGGTGATGAGCGGCGAATAACTGCTGATGCCGATGCTGACCGATACGCGCACGTCATTGCCGGCCAGCGAGTAGGGGAGCACCAGCGCATCGCGGACCTTGGCGGCCAGGGACGCAGACTGGGTCGGGTCGCTGACGTCCAGTTGCAGGATGGCGAACTCGTCGCCGCCGAGGCGGGCGACCACGTCGTTTTCGCGCACACAGGCTTTGATGCGCCGGGCCACTTCCTGCAGCAGCAGGTCGCCCACCGGATGACCGAGGGTATCGTTGATCCGTTTGAAGTGATCGAGGTCCAGGTAGAACATCGCGAACGGAGTAGCGCCTCGACGCGCGGCGGCGAACGCCTGGTACAAGCGCTCGATCAAGGTGGCACGGTTGGCCAGCCCCGTCAGCCCGTCGGTGCGGGCCAGCAGGGCGATTTTCTCCTCGGCGACCTTGCGTTCCGTGACATCGATGATGATGCCTTCGACCTCCAGCAGGCGTCCTTCATCGTCGCGCACCGGGATGTAGCGGTTCTCGACCCAGCGCCAGGCACCATCGCCGGTGCGCATCCGGAACTCGATGGAGGCACCCGCTGCATGACGGTCCAGCACCTGGGCCATGGCGGTGTCGACCTTCGATTGATCGTCGGGATGGATCAACTCCTGGGCCCAGTTGGCCGACGCTACAAGGTTCGCCGCGATGTGACCGTACTTGGTGATGTTGTGGGAGATGTACATCAGCGGAAACGACGGTTCGCCCCGCAGGCGATAGAGAATGGTCGGGCTGTTCTGCACGATGATGTTGGCGTCGGACAGCTCCCGGGTGCGTTCTTCGACGGCCTGTTCCAGCAGCGACATCTTCAGCTCGGCGTCTTCGGTCATCTGCCATTTGGCGGTCAGGGCGCTGGCCAGCTGGCGGATTTCGATGGCATCGAAGGGTTTTTTGAGGATCAGCAGGCGATCGCCCAGCTCCAGGCGTTCATCGATGTCTTCCCAGGAATAGTCGGAATAAGCGGTGCACAGCGCCACTTGCAGCTTGGGATCGACCTGCCACAGCCGTTCGATGGTTTCAAGACCGTCCCAGCCCGGTGGCATGCGCATGTCGATAAAGGCCATCGCGTAGGGCAGGTCGTTGGCCAGCGCTCGCTCGACCTTGTTCAGTGCTTCAAGGCCCTGAAAGGCCGAATCGAGCATGAAACTTTGCAGTGTTGCCGTCGCTTGCATCCCGAACAGGGCTTTTTCGGCGCTGATCAGTTCGTCGTCTTCGGTCGATGGCGGGCTGAGGATCTTGATGAAATCGGCATGAATGGAAGCGGTGTCGTCGACGATAAGTATCCGACGGTTGGTGCGCGCGAGCAGCGTATTCATAGGCATACGCCGGGAGCGGTGGCAGTGTGGTGCGGTGTGCTCATAGGGGCATCCTTTCCCTGATCACGTGGCCAAGCATAGAAAGTGGATCCGAGTGAACTGAGCATAGTCCTCCGTGCGGCACTTCGCCCGGTCGACTGAAGCGAATCATTTTCAGGGGCCTGGCTGGAAATCATCTAGCCTGTAGCTCAGGCAAGGCCAGAAACGGAGCTGTCTGGCTGACGACTGACGCAACAACGCCCGTTTCGCTTGAGGTAATGCCATGGAAGAGCAACTCCCCACGACTGACAGCTATAAACCCACGATTCTGCTGGTCGACGATGAGGAATCGATCCTCAATAGTCTGCGCCGGCTCTTGCGCGGCCAGCCCTACGATGTGCTGCTGGCCACCAGCGGTGCCCAGGCCCTCGATATCATGGCGAAACAGCCCGTCGACCTGGTGATGAGCGATGCGCGCATGCCCAATATGGACGGCGCCACGCTGCTGGCGCACATTCACCAGCGCCATCCCGCCGCGCTGCGTATTTTGCTGACCGGTTATGCCGACCTGACGATGATCGTCAAAGCGATCAACGAGGGGCAGATTGACCGTTACATCAGCAAACCCTGGCACGATGAGGAACTGCTGCTGACGCTGCGACAATCCCTCGCCTACCAGCATTCCGAGCGCGAGCGGTTGCGTCTGGTGCAAGAGACCTGGGACCGGAACGAAGAATTGAAGTTGCTCAACGCGACCCTGGAAAAACACGTTGCGTCCCGCACTTCCGAGCTGCAGCAGACCGCCGACATGCTCGACCTGGCCTACGAAGAGCTCAAACACAGCTATGTCACCGGCACCGAGGTGTTTTCGCTGCTGGCCAACCTGCGTTTACCACCGGCCAAGCAGACGAATCGGCAGATCATCGAACTGGTGCGGGTGTACTGCAAACTTCATGGCCAGGACGAGGGCAGTACCCGCGACCTGACCATGGCGGCGGCGCTTTACAACATCGGCAAGCTGAGCTGGACCGACAGCATGATGACCGCGCCTGCGGACCTGCTGCACCACAACGATAAGGAGCGCTATCGCGGTTATCCGAAGCAGAGCGAATCGTTGCTTATGACCCTCGATCCGATGAAAGACGCCGCGCGCCTGATCCTTCATCATCAGGAACGCTGGGATGGCACGGGATTCCCCGACCGGCTCAAGGGCGAGGCGATTCCGCTCGGCTCGCGGTGGCTGAAACTGGCGGTGGATTTCATCGAGTTGCAGCGTGGGCTGATCCTTGAGCGGCAGATGAACAGCGATGAAGCCCTGGTCTACATCCGCCAGTACGCCGGTCGTCTCTACGATCCTGATCTGGTCGAGGACTTCATTCAGGTCTGCGCCGCCTACCTGAGCGATGTGTCGCTGGCCGATCCGACGGTGAAGGTCATGAGCACCCGGGACCTGGCGGCCGGCATGATTCTGGCGCACAACCTCAATGCCGATAACGGCATGCTGCTGCTCAATGCGGGCAAGGTACTGAGCGGACCGCTGGTGGAGAAACTGATCGCGTTCGAGGCGATGGAAGGGGCGAAATACAGTGTTTTTGTGAAAGTGCCGGAGGAGGTGGAAGCCGCGATTCTCGAAGCGCCGCTGGTGGTTCAGGCTCAGCCCTGATCCCTGTGGGAGCGAGCCTGCTCGCGATGACGGACTGACATTCACCATTGATGTCGACTGAAAGACCGCTATCGCGAGCAGGCTCGCTCCTACAATGGGCTCGGCGTTTGACAGAGATCTTTCGGGATGACGCAGAACCCGTGTCCATGTGATCCTTGCGGCTTTTACCAAGGCCAATCCTGATCCATGACCTTTTCCACCGCCACTTGCCCCCGCATCATCCGTATCGCCGCCGCCCTGCTGATCGGCCCTGACGGTCGCACGCTGTTGGTCCGCAAACGCGGCACCAAAGCCTTCATGCAACCCGGCGGCAAGATCGAGGCCCATGAACAACCGATTCACGCCCTGGCCCGTGAACTGGAAGAAGAGCTCGGGCTGGTCATTGACCCCGCGCACGCCACCTACCTGGGGCCCTTCTCGGCATCGGCGGCCAACGAGCCGGGTTTTGTCGTCCAGGCTGAACTCTTTCAGCTGACCATCGATTCAGACGTATCGCCCGCCGCGGAGATTGAAGAGGTACGCTGGATCGACCCGGCCACCGACGGCAATCTCACCCTCGCACCATTGACACGGGACCTGATCCTGCCGTTTTATCGAGCTTCGCTGACCGCGACCGTTTGATCATTCACGGACCAGGATTGCCCCCTATGATCCCGCTACAAGACTTGCTGATATTCGCCGCTGCCGCGTTGCTGATGGTGCTGACGCCGGGGCCGAACATGATCTACCTGATCTCCCGCTCGATCTGCCAGGGACGCAAGGCCGGCGTGACTTCGTTGCTCGGCGTGGTCGCGGGGTTTTTCGTGCATTTGTTCGCCGCCGCGGCCGGTTTGACCGCTGTGTTTCTGGCCGTGCCGATGGCCTACGAAGTGTTGAAATGGGCCGGCGCGCTGTATCTGTTGTGGCTGGCCTGGCAGGCGGTCAAACCCGGTGCCCGTTCACCCTTCGAAGCACAGCAGTTGCCGCCGGACTCGCCGCGCAAACTGATCACCATGGGGTTTCTCACCAGTGCACTGAACCCGAAGATCGCGGTGTTTTACCTGTCGGTGTTTCCGCAATTCATCACGCCTGAGCACGGTTCGGTGTTCACCCAAAGCATCGTGCTGGGCCTGACCCAGATCAGCGTCAGTTTCTGCGTCAACCTGCTGATCGCGATCTTCGCGGCGGGCATCGCGTCGTGGTTCGTCAACAATCCGACCTGGTTGGCTGTGCAGCGCTATTTCATGGGCTTTGTTCTGTCAGCGCTGGCGGTGCGGCTGATGCTTGAGCAACGTCGGACGGCTTGACCATGTGGATTGAGCGACTGGATGCCAGCCATGCCCTGGACTATCGGGCGCTGATGCTCGAAGCCTACGACCTGCATCCGCAGGCTTTCACCTCAAGTGTGCGCGAGCGTGCGGTGATGCCGCTGAGTTGGTGGGAATCGCGCCTGACCAGCAAACTGGATGTGGTGTTCGGGGCGTTTGAAGAGGGCAAGTTGGCGGGCATCGTCGGCCTGGCCTTCGAACCCCGGGAAAAGGCCCGGCACAAGGCGACGCTGTTTGGCATGTACGTGTCCGGCAAAGTCCGGCAGCGGGGCTTGGGGTTTCAACTGGTGCAAGCCGCGCTGAATGAAGCGCAGAACCATAAGGGCCTGCGGCTGATCCAGCTGACCGTCACCGCCGGCAATGAGGCGGCGTTCAACCTGTACCAGCGTTGCGGCTTCGTACAGTTCGGCCTCGAACCCATGGCGGTGCGCGTCGGCGAAGACTACTTCGACAAAATCCACATGTGGCGTGAACTCAACCCGAATCCTGAAGGTTAAGAGCTTTTGTGGCGAGAGAGCTTGCTCCCGTTCGGCTGCGCAGCAGTCGTAAACTGAGTCTATGCGGTGTAACCGAGGGAGTGAGGTAGCTGATTTTGGGGCCGCTTCGCGACCCAACGGGAGCAAGCTCCCTCGCCACAAGGGTTGTATTTTCAGTGATCCGTCAGCGGACGGCGCTGACGCCGTCGAGTGTCGAGAACGACGTGTCCTTGGCCGTCAGCAAGAAATCGCGCATGTACGGTGCATCCAGCATGTCGGCACGAATCCCGGCGTACAGCGTCGCAAACAATCCTTTCTCGCCGAGCCGCTTGGCCTTCACGTAACCCCGTGAGCTGTACTCATGCAGTGCCCAATGGGGCATGCCGCACACGCCGCGTCCGCTGGCCACCAATTGCATCATCATCACCGTCAGTTCCGAGGTGCGGACCTGGGCCGGTTCGATGTCGGCCGGTTCGAGGAAACGGGTGAAGATGTCCAGTCGATCGCGTTCCACCGGGTAGGTGATCAGCGTTTCCGTGAGCAGGTCTTCCGGCACGATGTAGGCCTTGCTCGCCAAACGGTGCTGGTTGGCCACCGCGAGCATCGCTTCGTAGGTGAACAACGGCACATAAGTGATCCCGGCCAGTTCCAGCGGATCGGAGGTCACCACCAAATCCAGATCACCACGGGCCAGCGCCGGCAGCGGCGCAAAGGAGAAGCCCGAAGCCAGGTCGAGTTCGACTTCCGGCCAGGCATCGCGGAACTGATCGATGGTCGGCATCAGCCACTGGAAGCAACTGTGGCACTCGATTGCCATGTGCAACCGGCCCGCCGTACCGCCCGCCAAACGCGCGATATCGCGTTCGGCACCGCGCAACAGCGGCAGGGTGGCGTCGGCCAGTTGCAGCAGGCGCAAACCGGCGCTGGTGAAACGCACCGGTTTGGTCTTGCGCACGAACAACGGCATGCCCATGCGCTCCTCCAGTTCCTTGAACTGGTGGGACAGGGCCGACTGCGTCAGGTGCAGACGGTCGGCGGCATCGACCAGGCTGTCGGCTTCGCGCAAGGCGTGCAGGGTCTTCAGGTGACGGATTTCAAGCACCGGGGGCTCCATGAGGAAAACTTGTGATCAACACGAAAAGGTTGAGTTTGTCTCATGTTGGGTGGGCTGTCGACAATAGCGCCATGTTTTACAGCTTCTTTTATAGAGAGAATTCACCATGGCTCTGGCCCACACACTTGGTTTTCCGCGCATCGGCGCTGACCGCGAACTGAAAAAAGCCCTCGAATCCTACTGGAAGGGCGACCTCGATCAGGACGCACTGAAAAGCGTCGGCCGCCAACTGCGCGCCACCCACTGGCAGTTGCAGAAAGACGCCGGCATCGACCTGCTGCCCGTCGGCGACTTCGCCTGGTACGACCAGGTCCTGACCCATTCCCTGACCTTCGGCGTGATCCCCGAGCGTTTCGACAGTGCCAAGGATGCGCGCGGCCTGCCGACCCTCGACACCCTGTTCGCCATGGCCCGTGGCGCCACGGCGGCCTGCTGTGGTGGTGAACACACCCAGGCCCAATATGCCCAGGAGCTGACCAAGTGGTTCGACACCAACTACCACTACCTGGTCCCGGAGTTTACGGCTGACCAATCATTCAAGCTGAGCTGGGAACAGCTGTTCGACGAGGTCGACGAAGCCAAGGCCCTCGGCCACAACGTCAAACCGGTGATCATCGGCCCGCTGACTTACCTGTGGCTGGGCAAGGCCAAAGGCAACGACTTCGACAAGCTCGACCTGCTGGAGCGCCTGCTGCCGATCTACGGTGAAATCCTCGGCCGCCTCGCCGCGCAAGGCGTGGAGTGGGTGCAGATCGACGAACCGATCCTGACCCTCGACCTGCCGCAAGCCTGGAAAAACGCCTTCGAACGCGCTTACCACATCCTTCAATACTCGCCGCTGAAAAAGCTCGTGGCGACCTACTTCAGTGGCCTGGAAGACAACCTCGGCCTGGCGGTCGGCCTGCCGGTGCAAGGCCTGCACATCGACGCGGTGCGGGCGCCGGATCAACTCGGTCAGGTGCTGGATCGTCTGCCGACCTACAAGATTCTCTCGGTGGGCCTGGTCAACGGCCGCAACGTCTGGCGCTGCGAGCTGGAGCAAGTCCTCGCGCAACTGCAACCGGCGCAAGAGCGCTTTGGCGACAACCTGTGGGTCAGCAGTTCCTGCTCGTTGCTGCACAGCCCGGTAGACCTGGAACGCGAAGACAAACTCGACCCGGAACTGAAAAGCTGGCTGGCCTTCGCCGTGCAAAAGTGCGGCGAAATCGCCGTGCTGCGCGATGCCCTGAACGACCCGCAATCGCCCAAGGTGCAAGCCGCCCTCACCGAAAGCCGTGCGATTCAGGTCAGCCGTACCGAGTCGCCGCGTATCCATAAAGCTCACGTGCAGGCGCGCATCAACGCCATCAGTGACAAGGACAGCCAACGCCACTCGCCGTTTGCCAAACGCATCGCGCAGCAACAGGCGCGCTTGAAACTCCCGCCATTCCCGACCACCACCATCGGCTCGTTCCCGCAGACCGGCTCGATCCGTCTGGCGCGTCAGGCGTTCAAGCAAGGCAAGCTCTCGGCCAACGATTACACCGACGCCATGCACAGCGAAATCCGCCACGCGGTACAAGTCCAGGAACGCCTCGGCCTGGACGTGCTGGTGCACGGTGAAGCCGAGCGCAACGACATGGTCGAGTACTTCGCCGAGCAACTGGACGGCTATCTGTTCACCCGTTTCGGCTGGGTGCAGAGCTACGGTTCGCGCTGCGTCAAACCGGCGATCATCTACGGCGACCTGAGCCGCCCGAGCGCCATGACCGTCGACTGGATCACTTATGCACAGAGCCTGACCGACAAGGTCATGAAAGGCATGCTCACAGGTCCCGTGACCATGCTGATGTGGTCGTTCCCGCGCGAAGACGTCTCGCGCAAAATCCAGGCGCAGCAGTTGGCGTTGGCCCTGCGTGACGAAGTGGTGGACTTGGAAAACGCCGGCATCAAGATCGTGCAGATTGACGAAGCCGCGTTCCGCGAAGGCTTGCCGCTGCGCCGGGCGCAATGGCAGGAATACCTGGACTGGGCAGTGGAAGCCTTCCGCTTGAGCGCCTCCGGGGTGCGGGATGAAACCCAGATCCACACCCACATGTGCTACAGCGAATTCAACGACGTGATCGAGTCCATCGCGGCGATGGATGCTGACGTGATCACCATCGAAACCTCGCGTTCGGACATGGAATTGCTGGAAGCCTTCGAAGCGTTCGACTACCCGAACGACATCGGCCCGGGCGTCTATGACATCCACTCGCCACGGGTGCCGGACACGGCCGAGATGGTCAAGTTGATGAGCAAAGCCGTGAAGCGCATTCCGGCCGAGCGGTTGTGGGTGAACCCGGATTGCGGGTTGAAGACCCGGGCGTGGCCGGAGACAGAGGCGGCGTTGGTGAACATGGTGGCGGCGGCGCGGCAGTTGCGTAACGTACTGGCGTAAATCTTCGGTTCATCAGGCTCACTCAAAAACAAAACCCGCTGAACCGAATGGGCAGCGGGTTTCTTATTGGGTCAACTCAGTTTGCCGTGACGACTGCACGTGTTCGTTCTGAAAACTATCCAATCTATTAGGAATAGATCTGACTTTTCGGAAAACCTGTCAGATATGACAGGTGGCGCGGCGCGGTTTATTGCGTTTAATAAAAAACAACTCGGGAGTCGTAGGGATATCGAAATGAGAGGGTTATGTTGGTTCGGCTGTAGGAAAGTCCATGCAGTCATCAAGCCCTCGTTGTGGGTGACAATAAGTTTTTTTCTTTTGTTGGGGTGCGCAGGGCAACCTTCTGATTTAACGCTGGGGCATGTTGAACGTTCCCGTGATCGACCTGGCGAGATCGTGGCTGAAAATCTGACTGCCCGATACAATGACAACCGTGCCAATTGTGGGACCCCGACCTCACCTGCTTTTCTTTGTACGGGCGTAATGTTCAGGATTACCCAAACCAGTGATAACTATGATCCGTGGGGACATAGCGATTTTTCAAGAACGACGGATGCCGTGTCATTTTCTTATTTGCGGCTAGACTCGAACTTTTCAAGCACACCTTGGGGGCGCGGTAATGGCTTCATATTTTTCCCTGTCCTTGCCACGCCAGCGGACAGGTTAAAGTTAGAAGTCAAATGTTATTACCCTTTGGATGGCGCGACTTTTTACAGGAATGCTGCAGGTAAATTTGGCTGTCGAGACAGTATTGTTACTTACCCGTATCCCGAGGCCAGTAAACCTTGTCGAGAACAAGGGATTGTCACCGCTGAACAATGGCTCGCACATTATCGGGCCCCGGCCGGAAGTGCCAGGCCTAATGCCTACTCCTGTTCGTTCATGGTGACATCAGACTTGAATGCCGAAGCCGTGACTGCATTCAACGAAGGTATACGATTACGAGCTGAGCTAATCAAACAACAAGCCTTTATTGAACACAATGAATTTAGAATTAAGGCTTGGCCAGAATCAGAGCCAAAAAAGCTTCCGATTGAGGCATTTTTCTATGTTAACGGTGGTGTTGAAAACGCAAAAATAGACCAGAAAAAATTCTTTGATAGAACCGGTGGACTTGTGGTGCCGATTATTCGCCTGACATTACCTGCGAGCTATACAGGCAAAGCCACGTTCGAGTATTTTTCCAGCGATCAGGCGGTGTTGCCTGAATTACCGGATCCGGATCCGGAGCCGGAAAAGCCTTCTGTGCCCATAGCCTATGACGCTGCGGGTGAGCATGTAAGAGTGAGTGATGTAAGTGATTTTTTTGGGCTGGATGTTGTAATTCCTCACTATCGAGGTATGGAGGGTACACATAGGGTTTTGCTTGAATGGCGTGGGAGGGACAGGTGGGCCTCCTTAATTTCGGTCGAAGACCCCCCAGGGGAAAGAATAGTGAGAGTTTCAAAGTTGAAGGTGTTGGATAATGTTGGGTCGTCTGTAGAAATATCTTACTCCGTGAATGCGCCTGAAGGACCTATCAAGGAATCTAAAAAACTGACACTTCATATAGATCCGTGAACGAGTCGCATGAAAGACAAAAACACCGTACTCCCTTACGATAAGGAATAGGCAAACGGTTATGTTTATGACTAATAGCAACGATAAGAGTGGTGAGCCTTTGGGCCAGGAGCGGCGACACCGCTGGAGCCCAGAGCAAACTGGCCATGGTTCGCGAAGCTCAACACGGTCTCTTTGAGGATTTGTGCTTCTATCGTCTTCTTTTCCACCCTCCGTCAACTCAGTTTGCCAAACGAATGCACGTTTTGGTTATGAACACTATCGAATCTATTAAGAATAGATCTGACTTTGCGGAAAAACCTGTCAGATATGACAGGTGGCGCGGCGCGGTTTATTGCGTTTAATAAAAAACAACTCGGGAGTCGTAGGGATATCGAAATGAGAGGGTTATGTTGTTTTGGTGGTAGGAAAGTCCACGCAGTCATCAAGCCATCGTTGTGGGTGACAATAAGTTTTTTTCTTTTGTTGGGGTGCGCAGGGCAACCTTCTGATTTAACGCTGGGGCATGTTGAACGTTCCCGTGATCGACCGGGCGAGATCGTGGCTGAAAATCTGACTGCCCGATACAATGACAACCGTGCCAATTGTGGGACCGCGACCTCACCTGCTTTTCTTTGTACGGGCGTAATGTTCAGGATTACCCAAACCAGTGATAACTATGATCCGTGGGGACATAGCGATTTTTCAAGAACGACGGATGCCGTGTCATTTTCTTATTTGCGGCTAGACTCGAACTTTTCAAGCACACCTTGGGGGCGCGGTAATGGCTTCATATTTTTCCCTGTCCTTGCCACGCCAGCGGACAGGTTAAAGTTAGAAGTCAAATGTTATTACCCTTTGGATGGCGCGACTTTTTACAGGAATGCTGCAGGTAAATTTGGCTGTCGAGACAGTATTGTTACTTACCCGTATCCCGAGGCCAGTAAACCTTGTCGAGAACAAGGGATTGTCACCGCTGAACAATGGCTCGCACATTATCGGGCCCCGGCCGGAAGTGCCAGGCCTAATGCCTACTCCTGTTCGTTCATGGTGACATCAGACTTGAATGCCGAAGCCGTGACTGCATTCAACGAAGGTATACGATTACGAGCTGAGCTAATCAAACAACAAGCCTTTATTGAACACAATGAATTTAGAATTAAGGCTTGGCCAGAATCAGAGCCAAAAAAGCTTCCGATTGAGGCATTTTTCTATGTTAACGGTGGTGTTGAAAACGCAAAAATAGACCAGAAAAAATTCTTTGATAGAACCGGTGGACTTGTGGTGCCGATTATTCGCCTGACATTACCTGCGAGCTATACAGGCAAAGCCACGTTCGAGTATTTTTCCAGTGATCAGGCGGTGTTGCCTGAATTACCGGATCCGGATCCAGAAAGGGAAAAGCCTTCTGTGCCGAAAACTTATGACGCCGCGGGTGAGCGTCTAAGGATCGTTGATATTTATAATGATAATGGTCTGGATGTTGTAATACCTCACTACCCAGGTATGGCAGGTGTTCATTCGCTGATGGTGCGTTGGAATGGCAGGGTCAGGTACAACAGCCCCATTATTGAGGTCGAAAATCCTCCCGGGGAAAGAATAGTGAGAATTCCAAAGTTAGAAGTGCTGGATAATATTGGGTTGCCCGTAGAAGTAAATTACACCGTGAAAGAGGCTCCTGGAGGACCATCCAAGGAATCTAAAAAGCTGACACTTTTTATAGAGCCTCAAGCGCTGATATTGCCGGCACCCACTATTTCCGGTAATACAGTCACGGTGAATTATGGTGGTGATAGTGGATATGAGGTCCGGGTTCGCTGGACGGGACGCGTCACCCGCGAGACGGAGGTGCAAGAGGTGAATTCAAACGTAGCCAATAGGTTCACCATTGCGCAAAGCTGGTTTGATGAAAACCGGGGCAGTACGGTCTTGATCAATTACTCGGTTATACGCACCTCTGGCATCACTAAATTGATGTTTTCACACGTTCTGAGGCTCGCGATTCCCTAGTTCATCGCCTCAAGGCTTTTACCCCGGGGGGCTCGGATACGACCGTTCAGCACTCTTCATCAAACTGTCACGTAACTGTGGCAGCGCGCTTGATCAAACTTCATCAGACTCGCGCTCTACTGGGGTTCTGCGTTTCGGTGTTTTTTCATGCGTGCACGATTTTTATCAACAGCGGCCTTCTTGGCCGCGTTGTTGTTTGGATTACCGTCTTTCGCGGCGTCTCGTTGCGATGTCAACGTTCCCACCCAACACGCCGATCTGGCGCAGGTGAGCCTGGCGTACCAGAGCATCGGCCGTGCGTCCGACCCGGCGTTGTTGCTGGTGATGGGGCTGGGCGGGCAGTTGATTCACTGGCCGGACGAGGTGGTGGTCGCGCTGTGTCAGCAGGGTTTTCGGGTAATTCGTTATGACAATCGCGACGTCGGCCTCTCGACCTGGCGGCAAGCGCCCGTCGACGCCAACCTGACCTTCGAAGTGCTGCGCTACAAACTCGGTTTGCCGGTGTCGGCGCCGTATACCCTGACCGACATGGCGGACGATGCCTTTGGCCTGATGGATGCGTTGAAGGTTGAGCAGTTCCACGTCTTGGGCGCGAGCATGGGCGGGATGATTGCCCAGCACATGGCGGCGATGGCGCCGCAGCGGGTCGAGAGCCTGACCCTGATCATGACCAGCTCCGGGGCCGAGGGCTTACCGGCGCCGAGTGCAGCGCTGGTGCAGTTGTTGTCGAGGCGTAGCGCGCCGAATCGCGAAGTGGCGCTGGAGCAACAGGCGGATTTGCTGGCGGCGCTCGGCAGTCCGTCAGTGAGTGATGATCGTCAGGCCTTGCTGCATCAAGCGGCGCTGTCCTATGACCGGGCGTTCAACCCGGAAGGCGTGAAGCGCCAGATCATGGCGATCCTCGCCGAGCGCAGTCGCGTGGCGTTGCTTAATCAGTTGCGCGTACCGACGCTGGTGGTCCACGGCACGGCCGATCCGCTGTTGCCGGTGATGCATGGTGTGCATTTGGCAGCGCATATCCGTGGCAGTCAGTTGAAGCTGATTCCGGGGTTGGCGCATCGATTCCAGGAAGCGTTCAAGGCGCCGTTGCTGGCGGCGGTGTTGCCGTATTTGCAGGCCCACCGCGAAGACACCTCGCATTGGGCGCAGATCGATCCGGTGCCCACCCCGAACCTCCTGTAACCCCCACATCCCGACTGCGGAACAAAACCTTGTGGCGAGGGAGCTTGCTCCCGCTGGGCTGCGAAGCGCCCCCAACCCTGCGCATGCGGTGTATCAGGAAAACCACATTGGCTGGTTTTACGACTGCTGCGCAGCCGAGCGGGACGGTGCGTCGTTCCGACAAGCTCCCTCGCCAAAAAAGCGCCTCACTCCAGTGGGGTTATGTCGATGGAACGAAGTTATCCAGCATCCGGTTCACCGCCAGTTCACCCAGCATGACCGACTGCTGAATGCCCAGCACGGTGTTGCGCTGTGGGCCTTCCAGCATCCCGGCGAAATCACTCAGCATCACGCTCGCCGACGCCAGGGATTCGCAGGCGTTGGCCAGCAGGGTTTCGTGATCGATGTCGGGGGCGATGGTGTAGATGGTGCTGGGGCGGCGTGGGGTGTCTTTGGGGATGACCGGTTTGAGGTAGTAATCGAGGGCGCGGTCGGCGGCTTGGTTGAGTTTTTTGGAGTCTGGGGTTTCGTAGGGGGAAACGTCGTCGGTTTCCGGTGGATTTGGTGTGATCTTGAACATTGGAGGGTACTCCTGATAGTGGAGCCGCAACCTGTCTCGCTACTAAACGGAAGGGTGGCGGCTGTACGCAAGTTAGTAGACCGGCCACCCACCAAAACCGGCGCGCCCGAGGGCGCCATGCGCACAGCCACCATCAAGTGCAGGCGAATGCCTGACTAGATGACACTTATGCGGTCGGTAGGAAAAGCCGGGCTACTAAACCCGATCACTGGAAATCAGTGACGGAACCAAGTTACCGACAGGCCTCCAGGCGCACAAGCCGGCGGATTCTGACGTGGTTGTAGGCGACGGCGCAAGGCGCTGTAGCTTTCAGGAAGTAACCTTAAACAGAACTAAACACACGTCCAAAAACACCGAAAATCCCCTGTGGGAGCGAGCCTGCTCGCGATGGCGGTGTATCAGTCAAGCGGATGGCGACTGACACGACGCCGTCGCGAGCAGGCTCGCTCCCACAGGGGGATGGGGAATGGCTGCCACCCCGGTCTTTCAGGTGTATCGTTCAAACTTTCCGGCGCGATTCAAGCCTGCGAGGTGAATGATGAGTACCCCTTTGAAAATCGATTTCGTCAGCGATGTGTCCTGCCCGTGGTGCGTGATCGGCCTGTATGGGCTGACCCGGGCGCTGGAAGTGTTGCGTGATGAGGTCCAGGCCGAGATCCGTTTCCAGCCGTTCGAACTGAACCCGAAAATGGGGCCGGAAGGGCAGAACATCACCCAGCACATCACCGAAAAATACGGCTCGACCCCTGAGCAATCCCAAAAGAACCGCGAGATGATCCGCGCCCGTGGCGCCGAGGTGGGGTTTGCGTTTCGCACCGATGGCAACAGTCGCATCTACAACACCTTTGATGCTCATCGGCTGCTGTTTTGGGCGGGGCTGGAAGGGTTGCAGTTCAATTTGAAAGAAGCGCTGTTCAAGGCGTATTTCACTGAGGGCGGCAATCCGTCCGATCACGGTCAGTTGGTGCAGATTGCTGAAAGCGTGGGGCTGAACCGGCAGCGGGCCGAGGCGATTCTGGCGTCCGATGAGTTTGCCAAAGAGGTGCTCGAAGAAGAGCAGTTGTGGCTGTCGCGCGGGGTGAGTTCGGTGCCGACGGTGGTGTTCAACGGGCAGTACGCGGTGACGGGCGGGCAGCCGGTCGAGACCTTTGTCGGGGCGATCCGGCAGATCATGAGTGAATCAAAAGGCGGGACCGTTAGCTAATTACCGGGAGTGCTTCTGTGGCGAGGGAGCTTGCTCCCGCTGGGCTGCGAAGCGGCCCCAATGGCAGCACCGTTTTAGCCACGCAGACCGCATTCTCTGGATTTACGACTGCTGCGCAGTCGAGCGGGAGCAAGCTCCCTCGCCACAGGGGGGAGCGGTTACCTGACGATTTTGTCGACGTGGATGCCCAGCTTCTTCAGCCGATACCAGAAGCTGCGTTCAGAGATCCCGATCAACTGCGCCGCCGCAGCCTGTACGCCATTGCTCTGCGCCAACGCCGCCAGAATGTAAGCCTTCTCAACCTCGGCCAACGCTGCTTCCAGATCCGCCGGTACGCTGCCTTCGGTGACCAACGCACCGCTGCCGCAGGAATTTGAGGCAAACAGATACGCCGGCAAATCCTCTTCTTCAATCACCGCCCCCGACGCCACAATCGTCGCCCGCTCCACGCAGTTCTGCAGCTCGCGAATATTTCCCGGCCACGAGTAATGGGCCATGGCCTGCAAGGCTTCCGCGCTGAACCCGGTAAAGCGCTTGCCCGCCGTGGCGCCCAGGGTGTGAGCAAAATGCCGGGCCAGCGGCGCGATGTCTTCCACCCGTTCGCGCAGGGCCGGCAAGGGAATCGGGAACACGTTGAGGCGGTAATACAGGTCTTCGCGAAACTCCTTGTTGGCCACCGCGTCCAGCAGGTTCTTGTTGGTCGCGGCAATCACCCGCACATCGACCTTGCGCTCGCGCGGATCGCCCACCGGCTCGATCACCCGTTCCTGCAAGGCCCGGAGGATTTTCGCCTGCAAGGCCAGCGGCATTTCGCCGATTTCATCGAGGAACAACGTGCCTTTGTCAGCCTGCATGAAGCGTCCGACGCGATCCGCCACGGCGCCGGTAAACGCGCCTTTGCGGTGGCCGAACATTTCGCTTTCCAGCAACCCTTCCGGGATTGCCGCACAGTTCACCGCCACAAACGGTTTGTCCGCGCGGTTGCCGTGTTTGTGGATCGCCCGGGCGACCATTTCTTTGCCGGTACCGCTCTCGCCGGTCAGCAGAATCGTCGCATTGCTTTCGCGCACGGAATCGATGGCGTGCAGCACCCGGCGAAAACTCGGGCTGTCGCCGATCAGGCTGTCGATCTGCTGATGCTCATCGAGTTCGGCGCGCATGCGCTGGTTGTCTTTGAGGATGTCGCGAAATTGCAGGGCCTTGCTGACGGTGATGTCCAGTTCGTCGATGTCGAATGGCTTGGCGATGTAGTCGAAGGCGCCGTTGCGCATCGACTGCACGGCGTTTTTCACCGTGCTGTAGGCGGTCATGACGATCACCGGCAGCTGCGGGAAACGGCTTTTGATTTCCGCCAGCAGTTGCGGGCCGTCCATGCCCGGCATGCGCCAGTCGCTGATCACCAGGTCGATGTCCTCGCACTCCAGCACCTTGAGCGCGTGTAGGCCATTGCCGGCGGTGAACACCTGGAGGCCGTTCTGGCCCAGGGCCGATGCCAGCAAGTCGCAGAGCTTGGGCTCGTCGTCGACCACCAGTACGTTATGTGTCATCGCTGCCCTCGTCGAAGTCTTCACCGTTGGCCGGAATGTACAGGCTGAAGGTGGTGCCGGCATCTTTTTCACTGACGCATTCGATGCGCCCGTCATGACTTTCCATGATCGAGAACACCTTCGCCAGCCCCAGGCCGGTGCCCGAAGCCTTGGTGGTGACGAACGGCGTGAAGATCCGTTCGAGCATGTCCGGTTCAATGCCCTGGCCGGTGTCGCTGATGCTGATCACGGTGTACGGCGATTCGCTGCTGATCGCCACGGTCAGCCGTCCACCGTCGGGCATGGCGTCGATGGCATTGACGATCAGGTTCAGGCCGGCCTGCTTGAGTTGCCGCGCGTCGGCGTGAAGGGTCGCACCGGGGGCTTGATCGTCGATTTGCACATCGATGGTGTGGCTGGCCAGTTCCGGGGCGCAGAAGCCGATCAGTTCATCCACCAGCGGCCGTGCCGCCTGGGTCGACCGCATCGGCGCGCTGGGTTTGGCGAAATCGAGGAAATCGGTGATCAGGTCGTTGATGCGGCTGACTTCACTGACCACGTATTCCAGGTGACGCTTGTCGGTGTCGGGCAAATCGGCGCGCCGGTGCAGCAGTTGCGTGGCGGTCTTGATGATGCCCAGCGGGTTGCGGATTTCATGGGCCAGGCCCATGGCGACTTCACCTAACGCGTGCAGACGGTCGCGGCGGCGCAGTTGCGATTCCAGGTGCTGCAACTCGCCGAGGCGTTCGCTCATGTGGTTGAAGGTGCTGCTCAATTCCGCCAGCTCGTCGCCACCGGTGACCGCCAGGCGTTGGCGGTAATCGCCGGCAATCACCGCTTGCACGCCTTTGGACAACCCGCGCAATGGCTTGGTCAGGCGTTGCGAGACAATCCAGCCGACCGCCAGGGACGCCGCCGAGCTGAGCAGGAAAATCAGGATGAACAGGTTGCTCTGGTTCACCAGCCCGACCAGGCTGGTGTGGCGCAGCAGGCCGCTGAAGATCACGCCTTGCAGCTCACCGCTTTCATTGAGGATCGGCCGGTAGATGCCGCTGTAACGATTGGTGAATTGTTCGATCGGCTGCTTGGTGTTGCGCAGGGTCTGTTCGATGTTTTCCGGAACCGCCGCCGGGTGATCTTCGAAGCGCTGGGTGGAGAAGATCTCCGAGAAGTCATCGGCCTTGGCCAGGTACAGCCGCAGGTCGAGGGAATGCACATCGGCGACGCTGGTGAGGAAACTGCTGTCCAGGTAGGTGGCGATAACCAGTTTGTAGTCGACGCCGTCCTGATCGGTCTCGAAGGTCGACACGACCGTGCCGGTGGGGATGCCGCCGACTTGCAGGGTCTGCAACAACGCCTTGGACTCGGTGCTGATCTGCTGGACGATGTCATCGGCGGCGGTGCTGAACACCACTTTGTGATCGCTGCTGCGAACGAGCGCCACCACGTCGATGCCCATGGAGTCGGCGATGTCGGTGGTCAGTTTGTCGTGCTTGCTCGACAACCGATCGGTGGGCGGGCGGGTGTAGCGCAGGAACAACTGCGCGGCCCGGGCGTTATCCCGGCGGATCTCAGTGATCTCGTCCTCGACGATCTGGGTCGATTCCTGCAGCCAGATCCGCACGTTGCTGTCGAAAATCTGCGACAGGGTGGTGGCCGCCAGTTCCGCGGCGATCATGGTCGGAATCACGCTGACCAGCCAGAACGCCAGCACCAGTTTGCGCTGCAGGCTCCAGCCGGAGAGGGCGAAAGGTCGGGCGGTGGCGGGGCGTTTTTTGATCATGAGGTTTCGCTTATTGCAGCAGCCATGGCAGGGTCGGAACGGTCCGGTCGAATGAACATTTTCACCCGTCGCAACAGACCGTCGAGCACTCGGTTGCGATGGCGGAAAAACACGGTGTTGCCGGTGAACGAGCAACCCAGGCGCAGCTTACTGGCATAGCCGGCCTGCCCGCACGCGTAGATCGGGATGCCGTGTTCAATACAGTAGTCGACATTGGCCAGCCAGCTGCGCACGTACAGGTTGTGCTCGCGGGTTCGGGTCAGGTCATGGGCGAAGAATTTGTCGACCAGGCGTTGCTCGTCCAGCAGCACCAGGTTGAACGCTACCAGCTCATCGCCGACCCAGTACAGCACGCACGCGGCGCGTTCATCGAGGTGTTCGAGGACTTGTCGAAAGTAGTCCGGCGGCAGGCGTTCGAAGGTCAGGTCGCTGCGTGAAAGGGTGGCTTCGTACAACGCCATCATTTGCGGCAGCAGGTCTTCAACAGAACGCCGCCATTCGATGCGCGGACCGTGCCCGCGTAACGTGCGGCGCAGGTCTTTGCGGGTGGATTTGCCGAGCGTGCCGAGGTACGCGTCCACCGAGCCGAAACGGATCGGCAGTTCGGCGCTGGGTAGGCCAGGCATGCTTTGCAGACCGGCCGCCTGGCACGCCTGCAACCACTGCGGATCGCGGTGAGATGCATCCTTGACCGCCAGCAGACCGATTCCGGCCTGGTCGGCATCGCTGCGCGCCAGGGTCAACAATTGCTCAAGCAAGGCTGGACGCCGGGTGGGGTCGATCTGGCGTGAGGTCCCTGCATGGCACTGCTCGGCCACCGGCGAACCGAGGGCGTACAGGCGCACGTCGAACAGTCCCGGCCACCAGCGGCGCAACTGTTCGGTGACGCGTTTACCCGGTCCCTGAACCGTGGTGTCCAGCGAATACGCGGTGGTGAACGCCACCGCAGCCGCGACCAACACCTCGTCTTCGTACAGCGCCAGATAACGCCACTGGAAATCCGCAATGCCCGCCTGTTCGACAGCCCGGTAATAATCCCAGTCCTCCAGTTCGCCGGGGAAACAGTCATTCCAGGCACTGCGGTCGATGGCTTCGATGGTTGAAAAGGCAAGGGCAGTGATCACTTCAGTTCCTTGAGTTACGCCAGCTGCCGGTATGACTGGCGCATGGGTTGCGGGACGATTCCTTGTTGCATGAACCGGTGCTGGATGAAGTCCGCGCTCAGCTCCACCACGCGACGGTATTGCAGGTCGACGGTGATCATGTGGTAGCAGTCGTCGAGCAGGATTTTCACCACCGGGCCGCCGAGTTTGCGTTCGACATAGTCGGCGTTCCAGCGGCTGGTGATGTCGTCTTCGCGTGAGTGCAACACCAGCGCCTGGGTGGTGATCTGCGGCATGCGTTTTTTCACCGCGGCCACCAATCGATGCAGTTCCCGGACACTCACCCCGGACATGGTCAACAGCCCGGCATCACTACTTTCACCGGCCTTCATCTGCCGCTCGACAATCGCCCGCAAGCGTTCGTCCTTGATGCCGAACGGTGATTTTTCGTTGAAACGGCACAGGTGCACGCCATACGGAATCGCCATCAGCAACGGCGTGAGCACCGCGACTTTGGGCATGTTCCAGCCGTCGTAGCGCAGGGTGGTCGAATACAGCAGCAAGCCTTCGATCTGCCCCGGATGCTCGGCCGCCAGGTACATTGCCAGCACCGCGCCCATCGACAAGCCGCCGACAAACACGTGCTGGTGTTTGCGCCGGACACCGCTGAAGGTGTTGCGCGCGCTCTCGTACCAGTCGCGCCACCCGGTGGCTTGCAGGTCGGCGTTGTCCCCGCAGTGACCGGCCAGGGTCGGCACGTAGACCGTGCAGCCGGCCTTGGCCAGGCCCATGGCGACCCGGCGCAGTTCGGTCGGCGTGCCGGTGAGGCCGTGGATCAACAACACCGCGACCTCCCCGTTGCCGAGAACGAAACCGGCGCTGCCTTCGCCCATGTCGATCTCTGGCTGGTTCATCGTTTCATCGCCCGATGCAGCAAGCGGTCGAGCAGGGCGATGCCCAAATCGATTTCCGGGTAGCTGATTTCCAGTGACGGCGCGAGGGTGATGACGTTCTTGTAGTAACCGCCCACATCGAGAATGAGGCCCAGGCGTTTGCCGTCGATTTCGATGTCGCCTTTCATGCCTTCTTCGACCATGAAATCGAGCGTTGCCTTGTCCGGCGTAAAGCCGTCCGGCCCGCAGATTTCACAGCGCAGTGCCAGGCCCAGGCCGTCGACGTCGCCGATGATCGGGTAGCGTTTCTGCAAGTCTTTCAAGCCTTCGAGGAAGTACTTGCCCTTGTTCATAACCATCGCACCGTAGTCGATTTCGCTGGTCATCTTGAACATTTCCAGGCCGACCGCCGTGCCCAACGGGTTGGAGGCGAAGGTCGAATGGGTGGAGCCTGGCGGGAAGATTTTCGGGTTGATCAACGCTTCCTTGGCCCAGATACCGCCCAATGGGTTGAGGCCATTGGTCAAGGCTTTACCGAAGACGATGACGTCCGGCTTGACGTCGAAGTGCTCGATCGACCACAGCTTACCGGTGCGCCAGAAGCCCATCTGGATTTCATCGACCACCATCAAAATGCCGTGCTGATCCAGCACGTGCTTGAGTTCGCTGTAGAAGTTCATCGGCGGAATCACGTAGCCGCCGGTGCCCTGGATCGGCTCGACGTAGAAGGCGGCGTATTCGCTCTGGCCGACTTTCGGGTCCCAGACGCCGTTGTATTCGGTCTCGAACAGGCGGGCGAATTGCTGCACGCAATGGCTGCCGTACTCTTCCTTGGTCATGCCTTTCGGGCCGCGGAAGTGATACGGGAACGGGATGAAATTGGCGCGCTCGCCGAAGTGGCCATAGCGGCGGCGATAGCGGTAACTGGAAGTGATCGACGAGGCGCCGAGAGTCCGGCCGTGGTAACCGCCTTCGAAGGCAAACATCAGGCTTTTGCCGTTGGTGGCGTTACGCACGACTTTCAGCGAGTCCTCGATGGACTGCGAACCGCCGACATTGAAGTGCACCCGGCCGTCGAGGCCGAACTTTTTCTTCGCGTCCACGGCGATCATTTCCGAAAGCTCGATCTTGCCTTTGTGCAGGTACTGGCTGGCGATCTGCGGCAGGGTGTCGATCTGCTGTTTCAACGCATTATTCAGGCGCGGGTTGGCGTAACCGAAGTTGACCGCCGAGTACCACATTTGCAGGTCGAGGTAGGCCTGGTCTTCGGTGTCCCAGACGTAGGAGCCTTCGCAGCGGCTGAAAATGCGCGGCGGATCGATGTAGTGAACGGTGTCGCCGTAGGAGCAGTACTTGGCTTCTTTATCCAGAAGGACCTGGTCTTCTGCGGTAGCGATTCGAATATCAGACATGGTGGAGGAGTTCCTGATTTTCTGGGTTGAAAGTTTCTATGTTGAAAGAGGTGGCGTTGGCGGCGCTGGCGCTTGGCAGCAGGGCGAGCAACGCGGGCAGTTCGGCGAAGCTGTCGAAGCGGGCGTAGGCGATGCCGTTGCGCTCGCAGTGCTCGGCCAGGCGATCCTTGGCAAACACAAAATCGGCGGTGGCGGCCACGCACATATCGGACTGGCCGTCGCCGATCACCAGCACCCGTTTGACGCTGGGGGTGGATTTGCATTTGCAGTTGCCGGAGGCGGCGCGGCAGGCGTCGCTGGCATGGGGGAAGTCGATGCGCCAGCTCTGGTGGTCGAGCTGCCGCAGGCGGTTGGCGAGGATCGGCAAGAGGCTGACGTAGTTGCGCGCCAGGATCCGTGCGATGCCTTGCTCGATGCCGTCGCTGACCACTTCAAGGGAAGCGCCGAGGCCGATGACGTGGTCGACGAAGTCGGGGAAGTCCGGGTCGATCTCGATGGTGTCGAAGAACCCGAGCAGTTCGCCCGGTGTGGCCTTGACCAGCGAGAGCTGGCGGCTGAGGCATTCACGGGAACCGATGTCACCCGCCAGCCACTCGTTTTCGATCGCTTCCCAGCTCGGGTCGGCGAACCGTTGGAGGATGCTGTCGATCACGTCGGTGCGGGTGATGGTCCCGTCGAAATCACACACGATATGCCAGTCAATCATCTGTTGTACCTATCTTGGCAGGAGGCGCTGTTTGCGCTTGCCAAGGGGGTAGAGCAGGGACTGTGCCAACCGGGTTCGGCCCAGCGGGGCTGGGGTTATGGCGAGTGTTTGTGGCGGCGAAGCTACAATTTTTGTAGGTCGCTACAAACAACATGAGTGCTTGCGCGGGAGGGGCGATTCGGGGATTGATGCGCGCACATCCAGATGAAGGAATGGCCTCATGTCGAGGATTACTGTTGCTCTATTTGCCGCGCTGACGTGCCTTTCGGCCAACGTTTCAGCGGACGGCATCACCGGTGAAGCAGGGGCTGGGCTCAGCTATCAGCCGCACGATCCGACCGGTAGCCGCTACGAAACCCGGCCGGTGCCGTACCTCGATCTGGATTGGGGCGATGTCAGCCTCAGTACGGATGACGGGCTGACCTGGGACGCCTTGAGCGCGAATGGTTTCAGCGCCGGACCGTTCGTGAATTACCTGCCGGGGCGCACGTCCAACGGCGAATTGCAGGGGTTGCGTGACGTGCCGGACATGGGCGAAGTGGGCGGTTACGTGCAGTACGCGCCCGCTGATTTCTGGCGCGTGTTTGCGTCGGTCGGGCAAGCGGTGGGCGGGCGCGGCGGGCAGGGCGGCGTGTTGGGGCGCGTCGGCGGGGAGGTGGGTTATCCGCTGGGCGGCGGGGTGATTGGCAGCTCCAGTCTGACCGCGCATTTTGCTGATGCGCGGCAGAATCAGACGTTTTTCGGGGTGAGTGACGCAGAGTCTCAGGCGTCAGGGATTCGGCCGTATAACGCCGGCGGTGGTTTGCAGAATGTGGCGTTGACTCAGAGCTTTGAGTTCCCGCTGGCGCCGCAGTGGTCGTTGTTGACCAGCGCGAGCTGGATTCACCTGACGGGTTCGGCGGCGGACAGCAGCATTGTCAAAGAGGTCGGGGAGACCAACCAAGGGGAAGTGCAGGCTGCACTGGCCTACAAATTCAACTAAGCACTTGTGGCGAGGGAGCTTGCTCCCGCTGGGTCGCGAAGCGGCCCCCAAACTTGGCAACTCATTCTTCCAGAAATGCCTCGCCAGCCTGTTTTACGACTGCTGCGCAGCCGAACGGGAGTAAGCCCCCTCGCCACAATGGATTGCGGTGATTTCAGGTTTCTTCACCCTCGGCCAGCAACGCAATTCCGCCCATAATCACCGCCACGCCTACCCAGTGCAGCACGCTGATCTGCTCCCCCAGCCCCAGCCACGACCCGAGCAACACCCCGACAAACACCAGCGAACTCAGCGGGAACGCCAGGGACAGACTGCTGCGCCGCAAGATCAGCATCCACACGAAAAACGCGCCGATGTAGCAGGCAATCGCAAACCACACCCCGGGATTCACCGCCACGGCCAGCAGCCATTGCAGGTTGAAATCCATCTGCCCCAGTTGATCCCCACCGACCTTGGTGGCGATCTGGCCGGCACTTTCAAAACCGATCAACAACGCCCACAGCACCACCGTACCGAGGCGCTCATGCAGCCAGTCGGTCTTGCTTCTGATCATCGCTTGAGCCTCAGACATGGGTGACACACACGAGCATCACGCCCGCCGTAATCACTAAAGTGCCGAGCCAGCGCCGCCGGCTGACGGTCTCGCCGAGGATCAGTTTGCCGGCCAGCACCACGCCGCAATACGCCAGCGCCGCCGCTGGAAACAACAGGCTCAGCGGTGCCCGGGACAGGGCTTCGAGCCAGACGAAAAATTCGATCACGTAGGCGCCGATCCCGCACCACAGCAGCGGCGCGTTGAACACCTGGCCCCAGAACGCATTCAGGCGAAACCCGCCTTCGAGTTCCGGCAAACGGTCCAGGCCGAGCTTGAAACAGAGCTGGCCGATGACGTCCAGCACGATGGAAAACGCCACCAGCACAATCACGGTGAAGGTCATGGAAACAACTCCTCGAACAGATCGATCAACGCCTGATTAGTCGCAGCGTTGCGCAGCAGATCCGCTTCGCTCCAGCGTTCGGCGGGGGGCTGGTCCGACTTGGCTTCCCAGCGCTTGAGGGCGTTGCTGAAAGCCGGCCGGGCGTACTCGCCGCAGATGTCGATGCCAATGATTCGCTTGCTGGCCGCCAAGGCTCTGATGGCTTGCAGCAAATGGCTCAGGCGCATGCCGCCCTGGTCCCAATTGGTCGCCGCGTCTTCGCTGGCCAATACATCCTTGTCGACGGTGATCCACACCGCGCCGGTGGGAAGGCTGGCGATCATCTGTTCGAGAAAAACCGACCAGTCGAGTTCTGCCAGGTTGCGCCAGTGCAGCAGGTTTTCCTGCTGTCGATGGCCAGCGCCGTCACCGACCCGGCCCCACACTTTCGAGGGCGGGCGCTGCCACGGAAACAGCTGCAACACGCCGCGTTTGAGCGCCCGGACATTGCCGCCCTTGAGCTGCGGATTCTGCAGGTCATCGCTGCACGGACCGAGGGTGACGATGCGCTGGATGTTCGGCAGTTTCAGCGCCTGATTGACCCATGAACCGCAATGCCGGCGCGGGGCGAAGCGGACCCAGTCAGGGTGGTTGTCGAAGTGGATCAGGCTTACCGGTTCCGGTAAATCGGTCAGGAACGCCGGGGTCAGATGGTGGTAATCACCGGAGCCGACGAAGAAGATTTCCGGCTGCGGACCGCTGTGCCGGGGCCGTTGCTGCAAGCGTTCGGCGAACCGGCGCCAGGTCCGTTCGCTGGACCACAGTCGCAATTTCGGGCCGAGGTCGAGCAAGTCGAGGCGTTTGGCACGGCCGCTTTCCAGCAGCCGCGAGATGGGCGCCTGGGCCGTCAGGCTATGGTCGAGATCTAAAATGTTCAAGGTCGCAAATCACCCTTGGCAGACCCTCCCAGACACCGGCTTCATCCATCATGAAGGCCGGCCGAGGGGGCTTTTGGGGGTAAATGCAAGGGACGGGCCAGGCGTCTGCTGCACTGAAATTCATTGTGGCGAGGGAGCTTGCTCCCGCTGGGCTGCGAAGCAGCCCCTAAGCGGTCAAGGAGGTTTGTCTGCTGAAACTCGATTGCAGGTAATGGGGTTGCTTCGCAACCCAGCGGGAGCAAGCTCCCTCGCCACAGGGATTTGGGGTGGTCAGGCGTGCAGGCGGACCCAGACGGTGACGAGGACGGTGGCGGCCATCAGCCACGCCACTGCCGCCACGGCGAGCGACGCTTCAAGCCGCATCCGGTCGACCATCAGATACAACGTCGCCAGGTAAACGAAGTACGGAATGATCGACCACATCCCGAACACGATGGTGGTCTTCAAGTCATCCACCGAACGCCCTTTGCCGACGATGTAATGCGCAATCAGCGCAAAAGTCGGAAACAGCGGCACCAGGCCTGCGATGTAATAGTTTTTGGTCTTGGCCAGCGCGGCGAGGATGACGACCACTGCCGCACCCAGCGCTGCTTTGAGGATCAGGTCCATCAGTGGCTCAGCCCGTATTTCTTCACTTTGTCGAACAGCGTGGTCTTGGCCATGCCCAGTTCCAGACTGGCCTGGGTCAGGTTGCCGCCGCTGCGTTGCAAGGCGTCGCTGAGCAGGTTGCGTTCGAACGCTTCCACCGCTTCGGCAAAGGCCAGACCCTGAGCGCTGCCGCTGGCGCCGGATTTCTTGAAGGCCGGCAGGCCGAGGGCAAAACGCTCGGCGACGTTGCGCAGTTCGCGCACGTTGCCGGGCCAGTCGTGGCTCATCAGGTTCGACAGGGTCTGATTGTCCAGCTCCGGCACCGCACGGTCGAAGCGCAGGGACGACTGCTGCAGGAAGTGTTCGAACAGTTGCAGGATGTCTTCGCGACGTTCGCGCAACGGCGGCAATTCGAGGGTCACCACGTTCAAGCGGTAATACAGGTCGCTGCGAAACTCGCCGGCCTTGCTCGACTCGACGAGGTCGGACTTGGTCGCCGCAATCACCCGGCAATCCACGGCCACGCTCTGGTTCGAACCCAGGCGTTCGAGGGTGCGTTCCTGCAACACCCGCAGCAGTTTGATCTGCAAGGGCAGGGGCATGCTTTCGACTTCGTCGAGGAACAGCGTGCCGCCGTCGGCGTGTTCGATCTTGCCGATCCGCCGTTTACCGGCGCCGGTGAACGCGTTGGCCTCGTGTCCGAAGATCTCGCTTTCGAACAGGTTCTCCGGCAGGCCGCCGCAGTTCAGCGCGACGAACTGCTTGGTGTGGCGGCGACTGAAGTCGTGCAGGCATCGCGCAACCAGTTCCTTGCCGGTGCCGGTTTCGCCTTCGATCAGCACGTTGGCCGACGTATCGGCGACGTTGGCAATCAGTTCGCGCAGGTTCTGCATGGCTGGCGAGCGGCCAATGATCCGGCCTTCGAGGGAATCGCGCTCCGCCAGTTGCCGACGCAACGAAGACACTTCCCGGGCCAGGCTGCGTTGCTCCAACGCACGACGGGCGACATCGACGAGGCGTTCCGGGGAGAAGGGTTTCTCCATGAAGTCGTAGGCGCCTTTCTGCATGGCGCCGACGGCCATGGAAATGTCGCCGTGACCGGTGATCAGCACCACCGGCAGGCTGCGATCGCGGGCCTTGAGCCGGGTCAGCAGTTCCAGGCCGTCGATGCCCGGCAGGCGGATGTCGCTGATGACGATGCCGGCAAAGTTGTCGCCAACCCGCTCCAGCGCTTCTTCGGCGCTGCCCACGCCCACGCAGGGAATGTCTTCCAGGGTCAGCGCCTGTTGGCAGCCGAGCAGCACATGGGGGTCGTCTTCGACGATCAGCACACTAAGGTCGTTGTTCATATTGGCTCGGCGTGAGTGGGGCTTACCAACGGTAAACTGAGGACGAAGGTGGTGCCACCGCTGGCCGGGTGTTCGACACCCAGGTGCCCGCCGGTGGCGGCGGCCAGGCTGGCGGAAAGTGTCAGGCCCAGGCCCAGGCCTTGTTCGCCGGGTTTGGTGGTGAAGAACGGTTCGAACAAATGCTTGCGCGCTTCGGCGTCGATGCCGTGGCCGTTGTCGCGCACGCGCAGGCGATATTTGCCGTCGAATGCTTCGCCTTCCAGCCACAGCTCGGGCAACGGTTGTGCCTGCATGGCGTCGAGGGCATTGCCGATCAGGTTGACCAGGATCTGCTCGAGGCGGGTCTGGTCGATCTGCACCTGCACGTCTTTGAAGTCACGATGCAGTTGCAGATGGACACTTTCCACGCGACCGCCGAGCAGTTGCAACGCGGCGTCTACCGCTTTGCCAAGGCACGCCTGGCCCTTGTCGTCACCGCGACGGGCGAAGGAACGCAGACTGGCGGTGATCCGGCCCATGCGGTCGATCAATTCGTTGATGGTCTTGAGGTTGGTGCTGGCCACGTCCAGTTGACCGCGCTCTAAAAAGCGCACGGTGTTGCCGGACAAGGTGCGCAGCGCCGCCAGCGGCTGGTTCAGTTCGTGGGCGATGCTGGTCGACATCTGCCCGATGGCGGCGAGTTTACCGGCCTGCACCAGCTCATCCTGGGCACGGCGCAACGTCTCTTCAGCCTGGCGTCTTTCGCGGATCTGGCCCTTGAGTCGCTCGTTGCTGGCGCGCAGGTCGGTGGTGCGTTCGGTAATCCGACGCTCCAGTTGGTTATTGGCTTCCTGCAGGGCTTCACGGGCGGCGAGGCGGGTGGCGATCACCTTGCGCCGCTCGTTCCAGGCGATCAGCAGGAATGCCACCAGGGCAAATGCCACCGCCACCAGAATGCCCTGATTGATCGCTTCACGGCGCAAATCCTGAAGCGGCGTGAGCAGGGTGAAATTCCATGGGGTGTCGCTCAAGGGGCGGGTCTGCGAGAGGTAGCTGATGTCCTCTTCGTCGGACTCCACTTCACTGTTGGCAGGGAAGGTCAGTTTTTCTTCGCCTTCGGCCAGTTGTTCCCGGGCCAGTGGCTGCAATTCGTTCAGCGGGAACCAGTAGTACTGCAGGCTGCGGGCCAGTTTTTCCTTGGTTTCATCGCTCAACGGAACTACCGATTTGAGCCGTCGCGCCGGGTCGCTGGACAGAATGATGATGCCGTTCTCGTCGCTGACAAAGGCTTCGAGGCGCGCGCGCTGCCAGCGTTCTTCCATGGCTTCGAGGCGCACTTTGACCACGGCGACGCCGATGATCTTGCCGTGTTCTTCCAGGCCGTGGGCCAGGTAGTAACCGGGTTCGCCGTTGGTGCTGCCGATCCCGTAGAAGCGTCCCGGCTGACCGCGCACGGCGTTCTGGAAATAGGCGCGAAAGGACAGGTCTTCGCCCAGGTAACTGTCGACATCGCGCCAGTTGCTGGTGGCCATGACGCGGCCGGTGGTGTCCATCACGTAGATGGCCCGACTGCGGCTGCGCCGGTTCAGGCCTTCGAGGTAATCATTGACCGTCTGCCGGTGTTCCGGTGACGGGTCGGCCAGCAGTTTTGAAACACTGGATTCAAGTTCCAGCAGGCTGGGCAGGTAGGTGTATTTGCTGATCTCGCTCTCGACGGCGCGGGCATGCAGTTCGAGCTGACGCTGGCCGTTCTCGCTGAGGCTGCGAATCCCATAGTGTTCACTGACCCAGAAGCCGAGGTAACCCAATCCGATCATCAGGGCGATGACCAGGGGGGGCAGGAACAGATGGCGAATCAGACGGGGTTTCACGGCGAGTGATGGCGGCGCGGCGCGATAGAGAGTGGGGTCGCATTTCATCACAGATGCCTTGGGTCAACCACAACACAAATCTCAATACCACCACCGATCCAGTGTGGGAGCGGGCTTGCTCGCGAAAGCGGTGGGTCAGCCAACATCATTGCTGAATGTAATGGCCCCTTCGCGAGCAAGCCCGCTCCCACATTGGGAGCGGTGTCTTTCTTAGTGCTGCAGAATCTTGTTAAGGAAGTGCTGTGTACGCTCGGCGCGGTGGGTGATGTCGCCGAAGAAGTCCTCTTTCTTGCAGTCTTCGATGATTTTGCCCTGGTCCATGAAGATCACGCGATCCGCCACTTTGCGGGCAAAGCCCATTTCGTGGGTCACGCACATCATGGTCATGCCTTCGTGAGCCAGCTGCACCATCACGTCGAGCACTTCGTTGACCATTTCAGGGTCCAGCGCCGAGGTCGGTTCGTCGAACAGCATGACGATCGGGTCCATCGCCAGCGCACGGGCAATCGCCACACGCTGTTGCTGGCCACCGGAGAGTTGGCCCGGGTGCTTGTGGGCGTGAGCCGAGAGGCCGACGCGCTCAAGCAGTTGCAGGCCTTTCTTGGTGGCTTCTTCCTTGCTCCGGCCCAACACCTTGATCTGCGCAATGGTCAGGTTTTCGGTGATGGTCAGGTGCGGGAACAGTTCGAAATGCTGGAACACCATGCCGACGCGCGAACGCAGTTTCGGCAAGTCGGTCTTCGGGTCGGCGATGGACGTGCCATCGACCACCACGTCGCCTTTCTGGAACGGTTCCAGGGCGTTGACGCATTTGATCAGGGTGGATTTGCCGGAACCGGACGGCCCGCACACCACGATCACTTCGCCTTTTTTGACCTCGGTGCTGCAGTCAGTCAGTACCTGGAAGTCGCCATACCACTTGTTGACATTCTTGATAGAGATCATACGGCAAACCTTTTTTGCAGACGCTTGACCAGCAGCGAGGCGGCAAAGCTGATTGTGAAGTACGTGAGACCTGCAAAGATCAGGAACTCATTGGAGCGACCGATGATGTCGCCACTGGCACGCGAGGCATTGAGGAAGTCCACCAGGCCGACCGCGTAGACCAGCGAAGTGTCCTGGAACAGGATGATGCTCTGCTGCAGCAGCAGCGGGGTCATCTTGCGGAACGCTTGCGGCAGGATGATCAAACGCATCATCTGGCCATACGTCATGCCCAAGGCCTGGGCAGCACCCATCTGGCCCTTGGGAATCGACTGCACGCCGGCCCGGACGATTTCGCAGAAGTACGCCGCTTCGAACATCATGAAGGCCACGATGCAGGAGGCGAACGCGCCGATCGGGGTGTCTTCGCCGGTGATCCAGCGCAGCACGAACGGCACCGCCAGGTAGAACCAGGTGATGACCAGCAGCAATGGAATCGAACGGAAGTAGTTGACGTAGGCGCCGGCAAGGTTCGACAGCAGTTTGCTGTGGGACAGGCGCATCAGGGCCAGGATCGTGCCGAGAATGATCCCGCCGACGACGCCCAGCACCATCAGTTGCAGGGTCATGACCATGCCGTTCCACAGGCCCGGCAGGGACGGGACGATGCCCGAGAAGTCGAATTCCATCATTTACCCCCTACGGAGATCAGGCCCGGTACGGCGACTTTCTTCTCGACCGCACGCATCAGCAGCATCAGGCTCATGTTCAGGGTGAAGTAGATCAGGGTAGCCAGAGTGAAGGCTTCGAACAGGTTGGCGGAGAACTCGGCGGTCTGTTTGGTCTGCGCGAGCAACTCCATCAGGCCGATCAGCGACGCCACGGAAGAGTTCTTGAACACGTTCAGGAATTCCGAGGTGAGCGGCGGAATGATGATCCGGTAGGCCTGGGGCAACAGCACGTTCCAGTAGATCTGTGGCAGCTTGAAACCCATGGCGCGAGCGGCCGCTTCCTGGCCGCGAGGCAACGCCTGGATGCCGGTACGCACTTGTTCGCAAACGCGAGCGGCGGTGAACAGGCCCAGGCACACGACAACGCTCAGGTACGCCGAGGTGGTCGGGTTCAGGTCCTGTTTGTACCAGTCCTGCAGGTTTTGCGGCAGCAGATCGGGCACCAGGAAGTACCAGATGAACAGCTGAACCAGCAGCGGCACATTACGGAAGAGTTCGACGTAGCAGGTCGCGATGCCCGATACGATGCGATTCGGCACGGTGCGCATGACACCCAGAATCGAGCCCAGCATGAGGGCAATGATCCAGGCCACGACGGCGATGGCGATGGTCCAGCCCAAACCGGAGAGGTACCAGTCGAAATAAATTTCGCTGCCCACACCGGTGGACTTGAAGAATACGCTCCAGTCCCAGTTGTAATTCATTAGGGTCTCCCCTCAGATCGTTCGATGTACAAATGCCCGCCTGGGGAAGCTCCGTTCCCGCCTGAACTTGACGATCAGGCACACACGAACGGCTCGACAGCCACCGGTTCGAGTGTTTCCAAAAATGCCAGCAGGGAGTGACTATCCCCTGAAAGGGCAGTGGCCCTCTCAGGAGATAAGGTTAGTCAGAACTCAGGACTTTTTTTCTACAGGCTTGTCGTCAGCCGCTTTATCGGTCGGATTGGCGATCAGGGCCTTGAGCTCGTTGCTCATCGGGAAGTTCAGGTTCAGGTTTTTTGGCGGAATTGGCGACATGAACCATTTTTTGTAGATCTCGTTGATCTCGCCCGACTTGTAGGTTGCCACGATCGCGTCGTCGACAGCCTTCTTGAACGGCTCGTCGCCCTTGCGAACCATGCAGCCGTAGATTTCGTAGGACTGTGGAGTGCCGGTCACGGCCCAGTCATCCGCCTTCTTGGCCTTGGCCGCTTCACCGGCCAGCAAGGCGTCGTCCATCATGAAAGCCACTGCGCGGCCCGATTCCAGCATCTGGAAGGACTCGCCGTGGTCTTTGGCAGAGATGACGTTCATGCCCATCTGCTTGTCGGCGTTCATCGACTTGAGGATGCGCTCGGACGTGGTGCCCGCGGTGGTCACGACGTTCTTGCCTTTCAGGTCATCGAAATCCTTGTATGCGGAGTCTTTCTTGGAGAGAAGACGCGTACCGATTTCGAAAATGCCGACGGAGAAGGCGACTTGCTGCTGACGTTCCACGTTGTTGGTGGTGGAACCGCACTCGACGTCCACGGTGCCGTTCTGCACCAGCGGAATACGGGTTTGCGAGGTGACCAGGTTGTATTTGACCTGGAGGTTGGGCATGTCCAGGTCTTTCTTGATGGCTTCGACGATTTTCAGCTGGATATCGTGGGAGTAGCCGACTGGTTTGCCGGAAGCATCAGCGATATAGGAAAACGGGATGGAAGCGTCACGATGCCCGAGGGTGATCACACCGGACTCTTTGATCTTCTTCAGTGTGCCAGTGAGTTCGGCAGCGAAAACTGGAGTGCTAATCAGAGCGGCAGCAATGGCTGCGCCCAGGATATGGGGAACGATGCGCATCAAATTTTCCTCGACATTGTTTTTTTTATGGAGCCAGTTCATCGGCCCTTTTGTGCTTCGAATGCCTGACGGCTCCTGAAGTGGGTGCGCAACAGGCATTCGTCCAAGAGTGTAGAGCATGACTCGTGCCAGGCCAGGCGATATAGGTCAAGTTATTGATTTATAAGGGTATTAAATATTTATGGCGCTGATTTCGGCGAAGGAAAATCCGGTTAACCGAATCGGCCGACAGGTCGCGTTCGGAAAACCGAATGGCGTTTGAGACCGCTAGCGCCACACCGGCAACAAATCCAATGAAAACAGCACATGTGAAATCGCGCTGATCACGCCGAAAAACAATATCAGGGCAATCATGGGCTGGCCTCCCCAGACGCGATACCGCGGGCTGCCAAAGCGCTTGCGTGATGCGCTGGCCAGCAATGCCGGGGTAATGACGGCCCAGAGGGTCGCCGCCAGACCGGCGAAACCGATGGCATGGATAAACCCTTCTGGCCACAACAGCCCGCAGAGCATAGGTGGTAGGAATGTGGTGGCTGCGGTTTTCAGGCGACCTCGCGGGCTGTCGTCAAACCCCAGCACATCGGCCAGATAATCGAAGAGCCCCAAGGACACGCCGAGAAAGGAGCAGGCGACGGCGAAGTTGGAAAAAAGGCTGAGGAATACATCGATTTTCGCACTGTTGAGCATCGCCCCCAGCGCGCTGATCAGCACGTCGATATTGCCGCCACGCTGAGCGATGTCCTTGAACCCGTCCCGGGGAATGTTGCCCATGCTGCAAACCATCCAGACAACGTACAGCCCAAGCGCGATGAGGGTGCCGCTGACCAGGCAGGTACGGATACGCTGCGGGTCTTTGCCGAAGTGTTTCATCAGGCTGGGAACGTTGCCGTGAAAACCGAAGGAGGTCAGGCAGAAGGGCAGGGTCATCAGCAGGTAAGGAAGGTAGTGGCTATCCGTGGCGTTTCGATTGAGCAGTGTCGCCGGTTGCACGTGATCGAGCAGCCCGCCGAAGGTCAGGAAGAACGCGATGATCTTTGCACCGAAGATCACTGTGGTCACCCGACTCACCGCTGCCGTGCTCAGCCACACGATGAGCGCGACCGTCAGGGCGAAATACAAGCCCCCGGCGCGTGCCGACAGATTCACTCCCAATGATTGGGCGCTGTGATGAATCACCGAACCGCTGGCCGAGATGTAGGCGTAGGTCAGCGTGTACAGGACAAAGACGATGCTCAAGCCGTTCAACACATTCCAGCGACGACCCAACAGGTCTTTGGTGATCGTTGAAAAACTGGCACCGGAACGATAGTTAAGGTTGGCCTCAAGAATCATCAGGCCGGAATGCAAGGTGCAGAACCAGGCAAACAACAGGACCGCGACGGAGCCGTAAAACCACAGGCCGGACATGACGACCGGCAGCGAAAACATGCCGGCACCGACGATGGTGCCACCGATCATCATGGCGCCGCCGAGCACCGAGGGCGAACGTTCGAGTGCGACGGGGGGAGCGGAAGTGGACGTAGAAGTGCTGCGCATGGCAAGGCCTGCATTTGAGTTATTAGAGGGCTGTTCTTTCGGCGGGCCAGGTTGCAGGCGCGCGTGAGAAAGGATCAGCGCCATTCAGTGAATGGCGCCGACAGCGCGTTAACGCATGGCCAGCAAACGGGATAATTGGCGGGATCTCTCCAGCAGCAAGCTGTCCTGCCCGGGCAACGCGTCGAACGAGAGCCCCACCGGCAGCGAGTGTTTTTCCGCTACCGGCACGGTGACACTGGGCGCCGCCAGGTTGCTCGCCGGGTCGGTGTTGCGCACGAAGGTCTCGAAGTTGCTTTCTGCCTCGCACTCCGTGAGCAACGGTGCCGTACAGCTGACGGTGGGGTAGGCAATCACATCCAGTTGATGGGCGTTGAACAGACGGCTGTATTCACGACTCAGCTGCAGTTTGCTCATCAATGCCTGTACATAGTCGGTGTAGGAAATCGCCGGGCTCTCAAGTTGCGCCGTCAGTATTTTCTTGATGCCCGGGTCCCGGATCTGCGCCAGGATGCTCAAAAATTGGTCGCCCCAGCCTTCTTTCATCAAGAAGCGCGGGAAGTCGATAAAGAACTCGTAAATAGGTAATGGGAATTGAATGCTCTCATTGATTTCCCCGATCAACAGGTCATCGACCGGAACCAGCTCCACGCCCCGATCTGCCAACACCTCGATAGCCGCGAAGCAGTCGCGTCGGACTTTTTCGTCGAGGTCGGCCCAGAAGAATTTTTCCGGTATGCCCACCCGTAGGGGTCTGTTGTCGTCCGGGGGCGCTGGGTGGTTCCCGGTCAGGTGATGGTGGATGTACTGACAGTCTTGCAGTGTGCGGGTCAGTAGCCCTGGCGTGTCCTTGGTCTGGGAAACGGGCACGATGCCGTCCACCGGGTAACACCCCGTGGTGGGGCGAAACCCGACGATCCCGCAGAACGCCGCGGGTATGCGCACTGACCCGCCGGTGTCGGTACCCACGGCGCAGGGCACAAGACCGGCTGCGACGGCTGCCGCACAACCACCGCTGCTGCCGCCCGCGCTGTAGCGTTCGTCAGCCGGGTTGACCACGGCGCCGTAAGTTTGGTTGGCCGACGTCACCCCGAACGACAGTTCATGCATGTTGTTCTTGCCAACGACCCTCGCGCCCAGCGTCTTGAAACGCTCGACAATCCCGGCATCGGACAACGGGTAGTAAGCAGCGAGCCCCGGCGTTCCTGCGGTGGTCGGCATGCCGCTGACATTGATGTTGTCCTTGAAGGAAACGGGAATGCCATAAAGGCTCGCCTCCCGGTCGGCCCCGAGGGCAACCTCGAACGCCGTCGGGTCGAACGTGATGAAGCTGTTCAGGTGTTGATGATCAAACTGTTTATCGCGCAGGGATTGGTGCCAGGCATCCAGGCAATGGCGACCACTGCGAAATCCGCTGACGAGTTCTTCAATTGAAAGCTGGCTGTACATAAAACGGTCTCGGCGATAGAGAGGAGGCTTGCGATGAAGGCATCAGCAATAGCGGTATTGAGCGTGCAGTCCGTCCAGCGGATTGTCGGCAATCAAGTCGCCACCCAGACTGCTGATCACCGCACAGGCACCGTTGAGTGCTGTTTGAATGGCGCCTTCCGCCCAGCCACCGGTGAAAGAGCAGCCGCACCCGGCGAGGTACAACCCCGTGTCCTGCTGTGGATCGAGGGCCGTTTTGAATTGATAGAACAAGCGTTCCGAGTAGATATCGTCACCCGGAAAGTTGAGTTTGAAGGCGCCCAGCGAATGCTTGTCGGTCAGCCAGTCATACTCCAGGACATAGCGCTGGTAGTTGCCATTGAGCGGTAGAAGGTGGCTGGCAAACTCAGGTGCGCTCATGGCCAGTTCATCGACAAGGCGCAAGCAGCGTTGAACTTTGTCGGTCATAGAAACCATCTTGTGGGAGTCGTCTTCCCAGGTGTAACTGATCAATACCACGCCCCAGGACTCAGGGTCCTGCGGTGCGTAATCGAGGCAATACACGCCCTTCACCAAGGTGTCTGTCTGGATGTTCTGTGGCAGCCCGTGTTTCAACCAGAACTTGTCTTTGGTCAGGATGAACAGCTTGGACGAACCGACCATGTGGGTTTCGTTGATCGCCCGGGCCACGTCACGATTCACGAAGGCCTGGTTCTGTGTGAGCTTCATGTTCACTTGCAGCGCCCGGGTGGTCGTCGTGGTGATCACCCGGTCGCAGGCATAGGTTTCACCATTGCTGCCGGCCAGCAGGATTTCACCGTTATTGCCCTTGTTGATGGACTCGATGCGGGTGCGGCAGATTCGGTCGCGCAGGGGCATGCCGTGGAATGACGTATCGGCAATCAACTCCGACAGCGATGAGATGCCCATCGGCACCAGCCGTTGATTGACTTCGAGGCCATTGACCACGAGCCGCAGAATCTCGGTAAAGGAGGCGCGGTATACCGATTGGAAACCGCCCGAGCCGATCCCCAGTGAACCGAATAGATGAAAGTCTTCGGGTTTGCGCCACGGTTGTCCGCCGGGCGGGTTGCTGCCGGTGAAAATCTGCACCATGGCCGAATAGAACGAGCTGTCGCCGAAGTAATCCAGATAGCGTTGCCATTCCGGCTGCACTTCCGCGTAGTTGTGTTGCTTGAGTAACTCGGTCAGTAACAACGGTGGCGCCAGGCAGGTGCCGTCATCGAAGGTCACGCCCTCTTTCAAAAACGCACTCCAGCCCCGATGGACCGTGCTGAAAATCGCAGGTGGAGGCTGCATGGCCGCCCAGTGATGAGTCTCACCGCGGTAGTGGATTTCGGTGTCCACGACACCGGGGTCGGGAAACGCTTCAGTGGTTTCGATGCCAAACCGGTTCAGGTAGTGAAACAACCCGACCTCGCTGGGAGGAAAGCGCATCGCGCCCATTTCGGCGATGAATTGCGGATGGTCATCGTCAAAGCGCTGGGTCAGCAAGCGCCCGCCCAAGTGTTCTTCGGCGGCCTCGAACAGCGTGACTCGCTGGGCACCGGCACGGAGCAGTTCGTAGGCGGCGACCAGCCCGGTCAGCCCGGCGCCGACAATGCCGATGTGTTTATTGGCCGCTTCGGGTGGCAAGTAACCGATCGCATCACTGGCATTGCGCAAAAACTGGCCGTAGTCGTACAACAGGTCGACATACGGAAAAGAACCGGGAAATGTGGCTTCGTCGAAGCCGGTAGTCATAACGTTCACGTGTGATTCTCGATAAATCAGATGATTAACTGCAGGCTTTCAATCGCTCGGGAGGGATTGAGCAGAAGTACTTTTTTGCCTTGGATTTTCCAGGTGCCTTCGACGTTAATCAGTTGATGCTCGACGGTGACCGGGTAATGCCATTCGCTGTCCCCTCGGGCTTCGCAATAGAGCATGTTGGTGCTACTCGATGCGCTCAGTTCGTCGTCTTCCAGACGGATCAACGAACACTGGGCAATATGCAAACTGCGACTCTTGGGCTGTTGCGAGTAGTTGCGCGCGTTGGCCAATCGGTTGATGCGCAGCGTGGTCAGAAACCGGTCTTCATACAGCAGCGAGGACTCATGAAGAGGGCTGGTCTGTTCTCGTCGCAACGGAATCCAGTAGGTGTAGTCGGGGGTCAGCAGTTGTTGCCAGGCACTGAAGTCTTGTTGGTCCAGTAGCTGGATTTCGCTGGCGATCAACTGTTCGATGGCGTGTTTATTGTTCTGATCGAGTTGCATGGTTATCCCGCATCAAGTGCTGCCAGCTGTTGTAAAAATTGCGCATCGCCATTTCGCTGGTGCCCGAAACCACCTGGGTCCGCTCATAGGATTCGGTCGATTCAAAGAGTCGCGCCACGTTGACCCACTCGTTGGAATCACTGCGCAATCCCTCCGTCGCCCGCTCGTACATTTCCACATCGTCGTGGGCGACCATCGAGCAAGGGGAATTGATCAGGTTGTTGTACTGAACGGTTCGTTCCAGCAACTGGATGGGGGCGCCCACCAATTCAAAGATCCACGACTCGACCACCGTCTCCTGAGCGCTGATCGGCTTGATCACCCGCAACGTCTGGATCGGGCCCTTGACCATCAGGTTCGGGAAATAGACGGTGTTGTGTCGGGTGTCTTCGAGAATCTCGGTGGCCTGGCGTTTGCCATAGCTCTGGACCATCAAGTCCCAATAACCCGGAATATCGGCATAGGCTTTATGGATTGAGTTGCTGACGCCGGTATGCCCGTGGCCGTTGGGCCAGATGCGAATACCCATGTCGGCGAAGAACTCGTAGGACGCCATGAACGGTGAAAATAGCTCGACCGCCATGGGCGAAGGGCTGCTCTGGTCGCTGGTTTCCTTCCACAAGCGAATCGCTTCGCCCGCCGAGGACTCATGGGCAATCATCGGGTGACAGGTGTCGGTCTGGTTATCGACCACCATTTTCCAGTTGCAGCGATGGCGGTGCAGGAGCGGCTGGCCAACGACGCGCAACTGGCCCAGGGGCGAGCGCAGCACCATGTTGTCCAGCGTCGATAACGACTCGCCAAAAAAGGTGTTGAAGTCGATGCCTTCTGCCTGGAGGCGGACAAATACAAAACCGCGATAGTTCTCCACCGCCGCGACGGCTTGCATGCCTTTGTGGGCGGAGCACGCGCTGAGGTCGCAATCGTCGTATTCCTTTTTCACCGGAATACTCAGCAGTTCGCCATCGGTCTTGAAGGTCCACGCATGGTAAGGGCAGCGGATAAACCGACCGACATTGCCGCGAGGCTCGGCCAGCACTTTCACGCCTTTGTGCGGGCAGCGGTTGTGCAGGACAACGATGTCGCCATTTTTTTGCCGGACCATTGCCAAGGGTTGCTGTGCAATGTCGGTGGTGAAAAAGTCGCCGGGCTGCGGGATCAGACTGTCGTGCCCCACGTAACTCCAGCTGGCGGCGAAGACGCTGTGTTGTTCCTGGTCGAAGAGCTGTTGATCAAGGTAGAGCGATTTATGCACTTCTCTGCCGTTGAAGTAATTGTCCAAACGGTGTTCCTCGTTAGATCGCCAGCTTCAGGCGTTGGCTTTTGGCCCGGGAGACGCAGGGATAAATCCTTGCGCTGCAGGCAGCTTCTTTTTCGCTCATGATGAAGTCGCGATGGTCGACTTCACCCTCAAGGACCTCCAGCGCGCAGACACCGCACTCACCGCGTCGGCAGTCGTAGAGCGGATCCAGGCCGGCCGCCTCCAGCGCCTCCAGCAAGGTTTGGTCTTGATTGACGTTGACGCTGATACCCGACTCGACGGCGTCAATCACAAAGGCCGACGCATCGTCTTCCCGAACCACGTTGAAGATTTCAAAATGGATGCGCTCGCGCGCCAGGCCACTGGCCTCGGCATGGCAAAACACGTCGTTGAGCATCGCCTGCGGACCGCAGACGTAGAGCCGGTCGTGTGGTGCCAGATCTGCGAGCACCTGACTGACAGCGGGGCGGCCATCGGGTTTATTGGAGAAGTGCAAGTGCAGGCGTTCCTGCAACAGTGCCTGCAGGGGCAAGGCATAGGTCGCGTCGTCGTCGTTCCTGGCGAAGTAGTGCAGGTGTGCGCTTCGATTCAATGACGTCAGGTGATGAAGGATCCCGGTCAGCGGCGTAATGCCGATGCCGCCGGCAATCGCAATGTCCCTGCCGACGCCTTCAGTGAGCGGGTAGGTGAACGTATTGAACGGGCCATCGAGCTGCACCGTGTCGTTGATTGCCAGCGAACGAATGTAGCGACTGCTGGCCGAGTCGGCCGTGAGCCGGATGGCAAAGACGACGCTGCCTTGCGCCGTCATGCGGTCCGCCAGTTGTACCGCCGAGTAGTGCCGCCATTCATTCAGTTCGGGGATGAACCATTTGAAATGCGCGCCCGCATCCAGCACGGCATGCCCTGGTGTTTGCGGGCTGACGGTGATTTCTTTGATAGAGGCCGAGAGCATTCGGCAATCAGTGATTGTGTAGTTCATACGAAAATCAGCTTTCCTGGCTTAGCGGCGTTTCATGCAGGTAGATCCATTGGGCGTTGTGGTGATGCAGGCCAATGATCGCCACCGAAATCCGTGAGCTTTCGCGCTGGTCCAGGCGATGGGTTTCCTTGTAGCGGATCGCCACGCTGGCGCCTTCTTGCCACACCGTCTGCAGGTCGCTGATGACGATTTCCAGGCCCGGTTTGGCGCCGATTGCACCCTTGAACATCTGTTCGACCGTCGCCCGGCTGACGATGGCGGCCGAGGTGGTGACCATGGTGAAGTGCTCGGCGAATGCCGACATCAGCGGCTCGAGCGCGGCCTGCCCCTTACCGTTGGCGTCGGTGAACAGGGTGCGGATCAGCTCGTGCACGTGATGAATGCTGTGGTGCGCCTGTTCAACTATTTTGTTGTGCATGACAGTCCTTTTGAGTGTTCAACTGACTCAGTTGAAAGAGTGGGAACAGGCCCACCAGCGCGGCAATGGCGAACGTCACGTGGTAGGCCTGGGTGGTATCGAAATGCTTCAGGAGCAGGTTGAAAACCATCAGGAAGAGGGCGGCGCCGATGCTGAATGACATCTGTCGGTTGATGTTCCAGATGACACTGGCCTTGTGCGTGTCACTGCCCTCGAAATCCATCAACGACGTGGTTTGTGCTGTGTTGGCTCCGATGCCGCCGCCGATCCCCATCAAGCTGTAGGCGATGACAATCACCAGAAGGTCTGAGGGATTGTTCACCAGTAGCAGGGTGGCAATGCCGGCGCTGTGCAACAGCATGCCGAGGGCAAACAGGCGCTTCGCGCCCATCCGGTTGTAGACCCGGCCACAGATCAGCATCGCGATGAACGCGCCGATGGCGTAGAGGATCATGAACATCCCTGTCAGGCGGGCGCTGAAGTGCAGGGTGTTTTGCAGGAAGAAGATGCTCATCAAGTTGACCCCCGTGAACACACCGGGAATCGCGTAATAGATAAAGATGGAGGTGCTGAGTTTTTTGCTTTTGAGCAGGCTCAGTTCAATGATCGGGTTTTTGCAGGTGCGGTAATGCAGCCCGTACAGCAACACGAAAGCAACGCCGGCCATGACGAAGAGGGCGGCCACCCATGCCGGAGCATCGCCGCCGTACAACGACATGCCCATCAGCAGGCTGCCGAGTGCTGCGCTGACCAGCAGCAAGCCCTTGATGTCGGGTCGGGGCAAACTCGTCGGCCGCGCTTCGTTAATCCAGAACCAGGACAGCACTGCCGCGATCAGCGAGAACGGGATGTTGCTGTAGAACACCCAGCGCCAGGAGCTGCTGTCGACGATGACTCCGCCGATGGTTGGTGAAATGGCGGGCGCTATCAGGGCAACGGCCATGACCAAGGTGGATATTTTCGCCCGCTGCTCACCCTTGAACAGGTTGAACGTCAGCGCCTGGCCGACTGGAATCAACAGGCCACCGCCAATCCCCTGGACGAAGCGCCAGATCACCAGCTCGTTGAAACTGTTGGCCAGCCCGCACATCCACACGGAACCTGTGAACACGAGCATCGAGGCGGTGAGGATTTCCCGGCTGCCAAAACGACCGGCCAACCAGGTGCTGACCGGAATGATCAGCGTCAGTCCCAGAATATAAGCATTGGCCACCCAGGCAACGTCTGAAGTACTAACGTGCAGCGCCGCCGATATACTCGGTAATGCGACCGCTGACATAAAGATGTTAATGCAGTCTATAAAAAAGCCGATGAGAAATATCAGTGAAACTTTGTAGCGATAGGTCATGGTGTTTCCCCTTTGCCGCAAAGCATAGGGGCGGTGGACTTGAGCTGTCGATACGACTATCCTTGAAACAATGTTTGACAGGATTTAACAGTGAGCCATATTGCTATGCACACCCATCTTAATCGGGTCCAGACTTTTCTGGCGGTGGTCGATTTTGGTTCTTACACCAAGGCGGCCAATTACCTGAGCATCAGCAAAGCCATGGCCAGCCTGCATGTCAAGGCGCTGGAGGACGTACTGTCAGCGACGCTGTTGATTAGAAATACCCGAAATATATCCCTTACCGAAATCGGTCAGGACTTTTATGAAGAGTTCAAAGGTATTGTCGCGGACATCGATAACGCCTTTGATAATGTATTAAAAGGGCATAACCGAGTTTCCGGGAAGTTGCGCTTCAGTTCCACCAGTGAGTACGGTGAGGCGTATATTCTGCCGTTGATTCCGCAATTCATAGAGCGCTACCCGGAGATAAAACTCTGTTATAACTTTAACTCGTCACTCAATGACCTGGTGGCGGAAAAGTTAGACCTGGTTATCCGTTTGGGCAACTTGGCGGACTCGGCATTCAAGAGCCGTAAACTGGCGGATTATGAAATTGTCCTGGTGGCTACCGAGGCGTTTCTTGCGCGTCACCCGGTGCAAAATCCTCAGGACCTGAATTCGCTGCCGTGGATTGCCAACAGCAACTTGCAGGCACCGACCCAGTGGACGTTGCGCCATCCACAATTGGGGACTGTCGAGATCAACGGGATCAATCAGTATGAATCCAACTCATCCACGGCCATCCGCTCCATGGCGTTGTCGTCGCTGGGTGTTTCGGTGCTGCCCGCGTGGGTGGTCAAGGATGACATCGCCAGCGAGCGGCTGATCCGTCTGTTGCCCGACTATTCGCTGCCCTCGCAGTCCGTCAGCGTGGTGTTCCCCAACAGCCCGCATCTGCCCCACAAATCGAGGGCGTTCATTGATTTCCTGCTGCTGCATCTGGCGCAATGAGCCCCTGCAAAAAAGCCCCTGAATCGTGAGATTCAGGGGCTTTCGTTCAAGCGGGTTGGGCGATCAGGCCGCTTCGATCTTGCTGCGGTTCTGCTCGACCTTGCTCAGGTAGTCCGCCAGTTTCTGCTGTTCGGCAGGCGTGGTGAACAAGCCCAGCTTGCTGCGACGCCACAGAATGTCGTGCGCGGTGGTTGCCCACTCTTCGCTACACAGGTAATCGACTTCGCGGGTGTAGAGACCGCCGCCGATGTGCTCGCCCATGTCACCGAGGTTCTGCACGCCTTCCAGCATGCGCCAGGTGCGGCTGCCATAGGTGGTGGCCCAGCGGCGGGCGATTTCGGTCGGCACCCAGTCGTACTTGTCGCGGATCAAGGCGCACAAGGCTTGCGGGGTGGTCATGTCTTCGCCGCCCGGCAGGGTGGCGCTGGCGGTCCAGCTTGGCTTGATGTGCGTGAAGTACGGCGCCAGTTGTGCCAGCGCCGACTCGGCCAGTTTGCGGTAGGTGGTCAGCTTGCCGCCGAACACCGACAGCAACGGCGCTTCTTCGCCAGTGCCCGACAGTGCCAGGGTGTAGTCGCGGGTGACGGCCGACGGGTTGTCGGATTCGTCGTTGCACAGCGGACGAACGCCTGAATAGCTGTGCAGGATGTCGTCGCGGCTGATCTGCTTTTTGAAGTGGGCGTTGACCACTTTCAGCAGGTAATCGGTTTCGCCTTCGGTGATCGCCACGTTGGCCGGATCGCCGGTGTACTCGCGGTCGGTGGTGCCGATCAGGGTGAAATGGTTCAGGTACGGAATGGTGAAGACGATGCGCTGATCTTCGTTTTGCAGAATGTGCGCGTGGTCGCCTTCATACAGTTTCGGCACGATCAGGTGGCTGCCCTGAATCAGGCGAATGCCGTAGGGCGATTCCATCTTCAGGTCATCACGAATGAACTTGGCGACCCATGGGCCGGCCGCATTCACCAGCGCCTTGGCGCGGATCGAAAACAGGCTGCCATCGGCGCGTTCCAGGTGCAGATGCCATAAGCCCTTGGTGCGACGGGCGCTGACACAACGGGTCTGGGTGTGAACGTGGGCGCCTTTCTCGCGGGCAGCCATGGCGTTCAGTACCACCAGGCGCGCATCGTCGACCCAGCAATCGGAGTATTCGAAGCCTTTGGTGATTTCGCTTTTCAGCGGGCTGTCCGGACCGAACTTCAGGCTTTTCGAGCCTTCGAGTTTTTCCCGCTTGCCGAGGTGGTCATACAGGAACAGGCCGGCGCGGATCATCCAGGCTGGACGCAGGTGCGGACGGTGCGGCAGCACGAAGCGCATTTGCTTGACGATGTGTGGCGCCTTGGCCAACAGCACTTCGCGTTCGGCGAGGGCTTCGCGCACCAGGCGGAATTCGTAATGTTCGAGGTAGCGCAAGCCGCCGTGGATCAACTTGCTGCTGGCGGACGAGGTGTGGCTGGCCAGGTCATCTTTTTCGCAAAGGAACACCGAAAGGCCGCGACCGGCGGCATCCGCTGCGATCCCCACGCCATTGATCCCACCACCGATGACGGCGATGTCGTAGACCTCAGCGAGAGGGGGCGTAGGCAAGGTAGAAGTGGGCATCGGCTGGCCTCGGGCTCTTTTGATTTTCTGTATTGGAATTCGAACATTAATGTTCATTTGCGAAAATGGTAGCCCATAAAGCCGCCCACAGCCAGTCAACTTCGATTGAAAATACTGATCGAAGCGCCATTAAAGGAAAATTTACGAACATTAAATGATGGTGTTGGAGGCTTTTGTGGCGAGGGAACTTGCTCCCGCTGGGCTGCGAAGCAGCCCTAAAACCGGTAATCGCGGTATTTCAGGAAGAGCATGTCGTCAGATTTGCGTCTGCTGTGAAGCCGAACGGGACGGTGCGGCGATCCAACAAGCTCCCTCGCCACAAGGGAGCGCAAATTTTTGGAGAGGCGTTAAACGACTTCCAGCCGAATCTTGTGCTGACTCAACAACTGCGCCAGCGCTGGCGAAGGCTGCTGATCGGTCACCAGGCAATCAATCAGACTGATCGGACCCAGGCGAATCATGGCGTTGCGCCCGAATTTGCTGGAGTCAGCCGCCAGAATCACTTTCCTGGCATTGGCAATGATCGCCTGTGACACCCGCACTTCCTGATAGTCGAAGTCCAGCAGGCTGCCGTCTTCATCGATACCGCTGATGCCGACCAAGGCAAAGTCGACCTTGAACTGGTTGATGAAGTCGACACTCGCCTGACCGACCACGCCGCCATCGCGCCGCACATTGCCACCGGTCAGCAGAACGTCGAAGTCGTCCTTGGCGCTGAGCATTGAGGCCACGTGCAGGTTGTTGGTGATGATTTTCAGGTGGTTGTGGTTGAGCAACGCCCGGGCAATCGATTCGGTGGTGGTGCCGATATTGATAAACAGCGAGGCGTGATCCGGGATCTGAGCCGCAATGGCTTCACCGATACGCTGCTTCTCATCGCGCATCTGGTCGGCGCGCATGGCGTAGGCGGTGTTTTCGACACTGGAATCGTAGGCTGCGCCGCCGTGGTAGCGACGCAACAAATTGGCTTCCGCGAGCTGATTGATATCGCGGCGGATGGTTTGCGGTGTAACGACGAACAGCGTAGCCATTTCCTCGATGCTGACATAGCCGCGTTCGCGGACCAGTTCGAGGATTTGCTGCTGACGGGGAGGCAGATTCATGGGGCTTCCTTTGGCTGCCGTGCAAAATTTGCCCATGATGCCGCAGGAATCTGCTTCCGACCAGTTACAACCCTATTGTTGGCTTATTCAGCGCCTTCATGCGGTTCCCAGTCGCGGGTGCGGCTGACGGCTTTTTTCCAGCCGGCGTAGAGTTTTTCCTTGGCGGTTTCGTCCAGGGTCGGTTCGAATTCGCGTTCGATCACCGCCTTGCCGCGCAGCTCATCCAGGCTGCCCCAGAAACCACACGCCAGGCCGGCCAGGTAAGCGGCGCCCAGTGCAGTGGTCTCGCGCATTTGCGGACGCTCGACTTGAGTGCCGAGGATGTCGGCCTGGAACTGCATCAGGAAGTTGTTGGCGACCGCGCCGCCGTCCACGCGCAGGGATTTCAGGCGTTCGCCGGAATCCTGTTGCATGGCGTCCAGAACGTCGCGGGTCTGGTAGGCAATCGACTCCAGGGCTGCACGAATAATGTGATCCACACGCACGCCGCGGGTCAGGCCGAACAGGGCGCCACGGGCATACGGGTCCCAGTACGGAGCGCCGAGGCCGGTGAAGGCTGGCACCAGGTACACGCCGTTGCTGTCCTTGACCTTGTTCGCGAAGTATTCGGTGTCGTGGGCGTCGTTGATGATCTTCAGTTCGTCACGCAGCCACTGAACGGTCGAGCCACCGTTGAACACCGCGCCTTCGAGCGCGTAAGCCACTTCGCCGCGTGGGCCGCATGCGATGGTGGTGAGCATGCCGTGCTTGGACTTCACGGCTTTGTCGCCGGTGTTCATCAGCAGGAAGCAGCCAGTGCCGTAGGTGTTTTTCGCCTGACCCGGCTCGACGCACATCTGGCCGAAGAGTGCAGCCTGCTGATCGCCGGCAATACCGCCGATGGCGATGCCGCTTTTGGTGTGGCCGTAGATTTCCGACGAGGACTTCACTTCCGGCAGCATCTCGCGCGGAATATCCAGCACCTCCAGCATCTTCGCGTCCCACTCCAGGGTGTGGATGTTGAAGAGCATGGTGCGAGAGGCGTTGGTGTAGTCGGTGACGTGGACCTTGCCGCCGGTAAATTTCCAGATCAGCCAGCTGTCGACGGTGCCGAACAGCAGTTCGCCGTTGCGCGCACGCTCGCGGCTGCCTTCGACGTTGTCGAGGATCCACTTGAGTTTGGTGCCGGAGAAGTACGGGTCGGTGACCAGGCCGGTAGTCTCGCTGATGTATTGCTCGTGGCCGTCGCGCTTGAGCTGCTGGCAGATCTCGGTGCTGCGGCGGCACTGCCAGACGATCGCGTTGTAGATCGGGCGGCCGGTGGTCTTGTCCCAGACCACGGTGGTTTCGCGCTGGTTGGTGATGCCGATGGCCGCGACCTGGTCGTGATGCAGGCCCGCTTGAGCCAGGGCCTCGACCATCACGGCGCTTTGAGTGGCGAAGATTTCCATCGGGTCGTGTTCGACCCAACCGGCTTGCGGGTAATGCTGGACGAATTCGCGCTGGGCGGTGCAGACCACGTTCGCGTCGCGGTCGAAAATGATCGCGCGGGAGCTGGTCGTACCCTGATCGAGGGCAATGATGTAGTTCTTATTCTGAGTGTCGGTCATGTCGATTGCCTTGGACGAAAAAAGGGAGAGAGGTCCGGCGCGCGATCTTATGGGCAGGATCACGCGCCTACGGTATCAAGAAGTTCTTGGTTTGCCGTCAATGGCCGGTGTTGCGTCCTTTGTAGCAGGTATGGCGCTGGGCAAATGACGGGCAATCAGCCCGCGATACGCGGCAGCGCCGAGGCAGGCACCGACAATCGGTGCAAAAATCGGAATCAGGAAATACGGGATATCGCGGCCGCCGGTGAGGGAAATTTCACCCCAGCCAGTGAAGAAAGTCATCAGCTTCGGACCGAAATCACGCGCCGGGTTCATCGCGAAACCGGTCAACGGGCCCATCGAGCTGCCAATCACTGCGATCAGCAGACCGATCAGCAGCGGTGCCAACGGTCCTTTTGGCAGACCATTGTTGTCGTCGGTCAGGGACATGATCACGCCCATCAGGATGGCGGTGATGATCACTTCAACCAGGAAAGCCTGGGCGGTGGACAGGGCCGGGTTGGGGAAGGTGGAGAACACCGACGCCAATTCGAGGCTGGCCTGGGTGCCACGGACCATATGGTGAGTTTGTTCGAAATCGAAGAATAAATTGCTGTACAGCGTGTAGACCAAAAATGCGCCACAGAACGCGCCAGCTATTTGAGCGAGGATGTAGAACGGCAGTTTGCGTTTTTCGAAGTCGGCGAAAATGCTCAGTGCAATGCTCACGGCGGGATTGAGGTGAGCCCCGGAAACCCCGGCGGTCAGGTAGATCGCCATGCTCACGCCGACGCCCCAGATGATGCTGATTTCCCACAGGCCAAAGCTGGCACCCGCGACCTTGAGCGCGGCAACACAACCGGTACCGAAAAAGATAAGCAGTGCAGTGCCCAGAAACTCGGCCATGCATTGGCTTGAGAGAGACGGTTGTTGTAAAGCAGTTGTCATTGAAAACCTCGTTTTTGTTGTTGTCTGGCGCTTCTTTCTTCATGGCCAAAGCGCGTTTTCCACCGAGGCAGAATCCCCATTCTGTTCTCGGCCTGCTGCTGGGTGCTGCGATGACACATTCGTACAGTATTCAGATTCGAAAAAATATAGACAAGAAACGCTGCTGTCAAAGGTCGAAAGTGAACCGTCAGTCACAATTCAACTATTAGTCACGTGAATGATCGTATCGTTCACGCGGCGGGCCGATCACGGACGAGCGGCAGGCGGCGCTGCCAAGCCGTTGAAACATTGGCGCAATAGAGCCTTTTACCGATCAATGTCCTAGAATCCAGCGCAGGATTTTTCTACTGCCGCCCAGTCTGGAGCTGCCATGACCCCCGCATTGGATTTGTTGAAAAAAGTTCGAGCCGAACATCGCGTGCACAGTTATGAACATGATCCAAAGGCTGCGTCCTATGGGCTGGAGGCTGCGGAGAAACTGGGGCTGAACCCGGCGCAAGTGTTCAAGACGCTGCTGGCGGCCAGTGAGAAAGGTGAGTTGCTGGTGGCGGTGGTGCCGGTCGTCGGAAGTCTGGACTTGAAGCATCTGGCTCACGCGGCGGGCGTGAAAAAAGTCGAAATGGCCGATCCTGCCGCTGCGCAACGTGCGACGGGTTATCTGTTGGGCGGGATCAGTCCGTTGGGGCAGAAGAAGCGCTTGCGCACGTTTATCGATAATTCCGCTCAGCCCTTTGCGACCATTTTCGTCAGCGCCGGTCGGCGCGGTCTGGAAGTTGAAATGGCGCCGGCGGTGCTGGCCGAGCACACTCAGGCAACGTTCGCCGATATTGGCCGCGCCTGAATCAGGGAGAAGGTTATGCAGCTTGAGTTTCATCAAGTCGATGCGTTCAGTGATCGGCCGTTCAGTGGCAACCCTGCGATGGTGTATCGGCTCGAGGCCTGGCTCGCCGATGAGTTGATGCAGAAGATTGCCGCCGAGCACAACCTGGCCGAAACCGCCTTCGTGGTGCGCGAAGGGCAGGGCTGGCACATTCGCTGGTTTACCCCGACGACTGAAGTGCCGTTGTGCGGTCATGCGACCCTGGCCAGCGCGTATGTGTTGTTTGAAATCTATAAGGAGCCCGTCGAGCGCCTGGATTTCATCTGCAAGTCCGGCCCGTTGAGTGTGAGCCGTGAGGGTGGGCGCCTGTGGCTGGATTTCCCGGCCATTGTGCCGTCTGAAGTGGGTGTGACACTGGATGTCGAACGCGCCTTGGGCGTCGAAGTGGTCGATGTGCTGGGTTCAAATGAGTTGTTTGTCGTGCTGGAGTCCGAGCAGGCTGTGCTCGATTGTCAGCCAGACATGGTTGCCTTGGCCAAACTGCCGTGGCCTGGCGCAATCGTCACTGCCAAGGGCGGCAAGCATGATTTTGTGTCGCGGTACTTCGCTCCGGCGATCGGTATTAATGAGGACCCGGTGACCGGTTCGACCCATTGCAGTTTGATTCCGTATTGGTCGAGGCGATTGGGCAAGTCGAGCCTCACGGCGTTTCAATGCTCGAAGCGAGGCGGGGAGTTGTTCTGCCGGCTGGAGGGGGATCGGGTGAAGATTGGCGGGAATGCGACGTTGGTTGCGAGCGGAACGCTAATGCTCGGATGATTTTCTGATTTTCGATTGATTTCTGTAGGAGCGAGGCTTGCCCGCGAAGGCGTCGTGTCAGTCGACACCTTTTTGGCAGGCGTGACGCCTTCGCGGGCAAGCCTCGCTCCTACAGATTTTTGAGTCAGCTGGCAGTGCTGTAGCGCCGGACACCTGACTCGGCGGCCGGAATCTGCGCCGCCGTGCTGCCCGATGCCTGGAACAACACAAGGTGTTCAGCCGCGACACGTATGCCAACCTCTGCACCCACCAAATGGTCAGCGTGGCTCGGAAAAATCGACTCCAATTGCGCCCCGGTCGGCAGCTGCAAACGGTACAACGTCGACGCCCCTTGAAAGGACTTCCCAACAATTCGCGCCTTCAAACCGCTGTCGGGTGCATAAACGATATCGTCCGGGCGCAGCAACACGTCCACCGCACCGCCCACTGGCCAGGTGTAGGCACGATTACCGCGTAACTCACCCAATTCAGTCTGCACCGACTCCGGGCTGCTCAACTGGCCGCGGATGAAATAACCCTGGCCAATGAAGCTGGCCACATAAGGCGTCAGCGGTTCGTGATACAGGTTGTAGGGCGTGTCCCACTGTTCCAGCCGGCCTTCCTTGAACACTCCGACGTGATCGCTCACGGCGAAGGCTTCTTCCTGGTCGTGGGTCACCAGAATCGCGCTGGTGCCACGGGCCTTGAGAATGTCGCGCACCTCATGGCTGAGCTTGCGTCGCAGCTCGCCATCGAGGTTGGAGAAGGGTTCGTCGAGCAACAGCAATTGCGGTTCCGGTGCCAGTGCGCGGGCCAGTGCGACACGCTGCTGTTGACCACCGGACAACTCATGCGGGAAGCGCTTGCCAAGGTTCTTCAGGTTGACCAGTTCCAGCAATTCTTCGGTGACGCGGTCCTTTTGCGGATGCTTGCGAATCCCGAAGGCGATGTTCTCGGCCACGCTCAAATGCGGAAACAGCGCGTAGTCCTGGAACACCATGCCGATCCGGCGTTTCTCCGGAGCGAGGGTGAAACCGGCGCGGGAGAGGGTCTCGCCCGCGAGGGTGATTTCACCTTCGTGTACCGGTTCGAAACCGGCAATCGCCCGTAGCGTGGTGGTCTTGCCGCACCCCGAGGAGCCCAGCAGGCAACCGATGTCACCGGCATTCAAATGCAGATTGAGGTTCTGCACGACGCGCTGGTCCTGGTAGCCGCAGGCGAGGTTGCGCAGGTTAAGCAGTAATGGATGGCTCATGCGTGGTGATACGAAGGCGGGACGAGAAACTCGAGCAGGGCCTTTTGTGCGTGAAGACGGTTTTCCGCTTGGTCCCAGGCGACGGAGCGCTGGTCATCAAGCACGTCGAGGCTGATTTCCTCGCCGCGGTGGGCCGGCAGGCAGTGCATGAACAGCACATCCTCGGCCGCCAGGTCGAGCAGGGCGCGAGTCACCTGGAACGGCGCAAACAGCTTCAGGCGCTTGGCGGTTTCTTCTTCCTGGCCCATGGAGGTCCAGACGTCGGTGCTTACCAGGTGGGCGCCACGCACGGCGTCCTTCGGATCGCGGACGATGGTCACGCGATCGCCGGCCTTGGCCACAAACTGCGGGTTGGGTTCAAACCCTTCTGGGCAAGCGATGCGCAACTGGAAGTCGAACTGGATCGCCGCTTCTATATAGCTGTTGCACATGTTGTTGCCGTCGCCGATCCAGGCCACGGTCTTGCCTTGGATCGAGCCGCGATGTTCGAGGAACGTCTGCATGTCGGCCAGCAACTGGCAGGGATGCAGGTCATCGGACAGGCCGTTGATCACTGGAACGCGGGAGTTGGCGGCGAATTCAGTCAGGGTGCTGTGGGCAAAGGTACGGATCATCACGGCATCGAGCATGCTCGACATCACGATGGCGCAGTCGCCGATCGGCTCGCCACGGCCCAGTTGCGTGTCGCGCGGCGACAGGAAGATGGCCTGGCCACCGAGCTGGATCATGCCGGCTTCGAACGAAATGCGGGTGCGGGTCGAGGATTTCTCGAAAATCATCCCAAGCACGCGGTTTTTCAGAGGCTCGAACAGTACGCCGCGGTTACGCAGGTCCTTGAGCTCAACGCCTCGACGGATCACGCTGACCAGCTCTTCGGGCGTGCAATCCATCAGGGAGAGAAAGTGCCTTGCGCTCATCATTGACTACCTTTTTGCAACGGACCGCAGATACTCAAAGCCTTGTTTAACTGAAAAACGGGCGAGACCTGCGGCGTAAGCCGCACGGGGCGACGAAATAGGGGGAGGCGCGATATTGACATTAAATGTCGCGTTTTTCCAATAGGAGTCTTTTTTACGGCTTCCAACATGTTTCAAGCGTTACAACGCGATCCGCGTTGCGAGGTTGTGAGCAGCATTTGTACACGGTGCCGAAGCTCGATTGCAATAAATGCCGTGATCAGGCTCGCTATCCGGCGAAGAATGAAATACCTGCTTAACAGCGGTCCCCGGGCCCCGATACACGCTCGCGGAGTTGTTTACTGTTACGTTTTCGAGTGCCGGTTATCGGACTGCGCTCAGGTATTATCTGCCCCATTGCGGATTCTCGACTGCGTAAAGTCAAACACTCCCAGGGAGGGAGCGCTGTATGGCGATCAATAAACCCGGACACACTGGCCTGACACGTCTTCGTCGTGTTTCGCCGGCCTTCGATATGGCTGTCATTTCTACGGTCATGGGCTTCGCGATTCTCGCAAGCACGATTTACCCAGGTGTTCCGAGCGCAGTGGTTGGCGCCATTGTCGGCGCTTTTATCGGCGTGAAGAATTTCAGGGATGACGCGATTGCAGATTGATTCGACCCAGTTTTTGGTAGTGGGGGGATTGGTCGCAACTGGAATCTACCTGGGCGCTTCGCTATTCGCGCGATCGACGCCGGACCTGAAGCATGGAGCTGCCCTGGTGGTGGCGTGGTTCACGGTGGTGAGCGTCATTGATATTGCTTTGCAGGTCTATCAAGCCGAGCCTCATCAGTTGGGCATCCTGGCAAACCAGAAAGCTATCATCCTGATCGGGTCCGGCGTGATGCTTTGGCTGGCGGTTGGCGGAATCTGGACGGCCCTGGCCTCACCGCTTAAAAAGAAGGCGTCGAAGATTTCTCAGCCTCAGTGAGCCTGTCTGTGTGGTCGAACGCATGTTTTGACGAGGTCATTTCGTGTCTTGTCTGTTGTTCAAGGCGCCGGCGGTCACCGTGTCCTGGATGAAACATTTGCTAATGCAAAGTGCTGGGTTATAACTAACTCACGAGTGACGCAGGAAGCCTTCGGAATGGAATCGAAAGAACAGCTGTTAATGGATTTACTCGGCCTCACGGCCCGCTCCTTGACCCACCTCACCGCTTCAATGACGTCGATGTCCTTCGAATTGATGCGCAGTGAAGACGAAGTGACCAAGGCGGCCGGTCGACGCATGATCGATCGCATGGCAACCATCAGCACCGGGCTCGACGAGCACTGGCGACTGATCGGCGAGCTTACCGGCATACACATCGCCCAGGAACAGATCGAAACCATTCAGGAGATCCAGTTGCAGGCGCCGCCGCCCAGGTTGCCGCCGAACTGATTGTGCGCGGCCATCGGCGGGCCTGATGGTCGCCGATTCACAAGACGAACGTCGCTGGCGCAGTCGCGGGTCACGCGCCATAGTTTTGTTCCCGCGGCCGATATTACCCGCCCAGAACAAAAGAGACTGGCCATGACCAAGACTCTCCACCACCGTGCCTGCCACCTGTGTGAAGCCATCTGCGGCCTGACCATCGAGACCTCCGAGGTCGAAGGCAATGGCGTGCAGATCACCTCAATCAAGGGCGACCCGCTGGATACGTTCAGCCGTGGGCACATCTGCCCCAAGGCGGTTGCCCTGCAAGACATCCAGAACGATCCGGATCGTCTGCGTCAGCCGATGTTGCGAGTGGGCAGCGAATGGCAGCCTATCGAGTGGGAAGACGCCTTCAGCCTTGTCGCCGAACGCCTGGCGGCGATTCAGGAGCATCACGGGCAGAATGCGGTGGCGGTTTATCAAGGCAACCCCAGCGTGCACAACTATGGCTTGATGACCCACAGCAATTATTTCCTGGGCCTGCTGAAAACCCGCAACCGGTTTTCCGCGACCTCGGTCGATCAGTTGCCTCATCACCTGACCAGCCATTTGATGTACGGCCACGGCTTGCTGTTACCGATTCCGGACATTGACCACACCGATTTCATGTTGATCCTCGGTGGCAATCCCCTGGCCTCCAACGGCAGCATCATGACCGTGCCGGATGTGGAGAAGCGCCTGAAGGCGATTCAGGCCCGGGGCGGCAAAGTGGTGGTGGTCGATCCACGCCGCAGCGAAACGGCAGCGATGGCCGATCAGCATCTGTTCGTGCGCCCCGGTGGCGATGCGGCGCTGTTGTTCGGGTTGCTCAATACCTTGTTCGCCGAAGGCCTGACCCGCGACAGCCATTTGCCGGTAGACGGTCTGGATGAAGTCCGTCAGGCGATCGCCACATTCACTGCGGACACCATGAGCCCCTTGTGTGCGGTGCCGGCAGAACAGATTCGTCAGTTGGCCCGGGATTTCGCGGCGGCGCCGACAGCGGTCTGCTATGGCAGGATGGGCGTCTCGACCCAGGCCTTCGGTACGCTGTGTCATTGGCTGGTGCAACTGATCAATCTGGTCACCGGCAACCTCGACCGCGTCGGCGGTGCCTTGTGCACCGAACCTGCGGTGGATCTGGTGGCCTCGACGTCGGGCGGGCATTTCAATCTGTGGCAGAGCCGCGTGTCCGGGCGTCCCGAGTACGGCGGCGAATTGCCGGTGTCGGCCCTGGCGGAAGAGATGCTGACGGGCGGGGAAGGGCAGGTCCGTGCGCTGATCACCGTGGCCGGCAATCCGGTGCTGTCCACACCCAATGGCCGGCAACTGGAGCAGGCGCTGGACGGGCTGGAGTTCATGGTCAGCATCGACCTGTACATCAATGAAACCACGCGCTATGCCGACCTGATCCTGCCGTCGACTTCGGCACTGGAAAACGATCACTACGACACCACGTTCAACATGTTCGCGGTGCGCAACGTCACCCGTTTCAACCGGGCGATTCTGGCGAAACCAGAAGGCGCGTTGCATGACTGGGAGATCTTTGTCGGCCTGGCCCAGGCTTTTGCGGCGAAGACCGGCAAAGAGCTGAAACCGACCATTGCTCCGGCGCAGATGATCGATCGTGGACTGCGGATGGGGCTGTATGGCGATGCCTCGGAGCACAAGCTTTCGTTGGCGACGCTGTTCGATCACCCGCACGGTGTCGATCTGGGCGCGCTCAAATCAAACCTGGCGCCACGCCTGAAAACCGCCAACCAGCGAGTCCAGGCCGCGCCGGCTGCGATTCTCGCCGACCTTGCCCGCTTCGCCGCACTGCAAGCACCGGCTGCCGACGAATTGCTGATGATTGGTCGTCGCCATGTGCGCAGCAACAACTCGTGGATGCACAACTATCACCGTCTGGTGAAGGGCAAGCCGCGCCATCAATTGTTGATGCACCCGGATGACCTGGCTAGCCGTGGACTCGGTGATGGGCAGCGCGTGCGGGTCAGTTCGCGGGTCGGCGTGATCGAAGTGGAAGTGGTCGCCAGCCTGGATATGATGAAAGGCGTGGTTAGCCTTCCTCACGGTTGGGGGCATGCACGCCCTGGCGTGCAGATGACGATCGCGAGCAGTCAACCGGGCTCCAGCGCCAATGACCTGACCGATGAATGTCAGCTCGACGAGTTGTCGGGGAATGCGGCGTTGAACGGTGTTCCGGTGACGGTGGCGGCGGCTTGATTGTGTCTGTCGGGGAGACCGAGCATGGCGCTCGGGTTTCCGTTACAATGCGCCACCGTGCCGACCTCTGAGTCGGAAAGTTCAGCCGAGGTGCTTCATGGATATCATCGAAACGATTAAAGAGCAGATTGCTAACAACACCATTCTGCTTTACATGAAAGGTTCGCCGAATGCCCCGCAGTGTGGCTTCTCCGCGAAAGCCGCGCAGGCCGTGATGGCATGTGGTGAAAAGTTTGCTTACGTGGACATCCTGCAGAACCCGGAAATCCGCGCCAACCTGCCAAAATACGCCAACTGGCCAACCTTCCCGCAACTGTGGGTCGGTGGTGAGCTGGTCGGCGGTAGCGACATCATGACTGAAATGTCGGCTGATGGTTCGCTGCAAGCCACGATCAAGTCTGCTGTTGAAAAGGCTGCTGCCAACAAGACCGAAGCCTGACCCGATACAGTGGCATTAAAAAGCCCCGCCTCTATAAAAGAGTGCGGGGCTTTTTATTGTCTCGAGTTTAGCGGGCGCTAACTTACTCTTCGCCCATCTGCGATTGCAGATAGTTCTCAAGACCGATTTTATCGATCAGGCCCAATTGAGTTTCCAGCCAGTCGATGTGTTCTTCTTCGGACTCAAGGATATCTTCGAGCAATTCGCGGCTACCGAAGTCACCCACGGTTTCGCAATGAGCGATGGCAACCTTGAGGTCGGCATGACCGGTTTTTTCGATACGCAGGTCGCACTCCAGCATTTCCTGGGTGTGCTCGCCGATCTGCAGCTTGCCCAGGTCCTGAACGTTCGGCAGGCCTTCGAGGAACAGGATGCGCTTGATGAGCTTATCCGCGTGTTTCATCTCGTCGATGGATTCGTGGTATTCGTGCTTGCCGAGCTTGTTCAGACCCCAATCTTCGTACATGCGCGCATGCAGAAAGTACTGATTGATCGCGACCAGCTCATTGGCAAGGATCTTGTTGAGATGCTGGATGACTGTAATGTCGCCTTTCATGATGGGGTCCTGCCCTGTATTAGCTGTCAATAAGGCAGAGTTTGAGCCGCACAACTAAGAGTGTCAAACCTAAGTTGTTGAAACTTAAATGAAAATTAATCGGAATAAGAATGTTTGTGTTCCGCGTCTTCAATGTAAGCGGTTGATTTTCAGACATAAAAAAACCGGACATTGAGTCCGGTTCTTTGAAATAGGGTTTTTACGCGGCAGTAAATTCTACCGGGAACGGAATCGCAGCCTGGGCCGATTGCAATTTGGTCAGGGTTTCACGCACCACTTCCTTGGCAAGGCAGGCGCATTTACCACATTGGCTGGCTACGCCGGTAGCCTGACGGACTTCCTTGTAGCTGCAGCAACCTTCATAGATTGCATCGCGAATTTGACCGTCGGTGACGCCAGTACAGAGGCAGACATACATAAGCTAAGAACCGTCGCTGGTGGTGACTCAGTTGCGATGGATCTTAATGTTAACGAGAATGATTGTCAAAGTGCTTTCTGAAAGCTTCGCGTTATAAGCGCTGTGACTGACGAACGGTTTTCATCTAGCGATCTGCCATTACCCGCCGCGATGGCCAATTTGGTGCGCCGGTGAAAAACCGTTAAGGACAGCTCAAAAACGCCGTGTATGATGGTCGGTCCTTGCGAAGCGGGTCGTGTCACAGGGCTGTCGCCTGAGGGTGGCAGGCTGACGCGAACCCAGTTCTTCACGATATATAGACCAGGAGATATTCAATGAGCGTACTCGTAGGCAAACAAGCCCCGGACTTCACCGTACCTGCCGTCCTCGGCAATGGCGAAATCGTAGACAGCTACACCTTGTCCTCGGCCATCAAAGGCAAATACGGTCTGGTGTTCTTCTACCCACTGGACTTCACTTTCGTTTGCCCATCCGAGCTGATCGCTCTGGACAACCGCATGGCTGACTTCAAGGCGCGTAACGTTGAAGTGGTCGCGGTATCGATCGATTCGCACTTCACCCACAACGCATGGCGCAACACCCCGGTGAACAATGGCGGTATCGGCCACGTCCGTTACACCATGGCTGCCGACATGAAGCACGAAATCGCCAAGGCCTACGACGTTGAGTCCGAAGGCGGCGTGGCTTTCCGTGGCGCGTTCCTGATCGACGACAAAGGCGTTGTCCGTTCGCAGATTATCAACGACCTGCCGCTGGGCCGTAACATGGAAGAGCTGATCCGTCTGGTCGACGCCCTGCAATTCCACGAAGAGCACGGCGAAGTCTGCCCTGCCAACTGGAAAAAAGGCGACAAAGGCATGACCGCTTCGACCGAAGGCGTCGCGGCTTACCTGACCGAGAACGCTGCTGCCCTGTAAGGCACGTTTGAGGCATAAAAAAACCGGCCGTTGAGGCCGGTTTTTTTATGGGCGGGATAAATCCAGCGACGAAACCAGTGCTGCTCACTGGAGCGCGACGCTGAACCTGTGGCGAGGGAGCTTGCTCCCGCTGGGCAGCGAAGCGGCCCCAAGATGGGACTGCTGCGCAGTCCAGCGGGAGCAAGCTCCCTCGCCACAGGTTTGCGTCAGCGACGGATCAGTCGTTGAAGTCTTCCCAGCCGCCCATTTGTTTCCAACGATTGACGATGCCGCAGAACAGCTCGGCCGTCTTCTCGGTGTCGTAGCGCGCCGAGTGAGCCTCACGACCGTCGAAGTCGATGTCCGCCGCCTGGCAAGCCTTGGCCAGCACGGTTTGACCGTAAGCCAGGCCAGCGAGGGTCGCGGTATCGAAACTGGAGAATGGATGAAACGGGTTACGCTTCATGTCCAGGCGTGCGACAGCGGCGTTGAGGAAACCCAGATCGAAGCTGCTGTTGTGCCCGACCAGAATCGCCCGTTTGCAGCCGTTGGCTTTCAGGGCCTTGCGGATGCCACGGAAAATATCGGTCAGCGCCGTTTCTTCGCTCACCGCCATACGCAGCGGGTGATCGAGTTTGATCCCGGTGAATTCCAGCGCGGCCGCTTCAATGTTCGCGCCTTCAAAAGGTTCGACACGGAAGAAATAGGTGTGATCGGGGTACACAAAGCCTTTTTCATCCATGGCGATGGTGGTCGCGGCGATTTCCAGCAGGGCGTCAGTGGCAGAGTTGAAACCACCGGTTTCAACGTCGACAACAACTGGCAGGTACCCACGGAAGCGCTCAGCCATCGGGTGGCGCGAACCACCTCCGCCGCCTTGACCGTCCTGTTCGTCGTCGAAATGGTCTTCACTCACGCGTGTTCCTCCAGCAGGCGCCAGCGCAGTTTTTCACCGGCGCGCAGCGGGATTACGGTCAGCTCGCCAAATGGCAGGCTGGTTGGGGCGGTCCACTCATCGCGGACCAGGGTGATGCGATCGGTGTTTACCGGCAGGCCATAGAAGCGCGGGCCGTTGAGGCTGGCGAAGGCTTCGAGCTTGTCCAGCGCGTTGCGTTGTTCAAAGGCTTCGGCATACATCTCGATCGCCGCATAAGCGGTGTAGCAACCGGCACAGCCGCAGGCCGCTTCTTTGGCGTGCTGGGCGTGGGGCGCGGAGTCGGTACCGAGGAAGAACTTGTCGCTGCCGCTGGTGGCGGCGTCGAGCAGGGCTTCCTGATGGGTGTTGCGCTTGAGGATCGGCAGGCAATAGAAGTGCGGCCGAATCCCGCCCACCAGCATGTGATTGCGGTTGTACAGCAGGTGATGCGCGGTGATGGTTGCGCCAACGTTGGCCGAAGCCTCATTGACGAACTGTACGGCGTCCGCGGTGGTGATGTGTTCGAACACCACTTTGAGCGTCGGGAAACGCTCGACCACACGACGCATGTGCTCATCGATGAAGATTTTTTCGCGGTCGAACACATCGACATCGCCGCGGGTGACTTCACCGTGAATCAGCAAGGGCATCCCGACGTCGGCCATGGCCTCAAGTGCAGGGAAGATCTTGTCGATACTGGTGACACCCGAGTCCGAGTTGGTGGTCGCGCCGGCCGGGTACAGCTTGGCGGCGTAAACGAAACCGCTGGCCTTGGCCTCGCGAATTTCGTCGGGCTGGGTGCGGTCGGTCAGGTACAGCACCATCAACGGTTCGAAACGACTGCCGGCCGGACGTGCAGCGAGAATCCGCTGGCGATAGCCGTCGGCTTCAGCGGCGTTACGCACCGGAGGTACCAGGTTGGGCATGATGATGGCGCGACCAAAGGTGCGCGCGACATCCGCAACGGTATTGGTCAACACAGCACCATCGCGAAGATGAATATGCCAGTCGTCGGGACGCAGCAGGGTCAGGCGGTCGGACATGAGGGGATTCCAGGCGGGTCAAACTCTGGGGAATGCTACCGGAAAAGACTCTCTCAGGCACTCGCTATCAAGTTTTGCAGGAAGCTTCCGATATCCAACAGGTATGCCGGAAATATGTGTGTCGGTCTTTTTGTTGTAGAAGCCAGTGGAGCCTCCCGTGCGCCAGCGTTATTTAGCCTTGCTCAGTGTGTTTGCCAGCCTCCCTGCGATGGCGCTCACTTTCCAGACACGTCTGGAGAGCATCGAGTGGACGGTCGAAGGTGACAAGTTCGAATGCCGCCTGACCCAACCGATCACCGATTTCGGTTCGGGTGAATTCGTGCGCCGCGCCGGCGAGCAGGCGACGTTTCGTCTCAAAGCCTACAACGCGATGATCGGCGGCGGTTCAGCGACCCTGCTGGCGGCCGCTGCACCGTGGCAACCGGGACGTGGCGACATCAACCTGGGTTCGGTGAGAATCGGCAGCGGCAACGTGTTGTTCAACAGTTCGCAAGTTCAGGCCGGGCGCCTGATCAGCGGGTTGATGGACGGCCGCAGTCCGGTCATCCGGCATTCCTCTGGCGATGGCCGCGTCTCTGAAGTGCGCTTGTTGCCGGTCAAGTTCAGCAAGGCCTTCAACGACTATCAGGGCTGCGTGGCGAAACTACTGCCGAAGAATTTCGAGCAGGTCAAACAGTCCGAGATCGGCTTCCCGGGTGAAGGCGTTGATCTCGATCCGCAAGCCAAGGCGCAGTTGCAGGTGATGCTGGAGTTCATGAAGGCGGATCCGACGGTTAATCACATCGAACTCGACGGGCACTCCGACAACAGCGGCAATCGCCTGACCAACCGCGAGCTGTCACGCCGCCGGGCGTTGGCGGTAATGGACTATTTCAAAGCCAATGGCATCCAGGAATCGCAGATCACTCTGCGTTTCCACGGTGAGCGCTACCCTGTGGCGCCGAACACCAACGCCAGTAACCGCGCGAAAAATCGCCGGGTCGCCGTGCGCCTGGAACGGGTAGCGCCGACCGAGAAAGTCGCGCCTCAAGTCGCTACGGGCAGCACACCGGCTACTTCCTGACTCGCCGGTCATCGTCGCTCGCTCGACAGAATCTGTCGCTTCGTCGTCATAAGCTGTCGCGCCTCTGTAAATTATTCCGTATGACCGGTAGACTTCACGGCTTTCCGTAGAACCCCGTGGAGTGATGGCATGGCGGACGTAAACAAGGTCGTTCTGGCGTATTCCGGCGGCCTGGACACTTCGGTGATCCTCAAGTGGCTGCAGGATACTTATAACTGTGAAGTGGTGACCTTTACCGCTGACCTGGGTCAGGGCGAAGAGGTCGAACCTGCACGCGCCAAGGCTCAGGCCATGGGCGTGAAAGAGATCTACATCGACGATCTGCGCGAAGAATTCGTGCGCGATTTCGTTTTCCCGATGTTCCGCGCCAACACCGTTTACGAAGGCGAGTACCTGCTGGGTACTTCCATCGCTCGTCCGTTGATCGCCAAACGCCTGATCGAAATCGCCAACGAAACCGGCGCTGACGCCATTTCCCACGGCGCCACCGGCAAGGGTAACGACCAGGTTCGTTTCGAGCTGGGGGCCTACGCACTCAAGCCAGGCGTGAAAGTGATCGCCCCTTGGCGCGAGTGGGACCTGCTCTCCCGTGAAAAGCTGATGGATTATGCTGAAAAGCACAACATCCCGATCGAGCGCCACGGCAAGAAAAAATCCCCGTACTCGATGGATGCCAACCTGCTGCACATCTCCTATGAAGGCGGCGTGCTGGAAGACACCTGGACTGAGCACGAAGAAGACATGTGGAAATGGACCGTCTCCCCGGAGAAGGCTCCTGACAAGGCGCAGTACCTGGAACTGACCTACCGCAACGGCGACATCGTGGCATTGGACGGCGTCGAAATGACCCCGGCCACCGTGCTGGCGACCCTGAACCGTATCGGTGGCGAACACGGTATCGGCCGTCTCGACATCGTCGAGAACCGTTACGTGGGCATGAAGTCCCGTGGTTGCTACGAAACCCCTGGCGGCACCATCATGCTGCGCGCTCACCGTGCGATCGAGTCGATCACCCTGGACCGCGAAGTGGCTCACCTCAAAGACGAGCTGATGCCTAAATACGCCAGCCTGATCTACACCGGTTACTGGTGGAGCCCAGAGCGTCTGATGCTGCAACAGATGATCGATGCGTCCCAGGCACACGTGAATGGCGTTGTGCGCCTGAAGCTGTACAAGGGCAATGTGATCGTCACCGGTCGCAAGTCTGACGAATCGTTGTTCGATGCCAACATCGCGACCTTCGAAGAAGACGGCGGCGCTTACAACCAGGCCGATGCGGCGGGCTTTATCAAGCTCAACGCCTTGCGCATGCGCATTGCTGCGAACAAAGGCCGGAAGCTGTTCTGAGACCTTTGAAGCGGCAACGAAAGTAATGGAAATGTGGCCTTGTCGGTGACAAGGCCACAATTCTGAAAGAGGGATTTTTCCTGCCAGGTATCATGTTTCAACTTTCTTGTTGTTGTTACAAATAAGCTTTCGTCTGCTTTGCTCTCCGATTGCCCTTCGAGAGCTGTCTTCGGCTATTGGCGCTCAAGCCATCGTCGTCATGCCATGTGAGCTCAAATTGTAGGCAACCCAGAACGCAGTGCTGTTGCGTTTCTTTGTTTGTTTCGAATGCTTGTGTGCGCCTTCCTTCAGCAACGCCTCTGAATCAGTACACGTTAGAAACACGATCACGCGCGCAGGGTTTTCCTGTGGTTGCTGGACCTTTTCCATCAAGGTATTGACATCCATTTTGTTGCTCATCCATCGCGCATCGACAATGTGCAGATCCTTTAGCAACACCGTTGCGCGTAAGGGGTGGTCCAAATGCTCGGGTGTATTGACTTGCGAGTAATCGGCATCGGCCATGGCCTTGATGAAGTGCTTACCTTTCTCAAAATCAGAGGGCGCGTAAAGCGATCGATAGTTGAAGTTGAGTGTGACGAAGAATAGAAAGAGCAAGTAAAAAGGAAAGCTGATAAGAAACCAGATATAGATCTCTCGTTCCTTATTGTCGAGAAAGGGAAGAGAAATAGCAGCTGAAGTTTCAGACAGTGTTGCGAATATCGCAATGATTGTCATGGGGTTGGAAATTCTTGTTTTGAGTTTGTTCATGTTGTTTGCTCATGAAAGATTGTCTGTTCTCGATCAATTTATGGAGAGGTTTCGGTTTTTGGTAAGTCGCTGTGTTTGGGAGGCAAGTCTACTGTTTTGGTGGTGTCCTTTTAGTGGGTTTGTTAATGGGTGTCATAGTAGCTGTATTGTTTGCGTCTCGGGTATTTTTGTTGTTCTTGTTTTAATAAGTGCAGGGTTGATTGCTGTTTCTGAAGTGTTGCCTGGTGTAATGGTTTTAGTTGGGAAGTCTGGATTTTATCGACCGGGTGTGAATGTTCGCCTGACAATATCGGTTACTTTTTAAGCGTAGCTCAATCGTCAGCGTTTGTCGGATGCTTCGGCCAGCCTCTGGTTTCTTTGATTTCCTGATGTAAATCGATACGAAAACAGTTTTAAAAGCACCGTGCCGACGGGTCGGTAAAATTTAAGACACACAGTACTCGTGTGATTTTTGTAAGACATGTCCTGCTTGTTTGTAGGGAATGTCTCTCGCTGCGGGTGGCCGAGGGGGCCGGCATGCCATGGATGAAACGACTAGGCTATTGTGCGGGCTCTAAAAATTCGAACAGCGAAATTGGACTTGCCCATGAATAAAGTGCTGATCGTGGATGATCACCCCGTCATTCGTCTTGCGGTACGTATGCTGATGGAGCGTCATGGCTACGAAGTCATTGCAGAAACAGATAACGGTGTGGATGCGTTACAACTTGCCCGCGAACTTATGCCGGATATTGTCATTCTGGATATTGGAATACCGAAGCTGGACGGGCTGGAAGTCATTGCGCGTCTGACAACAACGGCGATACCTCTTAAAGTGCTGATATTGACGTCTCAGGCCCCCGGACATTTTTCCATGCGTTGCATGCAGTCGGGGGCCGCCGGGTATGTCTGCAAACAACAGGATCTCACTGAATTGCTCAGTGCGATAAAGGCCGTACTTTCGGGTTACAGCTACTTTCCGAATCAAGCGCTGCACACCGTTCGTTCCAGTCTCGGGAATGCCAGTGAAGCCGATATGGTGGATCGTCTGTCCGGGCGCGAAATGATGGTGTTGCAACAGTTGGCTCGAGGAAAGACAAACAAGGAGATTGCCGATGGAATGTTCCTCAGCAATAAAACGGTCAGTACTTACAAGACACGCCTGTTGTTGAAACTCAATGCTCGCTCTTTGGTTGATCTGATCGAACTCGCTCAGCGCAATGGACTGGTATGAACGCACTGGCGATTGACGAGGTGCAATGAAAAGGTGTTCATCGGGGGGCGGCACTCAGTAAAAAGCCTCCGTTTCGGGAGGCTTTCAGGTGTCAAAGGTCAAAATCGTAATCGGCCAATTGCTTTTGCAGTCGGCGCTCCTCCAGCAGATTGTCGATGGTGCGGCGTTTGCTCAGGTTGGTCTTTGCCACTTCAACCACCGGTTCAGTGTCATCGGCCTCAACGGGTGTGAAGTCGTCTTCTACGTCCAATTGCTCTTTGCCAGTGCTCATAAAGTTAACTCCAGGCTAAGACTGCCTTTGGCGCTCCTTATATCGACAAACTCCCGGCGGGTAAAAAAGATTTTTTCAATCGATGGATCAATAAATCTAATAGCGCCTCAATCGTCCGAGGTCTTTTGCTTGTATTCGCACAGGTCTTCGATCCGGCAGCTCCCGCAACGAGGCTTGCGGGCCAGGCAAACGTAGCGTCCATGAAGGATCAGCCAATGGTGTGAATCGAGCAGGTATTGCTTGGGGACAAACTTCATCAGCTTCATCTCCACCTCGACCACATTCTTGCCGGGAGCGATGCCCGTGCGGTTGCTGACCCGAAAAATATGGGTGTCCACGGCCATGGTCAGTTGGCGAAAAGCGGTATTGAGGACCACGTTGGCGGTCTTGCGGCCGACGCCGGGTAGCGCTTCCAACTCCTCGCGGGTCTGCGGAACCTCGCCGCCATGACGCTCCACCAGCAAACGACAGGTTTCGATGACGTTTTTCGCTTTGCTGTTAAACAGGCCGATGGTCTTGATGTATTCCGACAGCCCTTCAACCCCCAAGGCATAGATCGCCGCTGGCGTATTGGCCACCGGATAGAGTCTGGCGGTGGCCTTGTTCACGCCGACATCGGTCGACTGGGCGGACAGAATGACGGCAATCAGCAATTCGAACGGCGAGGAATAGGCCAGTTCGGTCTTCGGTTCCGGGTTGTCTTCGTGAAACCTGCGGAAAATTTCCAGGCGTTTTGCGGCATTCATGGGCAGTGCGTTTCCTCGAAATCGGTCAGTGTGAGGGAGTCGGGCGGTGCCAGGCCTGCCAGGCGGCAATCAGCAGGCCCAGAAGGATGAATCCGCCGGGGACCAGCGTAGCGAAGTGCAGGCCGCTGTTGCCGATCAGCTCGCGCACCAGGCCAAGGCCCACCATCAGCGCGCCAAACTGGCCGCAGAGGCGCAAGCGACCAAGCCGCGGTTCCTGGAAAAAACCATTGTGTTCCAGCACCACGCATTGCAAGGCGATCAATCCTGCATAGATCCCCGCGTGCTGATGCCATTGAAGTGAGCCGACCTGCGCAGCCAGTTCCGCGCAACTGGTCAAGGTGGCCGCCAACAGGATACTCGCAAGCAAGCGGGTGGACGGGATCAGCCGTAATCGCAAGGCGGCCATGCTGACGTCATATGCATTGATCACCACGAAGAACATCAGCCACAGGCCGAGGGCGGTCAGCCAGGCCTCCGTAGCGCCGATCAGAGGCGCAAGCATCAGAGCGTTTCGCAGTGTCGATGTCTTATTCATGCGCGCTGCTCCCGATCAACTGTTGCGGGTGTTCGTCGAAGAAACGCAACGCGTCATGAACGGCGCTGATCACCGCTCGTGAAGTAATGGTCGCGCCCGCTATCTGATCGAATTGACCCTGATCTTTTTTCAAGGCCCAGCCGGTGTCGCCGGGGTCGTTTCGAGACTTGCCGGTAAACACCTGAAGCCAGGCATTGGGCCAGTCGGCGATTTTGCCGCCCAGCCCAGGGGTTTCCGATTGCTTGAGGGTCTTGACCCCCAGCAGCTTGCCGTTGGCGCCGATGGCGATCAGCAGCTCGATGGAGCCCTCGTAGCCCAAGGTCTGGCTGCGCAGTAACACCGCGCGAGGTTCGCCAGCCTTGGTCGCCAGATAGCCGCCCAGCAGCGTGCTGTTGGGCAGTCGAATGTTTTCGAGGACGACTGGCTGGTCCAGCGGTTGATTGTCGTAGCTGTCTGGCGGTAGCAGGTCAAGCAGGGTGCGACTGTCGATCAAGCGCTGTTGCGCACTGATGCGCGGTTCGCTGGCATGTTGCACGAAGTACGTCACGCCAATCCCCAGGCCGGCCAGCAGCACCAGAATCACAACGCTCGTCGCTCGGTTCATGGGGCAATCTGCTCCTGCCTGGACGCGACTAACCGCTCCAGCGCCGGGACACAAAGGTTCATCAGCAACACGGCAAACGCCAAGCCGTCCGGGTAACCGCCCCAGGTACGAATCAGGTAGGTGAGTAATCCCACGCCGGCACCGAACAACAGTCGAGCACCAGGGCTTTTCGCGCCGGACACTGGCTCGGTGGCAATAAAGAATGCACCTAGCATGGTCGCGCCGGTGAGCAGATGAAACAGCGGCGAGCCATGGGAGTCAGAGCCCGATCCGTTCCAACACAGCAGGCTGATAACGAACAGGCTGGCAAGCATGCCGACCGGTGCATGCCAAGTGAACACCCGCCGTTGCAGAAGAAACGCGCCGCCGGCGAGAAAGGCCAGGTTGACCCATTCCACACCGCGTCCGCCGAAATGGCCGAACGCCGCGTTGCTCGCGAAGAGTTCATCCATGGTCAGGCTTTTGTTGATCCGCAGGCTGTCGAGCGACGTGGCCTGGACCCAGGCATCTGGCGCCTGGCCCAAACCGAAAACCTGTTGCAAGCCACCGAGCAGATTCATGCCGTGTGCCGACGGCCATAGGGTCATTTGCTGCGGAAAGGCCACCAGCACCAGGGCAAAACCGAGCATCGCCGGGTTGAACGGATTCTTGCCGACACCGCCATAAAGGTGTTTGCCGAGCAGCGCGAATGCCGCCGCACTGACCGTCAGCCACCACGGGCAATAAGGTGGCAAGGCCAGCGTCAGTAACGTCGCGCTGACCAGGGCGCTGCCGTCGCTCAACGTTGGCTTGATCGATCGCTTGCGCAGGTGCAACACCGCAGCTTCAACCGCCAATGCAGTCATCACCGCCAGAATCAGGTTGATCAATACGCCCCAGCCGTACAACCAGAACAACGCCAGCATTCCCGGCACAGTGGCCAGCAACACCAGCTTCATGGCTTGCTGTAGGCGTTCGTCCACCGATTCAAGGGGCGACATAGGTATCCACCTGACGCTCGGCTTCCTTCACCGCACGTTCCAGCGCTGCAATCTGTTCAGCCGCAGCTTCGCCGGCCCGCGCCTTGTTGAGTTCGGCGCGGCGCATGGCCAGCTGGATCTTCGCCCGTTTCAGCTCGGCGTCCTTCGCAGGCGCGGCTGGTGCCGCTGGTGCCGGAATGGGCGGCGCGCTGTTTTCCAGCTTCGCCAAGGCTTGCTCCGCCACTTCGAATTGCTGTTGCAGCACGATCAGTTGCGACTGCTGCTCGAAGGTCGGCGGATGCCCGAACGCCTTGAGCGACTTGTTCAGTTGCGCACGACTCATCGCCAGGTCGATCTTGGCTTTTTTCAACGCTGCATCGGCGTTTGCCGCTTTCTGCGCACGCACCCGCTCAAGCGCAGCCTGAACCGGGTCGAGCGTCGGCACTTCGTTGTGCGGCACGGCGCGTTGAGCGCGGGCCTGGCGTTCGGCGAGTTTCTGTTCTTCCTCACGGCGCAAGCGGGCGTTGCGTTGTTCGAAGCGACGCCGCGCATGATTGCGTTTGGCGGTACGCGCCCTTTGTTCCTCAAGGCTGAACGCCAGGCCACCGACAATCGGCAGCACCGTGGCCAAGGGCAGTGGCCGCATTTCGATGCAATCCACCGGGCACGGCGCCACACACAGGTCGCAACCGGTGCATTCGTCGACGATCACCGTGTGCATCAGTTTTGCCGCGCCGACGATGGCATCCACCGGGCAAGCCTGGATGCACTTGGTGCAACCGATGCATTCAGCTTCGCGGATGAAAGCGATCTGCGCCGGTGCCGAGCCGCGACTGACGTCTAGTTCCAGCACCGGCACTTTCAGCAACTCGGCCAGCGCCGAGATGGTTTCGCTGCCCCCTGGCGGGCACTTGTTGATCGGCTCGCCGCTGGCGATGCCTTCGGCGTAAGGCTTGCATCCGGGGTGGCCGCACTTGCCGCATTGGGTCTGCGGCAAGAGGGCGTCGATGCGTTGAATCAGACTCATGTTTTGATCAGCCCGCTGAATCCGAGAAAAACCACTGCGATCAGTCCGGCGCCGATCAGTTCGATCGGCAGGCCACGAAAGGGCAGGGGAACATCGTTATCGAGAGTGCGCTGGCGCAAGTCGCTGAACAGGCTCAGCACCAGCCAGAACCCCAGCCCGGCACCGAGGCACAGGGCAGTGGCGTGAAAGAATCCCTGGTCGTGCGTGGTATTGAGCAATGTCAGCCCCAGCACACCCGCGTTGCCCAGCAGCAACGGCCAGAGGCCATCGAATGAACGTTTGGGAAGTAAGCGCGACAGCAGTTTCAGCAGTGGACCAATCAGCAGAACGCTCAATGGCAGGAATACGAAAAGGCGCAGCGAAGTCAGCTCCAGCGGCACCAGCAGCCAGTGATAGGCCGAGTAGCCCAGCATGCCGACCATCAGCATCAGGCACGTCGTCGCAATACCCAACGCATGAACCTGATCGCGCTCGCTGCCCATCAGCGGATCGACGCCCAGCGGCCAGTGCAACACGAGGTTGTTGATCAGGGCAGCGCTGATAAGCGTAAGAAGCATCTCGGTCATGATTGTGCCGATAGAAAGAGGGCTTTTTAACAGAGCGTTCTAAAAAGCTTAGGCATTATCCGGCAAGGACGGAGGGTGGGGCCAGATATGAAAATCCCACAGTCGCGCCAGGCACGACTGTGGGATCGATTTACCGCAGAAACTTACTTGATGCGCTGACCCGGCTTGGCGCCGCTGTCGGGGCTGAGCAGGTAGATTTCTTCACCACCAGGGCCGGCCGCCATCACCATGCCTTCGGAGATGCCGAACTTCATTTTCCGTGGCTTGAGGTTGGCGATCATCATGGTCAGACGGCCATTGAGCTTGGACGGATCCGGGTAAGCGCTCTTGATCCCGGAGAACACGTTGCGTTGCTCGTCACCGATGTCCAGGGTCAGGCGCAGCAGTTTGTCAGCCCCTTCCACGTGCTCGGCCTTGAGGATCAAGGCCACGCGCAAGTCGACAGCGGCAAAGGCGTCGAACTCGATTTCCGGCGACAGCGGATCCTTGGCCAGTTCGCCGTTGCCGGCAGGCGCAGCATTACCGGTGTCGGTTGCGCTGGCGGTCAGGTCTTCTTTCGATGCATCGCTCATGGCTTGCACTTTTACCGGGTCGATACGGGTCATCAACGGCTTGAACTCGTTCAACTGATGGTTGCTGAGCAAGGTCGCGTGGTCATTCCAGGTCAGCGGCGCGACGTTGAGGAACGCCTCGGCATCGGCGGCCAGCAGCGGCAGCACCGGTTTGAGGAAAATCACCAGTTGGCGGAACAGGTTCACGCCCAGGGCGCAGATGGCCTGGACTTCGTCCTGCTTGCCTTCCTGTTTGTTCAGCGACCACGGCGCCTTGTCGGCGATCCAGGCGTTGGCACGGTCGGCAAGCCCCATGATCTCGCGCATTGCACGGGCGAAGTCGCGCGCCTCGTAGGCCTCGGCAATGCTTGGCGCTGCGGCCAGGAACGCGTCGGTCAGTTCCGGTGCGGCATTACCCGCCACCAGTACACCGGCGTTGCCTTTATGGATAAAACCGGCGCAACGGCTGGCGATGTTGACGACTTTACCGACCAGGTCGGAGTTGACCTTCTGCACGAAATCTTCGAGGTTCAGGTCAAGGTCGTCGACGCCCCGGCTCAGCTTGGCCGCGTAGTAGTAACGCAGGTATTCCGGCGACAAATGGTCCAGGTAAGTCCGGGCCTTGATAAAGGTGCCGCGGGATTTGGACATTTTCTGACCGTTGACGGTCAGGTAGCCGTGGACGTTAATGCCGGTCGGCTTGCGGAAACCGGCGCCTTCGAGCATCGCTGGCCAGAACAGGGCGTGGAAGTTGACGATGTCCTTGCCGATGAAGTGGTACAGCTCGGCGGTGGAGTCCTTGCCCCAGAACGCGTCGAAATCAAGTTCAGGCGTGCGGTCACACAGGTTCTTAAAGCTGGCCATGTAGCCAATCGGCGCGTCCAGCCAGACGTAGAAGTATTTGCCTGGCTCGTCGGGGATTTCGAAGCCGAAGTACGGCGCGTCGCGGGAGATGTCCCACTGTTGCAGGCCGGCATCCAGCCATTCGGCGATCTTGTTCGCCACGGCTTCTTGCAGGGTGCCGCTGCGGGTCCAGGTTTGAAGCATTTCCTGGAAGTCCGGCAGCTTGAAGAAGAAGTGCTGGGAATCCTTGAGCACCGGGGTGGCGCCGGAGATCGCCGACTTCGGATCCTTCAGGTCGGTGGGTGCGTAGGTTGCACCGCATTTTTCGCAGTTGTCGCCGTACTGGTCTTCAGTGCCGCATTTCGGGCAAGTGCCCTTGATGAAGCGGTCGGCCAGGAACATTTTCTTTTCCGGGTCGAAGTACTGAGTAATCGAGCGCTGGGCGATGTGCCCGGCGTCGCGCAGCTTCAGGTAGATCTGGCTCGACAGCTCACGGTTTTCTTCGGCGTGAGTGGAGTGGAAGTTGTCGAAGTCCACCAGGAACTCGGCAAAGTCGGCGCTGTGTTCAGCCTGGACGTTGGCGATCAGTTGCTCCGGGGTGATGCCTTCCTTTTCCGCGCGCAGCATGATGGCCGAACCATGGGCGTCGTCGGCGCAGACATAAATGCATTGGTTGCCGCGGTGCTTCTGGAAGCGCACCCACATATCGGTCTGGATGTATTCCAGCATGTGGCCAAGATGGATCGAACCATTGGCATAGGGCAGGGCGCTGGTGACGAGGATCTTGCGTGGCTCGGACATGGGGCTCGGCTACTTGATGAAACGGAGGTCGGCCACTATAAAGCGCCGGCGCATATTTTTCACCCCCGAGGCCTCAAGGCTTATGGTTGCAAAAGCGCTTTTGTGGCGAGGGGGCTTGCCCCCGTTCGGCTGCGCAGCAGTCGTGAATCCAGACTACTCGGTCTGCCTGACAGATTGCAGGGGGCCGCTACGCGACCCAACGGGGGCAAGCTCCCTCGCCACAGGATTGTGTTTGCCACAAATCATCGGTGGGCATGCCGTCCATGACCTAGAACGGTTAGGATACCCGCCTGATTTTCCAGTCTTGCTATCGGAGTTGCCCATGAGCGCCGTCAATCGCGCAGCGGTGGAAGCCGTCCTTCGCCAATACACCGACCCTTATCTGAACCAGGACCCGGTCAGCGCCGGGTGCGTGCGCAGCATCGACATCCAGGGCGATCGCGTCAGCGTGCAGCTGGAGCTGGGCTACGCCGCCGGTCTGTTCAAAAGTGGCTGGTCGCAGATGCTGCAAATGGCGATCGAAGGCCTCGACGGCGTGACGGGTGCTCGCGTTGATATCACCAGTGTGATCGCCGCGCACAAGGCCCAGGCACAGATTCCGGGCCTGGCCAACGTCAAGAACGTAGTCGCCGTGGCGTCCGGCAAGGGCGGCGTGGGCAAATCCACCACCGCCGCCAACCTCGCGCTGGCCCTGGCCCGTGAAGGCGCCAAGGTCGGGATTCTCGACGCGGACATCTACGGCCCGAGCCAAGGCATCATGTTCGGCATCCCTGAAGGCACCCGACCGAAGGTCAAGGATCAGAAATGGTTCGTGCCAATCGAATCCCATGGCGTGGAAGTGATGTCCATGGCCTTCCTGACCGACGACAACACGCCGATGGTCTGGCGCGGGCCGATGGTCTCCGGCGCGCTGTTGCAACTGGTCACGCAAACCGCTTGGGGCGATCTGGATTACCTGGTCATCGACATGCCGCCAGGCACCGGTGACATCCAGTTGACCCTGGCGCAGAAAGTCCCGGTGGCCGGGGCCGTCATCGTCACCACCCCGCAAGACCTGGCGTTGCTGGACGCGCGCAAAGGCGTGGAGATGTTCCGCAAGGTCAACATCCCGGTACTGGGCGTGGTGGAAAACATGGCCGTGCACATCTGCTCCAATTGCGGGCATGCCGAGCATCTGTTCGGTGAAGGTGGCGGTGTGAAGCTGGCCAATCAATATGGCGTCGAACTGCTGGCGTCGTTGCCGCTGGCAATGGCTATCCGCGAGCAGGCCGATGGCGGCAAGCCAACGGTGATCGCCGAGCCGGACAGCCCGATTGCGCTGGTGTACCAGGAACTCGCCCGCCACGTCGGCGCGCGGATTGTGTTGCAGGAAGCGGCATCGCCGGCGATGCCGAACATCACCATCAGCGACGATTGATGGCCTGAAACTCAACCAACTGTGGGAGCTAGCCTGCTAGCGATAGCGGATCCACATTCAACAACTATGTTGGGTGAACCACCGCAATCGCTAGCAGGCTAGCTCCCACATTTGTTTTGTGGTGGCTTTAGATCCGCAACCCGCCATCCATTTCCAGAATCCGGCCGGTGTAGTAGTCGTTCTCGAAAATGTACGCCGCCGAATGGGCGATCTCTTCCGGTTTGCCCATCCGTTTGAGCGGAATCCCGGCCGTCATCTTCTCCAACGCTTCAGGCTTCATGCCCAGCGTCATCTCGGTCTCGATAAAGCCCGGTGCAATGCCCGCTACGCGAATGCCGTAGCGCGCCAGTTCCTTGGCCCAGGTCACGGTCGCTGCAGCCACGCCAGCCTTGGCGGCGGAGTAGTTGGTCTGGCCGACGTTGCCGGCGCGGGAGATCGAGGAGATATTGATGATCGCGCCGCTGTTGTTCAGCTCGACCATTTTTGCCGCGACTTCACGGGTGCACAGGAACACACCGGTCAGGTTGACGTCGATGACCGCCTGCCACTGGGCCAGGCTCATCTTGGTCATTTCGCCATCCTTGACCTTTAGCAACAGGCCGTCGCGCAGGATGCCGGCGTTGTTGATCAGGCCATGAATCGCGCCGAAATCCTCGGCCACCTGGGCGACCATATGCGTCACTTGCTCTTCGTTGGCGACGTTGCACAGGTAAGCCCGAGCCTCTACGCCCTTGGCTTTGCATGCCGCGACGGTGTCGTCGAGCTTTTCCTGGTTCAGGTCCACCAGCGCCAGCTTCGCGCCTTTACCCGCGAAATACTCGGCCATGGAACGGCCTAAACCCTGGCAACCGCCAGTGATAATGATTACTTTGTCAGTGAGTTGCATTCGCATGCCCCAATAGCAGGTTCAGAGTGGTTTCCTTCCTAGAGGGCCTCTCGATCTGCACCTGATGTGGCCTGGTTGCACATGAGAACTGCCCCGATGGCGTACTGGAACTTATCCCCAGGCGCCTGTCCGTTTTTTCGACGGATTCTATATAAGGAGTCATAAATTGAGCGTTGAAGCGGCCAAGAATGCCCGAGAATTGCTTCTCAAGGAATACCGCGGGGTGCTGTCGACGCACTCCAAGTCGATGCCCGGTTTCCCGTTTGGCTCCGTGGTTCCGTATTGCCTGGACGAGCAAGGCCGGCCGCTGATCCTTATCAGCCGCATCGCCCAGCACACCCATAACCTGCAGAAAGATCCGAAATGCTCGTTGTTTGTGGGCGAACGTGAGGCCGACGACGTACAAGCCGTTGGTCGCCTGACTTACCTGGCCGAAGCAGAAAAGCTCGAAGACGAGGCCGCGATCGAAGCCGCAGCCGAGCGTTACTACCGTTACTTCCCGGAGTCGCAGAGCTACCACAAGGCCCACGATTTCGATTTCTGGGTGCTTAAACCTGTGCGTCACCGTTACATCGGCGGTTTCGGCGCGATTCACTGGGTCGATCAGCTGACCCTGGCCAACCCGTTCGCCGGCAAAGCCGAAGTGAGCATGGTCGAGCACATGAATGCCGATCACGCCAAAGCCATCGCCCACTACGTCGACCTGGCGGGGCTGCCGAAAACCGAACCGGCGCAACTGACCGGTATCGACACCGAAGGCATGCACCTGCGCATTGGTCAGGCCCTGTACTGGCTACCGTTCCAGGCTCCCTGTAATACGCCGACACAAGTGCGCGAAGCCTTGGTTTTCCTGGCTCACGCCGAGCAATGGCCGAAAAATGAAGTGGCCGACGCTTGAATTCACGGAACGGCGACGTCATCTAGGGAAGACTGGCAAGGCATTCTTGCGTTGAGGAACCATTTGATGCGCCCTTTTTTATTGCTCTTTGTACTGTTTCCGGTTTTGGAGCTGTTCGTATTCGTCAAGGTCAGCGGGGCTATCGGGTTTTTCCCGGCCCTGCTGCTGATCATTCTCGGCTCGATGCTCGGCGTGTTCGTGCTGCGCATCGCCGGTCTGGCCACTGCGTTGCGTGCGCGTGAAAGCCTGAACCGCGGCGAGTTGCCGGCCCAGACCATGCTTGAAGGTTTGATGCTGGCCCTGGCGGGCGGTCTGTTGATTCTGCCGGGCTTCGTCACGGACGTGCTGGGTCTGATTATGCTGCTGCCGATCTCCCGTCGACTGCTGGCCAATAAAATGCGTCAGCGCGCTGAAGAGGCGGCGATCCGCCAGCGGGCGTTTGCCGATGATCTTCAACCACGTGGCGGTCCTGCTCCGCAGCAGCCGCTGGGCCGCGAGCCCAACGTGATCGAAGGTGAGTTCGAACACCGCGATTCAAAGTAAAGCGTTTCAGCTGCACGGCACCTTCGGGTGCCGTGTTCGTTTTCGGGGCATTGATGCAAAAAATTTCGATCCCCACCCTTGTAATAAGCTTATGCGCCCTTATGTAACGGTCACCGCAAGGTTTCTGGCGATCACGCCAGACAGACTTCCGCGGTTCGTTTGACGAACCGCACCCGGCACCGCCGGATTTGTTAAACCCGCCGGGAATACACCGGCCGATGAAAACCACAATTAGGAGAGATCGACAATGAAGCTTCGTCCTCTGCATGACCGCGTCGTCGTCCGTCGCAGCGAAGAAGAAAAGAAAACCGCTGGCGGTATCGTCCTGCCAGGTTCGGCTGCTGAAAAGCCAAACCAGGGCGAAGTCCTCGCTGTAGGCCCGGGCAAAGTCCTGGACAACGGTGAAGTGCGTGCGCTGTCCGTGAAAGTGGGTGACAAGGTTGTGTTCGGCCCTTACTCCGGCAGCAACACTGTGAAAGTTGACGGCGAAGACCTGCTGGTCATCGGCGAGAGCGAAATTCTCGCTGTTGTCGAAGGCTGATTCCCCGCTCATTTTCCCGCTACTACAAAGTATTTAAGGAATATCGATCATGGCTGCTAAAGAAGTTAAATTCGGCGATTCCGCCCGCAAGAAAATGCTCGCCGGTGTCAACGTCCTGGCTGACGCAGTAAAAGCGACCCTGGGCCCTAAAGGCCGTAACGTGATCATCGAGAAGAGCTTCGGCGCTCCGACCATCACCAAGGACGGCGTGTCCGTTGCCAAAGAAATCGAACTGAAAGATCGCTTCGAAAACATGGGCGCGCAGCTGGTCAAAGACGTTGCCTCCCGTGCCAACGATGACGCAGGCGACGGCACCACCACCGCTACCGTTCTGGCTCAATCGATCGTCAACGAAGGCCTGAAAGCCGTCGCTGCCGGCATGAACCCGATGGACCTGAAACGCGGCATCGACAAAGCGACCATCGCCATTGTCAAAGAGCTGAAAGCCCTGTCCAAGCCTTGCGCTGACACCAAGGCCATCGCTCAGGTCGGCACCATCTCGGCCAACTCCGACAGCTCCATCGGCGACATCATTGCCGAAGCCATGGAAAAAGTCGGTAAAGAAGGCGTGATCACCGTCGAAGAAGGCTCGGGCCTGGAAAACGAACTGTCGGTTGTTGAAGGCATGCAGTTCGACCGTGGCTACCTGTCTCCGTACTTCGTCAACAAGCCAGAGACCATGACTGCCGAGCTCGACGGTCCGCTGATCCTGCTGGTCGACAAAAAGATCTCCAACATCCGCGAAATGTTGCCTGTACTGGAAGCCGTTGCCAAAGCCGGCCGTCCACTGCTGATCGTGGCCGAAGACGTTGAAGGCGAAGCCCTGGCGACTCTGGTTGTGAACAACATGCGTGGCATCGTTAAAGTCGCAGCCGTCAAGGCTCCAGGCTTCGGCGACCGTCGCAAGGCCATGCTGCAGGACATCGCTGTTCTGACTGGCGGTACCGTTATCTCCGAAGAGATCGGTCTGAGCCTGGAAAGCACGACCCTGGAACACCTGGGTAATGCCAAGCGCGTGATCCTGTCCAAAGAAAACACCACCGTGATCGACGGCGCCGGCGTTGAAGCTGATATCCAGGCTCGCGTTCTGCAGATCCGTCAGCAAGTGGCTGACACTTCGTCCGACTACGACCGTGAAAAACTGCAAGAGCGTCTGGCCAAGCTGTCCGGCGGCGTTGCAGTGATCAAGGTTGGCGCGGGTTCCGAAGTTGAAATGAAAGAGAAGAAAGCCCGCGTTGAAGACGCCCTGCACGCTACCCGTGCAGCCGTTGAAGAAGGCGTGGTACCTGGCGGCGGCGTGGCACTGGTTCGCGCTCTGCAGGCTATCTCCGAACTGAAAGGCGACAACGCCGATCAGGACGTTGGTATCCAGTTGCTGCGTCGCGCTGTTGAAGCGCCACTGCGCCAGATCGTTGCCAACTCCGGCGACGAGCCAAGCGTAGTCGTCGACAAGGTCAAGCAGGGTTCGGGTAACTACGGTTACAACGCTGCGACCGGTGAATACGGCGACATGATCGAAATGGGTATCCTGGACCCGGCTAAAGTGACTCGTTCGGCTCTGCAGGCAGCGGCTTCTATCGCCAGCCTGATGATCACGACCGAAGCCATGATCGCCGAGATCAAGGAAGACGGCCCAGCTGGCGGCGGCATGCCAGACATGGGCGGTATGGGCGGCATGGGCGGCATGATGTAAGCCAGCCTTACCCCGTACATGAAAACCCCGCCGGCGATGAGCCGGCGGGGTTTTTTATTGCTCGGCATAAAGTGGTGTGGTTTTTAAGGGCCCCTTCGCGGGCAAGCCACGCGCCCACAGGTTCGGCGCAATCCCTGTGGGAGCGTGGCTTGCCCGCGATGGCGTCAGCTCAGACGCTGACGGGGTCTGCTTTGACGACCTTTTCAGCCCTGGAAGCCGGTCGATACAGGATGTAGTAGTAAGACCCCAGACAAATCAGCCAGCAAAAAATCGCCGTCCACACGTTATGCGAAAAGAAGTGCGCCCCCTGCATCATTCGGCTCACGGAAAACACCGTCCCCAGCGCAAACGCAAACACAAACGCCTGGCGCGCCAGTCGCGGACGACGGTCTCGCAACACAAAAAACAGCGCGAACAAGGTAAACCCGGTCGCCGCATGACCGCCGGGCCAGCAGCGGCCAGGCTTATCGGTGGGCGGACGCGGACTGAGCAGTTCGCTATAGGTTTCGTGGCCGCCGAATTGCTCGAGACTCCACGGGCATTGCACTGCCGTCACCGCTTTGACCGGGGTCACGAACGAGGTCGCCAGCGCCAGCGACATCACCAGACAACCCAGTTCGCGTTTGAACGGCTTGAGCCTGGCAATGAAAAACGAGCCGATAAAGCCGAAGATCGCAAACACCGAAAAAGCGATGACCAATTGCTTGGCGCGGTCATGCAGGATGTCTTCAAGGAAGTAACTGTGGCGTCCGATGAAGTCCCCGGCGGCCGGGTCGTAGAACAGTTTGGCCAGGTCCATGTCCAGGGACGTCAGTTCAAGCAGCAGCAAAATGATTGCCGCAATGGCGGGGACACCCAGGCACACCCAGAAGTTAAGCGGGCGAGAGGCGGGACGGACAGCGGTTGATGACATGACGGATCCTGAACAATGGAAAACGCCCCGGGGCATCAGCCCGGGGTGATTGGATTAACGTTCACTGACTTGGTCGGTGCCCTCCATGGGCGCCTTCCAGCCAAGCAGCTGTTGCTTGAAGCCATAACTAGCGGTTTGGTAATAGGTGATTGCTCGTGTGATCAAGGGATCACTGCCAGTGGCGCGTGACTCGCGACTTTCGGTGAGAGCCTCATCATGACGGCGCAAACCCTGGCGTGGACTCAGGATCGCCAGATCTTGCCCGTCGAACAAGCCCAAGTGCTGGTAATTGCCAACTACCACACGCGGCGGCAGCGGATTGTCTTGCAACAGGTTACGATCGAAGAATGTCGACTCATAGTCCAGATTCAGCAGACCCAGCAGCGTCGGGGCCAAATCGATCTGGCTGGCCAGTTGCGCCGTCTCCCGAGCATCAATCAGCTTCGGTGCATAAATGAACAGCGGAATCTGATAGTTGCTGATCGGCAAGTCCTCTCTGCCTGCACTGCCGGCCGTGTGGTCGGCAACAAAGACAAATAGGGTGTTATCAAACCACGGCTTCTTGCGTGCTTGATCCAGGAACTGACCGATGGCGTAATCCGTGTATTTCACCGCGCCGTCGCGACCATTGCCGGATTTGATGTCGATCCGGTTGTCCGGATAGGTATAGGGACGATGGTTGGACGTGGTCATCAATTGCAGAAGGAAGGGTTGTTGTTTGGCGTAGTCGGCGTCGGCCAGCTTCAGTGTCTGGGTATAGAGGTCTTCATCGGCCATGCCCCAGGCATTTTTGAAGTGGATTTCAGACTCATCGACACTGCTCTGGTCGACCACACGGTAACCGTTGCCGCTGAAGAACGCGTTCATGTTGTCGAAGTAGCCGCGCCCGCCATAGACGAACACGCTGTCGTAGCCCACGGCACTGAGTTGCTGGCCCAGGCTGGCGAAACCGCTTTCACGTCCCACACGCTTGACGATCGAACGTCCCGGCGTCGGAGGGATTGCCAGGGTGATGGCTTCCAGGCCGCGATCGGTGCGGGTGCCGGTGGCGTAAAAGTTGTTGAAATACAGGCTCTGCTTGCGCAAGGCATCAAGGTTGGGGGTCAGGTTGCGGTTATCACCGTTGCTGCCCATGTACTTGGCGCTGAAGCTTTCGATGGTCACCAGAACGATATTGGGTTTTCGCAGGGTGCCGGGATTGTCGATCATCCGGCGAATGTCTTGCGGGTCTTCGCCGATGAAGCGGGCGTTGGGTTCGTTCAGTTCGTCACGAATTTGCTGCGCCACAACCGCGGGTGGCAGGCTGCTGTAGAACTGCGGGTAATCCAGTTCATTGTTACGGAAGGCGGCGAAAAACTGATACGGTCCATTGCTTGCCAGTTCGTTCTGATAGGCGTTCCCACCCTGGGCGCGCGGCGCATCCTGGCTCAGCAACTGCGAGCTTAGCCCCGCAACGACCAACAGGCCCAAGGCATTCAATAGACGGCCGCGCAAGGGTGGCAACGGTGCATCGAGCGCGGCATTGAAAGGTTTGCGCAATGCAAGGCTCAGGGCGATGGCCAGTGCGGCGAGGATACTCATCAGTGTGCCGATCGGGTAGGACTCGAGCAGGTTGTTCAGCACTTCATCGGAGTACACCAGATAGTCGACGGCGATGAAGTTGAAGCGCACACCAAACTCATCCCAAAACAGCCATTCGGCCACGGACGTGAACAACATGGCGAACAGGCTGATCGTCAGCAGCCCCTGAAGCATCCAACGGTGACCACGGCGGCGCCATAGGGCCGGCGGGCAGAATACCAGGTAGAGGCCCATCGGCAGCGTCGCATAGGCAATGAAACCCAAGTCATACAGCAAGCCGATGCCAAACACCGACGCAAAGCCGCTGCCGGCTTCATCCAAGTGAGTGAGCAGCAGTAGCGTTCGGGTTAGAAAGAAAATCGCCAGCCAGATGCCAGCAATCAAGAGGAGAAAGCGCATGGGTGCAGTCTTGAAGAAGTCCATTGTGTACACATTCCTTAATGCCAATTACGCGAGAGTCTCGCCTGAAGACTGTAGTCGGCTTGTGAATCGATAGTGAAAAACTTGTTAACGGCGAAAATCGGTTGAGGGAATTGATTCTGCGACCCGCAGCCCTAGCCCTCAGCCACACTTGGCCTTAAGCTGCGCGGGCCATGACGGCCGTTGCTGTGTGCGGAGGAGGTGCCCATGCGAATTCTATTGGTTGAAGACAACCGCGATATCCTGGCCAATCTGGCCGATTACCTGGGGCTCAAAGGCTACACCGTGGATTGCGCGCAGGACGGTTTGTCAGGCCTGCACCTGGCGGCCACCGAGCACTATGACCTGATCGTGCTAGACATCATGTTGCCCGGAATCGACGGCTACACGCTGTGCAAACGCCTGCGCGAAGACGCCCGACGCGACACGCCGGTGATCATGCTCACCGCGCGCGATCAGCTGGATGACCGGCTGCAAGGCTTCAAGTCCGGTGCCGATGACTACCTGATCAAACCGTTCGCCCTGTCCGAACTGGCGGCGCGTATCGAGGCGGTCATGCGTCGTGCCCAGGGTGGCGGTCGCCGCGCCTTGCAGGTGGGTGATTTGAGCTACGACCTCGACACCCTGGAGGTGACCCGCGAAGGTCGTCTGCTCAAACTCAACCCGGTCGGCCTGAAGTTGCTGGCCGTGCTGATGCAGAAAAGCCCGCATGTTCTGCGCCGCGAAATTCTCGAAGAAGCCCTGTGGGGCGATGACTGCCCGGACAGCGATAGCCTGCGCAGCCACGTCCACCAATTGCGACAAGTGATCGACAAGCCATTCGCCAAGCCCTTGCTGCAAACCGTGCACGGTGTGGGTTATCGCTTGGCCGAGGGCCGTGATGGAGTTTAAGCAGAGCCTTGCTCAACGGATCATCATCGCCTTTGCGCTGATGAGCGCACTGGTGGCAGGCGCCTTCGCCATGGGCATTGTGGCGACCGTGCATCTGGTCGAAGAAAAGCTGATTTCGGCCGGGCTGGGCGGTGATTTGCAACGGCTGTTGCTGATGGACAGCGTTTCTGACTGGAGCCATCGCCCCGAGCCGGACCAGCTGTTCTATTTCAGCGGTGGGCCGGGGGACTTCGAGCTCCCCAAGGATTTGCGACACCTGGATTCCGGATTCCACGAGGTCTTTCGCGAGCAGCTGTCCTATCACGCGATGGTCGAAGTCGTCGATGGCCGGCGCTACGTATTGCTTCAGGACCAAAGCGATTTCGAAGAGCGTGAACGGGTGCTGTTTGCCGTGGTGCTGGTGGGCTTCGTGCTGAGCCTGGCGCTGGCGGTCTTTCTGGGCTGGGTCTTGGCGCGCAAAGTGATGGCGCCCGTTGTGCGACTGGCTCGCCAGGTGCGACATCGCGATCAATTGCTGGGCCTGGCGCCGCCTTTGGCGCCGGATTATGCCGCTGACGAGGTGGGCGAGCTGGCCGTTGCCTTCGACGCCACCCTTGGGCGTTTGCGCCAGGCGTTGACCCGTGAGCGATTGTTTACCAGTGACGTCAGCCACGAACTGCGCACGCCGTTGATGGTACTGGCCAGCTCCTGTGAGCTGCTGCTCGAAAACCCCGGTATCGACCAGCGCGGCCGTGCCCAGGTCGAGCGAATTGCCCGTGCGAGCGCAGAGATGCGCGAGTTGGTGCAAACCTTCCTGATGTTGGCCCGGGCCCAGCGAGAAGACGCCAGCATGGCACCGCAGCAGACGCTGAGCCAGGTTGCCGATGGGCTGCTCAACCAGTGGCGCGAACCGATTGAAGCCAAAGGGCTGAGCCTGACCTTCGAGCCGGGCCATCCGCTGGGCACTTGCTACAACGCAACCCTCTTGCACGCCGTCATGGGCAACCTGTTGCGTAACGCACTGCATTACACCGAACATGGATTTATCCGTTTGACCCTCACGGCCACGGGTTTCACGGTTGAGGACAGCGGTGTGGGTATTCCTGAAGAAAAACGCGAGGCAATGTTCGAACCTTTCGTGCGCGGCAGTGAAAAGCGCGGCGAAGGCCTGGGACTGGGGTTGTCGCTGGTGCAACGGATTTGCGAGAACCAGGGTTGGAATGTCAGCCTGACCAATATGGAACCCAATGGCTGTCGTTTTCAGGTGGAATTGAGCCAAAGTTAGCGGTTGCTTGAACAGTCGGGGCTCCAAGCCATGACGGCAAACCCGACAAAGCTTGTAATGATTGAACATTTCTTTAACAAGTTTTTCACAAAGGTATGACCTGACGCTGACACTACGCTACCTAAGGTAGTTGTCATCAGAAGTTCAGGAGACCTTAATGATGGACGGCCCGATCAAACTCGATTTTTCCGAAAAGTACGACGATCAACACGCCCAACGATATTTGCGCAAGCACAAGGATGGCCTCGGCCGTCGCCTGTCCCACTGGCGTGACGTGCAGCTGGCGCGAAAGGCGCTAGCGCTGGTCGGTGAGCCAGGGCTGGTCCTTGATTTGCCGTGTGGGGCAGGGCGTTTTTGGCCAATGCTGGCGGAAAAAGCCAATCGCGCCATCATCGGTGCCGACAACTCCGAGTCAATGTTGAAGATTGCCACCCAGGCGCAACCTGCCGACGTGGTCAAACGGGTACAACCCTTGCACACTTCTGCATTCGACATTGCCTTGCCCGACAACGCCGTCGACAGCATTTTCTGCATGCGTTTGCTCCATCACATCGGTGAAGCCGAGCATCGACTGGCCATTCTGCGGGAATTTGAACGCGTCACGCGTGACAGCGTGATCATTTCGTTGTGGGTGGACGGCAATTTCAAGGCCTGGAAACGCAAGCGCTCAGAGCAACGGCGTGAACAGGAAGGTTACCAAAACCGATTTGTGTTACCAGCCGCCACCGTAGAAAAGGAATTTGAACAGGCGGGGTTCCGTATTCAGGAACATCTGGACTTTTTACCGCTCTATGCCATGTGGCGAGTTTACATATTACGCAAGAGGTAACAGGATGGCAGTGCAATGTGCAGCAGAAACGGACGTCGCTTCTCAGGACCGCTTCGACTATTTCTGGAATCAGCGTGGTGAATGGGTAGAAGAACCCAACGTCCGTCGCGGTGGAGAAAGTGGCGTACAGCGTGTCATGGGCAGTGATGGTCAACTGCTCTATGTCAAGCGGCAGACCGGGCATATCTATCGCAGCTGGCTGCACCCGTTCGGCCGTCCGACCGTGTTGCGCGAGCGTGACGCGCTCATTGGTCTGCGCGCGCTGGATGTGCGAGTTCCGGACATTGTTTTCTGCGGCGCACAGCGTGACCCCGCGCACAAATGGCGCGCCTTGCTGGTGACCAAGTCGCTGGACGGCTTCGAGGAAATCGAACACTGGTACGCCGGCGGTGGTCGCGAGCGCCACGGCGAGGTTGTTCATGATCGTGTCTTGAAGGAACTGGCCGAGAATCTGGCCCGCATGCACAAGGGCCGTTGGCAGCACAGCTGCATCTACATCAAGCACGTATTCGTGCGGGTCACCGGCGAAGATGACTCGGCCAAGGTCGAGGTTGCCTTGATCGATCTGGAGAAGTGCCGGCAACGCCTGACCGCCTATCGCGCGGCGGCTCATGACATGAAGCAGCTGCGTCGCCACTCGTCGTTCAGCACGGCAGACTGGCGCAAACTCGTCTACTTTTATGAGACGGCGTTTGGCAGCGCTATCAAAGGTTTATAGCAATGAAACTAGAAATTGCACGAGGTGTGTTTTTGATAGGAGCCTTGGCAGTTGCTTCATTGGCGGTGGCGGCGTGGGAGCAGCCCCGCACGCAAGTCCTCAGTTCAGTGAGCGCGGATGCTCACTGTCCGTTACCACGGGTAGCCAAAGCCTCCGTGGCATCCCAACCCGATCATGATTTATTGCTGTTCATGTTCGGACTTTCTCAAGGAATGAGGCCGCAGAGTTGAACAGATTGAAGCCCAAATAAAAGGCCTCGCCAAATGCGAGGCCTTTTTTTGTGCCCGAACTTCAAGCCTTGCACGGTCTAGTGTGGGAGTTCTTTGGCATCGGGTTTGGCCAGCAGGGTGTAGATGCACGGCAACACGAACAGCGTAAACAACGTCCCGATCGACATCCCGGTTGCGATCACCATGCCGATATCAAACCGGCTGACCGCGCCCGCGCCCGTGGCGATGATCAATGGCACCATGCCGAACACCATCGCCGCCGTGGTCATCAACACCGGACGTAATCGAATCGCCGCTGCTTCCTCCACAGCCTCACGAGGTGTAAGGCCTTTTTCCTTGCGCAACTGGTTGGCGAACTCAACGATCAGGATGCCGTGCTTGCTGATCAGCCCGATCAAGGTCACCAGGCCTACCTGGGTATAAATGTTCATGCTCGACCAACCCAGGAACAGCGGAATCAACGCGCCGCAAATCGACAGTGGCACCGTCACCAGAATCACCAGCGGATCACGGAAGCTTTCGAACTGGGCCGCCAGCACCAGAAAAATGATCGCCAGCGCCAAGGCGAAGGTTACCCACAGCGCGCTGCCTTCCTGAACGTATTGGCGCGACGCACCGGCGTAATCGATGGCAAAACCGGCCGGTGCTTCTTCCAGCGTGATCTGGCGTACGGCGTCGATGGCTTCACCCATGCTGACCAGAGGCACCCCGGACAGGATGGCCGAGTTGAGTTGCTGGAACTGGTTCAACTGCCGTGGACGCGCCCGGTCGGTGACGGTGATCAGGGTCGACAGGGCCAGCAGTTCGCCTTGGGTGTTCTTCACGTAATAGTTGTTCAACCAGTCCGGGTTGTCCCGGAAAGGTCGTTCGACCTGGGCGATGACTTTGTAGCTGCGACCTTCAATAGTGAAACGGTTGATTTCCGCCTGACCCAGCAACGTGGCCAGTGTTCCACCCAGATCCTGCATGGACACGCCCATCTGCGCGGCTTTGGCGCGATCGATGTCCACGACGACTTCGGGTTTGTCGAAGGCCAGGTCAACGTCGACGAAGGCGAACTTGCCGGACTCCATCGCCCGCTTTTTCACCCGGTCCATCACTTGTAGCAGCGCCTCGTAATCGTTGGCCGTGTTGATGACGAACTGAAACGGCAACCCTTCACCCGTGCCAGGCAAGGAGGGCAGGTTGAAGCCAAAGACCTGCAGCCCGGCAATGCCCTCCAGTTTGCGCTGGACCTCGGGCAGGATGGCCATTTGCGTGCGGTCGCGCTCGTTCCACGGTTTGAGCAGGAAACCACCAATCCCCGATTGCACGCCGTTGAATCCATTGATCTGGAACGAGGAGTAGTACTCGGGAAACTCTTTGAAGATCGTGATGAATTCGTCGGTGTAAGTGTTCAGGTAATCGAGGTTGGCCGGTTGCGGGGCGTTGGCCAGCATGAAAATGATGCCCTGATCTTCATCGGGCGCCAGTTCCGACTTGGTGAACTTGAGCAGCACCGGAATCAGGCACAGCACAATCACCGCAAACACCAGCACCATCGGCCGGGTGTTGAGGGTGCCGTGGAGCATGCTTTGGTATCGGCGCTTGAGGCCTTCGAAAATCAGGTCCAGGCGATGAGCCAGGCCGCTGGGGTTTTCATCGTGGCGCAGGAGCAGGGCGCACATCATCGGCGACAGGGTCAGCGCGACCACACCGGAGATCACCACTGCCCCGGCCAGCGTCAGGGCGAACTCCTTGAACAGCGCCCCCGTGAGCCCGGTCAGGAAACCGATGGGCGCATAGACCGCCGCGAGGGTGATGGTCATCGAGACCACCGGCATGGCGATCTCCCGGGCGCCTTCGATGGCCGCATCCAGCGGCGTCTTGCCTTCCTCGATGTGTCGGTGAATGTTCTCCACCACCACGATGGCATCGTCCACCACCAACCCGATCGCCAGCACCATCGCCAGCAGGGTCAGCAGGTTGATCGAGTAGCCCATCATCTGCATGAAGAACATCACGCCGATCATCGACAGCGGAATGGTCACCACCGGGATCACCACCGAACGCAGCGCCCCGAGAAACAGAAACACCACCACGATCACGATCAGCACGGCTTCGAAGAGGGTTTTCACCACTTCGTCAATCGAGGCCTGGATGAACAGCGTGGCGTCGTAGGCGATTTCACCCTTCAGGTTGGGCGGCAGCTGGGCTTCCAGCTCCGGCATGATCTTGCGTACTTCCTTGATCACGTCCAGCGGGTTGGCGCCCGGCGTGGCCTTGATACCGATGTACACCGAAGGAGTACCACCGAACGAACTGATCGAGTCGTAGTTTTCCGCGCCCATCTCAACCCGGGCCACATCGCTGAGCAGCACCCGACTGTCTCCATCGACCTTGAGCGGAATCGCGGCGAACGCTTCGGCGGATTTGAGTTCGGTGTTGGCGTTGATGCTGGTGACGACGTACTCGCCTTTCACTTCACCGGCCGCGGAGAGGAAGTTGTACTGGCGCACCGCGTTGGTCACGTCGCTGGCGGCCAGGCCGAAACCGGCCAGCTTCACCGGGTCCAGCCACAGGCGCATGGCGAATACCTGGTTGCCGAGAATCTCGGCTTCAGCCATGCCCGGCAGGGTCGCCAGTTTTGGCTGGATGACGCGTGACAGGTAGTCGGTGATCTGCGGGTTGCTCAGTTCCTTGCTGAAGAAACTGATGTACATGAGTGCCGAGGCGTCGGCGGCTTCCTTGCTCAGCACCGGGTCTTCGGCATCCTGAGGCAGCTGGTTCTTCACCTCGTTGGCCTTGGCCAGCAGCTCGGTGAATAAACGGTCGCTATTGGAGCCGATGCGCGCGTAAATCGAAATCACCGAGAAGTTCTGGCGACTGACCGAGGTCATGTAGTCGATGCCCTCGGCACTGGCCAGGCTTTGCTGCATCGGTTGGGTGATGTAACCCTGAATGGTTTCGGCGTTGGCCCCGGGGTACGCGGTAGTCACCGTGATCAGGGCGTTTTCCATTTGCGGGTATTGGCGCAGCGGCAGCTTGCTCCAGGCCTGGAAGCCCAGCAGCACAATCAACAGGCTGACCACGGTGGAGAGCACCGGGCGGCGGATGAACGGATCGGTAAAAGCCATGAGGATTCCTTGATCAGTCAGTACGTGGCTGACTGTTCTTATCGGTCAGGGTCTTGTCGTCGCTGATGGCAATGTGTGCACCGTTGTCCAGTTTGATCTGACCGGCCGTGACCACTTTTTCGCCGTTCTGCAAACCTTTGGTAATCATCACCAGCCCGTCGCGGCGCTCGCCGGTTTCGATGAAACGCCGTTCGGCGATCAGGATCGGCTGGCCCTTGTCGTCTTTTTCGAGGCTGCCGTCTTCGGCTTTTTTCTGCGCGACGACGTAGAGCGAGTTGCCGTATAGCGTGTAAGTGATCGCGCTTTCCGGCACGACGATGCGCGGCTGCGGGTCGGGCAGCATCACCTGCAGGCTGGCGAACATGCCCGGCAGCAGTTTGCCGTCGGGGTTGGCCAGGGTCGCGCGGACCTGAACGTTGCGGGTACTGTTTTCGACTTTCGGGTTGATCGCGCTGATCGTGCCGGGGAAGGTTTGTGTCGGGTAGGCCGAGACAATGATCTGCACCGACTGGCCGAGGGCGATCTTCGGCACCGACTGCTCGGGCACGAAGAAGTCGACGTAGAGGCTGCTGAGGTCTTGCAGGGTGGCGATCATGGTCCCGGTGGCGACATAGTCACCAATGTCCACCTGTCGAATGCCGATCGTCCCGCTGAAGGGTGCGACGATGCTTTTTTTGCCGAGCGCAGCCTTGAGTTGATTGACCGTCGCCTTGCTCTTTTTCTGCACCGCTGACAGTCGGTCGAATTCGCCTTTGGAAATGGCCTGGCTGCCCACCAGTTGGCTACCTCGACCGTAATCGAGTTGGGCCAGGCCGAGGTCGGCCAGAGCCGTTTCAAGCAAGGCAGTTTCCACGGCGCTGTCGAGTCGCAGGAGGGGTTGGCCGGCCTTGACCTTCTGGCCTGACTCGAACTGCAAGTCGATGACGGTGCCGTCGGTCTCCAGGCTCAGGTCCACGCCTTGCAGCGCCTTGAGGGTGCCGACGCTTGGCAGGCGAGCTTGCCACGGACGTTCGACGGCAGTGGTCGCGGCGACACTGATCGGAGGTTTCGGCGCGGAAAATCCTTGAATCATCGTATAGATGGAGAAGGCTTTATAACCGGCCAGGACCAGCACGATCAGCAGAACAACACCCAACATGATCAGCATGCGGCGACGCAGCATATTTCCACTTCCTTGGAGAAAATCAGGTGAGACAGTGGGGCACATTACCCCGAGTCGGAGGGGGATTCCAACTGGTAGAAATTACAGGCAGGAATACGACGATCACAAAACCTGTGGCGAGGGAGCTTGCTCCCGCTGGACTGCGTAGCAGTCCCATTTTTCAGGGCCGCTGCGCAGCCCAGCGGGAGCAGGCTCCCTCGCCACAGGTAAGCTCGCCAACAGAGAAGGGAGAGGTCAGATGAGGTGCAGGTGGTTGTCCCAGAGCCCCGCCGGTAGCTCCAGCGGTTTTGCAACCAGAGTTGTCTGGCGGCAATCGTAATACCGGCAGCGGCCCTGACCCGAGGTCACGACAAAGCCATCGGCTACCGTGCCGACTCCGGCGCAATCGGGAAGCGGCGCATCCAGGCGCACTTCGCCGCTGTCCATGTCCCAGATGAAAAAGCGGTTGCCCCGTGGCGCGGTCAACGCGATCAGCCGCAAGTCACTGTGGACCGCCACGCTGGCGGTGTAATGTCCCATCGCCTGCAACTGATGCTCCGGCACCGGGAACGCCACGAACGGTTGACCCGGACGCTTGATCGCCAGCAACTCCGAAGACTCGTGGGACGGCCCCATGAACTGCTGGCCGGCGACGATGGTGCCATCGCTGGCGATTCCCAGATGACGCACGCTGTTCATCTGTTGGGCGAGGGTTTCCTTGCTCAGCAGGGTGCCGTCCCGTTGCATCAATACCAGGCTTGGTTCCATGGCGTTGAGGTTCATCTCGACCCGGCTTTCCGCCTCGGTGCGAATGCCGCCGTTGGCCACCACCAGCGTCTCGCCATCCGGCATCCACGACACCTGATGCGGGCCGATCCCATGGGTGGAAATCTCGCCGCTGTGCACCAGCCGCTCACCTTCGAACTTATACACACCCAACAGTCCGCGACCCGGATCGGAGGTGTCGTTTTCGGTGGCGTACAGCCAGTCGCCGCTCTTGTGAATCACCGCGTGACCGTAGAAATGCCGGTTCGGCAGCGAGGTCACGGTTTGCAGCAGCGTGCCGTCGCGCAGGTCGATCAGATAACTTTCGGTGCCCGGACGGCGTGCGACGAACAGTGCGATCGGCAATGTCGGGTGGTTGATGATGTCGTGGCAGCGCTGGCCGACCTGGGTGGCAAACACCCGGGAGCCGTCCAGCCGATAGCCGACGGCGTAATGCTTGCCGTCGCCATCGTCCCGCGCCGAGAGCAGCAGCGGGCTCTTGTCCTTTTGCTTGAACAGCGTCCAGCCGCCCAGTGTCACTGCTCCCAGCAGCAAACTACCTAAAGTCAGAGCCTGACGTCGCAGCATGGCACTTGTCCTCATCAGTCACCGTCGTTGGCGTTGAAGCCCAGTTGGATACCCAGCGCCTTGGCCAGTTCACCTTCGTGCAGGCGATGGACGACGTTGAGGCTGTCGTAGATATCGTTGAGTTGCTGGCGACCGGCATCGTCATTGAGCATTTCTGTCAGCGAGCGCTGATTGCTGGCGAACAGTTTCAAGGACGCGGCGTAAGCAGCATCGATCTTGTCGGCCAACGGCTTCTGCTCGCTCGGCAACAGGCCGCGCAGGCCTTTGTTGTCGACGCCTTCCCACACGGTTTTGGCAGCGGCGAGGCTGGCTTCCAGGCCGGTCAGGGACGACTGGCTGCGCCAGGCATCGGCCTGGAATGGTTGCGGCACGCCTTTGCTCTGGCGGCCCATCGGCGTGCCGAGTTTTTTCTTCAAGGTGTCGAGGGCGGTGACCTGAACGCGCAGCAGATCGGCGATGGCTTCGTGGGAGTCGGCGTAGCGCTGGTTCGGGAACTTGCTCATCTGCGCGAGCATGCCGTCGGTGTTGTTCCAGCTTTGCAGAATCTCTTCAGCCAGCAGTTTCTGACGTTCGCCAATCGCCTTCAGCAGCGGGCAGTACTTGGCTTTTTGCGCGTCGTTGGCCACGTCCGGCTTGCTGTCGAACAGGATGTATTCATAGGCCGAGAGGCCTTGCACCACAACGCTGGACTTGGCCAGGGCGGCGGCATCGATCTGCGGCTGCGCGGTGACCAGTTGCTCGACCTGACGGCCGACCAGGTTTTTCTTGTCCGGCCAGAACTGCACCTGCCAGGCGCGATTGCCCTCGGCCAGCGGCCCGATCAGCAGCGGTTGCAGTTCGGCCCAGGCTTTCTGCGCGTGCAGGAAGTCGGCGCGGGCGGTGTCGAGGTTTTCCTTGCCTTCGCAGTAGGCGAGGGCGCTGACGGCCAATTGGCGGTCGGCTTCAACCCAACGGGTGTACGTCGGCAGGATCACCGATTTGGCGATGGCGGCCGAGGTGACGGCTTGCGGGTCCTGTGGCGAGCAAGCGCCGAGGGCGAGTGCTGCAAGGCTGGTGAACAACAATTTGGGACGGAACATGTCGGGCTCCCGCTATGGAAAACGTATTAAAGGGAATTCAAAAACGCCAGCAACGCAGCGCGCTGCTCGGCATTGAAAGACAAAACCTGTTGCTGGGCCGCTTGCGCTTCGCCGCCATGCCAGAGCACGGCTTCCAGCAGATTGCGGGCGCGGCCGTCGTGCAAGAACTGGGTGTGGCCACTGACCGCCTGCGTCAGGCCAATGCCCCACAAAGGCGGGGTGCGCCAGTCGCGGCCACTGGCCTGGAATTCGCTGCGGTTGTCGGCCAGGCCGTCGCCCATGTCGTGCAGCAGCAGATCGCTGTAAGGGCGAATCACTTGATTGGCCAGTTCAGGTTCGGCGGCGTTGGCGGCGGTGGTGTATTTCGGTGTGTGACAGGACTGGCATCCGGCCTGGAAAAACAGGTTCTTGCCGGCCAGCACTTCGGGCGTGTTGACGTCGCGACGGGCCGGCACGGCGAGGTTGCGGCTGTAGAACAGCACCAGGCGCAGGATGTTATCGCTGACTTCGGGCTCGCCATTCGGGCCGTTGCCATTGGAGGCCTGTTTGCAGACGGTTTGCGCATCGGTGCAGTCGTCGAAAGGGCGGAGGCTGGTGGTCAGGCCCATGTCGCCGGAAAACGCGTGAACGTTCTGCTGATTGAGGTTCGGTTGCCCGGCTTTCCAGCCGAATCGGCCCAGGACGGTTTTCTGTTGCACGTCGTCCCAGACACGGTTCGGGCGTCCGGCAATGCCGTTTTTGTCCTTGGCCTGCGCCTCGGCGTTGGCGAGGATCGCTTCGTCAGGGATGGCTTCGAGCAAGCCCAGGCCAATCATCGGCGGGGCAACGCGCGCCGAGAAACGGGTGTCGGGGTGCATTGGGCCGTAACCCAGCTGGGTGATGTTCAGGCTGGGTTTGCGTAGCTCGATTTCAGTGCCGTCCTTGAAGCGGACCGCAACGGGGGTGTAATCGACCCGCACTTTACCTTCCGGGGTCACGCCGGGCACGGCCATGTCCTGGAACTGGCTGCCGTAGACCGGCTCCGGGACCACGCCGAGCTGCTCGATGACTTTTGCATAGGCCGGCGCGTCCGGGATCGACAGGCGCACCAGCATCGATACCGCGTTCGCCGCATCGGGCGTCGGCGGATGACCACGACCGTCCTTGATGTGACAGCCCTGACAGGCGTTGGTATTGAACAGCGGACCGAGGCCGTCCCGGGCAGTGGTGGTCGAAGGGGCAATCACCCAAGGGTTGCGGAAGAAACTGTTGCCGACGCTGAAATCCACGCGCCGTGACGGCGACAGGTTGGCGGAGGGCAGGGAGAAGGCGTTCTGATCAGTCTTGCGCACGGTCGCTGCGCCACCGGACCGGGCTTCACCGGGTTCGGCCTTGGTAAAACGCGGGGCGTCATCGCAGGCACTCAGGCCCAGGGCCAGAAACAGTGCGGACAAGCGAAGCAGCAGCGAGGGCATCAGACATCCTGCAAGACGAGCAAAACAAGGGCGCAAAGTCTAACAGGGCAAGGGAGTTTGAATAAGAGGAATTATCGTTTGGTTGATGTGGGGCAGTGTTCGGCTGGAGACCGAGGCGCCGCCATCGCGGACAAGCCCGCTCCCACAGGATCTACGCGAACCCTGTGGGAGCGGGCTTGCCCGCGATGGCGGTGTGTCAGTCGCTAGTGATGTGGCATGTGACGCCGTCTTCGCGGGCAAGCCACGCTCCCACAGGATCTACGCGAACCCTGTGGGAGCGAGCCTGCTCGCGATGGCGGAAGCACATTCAGCATTTATGGTGACTGACACGGCCTCCTCGCGAGCAGGCTCGCTCCTACAGTGGTCCGTGTCAGGCGGGTATGAAAAAGGCGACCCGAAGGTCGCCTCTTTATCACTCAGCCAGCGTTGATCAGAACTCGTGATCAGCGTTGTCCGGGTTCAGGTCGCTGATGCCCAGTTTGCCAGCGGCGGCTTCGATCGAACCGGTCTGCTTGACCAGGGCGGCGATTGCGTCGCGCACGATCTGGTTGCCAGCGGTGTTACCGGCGGCGATCAGCTGGTCGTAGTGCTCACCCTTGTTGGCGTGATCGACGATGACCTGCATCTTGGCTTCGGTTGCGGCCAGGTCGGCTTTCAGCGCGGTATCGGCGGCCGGGTCGGCCTTGGCCACCAGAGACGACAGGCTGGCGCCGGTCATTTTGGTGCCATCTACACGGGTGTATTCGCCCAGGTACACGTTGCGAACACCCTTGGCATCGTAGAACTGCGAGTTATGGGTGTTGTCGCTGAAGCAATCGTGTTCGTCTTCAGGGGAGTTGGCTTCCAGGGAAACCTTCATGCGCTCGCCCGCCAGTTCGCCCAGGGACAGGCTGCCCATGCCGAACAGCATTTTGCGCAGGCCGGAATCAACCGGTTCCGCTTCGAGGGTGGCGCGGTAGTTGTCGGCCACGTTCGGCTTCCAGTTACCGACCATTTCTTCCAGGTCGCTGACCAGCAACTGGGTCACGGACTTCAGGTAAGCGCGGCGACGATCGTTGTGACCGCCGGTGGCGCCTTTGCCTTCCAGGTAGTCGGAGGCTGGACGGTTGCCGGCGCCAGGGCCGGTGCCGTTCAGGTCCTGGCCCCAGAGCAGAAATTCGATGGCGTGGTAGCCAGTGGCGACGTTGGCTTCGGAGCCGCCCAGCTCGTTCAAGCTGGCGAGTTTTTCCGGGGTGATGTCTTTCACGTCAATCTTGTCTTCGCCGACCTGAACCTGAGTGTTGGCGATGATGTTGGCCGTGGCGCCCGGGTTACCCAGTGCGTGCTCGTAGGATTTGTCGACGTAGTCGATCAGGCCTTCGTCCAGTGGCCAGGCGTTCACCTGACCTTCCCAGTCGTCGATGATGGTGTTGCCGAAGCGGAACACTTCGCTCTGCAGGTAAGGAACGCGGGCAGCTACCCAGGCCGCCTTGGCGGTTTTCAGGGTGTCGGCGTTCGGTTTGGCGAGGAAGGCGTCGACGGCGGTTTGCAGGATCTTCGCGGTGGATTCGGCATCGCTGTATACGGCGTAGACGATGTCGGCGTAATGCGCGACAACGGCTTTGGCGGCGGCTTCGTCGACTTTGCTGGTCGCGGCAGGTGCGGTGGCTGGCGCCGGAGCGGTCGTGCTGGCGGCCGGCGTAGGCGCTGGGGCTGCAGCTTTGTCTTTGCCTTCGCCACAACCGGCGAGGGAAATAGCGATGGCCAACAGACTGGCGGTAGCCAGAGGCATACGAATCATGGCGAACATCCTGCTTCGAGAGGGGTGGTATGGCGCAGCAAGCGCGCAAAACTGCGACATAATGCAAATCTTTCGCATTATCTGTAAAGGGTTGTAGCTGGAAATATTTCTTATTCAGGCGAGAGTTGTGTCGTGGATCAAAAGATCGCAGCCTCGTTTCAATCGACAGCTGCTACAGAAGCACTCGGGCCCGTAACAGCTGTGGAGTGAAACGAGGCTGCGATCTTTTGAGAACTACAAAATAGCCGCGTTACTGCGCTGCGCCTGTTTCAGGTAGGCGCTCAATTCCCGTGCCGGCAGCGGTTTGCTGTAGTGGTAGCCCTGACCTTCGTGGCAGCCTTCGGAGATGATGTAGGCCTCTTGCTCGGCGGTTTCCACGCCTTCGGCAATCACCTGCATGCCCAGGCTCTTGCCCAGCTGGATGATCGCCCGAACGATGGTGGCATCGTCGTCGTCATCGAGCAGGTCCTGCACGAAGCTCTTGTCGATCTTGATCTTGTCCAGCGGCAGGCTTTTCAGGTAGCTCAAGGACGAATAACCGGTGCCGAAATCGTCGATCGCAATCAATGCGCCGGAGCGACGCAGGCTCAGCAGATGCTGGGCGGCGGTGCTGATGTCTTCCATCAGGCCGGTTTCGGTGACTTCCAGCTCCAGGCTGCGCGGCGGCAGGCGGTACATCTGCAGCAGGTTGTTGACCACCCGCGGCAGCTCGGCGTGGTGCAGTTGCACGGTGGACAGGTTCACCGCCATGCGCAGGTCGATGAAACCCTGGTCATGCCATTCGCGCAGTTGTTTGCAGGCCTGATCCAGCACCCATTCGCCGATGGCGATAATGGTGCCGTTCTGCTCGGCCAACGGGATGAACAGGTCGGGCGGCACCAGGCCATGCTCGGGATGCTGCCAGCGAATCAGCGCCTCTACCCCCACCACCCGGTGATCGCGGTAGCTGATCTGCGGTTGGTAGACGAGGTAGAACTGGTCCCGCCGCAGGGCGTCGCGCAGGTCTTTTTCCAGTTCCCGGCGGCGGCGCATCTCGGTGTCGACGCTGGCGATGTAGAACTGATAACGGTTGCGCGAGCGGGTTTTCGCCAGCGTCATGGTCTGCTCGGCTTTTTGCAGCAGTTTCTCGGTGCTGTCGCCGTCTTCGGGAAACAGGGTGATGCCGATGGTCGCACGCAGGCGGATTTCCTGATGATCGAGGGCAAACGCCGCTTCCAGGTCATCGAGGATGCTTTGCGCCAGTTCGGCGGCTTCGTAAGGTTGTTCGATATCGGCCTGGACCAGGGCGAACTGATCGCCACCGAGCCGGGCGAGGGCGCCGAGGCGACCGCTGTGAGCGCGCAGACGATCGGCCAGGGCGAGCAGCAATTGGTCGCCGGTCTGATAGCTGAACTGTTCGTTGATGCCTTTGAAGTCGTCCAGACCTACCACCAGCACCGCAACCCGACGTTGCAACTTGCCGGCGTCGACCAGGATCTTGTCCAGTTGTTGCTGCAATTGCTGACGGTTCGGCAGACCGGTGAGGAAGTCGTACTGGGCCATGCGCAGCAGGCTGTTTTCCGCTTCGTGGCGCAGGTGGGTGTTGCGCTCGATGGATTCGAGTAACTGGTTGGCGGTGTTGATCCAGATCCCCAGTTCGTTCTTTTCGTGGCCCTTGAGTTGCGGAATCTTGTGTTCGCTGGGGCGGTCCGGATTGATTTCGGTCAGGTGTTCGATGATGCGCGACAGCGGTTTGGTCAGCAGCCAGTGGTAGACCAGGTACAGCACCAGGCCCATGGCCAGGGCGCGTAATACGCCGGAGATGAAGATGATGACAGAACTGACGATGAAGCCTTGCCCGTAGGTGGCGGTGTCGAGGGTGATGCTGAGGTCGCCGTAATATTCGCTGTAGGGACCGCGACCGACCAGTTGGGTGGTAAAGGTGCGTTCCTTGCCCAGGATCAGGTCGGTCAGCCAGCGGCTGTTTGAATGCTGCAACTCACGAGATTTCTGCGCGAGCATGGCTTCGTTGGGATGGCCGATGGAGGCTTGGCGCACGGCGTCGTCCTGGAACAGGCCTTCGATGACCTGCATGCCCATTTCCCGGTCCAGGCTGTAGACGGCCTGGGTGGAGGGGTCGCGGAACATGTCGAGGATGCGTTCTGCATCGTTGGCCACGGCCTGGCGTGTTTTATAGGCATCGAAGACGATCTGCGCGCAGCTCAAGACTACGCCGACGATCAATGCCGACAGGAGCACGACCCGGAGCAACTTCACCGACAAGCTGTTCTTGAGTTCCAGCTTCAAAGGGTTATTCCTTGTTCCGTGCGGGTAGCATCAAGTTGCCATGAGTATTGGCAATCCCGTGATGGCAGTCAAAGGGACAATCAATCTCAGGGTTTTTTGCCTGCAGCTTGGCAGAAATGCTGTTGTTTTGAGTATTTGCCCTATTTGTACTGTGTCGGTAGTTGGGTCCTTCAACTTGAGGGGGATTGGGACTATTTTTCCTTTTGTTGATGTTAGCCTGCTGTGGCGTGGGGGCAAGGGGCCGAATGCTGGTTTCATTGTCCGAGATTGGCTTGGTTACTTGGCGGCCTGGTAGCCGACCATGTTCTTGTTGGTTGTGGACATATCCATTTCTGCGGTAACGGCGACTTATGGTTTCGCCCTTACGGCGAGTCCCTTTTGGCAAACGCCCCAAAAGGAACCAAAAGGTCTCGCCCCAAGCGTCCGGCCCCTCGCCTGGGCTCGGCGTTCCTTCGTTCCGGTATCCATCCGGGGACACTGCCCTCCGGTCTGCTTCGCGACGACCTACATGCAGCGTGTTCGACTGCGTCGAACGGCGCTGCGCGCCACTCCCCGGATGAACACCTCCACTCAGCCTCCCGAAAGGGGCGGGTGGATCAAGATCAAGAGCTGCAGGCGAGCTAACGCTCGGCCTGATGAGTGGTGAGGAGCGAAGCATGTATGCCGATCCGTTTTTGTAGGAGCGAGGCTTGCCCGCGAAGGCGGCCTGACAGCCGACCAATTTCTTGCAGGTGTACAACAAACCCTTGTGGGAGCTGGCCTGCCAGCGATGGCGGCCTGACAGCCGACCAATCTCTTCCTGATGCCTCCCGATTGATCGTTCCCATGCTCCGCGTGGGAATGCCGCCCGGGACGCTCCGCGTTCCATTTTTGTGTGTTTAAAGATGTGTAAAAAACACAGCGAATTCCCACGCATTTTTCAGGTTGCCGGGTAGGAAGCAGTCTCTCTAACCTCTGGCTGTCGCTGAAAACTCAGCGACCGGGTGTGAGAGCCCGTAGAGGTTTTAATACAGCGCCAGTACCACCATAATTGCCGCCAGCTAATCCGCTGCCTGCAAGTTTTTTATGGCGGCTGTGTGCGGGCAGACTTCGGTCTGGCCGGGTCTATTCCTCTACCGGTTTCTCACTCCGCACATAGCTGCCACCACTCCGTCGCGTGAGAAACGACTGGTGATGGCTCCAGTTTGATTAGAGGAATTGTAGTTTGGATAAGTTAATCCCCGATCCACCCGTCAACACCACCCCCAACGCCGAAACCACCGAAGCCGAAGCGCTCCTCAAAGACCACGAAGCCATAAAACGCGCCCTCGACTACTACCTCGATCCGCCAGACCAATACCTCGAAAAACCCCGTCGCCCTAGCACGATGTTCATGATCGCCCCCGACATGGGCACCGAAAGCCTCCTCGCCCAAGCCTGCGAGTCATTGGCCTCCGCCAGTGTCATGGCGAGCGATTTCGCCGCGAACCTGATCGGCCCGCAGCGCAATACGGTGTTGGCAATCCAGCAGATCATCATGTTGGCGGAGTTGGCGGTAAACCGAGCCTTGGATAACGTCGATCCGCAAGCGGGCTGACTTTTCCCCAGCCCATAAAAAAACCCGGCATAAAAGCCGGGTTTCTTGTCTGGCGTCGAGATTAAGCCTTGAAGGTTTTGCCTTCAAATTGCTCAGCCACGAATTTCCAGTTGACCAGGTTCCAGAACGCTTCGACGTATTTCGGACGAACGTTGCGGTAGTCGATGTAGTAAGCGTGTTCCCAGACGTCGCAGGTCAGCAGCGGGGTGTCGCCGCTGGTCAGCGGGTTACCGGCGCCGATGGTGCTGGCCAGGGCCAGGGAACCGTCAGCCTTTTTCACCAGCCAGCCCCAACCGGAACCGAAGGTGCCGATGGAGGTTTTGCTGAATTCTTCTTTGAACTTGTCGAACGAACCGAAAGAAGCGTTGATGGCTTCAGCCAGAGCGCCGGTTGGTTGACCACCGGCGTTTGGCGCCAGGCAGTTCCAGTAGAAAGTGTGGTTCCAGACCTGAGCGGCGTTGTTGAAGATGCCGCCCGAAGAAGATTTGACGATTTCTTCCAGGGTCTTGCCTTCGAACTCGGTGCCTGGCACCAGGTTGTTCAGGTTCACGACGTAGGTGTTGTGGTGCTTGTCGTGGTGGTATTCCAGAGTTTCCTTGGAAATGTGCGGCTGCAGGGCATCGTGTGCGTAAGGCAGCGGCGGCAATTCGAAAGCCATGATGATTCTCCTAATCAGGTCAGTTGCGGTGAGCGCAAGGCCGATCACGGGCGGCCAGACAAGCGCCGGGGAGTTTGTACTCTTTGCGGCGCATCGGATCGGATCATAGCACCGGGGGTGCGGCATAACCACGCAACAACTGTGTGGGATAGAGGTTCCAGAGCCTTTTGGAATAATCAGCCAGAGACAATTAATTGAAACGCCACGGCGAACATCATCACCGCCACCAGCAGGTCGAGAATTCGCCAGGTGCTGGGCCGGGCCAGCCAGGGTGCCAACCATGCCGCGCCCAGTGCCAGGGTGAAAAACCACAGCAACGACGCACTGGCCGCGCCCACGACATAAGCGCCGGGCTCGGTTTGCTGCGCGCCGAGGGAGCCGATCAACAACACGGTATCCAGATAAACGTGCGGGTTGAGCAACGTCACCGCCAAAGCACTAAGCATCACCGCACGCAGCGAGCGCACCGTCTGGTTTTCACCCTGTTGCAGGCTTTGTTTCGAGCACGCCCGGCGTAGCGCCTGACTGCCATACCAAATCAGAAATACCGCGCCACCCCAGCGGGCGACCGCCAACAAGGTCGGGTTTTGCGCCAGCACCGTCGCCAGCCCGAATACCCCGGCGGCCACCAGCAAGGCGTCGCACGTGACGCACAACGCCGCCACCGGCAGGTGATGTTCACGCCGAAGGCTCTGCGCCAGCACAAACGCGTTTTGAGTGCCGATCGCCATGATCAACCCCGCGGCCACCAGCAGGCCGTTCACATAGCTTTGCCACATAAGGGTTTACTCCGCGTTGGCTGCCAGGTCGCGCAAAACGTGCATTGCGCGTTGGGCATCGGTCTGACCGACGAATAAATGGTCGTGGTAGTAACCGGCGATCACGTTGCAACTGATGCCGGCCTGGCCCAATGCCGTGGCGAAGGCGGCGGTAAGACCGACCGCTTCCAGGGCCGAGTGCACGTTCAAGGTGATCCAGGCTGCGACGTAGTCGAAGCTGAAACCGGCTTGTTCAGCGTGGGAGCGTTCCAGAATCACTGTCAGCCCTTCCTGCTCGCGAAAGCTGCCGATGAACTCGAGACCGGCGGGCAATTTGCCGTCGCGCAGGGTGCAGAACACGTAGTCGCCGTCGTTGAGTTGCGGGCTCATGCTGCGCAGCAGGGTTGCCAATGAAGTTTCGCCAGCCATGTCGGTGATCCTGTTCAAGAGTGCTTGCTGGCTATTCTCAGGTGCAACGCGGTATAAGAAAAACCAATCATGCTGATCGCTCATTAGGAAAACTGATGTTCGACTATAAATTGCTGTCTGCCCTGGCCGCAGTGGTTGAGCAGGCCGGGTTTGAACGCGCCGCGCAGGTGCTGGGCTTGTCGCAATCGGCGATTTCCCAGCGCATCAAGTTACTGGAGGCGCGGGTCGGCCAACCGGTGTTGGTGCGGGTCACGCCACCAGCCCCGACCGAGATTGGTCGGCGGCTGCTCAACCATGTCCAGCAGGTGCGTTTGCTTGAGCGGGATCTACAGACGCTGGTCCCGGCGCTGGACGAAGAAGGTTTGCCGGAACGTCTGCGCATCGCCCTGAACGCCGACAGTCTTGCGACATGGTGGGCCGCAGCCGTCAGTGATTTCTGCGCCGAGCAACACCTGCTGCTGGACCTGGTCGTCGAAGACCAGACGGTCGGCCTCAAACGCATGCGCGCTGGTGAAGTGGCCGCGTGCATCTGCGCCAGCGAGCGTCCGGTGGCTGGCGCACGCAGCGTGTTACTGGGCGCCATGCGTTATCGAGCGCTGGCCAGCCCGGCGTTCATAGCGAGGCATTTCCCTGAAGGCGTGCGTGCTGACCTGCTGGCGAAAACCCCGGCGCTGGTCTTCGGTCCGGACGATTTCCTACAGCATCGCTACCTCGCGTCCCTCGGTGTCGATGGCGGTTTCGAGCACCATTTATGCCCGTCGTCTGAAGGCTTCATCCGCCTGACCGAAGCCGGGCTTGGCTGGGGCCTAGTGCCCGAATTGCAGGTGCGCGAGCAACTGGAGCGTGGTGTATTGCAGGAGCTTTTGCCAGATAAGCCCATCGATGTGCCGCTGTACTGGCATCATTGGCGCAATGGCGGTCAGTTGTTGGGGTTGCTGACCGATCAATTGGTGCGTTCGTCGAAGCAATGGCTGGTGCCGTTGGACTGACGGACAGCGTCAAGACTCACGCATTACGCAAAACGAAAGACATCGGAGCTCTACATGAAAATTCTGGTTACCGGCGCAAGCGGCTTCATTGGCGGACGTTTTGCGCGTTTCGCCCTGGAGCAGGGCCTGGACGTGCGGGTCAATGGTCGCCGGGCCGAAAGCGTCGAACACCTGGTGCGCCGTGGTGCCGAGTTTATCCCGGGCGACTTGAGCGACCCGGAACTGGCGCGCGAGCTGTGTTCCGATGTCGAAGCCGTGGTGCATTGCGCCGGCGCGGTCGGTTTGTGGGGACGTTATCAGGACTTTCATCAAGGCAATGTGCAGGTCACCGAAAACGTGGTCGAGGCTTGCCTGAAACAGCGGGTTCGCCGCCTGGTGCATTTGTCGTCGCCGTCGATCTACTTCGATGGCCGTGATCATCTGGGGCTGACCGAAGAACAAGTGCCTAAACGTTTCAAGCATCCCTACGCCGCCACCAAATTCCTCGCCGAGCAAAAGGTCTTTGGCGCACAGGAGTTCGGTCTCGAAACCCTGGCCCTGCGCCCGCGTTTCGTGACCGGGGCGGGTGACATGAGCATCTTCCCGCGGCTGCTGAAAATGCAGCGCAAAGGACGCCTGGCGATCATCGGCAACGGCCTGAACAAAGTCGATTTCACCAGCGTGCAGAACCTCAATGAAGCGTTGCTGAGCAGCTTGCTGGCCAGCGGCTCGGCCTTGGGCAAGGCCTACAACATCAGTAACGGTACGCCGGTGCCGTTGTGGGACGTGGTCAATTACGTCATGCGCAAGATGGATGTCCCACAAGTGACGCGTTACCGTTCCTACGGTTTGGCCTACAGCGTTGCCGCGCTCAACGAAGGGGTGTGCAAGGTGTGGCCGGGGCGTCCCGAGCCGACGCTGTCGCGACTGGGCATGCAGGTCATGAACAAAAATTTCACCCTGGACATCAGCCGCGCCCGGCATTATCTGGACTACGATCCGAAAGTCAGTCTCTGGACGGCCCTCGATGAATTCTGCGGCTGGTGGAAAGCCCAGGACATTCGCTGACTTTTGCAGTGACAAACCGGCCAGCACTGAACCGAGTTTGGCGTTGAGGGTTAATCGCTGCGGCAGTGGGGTTTATACTCGCCGCCTATAGCCATCACCGCGTTCCACAAAGGTTGACTCAATGTCCATGCGTAACGATGCCAACGACGACTTCGACGATGTACCGAGCCTGCGTGCCGACAGCCTCGATGACGATGATTTCCCAACCACTACCCGCACCTCCGTGCACTCGCGGACGGCGCCGGTGGTCAAAGTCAAAAGCGCCAGCACCGGTCCTCTGTGGGCCTTGGTCGGCGCTTTGTTCTTCGCGTTCGCCGGCCTTGCCTGGTGGAGCTTTCAGCAGATTTCGCTGATGGAACAGCAACTGGTAGCGACCCAGGAAAGCTTCGCGCGTATCAGTGAAGACGCGGCGGGGCGCTTGCAGGACATTTCCGGCAAGGTGGTCGCCAGCCAGACCAACGTCACCAGCGACAGCGAAGCCCTGAAGCTGCAAATCAAGCAGCTGGAAAACCAGTTGCAGGATCAAAGCAAGCAGCAGCAAGGTGTGGTCGGTCAGACCAGCGACCTGGACAAGCGTCTGGCACAAATGACCACGCAAACCACCGATCTGGACAAGCGACTGGCGCAGATGGCCGCCCAGAGCACCGAACACCAGACCGCCAACACGCAATTACAGGCGCAGATCAAAGCCTTGAGCACCGAGTTGGCCGCGTTGAAAAATGCCCCGGACGACACCAGCAAGTTCGACGCCCAGCTCAAAAGCCTCGGCGCCGACATCGTCGCGTTGAAGAAACAGGGCAACCCGAGCGCCGCGATCGAGCGTCTGGAGCAAGACATGATCGTGCTCAAAAGCGAGCAGGACAACCGCCCGGCGGCTGCGCAAGGCGTCACCAATACCGCCGAGTTCGATGCCTTCCGCGGCCAGACCACCCGTAACATCAACACTCTTCAGGCGCAGATCCAGAATCTGCAGCAGCAACTCCGCGCCCGGGCGCAATAGCGCGGTTGCTGGATCCTGTGGCGAGGGAACTTGCCTGTGGCGAGGGAGCTTGCTCCCGCTCGGCTGCGAAGCAGTCGTCAACGAGGCCGCCGATCTAACTGAATATCGGCGGTGAATGGTTTTGGGGCCGCTTCGCGCCCCAGCGGGAGCAAGCTCCCTCGCCACATAAACCCGTTTGCCACAATGGCCTGCGCTTTCCTGAATATTCGTACATATCCCCAAGCCGTCTACGCTCTTGAAACACCGACAAGAACGAGGGATGCGCTATGGGGGTTCTGCACAAGTTGGCCGTGCTGGGGGGGATGCTGTTGCTATGCCTGGGGCCGGTCCAGGCCGCCACGGCGGAAAAGGACGACAGCCAGGCCGCCAAGGCCTTGCTGGAAAAAGCCCTGGCCTACTACCACGACAACGGCGACAAGGCCTTCGCGGCGTTCAGCCGTCAGGGCGAGTTTGTCGACAAGGATCGCTACGTCTTCGTGGTCGATACCAAGGGCGTGATGCTCGCCAGTGGCGGGCCGTCTTCGGCGTTGATCGGGCGTGATGTGTCCGAAACCCTCGGGCCGGATTTGCAGAAGGCCTTCAAGGACGCCTTGAACGTGCCGGAGGGCAATGGCATCCAGCAGGCCGAATATCGCTGGCAGAACTGGTCCGACGGCAAGGTCGAGCGCAAGCATGTGTTCTATCAGCGCGTTGGCCAGCGGATTATCGCCGTGGGCTACTACTTGCCACGGGCGTCAGCGGAACAGGCGATGGCCTTGCTGAACAAAGCGGCGACGGATCTGGCCAAGGACGAGAAGGGCACGCTGACTGCGATCAATTCCCTAAAGGGTGGCTACTTGCAGGATGACTTGTACGTGTTCGTCGTCGACCTGGACACCCAGCGTTACGTGGCTCACGGCACCAACCTGCGGCTGATCAACACCGACTTCGGCAAGATCAACGACCCGGAAGGTAAACCGGTGGGCGAGCCGATCCTGGCATTGATTGCCAAACAGGATTACGGCGAATACGAATACCGCTGGAAAAACCCGATGACCGGCAAGGTTGAAGACAAGCATGCCTACCTGAAAAAGGTCGGACATTTTCTGGTGGCTGTTGGGTATTACAGCCCTTGATTTTTTGGTGTCAGTGACGACGCCATCGCGAGCAGGCTCGCTCCCACAGTAGATCTCCAGTGTTCACAGATCTTGTGCATGTCGCAGATCCAATGTGGGAGCGAGCCTGCTCGCGATTACAGGCGACTCGGTCTATCTACCGAACCTTATCTTCCCGCCCCCGCAACACCCGATTCGGCATTGCAACCGCCGCCGCCAGCCCCAGCAACGACACCGCCGCACTGACTAGCAGCAAATGCCTGAACGTCAGCAGCAACTCCGCGCGCAAGGCGTTCTGCGCCTCTCCCGGCGCAGCGTTCAAACCGTCCAGCAACACATTCCCCGAACCGCCCTCGGCAATCACCGACGAACCGGCCAGGTGGGCGAAGCTCGAATCCTGCAGCAACGCGAGCAACAGCGCCGACATCAGCGCCACGCCCACCGCGCCGCCCAGCGAGCGGAACAGATTGGTGGTGCTGGTGGCGACGCCGATGTCCCGCTGTTCCACCGAGTTCTGCGTGCCAACCAATGACGTCGGGAATTGCATGCCGCTGGCGATCCCGCTGAGCAACATAAACAGACTGCTGAGCAAGAAAGCCTGGGGCGGACTGAACGCCATGCCGAGAATCGAGATCGGCATCAGCACCGCCCCCGTCAGGATCATCGGTTTGTAGCGCCCGGTCACCGACGTGCGGCGTCCGGCAAAATAAGCCCCGATCGGCAAGCCCATGGCCAGTGGCAACAGGTGCAGCGCGGCGCTGTCGGCCCCGGCGCCGGTGACGCTCTGGAAGCGCAGCGGCATCAGCACGATCAGCGAGATGGCCTGGAAACTGGTGAAGAAAATCGTGCACCAGCACAGGATCGCGTTGCGGTTGGCGAACAGGTGCATCGGCAGCAACGGCTCCCGCGCCCGGCGCTCATGCCAGACGAACAGCGCCAGCACCAGCACCGCGCACCCGAGCAGGCCCAATACTTCGGCGCTGCGCCATGAGTGGCCCTGACCGACTTCCGTGATGCCCAGCAGCAAAGCGGTCAAACCGATGATCATCAGCAGCGTGCCGAGGTAATCGATGATCGGTTGGCGTTGTGGCACGGGCAAACCCACCAGCGTGCGATTGGCCACCAGCCAGGCACCCAGGCCCAGTGGCAGGTTGATCAAAAACACCCAGCGCCACGACAGGTATTCGGTCATATACCCGCCGAGCACCGGGCCAGCGACACTGGCCACGGCGTACATGCTGCTGAAATAACCCTGATAACGACCGCGCTCCCGGGGCGGGACGATGTCGCCGATGATTGCCTGGCTGACCGAAATCATCCCGCCCGCGCCGATGCCCTGGATGATCCGCGCCAGCACCAGTTGCTCCATACTTTGGGCCATGCCGCAGAACAGCGAGGCGAGGGTGAACAGCCCCATGCCGAACAGCATCAACTTGCGCCGGCCGTACAGATCGCCGAGTTTGCCGTAGATCGGCACCGCCACGGTCATCGCCACCATGTAGCCGGAAATCACCCATGCCAGCAGGCTGACGTCCTTGAATTGCGCGGAGATGGCCGGCATCGAAACGGCGACGATGGTCTGGTCCAGTGCGCCGAGAAAGATCGCCAGCATCAGGGCGATCAACACGCTGCGAATGGCCGGTTTGGGCGTTTCAGGCTGGTTGAGATTGGTCACGGCTGGAAACCTGCGGGCAGTGATTGACCCGCTAGAGGCAAGGCGAGCGGGGATGCTCGCCAGTGTAAGTCGATAGCAGGCTATTCGATAGCCTCATAAGGAAGCCCGACGTAATTTTCTGCAATGGTTTTTCGACCGGCTTCGGAGTGTACGAAGTAGTCCAGCTCCGACTCGTTGATGCGCTGGCTGAAAGCGTCGTGGTCATCGAAACGATGCAGCATCGAGGTCATCCACCAGGAAAACCGTTCGGCTTTCCACACCCGGCGTAGGCAGATTTCCGAGTATTTCTCCAGCAAATCCAGGCGCCCCTCGTTGTACACCTTTTGCAAAATGGTGAACAAGGTGCTGACGTCGCTGGCCGCCAGGTTCAGGCCTTTGGCGCCGGTGGGCGGGACGATGTGCGCCGCATCGCCGACCAGGAACATCCGCCCGTACTGCATCGGCTCGACCACAAAACTGCGCAGCGGCGCGATGCTTTTTTCTATGGACGGCCCGGTCACCACGGATTCGGCCAACGCCGCAGGCAGGCGCGATTTGAGCTCATCCCAGAAGCGCAGATCCGGCCAGTCCTCGACCTTTTCGTCCGCCGGCACCTGGAGGTAATAACGCGTGCGGGTTGCCGAGCGCATGCTGCACAGGGCAAAACCGCGTTCGTGGCGGGCGTAGACCAGTTCTTCATGAACCGGCGGCGTATCGGCGAGAATTCCGAGCCAGCCGAATGGATAGACCCGCTCGAAGACCTTCAGGCATTCAGTCGGAATCGACTGACGTGCCACGCCATGGAAACCGTCGCACCCGGCGATGTAGTCGCAATCGAGGCGCCAGGTCTCACCATCCTTCTCAAACGTCACGAACGGTTCTGCGGTTTTCATCCCGTGCGGTACGACGTTGCTGGCTTGGTAAATCGTCTGCGCGCCAGCCTCCCGACGAGCGGCCATCAGGTCCCGGGTGACTTCGGTCTGGCCGTAAATCATCACGGTTTTGCCACCGGTCAGGGCTTGCAGATCGATGTGTACCCGGCGCCCGTCGAGGGCCAGTTCGAAACCACCATGGACCAGCCCTTCGGCGTCCATACGCTGACCCACCCCGGCCTGACGCAACAGCTCTACCATGCCTTGTTCGAGCACACCGGCGCGGATTCGCCCGAGCACATAGTCGGGGGTCTGTCGTTCAAGGATCAGGGTGTCGATTCCGGCGTTATGCAGCAATTGGCCGAGCAGCAAACCGGAGGGACCGGCGCCAATGATGGCGATTTGGGTTTTCAGCGTTTTCATTGTTTTTATGACTCGCAAGCTTCACGCGACCACGGCCGGTGAATGATTTTTATGGATCGAGTGCTTGCATTTTTCCCTTGCGGGTCTGTCAATTGAAGGTGAAAACTGAGCCGATACCTGTACATTCTGCCAATCGGTGCGATTATCGCCCGTAACCCTCTGAGGCCTGGATTGAAGTGATGAACAAGCCTGACCTGCCTTCGATTCCAGTGTTCAAGCTCTACGGTGAAAGCCTGGACTGGCCGACTCCCGACTTGCTGCACTGTGAAACCATTTCCAAACGCAGCCGCGAACATCAATGGGAAATCAAACCTCACCGTCACGCTGATTTGTGCCAGTTGCTCTTCGTATTCAAAGGTCAGGCAGAGCTTGAAATCGAAGGTAAACACACGCAACTGACTGAACCGGCGATCCTGATCCTGCCGCCGTTATCGGTGCATGGTTACCGGTTTTCCGAGGACGTCGAAGGGTTCGTCGTGACCCTGGCCGCGCCGCTGGTGACCCATCTTCAGGCGCAACTGGGCAACTCGGTGAACGCGCTGGCTCAAGCCGAAAGTTACCCGGCGGGCAAGGAAAGCGAGTACCTCAATAGCCTGTTTTCGGCGCTGCAAGACGAATACACCGGCCACCAGCCCGCGCGCGAAATGCTCATGCATTCGCTGGTCAGCGTTATCATGGTGTGGGTCAGCCGTCAGGTGATTTCGCGCCGCGATGCCAGTCAGCGTCCGCATCGCGCCCGGGAATACCTCAACGGTTTTATCCAGCTGGTGGAAGAGACCTACCGTCAGCACGTCAAGGTCGAGGACCTGGCGCATCGGCTGGGGATTTCCGTGTCGCACCTCAACGGCACCTGCCGTGAGCTGGCGGGGCAACCGGCGTTACAGATCATGCACGAGCGTCAATTGCTTGAGGCCAAGCGCTTGCTGACCTACACCAGCATGACCATTTACGAAATGTCCGACGTGTTGGGGTTTTCCGATCCAACCAACTTCACACGCCTGTTCCGGCGCCGGGTGGGGATCTCGCCCAAGGCTTTTCGCGACCGCTTGAAGGCCGATCAGGACAACGAGGCCTGAGCGCCTTCGTTACCGAAGGGCGTTGAGGGTCGCGTTGTGGGGAATGCAGCGCTCGAAGTTACAACTCGCGTAGTCGCGGGGCAGTTGTCGCAACTGCTCGACACGCCAGGCGGCGGTGCCATACAGCGCCAGCGTCGCGGCGCAGGTGATGAAAATGGCGAGGTATCTTCTTGTTTTGGTGTTCATGGCGTTGACCTCTGAACGAATACCCTTCGGTATTACTTTCAGCATAGGTCAGCGCGGGTGAGTTGCCAGTTACACCTCGAGCGCATTTAACCCGACATTCAGAACGATGATGTCTCCTGTGGGAGCAGGCAAGCCAGCTCCCACAGGAGAGGTGATTACAGGCCAATATCCCACTGCGGTTCTTCAGGAAACCTGAGCACCAGAAAATCCAGCATGCTGCGCAGCGCCGCTGGCATGTGCTTGCGTGAGGCGTACACCGCGTACACGCTCATTTGCCGTGGCTCGGCGTGGGGCAGCAGGCGAATCAGCTCGCCGCTGTGGATATGCACACCTGCCTGATAACTGGGCAGCATCGCCACACCCGCACCGGCCATGGTTGCGCGCAGCAAGGTGCTGGCTTCGTTGGCGCTGATGTTGCCCTGCACCGGCACCGACACCGGCTCGCCGTCCTCCTCGAAATGCCAGAGGCTTTTGCCGAAGTAAGAGTGGGTCAAGCAGTTGTGCTGACTCAGGTCCTCGACCCGCTGCGGCGCCGGGTGTTCGCTCAGGTAAGCCGGGGAGGCGCAGATCACCGAGCGGCAGACCGTCAGCCGCCGGGCGATCAGGTTCGGGTCAAGGTCGTTGCTGGTACGGATCGCCAGGTCGATGCGTTCATCCACCAGGTTCACCGTGCGGTCGAGCATCTGCATGTCGATGCTGACACCGGGGTAGCGTTTGACGTAAGCCGCCATGGCATCCGCCAATTGCGCCTGACCGAACGAGGTGCTGACGCTGATGCGCAGTAGGCCACGTGGCGCCTCATCCGGCTCGCTCACAGCGGCTTGCATGTCGGTGGACAAGTCGAGCATCTGCCGACACCGGGGCAGAATCTCGCTGCCGGCGGCGGTCAGGCTCAATTTGCGCGTGGTGCGGTGCATCAGGCGTGCGCCGACCCAGTCTTCCAGTTCCGCCAGATAACGCGAAACCACCGGCCGTGACAGGTCCAGATGATCGGCGGCGGCCGACTGGCTGCCGAGGTCGACCACTGAGACGAACACCCGCATTGCTTGTAGACGATCCATGATTTGCCCGCTTTCAGAAACAAACTATGTTCAAGCATCGCATTTTTTGTACTGAGTCATGCAACTAAGCTCTGTCCCCATCGCCAGACACGGCATTTGGACAACGGAGCAACAGATGATCGGCTTCACCTCTCTCAAGCGCATTTTGCTGGCCACCGCCACCCTCGGCTTCGCGGCCCACGCTGCGGCGGCATCGACCCTGACCCTGGACGTGTACAACCCGGGCGACAAGGCGATTTTTCCGGTGACCTCGGTTCTGGTCAGCGGCGAGAAAGAAGCGATTCTGGTCGACGCGCAATTCGGCAAATCCCAAGCCGAACAGGTGGTCGAGAAGATCCGCGCCAGCGGCAAGCAACTGACCACCATCTACATCAGCCACGGTGACCCGGATTACTACTTCGGCCTCGATACCCTGACCGCCGCGTTCCCGAACGCCAAAGTGCTGGCCTCTCAGCCGACCGTTGATCACATCAAGCACACCGTCGACGGCAAACTGGCGTTCTGGGGCCCGAAAATGGGCGCCGACGTGCCGGCCAAAACCATCGTGCCTGGCGTACTCAAGGGCGACAGCCTGATGCTCGAAGGGCAGAAGTTGCAGGTGGTGGGCCTGGATGGCAAGCAGCCGGACCGGACCTTTGTGTGGATCCCGTCGCTCAAGGCCGTGGTCGGTGGTGTGGTCGTGGCAGAAAACATTCACGTGTGGATGGCTGATACGCAAACCGCGCAATCCCACTCCGATTGGCTGGCTACGCTGCACGCCATCGAAACCCTGAAACCGAAAACCATCGTGCCGGGGCATTACCTGGGGCAGAGCGCCCGTTCGCTGGCCGCCGTGCAGTTCACGGCCGATTACATCAAGGCCTTCGACGAAGAAACCCCAAAGGCCAAAGACGCCGCCGCGCTGATCGCAGCCATGAAAAAACGCTTCCCGACTTTGGGCGAAGAAAGCTCGCTGGAGCTGAGCGCGAAAGTCGCCAAGGGCGAGATGAAGTGGGGTGAATGAATTTATGTGGCGAGTGGACTAATTGTGGCTACTGGGCTACTGGGCTACTGGGCTACTTGTGGCGAGGGGATTTATCCCCGTTGGACTGCGCAGCAGTCCCCCCTGAAGTAACTCAGTCAGGCCGTATTCGCAGGTTTTGCGACTGCTGCGCAGCCGAACGGGGATAAATCCCCTCGCCACAGATAAATCCCCACCGCAGATAAATCCTCTGATTCCGGGTAAGTCCACCCACCATAACAGCCCCTTTACCATTCAAATTTGCATTGATCACTCAAGCCAACTGGAGAACGTCATGAGCAAAATCGCAATCATCGGTGCCACCGGCCGTGCCGGCAGCCAATTGCTGGAAGAAGCCCTGCGTCGAGGTCATAGCGTCACGGCCATTGCCCGCGACACCTCGAAAATCGGCCCGCGTGCCGGTGTGGTCACCAGAAACGTCGATGCCCTTGATGCCGAAGCGTTGCAAGCCGCATTGGCGGGCCATGACGTGGTGATCAGTGCGGCGCATTTCGCGACCCTTCCGGCCGGCGCCGTGGTCGGGCCGGTGAAAAAAGCCGGGGTGAAGCGCCTGCTGGTGGTGGGCGGTGCGGGTTCTTTGTTGTTGCCGGATGGCATTCGCGTCATCGACAGCAAGGGCTTTCCGGAGGAGTACAAGGCAGAGGCGAGCGCCGGGGCTGAGTTCCTTGGGAATCTGCGCCAGGAAAAGGATCTGGACTGGACCTTTCTGTCACCGTCGGCGGAATTTGTTGAAGGTGAACGCACGGGGGCGTTTCGGGTGGGCAAGGATGATTTGCTGGTGAGCAGTGCGGGGCGGAGCTGGATTTCGTTCGCCGATTACGCGATTGCGATGATCGATGAAGTGGAAGGGCCGAAGCATTCGCGTCAGCGGTTCACCGTCGGGTATTGATAGCGCGGCTGAAACCATTCGCGAGCAAGCCCGCTCCCACATTGGAATGCATTCTCCTGTGGGAGCGGGCTTGCTCGCGAAGCTTTTCAGCTTTTCAGCGACTCTGAGACTGCTCCACCAACCACCCCAACAACTCGCGCAATTTCGGCGAAGGCCCGGGTTTTTCCGGGAACACCAGGTAATAGGCCAATCCGGTCTTTACCTTCAATTCAAACGGCATGACCAGCCGTCCGGCGCTCAGGTCGTCGCCAATCAACGACCAATCCCCAATCGCCACGCCAGTCCCCTGGGACGCCATCGACATTGCCAGGTCCAAGGTTTCGAAATGCTGGCCCTTGCCGACATTGCTCAAGCGCACATCGGCGCTGGTCAGCCAGGCTTTCCAGTCGCGTTCGTCGCGGGTCGGGTGCAACAGCATGTGTTGTTCCAGATCCTCCGGCGTCTGCAACGGCACCGGCCCTTCGAGGTACGGCCGGGAGCAGACCGGTGTCAGTTGCTCATCGAACAGCCGATGGGACGCCAGTGATGTCTCCGGCGGTACGCCATAGATCACCGCCGCATCGAACTGCTCGCGATGAAAATCAACGCCGTGTTTCACCGTGGTGGTCAGTTCAACCGGCACATCCGGGCGCTCCCTTTGCCATTGCACCAGGCGCGGCAGCAGCCAGCGCATGACGCACGTCGGGGCCTTGAGTTGCAGGGTTTCGCGCTTCTCGCCAATCTGCTCCACCGCCTCGTCGATCAAGCCGAAAATCTGCTGCACCCGTGGCAGCCATTCGCGTCCTTCAGCGGTCAGGCTCAAGCCCCGCGCCTGGCGGATAAACAATTCATAACCCAGATGTTCTTCCAGCCCGGCGATCTGCCGGCTCACCGCGCCTTGGGTGATGTACAGCTGTTCGGCGGCCCGGGTGAAGTTGCAGCACTGCGCGGTAATCAGAAAAGTGTGAAGCGCCGGCAGGGGAGGCAATCGTTTCATTGGGATCCAAGGTATGACGTGAGGACATGGCTAGTATGACTTTTTATCCATTGTTGCGGCTACGTGTCGCCCGTTCCAATGAGGCCATCCCTGGACCTGCCCACGCATCATAAACACTGCGCAGGCCCGGCGTCTCAAACGAACAAAAAGGGCAATGACATGGCGACGTGCGGCGAAGTATTGGTCAAGTTACTCGAAGATTACGGGGTCGAGCAGGTGTTCGGCATTCCCGGGGTTCATACCGTGGAGCTGTATCGCGGGCTGGCCCGTTCGAGCATCAACCACGTCACGCCGCGTCACGAACAGGGCGCCGGTTTCATGGCCGACGGATATGCGCGCACCAGCGGTAAACCGGGTGTGTGCTTCATCATCACCGGCCCGGGTATGACCAACATCACCACCGCCATGGGCCAGGCCTACGCGGACTCGATCCCGATGCTGGTGATCTCCAGCGTGCAATCGCGCAGCCAGTTGGGCGGCGGTCGCGGCAAGCTCCACGAGCTGCCGAACCAGAGTGCATTGGTCGGCGGCGTGGCGGCGTTCTCCCACACCTTGATGTCGGCGGCTGAATTGCCGGGCGTGCTGGCCCGTGCGTTCGCACTGTTCCAGGCCGGCCGTCCGCGTCCTGTGCACATCGAAATTCCGCTGGATGTGCTGGTTGAAGAGGCCGACGACTTGCTCGCCAGTCTCCCCGTGAACATCGACCGCGCCGGTGCCTCGCCAAGCGCCATCAGCCGCATGACCGCGCTGCTGGCCGGCGCCAAGCGTCCACTGATTCTTGCCGGTGGCGGCGCCATCGATGCAGCCGCCGAGCTGACCGAGTTGGCCGAACTGCTGGACGCGCCAGTGGCCCTGACCATCAATGCCAAAGGCATGCTCGAATCCAACCACCCGCTGCTGATCGGTTCGACCCAGAGCCTGGTTGCGACCCGTGCCTTGGTGGCCGAAGCCGACGTGGTGCTGGCCATCGGTACCGAACTGGCCGAGACCGATTACGACGTCACGTTTGCCGGCGGTTTCGAGATCCCCGGCGTGCTGCTGCGCGTGGACATCGACCCCGACCAGACCGTGCGCAATTACCCGCCTAAAGTCGCCCTGGTGGCAGATTCGCGCAACGCCGCGCAAGCCTTGCTCGGCGAACTGTCCAAACACTCGCTGGCCGAGCGCCGCAACGATTGGGGCCAGGTCCGTGCTGCGCGTTTGCGCGAAGACCTCGCCGCCACCTGGGACGCCCCGACCCTGGCCCAGACCCGCTTCCTCGAAACCGTGTTGCACGAATTGCCGGACGCAGTGTTCGTCGGCGATTCGACCCAACCGGTCTACACCGGCAACCTGACGTTCAACCCGGAACGTCCGCGTCGCTGGTTCAACTCGTCCACCGGTTACGGCACCCTCGGTTACGCCTTGCCGGCGGCGATTGGCGCCTGGCTCGGTGGCAGTGTTGAAAACGGTGCGCGTCCTCCGGTGGTGTGCCTGATCGGTGACGGCGGCCTGCAATTCACCCTGCCGGAACTGGCCAGTGCCGTTGAAGCGCGAACCCCGGTGATCGTGCTGCTGTGGAATAACCAGGGCTACGAAGAGATCAAGAAATACATGGTCAACCGCGCCATCGAACCGGTGGGCGTGGACATCTACACCCCGGACTTCATCGGTGTCGCCAAGGCGCTGGGCTGTGCGGCTGAAGCGGTCAACGGTGTTGAACAACTGCGCAGCGCACTGCGCGCCGCCGCTGATCGCCAAGGTCCGACCCTGATTGAAATCGATCAGACTCAGTGGATGAAGGCGGTGTCGAAATGAGTTTTCCAACGACACTCGACGGTCTGTACATCGACGGCCAGTGGTCCGCGGGCAACGAACACCTGCGCGTGATCAACCCGGCGACCGAAGCCCTGTTGACCACCGTGAACGGCGGCGATGAACAGGCTGTCGATCAAGCCGTCACTGCCGCGTCCAACGCCTTCAAGCAATGGTCGCAAACCACCGGCACCGAGCGCGGTGCGATCCTGCGCAGAATCGCCACTGGCGTTCAGGCCGGGCGTGATCACTTGATGAAGTTGCAGTCGAGCAACAATGGCAAGCCGCTGTTCGAAGCCGCCATCGACGTCGATGACGTGATCGCCACCTTCGAGTATTACGCCGGTCTCGCCGAAGGCCTCGATGCCAAACAAGACAGCAACGTCGAGCTGCCGACCGACGATTTCAGCGCGCGTGTGCGCCGTGAACCGTGCGGCGTGGTCGGCCTGATCGTGCCGTGGAATTTCCCGATGGTCACCACCGCCTGGAAACTGGCCCCGGCGTTGGCCGCCGGTTGCTGCGTGGTGCTCAAGCCGTCCGAAGTCACCCCGCTACCCGAGCTGGAACTGGCGGCGATCATCGCTGAGTCCGGCTTGCCGGATGGCGTGTTCAACCTGGTTTGCGGCACGGGCCTGGCCGTCGGCGCGCCGCTGTCGGCCGACCCGCGCATCGCCAAAATCTCCTTCACCGGCAGCAACGCGGTGGGGGTGCAGGTCATGCAACGGGCGGCGGAAACCGTCAAAGGCGTGAGCCTGGAACTGGGTGGCAAATCCTCGTTGCTGGTGCTCGCCGATGCTGACATTGAACTGGCGGTGGAAGTGGCCTGTGGCGGCGGTTTCTTCAACGCCGGGCAAATGTGCTCCGCCACCAGCCGCGTGCTGGTCGCTGACGAATTGGCGGATGAGTTCCTCATTCGGTTGAAGGCCCGCGCCGAAGCCATTCGCGTCGCCGACCCGTTCGACCCGAACGTGGAAATGGGCGCGCTGGTCAATCAGGCGCAATACCAGCGTGTGCTGGGCCACATCGATCGCGGTTTGAGCGCCGGCGCCAAGCTGATGTGCGGTGGCAATCGGCCCGCAGACCTGTCCCGCGGTTATTTTTTGCAGCCGACGATTTTCACCGAAGTGCCCCTGGACAGTGCGTTGTGGTGTGAAGAGATTTTCGGCCCGGTGATCTGCGTGCGCAGTTTTGCCTCCGAAGCCGAAGCGATTGCCCTGGCCAACGACAGCCAGTTCGGCCTGGTGGCCAGCGTGGTCACTCGTGACAACGAAGCGGCTGATCGGGTCGCCAACGCCTTGCAGGCGGGGCTGGTGTGGATCAACGCACCGCAAGTGATCTTCCCGCAGACCGCCTGGGGTGGTTACAAACAGAGCAGCATTGGCCGCGAATTGGGGCCGTGGGGTTTGCAGGCTTTCCAGGAAATCAAACACGTGATTCGCGCCGGCTGAAGGCACGAAAAAGGTGAGCGCATGCCTCGTATCGAGGCATGCGCTGGTGTCATGGCTTCGATGAGTTTTTATCGATAGTCAGGTGTTTTGCACGACCTCAGGATGAACTCACTGGTTCAGCCAAGCCCCCGAAAATACGAGGGATAACGCTGATCCGGCCGCGCGGATGCAACAGTTTCGACCTGCCTTATACCTACAAAAACAAAGGGAGTCCGTAATGGGCGAGCATGATCTAAACAGACGTCAATTCATCAAAACCGTGGGCGTGGCGTCCGTAGCCGCGGCGGCCATGAGTTTGCCCTTCGTCAAGGCCAATGCCAGCGACACGCGGTTCCAGGGCAAGACCCTGCGCCTGCTGACCTGGTCCGATGACACCGGCCTGGCTGCACTGCGTAACATCGCAGCCACTTTCGAAGACAAGTATGGTTGCAAGGTCATCGCTGACCGCACCGGCAGCACCTCGGAAATGGTTGCCAAGCTCAAGGCCGGCGGTGATCGTCCGCAGTACGACATCATCACCCTGGCCGGCGTTGGCGCCGAAGGCCTGGCAGCAGCCAATCTGCTGGAAAAACCCGACCTCAACCGCATTCCCAACCTGGTCGACGTACCGGAGAAATACCGCACCGGCGCCAATGGTCACGGCATCGGTTACCTGCTGTGGTGCAACAGCCTCGTCTACAGCACCCGCACCATCAAGGAAGCGCCGGACAGTTACGCCGCCCTGTGGGACGCCGAGCTGTCGCCGAACATCTTCCTGCCGCCGCCGAACTGGACCGAAGCGATGGACCTGATCATCATCGCCGCCAAACTGGCCGGGGGTGACGAGCACAACATCGAGCCGGGCTTCAAGAAACTTGCCGAGCTTAAAGACCGTGTGGTCACCCTGGGTGAAAACCCGAACCAGATCGCCGAACTGTTCCGCACCGGCTCCCTGGACATGGGCGGTCTGTACGCACCCGCGTTCTTCCCGAAACAGATCCGCGATCCGGCCTACGGCCTGGGCGCTACGTTCGGGATGAAGGAAGGTTTCTACACCGACCTGATGCTCTCGGTGATGCCGAAGAACCGTCCGGGTGATACCGACCTGACCTACGCCTTCATCAACCACTCTCTGGACCCGCTGGTGCAGGGCAAGATGGCCGAAGACATCTACAACGGCCCGGTCAACGCCAAGGCGATCATCTCCGCCGAAGCGCGCAAGAGCCCGTACATCCTCACGCCGGAGCAGATTGCCGAGAAGGCGATCATGCACGACAACGCCTTCCTGGCCACCGTGCATGACCAATGGATTCGTCGTTACACGGAAATCTTTTCTTCCTGATTTCTGCGGTTTGAAGATCCATTGTGGCGAGGGAGCTTGCTCCCGCTTGGCTGCGTAGCAGCCACAAAACCGAACACCTCTTTCTGTCTGAACGAGTGCGGTGATTCATTGGGGCCGCTTCGCGGCCCAGCGGGAGCAAGCTCCCTCGCCACAGGTTTTGCCGAATCTCAGTCTTGCTGCTTTCCATTGACGAGACCCTTGCTATGGAACACCAACCTCTGACTCATCCGGTCGCCGCCGCTCCAGTGCGCGCCAATCGGGGTGTTTCGCCGACGGCGCGTGCGTGGTTTTTCCTCTCGCCGTCGATGCTGTTTCTGGGCGTGCTGATTGCCGCCAGCCTGCTGGTGCTGCGCATGAGCGTGGGCACCAAAGGTGCGGAATGGACCGGGTTCAGCCTGGCCAGTTACGCCCAATTGCTCGAACCCTATTACCTCAAATCCTTGCTGCTGACCCTGCGCCTGGCACTGATCAGCGCAGTGATCGCGGTGGTGCTGGCGATCCCGGTGGCCTACACCATGTCGCGGCTGACCTCGCCGTTCGTGCGACGGATCTTCCTCGCCGCGGTGTTGCTGCCGTTGCTGGTCAACCTGCTGCTGCAAAGCTATGGCTGGCTGGTGATTCTCGGCCCTGGCGGCATGCTCAATCAGGCGCTGATGGGCCTGGGCCTGATCAAACGCCCGATCATGCTGCTCTACAACCAGAACGGCGTGTTGATGGGGCTGGTGCAAACCGCGTTCCCGTTGGCCGTTCTGCCGATTGCCAGCGCCATGCGCGGCGTCGCCCGTACTTACGAAGAAGCCGCCGCCACCCTGGGGGCGAGTCGCTTCCAGGTGTTCCTTCAAGTGGTGCTGCCGATGAGCATGCCGGGGATCATCACCGGCGCGACGTTGGTGTTCGCCTACAACGCCAGCAGTTTCGTCGTGCCTTTGCTGCTCGGCGGCCGGCGCGTGCCGATGCTGGCGGTGATGGTGCATGACCAGATCGCCCCGCTGATGAACTGGCCCGCCGCGTCCGCTGCCGGTGTGGTGCTGATCGTCACCACGCTGGCGATCATGACCTTGTCCGAATTCATCACTGGCCGTCGTCGGCGCATGCTGGAGGCTTCCCAATGAGCACGTTGACCAAGAAACGTTATGGGCTGCTGCCCGGCGAGACCGGCAAGTTTGCCGGCATCCTCTCAGGCTTCATCCTGCTGCTGGCGGTGTTGCCGATCCTGACCATGATTGTGATGTCGTTCAGCGGTGCGTCGAACCTCGACTTCCCGCCGAGCAGCTACAGCCTGCAATGGTACAAGGCGGCCTGGCACACCTTCGTGTCGCCGGATTCCAGCGATGTGCTGAGCCTGGGCAAAGCCATGACCACCAGCCTGATGGTGGCGTGCCTGACCATGGTCTTCGCGACAATTGTTGCGGTGCCGGCGGCTTACGCGCTGACCCGTTGCGAGTTCCGTGGCAAGGCCGTGGCGCTGCAACTGATGTCGCTGCCGCTGGTGTTTCCGATGGTGGTATTGGGGCTGGCATTGCTGCTGGTGTTCGACAGCCTGCCGTTCCAGATGACCACCTCGCGGCTGGTGATTGCCCACGTGATCCTGGCGCTGCCGTTCGTGGTGAAGAACTGCACGGCGGCGATGCTCTCCATCGGCAGCGAAGTCGAAGAGGCCGCGCAAATGCTCGGCGCTTCGCCGCTGCGGGCGATCATCGATGTGGTGGTGCCGTTGATGAAGTCGGGGATTCTGGCGGGGATGCTGCTGGCGTTCATCGTCTCGTTCAACGAATTCACCGTGACCTATTTCCTCTACACCATCGACGTCATGACCGTGCCGATCTGGATGTACAGCCGCACCGTGTCTTCGCTCGACCCTACCGTTTTCTCGTTTGCCGTGCTGATCGTGCTGATCGACTTCGTCCTGATCTGGGCGCTGGAGAAGCTGGTCGGTGAAGGTGGCGTTTCGTTCTGATTTCTTGAGGTGATTTATGACTGGTCTGATTCTGGAAAACGTCGAGAAACATTACGGCTCGGCCTGCGCGGTAAAGGATGTAAACCTGCATTTGCCGGAAGGCAAACTGGTGTGTTTCCTCGGCCCGTCGGGCTGCGGCAAAACCACCCTGCTGCGGATGATCGCCGGGCTTGAAACCCTGAGTGGCGGCGAGATTCGTCTGGACGGTGAAGACATCGGCCACACGCCTGCGCATCAGCGCAATTTCGGCATGGTGTTTCAGTCGCTGGCGCTGTTTCCGCACATGACGGTAGGGGAGAACATCGCCTATCCGCTAAAACTGCGCGGGGTCAGCAAGGCTGATCAGCAGGCTCGGGTGGTTGAGTTGCTGGAATTGATTCAGCTGAGCGAGATGATTGATCGCCCGGTGGCCAAACTCTCCGGCGGTCAACGCCAGCGCGTGGCGATTGCCCGGGCGATTGCCAACCACCCGAAAATCCTCCTGCTGGATGAACCGCTGTCGGCGCTCGACGCCAAGCTGCGCGAGTCGATGCAGGTGGAAATCCGTCAGTTGCAGCAACGCCTGAACATCACCACGATCATGGTCACCCACGACCAGCGAGAAGCCATGACCATGGCCGATATCGTGGTGGTGCTGGGTGAGCATCGGGTGCAGCAGGTGGGCACGCCGATTGAAATCTACCGGCACCCGGCCAACGAATTTGTCGCCGACTTTATCGGCTCGGGCAACATCTTCCCGGCCACCGCGCTGGGCAACGGCAAGGTCGGGTTGCCGGGTGGCGATGCGCTGGAAGTGCCGATTTGCAGCAGCATTGTGGTGGGGGAGAAGGTGAAAATGCTGATTCGCCCTGAAGACCTGCAACTGTCGCACCCGCAGGCCACGGCGGGGAATCGGTTGCTCGGTACGGTGACGTTCGTGCGCGATATCGGCGCGACGATTGAAACGACGGTGGAGTGTTCCGGCGTGTCGTTTACCGCGCTGAGCACGCCGTGTCAGGGGTTTGGGTTGAGCATTGGCAACCCGGTGTCGGTGACCCTGCCGGCCGAGGCGTGCCGCGTGCTCGGCGCCTGATCCGGATTTGATGGTGGCCTTGCTGGCCTCATCGCCGGCAGGCCAGCTCCCACAGGTTACATCGGTGTTCACTTGATTGTGTGATCACCCACAATCTCTGTGGGAGCTGGCCTGCCAGCGATGAGGCTATCAGTTACACCCTCAAGGCTGGGTCAGACGGACAACCGCAACCGCGCCAGATCCCTCAACGGCGGCGCGCCAAACAACCGGCTGTACTCCCGGCTGAACTGCGACGGGCTTTCATACCCCACTCGATACCCCGCCGCCGACGCTTCCAGCCCTTCCGCCAGCATCAACCGCCGCGCTTCCTGCAAGCGCAGTTGCTTCTGATACTGCAGCGGGCTCATCGCCGTCATCGCCTTGAAACGGTGATGCAACGTCGACACGCTCAGGTTCACTTCCTTCGCCAGATCATCGATACGCAGCGGTTGCTCATAATTGCCGTTGAGCCACTTGATCGCCTGGCTGATGCGGTGGCTCTGGCTATTGGCAATCGCAATCTCATACAGCCGATGCCCCTGCTGACTGCGCAACAACCGATAAAGAATCTCCCGACGAATCAGCGGCGCGAGCATGGCGATGTCTTTCGGCGCATCCAGCAAACGCGCCAGACGCAACACCGCGTCGAGCATCGCCGTATCAATCCGTTCGACATACAGGCCGCGGCCGGTGGGGCGGGTCGGTACGCCCAAAGGGCCGGCGTCGGCAATCAGCGCGGTAATTTCGGCCGGATCAATATCCAGTCGCACCGCGAGGATCGGTTCTTCAGAGGTGACATTCACTACTCGTCCGCTCAGTGGCATCGAGACTGACACCACCAGGTAATTCAGCGGATCGTAATTGAAGTATTCATCGGCCAGCCTGACCTCTTTGCGGCCTTGGGCCATGATGCACAACGCCGGTTGCGCCAGCACCGGGGCAAAGTCATGGGACTTACCGTGACGCGACATGAACAGCGAGCCGACCGCAGTGGCATAAGTGCCATCGTCCGTTGTGTTGCGACGGATGATAGTGGCCAGTTCCGCGCGCTGTTTCTCCATGTCGGCATCCAGCGGGGCTTGAAAGTGATCGAACGACGACATGCCGGGCATCCTCGCTGAGGTGTTGGTAATGGGGCCAGCTTAAGTTTGTGCAAGACGCAGCGGTAGACACATCCTGCCTCAAGCTTGCCTGATTCTGCATCGAGTGGATCAGCGGTGCCTCTATCGCTGCTGCAACCCAGGGAAACTTGCTTGAAAGCCGTGTTTCGTCGGTACGAACGCTTTTACAGGTTGTTACAGGTTTATCGAAACGCCGCGCAGGATTGTGCAAAAAGCCGGCAGGAATCGACTAACCGCGCTTCCCTCTGCGCGCTTAACCTTTGATCCTGTCGCAGCCCGTCCCCCGGCTGCCTCTCGACTCCCTGGGAGGGTTGAACATGTCTACGCAGATACCCGTCAGTCACATGGCTTTTGTCCGTGCCCGCGCCGGGCGTTCGGCGGAGCTCGGTGCGCGCCTGAGCGCCTTGATCGAGCCGTCCCGAAGCGCGCCGGGTTGCCTGAGTTTTTCCCTGCAGCATTCGCAATGTGAACCAGAGTTGTGGCTGGTGTCCGGTTTCTGGACGCACCAGCAAGCGATGACGGCCTATTTCAGCACGCCGGCGATGGAGATTTTCGCCGAGCTGGTGCAGGAACTGGTGGTCAACAGCCTGGATTTTCATACCTTCAAGGACGTGTCGGCCGACCAGGCGCTGGGGCAGTCCCGGTCGTGGGTACACAAAATGGCGGGTTGAGGGTTTAATGGCTCCATTCTCAATCAGCCAGGATCCGCGACATGGCACGTAAAGCCTTTGAAACCTTCGAAGCCGTATCCGCCGTAGTACCGGCCGAAGGCGGTTATCACGCCGCAATCGCCGTCAAAGCACTGGGCGGCTCAGGTGCACCGCGTTTTCACAAGATTCTCGAAGATCAGGTCTTCAAGACCGCCCATGACGCCGATGAAGCCGCTGCGCTGAAACTGACCAGTCTCAAGAACGTCAGCGACGACGCCGAACTCGTCTGGTAATCACTTGGCCGCCCCCGGGCGGAACATCTTGAACAATGCCTCTGGCCCCAGCTGAAAGTAATCCGCTGGCCCGCCGCCGCGCAGAATCGGTTCTGCCGCGGCGGTGTCGTACACCCCGTCTTTCAACAGCCACTTGGCGATATGCACGGCGACCACTTCGCCCAGAATCAGCCAGCTCGGCACCACGTTCCCGTCCGCCCGCTGCAACTGAATGATCTGCGTGACCTTGCACTCGAAGGACACCGGGCTTTCGGCGACCCGTGGCACCTGAATGATTTTCGAGGCGACTGGGGTCAGGCCGGACAGTTCGAACTCGTTGACCTCGGGCGGGACCATGGCGCAGCTCTGGTTCATTTGCTCGGCCAGTGGCCGGGTGGCCAGGTTCCAGGCGAATTCACCGGTCTGTTCGATGTTGTTCAGGCTGTCTTTACGGCCGACGCTGGAAAACCCGATGATCGGCGGAATGTAGTTGAAGGCATTGAAGAAACTGTAAGGCGCCAGGTTCAAGCGGCCGTTGGCGTCCTGGGAGGAAATCCAGCCGATGGGGCGCGGGCCGACGATGGCGTTGAACGGGTCATGCGGCAAGCCGTGGCCGTTGGCGGGTTCGTAGAAGTGGATGTCGTCAGCCATGGCACGGGATTCCTGAATTCGGTTCTTGGCAAAGACGGCCATAGTGCAAGGAGTTACGGGTTATTTCCAGCATCGGAAGCGGCCTGAGGCGTGTACGTATTTGCATTCATGACAGTTTTTTCATAAAGCACTCACTAGTTTTTCACTGCCCCGCCTTCAGTCTGCGCGCAACCTGAGAATCAGCCTGCACGCACAATGGAGTTCGACCCTCGATGAATAAACTTCCACAAATCACCCTGGCGTTTTGGGTGATGAAAATCTGCGCGACGACACTGGGGGAAACCGCGGGGGATTTGCTGTCGATGACCCTTGATGTCGGTTATGCGATCAGCTCGCTGATTCTAATCAGTGTGTTCGTGCTGACCCTGATCACGCAGTTGATGTCCAAAACCTACAAACCGGTGCTGTACTGGATCGTGATTTTGTCGACCAGCACGGCCGGTACCACCATGTCCGATTTTATGGACCGCACGCTCGGCTTGGGCTATGCCACGGGCTCGATGATCCTGATTGCGATTCTGATAGGGATCTTTGCAGCGTGGCGCTTGAGCGGCGACTCGCTGAACGTCACCAAGGTGCAGACCTTTCGCGGCGAGATGTTCTACTGGATGGCCATCCTGTTTTCCAACACCCTGGGCACGGCGCTGGGTGACTATCTGGCCGACGACTCGGGCCTGGGCTTTGCGGGTGGCGCATTGCTGATCGGCTCGACCATTGCGGTGGTGGTGCTGCTCAAATACTTCACGAAGATATCGTCTGTGCTGCTCTTCTGGGTGGCGTTTGTGTTGACGCGGCCCTTCGGCGCGACGTTGGGCGACTTCCTGACCAAACCCCATGAAAAGGGTGGTCTGGATTTTGGCACCATTGGTTCGTCGTTGGTGTTGGCGGGGGTTTTGGTGGTGATGATTGCGGGGGCTTCGATTGTTCAGAGCAAATACGCGAAGCAGACGGCTCCCGAGTTGACTTAATACCGAGGCGCGGCCATCGCGAGCAGGCTCGCTCCCACAGGGAAATGCATTCCACCTGTGGGCGCGGGCTTGTTCGCGAAGGGGCCAGTCAAGCCGACATCAAACGAATGGTCAGTCCGTCTCGATCCGCGAATGCTTGCGGGTGTCTTTCATGGTGATGTACACCAGCAACGACACGGCAATACACGCCGTCACATACCAGTAGTAACCGGTTTCCATGCCGATGCTCTTGAACCACAGTGCGATGTATTCAGCGGTGCCGCCGAAGATCGACACGGTCAGCGCATACGGCAGGCCAACGCCCAGTGCACGGATTTCGGTCGGGAACAGTTCGGCCTTCACCACTGCGTTGATCGAGGTGTAGCCGCTGACGATGATCAGCGCCGCCATGATCAGGAAGAACGCGCCCCACCAGGATTGAATGGTGTGCAGGGTGGTCAGGATCGGCACGGTGAACAGCGTCCCGAGCACACCGAAGGCAATCAGGATCGGACGACGACCGACCTTATCCGACAAGCCGCCGATGATCGGTTGCAGGCACATGAACAGGAACAGCGTGGCGGCGGAAATGGTGGTGGAGTCGGAGATGCTCATGCCGACCGTATTCACCAGGTATTTCTGCATGTACGTGGTGTAGGTGTAGAACGCGAGGGTGCCGCCCATGGTCAGGCCGACCACGGTCATCAGTTCCTTCGGATGGCGCATCAAGGTGCGCATCGCGCTTTCCTTGGCCTTCTCTTTCTTGGTGAACGACTCGGTTTCTTCCATGCCACGACGCAGGTACAGCGCGACCACCGCACACAGCGCGCCGATAGCGAACGGGATGCGCCAGCCCCAGGCGTACAGCTCTTCGGTGGTCAGGACTTGTTGCAGCACGATCAACACCGCCAACGCGATGAGCTGACCGGAGATCAGGGTCACGTACTGGAAGCTGGAGTAGAAGCCGCGACGGTCCTTGGTTGCCATTTCGCTGAGGTACGTCGCCGAGGTGCCGTACTCGCCACCGACCGACAGGCCTTGCAGCAGGCGGGCGAAAATCAGCAGGATCGGTGCGCCGATGCCAATGGTTTCATAGCCCGGGCTCAGGGCAATCAGCAGCGAGCCGAAACACATCAGATACACCGAGGCCATCAGTGCTTTCTTGCGACCGGCCTTGTCGGCGTACAGGCCCATCAGCCAGCCACCAATCGGGCGCATCAGGAAGCCCACGGCGAAGATCGCGGCGGTGTTCAGCAGTTGTGCGGTGGTGTCGCCTTTGGGGAAAAAGGCCTTGGCGAAGTACAGGGAGAAGGCAGCGTAGACGTACCAGTCGTACCACTCGACCATGTTGCCGACAGAGCCGCTGAAGATCGACTTGATGCGACTGGCGGTGGTTCTTTCTTTGGCAGGCACGGCAGCCGACCCAAGGGGCAGGGCGTTGGAGTTATCCATTGAAGGATCCTTCGTTTAATTGTTTTTGTGGAGCGCGTTGAAACGCAGCCTGCATGGGCTATAGCAGGAGGTGTGCCAGATCAAGGAGGGCTGGTTTAGAGGGGTTGTGGGGAATTGGTGAGCGGAAATCCGCTTATGCTGGATTGAGCGTGAGCGGAAAATTGCTTATCAGGCTTGCGGATGTGCATTGTTTGCACCGGCCTCTTCGCGGGCAAGCCCGCTCCCACAGTGACCGAGTTGAACGAAGATTTTGTGTACGACACTGAACCCTGTGGGAGCGGGCTTGCCCACGAAGAGGCCCGTTCAGGCACTACAAGAACATTTCCCGACTCAGCCCATGCCGCTGCATCTTTTCATTGAAGGTCCGGCGCGGCAGTTGCAGTTCTTCAAGCACCGCTTTCACGTCGCCCTTGTGCCGGGTCAGCGCCGCGCGCAGGCAATGGGCTTCGAACGCTTCCGCCTGCGCCGCCAGCGATTGGCCGGGATCGATCCCGACCGGTTCCGGTTCACCCAACCCCAGCACCTGACGTTCGGCCACGTTCGCTAGTTCGCGCACATTGCCCGGCCAGTCGTGGCTCAACAGATGGCTCAACTGCGGGCCGCTCAACGGTGGAAACGTGCGGCCCAAACGCTCGGCGGCGTTCTGCGCAAACGTTTCGAACAACAACGGAATGTCTTCACGCCGGTCGCGCAAGGGCGGCAGGCGCAACTCGGCCACATTCAAGCGGTACGCCAAATCCTCGCGAAAACGCCCCGCCCGTGCCTCATCCAGCAGATCAGGCTTGGTCGCGGCGATGATCCGCAGGTCCACGCGAATGCTCTGATTGGAGCCCAGTCGCTCAAGCTTCTGCTCCTGCAGCACCCGCAGCAATTTCACTTGCTGGGCCAGCGGCATGCTTTCGATTTCATCGAGAAACAGCGTGCCGCCATCCGCGTATTCAAGTTTGCCAATACGCTTGCCCGAAGCGCCGGTAAACGCGCCGCTCTCATGGCCAAACAACTCAGCCTCGAACAACTGCTCGGGAATCGCCGCGCAATTGAGCGCCACGAACGGCTTGTCCGCGCGCGGCCCGAAGTCGTGCAGGCAGCGGGCGACCAACTCTTTGCCGCTGCCGGTTTCGCCACGGATCAAGACGTTGACCGGCAGCGCCGCCAGATCCAGCACCTGCCGGCGCAAGGTCTGAAAGCCACGGGAAACGCCTAGCAACGTTGCATCGAGTTTGGCGCGGTTGTCGGCCAGCTCATGCAATGCGCGGTTTTCCAGCACCAGACGGCGCTTGTCCAGCGCCCTGCGCAAACTGCTCAGCAGGGTTTCCGGGCTGAAGGGTTTTTCGAGAAAGTCATAGGCGCCATCGCGCATCGCTTCGACCGCCATCGGTACATCGCCGTGGCCGGTCAACAGAATCACCGGCAGGTCGACATCGCGGCGCTGAACTTCGGCCAGCAACTCAAGGCCGGTCATGCCGGGCATGCGCACGTCGCTGAGGATCACGCCCGGGAAGTGGCCCGGCAATTGCGCCAGGCACTCATCGGCGCGGCTGAACAGCTGCACCTCGAAACCCGACAGGCTCAGCCATTGCTCGACGGCGCTACGAATGCTGCTTTCGTCGTCGACCACCATCACAGAATTCAGCATGGGCTGTGGGCCTCCAGATCGATGGGTAATGTCACGGTGAACACGGCGCCGTTGGCGTGATTGTCGGCGCTCAGGCGACCGCCCGATTCGTGCACGATGGCAAACGATACCGCCAGGCCCAGGCCCAGGCCATCACCCACCGGTTTGGTGGTGAAGAACGGATCGAACACGTTTGGCAGATGCTCTTCGGCGATGCCACCGCCATTGTCGGTGACGGTCAGGCGCCAGAGTTGCTCGTCGGCTTCGAGGCGGATTTCCAGGCGTTTGCAGGGTTTGTCCTGCATCGCATCCAGGGCATTGCGCAGCAGGTTGATCAACACCTGTTCCAGTCGGATCGCATCGCCACGCACCCACGCCGGGCGCGTCAGGTGCAGTACGGTGCTGACCTGCTCATCACGCAGACGCGCGTCGAGCAATTGCAGCGATTGGTCGACCACCGCCGCCAGATCCAGCCGTTCGCGCAAACCGCTGGGGCTTTTGCGGGCAAAGGTTTTCAGGTGGCCGGTGAGGGCGGCCATGCGCGTCAGCATGTCGTCCACCGGTTTCAACGCCTTGTAGGCGTCGTCGACCCGGCCGTGATCGAGCAGCAGCCTCAGCGTAGCCAACTGCATGCGCTGGGCGGTCAGCGGCTGATTGATTTCATGGGCGAGGGCGGCGGACATCTGGCCAAGGGCCGCCAGTTTGGCCGATTGCACCAGACCGTCCTGAGCGGTGCGCAGGTCTCGGGTGCGCTCTTCGACCAATTGTTCGAGTTCTTCACGGCTGCGCTGACGCATTTTCGCCAGGCGCCAGCGCTGGTTGAGAAACAGCAACAGAAACACCAACGCCAACCACAGCCCGGCAGCTGCGAGCGCGGCGTTGCGGCTGTCTTCGAAGGCGACTTGCGGGCGGCGCAGCAGGTGCAAGGTCCAGCCTTCAGTGCTCAGCGGCAGCGATTCCCACAGGTAATTGGCCGTGCCGTCAGGCCCGACGACCCGCGTCAGATCGCTGTTGTCGTCAAAGCGCTGAAGCGATTGATAGTCCAGCGGGGTCAGCGGTTGTTTGTCGTATTGGCGGGTGACCTTGAGCTCGGCGTGATCGCTGTCGCTCAACGGTTTCAACAAGCGATAGCGCCAGCCCGGCTGATTGGCGATGAAGATAATGCCGCGTGCATCGCTGACCAGCAGCGTGTCGCTGCCCTGGCGCCATTCACGCTCCAGTTCCGGAAACTCGAGCTTCACCACCATCGCCCCGAGGAACTCGCCACTGTCGCTGGTCACCGCGCTGGACAGGAAATACCCCGGAATGCCGCTGGTCACGCCCACCGCATAAAAGCGCCCGGTGCCCTGGGTGCGGGTCTGGCTGAAGTAGGGGCGAAAACCGTAGTTGTGGCCGACGTAACTGCTGGGCAAACGCCAATTGCTGGCGGCCACGGCGAGGCCGGTGCGGTCGAGCAGTTCCAGGGTCGAGGACTGCGCGGCGCCGTTGATTTTTTCCAGTTTGCGGTTCAGCGCAAGCTGCTGTTCGGGGCTCACTTCACCGTTCAGCGCGCCGCGCAACTCCGGGTCCAGCGCCAGCACGGCGGGCAGGGCGCGGTAGCGATCAATCAGGGTGTGCAGGGAATTGGCGTAGAGCGCCAACTGCTGATTGGCCCGCGCGGCGTCCTCGACCAGCGCCTGGCGTTCGGCGTGACGCAGGGCAAAACCGGCTGCCAGTGCGGCACCGGCAACGATCAGCAAGGTGTACAGCGTCAGGCGTAACGTGCGCGAAGTCGGCAGCATGCTTTAGGAAACAGGAAGAGGTACGGGCGCGCACCATAGCATGCCGCCCGGTTTCCTGGCTTTTGCGACAGTGGTCGCTCATTAAGCGGCGACTCTGGACGGCTGATCGTGCAGTAGTTTCTGTGTATGCCTGAGTTCATTGATGGCGCTGTCGGTCATCTGAGTCAGACTCTCAACCGTATCGCCGGATGCCTTATGTAATTTGCTCGGAATGAAGCTGAATGTATTGATCGCAACGGTGCCGTTGGCTGCGAACATCGCTGCAACGTTGCCCATACTTTCTTGCAATACGCCAATCAGACCATTGATGTTCGAGTCCAGCTTTGCAATCTTCTCGGGAGTCAGTTCCCCTGCCGCACCCATCACCTCATGAACGATCTCAGGTAAACCCAAGAGCAACGACAGTCCGCCACTCATTTCACTGGACATCGGCGTCCCCGCCACTTTCAGACCTGCCGAAGCGGCCAGGCTCCCAACTTCCTTGCCGCCTTTTAACAGACCTTTCTTGTTCATATCCATGACACCTTTCACGACGCCTTTGAGTTTGCCACTGGCATACGGAACCAGGTCCATGGTCTTGTATTCACCTTTGGTGATGATTCGTTGAGGGTCCAGCTTTCCTGATTTCAATTTGACCGATGCACTCAGACCTGTTCGCTCCGAAGCCCAGTCGACACCGAAACTCACCGCTTTTTTTGCCGCTATTCCTGTTGCAAAACCTGCTGCAACGCCCACAGGACCCGCTGCTGCCCCCAACGCCGCCGTCCCGATACCTATCCCGAATCCAACTCCATAGGAAACAATCTGTCCTGCAACATGTGTCCCCACTCTCACGGCGGCAGAGGAACCCCAAGCCGCTGCCGAACCGTGGTTGAGAATCTGTCGTTGTGCGTCCCTGGCTCTACGTGCCGAGAGTTTGACTATCTGGGTATGTTTGTAAGCTGCCTGATTCAGAGCAGATCGGGCTGCCCTCGCTTTTTGTGTCGCATGGCTTTTTGTTCTTCTATCTGCCCGCTCCTCCGGTGTTTCTCGCATACGGCCATCGGAATCGGTAAAGACAATCGGGTTGTTTTTCACCATCGCATACAGATTCAGCCCGTCCACATCGCCTGCCGGGTCGGGACAGATCCAGCGCCACAACCACGGCGCGTAATATCGGGCGCCATAGTAATAAAGCCCGCTGCGGTCCATTTCCTTGCCGGAGTACCGAATGGTCTTGTAATCGGCTTCCACCTCGGAGCGGGCCGCCCACCACGCCGTGCCGCCGAACGCGTAATAGAACTCAAGACTGATCAAGGCGCCATGGCGATCGAGTTCCAGTGTGCAGGAGCCTAGATGGTCGTCGAGGCTGTAGCGCAGCTGATCAGGCTCCAGATCACCGGGCCCCCCGCTGGCCCAGTGCAAGCATCGAACGCTGCCAAAGGCGAGCGGCAGGGTAATGACGTGCAACACCCGACCGTCGTCGCGGGTGTGAATGTCCAGTCCCGGCAGGTAAAGGACCTCCCGGCTGTGAGTCATTGACCGCGTGTGCGTGACGTGGCGTTTGCAGACCCGTTCACCCTGGCTGTAGAGGTAGCTTTCCGTATCGTCTGCCAGGCCATTGCTGTGGGTGAGCAGGGTCACTTTTTCCAGTTGATCTCTGGTGTTCCAGATCAGGGGTTGCGCGCCGTCTTGCAGATATGACTGGTTGCCATGCGGGTCAAACAGCGCCTTGAAATCGGGCTCTGGATCGCCTGTTTTCCAGCGTACGCCACGGTTGCTCTCAGGGTCGATGCGCATGCGGTGGGTGAAGTTATTACCCTCACGCTGATGGCGCAGTTCGGTCAGATTGTTGCCCTTGTCGTAGGTGAAGTCTTCGACGTAGCCATAGCGGCGACCGGGGTCTACGGGCACGATCAACTCCGGCAAGCCGGATTCCAGATTGGGGACTTCGGCCTCGAAACCGCTGGCGCTGATCACTCGGTACAGCGAATCGTAGGTAAACTCCCGATGGGCATTGATGCGCTGGTTGGCGAAGTACACCGTGGCCAGGGTGTGATCTTCGATACGCAGGATGTTGTCCATCCGGTCGTAGAAGTAGTGGAGATTTTGCTGCAAGGCTTCGTCGGGTTTACCGGACGTGAGCGTGGTGAGGCGCCCGTCGGCCGGGCAGTACGTCCACTGGCTGATCACGCCATTACCGGCCATTTGCGTCATGATCTGGCCGGCGGCGTTGTACTGCGCATCCTGCAGGACGCATTGCGATTCGTCGGCGCTGAGTTGCAGAACAACCTGCCTGAGCTGCCCGGCGATGTCGTAGTGCAAGCGCTGCTGATGGCCTCCCGAGTTGGTCTGAATCAGTAAGTCGCCCTGAGGGCCATAGGTACGACTGCTGCTGAAGGTGCCGGCCCCGGCAATCGTTCGGATTTCACTCAGCGGCGATCCGTGGAGGCTGAAACCTCTCGATTCGAGTGAACCTGATTGATCGACCAGCTTGATCATCTGGCCACGCAAGTTGAAGGCAGGGTCGGCCAATGAGTCGGCATAGCTGAAGGTTTCGACATTCTGTTGGTCGTTTTCATCGACGGCAACGGCGCGTAATTGAGCATCGTACCGGGTACGCCAATGATTGCCGCGTGAGTCCCAGCGTTGAAGTTCTTCGCCAGCCAGCCCCAGCAAGATCAAGCGCTTGCCGGCGTCCACGCTGTTGATTCGGATGGCTTCGCCAGAGAGGCGATAGACGTTGCTCAAGGAAGGGATGGAGAGCCGCGAATCCCATTGCTCGATCAACTGCCCAGCGAGGTTATGAATACCCCGCGAGATGAGCGATTGCGCGACGTCACCGGCGTTCTTGCGCAGATAAGCCACCTGTCTAATCGGCAGGCCTCTGTTGTCATTGGCCGTGACATCAGCGGTGCGTAAATGCACGGATCCGCTCATTGCGATGTCCCTGGAACATTCATCAAGTCACCTTGGCTGCTCAATTGGATGTTTTCTGCGCCGTGTAACGACGGTATCGATTCAGTCCTGCTTTGGTATTGGCAATGCTATTCAGCGCTCGTTCTCTGAACGGTTGAGCCGTTTTTTTATTAACGGTGTTCGCTTTGGGGGTGCCTACTCGTCTCAACACGAGGTCAACCAGATAATCCATGCCGTGGTGGGCTTCGTCGTAAAACGCATTGATGCCCAGCGCGGCATAGTTCGCATTGATCAACGCCGTGGCTTCGTCGACGGCCTGGCCCAGTTGATCAAGTGTTGACTCGATCTCGTTCAATTCGAAATTGAACAAGCCTTCTTCTGCCCTGGTTGCATCTTCCGCGACTTTGGCCAAGGCAAAGCTTTCTCCGACCCCCGGAATGTAAGCCCCGACAGTTTTGGAGACCAGGTCAATGGCGCCTCCCATCAATTCATCACCTGAGTAGGCGCGTAACCCGCTGTTGCCGGGACTTTCAGACGTCGAGAGTCCTGCCCTTTCTTTAAGTGTGTCGGCGCTGAAGGCGGAAGGGTCCGGCACAATCGATGTATTGAGCTTCAAGGGGCTCATCACTTGTGCGTACAGCCCGGTGCTTTTATCGGCGACCCTGTTGCCTAACAGCATCCCTGACAAGGCGCCTGACAGATGTGGGTTGGCATTGCTGAACGCAGGAAAGGCACCGGCAGCGGCGCCTGCGGCATGGAATGAGGAGTACCAGCCAGTCGCAATACTGCCCGCTTGGTAGACAACGTTCTTAAGGATATTCCAACGAAATGCGGCAGGGCGAGACAAGTCGTCCAGCTGCTGATTCAGTGTGTTCATTTCGTGGTGCACGGAAGACAGGAACTTGAAACCACTGATTATTTCCGCTTTCAACTGGCTCGATGTTTTCTGTTCGCCATTGTCGTCGAAATAATTCGCAGGGTTATTCCCCACAAACACATAGAGATTCAGCCCGTCCACGTCCCATTTCGGGTCAGGGCTCACCCAACGCTGCAACCACGGTGCGTAGTAACGTGCGCCGTAGTAACAAAGCCCGCATTCATCCTGTTCCTTGCCTGAGTACCGGATGGTTTTGTAGCCGACCTCCAGCAAGGACGCCGCCGTCAGCCAGGCGGTGCCGCCGAACGGGTAATAACCTTCGTGGCTGATCAACCGGGCGTTCTGGTCCAGCTCCATGAGGCAGGATCCCAGTTCGTCGTCGAGGCTGTAGCGCAGCTGATTTTGTTCGATTCCGTCGGGTTTGTTGCTGACCCAATGCAGGCAACGCACGCTGCCCCGGCCCCCCGGCAGGGTGATGACGTGCAGTTCTTCGCCGTTGTCGCGGGTGCGGATTTCCAGCCCCGGCAAGTACAGCACTTGATGAAAATGAGTGAGGGTCGGAGTGTGCCATTCATGGCGCTTGAACACCCGTTCGCCCTGGCTGTAGCGAAAGACTTCGTCATCGTGGCGGCCGTCGTCATGTTCAACCAACGTCGCCCGGGCCAGTTGATCGCGGCTGTTCCAGTCCAGGGGTCTTCCCGGGGCCGAGGCCAGGAGGTTGCCATGGCGGTCGAACAAGGTGTCGAACACCGGCACGGGATCACCTTGTTTCCAGCGCACCCCGCGGTTGCTGGTCGGGTCGATGAACATCTCGTGGGTGTAGTTGCCCGCCGCACGCTCATGGACCAACTTGATCAGGTTGCCGCCGTCGTCGTACTCGTAGTGCTGGGTGTAGTTGAGGTGGTTCGTGGGATCCGTCGGCGAAGGACGCCCGGGCAGGCCGGTGCTCGGGGCGGCGTCATGGCCGGTGGCGCGGGTCAATTGGTACAGCGCGTCGTAGGTGAATTCGCGGTGGCCATTGATGAGCTGATTGTCGAAGTACACCGGTTTGAACGTCAGATCGTCGATGCGCAGCACGTTGCCGACGCGGTCATACCAGTACTGGAAATGCTGGAGCAGGTCCTGCCCGGGCACGCCGGCCTTCAGCGTGGTGAGACGGCCATCGGCGTCATCGTAAGCCCAGGTGCTGAGGACCTTGCTGCGAGCATGCTGCTCGATGATCTGGCCGGCGGCGTTGTAGCGGGCGTCTTCCAGCACGGGCCGCCAGTCCTCGGCGGGAGTAAGCCGCAGCTGAACCTCTTGCAGCTGCCCGGCGCGGTCGTAAACCATCCGTTGCTGATGATCGCCGGCATCGGTTCGGGTCAGCAGCGCACCGCGCGGGCTGTAGGTCCGGCTGCCTGGGAAGGTGCCGGCACCGGTGATCGTCCGGCTGTCGTGCAGCGCTTGGCCGTGCAGGCTGAAGCTGCGCGATTCCAGTGCGCCGGAGGGATCGACCTGCCTGATCAACTGACCGCACAGGTTGAAGGCTTTATCGGCGGTGGCATCGGCGTAACGGAAGGTCTCGACATTCGGTTGGTCGTTTTCATCGATGGCAATGGCGCGCAACTGATCGTCATACACGGTGCGCCAATGCCTGCCGTGTGCGTCCCAGCGCTGGAGGATTTCCCCGGCCAGCCCCGGCAGGCTGATCCGCCAACCGGCGTCGACGCTGGCGACCTTGAGCAATTGTCCGGACAGGCCATGGACCTTGGCCAAATTAGGCTTGAGTGCATCGGCCAGTCGCGGGTCCCGTTGCTCTGCCAGGTTCCCGATAACGTCATGGCGTTGCCGGGTGATCAGCGGTTCAAGCGTGTCACCGGGTCCCTTGCGCAGGTAGGCGATATGGCGCGCTGCCAACCCACGTGCATCATTTGACGCTATTGCGGCGGTGTTCCAGTGAGCGCTGGTGCTCATTGCATATCTGCCTTGCTCGCTTTAAGAGCCGGCTCACTGTAGGTGTCATTAAAGTCCAGGTCGGTTTTGTACCAAGGGTGGATGAGGGTGTACGCGACGTCGCCCTTGGCGTTGATGATCTTGGTCAGGCGACCCAGCACATCGTAGAAACTTTTGTCGTGATAGCCGAACGCCTTGAAGCAATCGTCATCGATGTAGCCGTAGGCATTGGCGAAATAGGGGCGGTAGGTTCGTACCGGCAGTCCCTTGTTGTTGTATTCCACCCGTGCGCTGATACGCCAGCGCGGGTCGGCGTGCGCCACTTTTGGCTTGCCGTCTTCGATCACCAGTTTGCCGTTTTCCACGACATAAGCATCACCGGGTTCGACCCGTTGTTGAGTTTGCAGGGGGCGTCCGAAACCGTCGGACAACGACAGGATGATGTGGAAATTCGCTGATACTTCATCATCCGGGTACCGGTCAGCGGAAATGACGACGCTGTGCACCGGAGTGCGCGGGACGCTGAGCAGCAAGTCCCACAGCGCCTGCTCGGCCGGCGTCCGGGTCTTGAGCCTGGCCAGGCGAAGTCGGGCACTGGCGCGGATGTGCAGGCTTGGCAACACGTAACCTTGTGCGATCCATTCAGCCAGCCAGTCGGGTGTCTGCCTGACGGAGTTGTTGAGCTGACCCATCCAACTGAGCAGGTCCTTGCGAAAGGTACTGGCGGCTTTTTGTAGCGCGCTCTCGGGGAATTCGATTGCCGTGCCCGGGCTGGTGTCGCCGGGCCGGTCGTAGTCGGCGATGGCGTTGAAGCCGGCGCGCACAGCGTTTTCTGTTCCATAGAAGGTGACAGTGTGCGGGCCGGACGGATCGTTACGGACTTCTTCAACGTTGTCGTTGGCATCAATGGTGCGCAGCGTTGTCAACGCGTGATAGTCATGCTCGGCGAGTGTGGTGCAGCCATCCGGCAGCTCGAAGCGTTTGATCAGCAGACAGTAACTGTCGTATTGAACCTTGGTGATGCCGTGGCTTAGCGTTTCGTTGAGCGCCTCGACCTTGTAGAAGTGATTGAGATCTCCGTACTGGGCAAAGTTGTAAAGGGCAGACCAAAGATTTCTCAGTTGGTCCTCTTCTTCGTCCGCCGCTGTGTCCGTACCCAGAAACAGCTTCATGCACAGATAACCGATTTTCGTCAGTTCTTCCCGGATATCAATCGGCGGATCCACATCGCCGTAGACCTCCAGCGCCGCCTTGTTCAGTTGTGCGATTTCCATCGGCCCCGTCAGGGCTTCGAACCCGGCCGTGCCGTCCGGCAATGTTTCGTTAGCCGTGGTGACGTAGCGTTGCACCGATTGCGCTGTCAATTCTCGCCGAGTCGCCCATTCGGGGGATGCGAACAGCTCAAGGAATTGCTCATAAGAAATCGCTTTGGGATCAAGCCCCTCAGCAACGGGTTTCTTGGGCAATATCAGGGCATTACCCCGTTGCCGATAGGGCAGGCCGAGCCTCCAGCCTTGCGGATCGACCAGGTGAATAAACTCGGCGCGGGCTTCGCTCAGGTAATAGGACTGCTGAGCCGGATCATGGGCATCAATCCACCATTGCCTTTCATCGACATCGGCAAACGGTGGCTCGTTTTCCTCGGTCAGGCGCCGGGCATAGCTGACTGTGATGCTATGGGTTGTCAGCCCGAACACGTCCCGGCTCAAGTTGATGACATGGCGGCACAGCGGGTCTTCGACGAAACGCTCATAGTGGTAGCTGATTTCTTCCAGCAGCGAGGTCATCAACACCCTGTCGGGGTAGTGATCACCACGCTCACGCACCTCACGAACGATGTATCGATTCTGGACAACCTGGAAGGGCGCTGCCGGTGACTGGTCCGCCGCTGCATAGGTTTCCACTCTGAGCATAACGCCCGAGAGGCTGCGGGCGATTTCGTGAACGGTGGCTTCGTCCTCGGGCGTAATGAGTTCTTCGTACTCGTCGTTAGGGTGAAATCGACAAAACAGCGTGTCTTTCAGCGGCTGCGCCTCAGCATCGCGATTGAAATATTCGTTGCGAGACAAATCGATCTGCCTGCCGGTGTGAAACCACGTGCGGACCAACGCAGGGGCGGTGAAGCTTTCGTCTTCGTCCGAGCCGGTTTCGCTGTCGGTTTGGTCCAGCCGGCCGAAGCCACGGAATTCCCGGTCCTGATGGTCATACCAGGCCTCGAAATAGTTGAAGAACTGATTCAGGCAATTACCGGTGATTTCATCCCGCTGGGTTTGTTGACGGACGACTTGCACCGCAAAAGGCAGGTAACTCACGGGATGACGCTTGAGCTTGAGAATCCGCTGTTTTTCGTCCAGCCAGAACTGCACAGAACTTCGATGCACGACCTGCGTGCTGCACCCCATGTTGTTGTTGCTGGTGACCATCAAGTACGGCTTGGCGCTGACAAAGTCATAGCGCCAGTGTCGGGGCTTCATGTGCGGCACGGTCAGGATCAGGCTGGCACAACCGAGACCTTGCAGGTCGGCGAAGGTGACCTGACACAGGTTGTCGTAACGCACGTCTTCGGGCCAGGGGACCGTAATGGGCGTTGGTGCAAAACCATTGCCGCCGTGGTTGAGGTAAATGTCGAAGCCAGCGGAATTCAGATAGATGAGCGCGGGGGCGCCGGACCCGTTCAGATCGGCAATTCGCACCCGCGCGGCATCGAACTTCGCGTACTCGAAAGTCGGGCCGCTGATGACAAAACCGGTGCCGAATTGTCCGTGCCCCAGGTTTGGCCAGCATTTGATTTCGTTGTGCCGAATGCGGCACAACTCGGTCATGTCGCTGCCCAGCAGGTTGCCCAAAAACACCAGCTCGCTGCTTGAGTTGCTGAAGAGGGGTAAACGGTCGTCTGCTGGCTTGTGAGGGACTTCTTCGCCCCTGGCAAAGCCGCCTTCTCGCTGATTGGCGTAGAAGCGCACGGCGTTAGGGCCGATCAGCGCCAGCGAGCTGAGCCCGTCGCCCGTCAAATCGCACAACTGCGAAAGGGTGTTGAAAAACTCTAGCGGGAAGGCCGAGAACGGGATGAAGGTTGACCAGGTCCGATCCGGGTTCAACGTATAGAAACCACTCATGCCGGGTTGGGCGACAATCCAGTCCAGGCGCCCGTCGCCGGTCATATCCATGAGGGCTTGATGCGCAGGTTTGTTGCGGTCGGCCACCGGGATTTTACTCAGCGCTGTCCACGGGCCGTAGTGGATGTGGTCAGGGCCAGTGGGGGCGCGCAAGGGCTCGCGGTAGTACCAGCATTGGTCATGGCGACACAGAAAGCCCGGCAAGCCTTCGCCGAACAGGTCGACGCATTGATAGAGTCCGCCGTCTTCGATGCCCGGCATGTTTTCGAACGGGAAAAATGCACTCGGCTCTTTATTGAGTTCGAACGTCGCATAGTCAAACTCCACTGGAGGCATGTTTTCCACGAAGCCGTCGGCGTCATACGCTTGATAATGCGCCGCCGCGATCTGGCTATAGGACCAGGGGGCGGAGTTGGCCGCGTACTCCAGCAACAAGCGCCGGACCAGCACAGGTTCGCTGCCCAATTCCGGAAAATTGTGAAACATCAGCACTTGCTGGCATAGGCGTCGAGTGCCCACTTCAAAGCCCTGTCGATAGGACGAAAAGGGGTCGTTTCGAATCAGCCAGGGTCTGGGCGTCGGCGTGTCATAAACCGGTTTTTCAGTCAGGTCCCGGGTGCGTTCGCCGTAGTCGAACACCAAGTGGAAATGCCATTCAGGTGTTGGTGTTTGCGGCATGTCCCAGCTGTACAACTGGTCATACGCCGCAAAATTGCCATACAGCACGCGATGCACGTAGCGTTGGGCCCGGTAGTCATGCGGGGCAGATTCATCTCCAGGGGCCTCGTCTTTCAGGTACTCGTAACCGATATGCTCGCCCCGGGCATTCATGCTCTCCTGCAACAACCAGGCAACCACTCGCTTAGAGTCCAGCGGGTCAGCCTTGCGCGCGCGCTCGATTTTGCCGTACAGGTGCAGGCTTCCGTCGGCCCCGTGCACCAGCCAGAACCCTTCCGGGTTTGAATCGGAGTACCAGAATTCGATTAAATCGAACGTGCTTTCGACCCGGGGCCGATATCGCAGCACAAAGTGTTTACCGATTTGCAAACCACGGTATTCAGAGACTTCACGTTCCTCGATCTCACCGCTGGCGTTGCGCTCGGCCATCATCTGCTCGCCCAGAGGGCTGATGAACACATCATCGCCGGTATAGCGCGGCACACCTTTACTGGTTTGGCGGGTGATGGCACTGAGGCCCGACTGCCAGCCGACGCCGAACGGTCCGTTAGTCGACTGGCTGCTGTAACTCAACGAGAGCTGGGGATCGTAGCCGCGTCCCGCTGAAATCGGCAGCGACAGCGTGAAAGAAGCGGCTCCCGTCCAGCCGACCTTATCCCAATCATTGCCGATGCTGGCGATCGAAGAACTCTTGGCAATCGCGGGTGCGACGATATTCAGGGAGGCTTGGTCTTCCATGGAGCTGATCCTGTTTTGGCCTGGCGCTCGCCCGTGGCAACGGTGTCGCGTGATGGTTCAGACGCTAACAAGATAGGGGTCGTGCGTAACCTGTCAGATCTGACAGGTCAGGAAGGCTTTTCTAGATCAAATAGCTGTAAGCGGGTGGCTTTTAATGCCATTCGCATTATGCGCAAGCAAAAAAAACGGCCGAGTCGTCGATTCAGACGAGCCGGCCGTTTTGGCAAGGCGCAGCGCTTATTGCACTTCGACCGCCAGGCTTTCACTGATCTTTTTCTGCCAGATGGCAGGACCGGTGATGTGTACCGACTCGCCCTTGCTATCCACCGCAACGGTGACCGGCATGTCTTTCACGTCGAACTCGTAGATCGCTTCCATGCCCAGTTCGGCGAACGCCACCACACGGGATTTCTTGATGGCTTGCGCCACCAGGTAAGCCGCGCCGCCCACTGCCATCAAGTAAACGGCTTTGTGGTCCTTGATCGCTTCGATCGCGGTCGGGCCGCGCTCGGATTTGCCGATCATGCCCAACAGGCCCGTTTGCTCGAGGATCTGACGGGTGAACTTGTCCATGCGCGTGGCGGTGGTCGGACCGGCAGGCCCCACCACTTCTTCGCGCACCGGATCAACCGGGCCGACGTAGTAGATGAAGCGACCTTTCAGATCGACCGGCAGGGTTTCACCCTTGTTCAGCATCTCGACCATGCGCTTGTGCGCGGCATCGCGACCGGTGAGCATCTTGCCGTTGAGCAGGACGGTTTCGCCCGGCTTCCAGCTTTGCACGTCTTCCGGGGTCAGGGTGTCGAGGTTGACGCGACGAGCCGACGGGCCGGCTTCCCAGACGATTTCCGGGTAGGCGTCCAACGGTGGCGCTTCCAGCGAGGCCGGGCCGGAACCATCGAGCACGAAGTGCGCGTGACGGGTGGCGGCGCAGTTGGGGATCATGCACACCGGCAACGAAGCGGCGTGGGTCGGGTAATCCATGATCTTCACGTCGAGCACGGTGGTCAGGCCACCGAGGCCCTGGGCGCCGATGCCCAGTTGGTTGACCTTCTCGAACAGCTCCAGACGCATCTCTTCGATACGGTTGGACGGGCCGCGCTTCTTCAGCTCGTGAATGTCGATGGATTCCATCAACACTTCCTTGGCCATGACGGCGGCTTTCTCGGCGGTGCCGCCGATGCCGATGCCGAGCATGCCCGGTGGGCACCAGCCGGCGCCCATTTCCGGAACGGTTTTCAGCACCCAGTCGACGATCGAGTCGGACGGGTTGAGCATGGCCATTTTCGACTTGTTCTCGGAACCGCCGCCCTTGGCTGCCACGTCCACTTCCACGGTGTTACCCGGAACGATGGAGTAGTGGATAACGGCCGGGGTGTTGTCCTTGGTGTTTTTACGAGCGCCCGCCGGGTCGGCGAGGATCGAGGCACGCAGCACGTTTTCCGGCAGGTTGTAAGCCCGGCGCACGCCTTCGTTGATCATGTCGTCCAGGCCCATGGTGGCGCCATCCCAGCGCACGTCCATGCCCACGCGGACGAAGACGGTGACGATGCCGGTGTCCTGGCAGATCGGGCGGTGGCCAGTGGCACACATGCGCGAGTTGATCAGGATTTGCGCCATCGAATCACGGGCCGCTGGCGATTCTTCGCGCAGGTAGGCTTCGTGCATCGCCTGGATGAAGTCAACGGGGTGGTAATAGGAAATGAACTGCAGGGCGTCGGCAACGCTCTGAATCAGGTCGTCTTGCTTGATCACGGTCATGAGTCGCGCTCCTCTAAAAGACGGGAACATTCAATAAGGTGCTTGCAGCTTGGGTGCATCGGTCGGTTGCAAGCACCTTTCAAGGCACGCCGGGGCAGCTGGCGCGACGCTAAAAAGGCGCGGCAGTATAACGCGCCTCGGTGGCGGGCACACCCGCCGGCAGTCAATCGTTGGTCTTATAACACCGCGATCCCTGTAGCAGCTGGCGAAGCCTGCGTTCGGCGGCGCAGCCGTCGTGAAATCGGGCACCTCGGTGTATCAGGCAGACCTTAAACACAGGTTTCACGACGGCTGCGCAGCCGAACGCAGGCTTCGCCAGCTGCTACAGGGACCATGGCAAGCACCAGGATCCAGGTGAAAATCGGACATGCTTTTGACGCCAGTTTTCTGCCCCGAAAATTGAATGGTCATTTATCAGACACCCCACTAAAGTGGCATTCGGTCTGTAGAGTAGGACACTCGGTCAGCCTCCTTTCGCACGGTGAGTCAACGATTGACCCATAACGCCATCCAACGGCTTTTACTTAAACGCTTTGCCCTCGCAGCCGGCACCTACGCCCTGGCTTTGGTCTTACTGTGGCTGGCGTTTTTCACCGGGCATTACGATGAATCGCTGACCAGCGTGGCCATCGGCAGTGCACTGGTGGTGATCACTCAAGGGACGTTGTTTGCGTTGTTTTACAGCGGCTGCAACCTGCGCTTTTCCGACCCGAGCCTGACCGAAGCACAAGTGTTGATGGGCCTGGGGTGGCAGACGTGGCTGATCGCCAATCTGGATGAGGCGCGCGGCGCGTTCCTGGTGTTCTACCTGCTGATCATGTTGTTCGGGCTGTTCCATCTTTCGCGCCGTGCGTTTGTGCGGTGCGCCCTGTTGGTGTTTTTCAGTTTCAGTGCGATCACGCTGTGGGAGGGCTACCACTTCCAGTTGCACGACCCGGCGCTGGCGGCGTTGCAGGTGTGCGTGCTGTTTATCGTATTGGTGTGGCTGGAGCTCTATGCCCGTTACGTCCAGGCCTCGCGTCAACGTATGCGGCAACGACGGTTTGCCTTGCAGGCGCACCAGGACACCCTGCGCGGGATGATGCGCCAGCTCGAAGACCTGGTCGCCACTGACGAACTCACCGGGCTGTTCAACCGCCGGCATTTCCTGCGCCTGGCCTCCCGCGAGCTGAATGCGATGGACGCTGGCGTGGTGCATGGCTTGGCGCTGATCGACCTCGACCACTTCAAACGTATCAACGATGTTCATGGCCACGCTGCTGGCGATCAAGTACTGCAAGCCTTTGCCGGTGTGGCCACCGCCTGCCTGCGCGAGGGGGATGTGCTGGCCCGTTATGGCGGCGAAGAGTTCGTTGTGCTGTTGCCTGACTGCAACGCTGAACGCCTGACGTCCTGTTGCGAACGCCTGCGCATCGCGTTCACCGATGTCGAACTGATCGGACTCAACGTCGCCCACCTCAGTTTGTCCGCCGGCATGACCTTGCTGGAGCTGGGCGATGATCTCGACGATGCCTTGCAGCGCGCCGACCAGGCGCTTTACCGCGCCAAGCGTGACGGTCGCAATCGTTGCGCGGCGGCGTGGGAGAACGTCGATGCCTGAGTTGCGGGTCGGCGAGCGCCACTGGTCTGTGGCGCCGGGCAGCAACCTGCTCGATGCCCTGAATCAGAACGGCGTGGCCGTGCCTTACAGTTGCCGCGCCGGCAGTTGCCATGCGTGCCTGGTGCAATGCGTTCAAGGCTTGCCCAGCGACAGCCGTCCCGATGCGTTGAGTGTCGAACAGCGTCAGCAAGGTTGGCGCTTGGCGTGTCAGTGTCAGGTGGTCGAGGACTTGCAGGTGCACACCTTCGACCCACACGTTGACGGCCGCCCGGCACAAGTCGTCGCCGTCGATTGGTTGAGCGCCAGTGTGTTGCGTTTGCGCCTGACCACCGAGCGACCGTTGCGCTACCGTGCCGGGCAGCATCTGGTGTTGTGGGCGGGTAACGTGGCACGGCCATACTCCTTGGCGAGCCTACCGGAAGAAGACCGTTTTCTGGAATTCCATCTCGATTGTCGCCAGCCGGGTGAGTTCAGCAACGCGGCCCGCCAACTGAAAATCGGCGACCCGATCCGCCTCGGCGAATTGCGTGGCGGAGCGTTGCAATACGACCCCGACTGGAGCACTCGACCGCTGTGGCTGATGGCCGCCGGTACGGGATTGGGGCCGTTGTTCGGGGTGTTGCGCGAAGCGCTGCGTCAGGATCACCAAGGCGCCATCCGCGTCATTCACCTCGCCCATGACACCAGCGAGCATTATCTGGCCAAACCCCTGCAAGCCCTGTGCGATGTGCGTGAAAACCTCAGCATCGAATGCTGGACCCCGGCCGAGTTGCCGCAGGCGTTGGCGCAACTGCGGCTTGTTTCCCGACAAACCCTGGCCTTAGTCTGCGGAGCCCCCGACAGTGTCGACGCCTTTGCCCGGCGTTTGTACCTGGCCGGATTGCCGCGCAACCAACTGCTGGCGGATGTCTTTGTTCCCCGTGGTTGAGCGCTGATCGTTTAACGACGCGAGACTCGCCATGACCGATGCCATCCAGCTTGAACGCGAACGCGGCCTGCTGACCCTGCGCCTGAACCGCCCCGACAAGAAAAACGCCCTGACCCGCGCCATGTACAGCCACTTGGCTGACGCGCTGAAACAGGCCGACACCGACCCCGAAATCAACGCCGTGCTGATCACCGGCAGCGCCGAGTGCTTCACTGCCGGCAACGACATTGCCGACTTCATCCAGCAACCGCCGAGCAACCTCGACAGCCCGGTGTTCAACTTCATGCTCAACTTGCTCGAATGCCGAAAACCGGTGATCGCCGCCGTGGCAGGCGCTGCAGTGGGGATCGGCACGACGATGTTGCTGCATTGCGATCTGGTGTATGTCAGTCGGGATGCGCGGTTGCGAATGCCGTTTGTGAACCTCGGGTTGTGCCCGGAGTTTGGTTCCAGCCTGATCCTGCCGCGACTGCTCGGCCATGCAAAAGCGGCCGAACTGTTGTTGCTGGGTGACGGGTTCAGTGGTGAACAGGCTGCGGCTTGGGGCATAGCGACCGAGGCGTTGGGCAGTGGCGAAGCGGCGTTGGCCAAGGCGCGGGAGATGGCGTTGCGGTTTGAGTCATTGCCACCGGACGCGGTGCGGATCAGCAAGCAATTGATGAAAGCGCCGGATCGGGAACAGCTGCGCAAAGTGATCGAAGAAGAGGGTGCGTTGTTCACCCAGCGGTTGCGCTCGCCGGAAGCGTTGGCGGCGTTGTCGGCCTTTATCAAACGACATTGAATGGTCGCTGACCTTGCGGGCCTCTTCGCGGGCAAGCCCGCTCCCACAGGTTCTTGTAGTGGTCACGTAATTTGTGAACAACACAAAACCCTGTGGGAGCGGGCTTGCCCGCGAAGAGGCCTATCCAGGCGACACATCTTCCGGATCAGAAACCAAAAAGCCCCGCCATTCACCGGGCAGGGCTTCCCTCTGCTGAGAACTACGACAGATAACGCAAAATGATGAGATTCTTTGAACTCCCGGAGTAGGCAGCTACGAGTATTTTGTCGTCGCTCTGCAACGCCATGCCTGTCGCGGCCTCAGTCCCAGGCTCTACCTCGGTGCGGACGTAACCGATGCCATTGAATTCGGGATCAAACTTTTCATCGATAAATCGAGCCACAACGATGTCGACTTTGCCATTAAAAAACCCGGTTCCTCCCACCACCACAATCCTCCCATTCTTTTGAATGGCGCCACCCGTCCACGCGGTCAAAGCGCCGGGCTCTAACTCGGTAAACAAGGGCATACCCCGGTTGAATTGGATATTGGGCGACCCGTCGGGTTCGATGCTCAGCAACAGGCCCCTGTCGTTTGAAGGGGTGATGGTCGAACCAATCCCCAAAATGCGCTGATTGGGTTGTTGAGCCATCACCTCGACGCGTAGTCCGCCCATGTCGACTGGGCCTTTGGTGATAACGAATCCGCGGTCTGCGAACGAGTTGTCGAGATGACCTTGCGGGTGATAGCGCACAAACATGGCGGAATGAGGATCATTTTTATCCCATACCGCTCCGCAACCCAGGTACTTGCCGTCGGCCTGCACCATGATGTTCATGAGCTGTGTGTGGTTAAACAAGTAGTCGGGATGGGAAACGACGATATGGCCAATTTGATTGAAGTCCAGATCCAGCGATCCTTTATCGTCGAGTCGAATAATCAGACCTACCGCTGAATCTAAGCCGAAAAGTACATGATGTTTGAATGCAAGTATTTTCCCATCGGGCAGGACTTCTACTCCGAAGGGGCTAGCGGTGCTTCCGGCGGTCGACGGCGATTCATTCTGGCGAGCGGCGTGAGCCGGCGGATGCACAATAATATTGTGAATGGCATGGCCGTCTTCGCCGAAACTTTGGTCAAGCCGTCCATCAGCTCCATAACGAGCGAAGGCAGGCGCCTGAAGGAACTCACTGCTGGTGGCATCACCAAATAAAAGGATTTTGCCGTCAGGTTGAACAGCCAACGACCTTACTGTTGAGCTGAGCCCCTTGAAGCGCCCCACGACAACACCGTTATCACTGTCTGCGCCAAACGTTTTATCGGCTGAGCCGTCTGAGTTCAGTCGGCCCAATATGTAAAAAGACGTGGCCATGCTGTTGTCGTGGTACCAACCTGCGAAATAGATTTTGCCTTCAGTGCCTTCCCCGACGCTCTTGATACCTTCAATTCTGGCCACCGCGTATTGGCCAAAACCAATCCAGGCAATACCCTTTTCCCCAAAACCTTCGTCCAGCATGCCGGCCTCGGCGGTAGGTTGAGTCTTCATTTGTTCAAGCTCCGTTATGGATGTGAGGCCGACTGCTGCAGATCAGAAGATGAAGACCTTTCCTCATGTTCAAGGTTGGTAGCGAATACAGGGCCAGGATCTGATTGGAAGGTCACAGTGCCAGACCTGTCTACTGTAAAACCTGACAGTAGACAGGTCGGTCATTTTCCAGGGCGCCGTTCTTCAGACGAAAAAAAACCGCCATTCACATGGCGGTTTCTATTTCAGCAGTTCTGATCACTCAGACCATCTTGTCGCCAACGTGCAGGATTTTCATCCCGTTGGTGCCGCCGATGGTGTGGTAGCTGTCGCCCTTGGTCAGGATGACCCAGTCGCCTTTCTCCACGACGCCGCGTTTGAGCAACTCGTCGATCGCGGCCTGGCTGACTTGCTCAGGCGGCAGCGATGCCGGGTCGAACGGTACGGTGTAGACGCCACGGAACATGGCCGCGCGGGCCTGGGTTTCGCGGTGTGGGGAGAACGCGTAGATCGGCACCGAAGAACGGATGCGCGACATGATCAACGGCGTGTAGCCACTCTCGGTCAGGGCGATGATCGCTTTCACGCCCGGGAAGTGGTTGGCGGTGTACATGGCGGCCAGGGCGATGCTCTGGTCGCAACTTTCGAAGACCTTGCCGATGCGGTGGCTGGAGGTCTTGCTGGTCGGGTGCTTTTCAGCGCCGACGCAGATGCGCGCCATTGCTTGCACGGCTTCCAGCGGGTACAGACCGGCAGCACTTTCTGCCGAAAGCATTACGGCGTCGGTGTAGTCGAGCACGGCGTTGGCCACGTCGGACACTTCGGCGCGGGTCGGCATCGGGTTCTGGATCATCGACTCCATCATCTGGGTCGCCACGATCACAGCTTTGTTGTGGCGGCGTGCGTGCAGAATGATTTTCTTCTGAATGCCCACGAGCTCGGCGTCGCCGATTTCCACACCCAGGTCACCACGGGCAACCATCACCGCGTCGGAGGCCTGGATCAGCGCATCGAGGGTTTCGTCATCGGCCACGGCTTCGGCGCGTTCGATCTTCGCCACCAGCCAGGCGGTGCCGCCGGCTTCGTCGCGCAGTTGACGGGCGTATTCCATGTCGGCGGCGTCACGCGGGAAGGACACCGCGAGGTAGTCGACTTCCATTTCGGCGGCGAGCTTGATGTCGGCCTTGTCTTTCTCGGTCAGGGCCGGCGCCGTCAGGCCACCGCCGCGACGGTTGATGCCTTTATGATCGGACAGCGGGCCGCCGATCAGCACGGTGCAGTTCAGTTCGGTGGCGGTGGCGGTATCGACGCGCATCACCACACGGCCGTCGTCGAGCAGCAGCTCGTCGCCCACGCCGCAGTCCTTGACCAGGTCCGGGTAGTCGATGCCGACCACTTGCTGGTTGCCTTCGGTCAGAGGATGGCTGGTGGAAAAGGTGAATTGATCACCGATCTTCAGCTCGATCTTCTTGTTGGCGAATTTGGCGATACGGATTTTCGGGCCTTGCAGGTCACCCAGCAGGGCGACGAAGCGGCCGTGCTTGGCTGCGAGGTCACGCACCAGCTTCGCGCGAGCCTTGTGCTCGTCGGGGGTGCCGTGGGAGAAGTTCAGGCGGGCGACGTCCAGGCCAGCCAGAATCAGCTGTTCGAGAACTTCCGGCGAGTTACTGGCCGGGCCAAGGGTAGCGACGATTTTGGTACGACGGACGGACATGCAAAGACTCCTGAGTTCAAGCGCTGAGTGAGGCTACTATGGTCCGAAGTTGTAGTCATTGTTCATATGCACTACTTATTCGTTTATATCTTTAACCGAACATTCCTGAAGATTTCTGCTCACGGGTCGATACAGAGCTCAAGACAGGAGAACCCCCATGCGATTCGTGCCCATTGCCGCCCTTGCCCTCAGCGTCCTCAGTGTGACGGGCTGCGCCCGTTGGTCGATGAACCATCATTTGAATAACGCCTACAGCGCCTACGATCGCGGCAATTGCGAGCAGGTAATGCTCGAATTGTCGAAAGTCGAACGCTCCAGCCGTGCGCGGCCTTATGTGTGGCCGGAAGTGTCGATGATGCGCGGCCAGTGCCTGGAACGGCAGAAGCTGTTCATCGATGCGGCGCAGACTTATCAGTTCATCATGGCGTCCTACCCGCAAAGCGAATACGCCTACCGCGCCCGCGCGCGCCTGGAGACCTTGCAGAGCCTGGGCCATTACCCGACTCGCAGCGCCGCAGCAGCGGTGCGCCCGACGCAGTTTTGATGACTGTTGTCATGCAAAGGCTGGCCGCCCGGCGGTGGTGAGCTATAGTCGAATGGATCGGTTTTAGAGACATGTCTCTAGATCGAGGTCATACCTGTAACCGGCAGCTGTAAGCGTCAGCGGATTCGTGGACTGACGCACCGGGAACGGGGAGAGCGCGCCAGGCTTTTCGACAAGAGCAAAAACAGGCACGTTCCGAAGCATTAGTGCGGCCCTGCTTAAGGGCCTTGCTGGGCCAACTGCGCATGTTTACCGACCGCCGGATCGAGCGGCATCAATTGCCGTATTTTCTGAAAGTGTTCAACAGCGTCACCGACAAACCCATCGGCTTTCTGGGCAATGTGTCCGCCGACGGGCTGATGCTCATCAGCCAGTTGCCCATGATGGTGGGCGTCGATTTTGACCTGCGATTGAAAATCCCCGCCAGCGACGGTTGCCAGCAGGTCATTGACCTGACGGCGTGTTGTTTGTGGTGCCACGAAGACGAAACCCCCCACCATTACGACGCCGGGTTCAGCCTGCAACGGGCACCGCCGGAGTTTGGGCAATTGGTGGAGGCGTTGACGCAGTACTTCAGTTTTCAGCCGATGCCTGCATCTGCCTGAAGTTCATTGGCGTTTTCACCATCGCCATCGCGGGCAAGCCCGCTCCCACAATGTCTGGCGTCGTTCACAAAATGTGTGTTCGACGCCGATCCCTGTGGGAGCGGGCTTGCCCGCGATGACGTCAGCTCAGGCGCCTGATCTTTAAGCTCCGGTCACTTTGATCGCCTTCTCGTTATCCAGCGACCGCTCCACCAACATCAAACCCAACTCACTGATCCGGTAAATCGCCATCGCCAGATGCCGCGGCTTGTCGTCCAGGCTGTCCGCCAGGTCGAGCAGCAGCGTGCTGACCGTGGAAAAGGTTTCATAGGTCTCGATGTTCAGCGCTTCGGGATTGGCATCGGCGATAACAGTGAACATTTTCATGGCACGTTCCTGGGAAGAGCGAAGGGTATCGACAGTGGGTTTGAGGTAGTGGTCGAGCGCCTTGTCGGCGGCAGCGTGGAGCTTTCTTGTATCGAGGGTGGCGTAGGGGGAAACCGGGTCGGTTTCGGGGGGATTTGGTGTTGCTTTGAACATGTTTTCGTACTCGATTGGGGCTGCCACGACCTCGCGACTAAACGAGGGGGTGGCGGCTGTAAGCAGGTTAGTCGACCGGTGAGTACGAGAACCGGCGCGCCCGAGAGCGCCCTGCGAACAGCCACCATCAAGTGCGGGGGATAGGGAAAACCCGACTGGATGACGCTATGCACATCGTACAAACACCGGGCGACTAAACCCGGCCGCTGATTGGCAGCGACGCAGATCAAGTTACGGGGCAAGGCCAACGCGCACAAGCCGGCGGATTCTGGCGGATGTGTAGTCCGTTGCGCAAGGACGTGTAGTCACTTGGCGAAAGCCTGAAAAATCGGGACGAAGCTCAAATTGAAGACCCTGCCGTTCATCGGAACTGTCAGATTTTACAGGTAGGCAGCGTCCCTGTTCGCGAAGTAGAAAGGCTCTCACGGTCTACGGCAGAACATTAGGGGCGACAGCAATCATGGCGCAAGATAATGATGAGAAAACAGAGGTTGTCCCCTTCTCCGAGTCTGGAGTTTTATGGACGAGGCCGAACATAACTGGCGCCACTCTTAACTATGTCAGTGGTGGCGCAACGGTAACAGTCACGGGAGGAGGGCATGCCGATTGTTATGTCAGAATTGTGGAGGCGCACGAACAAAGTTATAACAGTCCTGAAGGGAAAATGGGGGGGGCTGGACACTTCACGCTAGTCACCGGAGTGTTGCCGCCAGGAGAGTATGGTCTATATGTTTTTTTGTGGAATGGCCATGATGAATGGTGGATGGCCAGCAATATGGTATTGGTCGATATTAGATCAATGAAGGTGGCGCTAGGCCAATTGGATGAAACTTCAGAAAATGTTGTTGTTGAAGCATTGCTCACTTCGGATCCCACGGCTATCGCACAAGCTCCGCTGGGATATGGGGAGGTCAATCAGATTGGAGCGCCATCTTTTCATGTGGCGCAAGGGATTAGAATTGAGGGTAGGCAGAGTTTTACGGTGAGCGCCAATGCAGGTTTCAATGTCAAAATTCTTGATGCCAAAACGCTCGCGTCGCTGTCCGCAGAAACAAAAACAGATGGCAATGGGTGGGCCACATTGACGCTCACTAACGGACTGGCAGGCGGGGTGCATGAACTCGTTATCTGGAGTTGGGTCAATGGTGATTGGTTTGTGCCGAGTAAAGTTCTACGCGTTGTGGTGCTGTCCAAGCCTGTTGTTTTGACCAAGAGCATCACCTATCTCACGGCGCCAATAGAAGGGAGTAATGGTACTCCCGGTGCAACGATTGATTTGCATCAAGCCGACGTAGGAACTTATTTTGGCAGTGGTGTTGTTCGCCCGGATGGCAGTTGGTCAGTCACTCCCCAAGGTTTAAATGCAGGCGATATCTGGATTACCTGTCACCAGGCGTTTAAATCAAGAAAATTTGTCAGCGAGACTTATTCGGTTTGGGCAGAATCCGCCCCGCTACAGGTAATCATCGCTCCGAAGTTTAAATACCCAAGTGAGAATGATCGGGTTTATCGCGGAAAAATTACAGTCGTGGGAACAGGCAGGAAGTCTTATTCCAACGTTGTAATTATGTCAGGTGGGGGAGGTACTTATTTTGGAACAGCAGAGTCGGATTTTTATGGGAATTGGAGCAAAGAGATTGATTTAAGTGGAATCAATCTGGGGTCTTTTCAACTCGCCGTTCGTTATGACCCAGGGATCCATTGGGATGCAGTTAATTTTGAGCTGATAAGCATTGTTATCGACCAACCCGCCAACGGGGTGACAGTCGATTCAGACGCGGGTGTGTCCGGTTATGGAGGCGAGCCAAACTCAATTATCGAGGTGGTCGCGGATCTGAATCATACCTTTAAAGTCGGTGAAGGTCGGGTGTTACAAGATGGGCGCTGGACGATGACCACCCGTGTCAATCCCGTCCCTCCTGGCCCATTTACCATTGTGGCCAAAACGGTTAACGGTCAGCCGAATAGCATCAGTGGGCCACGGTCATTCAAAGTCCGCCCCCCCGCATTAATTAATGTCGACGTCGAGAGTTCATCCGACACCACGGTTACGTTTTCAGGCGCGGGCCACATCGGCGCTACGGTCCAATTCACCCTGGTCAGCGGCCCGGGCGGAACGGCGCCGCCCTCTGTGTTGGTGAAACCCGATGGCCAGTGGGAAACGACGGCAACGGGCTGGACGATGGGCGTCTACACGCTGAGGGCGATTCAGAAAGTCTCCGATAACGCCAATGGCTGGGTTGAGTCGCACCCCTATACGTTCACTGTTGACCGGAAACTGGAAAATCCAAGCAACGTGAAATACACGTTGGACTACCAGCCGACCTTTTTAGGCGAAGGCCACACCGGCGCTACGATCAGGATTGCCAACCCCGGCGGCGACTCCACGGCCGCCCCCGATGCGCTGGTTGCCAACGGCCAATGGTCGAGCAAGGCTTCAGCCGTGTGGGGCCCGACGCTCAATCGCGAAGTGCATATCCGGCAATATCTGAATGGTCAGGAGTCGCCGAGCTGGCTCGTGCTGAGTGTCAGCATCCCACCGTTGGCCCCGGAAATCAGCCCGGTAGACGTGGAGGGTTTCTTCGCCGTCGTCTCGGGCACCTGCTGGCCGAATGCGCTGGTCGAGCTCACGTTCAGCGACAGCGATACGACATTCCCTGCCCAGGTGACCCAGGCAAGCTGGACCTTTCAACGCGACACACCCTTTGAACCGGACATCACCCATACCGTCACGGTGACCCAGACCGCCGCCGGGCAGAAATCGCCGGCCGCCTCCGAAACCTTCCTGATCGAAGCGCTCATCCCTCAACCGGTCATCACCGAGCCCGTCCCCAGCGCAGAAGTCGACCGCGACATCACTGTCCGGGGGGGGAGCGGTCTGAAGGGGGCCACGATGCAGCTGCGCGATGCCCGATTCGGTGGCGCGCTGGGTGAACCCAAAGAGCTGGCGGTCGATGGTCAATGGTCGATCAACCTCACTGCCCTCAAATTTCGTGAGTACACCATCGACGCTCAACAGACCCTCGATGGGCGAGAGTCGTTGCGCAGTGAGATGCGCACGTTTGAAGTCGTGGTCGTGCCGCCAGTCATTACGGTGCCGGAAGCAGACCAGAATCTGCCCCGAACCTCGATGCTGGAGGGCCTGGCCACGCCAGGCGCCACGGTCGATGTCTGGCAGGAGGGCGTCCCTGAGCCTCTACTCAATAACGTTGCGGTGGGCACCGATGGCCGTTGGTACGCCGAGGTGACCTTGCCGGTGGGGCGTAAAACCATTTGGGCTCGGCAGACGGTTGAAGGGCTGCAGTCAAAAGACAGCCCGCGATTGACCTACAACGTTGTGCCGGCGGCGCCGAGCATCGAAACCCCGGCAACCGACGAACACATCGGTCGGCAGACGGTGGTTTCGGGCTTCGGCGTGCCGGGGGACACGGTAACGGTGAAGCTGGTCAGCCCGGCGCTGACGGTGTTGGGACAAAGTCCGGTGCTGGACGATCGCACGTGGTCGGTGTCGGTGGAATTCGATCAGCCCGGTGGCCGCTACGGTGTGGTGGCCGTGGCTTCGAGCGACGGGTTCGATTCCGCAGATTCCGCCGCGCGACCGGTGGTGTTGGTGACGTATTTGCCCACCATCGAGTTGCCGGCAGCGGGGAGTTGGGTCAATCACCCGATCGGGTTCAAAGGCCAGGGCGCGCAGGGGGTCGGAGAGGTGGTGAGCTGGTTTAACCCCGACCAGAAATGGGCCGTCAATATCCCCGTCGCGGGGGGGTGGCAGGGCATGGCCATGCAACAGCTACCCCTTGGTGGCCAATGGTGCCGGTTCAAGCAAACCATCACGGACAGCGCGGAAGTCGCTTCCGACTGGGTCGAGAGCGAGCGCTTCGAAGTCGTGCCTGCGACGTCTAGCGGATCTGAACATAAAAGTCCCGATGAATGGTCGTAAAAACTGTCATTTCTGACAGTAGACGAAGGCTGTGCATCAGCGCCAAATTCATTTCACCAAACGTACAGCCTGACGGGTTCGTCAGGCTGTTACGGGCTGCTATCGACTCAAGGAACCATGACCCATGGCTGACTCACCCAATCTCCCCGCCTTGCAAATGCTCGATCAGGTGTTTGATGAAGAGCCGCGCGCGCAATGCCCCGAGCTGCGTAAATACTTCGAAGCGGGGGGTTCCATCTTTCCTTTGGTGGAGAAGGGGCTTGACGGTCTGGTCAGGGGCTATGGGGTCACCCCGGACGTCGCGCGGCAGTTTATGCGCCGGGCCAACAGCATGGCCACCTATGTGCGTCGCCAGTATATCGAGCACTTGCTGACGGGCAGTGAAAAGGCCGCGTCAGGGCCATCAAGCGGGTTGTTGTCGTTCGTCCCGGGACCCACCTATGAGCGGTTATTCAACACCCCCTTTGACTCGCTTTGTCCACCGGATGCTCTGGAGTCGAATGCATCGGCGGTGGCGTATCTGATCGAATTGCTGCGCTGGATCCGCGACCGTATCGAAGTCCATGGCGTGAAGGCGGAAAAATACCCTCTGCATGATCGACGCACCGACCTGAACGAGCTGTCTGTTGACTTCAACGCGGTGCACAAATCGGTGTCCGCGGTCGATATCATCGTTTCTGTGCTGGAAGCCTTCATCACCCACCATGAGCCGGAGACGAAGCTTGAAGATGCGTTGATTGAGGCGCGCTACCCGAACGGGCTGCCTTATTACCAGCATTGGGTCACCCTGGATGCCATCGCGCAGCACCATGGTCTGTCGGTGGCCAATTTTGCACACATCGTTGACTTGGATTACCCCTATTTTCTGCGAACCGGGGCCTGGGATGCCGATGCTGGCCGCGCGCTGGCCCATGCGTCGCGGCTGGGGCCTTATCAGCGCAAGCTATTGACGGAGCCGAGTCCGGCAGAGGCAGTGCGGGACGCTTTTTACTTGGCTAATTTCGGTGCCGGAGAACTGGAATGGCAGAACCTGAATCAGGTGCCGTTCTTCGGTGAGCGGACAGTACTCGACACGCCAGGAGTCGAGGCGTTGCTATCCATTCGCAGTTTCTTGCCTGTGCGCTCAGCCAATGTGACCTACGTTCCGGCTACGCCTGCAGGCTCGGAAAGTGAACGTTCCGGTTCGGTTTACCTCAATGCACGTACATCGCCGGCTGTCAGTATTACGGGTAGCGGAAGCGGTTCTGGTTACCTTCATCGATTGTCAGAGAACCCCGCAACCCCCGAGGGGCTTGCCCGATACGACCGAATGAACCGCAAAGTGCGTCTGGACAAGTGGCTGGGACTGCCCAGCGACCAGGTTGATGCCTTGCTGGCTGCTGCCATCAGGGCTGAGGTGCGCGGCGGTGCGAAAGCAGACGAGTGGTGGGTCTCTGACAACGTCGTGCATGCATTGGGGCTTTTCCAATCATTACGCGAGCGCTACGGCTGTACTGCGCAAGACTTCGCCGTGTTTATCGATGAGCTGTCGATCTACGGTCGCGGGGAGGCGCTGTCGCAATTCGACCAGGTCTTCAATAGCCAAGGTAATTATCGCCAGCCTTTGAAGCTCGATAACCAGGATTTCCCTCTGTTGCCGGCAGAGGGGGCGACTGATTTGACGGTCAGCCAACTGTGCAGCGGTTTGGGCATTGATCTGCAGACTTATCACTATTTGGCCCTGGCCATTGCCAAGGCGCACAGCCTGCCAACAACACTCAAGCGCAACGTGGCGATCGTTTCAAGCTTTTACCGTCTGGTGAAGCTGGCGCGAATGCTGGACATCACACCGGTAGAAGGCGTGTTGATGTTGACGCTGCTGGGCGGGGATGCCTGGGTCAAGGGGTTGGCAGGGCTCCCGCAAATCAACACAACCACAGGCGGCACGCCGGATGCGCTGAGCCTGATCTACGCCCTGCATTCCTGCGTGGGCTGGTGCCGGGATCGTGATCTGCCGGTGCTGTGGATGCTGCAGCAGGTGTCTGAACCGCGCCCCGGTGTCGCCTCGGAACCAGAACAGCAACTGTTCGAGCAAGTCAGCAACCTGCTGCCGGCGGCACTGTTTACCAATGCCGGGTTGTTGATGGCCGGGGTGCCGCCACTGCCGGGAGCCGATTGGCTCAGTCTGTTGGGGAGCCTGGCCGATGCGCAGGGTCTGGTGTTGGCACCGACCGGGACAGAGTCTGACTACCCAACCTTTGCTCGACTGAGAATTGAACAAGCCGTCATGGATGGCCTGGGTGACATGGATGACGCATTGCGCGTGGCCATTGTTGAAAATATGTTCGACGTACTCATGCAGGCCCGGGAAGCCCAGGTGTCGGTGGCCAAGGAATGCCTGGCGGTGTACGCCGGTGTCGACGCAGAACAAGCCATACGGGTGCTTGCCTGGGCCAATGCGACGATTTATTCACTGCTGCGTCAGGTATGGGACCGGACCGACGCCGGGTCAGAAGAACCGGGGCGCAGGCGCATCGAAGGGGTTGATCCGTTGCTCACGTTGCTGGCCGATGTGCGCCGTCGCAGTGCGGTGGTGGCCCAACTGAACCTGAGTGCCGTCCTGCTGCAGGACTATCTGGATTACGGTCACAAAGCCTGGATCGATCAGGATGACAAACACCTGTTTACGGTGACAACGCTCTACTACCTCACTGCGCTCACCCGGGCGTTTGAGCTGAGCGAGCAACCGGCGCAAAAACTGCTCGACTACCTGCGCGAGGTCAACGCTCTGCCGACGGTGGCGGGTGATGCGTTGGCCCTGGCCCAGCAGGCTTCATCCATCAAACTGGCCGAGTTTTTTGGCTGGAGCGTTCAGGAAGTGCGCGAGTGTGTCAGTCGCATTGATCCGACACTCAAGGTGCTGAAAAACCTGACACAGCTGGACCTGTTGATGCGCATCCGCGTGATGTCGACGCACAGCGGTATGGATGCCTTGACGATTTTCCTGATCGGCAATGTGCCTGAGTCCGTTGATACGCCGGCTGCAAAACAGGCCTATGCCACGGCCGCCGAGCGCGCCTTGCTGAGCCTGTCCGAAGCGCGGGAGCCTCTTGTTCAAGCCTCCAGCGATCTGAAGCAACTCGTCGACATCAAGTGCGAAGTGAACGGCAATGCTTACGCGGTGGCCAATAAACCGGGTGAAAAAATCACATTCAAAGTGACGCTCAAGGACGGGGCAGGGGCCGCCCTGAAGGGGGTCAACGTTTACTGGCACACCACGCTGGGCAGCATTGCAACAAAAGCGACCGAGATAGATGGAACGCTTATCGCGGAGTTTTTCCCAGGCGAAAAGTTGGGCAAGGAAACGCCGCTGTTCTGGCTGGATCTGTTCGACGCGCAGTATGCCCCCAGCATTGAAGTCACGTCCGACCCCGTGACCCTGTCCTTCCCGCCATCCCTCATGTCCACGATCCCGTCGGGCCCCGTGAAACCCGGTCACGAAGTCGAACTCTTCGCTGTGCTGATGGATCGTTATAACAACCTTGGAATAGACAAGCTTGTGCGGTGGACTTTTGAACGCAAGGATGGACCGGTGAGCGCGACAGTCGTTATCCGGCCCGCTCAGGCGTTTACCAACCAGGACGGACTCACGCGAGTGTTTGTCCACAGCCCGACCGGCGGCAAGTTCGTCATCTCAGTCCTGGGTGATACCAGCGAGAGTCAGAGCGATTTCGACCCCATTAATTTCGAAGGCGACGGATACCCAGCGTAACGGTATCGCTTGCTGATGTGTGTCCCCGATTAGCCAAGGAGAAAGGATCATGGCATCGACTATCACCGGTCACCTGCTGGAAAAGCGTCGCGCTGCGTTGATGGATTACTCCATCGGGCAAGTCAACAAAACAGGAGATAAGTCTTACGCCTTTGTGAAAACACCGGAAGACCTCTTCGAACTGCTGCGCATGGATCCGCTGGACAGCTACCCGGTGCAGAACTCCTGGGTCGCTGAAGCGATCAGTTGTGCGCAGCAGTACATTCATGCGGCGTATCAAAAACTGGAACCCGGTTACGCAACGCACCCATTCAGCAAGCCGGACCTGGAGACCTGGGAGCTCTACAGTAATTACCCGGACTGGGCGGCGGTGCAATTCATCTCGTACTACCCGGAAATCTTCATCAACCCCTTTGTGCGCCAGCGCAAGACCAGTCTGTTCAAAAACCTCGAAAACGACCTGAACCAGAGCAGTCTGAACACCGACTCCGTTCAAAAGGCGCTGCAGAGCTATCTGCACACGTTCGAGCAGACCTGCGACCTGGACGTGCTCAGCGCCTATATGGGTGGCTACCGAGGGGATGCGTTGCGCTCGCCCACCCCCGCGTTGGCGGATTACTACTATGTTGGCTGCTCGCGGACCGAGCCACGTCAGTACTTCTGGCGCAAGGCAGAAGTTGAACTCGGCACCACCGAAACCGCGATCAATCCGGCGGCGTGGAGTGAATGGCGGTCGATTGAAATTCCCACCGATGAGAAGGTATTGGATATCCGTCCGGTGTTCTGGAACGGGCGGTTGTGCGTGGTGTGGGCTGAGTGGCGCAAACAGTCGGTCGATAAATCGAATGAAGTTGTTTTACCTCACCAACTCAACATCAAGCTGGCCTTCATGGCGCAAAACGGCCAGTGGTCGGCGCCGCTGAATCTGCATGCTTCGCCGCACGTTCGCGACGTCTCCGCGGGCGCACGGCTGATTACAACGGTGATGGTCACTGAGCAATACCCCAAGGGCAATCTGGGCGTGATGTTGATTAACGGCAAGACCGGAGAAGACGCCCTGAAAGTATCGGTGGTGCGCGATGTGCTGTTGCGTTCCGTGGCCGATGATGACGGCGGCTGGCTGGAGCAGGCGACGGTGCGATTTGCTACCCCCTTGACGGTGCAGCATGCGTTGGTCAGTCGACCGCCAATGGTTGTGACTGAAGATTATACGGGCAGCATGATCGCTTATCTGGGGCTACGGGCCTTTGTGTTCCCTGTTGGTAACGAAGATGTGCTTCTCGTCCAGGGCTTTTGCAAGCAAACGCCGTGGTATTACTCAGGCGACACGGTTTTTCTGAAATTGGAGTTGAACGACCCATCCGGCGGAGATTCTGGACCGATTGAACAAGCATTTCCGATTGGGGGTGACTGGAGTACTGATTGGCTAACCTTTAAACGGCCGAGAGGCGCATGGAGTTCGGCGCCTGTCTTTTCTTTTGGTGGTACTGTCGAGTCTAAATACGGGCGCAAAAACTTTACAATAACGATCGCCAACCTGCCGCACTTCACCCCACCGGAGCTGCTTAAAAACACCCTCGATGCCGCGCAGTTTCTCAAACTCAACCAGACGGATCTGGCGCTGAAATACTGTCGCCTGAACTCGCTGTTCGGTCCCGAACTCGTACAACTTTCCAACATTTCCGTCGATGCCGTACTGGACTGGGCCACACAGTTCCTGGTGGAGCCACCTCCCACCTCTGTACCGTTCAATGAGCCGAACGGTGCATTCGACGGTGCCAACGGGTTGTTTTTCTGGGAGCTGTTTTTTCACCTGCCGCACCTGGTGGCCACACGCTTGCGTGATGAAAACCGTTTTGCGCAAGCGCAGAACTGGCTGCGATACCTGTTTGATCCGCAAGCCATTGCTGATGAGCCCGCGGCGGAGAATCCAAAACCGCTGTACTGGCGCTGCCGGCCATTGGCGACCCGCGGTAGCCCTGGCGCTGAAGCCGTGAACTCGACCGATCCGGATGCCATCGGCTATGCAGCCCCAGTGCATTTTCAGATTCTGGTGTTTACGGAGTACGTCAATAACCTCATGGCGTGGGGCGACTGGTATTACCGTCAACTGACCCGGGACAGCCTGGTGGCGGCAAAGTTGTGCTACGTCCAGGCCAGGTTTCTGATGGGCAAGGCGCCTTTGGTGCGTACCGTGAGCAGTTGGGAAACAGCGAAGGTCAAGACGCTTTTAGCTAGCAGCCGTTCGCGCCCGGCGCTGGAGCTATTTGAAAAAGAGCTCAATGTCAGCCTGGCGGATTTTCCCGCCGCCTGCGATACCGCACCCCACATGGGGCTATTGGCGAACGGACCTTTCAAAGTGCCGATCAACCAGCAACTGCTCGATCTGTTTGCACGGCCCGACCAGCGCCTGTTCAACCTGCGCAACAACCTCACCATCGAGGGCACGCCGCTGTATGTCCCACTTTTCAGCCCGCCGACAGACCCCAATCAGCTGCTGCGCGATCTCGCCGACGGTGGCGTTGCCGGGCCGAGACCCATGGGGGGAAGGCTGGTGGTGGGCGCTTTTCGTTGGCGCGTTACATTCGAGGCGGCATTACGTGCCGTGCAGACCTTGCAGGAGTACGCCAATCAGGTGCTGAACTTGCTGGATCGACGGGATCGGGCGGATCAGGAGGAAATGCAGCAAGACCATTTGGTCAACCTGGGGGCCTATGCCGAGACCCTGCAACGACAGACCATTGACCAGTTGGTCGCGAATGTGACCGCGCTGTCAAGCAGCCGGACGGTGGCAGAGGAGCGGGCTCTGGCGTATTCGCGACTCTATGAGGAAAACGTGTCGGCGATTGAATACCAGGTGATGGATAACCTGCAACAGTCAAAAATTTTTGGGCTGACCTCTTCAGCCATTAAGCCCGTCGGGGCCGCCTTGGCCGCTTTGCCCAACATGTTTGGGCTGGCGAACGGTGGCTACCGCCTCGATGCACTGGTCGATGCGGTTTGCTATGGATTGGACATTGCCGCCTCGATACTGCAAATCGATGCGGACAAACAAGCCACCACCGAAGCCTACCGCCGCCGCCGCGCCGAATGGGAACTGCAGCGCAATCAGGCACAGGCAGAGGTTCGGGCGATCGATGACCAGATCGCCGCGCAGGAACATGCGGTACTGGCGGCCCGCACTAGCCTGGAGCAAACCCTCAGGGCCAACAGTCAGGCGTTGGCGATTTACAACTTCCTCAAAAAACGTGCGACCAATGCCGAACTGTACGGCTGGATGTTGGGACAGCTCAAGGCGTTGCATAAACAGGCTTACGATGCGGTGGTCAGCCTGTGCCTCAGCGCCCAGGACTCGCTCAGTGCTGAAACCGGCGATTACGAGTCGCGGATTGCCTTGCCTCAGGTGTGGCTGGACAGCCGTCACGGCCTGACGGCAGGCGAGCACCTGCATGGGCATTTACTGCGGATGGAACGCGAATACCTGCAACGCCATGAGCGGCGGCTGGAGCTGGTTAAAACCATCTCTTTGCGTCAGCTGTTTGAAGACACGATCGATCCGCAGATCGGAATAGAGAGCTGGGAGTCTGCATTGCTGCAACTGCGTGACAGCGGATCGCTGGAGTTCAAACTCACCCAATTGCTCTTCGATCAGGATCATCCGGGGCACTACTGCCGGCAGATCAGTCTGGTCGAGGTCGATCTGCCGGCGCTGACCGAGCCTTACCAGGATGCCAAGGCCACGTTGCTCCAGATCAGCGGCATGATCGCGACCAAGCCAACCGCCCAGTCGGTGAAGTACCTGCATAACCCTGACGGCGCTGTGGCCCCGGCCGATGTGCAGGTCAACCTGCGCAGTGGTCAGCAGATAGCCCTGTCGATGGGCATCGCCGATAACGGCATGGTCGCGATGAAGCCCGATGAAGGTTTGCTCAACCCTTTCGAAAATACCGGGGTGGTCTCTCGCTGGATGTTGAATTTCCCCTGGGCCGGCAAAGAGCCGCAGCGGTCGATGCTGCTGTCTCTGACCGACATCATCGTGCGTATTCGTTACACCGCCAAAGTCGGCGAGCCGACCTTCACGCGCAAAGTGGAAGACATGGTGACCGTGGAAATAATCTCCCGGCAAAACCAACAGGACAAAGGGGTAGGCGACCATGCGTGAACCTGACATTCAGGCCGACGAGAATCTGGTTCTCAATGGGGATTTCACCGAGTGGCCCGAGCATTGGAAAAGAAAACCGGTCGGGGGTTGGCTCAACACACAGCGCGAGTTCTACGAGCGCGAGTACACCCGTTTTCTGGCGGCCGGGCATGAGGCGTCGGTCAGTCAGGAGATCATCATTCCCAAAGACTACGACCCTGAAGTCGATGCGCACTATGTCCTGAGCTTCCTGTGCGAGACACGACATGCCGAAGCGGGATGGGTGCAGATCAGCATCAAGGGGTCGGACGAAGTACAGACGATCAGACTTGAACCGGGCAATGCACGTCATCAGGAAGAAGATCAGGCGCGTCTGGCCAGCGGACAGCCGCTGGAGCTCTTCCCTCGAATGTATGAAGAAAAACTGGAGCTACCGTTAAAAAAAGATGACGTGATTATCCTCGGCATATTCAGCCCCAAGAACGAACCGTCGGATTATTCATCGCAGATCTGCATCTTCCGGATCAAACTCGCCTTGCAGCTGGGGCCTCTGAAGTTGCAAACGCTGATGTTCGACACCTTTGACGTCACACCAAGCGGGCCGTTGCACCTGTGCGTCAACGGCTCCCACACGGTGAAGCTCGAGCCCATGGTCGACAACGTCTGGCAGGGCACCGGCGCTGCGCTGGTCAGCGAAAACAACCCGGATGACGCGATTCTTGCGACGCCGGAATGGGGCGTCAATCAGTCGCTTGAGCGTGAATGGCAGATCACTTGCCCGTGGATGGACATTGACGAACCCCGCCTCCTTACATTGATCGTGCATAACCAGTACACCGCAGCCCCTTACCCGATCAGCGTCTCGCTCGGGCATCATCGATTGATGTTCCGTGAAGTGCTTGAGGCGGCTTATTACCCGGTGCTTGAATTCGGCCAGGGAGTGCGGTTGGGGGTTCAGGTGACGTCGTTTTACACGTCGTTACCGGTCACTGGGAGGCCAGTGACCTGGACGGTTGCCGGTCAACCGATACTGGGTACAACCGATACCAATGAAGAAGGCTGGGCGTACTTCGATTTCCAACCGACGCAAGCGGGTGATGTCGAGATCGAAGCGTCGGTCGAGAGCCTGTACTACCCCAGTGGCATCTTCACTCAAACGTTTGCAGTCCGGGTATTGGCCACGGATCCGTGGAGGGACCTCTCAGCGGTCGTCGAGGGTGTTGCAACGCGTTGGGAAGAAAAAAACGGCTACCCCAATCGGGGTTCTGATTACCCCGTCATTGTCAAACTGCCTGATACCAGCCCGTTGTTGGGGACGCATCTTGCGATGCATTGGAGCGGTGATACCCCTGAACAACTGGGTGTTGTCGTCTATCCGGCGCTCGGGTATCCGTTGCCGGTGCCGGCCAATGGCTTCGAGCTTCCCTGGACGCTGACGAGTGAGGATCACCTGGACGGTCAGTTCTGGCTGTCGCTGGTCTGTTCGAAATTGTTGCTGCCTTCACCGAAGAAACGCATGTTGCTGGCGCGTAATCTGGTCAAGATCGGTGAGGTGCGTGAAGCCAACAAGAACCCAGAGATTGATGAAAACGAAAGTGTGTTGTTGCGGGCTCAGGTCGTGCACGACGTTAACGGCGGGACGGGTGATCCGGTCGTTGGTGCACTGGTTGACTGGGTGGCTAAGTGGGAGCATGACGGGGTCGTTGAGGCAACGAGCTCGACCCGTTCGGGAGCCGGTGGCTGGGCCAGCTTTCTGTTTACGCCAAGACACGTCATGCCGTACGTCGTCACTGCCAGCGTCCGCGCCCATCTGGACGCCGTTGCAGTTGAGCGGGACTTTAATGTGGGGGCGGTGGCGGCCAACCCCTGGAAGAGGGAGGTCAAGATCCTGCTTGATGAGGAGGAAGTTGATCGTGTCGAGATTGGACTGCTCTGTCGACGTGGTCAGACCCATACCTTGAAGGTCGTGCCCATCGCTGGCAGTGGATGGGTTGGCGCAAATATCAGTTTGCATTGGCGAGGTGCTGCGCCGGATATCGGACTGGTGCCCGCTGACCTTGGGGTCACCAAAACGCTAGTGGCAGGCGGCGTGGAGTGGACGCTTGTTTCAGTGGCGGATACCAGCATCAGCAGTCTGTTCGATCTGGAGCTGCACCTGGAGGGTGAACGGATTGTTCGAGAGCTTTTTGGGCGATTGATATCTGTGGACCCGAAAGAAGAATTGAGTCTCTTGCTCGATCAGGTGAAGGCTGCGCTTGACGGCCAGGCGCTCTATCCATGCCTGGGTGCACTGCACCGCTTCAACGTATTGCCCAATGCGCTGAGCCCGCTGGTGGGATTGAAGGCATCGCTGACATGGTCGGGAACTCCAGCAGATGAACTGGGCGTAACCATCGAACCCGCCTCGGGTGTTACGCAGCCCATCAGCGACGGGGACACGCACTGGGAATTGGACTGTACGCGCAGCGGACAAAAGGGGGAATTTGCCCTGAGGCTGGCACTCCCACAGCTCAATTTTGTCGCCACCGTGACGCCGATGACGCTGGCGCATAACAAAGTCAGGATTGAGACGTTGCGAGAATCGGCCGTGGATCCGGTTGTCGGGCAAAAACCTGCCCGGCTGTGGGTTCAGGTGTTCTCCCGCTTTACCGGGCAGGCTGTGAGTGAGGTGCCGGTGACATGGATGGGCTCAAGCGTGGTGCCAAGCGATGAGGATGGCTGGTCCGGATATGCTTTTGCGCCGGAAAATGCTGATCAGGAGCATTCGGTGAAGGCAACGGTGGAGAGTCCGTACGACGGTTATCAAGAGCAACGGGACATGACGGTCCTTGCGCTGGCTGAGGACCCCTGGAAGGGGCTGAGGGTCAGTTTTGACAAACAGGCGTTTCAGGAGTGGGGCCAGAAAACCTGCTTCCCACGTCGCAAGGGTGAACACTCGATCGATTTGGAGGCTTCGGACAACAGCCCATTGTTTGGTCATGACTTGACGCTGGGAATGACAGGAACCGGACCTGGTGAATTGGATATCAGCTTTTTATCGGCAGGGCTCGGGGTGCGACGACCGTTTTACAACGTGGGGTTGCAATACCTGTTCAGGGTGGGCGATCTGAAGGACGGTAGTTTCGCATTGCGCCTGTCGTCCGAGCGGCTGGCGAGCTTGTCGCCAGCGAACGCGATGTCCGTGGGGGAGGGCTCGCAGGTGCTGAAAATCAGCCGCAACAGCAGCGCTTCCCAGACACTGGACTGGGGCCAGGCATTTGTCGGACAGGTCACGGTGGTGTCGGTGATTAGTGGCAAGCCAATGGTGGGATGGACCGTCACCTGGCGCAGCCCGGATCTTGGGGTTGTGACTTCAAAAACCAATTATTACGGTGTGGCAGAGATTCGTTTTGTTCCCACCATACCCGGAGTGAGTGAGCTGACAGCGACGGTGGGGGATGAGCTGTATTCGGACACGATAACCCTGACCTACATGCTCAATGAGCCGCGGAAGATCATTGAGCTCATTGAGGTTGACGACAGCGAACAGGCAAGTGATCGGGCGACGCAAACCCGCATTCGGGCGAAGGTGATTTCCAGTCGTACCGGTTTGCCACTGGAAAATGTAAAAGTGATGTGGGAGTACGATAATCAACCCCTGCCGCATTCGTTTACAAATTCGGATGGGTTTGCATGGTTGATTAATAGCTTTGATGCTCAGAGTACGACTGTATTGTGGGCGACCGTGGAAGGTGGTGAGGGCGGCTGGGATTCGGTACCGCTTGTGTATGAACAAGCAGCAGTTATGGGGGCACTCTCCTGTGACAGAACCAGTACCTATCCCGGGCATGAAGTAAATGCTTGGGTCACGATAACCAACGCATTAACAGGCCTGCCTTTGAAGGGTATCCCGATCAAGTGGCGTTTTGCGGGAGTATCCTTGCTTGACTCTGTTTCCGATGACGCGGGTGTCGCCTCAGTTACAGTGGAAACGCCCGGTGTTGGTGAATATGAATTGGTGGCTTCCCTGTATTCCGCATTGCCTGGTTCGAAGACAGAGAAGATTACGGTCAATCGTCCGGTTGACTCGGCATTATCAGGTATCTATGCCTTACCCTTCGTTATCCGGGTAGGGCAGACCTCGGTTATTTCGGTACTAGTCAGGAGCATACTCACTCTGACCCCGCAGGTAGGGCGCAGGGTCCACTGGACTGCCAATGGTGAGCCTTTGTCGTCAACTTACAGCGGCAATACGGGTTGGATCAAGTTTGAATACCATGGCAAAGAGGTCGGCGACATAGCATTCGAGGCCGAATTGAGGAATCTGAACTCTACTTCAAAAACGTCCGTTAACCTGACGGTCTTGGAATAGGCATAAGAGGGTATCAAGTAAACGGGGGGACGTTGTAATGTTGCTAAATCCCCCCAGCCCTCTTCCAGCTCAAATACCGCGTCACCAACTCGGCCCCCAACTCTGAGGGCCGGGCATCCACCACCGGCACTCCATGAGCGCTCAATCGCTCATGGAGCTCCGCCCGGTCATTCAAATAATCCACCGTCCCGCAATAAGCCAGCGCTTCCGGCAAGGTTTGCACCGGCGCGTGCCGCAAGCCGTCGAGCAAGTCTTCGCGCAGACTCGCCACCAACACCCGATGCAGTTTGCTCAGGCGTTTGACGGCGGTCAGCAGTTCTTCGTCGTCTTCGTCGCGCAGGTTGGTGACCAGCACCACCAGCGCACGGCGTTTCTGTCGGGCCAGTAGCTGCGTGGCGGCAGCTTGGTAGTCGGCGGGGCGTTGGGTGCTGTCGAGGTCGTAGACGGTGTTGAGCAATTCGTTGAGCTGGCCGGTGCCTTTGACCGGGGCGAGGTAATGCGCTCGATCACTGGCAAAGGTACTTAGTCCCACCGCATCGCCCTGGCGCAGGGCGATGTAGCTGAGCAACAGACAGGCATTGAGTGCGTGATCGAAATGGGCCAGTTCACCGTCCTGGCTGCGCATTCGTCGGCCGCAATCGAGCATGAAGATGATCTGCTGGTCGCGTTCGTCCTGATATTCGCGGGCGATGGGTGTGCGTTGCCGGGCAGTGGCTTTCCAGTCGATCTGGCGCAGGCTGTCGCCTTCACGGAATTCGCGCAATTGATGGAATTCCAGGCCCAGGCCACGCCGTTGACGCTGGCGCACGCCGAGTTGGCTGAGCCAGTTGTCGACCGCCAGCAGTTCACCGCCGTAGAGATGGGCGAAGTCGGGGTAGACGCGGGTGCTGTCGGTCACGTTCAGCAGGCGTTTGTCTGACCATAAACCCAAGGGGCTCGGCAGGCTGATTTCGCAGTGTTCGAAGGTGAAATGACCGCGCTTTAGGGGGCGCAGTCGATAGCCGACAAGGCTCTGTTGACCGGGTTGCAGTTCTGCCAGTAGCGGGAGGTTTTCGAAGCTCAGGCCTTCCGGAACATGGTCGAAGATCTGGATGTTCAGTAGTTGATCAAAGTCATGCTCGACCTCCAGCCGCACTTCGCTCCATCGACCGAGCGCCAGGCTGCCGGGCATCTGGCGCTGGAGGCGCGGAGAGGGCAAGCGTTTGAGGCGAACGGCGTCGAGAACGGCCAGGGTCAGCAGCGCCAGCAACAATCCCCAGTTGATCGACAACAGGGTTGAGGGTACGTCGAATTCCAGTGCTTGCAATGAGCCCAGCACGATGCCGATGGCCAGCAGCACGGCGAGCCAGATCAGCAACAGGCGTGACGGTTTCATCAGCGCACACCTTTTGTGGCAAAAGAGCTTTCTGTGGCGAGGGAGCTTGCTCCCGCTCGGCTGCGCAGCAGTCGCAAATCAGAAAGGCACGTTTTATCTGACACTCTGCGCTGGATGGTTTTGGGGCTGCTGCGCAACCCAGCGGGAGCAAGCTCCCTCGCCACAGGGTTTGTGTTGGGTAGGGATGTAATCACAGACGCGGCGCCGGCACTTGATCGAGCAACTGCTTGAGCACCTGATCGACGTCCAGCCCTTCGATGTCGAACTCGGGGGCGATCCGTACACGATGGCGCAGCACTGCCAGGGCGCAACCTTTGATGTCATCCGGGATCACGAAGTCGCCGCCACGCAGCAGCGCGCGGGCGCGGGCGCAACGCACCAGGGCAATGGAGGCGCGTGGCCCGGCGCCGAGGGTCAGGCCTGGCCAGGTGCGGGTGGTGCGGGCCAGGCGCACGGCGTAATCGAGGACCTGGTCGTCCAGCGGCAGATCACTGGCGATGCGCTGCAAGGCCAGCACGTCCTTGGCTTGCAACACCATGCGCAGCGGTTGCACGTCGAGCATGTCGGCACGGGTCGAGCGGCTGACCTGACGGACCATGTCCAGCTCTTGCTCGGCGTCGGGGTAGTCCATGCGCACCTTGAGCATGAAGCGGTCGAGCTCGGCTTCGGGCAGTGGATACGTGCCTTCCTGTTCGATCGGGTTTTGCGTGGCGAGCACCATGAACGGTTGCACGATGGGCAAGGCGCGGCCTTCCAGGGTGACCTGGCGTTCCTGCATGGCTTCAAGCAACGCGGCCTGGGTTTTCGCCGGGGCGCGGTTGATCTCGTCAGCCAGCAGCAGGTTAGTGAATATCGGACCTTTGCGCAGTTTGAACTGCTCGGTGTTCAGGTCGTAGACCGCGTGCCCGGTAACGTCGCTGGGCATCAGGTCCGGGGTGAACTGGATGCGCGCGAACTCGCCGCCAAAGCAGCGGGCGAGGGCACGCACCAGCAGCGTTTTACCCAAGCCCGGCACACCTTCGAGCAACACATGACCACCGGCAATCAGTGCGGTGAGGACGTCGTCGATCACGCTGTCCTGGCCGATCACGGCTTTTTGCAGCTCATTGCGCACGGCCTGGGCCAACTGACTGGCGCGCTGGCGTTGCTGGGCGGCGTGAGTCGCGCTGCCGGGCTCGATCTGTTGACTCATAGCGTGTTCCTCAAGGTTTGAAGGTGCGCGACCTGACGGCTGAATTCAGCGCTGGACAGCCGCCGTTTCGGTCGCGGGCTCATCGCCTGCCTGATGGCGCGTGTGGGCTGGCCGGTCAGGCGCGCGAGCACCAGCCATTGCTCGGCAACGCCGAGTTGTTCAAAGCCGGGGTGTCGGTGGCGGACACGGCGCAGGATGTCTTGCTGCAAGGCTTGCAACAGGCTGTGCTGACCGCTGCGGCGCAGCATGAAATCGGCGCTGGCGCGCAAGTGTTCCTGAAGTTGCCGGCGACCTTTCGACGCCGGTTCCAGCAGCGGACCATGGCGCACTCCGACATGCCAGAGCGCAAGACCGATCAGGGCGATGAGGGCGACCAACGCCTGAGGGAAGTTGCGCAGCAGCAAGGTCAGCAGACTGTCGTGATCGGTGTTGAACAGCAAGGTCACGCTCGTGTCGGCGGTCAGGTACCAGAGCAGCCAGGCGTTGTCGTATTGGCCGATGGCCGGGGTTTTCCACAGGTCGGCGTCGGTGACCACAGTGATCGAACCGAGCCCGTGGTTGAGCTGCATCATGTGCGTAGCCTTGCCACTGTTGGCCCAGGCTTGCGCGAGGTTTTTCGGGTCTTCGAGATGGAACGCCGTATCGAAACTGGCGTAGGCCGGCGCGTTCTCGTCTTCCAGATACAGCTTGGTCAGTTTGGGGAACGGGTCGTCGAGGATGTCAGGCGGCGGCTCCTTGAGGTCTTTGCTCAGCGACTGATGCAGCTGCACGCGATCGAGCAGCAGGTCATTGCTCTGGCCGGTCTTTTCATCCCACAGCGACTGGGCGACAAACAACAGGCGCCCGCCGGCCCGGGTCCAGTTCATCACTTGATCAATCTGGCGCGGCGTCATGTTGTAGCGGTCGCCGAGCAACAGCAGGCTGTGCTGACGCGGATCGAGGGTGGGCAGCACATCGAGGCTGTTGGCATGGCCGACGGTCAGGCCTTGTTTGCGCAGGAAATGCTCGGCGGCCAGATAGGGATTGGCCTGGGCTTCGGGGGTGGGGCCGTGATCGATTTCGGCCTGATAGGGCGTGGCCTTCAGGTACAGATAAACACTCAGCGCGCCCACCAGCACGGTGATGAACACACCGACCGAAAGCCACAAGCGCCGGCTCAACGGGCGGCTCCCGGGCCGAACAATGTTCGCCAGCCGTCACAGAGTTCCTGTTGCAAATGCGCAGGTGGCAGGCGATGCCCGTAGGCCATGTTCTGCCAGTGCCCGGTCAGTGATTTGCTGAAGGCGAGCAAGGCCGGTTGGTGCAGTTGCTCGACACGTTGCAGCACCTCGCCTTCGGTGTCGGCGGGTTTCAGTGCCATGTTGTGGTCGTGTAACAAATGGCTGAGCAGGGCGCGATAGAGCAATCCGAGGGCCGCGCGCGGGTTGGTTTGCCAGAGACTTTCGGCGCTGGCGGCAATGTCGGCGGGCAGGGTTTCGCGGCTCAGGTCCAGGCCGAATGCTTGCTGCGGTAACGGACGCGCGGCTCGTCGGTTCAACACCGGCCGACGGCTGACGAACGCTTGCAACCAGTCGCGGTAACGCCAGATCAGCACGCCGATGGCGCTCATTACGGCGGCCCAGAGCAGCACTTCAATCAGGTTGGCGATAAAGCCGAAACGCTGGCTGTCGAGCAGACCGGCCAACGCCTTTAGCCATTCAGGTGTTTTCCCGTCGTCTGGGGTTTTGGTGTCGGGTTTGTCTTCGCCAAATCGATAGCGGGTCACCGTTTCCTTGTTCTTGAACGGGGGCTGATCGAGGATTGTTTTGATGCCGTCTCGGGAGGCCTGGCTGGTCAGCGGTTGGTCCAGCAGACGTGGGCTGTCCGGGGTAATGACCGGCTCGGCGGCCCAGACGTTTTGCGTGGTCGGCACCAGCATTATCGCCGCCAGCAGCAGCGTGACCGCCGTGGTGTTGAGGCGTTGGCGCAATCGGCGGAACACCAGTTCGATGTCCCAGGCTTCCAGCACCGTGCGCCGATTCAGATAAAGACTGAAACCACAGGCCACGTAGATCGGTTCCCAGACAATCAGCACCAGCACGTAAAAGAAATTGGTCAGGTGTTCCAGCCAGCGCCAGTCCTGAGTGGCCACGGCGATCAAGGTCTGCCAGCTCCAGTCGAGTTCAACCTGCTGTGGCAGGAACATATAGAACAGCACCATCAGGCCAATCCACAGCGCACTTTCCAGATGCACGCCTATGATCGTCAACCACTGCGCGGCACCGGCGTTGCGCTGCAGCAGCACCCGCAAGCGCTGTTGTCGTTCATCGCCGGCCAGGCCTTCGAGTTGCACCACCGGCATCAGAAAACTGCGGCTCAGGCTCAACCGTCGCCATGTCAGGCTGGCCAACAGTTGTGGTTTGAGCAGGTTCGGCCATTGGCGCAATGCCTGTTTCAACGTGGGCGTTTCGCCGAACATGGCTTTGGACAGGATGTACAACGGCAAGCGCTCGAACGCCGGTTTCAACCACCAGAAGATGAACACGGCGAGGGAGGGGGAATCCCACAGGAAAAAGCTGAGCAGCGCGAAGATCGGCAAGGTGATGATGGCCCAACTGGTCATCAGCAACCGTCGGTGGCGCTGGCTCAGCAGCACGCCCAGGTCCATGGCTTCCCAAGAGGTGCGCGGGCGGATCACGACCGTGGCGTCACTCAGGCGCATGGCGGGTCCGTCCGGCAAACAGCAAGTAAGTCGCCACCAACAACCACAGCGCCGCGCCGACCAGGTATTTGGTCGTGGGTGCCGGCGCGGTCATCGACGACCAGTAGGCTTCGATAAACGCGGCAATCAGCAGAAACAGCATGACGCCGCAGATCAGCAACACGCTTTTGCGCGCCGCCAATCGCAACGCTTCGGCACGGGGCAGGCGTCCCGGGGCGATCAACGCCCAGCCCAGTTGCAGGCCGGCGGCACCGGCCAGGGCAATGGCGCTCAGTTCGAACGCGCCGTGACCGATCACGAACGACCAGAAGGTTTGCCCGAAGCCGATGTGCGTCAGGTGCCCGGCCACCGCACCGATCATCAAACCGTTGAACAACAGGAAAAATGCGCTGCCCAGACCAAACAGCAACCCGCTGGCAAAGGTCTGAAAGGCGATGCCGATGTTGTGCATGATGTAGTAACCGAACATTACCCAGTCTTCGCTGGCGGCGCGTTCCGCCGAGCGGCCCAAATGGCCGGCGACCGGGTCGTACATGCTTTGCATCTCATTGACCTGCTCGGCCGGGATCAGGTTGTAGACCAGGTCCGGGAACAGATACACCAGCAGCGCGAAGCCGATCAGGCTGCCAAAAAACATCAGGCCGGCGGCGAGCACAAAGCGCCATTGTTCTCGCACCAGCCGCGGGAAGTCGGCAAGGATAAAGCTCAGTATGTTGGCGCCCAATCGACTGCGATGCCGATAAAGCTGTTGATGCCCGCGCAGCACCTGTTGCTGCAAGGAGTCAATCAGGAAACTGCTGTAGCCGCGTTCCTGAGCCAGTGCCAGTTGTTGGCAGAGCCGTCGATAGTCTTTCGGGAAACCGGCAATGCCGGACGCTTCCTTTCCGCGCTCCAGCTGTTCGAGCATCAGGGAAAACCGCGCCCACTCGGCCTTGTGGCGATTTTCGAAAAGACTTTGCTTCATGCGGGCCCCAACAAACCACGAGCGATGGCGTTAAGTTCCGCCACGGCGCGTGGCGCGGGAACCTGTAAGGGTTGGGCAAGGATGGACGCGAGTTCATGGCTCCGCGCCTCGGAAAGCTCGCCCTGGCGCTCGGCAAACCCGAGGACCGCGCGTTGCTCGGGTAGCGTCAGGGCAAAGGCCGGGCGCCGAGGCTGGACGTCGGGAAGCTGTGGTCGGGTCAACGGTAGTTCGCGATAGATCACCAGCGTGCCGGCGGCCAGGTCACCGAGGCGTTTGAAGGAGGGGTGTTGCAGGCAACTGATGGCGCCGAGGAAGTAGCCAAACGGCAACAGGTCGACGAATCGCAACAGGTTACGCAACAGCGAGGCGGACCATCCGATCGGCGTGCCGTCGTCATGTACTACGCGCAACCCCATCCATTGCTTGCCCGGCGAACGGCCCTGATTGAGGACCTCGAACAGCACCATGTACCACCAGCTCACCCCGAACAGCAGGATCGAGCCCAGCCCGGCGCCGAGTTTTCCCAGAAACGCCAACACGATAAACAGCACGCCGAGGATCAGCCCGCGCAACCCGAGGTCGATGGAGAAGGCCAGCGCACGAACCATCAACCCGGCCGGGCGCAGTGGCAAGTCGATGCCTTCGGGCGTTTCGACTTGATACCGCGTGTCCAGTGGCGGGGGCAGCGTCGCTTTCCTTGGCAGTGCTGTGGTCTCGAGCATGGGCAACCTTGATGTGGCCTGTTCGGGATTCTATGTCCGTCCGATGCTAGCAGCCTCTCGGGGGGAAACGACATAACTATGTAGTGCACGGTACCTAACAAGAACTGATTGAATGACAAGTTACTGGCCGGGGCGGGATGTGAACGCCTAGACTTTGCCGATCTTCAGTTCAGGAACAGCCCGTGACCTCGATCTTCTGGTACGACTACGAAACCACCGGCATCAATCCCCGATGCGACCGACCGCTCCAGGTGGCGGGGATTCGCACCGACTTTGATCTCAATGAGATCGACGAGCCGGTCAACCTCTTCTGTCAGCCCAGCGACGACATCCTGCCGCATCCAGCCGCGTGCGCGATCACCGGTATTACGCCCGGCCAACTGGCCGAACACGGTTTGAGCGAAGCCGACTTCATGACCCGGGTGCACGCTCAACTGGCGGCGCCGGGTACGTGTGGCGCGGGTTACAACACGTTGCGCTTCGATGACGAGATGACCCGTTACAGCCTGTACCGAAACTTTTTCGACCCGTATGCGCGCGAGTGGCAGGGCGGCAACAGCCGCTGGGACCTGATTGATGTGGTGCGTGCAGCCTATGCCTTGCGCCCCGATGGCCTCGTCTGGCCAACCGATGATGATGGGCGGGTGACGCTTAAACTCGAACGGCTGACCTCCGCTAATGGCATTGACCACGGCAATGCCCACGAGGCGCTGTCGGACGTTCGCGCCACCATCGCCCTGGCTCGGCTTATTCGCGAGAAGCAGCCGAAGTTGTATGACTGGTTGTTCCAGTTGCGCGGCAAACAAAAGGTGATGGATCAGATTCGACTGTTACAGCCGATGGTGCACATTTCCGGGCGATTCTCGGCCGCTCGCAGTTATGTGGGAGTCGTGCTGCCACTGGCCTGGCATCCGCGCAACAAAAACGCCCTGATTGTCTGCGACCTGCACCTGGATCCCCAGGGGTTGCTTGATCTGGACGCAGAAACCCTGCGTCAGCGGCTGTACACCCGCCGTGATGACCTGGCCGACGGCGAATTTCCGGTGCCGCTCAAGCTTATTCATATCAACAAGTGCCCGGTGGTGGCGCCGCTGTCCGTACTTCGGACTGACGATCAGCAACGCCTGGGGCTGGACATGGCGCTTTATCAGGATCGCGTACTGCGGCTAAGTGACGCACAACAAGTTTGGCGGGATAAAGTGTTAGCGGTTTATGCCAGCGAAGATTTCACCTCGAGCCGGGACCCCGAACAACAGTTATACGATGGTTTTATCGGTGATCGGGATCGTCGTCTATGTGAGCAAGTCAGGGCCGCCGACCCTGCCCAATTATCACAACAGCAGTGGCCTTTCGATGACGAACGTTTGCCTGAATTATTGTTTCGTTATCGCGCACGCAACTTCCCCGATACGTTGAATTTCGAGGAGCAAGAGCGCTGGCGAATATTCTGTCAGCAACGTTTGTCGACCCCAGAGTGGGGGGCGCCCAATACGCTTGAAAGTTTCGTAGAAGCCGCAGCCCAATTGAGCGTTACTGCTACAACGTTTCAGCGAGAGGTACTGAATGAATGGCAGAATTATGTCCAGGGATTACGCAAACGTTTGAATCTTTGAAAACGAAAAATGCCCGGGCTGTATTCCGGGCATAAAAAAACGCCAGCATCAGCTGGCGTTATTTTTTGTCGCGGATAAGTCTTTGACAACCTATTGGGCTTAGCCCAGCAAGGTAGCCCAGCCTTCAACCACGTCACCGCCCCACTTGGCTTTCCACTCTTTCAGAGTCTTGTGGTTGCCACCTTTGGTTTCGATGACTTCACCGTTGTGCGGGTTTTTGTATTGTTTAACTTTGCGAGCACGCTTGGTGCCAGTAGTTTTTACTGCGCCGCCGCGTGGTGCTTTGGTCTTGGACTCTGGGTCCAGCAACGCGATGATGTCACGCAGGGACTTGGAGTATTCGCCCATCAGGGTGCGCAGTTTGCCTTCGAATTCCAGCTCGGTTTGCAGTTTGTCGTCTTGGGACAGGTTCTTCAAACGGGCTTGCAGCTCTTTGATAGCTTCTTCGGTGGCGCGATATTCGTTGATCAAGGACATGAGGACTACCTTATGTTGGGCGCTGGATGGCAGGGTGACAGTGCCGCAATAATAGTCAGGGTGTTTCATCAAGTAAACATTTAACCGGTGTTTTATTTAAATTAGTTGCGGTGAATAGGGCATAAACTGAACGCAGAGTTAAAAGTGTGATGCAGTCATCACAGATATTCACAATTGAGCGCTTGAAGATTGACTACAAGAACACCATCGCGCGGGTGGTGAGGTGCTGCCGGAATCTGTTCCACTGACCCGCGTGCAGGTCAATGTGTCATCAATACTGCAGTTTTGCTGCGCAATCGCTAGAATGGCGGCCTTTGCGAAGTTCTGGAGTTTCCCCCTCATGCGCACTTTTCGGCTGGTGATTGCTTGCCCGGACCGCGTCGGCATCGTTGCTAAAGTCAGTAACTTTCTGGCGTCACATAACGGCTGGATCACTGAAGCGAGCCATCACTCGGACAATCAGAGTGGCTGGTTCTTCATGCGTCACGAAATTCGTGCCGATTCGCTGCCTTTCGGTATTGAAGCCTTTCGCGAAGCGTTTGCACCCATTGCCGAAGAGTTCTCGATGAACTGGCGCATTACCGACACCGCGCAGAAAAAGCGCGTTGTGTTGATGGCCAGCCGTGAGTCCCACTGTCTGGCTGACTTGCTGCACCGCTGGCACAGTGATGAACTGGATTGCGAAATTTCCTGTGTGATTTCCAACCACGACGATTTGCGCAGCATGGTCGAGTGGCACGGCATTCCCTATTACCACGTACCGGTCAATCCACAGGACAAAGAGCCGGCCTTCGCCGAAGTCTCGCGCCTGGTCAAACAGCACGATGCCGAAGTGGTGGTACTTGCCCGTTACATGCAAATCCTGCCGCCCGCGTTGTGCAGGGAATATGCACACAAGGTCATCAACATTCACCACAGCTTCCTGCCGTCGTTCGTCGGCGCCAAGCCGTATCACCAGGCCTCGATGCGTGGCGTGAAGTTGATCGGCGCGACCTGCCACTACGTGACCGAAGAGCTGGATGCCGGGCCGATCATCGAGCAGGACGTGGTGCGCGTCAGCCACAGCGACAGTATTGAAGACATGGTGCGTTTCGGCCGTGACGTCGAGAAAATGGTGCTGGCCCGCGGTCTGCGTTATCACCTGGAAGACCGGGTGCTGGTGCATGGCAACAAGACCGTGGTGTTTTGATAGCCACACACAGCGGTTGAAATTCGAAGGGCCTGGGCGTTCAATCGCTTCAGGCCCTTCGCCGTTTCTGCACTGAGGACATGACCATGGCCGATCCACTCGACAAAGCCACTTCCAAGGCCCCCGCCACGTTGGGGGAGGGCTGTTTGAGTCGTTACGACCCGGATGAGATGAGCCCTGAAGATGGCACGGAGTTTCCCGGTGCCGCCGAGTTGTGGGAGCAGTTGCAGCAACAACCCGAAGACAAGCCTAAGCCTGCTTGAACTTCATCAACTTCTTGAGCAGCGGCCGCCCCAGCATCAACAAAAACACCGGGCCACCCACCACCAGGTAGAAGTAATACGTCACCGCCCGCCAGATCAGAATCGCCGCCGCCGCGGTGGATTTCCCCACCATGGGCGCCAACAGCGCCGCCGAGGTCAACTCTGCCGCCCCGGCACCGCCCGGCAGCAGGCTGAATTGCCCTGCACTCAGTGAAAGCATCTGGATCAGAAAGCACCAGGCCCACTGCAAGTCTGCGCCGAGCCCGCGCAACGCCAGATACAGCACGCTATACCGCAGGAGCCAATGCACGCAGGTCAGGGCAAACACCTTGATCAACGTCAGAACGGGCAACTTCAGCGTGTCAGTGAACGCCGCCAGGAAATGCAGGAGCTTGCGTGCCCAGCGCAGGCGCGTGGTGCCTTTGACGTTGAGGCGAACGAGCAACCGCCCGCTCAGGCGAATCAGCAATCGATGGTAGCGCGCTACCACCACGCAACTGAGCAACCCGCCAAACATGGAGACGGCGCTGACGATCAGCAACCATTCCAGGCGCTCGCTGAGGTGCTGGAACAACGCATAGATCAAAATCCCGCTCAGCGCGCAGAGGAAAAACAGCAGGTCGCTGAGTTGGTCCATGGCGAACACCGCGCTGCCCCGTGCCGGGCGCACGCCATTGCGCGCGAGTAGTGCCATGATGGTCAGCGGTCCGCCACTGCCGCCGGGGGTTGCGCAGTAGGCGAACTCGGCGGCCATCACCACGCCGAGACTTTTGCCCCGGCCGACCTTGTCGCATTGATCGCCCAGCAACAGGCGCAAGCGCAGGGTATTCACGACCCAGCACAGCAAGATCATGCCGAACATGATCAGCAATTCATTCAACGGGAAATTTTGCAGCCGCGACCACGTCTCGTTGCCGCCCAGCAGCAACGGAATCAGCACCGCGGCGAGCAGGGCGATAAACAGCAGAATGCCCCGGCTCATGCGGCGCGACCGAGACGATCACTGTGCAAAGAGAGCCACTGGGCCTTGGTCAACGGCACTCGTCCCTCATCGAGCAAGCGCTTGAGGGTGTGCAGCCAGTAACTACGCGAAAATCCATGGCGCATGTCCACCGGATGCAGGCCAAGGCGAATCACCGGTGCTTGCCGCCAGCGCTGTTCACGCTGATCGCTGACGAGTTTCGACAGGCCCCGGCGCCAGGCACTGCGGGCACTCCAGACCAGTCCCGGCGCATCGATGGCAGTGAAATCCGGCAGACGATAGAGATGCTGTGAATCGCTGGTGTAGCCCAGCGGTAACTGGCGTAACGCCTGCCGAGTGCCCTCGCTCATCAACCAGGCCGGGGCGACGAAGCCTTCCAGCGGCCAGTGATAACGATGGAAGACCTCGATTCCGGCGCGCAGGCGGGCGAGGGCGGCGGCTTGCGACAAGCTGTAAAACTCGCCTTCGTGGGTATAGATCCGGCGCATGAACCAATCTCTGGGATTGCTGGGAGGAGGGCCTTCGTCGCAATGAAAGTAGCCGTGCAATGCCAGTTCGTCACCTCGGGCGACGCGGCTGGTCAGCCACCGACGAAATCCCGGATGCTCGTCCAGGTCGTTGTGCTTGTGGTAGTTAGGCACCACCAGCCAGGTCATCGGCACATCGCCCAAGGCATCGACGGCGTCGACAAAAGGCTGGTAATCGGCCCAGGTCTGCGGCGCAACGTCATGCAGCACGAGTAACAGGCTGGGCAGGTTCATGGGTTCAACCATTGGCGGTCAGCGGCCATGGGCTGCCGAGCACCGCGTGATAGTGCCCCAGCAGGCTGTTGACCACGGCGTCCCAGGCGTAATGCTGTTCAACATGGCTGCGGGCGCACTTGCCCAGGGTGGCGCTGCCCTGACTGAACAACTCGCGCACCGCGTTGGCCATCGCCAGGGGATTGTTCGGCGCGCAGAGCAAACCGCATTGATCGGTGACGATTTCCTCGAAGGCCCCGGCTGCCACCGCCACGACCGGAATGCCGCTGGCCATGGCCTCGAGGATCACCAGGCCGAAAGTTTCCTGATCACCGGCATGCAGCAGTGCGTCGGCGCTGGCCATCAAGCGCGCAACTTGCGTAGCCGGGCAGAACTCGTCGACGACAGTCACGTTGTCCGGCACCACAGCGGGCATGGAGGAACCGACTAACAGCAAATGATAACGAGGCCCCAGACGCTTCATGCAGCCGAGCAGGACCGGCAGGTTCTTTTCCTTGGAGCCACGGCCGGCGAAGATCAGCAGATGGGTGTTCTCATCAATGCCTAATTCGGCCCGCAGGCCGTCGTCCCTTGCTTCGGGATTGAATGTTTGCAGGTCGACGCCCAACGGCTGCACGAACACATTCTTCACCCCAAGACCGATCAACTTGTCGGCCATGACCTGACTCGGCGCCAGTACCCGATCGAAGTTGCCATACAGCTTGCTGACATAGGCCTCGACATTCGGGGTCACCCAATTGCCCATTCGATTGCTGACCAGCAGCGGCAGGTCCGAATGATAAAACCCGATCACCGGCACATCCAGTTGCCGGCGCGCATCCAAAGCCGCCCAGGCGGTAAGGTAAGGGTCGCCGACTTCGATCAGGTCAGGCTGCAAATCCTGCAGGACATTTCGCCATGGCGCCAGGCGGAGGGGGAAACGATAACCCTTGCCGAAGGGCAGGGCCGGGGCTGGAACTGAGTAGACGCCATCCTGCTCACTCAAGTGTGCCCCTGGAATCAGCAAACTATGGCGAATGCCTGGCTTGATGCTCAGGCGACGGTGCTTGGCATCCAGATACGTGCGCACGCCACCGCTGGCCGGGGCGTAGAACATGGTTATGTCCGCGATATGCACAGTGAGCATCCCTCCGGTCCGTTGTTCTCCTTTGGTTGACCTTTATGAAGGATAGATGTTCGGTTGGGGTTTTGTGGCGGGGGGATCAGCGAGGTTTTTGCGGTGTGTTACAGACCGCCTTCGCGGGCAAGCCTCGCTCCCACATTTAACCGAGCTCTTCCAGATAGAACGCAATCAAATGTGGAATCGAGCCTGCTCGCGATGAGGCCTTCAGAAGCGCCTTAAATACGGAAACTGCCCACCAGCTGCTTAAGACGCGCCGCCTGCTGCTCCAGGTCCGAACACGCCCGCAACGTCGATTGCAGGTTCTCCACGCCTTCCTGATTCAGCGTGTTGATCTCGGTAATGTCGACATTGATCGACTCCACCACCGCCGTCTGTTCCTCGGTCGCGGTCGCCACCGACTGGTTCATCCCGTCAATCTCACCAATACGCAACGTCACGCTGTTCAAGCGCTCGCCCGCCAGGTTGGCGATTTCCACGCTGTCCTGGCTGTGGCGCTGGCTGTCGCTCATCGTGCTGACGGATTCGCGGGCGCCGACTTGCAGCTCCTCTATCATGGTCTGCACCTGTTGCGCCGATTCCTGCGTGCGGTGCGCCAGGTTGCGTACTTCGTCAGCCACCACGGCAAAACCACGCCCGGCTTCACCGGCACGTGCCGCTTCGATGGCTGCGTTGAGCGCCAGCAGGTTGGTTTGCTGGGAGATGCTGGTGATCACTTCGAGAATCTGCCCGATGTTCACGGTTTTGCTGTTCAGCGACTCGATGTTGGTGCTCGAAGCGCTGAGCATTCTCGACAGCTGATTCATCGCTTTGATGCTGCGATCCACCACTTGTTGGCCGTCTTCGGCGAGGCTGCGGGCATCGCTGGCCTGACTGGAAGCCTGAGCGGCGTTGCGGGCGATTTCCTGAGCGGCGGCGCCGAGCTGGTTGATCGCGGCGGCCACGCTGCTGGTACGGGAAGCTTGCTGGTCAGAGTTGAACATCGACGAGTTCGACGCGGCAACCACACGCAGGGCGACTTCGTTGACCTGGCCGGTGGCTGAGGATACTTCGCGAATCGAGGTGTGAACTCGTTCCACGAAGCAGTTGAACGCCGTGCCGAGAACGCCGAATTCATCGTTGTTGACGATGGTCAGGCGTTTGGTCAGGTCGCCTTCACCGTCAGCGATGTCTTCCATGGCGCGGGTCATGACGTGCAGCGGCTGGATCAGGATGCGGATCAACATACCCAGCAGGGCGATGATGATCGCCACGGCAATGATCGTCGCGATGACCGCCGAGGCGCGGAATTCGCTGAGCATCGAGAAGGCTTTGTCTTTGTCGACCGACAGGCCGATGTACCAGTTGACCGACGGCAGGCCTTTGATCGCGGTGAAGGTGACGATGCGGGTCTTGCCGTCGACCTCCACTTCACTGAAGTCGCTGCTGATGCGCGGAGTACTTTTCGGGAATGCCTCGCTCAGGGACTTCATCACCAGGGCTTTGTCCGGGTGCACCAGGATCTTGCCGTCGGCGCTGACCAGAAAGGCATAGCCCATGCCGTCGAAGTCGCGGGCACTGAGGGTGTCGATCAGGGTTTGCAGGCTCAAGTCGCCGCCCACCACGCCCACGCTTTGCCCGGCCTTTTTCGAGGCGGTGGCGATGGAGATGATGGTCTGGCCGGTGGCCGCATCGATATAAGGTTCGGTCAGGGTTGCCGTGCTGCTGCTTTCGGCGCCTTTGTACCAAGGACGCACCCGCGGATCGAAGCCGGCGGGCATTTTTGCGTCGGGGCGAATCGTGAAGCTGCCGGTGGCATCGCCCAGGTAGGAGGCCATGAAGGTCGACGTCAGGGCTTTCTGCTCAAGCAGGCTGGCGACGTTGGCCTGTTCAGGATTGACGGCGATGTTTTGAGCGAGGTTGTCGATCAGCAGGATACGGCCAGCCAGCCAGGTCTGGATGTTGCTGGCGGTGACGTCTCCCATTTCGTTGAGGTAATTGTCCAGGTCTTCGCGAATGGCGTTGCGCTGCAGGTAGTCGTTGTACAGTGTGAACGAGGCGAAGGCGGCAATAACGATGAGGGCGGCGGCAAGCAAAATTTTATGGCTGAAGCGCAGGTTTTTGTTCATGGCTTGGGGTTCCGCTAAGGTCTTAATGTCCTGAGCGTGCTTTTATAAAGGCACGCTGAATGGGCAATGTTGAAAAAAAAGCTGATATTTCCATCCTCTCCTTAGGGAATTACCGACGCTATTTTAGGATTGGTCTCACAACAATTTTTATCGGCCGTGCAGGATCAAAGATTAACCATGGGTGACAAAATGCCTGACTCATCGCAACTCATTATCGGCGCTGACCTTGCCGGCCAGCCTATCTCTCAGGCCATGCGCCTGGCGAACCGTCACGGCCTGGTCGCGGGCGCTACCGGGACCGGTAAAACCGTCACGTTGCAGCGTCTGGCCGAAGCCTTCAGCGACGCTGGCGTGGCGGTGTTCGCCGCTGACATCAAGGGCGACCTGTGTGGCCTGGGCGCCGCCGGCAACCCTCAAGGCAAAATCGCCGAGCGGATCGCCGGGATGCCGTGGCTGAATCACAAGCCTGCGGCCTATCCGGTCACCCTGTGGGATATTCACGGTCAGTCCGGTCATCCAATGCGCACCACCTTGAGCGAAATGGGGCCGTTGTTGATAGGCAGCCTGCTGGAGTTGACCGACAGCCAGCAGTCGGCGCTGTATGCCGCGTTCAAGGTGGCGGACCGCGAAGGGCTGTTGCTGTTGGACCTAAAGGATTTGAAGGCGCTGCTCAATCACCTGCGTGACAACCCTGAGTTGCTGGGGGACGACGCGGCGTTGATGACCACCGGTTCCAGTCAGGCGCTGTTGCGGCGACTGGCGACCCTGGAGCAACAAGGTGCTGAAGCGCTGTTCGGCGAACCGGCGCTGCAACTCGAAGACATTCTGCAACCGACGGCTGACGGCCGTGGGCGCATCCATCTGCTGGATGCCAGTCGTCTGGTCCACGAAGCGCCGAAGGTGTATGCGACGTTCCTGCTGTGGTTGCTGGCCGAGTTGTTCGAGCAATTGCCGGAGCGTGGCGATTCGGACAAACCGCTGCTGGCGCTGTTTTTCGACGAGGCGCATTTATTGTTTGCCGGCACGCCCAAGGCTTTGCAGGATCGCCTGGAGCAGGTGGTGCGGCTGATTCGTTCCAAAGGCGTGGGTGTGTATTTCGTCACGCAATCGCCGGGTGACTTGCCGGATGACGTGCTGGCTCAGCTCGGCCTGCGTATCCAGCACGGTTTGCGTGCCTTCACCGCCAAGGAGCAGAAGTCCCTGCGTGCGGTGGCGGAAGGCTTCCGGCCGAACCCGGCGTTCGATGCCTTGTCGGTGTTGACCGAATTGGGGATCGGCGAGGCGCTGGTCGGCACCTTGCAAGACAAGGGCACGCCGGAGATGGTCCAGCGTGTCTTGGTCGCCCCGCCGCAATCGCGGATCGGGCCGTTGACCGAAACCGAGCGCACGATGCTGATCGCCGGTTCGCCGTTCAAGGGGCGGTATGATAAGCCGGTTGATCGGGAATCGGCGTATGAAATATTGATGGGGCGTAAAGGGTTGGCGCCGGAGACTGACGCTGCTCCCGGCAAACCGGCCGCCGAAGAGCCGAGTTTCACCGACAAGGCTGGAGAGTTCCTCGGCACGGCGGCGGGGCAGGCGCTGAAATCGGCAATGCGCCAGGCGGCCAATCAATTGGGCCGACAACTGGTACGCGGACTGATGGGCTCGCTACTGGGCGGCAGCAAACGCCGATAGCCAGCGGACACAATCAAACTGTGGGAGCGACGGTGCGACGATTCGACCTGCTCGCGATGGCGGTGTGACATTCAACGCTTGGGTTGACTGATACACCGCCATCGCGAGCAGGCTCACTCCCACAGGGGTTCTATGTCATTCCTTGGGTTTGGCGTGCGCCGCAAGGCGCTCCAGCGCCGCTCGCAGATTCGGATCGCTGATGCCATCGGCCGTGGCCTGAATGGTCGCGCCCGCATCCGTCGACAAACTGATGGTATGCCCCGCCGCCCCTTGCTGAACGGTGGGGGGCTGCACTTTGAACAGAATCCGCGTCAGGCTGGCGAATTCGTCGAACATCTGTAACTGGCGTTGCAGACGTTTTTGCTGATAACGCAGGCGGGTGGCCCAATGACCGTCCGTCACGATCAGCAATAAACTGCCTTCGCGCCACGAGGCTACATGGCAATGCTCGCGCGCAGCAGGCTGCAACTGGCTTTCGAGCAGACGTTGTAAATGACCCAGGCGTTGAGCATGGCCAAAGATGGCTTTCAGCGGCTTGGCTTCGCGAAGCAGAACGGCGGGTGCTCTGGCCGTGAGAGGGCGAAATGCCATGATCAGACACCTGAAGTAACAGAGCCGCCATGGTAGCAGAAAGCACCACGTGCACCCGACCCATTGCTTTGCGAGCGCTTTACCCATTAAATCAACAAGTAACTTCTGCCGCGAATGGCTTGAAGTTCAGCAAAAAGCCCTTATTTTAAGTGAGCCCCGTTACAGCGCAGTGCATGCATCGTGGAATAACGCCACTTTCCTCACCATCGTTTCCGGGTAGAATGCTCGTTCGCATGCGGCCATGAGGGCTGCACGGGCGACTCACGGGGCCGCCCTCCATCCCTTTAGTGTGGAAGATCCTGCCGATATGTTTGCGCCTTTGTTAAAGAAACTTTTTGGAAGCAAGAACGAGCGTGAAGTCAAACGCATGCTCAAGACGGTGCAACTCGTCAATGCCTTCGAAGAGCAAATGGTGGCCCTTTCGGACGATCAATTGCGTGCCAAGACAGACGAGTTCAAGGCCCGCATCGCCAAAGGGGAAACCCTCGACAAGCTGTTGCCAGAAGCCTTTGCGGTCGCCCGCGAAGCCGGCAAGCGTGTCATGGGTATGCGCCACTTCGATGTCCAGCTGATCGGCGGCATGACCTTGCATGAAGGCATGATCGCGGAAATGCGTACCGGTGAAGGCAAGACCCTGGTGGCAACACTCGGCGTTTACCTCAACGCGCTGTCCGGCAAGGGCGTGCACGTTGTGACGGTGAACGACTACCTGGCCCGTCGTGACGCCAACTGGATGCGTCCGCTCTACGAATTCCTCGGCATGACAGTCGGCGTAGTCACGCCATTCCAGCCGCCGGAAGAAAAACGCCTGGCTTACGCCGCCGACATTACCTACGGCACCAACAACGAATTCGGTTTCGACTACCTGCGCGACAACATGGCGTTCAGCATGGAAGAAAAATTCCAGCGCGAACTCAATTTTGCCGTGATCGACGAAGTCGACTCCATCCTCATCGACGAAGCCCGTACCCCGCTGATCATCTCCGGTCAGGCCGAGGACAGCTCCAAGTTGTACATCGAGATCAACAAACTGATCCCGCAGCTGGAGTTGCACGTCGAAGAAGTGGAAGGCGAAGTCACCAAGGCTGGCCATTACACCGTTGATGAGAAGACCCGTCAGGTCGAGCTCAACGAAGCCGGTCACCAGTTCATCGAAGACATGCTGACCCGCGTCGGCCTGCTGGCTGAAGGCGAGAGCCTGTATTCGGCGCACAACCTGGGCCTGCTGACCCACGTTTATGCCGGTCTGCGCGCTCATAAGCTGTTCAATCGCAACATCGAATACATCGTGCAGGATGGCCAGGTCGTCCTGGTCGACGAACACACCGGTCGTACCATGCCGGGTCGTCGCCTGTCCGAAGGCCTGCACCAGGCCATCGAAGCCAAGGAAAACCTGAACATCCAGGCCGAAAGCCAGACTCTGGCCTCGACCACGTTCCAGAACTACTTCCGTCTGTACAACAAGCTGTCCGGCATGACCGGTACCGCGGACACCGAAGCGTTCGAATTCCACCAGATCTACGGTCTGTCGGTGATGGTCATTCCACCGAACAAACCGCTGGCGCGTAAAGACTACAACGACCTGGTGTTCCTGACCGCCGAAGAGAAATACGCGGCGATCATCAATGACATCAAGGAATGCATGACCCAGGGCCGTCCGGTGCTGGTGGGTACTGCAACCATCGAAACGTCCGAGCACATGTCTGCTCTGCTGCAGAAGGAAGGCATCGAACACAAGGTCCTGAACGCCAAGTTCCACGAAAAAGAAGCCGAGATCATTGCCCAGGCCGGTCGCCCAGGTGCGCTGACCATCGCCACCAACATGGCCGGTCGCGGTACCGATATTCTGTTGGGCGGCAACTGGGAAGTTGAAGTTGCGACCCTGGAAAACCCGACCCCTGAGCAGATTGCCCAGATCAAGGCCGACTGGCAGAAACGTCACCAGCAAGTGCTGGAGTCGGGCGGCTTGCAGGTGATCGCTTCCGAGCGTCACGAATCGCGCCGTATCGACAACCAGCTGCGTGGTCGTGCCGGTCGTCAGGGTGACGCCGGTTCCAGCCGTTTCTACCTGTCGCTGGAAGACAGCCTGATGCGCATCTTCGCCTCTGACCGGGTGAAGAACTTTATGAAGGCCTTGGGCATGCAGTCCGGTGAAGCGATCGAGCACCGTATGGTGACCAACGCCATCGAGAAGGCTCAGCGCAAGGTTGAAGGCCGCAACTTCGACATTCGCAAGCAACTGCTCGAGTTCGATGACGTCAACAACGAACAGCGTAAAGTGATCTATCACATGCGTAACACGTTGCTGGCCGCCGACAACATTGGCGAAACCATCGCAGACTTCCGTCAGGACGTGCTCAACGCGACCGTCAGCGCGCACATTCCACCGCAATCGCTGCCTGAGCAGTGGGACGTGGCCGGTCTGGAAGCGGCGTTGCAGAGCGACTTCGGTGTGGCGCTGCCGATCCAGAAATGGCTCGACGAAGACGATCACCTGTACGAAGAAACCCTGCGCGAGAAGCTCATGACCGAGCTGCTGGCCGCTTACAACGAGAAAGAAGAGCAGGCGAGCGCCGAAGCGCTGCGCACCTTCGAGAAGCAAATCGTTCTGCGTGTGCTCGACGACCTGTGGAAAGACCACCTGTCGACCATGGATCACCTGCGTCACGGCATCCACTTGCGTGGTTATGCGCAGAAGAACCCGAAGCAAGAGTACAAGCGCGAGTCGTACACGCTGTTCTCCGAGCTGCTGGATTCGATCAAGCGCGACTCGATCCGTGTGCTGTCGCACGTTCAGGTTCGCCGCGAAGATCCGATCGAAGAAGAGCAACGCCTGCGTCAGGAAGCCGAGGCATTGGCGGCGCGCATGCAGTTCCAGCACGACGAAGCGCCAGGTCTTGAGCAACCGGAACTGCTCGGTGAAGAGGTCGATGTTGCCCTCGCCACCGCACCGGTTCGCAACGAACAGAAGCTGGGCCGTAACGAACTGTGCTACTGCGGTTCGGGCAAGAAATTCAAGCATTGCCACGGGCAGATCCAGTAAAACCCGTTTCATGCGCTGAAATACCCGCGCCGCGACCGGCATCAGCCGTCGCGGCGTTTTGCCATTTACACCACCGTTCTTCCTGAAAGCGGTGCTGACATCATTTATTAAGGAGCGCATTCATGGCTGTTGGTCTTGGTCCTTTGCCAACGTTGCACCCGGTTGCCGGTTTTGAACTCGGTATCGCCTCGGCCGGCATCAAGCGCCCGGGGCGCAAGGATGTCGTGGTCATGCGCTGTGCCGAAGGCTCCACGGTCGCGGGCGTGTTCACCCTGAACGCCTTTTGCGCCGCTCCGGTGATTCTGGCCAAGCAACGAGTACAGGGCCCGGTACGTTACCTGCTGACCAACACCGGCAATGCCAACGCCGGCACGGGCGAACCTGGCCTGGCCGCCGCCGAGCGCACTTGCGCCAAACTGGCTGAATTGACCGGTGTCGACGCCAGCCTGGTGCTGCCGTATTCCACCGGAGTGATCGGTGAGCCGCTGCCGGTCGAGAAGATCGAAGGCGCGCTGCAAGCCGCCCTCGATGATCTGTCGATCAACAACTGGGAAGCCGCTGCCACCGGCATCATGACCACCGACACCTTGCCAAAAGGCGCCAGCCGCCAATTCCAGCATGACGGCGTGACCATCACCGTCACCGGCATCAGCAAAGGTGCGGGCATGATCCGTCCGAACATGGCGACCATGCTCGGCTACATCGCCACCGACGCCAAAGTCTCCCGCGACGTGTTGCAGAATCTGCTGCTGGACGGCGCGAACAAGTCGTTCAACCGCATCACTATCGACGGCGACACCTCGACCAACGACTGCTGCATGCTGATCGCCACCGGTCAGGCTGCGCTGCCCGAAATCACCCGCGCCGAAGGCGAGTTGTTCGCCAAGCTGAAACAAGCCGTGTTCGAAGTGTGCATGGACGTGGCCCAGGCCATCGTGCGTGACGGTGAAGGCGCGACCAAATTTGTGACCGTCGAAGTCAACGGCGGCGGCAATCACCAGGAATGCCTGGACGTCGGCTACACCGTGGCGCACTCGCCGCTGATCAAGACCGCTCTGTTCGCCTCCGACCCGAACTGGGGCCGCATCCTCGCCGCCGTCGGCCGTGCCGGCGTGCCGGAGCTGGACGTGAGCAAGATCGACGTGTTCCTCGGCGAAGTCTGCATCGCCAGCCGTGGCGCCCGCGCCGCAACCTACACCGAAGCCCAGGGCGCGGCGGTGATGCAGCAGGAAGAGATCACCATCCGTATCGAACTGGGTCGCGGCGATTGCAGCGAAACCATCTGGACTACCGACCTGTCCCACGAATACGTGAAGATCAACGCCGAATACCGTACTTAAGACCGAGTCGCCCCGATCGCGGGCAAGCCCGCTCCCACAGGATTTGCGCTAACCCTGTGGGAGCGGGCTTGCCCGCGATGACGGACGACCAGCCGCTAGATATCCTGGCTTGTTCCCCTGACGAGAAGGCACCCACACATGAGCCTCCACCTGATCATCGGCGACAAACTGCTTTCCTCCTGGTCCCTGCGTGGCGCACTGGCCCTTGACCTCACCGGCGCCCCGTACACCGAAGAACTGATCAAGCTGGGCCAGCCGGACACCCGCGAACGCCTGCTCAAGCACTCGCCGACCGGTAAGGTCCCGCTGCTGAAAACCGGGCACGGCACCATCGCCGACTCCCTGGCGATTGCCGAATACCTGGCCGAGCAGTTTCCCGACGCCGGCCTCTGGCCCAAGGACACCGCCGCCCGTGCCCAGGCCCGTTCGGCTTGTGCGCAGATGCACGCCGGGTTCTTTGCCATGCGTGGCAACATGCCGTTCGACCTGAGCCACGATGCACCGCTGTCGCCGACGCCTCCTGAGGTTCAGGCAGATATCGAGCGCATGCTGGCGTTGTGGGCTGAATGCCGTGCGGCGTCGACTCAAACCGGTCCGTTCCTGTTCGGCGGCGCGACCCTCGCCGATGCCTTCTTCGCACCGATTGCCGTGCGCCTGCGCACGTATCAGGTGAAGTTGCCGGCGGCGGACGAAGCCTATGTTGAAACCGTCTACCAATGGCCGTCGTTCAAGGCCTGGCAGAAGGCTGGTCTGGAGGAGATTGGGCAGTGAAACGAGTACACGTAGCCGCCGCCGTTATCCGTGACAGCAGCGGCAAGATCCTTATCGCACGCCGTGCCGACACCCAGCACCAGGGCGGCTTGTGGGAATTCCCCGGGGGCAAGGTCGAGGACGACGAATCCGTCGAAAGCGCCCTGGCTCGCGAGCTCCAGGAAGAGTTGGGCATTGTGGTCAGCGCCGCACGACCATTGATCAAAGTCCGCCACGATTACCCGGACAAACAAGTGTTGCTGGACGTTTGGGAAGTCTCGGCCTTTGCCGGCGAACCCCACGGCGCCGAAGGCCAGCCGTTGGAATGGGTGGCTCAGCGCGATTTGCTGAACTACGAGTTCCCGGCGGCCAACCAGCCGATCGTCGCGGCCGCACGATTGCCTGCACAGTATTTGATTACGCCTGAAGACCTGGAAACTCCGGCGCTGCTGCGCGGTATCCAGAAAGCCATCGCTGGCGGCATCAAGTTGATCCAGCTGCGGGCACCCAACGGCTACGATCCGAAATACCGCGATCTGGCGGTGGACGCGGCGGGGCTGTGTGCCGGCAAGGCGCAGTTGATGATCAAGGGCCCATTCGAGTGGCTGGGCGACTTCCCGTCCGCCGGCTGGCACATCACGGCCGCGCAGTTGCGCAAATACGCAGCCGCGGGTCGGCCGTTACCGGCGTCGCGCTGGTTGGCGGCGTCTTGCCACAATGCTGAAGAACTGGCGCTGGCTGAGCAGATGGGGGTGGATTTTGTGACGTTGTCACCGGTGCAAAAGACGCTGACTCACCCGGATGCGTTGCCTTTGGGTTGGGAGCAGGCGTCGGCGTTAATCGAGGGTTTCAGCAAACCGGTGTTCTTGCTCGGCGGTGTTGGCCCGGCGGAACAGCAAAAGGCTTGGGACGCGGGGGCGCAGGGTGTGGCGGGGATTCGGGCATTCTGGCCGGAGGCCTGAGGCCTGAAATTTCTGTGATGCTGCCGGCCTCTTCGCGGGCAAGCCACGCTCCTACAGGTTTTATAGTGTTCGCGGATTGTGTGAGCATCACAAAAAACTGTAGGAGCGAGGCTTGCCCGCGAAGGCGTCCTGATAGGCGCCAATTATTCCTGAGGCTTAGCCGCCGCCTGCCACAAAATCTCGGCAATCCCTTGTCGCTTGGCAATTAACCGCGCCACCACAAACAACACATCCGACAACCGATTGATATACGCCAAGCCAACACCGGCCAGCGGTTCAATCGCATTCAAATGCTGACACCGCCGCTCCGCGCTGCGCGCCAGGCATCTGCACACATGGGCCTGGGCAATCAGCGCTGAACCACCCGGCAGAATGAAATTCTCCAGCGGCCCCAACTCCTCATTCCACAGATCGATCGCCGCTTCCAGCCGTTCGATTTCCGCTGCATTCAACGCTTGATACTCCGGCATCGCCAACTCGCCACCCAGGTCGAACAACCGATGCTGGCAGGGCGCTAAAACCTCAATCACCTCGCTCAAACCCGGATACGCAGCACTTTCAGCGGCCAACCCGGCCAACAGTACGCCCACCTGGCTGTTCAGCGAATCGACCTCGCCAATGGCCTCGATCCGCGGGTGGTCCTTGGGCACGCGGCGACCATCGCCGAGCCCGGTTTCGCCTTTGTCGCCGGTGCGGGTGTAAATCTTCGACAAGCGAAAGCCCATGGGTTACCTCGATAGCTGATTGAGTTCTTGAGAGATGACGGGGGAGCCCGCCAGCGGCAGGCGCAGGGTGAAACAGGTGCCTTGGCCCAGCGTCGATTGCACCTCCATCTGCCCCTTGTGGTTATTGGTGATGATGAAATACGAGACCGACAAGCCAAGGCCCGTGCCCTGACCGATTTCCTTGGTGGTGAAGAACGGCTCGAAGGTGCGTTTGCGCACGTTCTCGCTCATGCCGATGCCGTTGTCCTCGACCTGAATTTCGGCCCATGGCGGATTCAGCCGGGTGCGCAGAATAATGCGCCCGGGTTCGCTGTCGTCTTCACGCTGGTGAATGGCCTGGGCCGCGTTTTTGAGCAAGTTGAGCAGCACCTGCTCCAGTTCGTTGGCCGTGCCGGGCACCGGGCCCAGTGCCGGGTCGAACTGACGGATGATCGCCTGACCCTTGAAGTCGAAGCCGATGGCCAGGTCGAAGTCGTTACCGGCGATTTCCACTGCTTGATCGATCAGCGCCGGCAGGTCGCACGGCGCCATTTGCCGAGTGCTGCGACGGCTGAAGCTGAGCATGTGGGTGACAATTTTCGCCGCCCGGGCCCCCGCCTGTTGAATGCCATCAAGCAGCTGCGGCACTTCGCGCGCTTGCAGGTATTTGTTGACCGTTTCCAGAGAGATGCCGGTTTGCTCGGCCTGTTCGAGGTTCTTCGGCAAGTCAGGCGACAGGCGTCGCCGAATGTTCTGCACGTTGTGCAGAATCGCGCCCAACGGGTTATTGATTTCGTGGGCCATGCCGGCGGCGAGGCCGCCGACCGAGAGCATTTTTTCCGACTGCACCATCATTTCTTCCAGCGACAGCCGTTGGGTAATGTCGTCGATCCGGATCACCACACCGCGCCCGGCCCCGCCCATCAGCGGGTAGAAAGTCAGGGCGTAATGTTTGGGTTCATCGTCCTTGAACCAGGTCACGCGCTCGATCTTCGCCACCGTGTGCTGCTCGACGGTTTGCTTGAGCTGCGGCAGAAATGGTTTCAGCGGCTCGAAGGCGAGAAAGATCGGCTGGTTCAAGGCTTCGTCCAGGCGCGTGCCGGACAGAGCGCTGGCTTCCTGATTCCACTGGGTGACGTAGAGTTGCTCGTCGAGGGCGATCAGCGCCGACGGCATGGAGTCGATGATGCTGTTGAGGTAGTTCTGGAACCCGGTGAGTTTCTTCTCGATCTTGCTGCGCACCTGGACTTCGAGTTCCAGTTTGCGGTTGGTGTGGCGGGTTTCTTCGGCCAGGCCCTGCGCCTGATCGTAAGCCGCCTGGGAGTCATCCCGGGCACGTTTGAGCTGCTGCTCCCGGGCTTCGATCCGCGAGAGCATGGTGTTGAAGGCCTCGGCGAGGCTGCCGATTTCGTCGTGGTTGCCACGGGAGGCGCGCAGGGCGTAGTTCTCTTCGCGGGTCACTTGCCGGGACAACTCTTCAAGCTGATGGATCGGCCGGGTGATCAGGCGTTTGATCTGTCGGGCGATCACCAGCCACAACAGCACACTGAAGATCAGAATGCCGAGACTGGCGGTCAGGGTCCCGGTATAGAACGCCACTGGCAATTCACTGCTGGCCACCAGTAACAGGTGCCCCGGCGCGGTGCCGGGGCGGGGCAGGGTGATCACCTGATTGCTGCGAAACTCGGAGGCCTGCCAGGCTTCGATGTGCCGGTAGCGATCCGGCAGGTGCAGCTTTTCGCCATGCTGCAATTGCGCCAATCGCTCACCCTTGCCGTCATACAAGGCTGCTGCCCGCAGCGGTGAATAACTGTTGAGTTCATTGAGCAGGCGCTCGGCACTTTGCGGCGACGTCAAGGCGTCGGCCACCAGGCTCGGGTTGGACACCAGTCGGCCGATGGTCTGCAACGCCTGGGGTGCCATGCTTTCCTGGGAGATGTAATACGCGGCGCTGATAAAGGTCAGGTTGGCGACCAGCAGGATGGTGATCAACAGCACGAGCAGGGCGGCCAGCAGTTTCTGGCCGACCGGAAGGTTTTCGAGACGCTGGCGCAATGGCATCAGGTTCATCGCTGAAAAGGAACAAGTGGCCAGCGTAGCCGCTGCTCAGTCGCTGGGCAATCCAAGGCTTTGAAGATGGACAATCAGCCGCTGCTGTAACTGATTGAGGTGGGGCAGGTTCAACTGGTGCCGCGAGGCCACTTTGCAGACATAGCCCAACAGGTAGCTGATTTCGGTCCGGCGCTGGCTCGCGACGTCCTGGTGCATCGAGGAGTAGTTGGCCGCGGTGGCATGGATCACCCGTTCGACTTCCTGTTGCAGGTCCTCGGCGGCAGCCGGCTGACCGCAGCGTTCCAGCAAGTCGGTCAGTTCGACGCAAAGGGTGGCGACTTCGCAATGGTGTTGCTGCAAGCCGCCGTTGCGGCAATCGTGCAGCACCGTCAGTGGATTGATCGCACAGTTGAGCGCCAGTTTTCGCCATAGCCTGGTCAGAATGTCAGTGCTCCACGCGTGAGGAATACCGGCGGCAGTCAGGTCATCCAGCCAGATTGGCGCGACCGGATGACCGGCATCCCCCAGCCAGGTGTAGCCGTGACCGGCGAACACCACCCGCCAGTCGCCATCGCGAAACGCACCTTCGGTGCTCGAGGCGCATACGCAACGCGCCTGAGGCACCTGTGCGGCGACAGCGTCCTGACTGCCGAGGCCGTTCTGCAACAGGATCAGCTCGGCGTCGGGCGTCAGACGCGGTGCCAGTTGGGCGACGGCCTTTTCGGCATCGTAGGCCTTGCAGGCTACCAGCAGGCGGTGGATCGGCTCGCTGTTGTGCGGTGTCTCACCGGGGATGTCATAAGTGTTGGCTTCGCCGTGCTCCACCAGCGTCAGCCCGCCCGCCGCTTGATAGGCCTGCAAACGTTGTTCATCGCGCAGGATCAACCGGACCGGCAACCCGGCCCGGGCCAGGCGGGTGGCCCACAACGTGCCAAGGCTGCCGGCACCCAAAACATGCCAGGTGGTGGGCATCAGCTTTTTGCTCGGTTTGGCGCAGGCATGTGAGGCTCGCAGTATCGGTTGGAAAAGACCCGTTATAATGAGCCCGATTTTAACCGCAAGCCAAGCGCGCTCCATCGCTATCGAGCGCGCCTTTTATTGGAGAGATTACATGCCGTCGTTCGACGTGGTATCCGAACTGGACAAACACGAAGTCACCAACGCGGTCGAGAACGCCGTCAAGGAACTCGATCGCCGTTATGACCTGAAAGGCAAGGGCACCTTTGAATTCAAGGAAAAGGACCTGACCGTCAACCTGACCGCCGAGGCTGATTTCCAGCTCGAAGCGATGATCGAGATCCTCAAGCTGGCCCTGGTCAAGCGCAAGATCGACGTGCAGTGCCTTGAAGTCAAGGATGCCTACGCGTCGGGCAAACTGATGAAACAGGAAGCCGTCCTCAAGGAAGGCATCGACAAAGAGCTGGCGAAGAAAATCGTCGCTCACGTCAAGGACGCCAAGCTCAAGGTCCAGGCCGCCATTCAGGGCGAGCAAGTGCGCATCACCGGCAAGAAACGTGATGATTTGCAGGAAGCCATCGCGGCCCTGCGCGCCAAGACTTTCGACATGCCGCTGCAGTTCAACAACTTCCGCGACTAAATTCCAGGCGGGAACCTCTTGGCATTTTCGACGTCCGAGGGCCAAGCAACGGCAGAAACGATTGAACCCTTCAGGTTCGATTTTTTCTGCCGCTTATTTTTTCGCGTGCCGGATGGCCGGAAATCAGGAGAAAGTAGATGGATTTGAATACCGAAGTGGATAACCTGGTCAAGGCCTCCCAAGCCTGGATCCCGATGATCATGGAGTACGGCAGCCGCGTGTTGCTGGCGGTCATCACGCTGGCCGTCGGCTGGTGGTTGATCAGCAAAGTGGCCCAAAAACTTGGCGGTCTGCTGGCGCTGCGTAATGCCGACCTCGCGCTGCAAGGGTTCATCAGCAGTCTGGCGAACATTATTCTCAAGGTTTTGCTGGTAGTCAGCGTGGCCTCGATGATCGGTGTCGAAACCACGTCGTTTGTTGCCGCGATCGGTGCCGCGGGCCTGGCCATTGGTCTGGCCTTGCAGGGCAGCCTGGCAAACTTTGCCGGAGGCGTGCTGATTCTGTTGTTCCGTCCGTTCCGCATCGGTGACTGGATCGAAGCCCAAGGCGTTGCCGGTACGGTCGACAGTATCCAGATTTTCCACACCGTACTGCGCACTGGCGATAACAAAACCATCATCGTGCCTAACGGCAACTTGTCGAACGGTATCATTACCAATACAAATCGCCAGCCAACGCGCAAAGTTGTATTTGATGTGGGTGTGGACTACGAAGCGGACTTGCAGAAGGCCCGTGAAGTATTGCTGGAACTGGCCAAAGACGAGCGTATTTTGGCTGAACCGGCACCTCAGGCAGTCATTTCGACACTGGGTGATAGTTCGATTACTGTTTCTCTGCGAGTGTGGGTGAAGACAGCGGATTACTGGGATGTGATGTTCATGTTTAACGAGCAGTCCCGGGATCGTTTGAAAACGGCCGGTATTGATATTCCGTTTCCACAGCGAGTCATTCGAGTGGTTCAGGAAGCACCGGTGAATTGAGATGTTTTTAACCCAGGCCTGATTTAATAGTCAGGCTTATTGAGTAGCAAGCTAATCATTAATTGCACTGTGCAATGGTTAAAAAAAAGGCCCCTCCGAAGAGGGGCCTTTTTTATATTTGCTAACTAAACCGCTGCGATTACAAGATCGACAGTGGGTAGTCGACGATCACGCGGAACTCTTTCACGTCGCCTTCACCTTCGTCGGCGTTAGCAAAGTGCCAAGCTTGACGGAAGCGGACGGACAGATCTTTTGCCGGGCCAGACTGAACAACGTACTTGGCTTCGAAGTTGGTTTCGTTGTGCTTGCCGTTGGATCCGTAGAGCGGCTCGCCGTCATTATTGCGGTATTTGCTGTTGGCGGAGAGGCCAGTGCCATCGATATCCCAACCTTTCACGTAACGGGTCATGAAGCTCAGACCAGGAACGCCGTACTCAGCCATTTTCAGGTCGTAACGGATTTGGGCAGACTTCTCGCCAGGGGCGTTGAAGTCAGAGTACTGGATGGAGTTGGCGAGGAAGATCGAGTCGCCGCCACGGTTGTTCTTGCCGATACCGACGTAGTCGAACGGGGTATCGCCATTAACCTTTTGGAAGGCCAGGGTGATGGTGTGTGCTTTCAGGAACGAGAGCGCAGTGGCCAGCGAGAACGCGGTGTTGCTGATGTCACCGGCTTTCGAGTCACCGGTATCGGTGGTGCGATAGATGTTGAAGTCGGTGTTCAGCGACGTGTCACCACTAATCGGAGTGGTGAGGTTCACGTTGGCGTAGTACTGGTTCCAGATGTCTTCCAGCTTGGCGCCGTACAGCGATGCGCTCAGGTTGTCGGTGATCCCGTATTTGCCACCGAAATAGTCGATGGAGTTGGCAGCCACGCTAGCGTAGTTTGCGAACAGATCGCCGTCACGGGCGTTTTTGTCCTGGCTGGAACCCGAGTAGAAGTGACCGGCTTCGAGGTCAAGGTCTTTGACTTCGCTGCTCTGCAGTTGGAAACCGCTGGCAACTTGAGGAAGGATACGGGAACCGCCAACAGCAAACACTGGAGCAGTGCTTGGCGACATGTCGCCGACTTTCAGCTCAGTTTTGGAGACGCGGAATTTAATGGCCGCGCCGGCTTTACCCTGGCTGTCGTTGACTTCGCGGGCATAACCGTTGGCTTTGACGGTGTCGCTACGGCTCATGTTGCCCGAACCCGAAGTGCCATCGCCGCCATCGAGTTTGATGGCCAGGTAACCGAATGCATCAACGCCGACGCCAACAGTACCTTGGGTGTAACCGGAGTTGAAGGTGCCCCAGATACCTTGGGTCCAGTCTTTGACGTCGCGGGCGCCATCTTTGTTGTCACGGTTGAAGTAGTAGTTGCGAACCAGCAAGTTCAAACTGGCGTCGTCAACAAAACCCTTGGCTTCAGCCTGGTCACTTACAAAAGGTGCGGCCGTAGCCATTTGAGTACTGGCTGCTGCTGCAACTGCCAGTGCGATCATGCTCCACTTCATCACGCGCATCGTGATTTGCTCCTTTGGTTTTAGAAGAGTACTGCCGTCCCACCTGTTTTATTATCTGGGCGGCTCTTTCTTTTTTGAGTCGGCGCAAAGTTATATCACGCAGACCATGTTGGCGATACTTGCGTATCTAACCTTTCAGCTTCTTTACGACGGTGTCGCAAACGGCTGGGTAGATGTCGCAAATTTACTGCCTCGACGCAAGCGGATTGGCAACTTTAACGTTGTTTTCCAAGGCTTGTGCATCGGTAAAAAGAGTCCCTGGTGAAACGTTTGAATCTCCATTGGGCAACCCTGCCGCTGTTTTTATGTGCCTTGGGGCCTCCACTTCCAGCGGAGGCATCAGGGCGATGTGGGTGTGAATGCAACAAGCGTGCACAAACCGGAATTCTGCTACTGATTTTTTCCGAAAGCCTGCCTGTTGCTGTAAAAACCTCGTAAAACCGGGGGCTTCAAGCGTGTTGTTTGTACGCTTGACGCCGTGCGTTGCATGGTGTTGTAACCCTGAAACCGAAAGCATGACAATGAAAAACGTTACCGGTTCACCCCTTCAGTGAGTAATTCACGGATGCTGACGCACTCAGCGTAGACGCACTGTGCGGTTTTGGTGCAAAAAATCTTAATCACTGTGCTGAAATCACACAGTGCGCTCATGACTACGACTGAAACTATTCATTGGATATCAGTCATTTCGCCCTTCTGGGGGCAATCTTCGGTTCTGTGTTGGTGCGTCCTGATCGAAAACGGCCCATCTCGGGGCATTGGTCCAAGGTGATGCCTGGGGTGATCACGGGTATGCTGGCGTCCTGTCGCTTGGTGCGAGGCCTGTCTGGATGGGCGCTAAGCTGAAAATGATGACCTGGCGGGAGTGCGCGCGGTGTTCGCTTTAGATCCACGACTACAACAAGACACGCTACCGATTGGCGATTTCCCGCTGTGCCGGTTGCTGTTATCCAATGATTCGAACTACCCCTGGTTCATCCTGGTGCCACGTCGTGAAGATATCAGTGAGATATTTCAGTTGGGTGTCGCAGATCAACAGCAGCTGTGGCAGGAAACAACTGCGCTGGCGGAACTGCTCAAGGATTCGTTCGACGCCGATAAGCTGAATGTCGCGGCGCTGGGTAATGTCGTCAGTCAGTTGCACATGCATGTCATTGTGCGCAAACGTGAGGACGCCGCCTGGCCAGCCCCGGTCTGGGGCAGACACCCGGCCGTGCCTTACAGCGCAGCACAGATGGCGTCGATTCGCGAGCGCCTGCGTCTGCTGTTAACCGAAGATTTCACGTTTCTGGAGGGTTGAATCATGAGCCTGGAAGATCGCGTTACCGATCTGGAGAGCCAACTGGCGTTTCAGGATGACACCATCCAGTCATTGAGTGATGTGCTGGCGACGCAGCAGCGCGCTGTTGAACGCCTGCAATTGCAAATGGCTGCATTGCTCAAGCGCCAGGAAGAAATGGCCGGGCAGTTCGAAACCTTCGAAGAAGAAGCGCCACCGCCTCACTATTGAAACCGCAGGCAATAAAAAACCGCGAGCAGCTCAGTTGCTCGCGGTTTTTTTTAGCCTTGAATCAGCGACGCGGCAATGCGGCGATCACATCTTCGGCTTGTAGCCCTTTGTCACGATTCATGACAGAGAACTCCACGCGCTGGCCTTCAACCAGAACACGGTGACCTTCGCCACGAATGGCCCGGAAATGCACGAAAATATCATCGCCGGAATCACGGGAAATAAAGCCGAAGCCTTTGGACGTGTTGAACCACTTGACGGTGCCGGTATCGCGGTTGCTCATGTCGTAGCTTGGCGAAGCGGCGGCCGGCGAGGATTTGTAGAAGCTGATAGCCAGGTGCAGGAGAACGGCGATCAGCGCAGCCACCAGGCTGAACAGAACGGCAGGTTGACCGGCGATGACAGGCATCGGCGCGAGCAACGTCAGGGTTTGCAGGACGACAGCCAGGACCAGCAGGGCGCTGACCAGGTTTTGCAGTTGATGACGTGGGCCTTTGTTCCAGTAAGGGATAACGGGAGCAAGGGTGAGGTTGAGCAGGCCGAAAAAGGCCAGGTACAGCGCGTCAGGTTGTTGCAGGTAAGGGACTGCTTCGGATCGCAGGCTAGGGATGAAGGACAGCAGCAAAGCTGCTGCGCCCATTAGCAGGTGGACGATTTTCAACATTTTGATTAACTCACGTTAAGACGGATCACAAGGAAGAGCTGATGGAGCACGGTTCGCTTCAGAACAATAAGAGGCGTTGGACACGTACCCGGTACCAGCCTATGCGCAGCCCCCGAAAAACAGGCGGTCGCGACACGCGGTCTATTTAACAGTAAAGCCTGCAGCTACTCAAATCAGGCAGTCCAGCGGTGCTTCGCGGGGCGATTTGTCGCAGGTCATTGTGCAATCCCGGGCTGCGAGGGGGTGGCAGGCTTGCTAGAGTGGTCCTGCACCTGTTGGATGAACTCATCACCTTTAGGGGAAAAAACATGGCAATCGACATCGGTATCAGTGAAGAGGACCGCAAGTCCATCGTCGATGGGCTTTCGCGTCTGTTGTCGGACACGTATGTGCTGTATTTGAAAACTCATAACTTCCATTGGAATGTCACCGGTCCCATGTTTCGGACCCTGCACCTGATGTTCGAGGAGCAATACAACGAGCTGGCCCTGGCCGTCGATTCGATTGCCGAGCGCATTCGCGCCCTCGGGTTTCCTGCCCCCGGCGCCTATTCGATTTATGCGCGGCTGTCTTCTATTAAGGAAGAAGCCGGCGTGCCCAGCGCCGAAGACATGATCAAGCAGCTTGTCGATGGGCAAGAGGCGGTCACTCGTACCGCGCGCGGGATCTTTCCGCTGCTGGAAAAAGTCAGCGACGAGCCGACGGCTGACTTGCTGACCCAGCGCATGCAAGTCCACGAAAAAACCGCATGGATGCTGCGGTCTCTGCTGGACCAGTAATATCGTCAATACGCGAATGATGCCCGTCGGGTGTTATTCGCGGTCTTTGCCTTCATCAAATCGCTTTTGTGCTCGTTAAAAATCGTCTGGCTGCGTAGGAAAGTGGCCGGCCTAGGACGGTCTCCATGATCGCCCTTCAGCTGTTGGCTTATCCTACGTCCATGGTCATAAAGTCATCTGGATATACCTTTGCGCCTGCGCTTTTATAAGGCCACGCAGAGTGCTCTTACAGAAGGCAAGGATTACAAAGGAGTGTCAACGATATGGATTACGAAGACAGGCGAAGCGAGGGGAGGGTCGGTCCGGTCAAGGAGATAAGGATTGATCCATTTGTCAGCGAATTTGATATGGGGCTGGCCCGGCCTCTATCCCGGTCGGTGCGGTTGAACGGCTTTGCCACCTGCTTGCGGCTTGAGCAGGTGTACTGGGATATTCTGGGCGATATGGCCAAGGTCAATTGTTGTACGGTCAGTGCGCTGCTGTCCCATGTGGATCGCGAAGTGCACTTGCGTCATGGCGGGGTCAAGAACTTTACCGGGCTGGTGCGGGTTGTCTGCGTCGTGCACAGCCTGAAAGAAGGGGGCTGCGTCGCAATGCCCTAGCCACGCGGGTGATCGGGCAGAGTATCGGTCTGTGCAGTCTTACGGCTGCACAGGCTGCATTTAATGGATATAATCCCGCTCTTTGCCGCAAAACCCAGTGTGTGCGGTAGCAATCTGATCGCCGAGACAACCCCCATGCCGATGTACGACTATCAATGTGCTTCCTGTGGTCATCAGTTGGAAGCCATTCAAAAGATCAGCGCAGCACCGCTGGTCGACTGCCCTGCCTGCCAGGCGCCAGAGCTTAAGAAGATGCTGTCCATGCCGGGCTTCCGCCTGAGCGGCACCGGCTGGTACGAAACCGATTTCAAGACCGGTTCCAAGAAGAATCTGGCCGGCGGCGACAAAGCTGACTAAGGTCTGGAACCTGAGTTGAACGACACGCGCGAGCCCTTGCAACACCTGCAAGGCCTCCAACCGAATTTCGATTACGAGAAGTGAAACCACTACCATGATGCGCAGCCATTATTGCGGCCAACTGAACGAAGCCCTGGAAGGCCAGGAAATTACCCTTTGCGGATGGGTGCACCGTCGCCGTGACCACGGTGGGGTGATTTTCCTCGATATCCGTGATCGTGACGGTCTGGCCCAAGTGGTGTTCGACCCGGACCGCGCCGAGAGCTTCGCCGCCGCCGATCGCGTGCGCAGCGAATACGTGGTGAAGATCACAGGCAAGGTTCGCCTGCGTCCGGCCGGTGCCACCAACGCCAACATGGCGTCGGGAATGATCGAAGTCCTGGGCTACGAGCTGGAAGTGCTGAACGAATCGGAAACCCCGCCGTTCCCGCTGAACGAGTTCTCCGACGTCGGTGAAGAAACCCGCCTGCGCTATCGCTTCCTCGACCTGCGTCGCCCGGAAATGCTCGAGAAGCTGCGCTTGCGTTCGCGCATGACCACCAGCATCCGTCGCTTCCTGGACGAGAACGGCTTCCTCGACGTCGAGACGCCGATCCTGACCCGTGCTACTCCAGAAGGTGCGCGCGACTACCTGGTACCGAGCCGTACCCACGCCGGTTCCTTCTTCGCCTTGCCGCAATCGCCACAGTTGTTCAAGCAACTGCTGATGGTGGCCGGCTTCGACCGTTACTACCAGATCGCCAAGTGCTTCCGTGACGAAGACCTGCGCGCCGACCGCCAGCCAGAATTCACCCAGATCGACATCGAGACCAGCTTCCTCGATGAAAAAGAGATCATGGCCATCACCGAACAAATGATCCGCAACCTGTTCAAGGAAGTGCTGGATCTGGAATTCGGCGATTTCCCGCACATGACCTTCGAAGAAGCCATGCGCCGTTACGGTTCCGACAAGCCGGACCTGCGTAACCCGCTGGAACTGGTTGACGTTGAAGACCAGCTGAAAGACGTCGACTTCAAGGTGTTCAGCGGCCCGGCCAACGACCCGAAGTGCCGTATTGCCGCCCTGCGCGTTCCAGGCGCGGCGAGCATGCCGCGCAAGCAGATCGACGACTACACCAAGTTCGTCGGCATTTACGGTGCCAAGGGCCTGGCGTACATCAAGGTCAACGAGCGCGCCAAAGGTGTTGAAGGCCTGCAGTCGCCAATCGTCAAGAACATCCCTGAAGCCAACCTCAACGTGATCCTCGATCGTGTTGGCGCGGTCGATGGTGACATCGTGTTCTTCGGCGCCGACAAAGCCAAGATCGTCAGCGAGGCCCTGGGCGCGCTGCGGATCAAGGTCGGCAACGACCTGGACCTGCTGACCTGCAAGTGGGCGCCGATGTGGGTTGTCGATTTCCCGATGTTCGAAGAGAACGACGACGGCAGCTTCACCGCCTTGCACCACCCGTTCACCGCGCCGAAGTGCACCCCGGAAGAACTGGAAGCCAACCCGGCGACCGCTCTGTCCCGTGCCTACGATATGGTTCTGAACGGCACCGAGCTGGGTGGCGGTTCGATCCGTATCCACCGCAAGGAAATGCAGCAGACGGTGTTCCGCCTGTTGGGTATCAATGAAGCGGAACAGGAAGAGAAATTCGGCTTCCTGCTCGACGCCCTGAAATACGGCGCACCGCCACACGGTGGCCTGGCCTTCGGCCTGGACCGTCTGGTCATGCTGATGACCGGCGCCCAGTCGATTCGTGAAGTGATCGCTTTCCCGAAAACCCAGAGCGCGGCTGACGTCATGACTCAGGCACCGGGTGCTGTAGATGCCAAGGCATTGCGCGAACTGCACATTCGTCTGCGCGAAACGCCAAAGGCTGAGTAAGGCTGACCGCAAAGGCGCATCCTTCCGGGATGCGCCTTTTCTTTAGGTTGAGATTTTTTGTTGCTGGCCGACACAGCGTGCGCGGCGGGCGATGTTTCAAAGAGAAATTCGGAGCGAGATATGGCGGGTCATTCCAAGTGGGCGAACATCAAGCACCGCAAAGAACGTCAGGATGCCAAGAAGGGCAAGATTTTCACCAAGTGGATTCGTGAGCTGACCGTTGCGGCCCGTCAGGGCGGCGGTGATCCGGGTTCCAACCCGCGTCTGCGCCTGGCGCTGGACAAGGCGCTTGGTGCGAACATGAGCCGCGACATCATTGATCGCGCAGTCGCCCGCGGTGCCGGTGCAGCCGATACCGACGACATGGTCGAGCTGAGCTACGAAGGCTACGGCCCGGGTGGCGTGGCGGTGATGGTCGAGTGCATGACCGACAACCGTAACCGCACCGCAGCCGCTGTTCGCCATGCGTTCAGCAAGTGCGGCGGCAACCTGGGGACTGACGGTTCGGTGGCCTATCTGTTTGAGCGCAAGGGGCAGATTTCCTTCGCGCCGGGTGTTGATGAAGACGCGCTGATGGAAGCGGCCATGGAAGCGGACGCCGATGACGTGGTCACCCATGAGGACGGCTCGATTGACGTGTTCACCTCGTTCGCCGGCTTCTACTCCGTACGGAACGCGCTGGAAGCGGCGGGTTTCAAGGGCGATGACGCGGAAATCGTGATGCTGCCGACCACCAGTGCCGAACTGGACCTGGAAGGCGCCGAGAAGGTGCTCAAGCTGATCGACATGCTTGAAGACCTGGATGACGTGCAGAATGTCTACTCCAACGCGGACATTCCCGAGTCGGTAGCCGCGCAGCTCGGATAAGGGCGACTAAGATTCAGTGTGGGAGCTGGCTTGCCTGCGAGGGCGGCGTGTCAGGCTACATCATGGTTTGATGTGCCTACGCCATCGCAGGCAAGCCAGCTCCCACATTTGTTATTTGCTGTAATGAATATTGTGTTTTTAATGAACCCGCAGGCGTTATGACTTTAATTCTTGGTATCGACCCCGGTTCGCGCATCACCGGTTATGGCGTGGTACGTGATACCGGGCGTGGCTGCGTGTACGTGGCGTCGGGCTGCATTCGCACCGGGTCCGGCGAATTGCATGAGCGTCTGCAAATCGTCTATCGCGGTGTGCGTGAAGTCATCCAGACCTACGGCCCTGTGACCATGGGCATTGAAAAAGTCTTCATGGCGCGCAATGCCGACTCGGCCCTGAAGCTCGGTCAGGCCCGGGGCGCTGCGATCGTGGCGGGTGCCGAAGAAAGCCTGGAAATCGCCGAGTACACCGCGACCCAGGTCAAGCAAGCGGTGACCGGCACTGGTGCCGCCAATAAAGAGCAGGTGCAGATGATGGTCATGCACATGCTGAAATTGACCAGCAAGCCACAAATCGATGCTTCGGATGCCCTGGCCATTGCCATTTGCCACGCTCATACCCGTTCCAGCCTGTTGCCCCATGGCCTGGGAGCGGCACGCAGTCGTGGCGGGCGCCTGCGTCTCTGATAGCATCAGCAGTCATTTTTAGGGAATGAGGGTTTTGCGCCTGTGTTGTCGGCGCAAAACCCTTGTTCTGTCAGTCGCCAGTCGTTGATCTGGCCAACGCTCAAGGATCTGAAACGTGATTGGACGCTTGCGCGGCACACTGGCTGAGAAACAGCCGCCGCACCTGATTCTGGATGTAAACGGTCTGGGGTATGAGCTGGAAGTGCCCATGACCACGCTGTATCGCTTGCCGTCGGTCGGTGAACCGCTGACCTTGCACACCCATCTGGTTGTTCGTGAAGACGCGCAGTTACTCTATGGCTTCTTCGGCAAGCGTGAGCGAGACTTTTTTCGCGAGTTGATCCGTCTCAATGGTGTGGGGCCGAAATTGGCCCTGGCGTTGATGTCGAGCCTGGAAGTGGATGAGCTGGTCCGTTGCGTGCAATCCCAGGACACCTCGGCGCTGACCAAGGTGCCGGGCGTGGGCAAGAAGACGGCCGAGCGTTTGCTGGTGGAGCTCAAGGACCGCTTCAAGGCCTGGGAAACCGTGCCGGCGATGTTCGCCCTGGTGCCGAACCAGCCGGGTGGGCCTGATGCGCCATCACCGGTCGCCACCGCCGAAAATGACGCGGTCAGCGCGCTGATTTCCTTGGGCTACAAGCCGCAGGAAGCCAGCAAGGCGATTTCTGCAATCAAGGAGAAAGGTTTGAGCAGTGAAGACATGATTCGTCGTGCCCTGAAGGGAATGATCTAAGTGATTGAAGCTGATCGTCTGATTGCCGCCACGCCTGGCCCTCGCGACCGCGAGGAAGTCCAAGACCGGGCGATTCGTCCTGTCAGCCTGGCCGAGTACATTGGCCAGCCGACTGTTCGCGAGCAAATGGAATTGTTCATCCAGGCCGCTCGCGGGCGTAACGAGTCCTTGGACCACACGCTGATTTTCGGCCCGCCGGGTCTGGGTAAAACCACCCTGGCCAACATTATTGCCCAGGAAATGGGCGTGTCGATCAAGAGCACTTCGGGTCCGGTGCTTGAGCGTCCGGGTGATCTGGCTGCGCTGTTGACCAATCTCGAGCCCCACGACGTGCTGTTTATCGACGAAATCCATCGGCTCTCACCGATCGTCGAGGAAGTGCTGTATCCGGCCATGGAAGATTTCCAGCTCGACATCATGATTGGTGAGGGGCCGGCCGCGCGTTCGATCAAGCTCGATCTGCCGCCGTTCACCCTGGTGGGTGCGACGACCCGTGCCGGCATGCTGACCAACCCGTTGCGCGACCGGTTCGGGATCGTCCAGCGCCTGGAGTTCTATAACACCGCCGACCTGGCAACAATTGTGAGCCGTTCGGCGAACATCCTCGGCTTGCCGCTGGACCCAGAGGGTGCCTTTGAAATCGCCCGTCGCGCCCGTGGCACCCCACGGATCGCCAACCGGTTGTTGCGCCGGGTTCGGGATTTCGCCGAAGTGCGCGCCAAGGGCCACATCACCAAGCCGATCGCCGACCTGGCCTTGAACCTGCTGGACGTCGACGAACGTGGCTTCGATCACCAGGATCGACGTCTGTTGTTGACCATGATCGAGAAGTTCGACGGTGGGCCGGTGGGCGTGGACAGTCTGGCCGCAGCGATCAGCGAAGAACGACACACCATTGAAGACGTGCTGGAGCCGTATTTGATCCAGCAAGGCTACATCATGCGCACGCCACGGGGGCGGGTGGTCACCCGGCACGCGTATCTGCACTTCGGTTTAAACATTCCGTCACGAATGGGCGAGATGCCCGTGGTAGACGAGTTCCTCGATGCGGTAGACGATTAATCACCTTTGCGGGCTGATTTATTCGGGATTTGCGCGGTCCTAGGACCGTGCTTTTGCCAGAAAACCGTGAATCAATGAAAAACAGTTGCCTGGCTGGATTGGCAACCTGAGGAGTAAGCACTAGAGTATGCGCGCGCAAAACGGGCTTGAGCCTTTCGCACTTCGTTGTCGCGTTTATTACGAGGACACCGATGCGGGCGGCATCGTGTATTACGTCAATTACCTTAAGTTTATGGAACGGGCTCGAACCGAGCGGCTCCGGGATCTGGGTTTTGCCCAGTCCCAGCTGGCAGGAGAGGACCTGTTGTTTGTCGTGCATTCCAGCGAAGCGCGTTATCACGCGCCGGCGCGACTGGACGACGAGCTTCTGGTAAGCGCTGAAGTAATCGAATTGAACCGTGTCAGCCTGCGCTTCAAGCAGCAGGTCAGGCGAGCCACGGATAATGCGCTGCTCTGCGAAGGGCAGTTTCTGGTGGCCTGTGTGCGCACTGAAAGTTTAAAACCCCGGGCCATTCCCGAAGCTCTACGTGCGGCCTTTGCCGACGTGAGCGGCGCGGGTACACACTCAAAGCAGGAGATAAAGCGTGGAAGCTAACGTCGTCGACCATTCCTCCATGTGGAGCCTGGTCAGCAATGCCAGTATCGTGGTGCAACTGGTAATGCTGATCCTGGTAGCCGCATCGGTGACCTCATGGATCATGATCTTTCAGCGCAGCAACCTGCTGCGCGCCGGTCGACGTGCCCTGGAGAGCTTTGAAGAGCGCTTCTGGTCCGGCATCGACCTGTCCAAACTCTACCGTCAGGCTGGCAGCAACCCAGACCCGGATTCGGGCGTCGAGCAGATCTTCCGTGCCGGTTTCAAGGAATTCTCCCGTCTGCGCCAGCAGCCAGGCGTTGACCCGGAAGCGGTCATGGAAGGCGTGGCCCGTGCCATGCGCGTCGCCATTTCCCGCGAAGAAGAAAAGCTCGAACAGAGCCTGCCGTTCCTCGCTACCGTCGGTTCTGTCAGCCCGTACATCGGTCTGTTCGGTACGGTCTGGGGGATCATGAACTCCTTCCGTGGCCTGGCCACTGCCCAGCAAGCGACCCTGGCCACCGTGGCTCCGGGTATTGCTGAAGCACTGATTGCTACCGCGATCGGCCTGTTCGCCGCCATCCCGGCCGTTATCGCTTACAACCGTTTTGCTGCTCGCAGTGAGACCCTGCTGGGCCGTTACTACACCTTCGCCGATGAATTCCAGGCGATCCTGCACCGCAAAGTGCACACCAGCGAAGAATAAGCAGGTAATTTCCAATGGCTTTAATCGCTCGAGCTCGCAAAAAGCGCAAGCCGGTTGCCGAGATGAACGTGGTGCCTTACATCGACGTGATGCTGGTGCTGCTGGTTATCTTCATGGTGACCGCTCCGATGCTCAATCAGGGCGTGAAAGTTGATCTGCCCAAGGTTTCCAGCGAAGCCTTGCCGCAGGACAACAACACCCAGGTACTGACCATTTCGATCAAGGCTGACAAGACCTACTACTGGAACCTTGGCAGCGAAGTCGACACTGAAAAGCAACAGGACAAGGCCATGACCTTGCCGCAGATGACTGACGCGGTGACCAAGATCATTCGCGCCGGTACCGAAGGCGGCAAGCGCACCCAGGTGTTCATCCGCGGCGACAAGACCGTCGATTACGGCTCCGTGATGGGTGCCATGGGCGGATTGCAGAAAGCCGGGGTCGGTAATGTTGGCTTGATTACCGAGGCACCCTGATGCAGCAAATGCGAGAGCCGTCCGCCTCGGAAAGCTACTTCTGGCCTAGTGTCCTGGCGATTGTCTTGCACGTGCTGGTGTTCGGCATGCTGTTCGTCAGTTTCGCCTTCACACCGGAGTTGCCGCCGGCCAAGCCGATTGTCCAGGCGACCTTGTACCAACTGAAATCGAAGAGTCAGGCGACCACCCAGACCAATCAGAAGATTGCGGGTGAGGCGAAGAAATCCGCCGCGCGTCAGACCGAAGTCGAACAGATGGAACAGAAAAAGATCGAACAGGAAGCGATCAAGGCCGCGGAACAAAAGAAGGAAGATGCGGCTCAAAAAGCCGAAGAATCCAAGAAGGCCGACGAGACGAAGAAAGCGGATGAGGCAAAAAAGGCTGATGAAGCCAAGAAAGCCGATGAAGCGAAGAAGACCGCCGAAGCCAAAAAGGTTGAAGAGAAACAATTGGCTGATATAGCCAAGAAGAAATCTGAAGAAGAAGCCAAGAAAGCGGCGGAAGAAGAGGCCAAAAAAGCGGCCGCTGAAGAAGCCAAGAAAAAGATCGTCGAAGACGCGAAGAAGAAAGCCGCGGAAGACGCCAAGAAGAAATCTGAAGCTGAAGAGGCGAAGAAGAAAGTCGCCGAAGACGCGAAGAAGAAAGCTGCTGCCGATGCTGCGAAGAAGAAATCGCAGGAAGCGGCACGTAAATCCGTCGATGAGAAAAAGGCTCAGGCCCTGGCCGATTTGCTTTCCGACACGACAGAGCGTCAGCAGGCCTTGGCGGATGAGCAGGGTGATGAAGTCGCGGGTAACTTCGACGACTTGATTCGCTCCCGTGCTTCTGAAGGTTGGGCGCAGCCACCGTCGGCCCGCAAGGGCATGAAGGTGATCCTGCAGATCAACATGCTGCCTGATGGAACAATCTCCGGCGTATCGGTTGCCAAGTCCAGCGGTGATGTACCGTTCGACAGTTCAGCGGTAGCGGCGGTAAAAAATATTGGTCGATTGACCGAAATGCAGGGTCTGAAGCCAGCTGATTTCGCACCCTATCGTTCATTCAAGATGACATTCACACCTGAGGATCTAGCCTTGTGAGAAACCTTCTTCGAGGACTGCTTGTCGTCATGTTCTGCTTTGCAGGACTGGCCACCGCAGATGAAAAAAATATCCTGGTCAGCAGTGGTAGCTCCCAGGCAACTCCAATTGCCGTAGTGCCATTTGGTTTCCAGGGCGGCACCGTGCTGCCGGACGACATGGCCGAGATCATCGGCAACGACCTGCGCAACTCGGGTTACTACGCGCCGATTCCAAAGCAGAACATGATCAGCCAGCCGAGCCAGGCCAGCGAAATCATTTTCCGTGACTGGAAGGCGATCAACGCCCAATACATTATGGTCGGCAGCATCGTGCCAGCGGGCGGTCGCCTGCAGGTTCAATATGCTCTGTTCAACGTCGCCACCGAGCAGCAAGTGCTGACCGGCAGCGTGTCGGGCAGCGTCGATCAACTGCGCGACATGTCGCACTACATCGCCGACCAGTCGTTCGAAAAACTCACCGGTATCAAAGGTGCGTTCTCGACACGTCTGCTGTACGTGACGGCCGAACGCTTCTCCGAGAAGAACACGCGCTACACGCTGCAACGCTCGGACTATGACGGTGCCCGCGCCGTGACCCTGTTGCAATCGCGCGAGCCGATCCTGTCGCCGCGTTTCGCGCCGGACGGCAAGCGCATCGCTTACGTTTCGTTCGAGCAGAAGCGTCCGCGTATCTTCATGCAGAACATCGACACCGGTCGCCGTGAGCAGATCACCAACTTCGAAGGCCTCAATGGCGCACCCGCCTGGTCGCCGGATGGCAATCGCCTGGCATTCGTTTTGTCGAAAGACGGTAACCCGGACATCTACGTGATGAACCTGGGTTCGCGTCAGATCACTCGCGTTACCAACGGTCCCGGCATCAACACCGAACCGTTCTGGGGCAAGGATGGTTCGACCATCTACTTCACCTCCGACCGTGGCGGCAAGCCACAGATTTATAAAACCAGCGTCGGTGGTGGCGGTGCGGAACGCGTGACCTTTATTGGTAACTACAACGCCAACCCTAAACTTTCGGCTGATGAAAAGACCCTGGTGATGATTCACCGCCAGGATGGCTTCACTAATTTCAAGGTGGCGGCCCAGGATTTGCAGCGAGGTAGTGTAAAGATCCTCACTGATAGCACTCTGGACGAGTCACCTACTGTTGCGCCCAACGGCACCATGGTAATCTACGCCACCCGCCAGCAGGGCCGGGGAGTCTTGATGCTCGTGTCCATTAATGGACGCGTAAGGCTCCCGCTTCCTACCGCACAAGGCGAAGTCAGAGAACCTTCCTGGTCCCCTTACCTGAACTGACGCGGCGCTACACGTTTTACTTAACACACTGGGGTTCATTAGGAGTTTCACGATGGAAATGCTGAAGTTTGGTAAATTTGCTGCGCTGGCTCTGGCCATGGCTGTAGCTGTAGGTTGCTCGTCCAAAGGCGGCGACAACGCCGGTGAAGGCGCTGTTGATCCAAACGCTGGTTACGGCGCAAACACTGGTGCCGTTGACGGTTCCCTGAGCGAAGAAGCTGCTCTGCGCGCAATCACCACCTTCTACTTCGAATACGACAGCTCGGACTTGAAGCCAGAAGCCATGCGCGCTCTGGACGTTCACGCCAAAGACCTGAAAGCAAACGGCGCTCGCGTTGTTCTGGAAGGCAACACCGACGAACGTGGTACTCGTGAGTACAACATGGCACTGGGCGAGCGTCGTGCGAAAGCCGTTCAGCGCTACCTGGTACTGCAAGGTGTTTCCCCAGCTCAGCTGGAACTGGTTTCCTACGGCGAAGAGCGTCCAGTTGCTACCGGCAACGACGAGCAGTCCTGGGCTCAAAACCGTCGCGTCGAACTGCGTAAGTAATTCGTCATGCGAACGTGCCGTCGTGCTGTAACTGTTTTGGCTCTCAGCCTCGCACCGCTTGCGGTGTGGGCTGCGGTTCCTGTGGTCGATAACGACTCCGGCTATAACAATAGCGGGACTAGTAATCCGCCTGCGGGTTACGGTACGAACGGCGCCTATGCCGGGGGAGGGGTTTCGGCCCCTGTCTCGGCACAGGGCGAGCTGTTCAACCAATTGCAATCCATGCAGGAGCAGATCTCACGCCAACAGGGTGTGATCGAAGTTCTGCAAAATGATGTAGCGCGCATGAAGCAAGAGAACTTGGAGCGATATCAGGATCTTGATCGGCGCATAGGAACCGGCGTTGCACCAGCCGCGACTCCTGATAATTCTTCAACCGGTGGCAGTTTGAATGCCCCCGGTGCAGCCGCTGGCGCAGGTGCAGGAGCGGCCGCCGCTCAAGCGCCTGCTGCGGGTAGCGAGCCGGCTGACCCGGCGAAGGAAAAACTGTATTACGATGCAGCCTTCGACTTGATCAAAGCCAAGGATTTCGACAAGGCCAGCCAGGCTTTTGCCGCATTCCTGCGCAAGTACCCGAACAGCCAGTATGCGGGCAATGCCCAGTACTGGTTGGGCGAAGTGAATTTGGCCAAAGGCGATCTGCAAGGCGCAGGTCAGGCTTTTGCCAAGGTTTCGCAGCTGTACCCCAAGCATCCAAAAGTGCCTGATTCGCTGTACAAGCTGGCTGATGTAGAGCGCCGCCTCGGTCACACCGACAAGGTCAAAGGCATTCTGCAACAGGTCGTGTCGCAATACCCGGGCACTTCCGCCGCTCAGTTGGCCCAACGCGACTTGCAGCGTATGTAAGGTTGTTTGACCCGTATTGAAGAAACCCGCGCCTGTCGCGGGTTTTTTCGTTAGAATTCACGCCCTTTTTATGAAACACGCTTTTTGGGATCTGCGCGTTGGCGGGGTTCCTTGAAGTGCCTGACGGAGGCGGACAGCCTGTTTAGCTGTTATGCCCGTGGCGACTATGCAAGACACATTGAGAATCACCGAAGTTTTCTACTCGTTGCAGGGTGAAACGCGGACTGCCGGGCTGCCCACAGTTTTTGTGCGCCTGACCGGTTGCCCTTTGCGTTGCCAATACTGCGATAGCGCCTACGCGTTCACAGGCGGCACCATTCGCCCGCTCGACGATATCCTCGAGCAAGTGGCCGGTTTCCGTCCGCGTTACGTCTGTGTCACCGGTGGCGAGCCGTTGGCACAACCCAACGCCATCCCACTGCTCAAGCAGTTGTGTGACGCCGGTTACGAAGTGTCGCTGGAAACCAGTGGCGCGCTCGACATCTCGGCGGTCGATCCACGGGTCAGTCGCGTCGTCGACTTGAAAACCCCTGGTTCGAAAGAAGCACACCGCAACCGCTACGAGAACATCGAACTGCTCACGCCCAACGACCAGGTGAAGTTTGTCATCTGCTCGCGGGACGACTACGACTGGGCCGTCTCCAAGCTGATTCAGTACGGTCTGGACAAGCGTGCAGGCGAAGTGCTGTTTTCGCCAAGCCATCATGACCTGAATGCGCGAGACCTGGCTGATTGGGTGGTGGCGGACAACCTGCCAGTGCGTCTGCAATTGCAGCTGCATAAATATCTTTGGAATGACGAGCCGGGGCGCTGAGATGACTGAACAACTGAACACTGCTGAAAAACGTGCGGTCATCCTGCTGTCTGGTGGCCTCGACTCCGCGACGGTCGTGGCCATGGCCCGTGCTGAAGGCTACAGCTGCTACACCATGAGCTTCGACTACGGCCAGCGCTCGCACGCCGAGCTGCATGCCGCCGATCGTGTCGCCCGGGATCTGGGCGTGGTGGAACACAAGGTGATCGGCCTGAACCTGAACGGAATCGGCGGTTCGGCACTGACCGACAGCAGCATCGACGTGCCGGAAGTGGCGGGTGAGGGGATTCCGGTGACCTACGTGCCGGCACGCAACACGGTGTTTCTATCCCTGGCGCTGGGCTGGGCTGAAGTGCTCGGCGCGCGTGACATCTTTATCGGCGTGAACGCGGTGGATTACTCCGGTTACCCGGATTGCCGTCCCGAGTTCATCGAGTCTTTCGAGCGCACGGCCAATCTGGCGACAAAGGCCGGTGTCGAGGGCAATGGCTTCCGCATCCAGGCGCCGCTGCAGAACCTGAGCAAGGCACAGATCGTCCAGGCAGGCGTGAAGCTGGGGGTCGATTATGGGCTGACCGTTTCCTGCTATCAGGCGGATGATAACGGCCGTGCGTGCGGCAAATGCGACAGCTGCCGACTGCGTGCAGAAGGCTTTGCAGCGGCCGGCGTGAGCGATCCAACACCTTATTTTTGATTTATTTCAAATTAGGTGTTGAATAGTCCTTAAAAATCAGTATTATACGCGCCACCACACAGCGGGTCGTTAGCTCAGTTGGTAGAGCAGTTGGCTTTTAACCAATTGGTCGTAGGTTCGAATCCCACACGACCCACCATTTTTGTAGCAGTTTTAAAAGTCTGGAAGGCCCACGCAAGTGAGGATTTCCGGATTTTTTTTTGCCTGCGATTTGAGGTCGGCTCAACGCGGGGCTGCACCGCGTCACGCAGGTCAGAATCATCTTTTGCATCCACGGGATATTCTGTAGCCTTGCGCATCTTCACCGCTGTCCGTGCCTGATGATACTCACTCTCCCGGCGGTACCCTGAAGGGTCCGGAGCCGGGTGTATACTCGACTTTCGCGCGAAAGCGCCTGCAGGTCTTGCGAACATGACGCAAATTTCCGAACGCCTTCTGGTTCAAGCCCACCTCGACGCCAAGCAGCCCAAGCCGCTGACCGTCGAGGAGGAAGCTTTTTACCGTACCGCCATCGCTGCCGAGCTCAAGGCTCAGGACGCGGTGCTGGTTGCTCACTTCTATTGCGATCCGGTGATTCAGGCCCTGGCCGAAGAAACCGGTGGTTGCGTCTCCGACTCACTGGAGATGGCCCGCTTCGGCAGTGCTCACCCGGCCAAGACCGTGCTGGTCGCCGGAGTGAAGTTCATGGGCGAAACCGCAAAAATTCTCAATCCTGAAAAACGCATTCTGATGCCGACCCTGGAAGCGACCTGCTCGCTGGACCTGGGTTGCCCGGTGGATGAGTTCTCGGCGTTCTGCGATCAGCATCCGGAACGCACGGTGGTGGTGTATGCCAACACCTCGGCGGCGGTCAAAGCCCGGGCGGATTGGGTGGTAACGTCCAGTTGTGCGCTGGAGATCGTCGAAAGCCTGATGGATAACGGCGAAACCATCATCTGGGGCCCGGATAAACACCTGGGCACCTACATCCAGCGCCAGACTGGCGCGGACATGCTGCTGTGGGACGGTGCCTGCATCGTTCACGAAGAGTTCAAGTCCAAGCAGCTTGAAGACATGAAAGCGCTGTACCCGGAAGCCGCGATTCTGGTGCACCCGGAGTCGCCGACCTCGGTTATCGAGCTGGCGGATGCCGTCGGTTCCACCAGTCAGTTGATTGCGGCGGCACAGAGCCTGCCGAACAAGACCCTGATCGTCGCCACCGATCGCGGCATCTTCTACAAGATGCAGCAGCTGTGCCCGGACAAGGTCTTCATCGAAGCGCCAACGGCCGGTAATGGCGCAGCGTGCCGCAGTTGCGCGCACTGCCCGTGGATGGCGATGAACACCCTTGAGCGCACGCTGAAGTGCTTGAAGGAAGGGACTAACGAGATATTTGTGGATCCGGCGTTGATTCCGCAGGCGATTCGGCCGTTGAAGCGGATGCTGGATTTCACCCAGGCGGCGCGGATGAAACTGGCCGGTAACGCTTAAGAGTTCGCAAAAAAACTGTGGGAGCGGGCTTGCTCGCAATAGCGGTCTGTCAGTCATATCAATGTTGACTGATGCGCCGCTATCGCGAGCAAGCCCGCTCCCACATTGGTTTTCGGTGTCCGGGATTACTTGGTTTTCTTCGGAATCCGCACCAGCTGAGTGTTCGAGTACATGTCATGCCAGCTGCGTTTCTGTTTATCGAACAGTGACCAGAAGAACCCAAGACCAACACACAACAGCGACGCGATCGACACCACAAACCGCAACAGCGCCTGCCACAGGCTGATCGACGAACCATCCGCGTTCTGCACGCGAATGCACCACACCTGCATGCCCAGCGTCTGACCGGACCAGGTCCAGAACTTGGCAAAAAAACCAAACAACACAAACAGCAACACCGTCGATAGCAGTGGATCACCGTCCAGCGCGCCGGCTTCGGTCAGGGTGCGCATTTTGTCTTCACCGATGATCGCCATCTGGATCATCTTGTAAATGCCGCTGGTGACGATCAGCAGGGCGGTGCACAAGAGGAAGTCATAGAACATCGCTGCCAGGCGACGGCCCAGGGTGGCGGCGGGAAAGTCGCCCTGGGGGTTGAGCAGGTGTTTCGACATGGCAGCCTCTGGACGGAAAAAAGAATCCATTTTACGGATTTACGCGCACAAAAAAGCCCCTGATGTCAGCATCAGGGGCTTTTTCGTTACAGAAGATTAGGCTTCTGCTTGTACTTCGTCAGCCTGCATGCCTTTCTGGCCTTGCACAGCAACGAAAGTCACTTTCTGGCCTTCTTTCAGGCTCTTGAAGCCGTTGCCCTGAATAGCGCGGAAATGCACGAACAGATCCGGACCGCTTTCTGGAGTGATAAAACCAAAACCTTTCTCGTCGTTAAACCACTTGACGGTACCGCTCTGACGTTGGGACATTTCTTATTTCCTTTGACGCAATAATTAATGACAGTCTCTTTCTCATGAAAGAGTACTGGGGCTGGTTGCAGGAGAGTAAGAAGACGTCGAACGGGATGTAGCTAACTTGTAGGCTACTGCCCAGGTCACGATTCCAAGCGACCCATGCAAACACAGTGAACAAACTCTACGCCAACTACGGGAGAAAAAACAAGCCCCTGCGAGAGGCCCGGTTTTGCTCAGGTTGATGGCGTTAGTGTGTCCACTAGTGCTGGCTTATTCGATAGGGTTGTTCAATTGTTTTCGAACGTTATAAGCAACGTTCATAAACGAAGCATAGAGCCAAAGACATGCACTGTTTTATGGCGGTTGCGTTACACATTAGTGCACTGTTAACGCAACCGCGTTACTTATAGAAACAGACAATCAGCCGCGATAGTAGCGTTGTGGAACAAATGGCATTTTGCTTACAAGCAAAGGCACCTTTTTCCCACGCACAATCGCCCATACAGGTGTATCGATGGCGATGTAAGCGCTGTCGAGGTAACCCATGGCCAATGGACCACCCAGGGTTGGGCCGAAACCACCGCTGCACACGGCGCCGATGATGTCGCCCGCTTCGTTGACGATTTCTGCGCCTTCACGCACTGGCGTGCGTTCCTGAGGCAGCAGACCGACACGCTTGCGGCTGACGCCGGCTTGTTGTTGAGCGAACACGGTCTCGGCACCAGGGAAGCCGCCGGCCCGTGCGCCATCAGCGCGACGTGGCTTGGAGATGGCCCACAGCAGACTGGCTTCGATCGGGGTGGTTTCGGTGTTCATGTCGTGGCCATAGAGGCACAGACCGGCTTCCAGACGCAGGGAGTCGCGAGCGCCGAGGCCAATGGCCGCCACTTCAGGTTCAGCCAGCAGGGCGCGCGCCAGGGCTTCGGCGTTGGCGGCCGGTACGGAGATTTCGAAACCGTCTTCACCGGTGTAGCCCGAACGGCTGACAAAGCACTCGACACCCAGCAGTTTCACGCGGGTGAACTGCATGAAGGTCATCTTCGCCACTTCAGGCGCCAGACGAGCGAGTACAGTCACGGCAGCCGGGCCTTGCAGGGCCAGCAACGCGCGTTCTTCGAACAGCGGTTCGATTTTGCACTGGTCGCCAATGTGCTTTTGCAGATGCGCAAGGTCCTGATCCTTGCAGGCGGCGTTGACCACCAGGAACAGTTCGTCGTTACCCAAGTTGGCGACCATCAGGTCGTCGAGGATGCCGCCAGTTTCATTGGTGAACATCGCGTAGCGCTGCATGCCCACCGGCAGGTCGATGATGTCCACCGGCACCAGGGTTTCCAGGGCCTTGGCGGCATTGGCGCCGGTCAGGCGGATCTGGCCCATGTGCGAGACATCGAACAGCCCGGCCTGATCACGGGTGTGCTGGTGTTCTTTCATCACGCCCAACGGGTATTGCACCGGCATGTCGTAGCCGGCGAACGGCACCATGCGCGCGCCGAGTTCGATGTGCAGGGCGTGCAGCGGGGTTTTCAGCAATTGTTCGGTGGACATATTCAGCTCCTGAAAAAGTGTGCGGATGCGCGTGGGCATCAGCACTCGATAATGTTGACCGCCAAACCGCCACGGGCGGTTTCCTTGTATTTGCTTTTCATGTCGGCGCCGGTCTGGCGCATGGTGCGGATGACCTTGTCGAGGGAGACGAAGTGCTGACCGTCGCCGCGCAGGGCCATGCGCACGGCATTGATGGCTTTCACCGAACCCATGGCGTTGCGCTCGATGCAAGGCACTTGCACTAGCCCGCCAATGGGGTCACAGGTCAGGCCGAGGTTGTGTTCCATGCCGATTTCCGCAGCGTTTTCCACTTGTTGCACCGTGCCGCCAAGCACTTCGCACAGCGCGCCGGCGGCCATGGAACAGGCGACGCCGACTTCACCCTGACAACCGACTTCGGCGCCAGAGATCGAGGCGTTTTCTTTATAGAGAATGCCGATGGCGGCGGCGGTCAGCAGAAAGCGCACGACGCCGTCTTCGTTGGCGCCGGGAATAAACCGCATGTAGTAATGCAGCACCGCCGGGACGATGCCCGCTGCACCGTTAGTGGGCGCGGTGACGACGCGCCCGCCGTTAGCGTTTTCTTCGTTGACCGCCAGCGCGTACAGGTTGACCCAGTCCAGCACTGACAGCGGATCACGCAGCGCCGATTCCGGGTTCTTGCACAGCTGCCGATGCAGCGCAGCGGCCCGACGTTTGACTTTCAAGCCACCGGGCAGGATTCCTTCATTGCGGCAACCGGCGGCGACGCAGTCCTGCATCACTTGCCAGATGTTCAGCAGTCCGGCGCGGGTTTCCGCTTCCGGGCGCCAGGCACTTTCGTTGGTCAGCATCAACTGGCTGATGGACAAGCCGTACGTGGCGCAATGACTGAGCAGGTCCTTGGCGCTTTTGAACGGGAAGGTCAGTGGCGTGGCGTCTTCGACAATGCGGTCTGCGCCGGCGGCGTCTTCATCGACCACAAAACCACCGCCGACCGAGTAGTATTCGCGGCTGCGGATCTGCAGACCCGCCGCGTCGAACGCGCGAAAGATCATGCCGTTGGGGTGATAGGGCAACGGTTTGCGGATCATCGCCAGGTGTTCTTTCTCGTTGAACGCAATGCTGTGTTCGCCGAGCAGGTTCAAGCGACCATTGCCGCGAATGTCTTGCAGACGGGCGGCGACGGTTTCGGTGTTCACGGTGTCGGGGTGTTCGCCTTCCAGGCCGAGCAACACGGCCTTGTCGCTGCCGTGGCCTTTTCCGGTGGCGCCGAGCGAGCCGTAGAGCTCGACTTTGACGCAGGCGGTTGCAGTCAGCAGCCCTTCACGGCGCAAGCCTTCGGCGAAACGCGCAGCAGCGCGCATCGGGCCGACGGTGTGGGAGCTGGAGGGGCCGATGCCAATCTTGAACAGGTCGAACACGCTTAACGACATGGTTGTTCTCCGGTTTCTTGTTATAGGAATTGGCGAGAATCTTGTGACTGAATGCGGTCCTGTAGGAGCTGGCTTGCTAGCGATGGCATCACCTCGGTCGAAATGATGCACCGCGTTGATGCCATCGCTAGCAAGCCAGCTCCTACAGGTTTTGTGGCGTTCATGCGAGGGCGGACATGCCGCCCCCTATGGATCAAGCGTAGCTTTCGATCGACGGGCAAGCGCAAACCAGGTTGCGATCGCCAAACACGTTGTCGACCCGACCGACCGGTGGCCAGTACTTGCCTTCGATCAGCGACGCGACCGGGTACACCGCTTGCTCACGGCTGTACGGATGCGTCCACTCGCCGACGATTTCCGCCGCGGTGTGTGGAGCGTTTTTCAGCGGGTTGTCGTCCTTGTCCAGCGTGCCGTTTTCCACTGCGCGGATTTCTTCGCGTATGCGGATCATGGCGTCGCAGAAGCGGTCCAGTTCTTCCTTGGATTCGCTTTCGGTCGGCTCGATCATCAGCGTGCCGGCCACCGGGAAGGACATGGTCGGGGCGTGGAAACCGAAGTCGATCAGGCGCTTGGCGACGTCATCGACGCTGATGCCACTGCTGTCTTTCAATGGACGCAGGTCTAGGATGCATTCGTGCGCCACCAGGCCGTTGCTACCGGTGTACAGCACTGGATAGTGCTCTTCGAGGCGACGGGAAATGTAGTTGGCATTGAGGATCGCCAATTGCGAAGCGCGCTTGAGACCGGCGCCACCCATCATTCGAATGTACATCCAGGTAATCGGCAAAATGCTTGCGCTGCCGAACGGTGCCGCGCAGACCGCGCCTTCTTTACGCTCCATGGTGCCGTGACCCGGCAGGAACGGGGTCAGGTGCGACTTGACGCCAATCGGACCGACGCCCGGGCCGCCACCGCCGTGCGGGATGCAGAAAGTTTTGTGCAGGTTCAGGTGCGACACGTCGCCGCCGAACTTGCCCGGTGCGCAGAGGCCGACCATCGCGTTCATGTTGGCGCCGTCGATGTACACCTGGCCGCCGTGGTCATGAATGATGCCGCAGATTTCGCGGATGCCTTCTTCGAACACGCCGTGGGTCGACGGGTAAGTGATCATCAATGCCGCGAGATGCTCGCGGTGCTCGATGGCCTTGGCGCGCAGGTCTTCGATGTCGACGTTGCCGCGGGCATCGCACGCCGTCACCACCACGCGCATGCCGGCCATGTTGGCGGTGGCCGGGTTGGTGCCGTGGGCGGACGACGGGATCAGGCAGATGTCGCGACGGTCTTCGCCACGGCTCTGGTGATAGGCGCGAATCGCCAGCAGGCCGGCGTACTCACCCTGGGAACCGGCGTTCGGTTGCAGCGAGATTGCATCGTAGCCAGTCGCAGCGCACAGCATCGCTTCCAGTTCGTCGGTCAGTTGCTGGTAACCGGCGCTTTGCTCGGCCGGGGCAAACGGGTGCAGGGCACCGAATTCAGCCCAGGTCACCGGGATCATTTCGCTGGCGGCGTTGAGTTTCATGGTGCACGAACCCAGCGGGATCATGGTGCGATCCAGGGCCAGGTCCTTGTCGGCCAGCTTGCGCAGGTAGCGCATCAGCTCGGTTTCCGAGTGATAACGGTTGAACACCGGGTGGCTGAGGATCGGCGATTGGCGAACCAGCGCGGCCGGGAGGGTGCTGACCACGGAAGCGGCGAGGGCCGCGAAGTCTGGCAGCGCCTTACCGTCGGCGAACAGGGTCCACAGGGTTTCCACGTCGGCTTGCGAAGTGGTTTCGTCGAGGGACAGGCCCAGACGCTCGGTATCCACGACGCGCAGGTTGATCTGCTGGGCGCGAGCCTTGTCGTGCAACGCGGCAGTGTTGGCGCCGGTTTTAATGGTCAGCGTGTCGAAGAAGCTTTCTTGCTCGACGTTCAGACCCAATGCGCTCAAGCCTTTGGCCAGAATCGCGGTCAGGTGATGAATGCGGTTGGCGATCTGCGTCAGTCCTTTCGGACCGTGGTACACGGCGTACATGCTGGCGATGTTGGCCAGCAAAACCTGCGCGGTGCAGATGTTCGACGTGGCCTTCTCGCGGCGGATGTGTTGCTCGCGGGTTTGCATCGCCAGGCGCAGGGCCGGCTTGCCGAAGCGGTCCACGGAGACACCGACCAGACGGCCTGGCATGTCGCGCTTGAACGCATCTTTCGTCGAGAAATAAGCCGCGTGCGGACCACCGAAGCCCAGCGGCACGCCGAAGCGTTGCGCGCTGCCGATGGCGACGTCGGCGCCGAATTCACCCGGCGGAGTCAACACGGTCAGGGCCAGCAGGTCAGCGGCGACGGCGACCAGCGCGTTGGCGGCGTGGAAGCGTTCGGTCAGTTCGCGGTAATCGAAGAGATCACCGTTGCTCGCCGGGTATTGCAGCAGGGCGCCGAAGAACGGTGTCACGTCAGTCAGTGTTTGCTCGTCACCGACGACCACGTCGATGCCCAACGGCTCGGCACGGGTGCGCAGTACGTCGAGGGTTTGCGGGTGGCAATGCACGGACGCGAAGAAGGCGTGGCTGCCTTTGTTCTTGCTCAGGCGCTTGCAGAAGGTCATGGCTTCGGCAGCGGCAGTGGCTTCATCCAGCAGCGAGGCGTTGGCGATCGGCAGGCCGGTGAGGTCGCTGATCAGGGTCTGGAAGTTCAACAGCGCTTCGAGACGACCTTGGGAAATTTCTGGCTGGTACGGGGTGTACGCGGTGTACCAGGCCGGGTTTTCCAGCAGGTTGCGCAGGATCGGCGACGGCGTGTGGGTGCCGTAGTAACCCTGGCCGATGTAGGTCTTGAACAGCTGGTTTTTGCCGGCGATGGACTTGATCAACGCCAGGGCATCGGCTTCGCTCAGGCCGTCTTCCAGACCGAGGACGCTGGTGCCCTTGATGCTGTCGGGGATGACGCTGGCGCTCAGGGCTTCCAGGGAGTCAAAGCCGAGGCTGTTGAGCATCGCTTGCTCGTCGCCGGAACGCGGGCCGATGTGGCGGGCGATGAATTCGTTGGCAGTGCTGAGATTTACTTGGGACATGTCGGTTCCTCAGGCTTCGGCGTTGGCTTTGATCAGACGGTCGTAAGCGTCCTGATCCAGCAGTTTGGCGACAGCCGAAGCGTCGGTTGGCTGAAAGCGGAAGAACCAGCCTTCGCCCATCGGGTCTTCGTTGACCAGTTCAGGGCTGCTATCGAGTGCCGGGTTCACTTCCAACACATCGCCGTCTAGCGGCATGTACACGCCGCTGGCGGCTTTTACCGATTCCACGGTGGCGGCTTCAGCGCCTTTGTCGTAGGACTGCAGCTCAGGCAGTTGTACGAAAACCACGTCGCCCAGGGCGTTCTGTGCGAAGGCGGTGATGCCGACAGTGACGCTGCCGTCAGCTTCGGTGCGCAGCCATTCGTGATCTTCAGTAAAACGCAACTCGCTCATGGAAACTCCTATGGGGGCCAGACTCGTCTGGTGGACGCGATGGAATGCTTGGGCTAAAGCCCTGCTTTATGGGTGGTTACTAAGCAAGATCGCGGCCAATGTTATTTAGTCTTTATAAATCAATGGCTTGAGTCTTTTTAATACGCATAGAATTCTGACGACTGTAGCGAAATCGCTACAGCCAGAAGCAAAGAAAAAAGCCTAGGAGGATCAAAGCCTTGCACAGCGGTGATCGGGGGAGGGTGTAGCGATATCGTTCCGCTGTAGCGCTTTCAGTACAGGTGGAGGTCGTTTTTAAATAGGTTTCACTGAACACAGAACTTGTGGGAGCCAGCCTGCTGGCGATGAGGTTATGTCAGTCGACATCTTTTTCGCCTGCCACACCGCAATCGCCAGCAGGCTGGCTCCCACAGGGGGCTACGGTGTGTTTCGGCAATTTCAGGGCTTATTGGGAATCCCGTACTTGCGCAACCGATGGGCAATCGCCGTGTGGGAGGTCTGCAGGCGGCTGGCCAGTTGCCGGGTCGAGGGGTAGCTGACGTAGAGCTTTTCCAGCAGCGTCTTTTCAAACTCTTCCATCGCCTGCTCAAGGCTATCGACGTCGCTGTCACTCTGGCGCGCCACCGAGGTGCCGGCGATGTCGAGGTCGCCGATGTCCACCAGGCTGCTTTCGCAAATCGCCGCTGCACGGAAGATCACGTTCTGCAATTGCCGAACGTTGCCCGGCCAGCGGTTACCCAGCAGTGCCGGATAAGTCCCCGGCGCCAGGCGACAGACCGGGCGCTGGATCTGCGCGCAGGCCTGCTGCATGAAATAGCGCGCCAGCAGCAGGATGTCCTGACCGCGTTCACGCAGGGGCGGGACTTCGACATTCAGGACGTTGAGGCGATAGAACAAGTCTTCGCGGAACGAACCTTCGCTGACCATTTTTTCCAGGTTGCGGTGAGTCGCGCTGAGGATGCGTACGTTGACCTTTACCTCGCGATCACCCCCGACTCGCCGGAAGCTGCCGTCGTTGAGGAACCTCAGCAACTTCGCCTGCAAGTACGGCGACATTTCACCGATTTCATCGAGGAACACCGTGCCCTGGTTGGCCAGTTCCATCAGCCCCGGTTTGCCGCCCCGTTGCGCACCGGTAAAGGCGCCGGGGGCGTAGCCAAACAGTTCGCTTTCGGCGAGGTTCTCCGGCAATGCCGCGCAGTTCAGCGCCAGGAACGGCGAACTGTGCCGGGCGCTGATGGCGTGGCAGGCCCGCGCCACCAGTTCTTTGCCGGTGCCGGTTTCGCCCTGGATAAGCAACGGTGCATCCAGTGCCGCCACGCGCTGGGCACGTGCCTTGAGGGTACGGATCGCCGGGGATTCGCCGAGCAACGCATCGAAACCTTCCGCGTGATCGTGGTGCAGCGCCGAGAGGCGTTCGCCAATGCGATTCGGCTGATACAGGGTCAGCAGGGCGCCGGCGTCGGTGATCGGGGTGGCGTCCAGGAGCAGGGTCTGGCCGTTGACGGTTATTTCGCGCAGCGGCAGGCGGAAGCCATTTTCGAGCAATACGCCGAGCAGCGCCGGGTCGTCGAACAGGTCGGCGACGCTTTCACCGGCCGGTTCGCGACCGTACAACGCGATCAGCGCCGGGTTGGCCAGCAGCACTTTGCCGGCGCTGTCCAGGGCCAGCACCGGGTCGGTCATGGCGGCGAGCAGCGCATCGAGCTGCAAGTGCCGGCGTTGGCCGGGCAGGATGTCGACCACCGTCATCGCTTGAACGCCGCGCACACTGAGCAACGCATCGCGCAGTTCTTCGAGCACTTCCGGGCTCAGGGTCGGGGCATCGATGTAAACGTTGGGCGGGACCATTTCCACCGCATCCAGATTGAGATTACGCCCACCGAGCAGGGCCAGGACTTCCTGGGTAATGCCGACGCGGTCGATGAAGCTGACGTGGATACGCATGGGGCGGTTTTGGGTTCTGGAATACGGAGGGTGGCAAGTATGCCTTGGGGCGGGCGAATGGTGAAATCCTGCGCAGGACTTCAGGGTGACACATGAACCCTGTGGGAGCGGGCTTGCCCGCGATAGCGGTGTGTCAGGCAACATAGATGTTGAATGTTAAACCGCCATCGCGGGCAAGCCCGCTCCCACAGGTACAGCGTTTATCCAGGGGAATTGGGTTACTCGAAGTTCTTGAGGTCTACCGGGTCGCCGGATTTCATATCCAACTTCTCCCGGATGTCTTCAAACATCGAATCGTAATGCTTGTGGACTGAGCCTATCTGGCTGTGCTCTTTCGGAATTCCGTACTTCTCGGCAATTCTTGTCACATCCCTGGCGAAGTTATAGGCCTCCGCCTTGGGCAGGAAGAAAGGCTCTGACATGTCCTTGCCCTGAATGCTGCCGTGCATGGTGAACTGGATGCCTTGTTCCCCTTTGTCGTTCTTGCTGACCTCATAGTCGAGGTGCACGTTGTAGTTGACATCATCCGGGGTCAGCGCGTGGCGCTCGATGTGCAAGTGACCGGGCTCGAACGTTGCCATTGACGTTTCTCCTTATAAGTAAGTAATGCCAGGTGTCGCCGTGCTGATGCGCGTGCCGGCCTTGCCCTGGACGATTGCTTCGATGTCCGAGAGTGAACCGATCACTGCGGTTTTTCCAGTATGGCGGGCAAACTCGCAAGCGGCCTGCACCTTCGGTCCCATGGAGCCGGCGGCGAAGCCGAGTTTTTCCATGTCGTCAGGGTGGGCCTGGGCGATGGCTTTCTGGGTTGGTTTGCCAAAGTCGATGAACGCGGCGTTGACGTCGGTGGCGATCACCAGCAGATCGCTTTCCAGCTGTTCGGCCAGCAGCGCCGAGCACAGGTCTTTATCGATGACCGCTTCCACGCCTTGCAGTTTGCCGCTGGCGCCGTACATCGTCGGGATGCCACCGCCGCCAGCGCAGATCACGATGCTGCCTTTTTCCAGCAGCCATTTGATCGGGCGGATTTCGAAGATGCGTTTGGGTCTCGGGCTGGCCACCACGCGACGGTATTTGTCGCCGTCCGGGGCAATCGCCCAGCCTTTCTCGGCGGCAAGTTTTTCCGCCTCCGCCTTGGCGTACACCGGGCCGATGGGTTTGGTGGGGTTCTGGAACGCCGGGTCGTTGGCGTCGACTTCGACCTGGGTCAGGAGGGTGGCGAAGGGCACTTCGAAATCCAGCAGGTTGCCCAGTTCCTGTTCGATGATGTAGCCGATCATGCCTTCGGTTTCGGCACCGAGCACGTCCAGCGGGTACGGCGAAACCGAGGTGTAGGCGGCGGCTTGCAGCGACAGCAGGCCGACTTGCGGACCATTGCCGTGAGCGATCACCAGTTCGTTGCCGGCATAAATCTTGGCGATCTGTTCAGTGGCGACGCGGATGTTGGCGCGCTGATTGTCCGCGGTCATGGGTTCACCCCGGCGGAGCAGGGCGTTACCGCCCAGAGCAACGACGATACGCATAATGCAGTCCTTCTAGACAGAGAAGTAACGGGCGACACAGTTCCCTGTGGGAGCGTGGCTTGCCCGCGATGCAGAGACCTCGGTGCATCAGGTACACCGCGGCGATCCTATCGCGGGCAAGCCACGCTCCCACAAAGAGCCGACCGCATCGGTGCTTAGATATCCGCCAACGCCGACACCAGGATCGCCTTGATGGTGTGCATGCGGTTTTCCGCTTGCTCGAAGGCGATGTTGGCCGGCGATTCGAAGACTTCTTCAGTCACCTCCACGCCATTGGCCAGGTTCGGGTAGCGCGCGGCGATGTCTTTGCCGACCTTGGTTTCGCTGTTGTGGAACGCCGGCAGGCAGTGCATGAATTTCACGCGCGGGTTGCCCGAGGCTTTCATCATCGCCGCGTTGACCTGGTACGGCAGCAGTTGCTCGATGCGCTCGTCCCACGCTTCCACCGGCTCACCCATCGACACCCAGATGTCGGTGTGGATGAAGTCCACGCCTTTGACCGCTTCCTTCGGGTCTTCGGTGATGATGATGCGCGCGCCGCTTTCCTCAGCGAAGGCTTTGCACTGGGCGATGAAATCAGCGTGCGGCCACAAGGCTTTCGGTGCGGCGATGCGCACGTCCATGCCGAGTTTGGCGCCGATCATCAGCAGCGAGTTGCCCATGTTGTAGCGCGCGTCGCCGAGGTAGGCGTAGCTGATGTCGTGCAGTGGCTTGTCGCTGTGCTCACGCATGGTCAGGGTGTCGGCGATCATTTGCGTCGGGTGGAATTCGGCGGTCAGGCCGTTGAACACCGGCACACCGGCGAACTTGGCCAGCTCTTCGACGATTTCCTGTTCGAAGCCCCGGTACTCGATGGCGTCGAACATCCGCCCCAGCACGCGGGCGGTGTCTTTCATGCTTTCCTTGTGGCCGATCTGCGACGACACCGGGTCGATGTAGGTAACGTGGGCGCCCTGGTCATGGGCCGCGACTTCGAAGGCGCAACGGGTGCGGGTCGAGGTTTTTTCGAAGATCAGCGCGATGTTTTTGCCTTTCAGGTGCGGACGCTCGGTGCCGGTGTATTTGGCGCGCTTGAGGTCGCGGGACAGGTCCAACAGGTAATTGAGCTCGCGAGTCGTGTGGTGCATCAGCGAGAGCAGGCTGCGGTTGCGCATATTGAAAGCCATTTTGGATCTCCTTGGGTTTCGGTTATCCGCCTGCTTCACGCTTTATAAGCGCGAAGCAGGGCATAAAAATTAATAGTCGATAGGGTCGCGAATGATCGGGCAGGTCATGCAGTGGCCGCCGCCACGGCCGCGTCCCAGTTCGCCGGCGCTGATGGTGATGACTTCCACGCCGGCCTTGCGCAGCAGGGTGTTGGTGTAAGTGTTGCGGTCATAACCGATCACCACGCCGGGCTCCAGGGCCACCACGTTGTTGCCGTCGTCCCATTGCTCGCGTTCGGCGGCGAAGCTGTTGCCGCCGGTTTCCACCACGCGCAGCGTTTTGAGGTTGAGGGCCTTGGCGACGGTGTCGAGGAAGCTGGTTTCTTCTCGGCGAATATCGATGCCGCCCGGTTTGCTTTCGTCAGGGCGCAGGGTGAAGGCGACGATCTGGTTCACCACTTCCGGGAAAATCGTCACCAGGTCGCGGTCGCAGAAGCTGAACACGGTGTCCAGGTGCATCGCTGCGCGGGATTTCGGCAGACCGGCGACGATGACTTTCTCCACGGCTTTGTTCTTGAACAGGTTTACCGCCAGTTGGCCGATGGCCTGGCGGGACGAACGCTCGCCCATGCCGATCAACACCACACCGTTGCCGATCGGCATCACGTCGCCGCCTTCAAGGGTGGAGCTGCCGTGTTCTTTGTCCGGGTCGCCGTACCAGATCTCGAAGTCGGCGTTGGTGAACTGTGGGTGGAATTTGTAAATGGCGGTGGCCAGCAGGGTTTCCTGACGACGCGCCGGCCAGTACATCGGGTTCAGCGTCACGCCGCCATAGATCCAGCAGGTGGTGTCGCGGGTGAACTGGGTGTTGGGCAGCGGCGGCAGAATGAAGCTGGAGTGGCCGAGGAAATCGCGGAACATCTGGATAGTCTTGCCACCGAAGCTGTCCGGCAGGTCATCGGCGGAAACGCCGCCGATCAGGAACTCGGCGATATGGCGCGGCTCCAGGCTGCGCAACCACGAACCCACTTCGTGGATCAGACCCAGGCCGACCGAGTTGGCGGTGACCTTGCGTTCCAGAATCCAGTCAAGGGCTTCGGGGATGGCGACGATGTCAGTCAGCAGGTTGTGCATTTCCAGCACATCGATGTTGCGTTCACGCATCTTGGTGACAAAGTCGAAATGGTCGCGCTTGGCTTGGGCCACCCACAGCACATCGTCGAAAAGCAGCTCGTCGCAGTTGTTCGGGGTCAGCCTCTGATGGGCCAGGCCTGGGGAGCAAACCATGACTTTGCGCAGTTTGCCGGCTTCGGAATGTACGCCGTACTTAACTTTTTCCGTGGTCATTACAGTGATCCTCCAGATGACAAATGAGTCGTGTGTTACAGGGTCAGGAAGCCGTCATACAGGCCGTAGGCCGCCACCAGGGCGCCGACGACAACAGCGGCAAAAATCAGCTTCTCGACGTTGGTGAAAACCGGTTTGTTGACTTCCAGCTTGGCCTTGGCGAACAGGATCGCGCCGGGGGCATAGAGCAAGGCGGAGAGCAGCAGGTATTTGACGCCGCCGGCATAGATCAGCCAGATCGCGTAGATCAACGCGACGGCGCCGATGAACAGGTCTTTGCTGCGTTCGGCCGCAGCGTTTTCATAGCTCTCGCCACGTACCGCCAGCAGCAGGGCGTAAGCCGCTGACCACAGGTAAGGCACCAGAATCATCGAAGTGGCGAGGTAGATCAGCGACAGGTAAGTACTGGCCGAAAACAGGGTGATGACCAGAAACAGTTGAACCATTGCGTTGGTCAGCCACAGGGCGTTGACCGGTACATGGTTGGCGTTTTCCTTGCGCAGGAACGCCGGCATGGTGTGGTCCTTGGCGGCGGCGAACATGATCTCCGCACACAGCAGCACCCACGACAGCAACGCACCGAGCAGGGAAATGATCAGGCCAACACTGATGAACGCCGCGCCCCACGGACCAACGACGTGCTCCAGTACCGCCGCCATCGACGGGTTCTGCAGTTTGGCCAGTTCCGGTTGGGTCATGATGCCCAGCGACAGCACGTTCACCAGCACAAGAAACAGCAACACGGTGATGAAACCGATCACGGTGGCCTTACCGACGTCGCTGCGCTTTTCCGCGCGGGCCGAGAAGATGCTCGCGCCTTCAATGCCGATGAACACCCACACGGTAACCAGCATCATGTTGCGCACCTGGTTCATCACGCTGCCCAGGTCCGGGTTTTTCAGGCCCCAGATGTCGGCGGTGAAGATGTCCAGTTTGAACGCGAAAATTGCGATCAGGACAAACAGCACCAGCGGCACGATCTTGGCGACAGTGGTCACCAGGTTGATGAACGCCGCTTCCTTGATCCCCCGCAGCACGAGGAAATGCACTGCCCAGAGCAGCACCGACGCGCCGACCACGGCCGCCACGGTGTTGCCTTCGCCGAAGATCGGAAAGAAGTAGCCGAGGGTGCTGAACAGCAACACGAAATACCCGACGTTGCCCAGCCACGCACTGATCCAGTAACCCCAGGCGGACGAGAAACCCATGTAGTCGCCGAACCCGGCCTTGGCGTAGGCGTAGACACCGCCATCCAGGTCAGGTTTTCGGTTGGCGAGGGTCTGGAAGACGAACGCGAGGGTCAGCATGCCGACCGCGGTGATGGCCCAACCGATCAGCACGGCGCCGACGTCGGCACTGGCGGCCATGTTCTGGGGCAAAGAGAAAATCCCGCCACCAATCATAGAGCCGACAACCAGTGCAACCAGTGCGCCGAGTTTCAGTTTTCCGGGGGTATCAGACATTGCATGACTCCAATGCAGGAGAAGAGAGACAACAGACTAAATCTATTAACTGTTCAATTAGCTGACATAGATCAGTGCATGCGCACATTCCATTGTTAATGAAAGACTTATGAACTTTTCGCGGGCATAACTGTATAACCGCAAATGCCCTTTCCAGAGGCCTCGGCTAGATTGAATGAGCACAACCGGAATTGCCAGGAGTTATGAAGCTAGTCTGTTTTTGGGTTTTCGCAACTTTTTAACGTCTGTTTTCAGTACAGAATTGCTTTATCAGGAATGACACATAAAACTGCTATGTGCTAATTGTCATAGATTGTTCGGTTATAAATAAAATTCGTTAATAGGCGTTAATTAATAAACGTTACTGCGCTTTATCTACTTTGTTAAATAATTGAACGAAGGGGAGCCCTCAATGTCGCAACCGACGCAAAAGCTTCGCCTTAGTGCGCTGATCGCCCTGGTGGTGGGATCGATGATTGGCGGCGGGATTTTTTCCTTGCCGCAAAACATGGCGGCGCGTGCCGATGTCGGGGCGATATTGATTGGTTGGGCGATCACCGCCATCGGCATGCTGACCCTGGCCTTCGTGTTCCAGACCTTGGCCAACCGCAAACCCGAACTGGACTCCGGGGTGTACGCCTACGCCAAGGCCGGGTTCGGCGATTACATGGGATTTTCATCCGCGTGGGGTTACTGGATCAGTGCGTGGCTGGGCAACGTCGGTTACTTCGTTCTGCTGTTCAGCACCCTCGGTTATTTCTTTCCGGTGTTTGGCCAGGGCAACACGCCGATCGCCATCGGCTGCGCCTCGGTGCTGCTGTGGGCCGTGCATTTTCTGGTGCTGCGCGGGATCAAGGAGGCGACGTTCATCAACCAACTGACCACCGTGGCCAAGATCGTGCCGCTGATCATGTTTATCGTCATCGCCGCCGTCGCCTTCAAGGCGGAAGTCTTCACCCGCGATATCTGGGGCAGCAGCAACCCGAATTTCGGCGGCGTGATGGAGCAGGTGCGCAACATGATGCTGGTCACCGTGTTCGTGTTCATAGGCATTGAAGGCGCCAGTGTTTACTCGGCCAGGGCGGAGAAACGCTCGGATGTCGGCCGGGCAACGGTGATCGGTTTTCTCGGCGTTTTGGCGTTATTGGTGCTGGTGAACGTGTTGTCCCTCGGGATCATGAGCCAGCCGGAATTGGCCACCCTGCAAAATCCGTCGCTGGCGGCGGTGCTGGAGCACATTGTCGGCCCTTGGGGGGCGCTGCTGATCAGCATCGGCCTGGCGATTTCGTTGTTGGGGGCGTTGTTGTCCTGGGCGCTGCTCTGCGCCGAAATCCTCTTCGCCACGGCTAAAGACAAGACCATGCCGGCCTTTCTGACCAAGGAAAACGCCAACCATGTGCCGGTCAATGCGCTGTGGCTGACCAACGTGATGATCCAGATTTTCCTGCTGATCACGCTGTTTTCGGCAGGCACTTACACCAGCCTGATCTACCTCGCGTCGTCGATGATCCTGGTGCCGTATCTGTGGTCGGCGGCGTATGCGGTGCTGTTGAGCGGACGCGGCGAAACCTATGAGCACGCGTCGGCCGAGCGGACCAAGGACCTGATGATCGGCGGCATCGCTCTGGGTTACGCGGTGTGGTTGTTGTACGCGGGCGGGGTGAAATATCTGCTGCTGTCGGCGTTGTTGTATGCGCCGGGGGTGATCTTGTTTGCCAAGGCCAAGCATGAGCAGGGTGAGCCGTTGTTCACTCATATCGAGAAAGGCATTTTTACCTGCGTCATCAGCGGGGCTGGGCTGGCGGCGTATGGGTTGTACAGCGGGTTGCTGTCGTTGTGAGGTGGCTGCGGGCACCGGTTTTGTGTTGAGTGTCCTGGCCCCTTCGCGAGCAGGCTCGCTCTCACAGGTTTTGTGCTCGACGCAGATCCAATGTGGGAGCGAGCCTGCTCGCGATAGCTATCTGACGGTCACCACCACTGCGCGCGATGGGCACCCAATTCCGAAGCTGGAAGTGCCCATTGCAATGGAGTAGCGGTTATTTTCAGCGGCACATGAAGCCGATGTGCCGGCCCCCAAGGGGTTTGCTCTATCAGCAACCCCTGATCGTTTTCATCTTCAGCTCGCAGCGCCTCACCCGTCCCGGCACCGTTCTCAATCAACAACTTCGCTGTGCGCGCCAACGACAACCTGGCCGACCCACCCCGTCCCAATAACGTGATCGCCGCAGCCGCCATTAAATACCCGGTTGCATGATCCAGCGCCTGAACCGGCAGCGGCATCGGTTTGTCCGCTTTCTTCCACTGCCTGCCCGCGTCGGCAATGCCGCTACTCATCTGCACTAGGCTGTCGAAGCCGCGGCGGTTTTTCCACGGACCGCTCCAACCGTAGGCGTTGAGGCACACATCAATCAGGCCCGGCGCCAGTTTTTCTCGCTCGGCGACACCGTAGCCCAACTTTTCCAGTGCGTCGGCGCGGTAGCCGTGGAGCACGATATCGGCGTCCTTGAGCAGGCTTTCGAACACGGCTCGATCGTCCTTGCTGTGCAGGTCCAGCCGTGCACAGCGTTTGCCCAGCGTGACTTCGGGCACCACGCCGGGTTCGTTCCAGGTTGGTGGATCGATGCGCAACACATCGGCGCCGAGGCCGGCGAGAAAACGACTGGCGACGGGACCGGCCAACACGCGGGTCAAGTCCAGCACCTTGATGCCTGCCAACGGTTGCGCCACAGAACCTTTCCAGGGTTTCGCGTGTTGACCGCCGCTGGCGCTGAACTGAATCAACGGCTCGGCGTTCACCGCCAGGCCTTGGGGATGCGCCTGCCATTGTGCCCAGCTGCGCATCTCGGCGGCGCAACCACCGGCATCGACCACGGCCTGTTCCAGATCGGTTTTCGCCCATTGCGCAACCTTGCTCGCCATCGCGGCACGGTCGGCACAGGTGCCGAGCACGCGTTCGGCGGCGGCGCGGTGGTGGGGTGCGTTGGTGTGCAAGCGGATCCAGCCGTCCTGGGTCGCGTAGTCGCCGGCCACCGGGTCCCACAGCGGTGGAACGCTCCAGCCCACGGGGCGGATCGAGGTGGCGAACCAGAAAGAGGCCAGGCGGCGGTCGACTTCAAGGCTGGGCAAGCGACCGGTGTGTTGCTGCAAAAAATCGCTGACTGCTTGGCCGGCGGCAGCGATGCTGGCGCAGGCCAGGTCAGTCACGGCAAACGCCGAGGGCAGGGCGCCGCTGGACGTGAAAGGAATCGGCGTGTGAGGCAAGCCGAGTGCGGCTTGAATGGACGTGAGTAAACCAGTCATCGAAGGCCCTCCGGAACGAGAGCCCGAGCATAGATCAAAACAATGCCGACCCGGATGAAAATCCCCTTGTGGGAGCGGGCCTTTGTGGTGAGGGGGCTTGCCCCCGTTGGGTCGCGAAGCGGCCCCAAAACCTACAATCCCGGTGTGTCTGGTACACCGCATGTGATGGATTACGACTGCTGCGCAGCCGAACGGGGCGGTGCGGCGTTCCGACAAGCCCCCTCGCCACAGGGGGCGGTGTTTCAACCTTAAACGCGGAACTGATCCATCAATTTCATCTGGTGGGTGGTCAGGGCGTTGAGCTGGCTGCTGATCTGCGCCGATTCGGTGGCTTGGCCGGTCAGGGTTTCGGTGACGGTGCGGATCGCCGAGACGTTGCGATTGACCTCTTCGGCCACCGCGCTTTGCTGTTCGGCGGCGCTGGCGATTTGCAGGTTCATGTCGCTGATCACGGTGACCGCGTCGCTGATTTTGCTCAAGGCCTGGACCGCTTGCTGGATCTGCCCGGCGTTGCTGTGGGCCTGGGTCTGGCTCGAATGCATGGTGGCCACCACACCGCGCGTGCCGGTCTGGATGCGCTCGATGACGATGCGGATTTCTTCCACCGAATCCTGAGTGCGTTTGGCCAGGTTGCGCACTTCATCGGCCACCACCGCAAACCCGCGACCGCTTTCGCCGGCTCGGGCTGCTTCGATAGCAGCATTGAGGGCCAGCAGGTTGGTTTGTTCGGCGATGCTGCGGATCACTTCCAGTACCGAACCGATTTGCTCGCTGTTAACGGCCAGCGCTTCGACTTCGGTCACGGCTTTGCTGACTTCGTCGGCCAGTTGATTGATGTCGCGGGTGCTGCGCTCGATGATCGACATGCCATCGCGGGCCGATTGATCCGCACCTTTGGCCGCATTGGCCGCGTTCGAGGCACTGTTGGCGACGTCGTGGGCGGTGGCGCTCATTTCGTTGGACGCGGTGGCGACCTGGTCGATTTCGCGGAACTGCACCTGCATGCCTTCGCTGGTCTGACGGGCGATTTCCGAAGACTGGTCGGCTGTGCCACGGGCGTCGGTGATGCTTTGTTTGATCTGCGCGATGGTCGGCTGCAGCTTGTCGAGGAAGCGGTTGAACCAGCTGACCAGTTCGCCCAGTTCATCTTTTTTACTGTAGTGCAGGCGTTGGGTCAGGTCGCCGTCGCCGCTGGCAATCGCCTTGAGCATCTCGGCGACGCTGTTGATCGGCCGGGTCACGCCCGACGCGGTGAGCCAGATCAGCAACAGGCCGACCAGGCCGGCCGCGACAGCCACCAGCACCGCTTTGATCGTGCCGCTTTGCTGGGCGTCATCGAGCACCGCTTGCAGCTTGACCGAGTCGGCCAGCAGCACTTGTTTCGGCAGGTCGATCACCACGCCCCAGGCTTTGGAGTCGCTGATCGGGCTGACCGGGTACACCGCGCGGATCAGGTCGCCCTGTTCGAGGATCTTCGGTGTGCCGCCGCTGAGCAGTTGCAGGATGTCCTTGCCTTCAGCGCCCAGAGTGTCGCCGATGCTTTTGCCGACTTTGCTCGCGTCGACGCTGTAACCGGCCAAGACACCGCTGCCGGAGACGATCAGCATGTGCCCGGCGCTGTTGAACAGGTCACGTTGGGAATCGACCGCCGCTGCTTGCAGGGCGTCGAGGGCGATGTCGATACCGACCACGCCGATGGATTTGCCGTCCACCAGCAGCGGGACGGAAATGGTGGTCATCAGCATTTCCTTGCCGCCGACGGTGTCGGCATACGGGTCCAGCAGGCAGGTGCGTTTGCTGTCGCGAGGGCAGGTGTACCAGCTGTTGTAAGGCGTGCCGCTGAGGCTCAAGGTGGTTTTGGTCATGTCATCTTCGACCATGATCGTGTTGATCCCGGCCCCACCGGCACGGCTCCAGTAACTGGCAAAACGCCCCGATTCATTGGACTGGCGTGCTGCATCATTGGCGAACTCGCTGTCCTTGCCGTCCAGGCCGTTGGGCTCGAACGCCAGCCAGATCCCCAGCACCTTAGCGTTGCGCTCGAACGCGGTTTGCAGGCTCTGGTTCAACTCTTCACGCAAGGCGCCGGCGTCCAGCGAACGCTTGGCGGCCATGGTGCGCATGTCCTTGATCTGATCGGCCAGGGCGGTCACCACCAGCAGGCTTTCACCAAAGGTCTTCTGCACCCGCACCGCTTGTTCGGCGGCCTTGGCCTGAAGCAGGTCCTGCACGCTGGTGGTGAGCATCTTGCGGCTGGAGGCGCTGACCAGATCGTCGTTCTGGTTGGTCTGGTAGAAGTTCATACCGACGATCAACGCGACCACGCCAAGCAGGCACAGGCCGGACAGCAAGACGATTTTCAGGCGGATAGAGAGAGAGTCGAACATAGGGCGAACTCGCGAAGGGATGAAGTGTTGGCTGTGGGCCGATGTCGACCCGGTTCGCCAAATCCATTCAGCGCCATTCAATGCACATCGGCGTGGGACGAGGATGCATGATGGTGGCTCCGACGAGCGGTCATGGTTGAACGTTTGCGCAGAAAAATGTGCCGCAAAGCGGGTTTAAAACGGGAGTAAATCGCGGCGTCGATCAAGACAGTTGCTGCAATGATTCCGGGCGTGACCAGATCCACAAATTACCCAGGCTCATGCCAGCAATCGCCAGATAAATCGGCCAGCCGTGATCGAGCATCACCAGAATCAGCGTCGCACACAGCAGCATGCTGATAGTGGCACTGACCTTGGCCCGGCGGGCGACGATTTTGCCGTTGCGCCAGTTGCGCAGGATGGAACCGAATAGCCGATGGTTTTCCAGCCAGGCACTCAGGCGCGGCGAACTTTTGGTCGCGGCCCAGGCGGCGAGGAGGATGAATTCGGTGGTCGGCAGGCCGGGGATAACGATGGCTATAAGGCCGATGCCCAGGCTTACATAGGCCAGCAGGCCGAACAGAAGGCGGGTGAGTTTTGAAGTGGGGTTCATAGGGCCTACGAAAAACCTGTGGGAGCGAGGCTTGCCCGCGAAGGGTACGGCGCGGTACTTCAGGCTGACCGCGTTATCGTTTTTCGCGGGCAAGCCTCGCTCCTACAAGGAGGATGTTGTGTCAGGCGAGTTCTGGGGTGTAGGCCTGCTCTAACAACACGGTGAAGCGGTTGAACGCGTCGATGGCGCCTTTATCCAACTCGGCTTCTTCTTGTGCGCTGAGCTCCAATCCATCGAGGGTTTTGACGAAGCGCTTCCAGCCTTCAGCGCGGCCGCCGGCCGGTTCGCCGAGGTGGCGGGCGCCAAAGGTTTCGCTCAAGCCCAGACCGATAGCACGCTTGATCAAGAAGGCCGCGCCCAGCTTCGAACCTTCGGAGACAAACAGCCAACCCAGTGCTTCGGCTTTGCCTGGATTCTTCACCGCGCCGGCCACCGGCGCCGGTACTTCGGTTTCAAGATCCGCCAGGTCAGCCTTGGCCGCGTCGGCCCGGCAACGAGCCGGCAAGTCCGGGACGATGGCCGTCAGCTCGGCATCGTTGTACAGCGCGACCAATTCCGACTGGAACAGATACTGCGCCACCACGAAACGGGCGAAGTTGGCCTGGGTTTCAAACGGTGCGTGGGCTTTGACCAGGGCATCGAGTTGGGTGTGAGGCTCGTTGGTTATCTGGTTCAAGCGTTGCGAACGCAGAGCAGGCCGTTGAGCAGTGTCCTGAGTGGTCATGAGAAATCCTTGAGAAAAAGAGGCGCTTGGTAACGAGACGAATAAGCAGGTGCCTGACAGTAAAAAAACCTCACTGCACCGCTTATATAAAAGCAGCGCAGTGAGCTGTTCAGCGTCAGATGTCCCAGACCAGATTGATCGCGAAGTTGCGACCCGGTTGGGTCAGGCGGTCGAGGTTGGCCGGTTGTGTCACCGAGGCTTCGCCGACGCTGTCGTAGCCGCGCACGTCATCCCACTGCCAGTATTTCTTGTTGGTCAGGTTGTACAGGCCGGCGTTGACGGTCACGTCGTCGGTCACCTTGTAGAAGCCGGCCAGGTCGAGCACGCCATAACCCGGAGTCTTGAACTGGGTGCTGGTGCCGTCCGGGGTTTTGAAGCTGGTGCTGTCGACGCGGGTCTTGCGTTTGACCAGGGTCCAGCTCAACAGGGCGCCGTAGTTATCCTGGTCGTAACCGAAGCCGAACACGCCGGTCAGCGGGTTGATGCTGTTCAGTGGCTGGCCGTTGTCATCATTACGGCCATACAGGTAGGCCACCGAGCCTTGGGTGTAGAGGCCGGTCGGGGCGCCGAAGCTGTCGAGGTTCAGGCGACCCTTGAGCTCGACGCCTTTGATGGTGGCGTGGGCAATGTTGTTGCTCTGGAAGGTGGTCTCGGTGTAGCCGGGGGTGATGGCGTTTTCATCGATGAAGTCGCGGTATTTGTTGTAGAACACCGCCACATCGAACGTGCCCGCCTCGAACTGGCCGCGCAGGCCGGTTTCGTAGCTCTTGCTCTTTTCCGGTTCCAGGTCCGGATTCGGCGCGACCTGATAGCCGCCCGCAAGGTTTTCGAAACGACCATACAGGGCCTTGGCCGTCGGCGTGCGGAAGCCTTCGGCGTACTGGCCATACCAGGTGTAGTTGTCGTTGAAGCTGTAAGTGGTGCCGAATTTTGGCGACAGACGATGCCAGGTTTTTGTGCTGTCGCTCACCACACCGTTGCCGCTCTGGTCGGCGGTGGCCAGGAACTCGTCGGTGATGTGCGGCTTGAGTTCGGTGTAGTCGTAGCGTGCGCCAGGCAGGAAAGTCCAGTTGCCCCAGCTGATCTGATCCTGGGCGAACAGGCTGTAGCTGTTGATGGTCGGGTCCGGGAAGTCGCTGGCCGGTTTCAGGGTGTCGGCGGCACTCGGCGCACCGATGACCCGGCAGGCACCGGCCACGGTCAGGCACGTCCCGCTGCCGGTGCGCAGGCCGGTGACTTTGTCCTGCTTGAGAGTGGTGCCATAGGTCACGAGGTGCTCGGTGTCGGCAATGGCGAACGACTTGTCAGCTTGGGCATCGAACACCCATTGGCGATCCTTGTAGTTGGTGTCACGGTTGCGCAGCACGGTACGCGACGGCGCGTAGATTTCTTCGGTGCTCTGGTCGGTCTTGGCGATCTGGTAGTTCAGCGACCACTTGATGTTGTCGGCCAGCACGCTGTCCAGACCGAAGCTGTGCTCCAGGCCAAAGCGTTCGCGGGTGACTGTGTCGTTGCCGGTGCGGGACTTGTAGAAGCCGAAACCGCGTCCGGCGTTGAACGGGCCACCCACGGCGCTCAATTGATGGGTGTCGCGGTCGTCCTTGTAATGCTCGTAGGTCAGGCCCAGGCGCGCGTCGTCGGCGTAGTCCCAGCCCAGTTTGGCCAGCACGTTGGTGGTGCGCACGTCCTCGGGGTTGGCCTCGGTGCGGTTCAGGCCGGTCCCGCCGGTTTCGCCGTAGGATTCGGTTTCATGGCCGTTTCGTTGGCTCAAGTGCAGCAAGCCGTCGAAGTCACCGGTGCGACCGGCCACCGTGCCGGAGGTCAGCCAGCTGTCATCCGCCGAGCTATAACCGGTTTTCAGACGTGCGCCGACGTCCTTGCCCGGCTTGATGATGTCGTCCGGGTCCAGCGTGTAGTAGCTGACCGCGCCGCCGATGGCGTTGCTGCCGTAAAGCACCGACGCCGGGCCGCGCAGGATTTCCACGCGTTTGACGATCTCGGGGTCGACGTAGTTGCGGTTGGTCTGGGCATAAGGGCCGTTGAAGAAGCTGTCGGGCACTTGCACGCCGTCGATCTGGGTCAGCACGCGGTCGCCGTCGATGCCGCGGATGTTGTAGCCCGTGAGACCGGCACGCTGGCCAGCGCCGCCGACCGATACGCCCGGCTCGTAGCGCACCAGATCCTTGATGGTATTGACGTTGTTGCGGTCCAGGTCTTCGCGGGTCTGGACCGTCACCGTGCTCGGCACGCTGCTCACGTCCTGTTCATTACGGGTGGCGCTGATGGTCACCTGATCCAGGTTGATCGCGCTGCTATTACTGCGCTTTTCCAGCACGATGTTGTTACTGCCCAGTTTGCGATAGCTCAGGTTGGTCCCCACCAACAGGCGATCAAGGGCCTTTTCCGGCGGCAACGAACCGCGCACACCCGGCGAGGCGACGCCGTCCGCCAGTTCGGCCGGCAAGCCGACCTGCCAGCCTGTCACTGCGGTAAAGGCATTGAGTGCCGAGACCAGCGACTGCTGCGGGATGGCGAACGAGTAGTCGCCCATGTTGCGCGTCGGCTGCCCGGCGGCGGTGGCCGCCATGAGCGGCGCAGCACCGGCCATCAGGATGGCGGCCGTCAGCAGCGACAGCACGCGGGAAGGTGAAGAAAACTGGCGGGTATGGCGAGAGGACATCGATAGCGCTCCGTGTCGCACGAATCTTTATAGGTGCTGATTGGCATGGCTAGATGCGAATCAATTGCATTGGCTATAACGAGACGAACGAGCTTCGGCTATCGAGTAAAAATAATTCTCATTTAGTTCAAGATCACCAAAGCCGGAAATTCCTGCAGGCGCGCGGAGGTGATGTGAGCAAGGGAGCGGACCACGTCCAGCGGTTGGTCGAGACGGTAATTGCCGGTCACGGCGACGTCGGCCAACTGCTCGTTGTTGTTGATGATCCAGCCCGGGTAATAGCGGCGCAGCTCCGCCAGCACCTGGCTCAGCGGGCAGTTTTCGAACACCAGTCGGCCCTGGACCCACGCCAGATCAGTGGTCGCATCGAGTTTGGCCGGGTGATCAAATCCGTTGGGGCCGATGCGCACGCTTTCCCCGGCGGACAAGCGAATCCGCGCGTCGTCGCGGGTCGCTCGCAAGTCGACATCCCCACGCTGCACCCGAACCTGTGCCACACCGTCCAAATAACGTACGGCAAACGCGGTATCGCGCACGCTGGCCTTGACCGGGCCGGCATCGATTTCCAGCGGCTGGCCGCGATTGGCCGGCACCTCGAAAAACGCCTCGCCCTGATACAACCGAGCCACGCGCTGTTGATCGTTGATGGTGCTGGAGAACGCCGAGTTGGTATTGAGCAGGACTTTCGAGCCGTCCTCCAGTTGCAGGCGCTGGCGTTCACCGACCACGGTCAAGTGATCGGCCTGGAGGCGCATCGGCAGGTTGCTGAAACTGAACAGGCCGAGGATCAACACGGCGGCGGTCGCCAGCGGTTTCCAGTGCGGACGCAGGCGCGACAGGACCGGCACTTTCGGCGGCCGGGCGGCCAGGTTTTGCGCGCATTGCACCACTTGCGGGCCATCCCAGATTGCCTGGGCCTTGGCGAACGCTTCGGCATGCAACGGGTCGGCGGCCAGCCAGGCATGAAACTGTCGGGTCTGTTCTTCGCTCGGACTGCCCAGCACGATCAGCCAGTCCAAAGCCTGGTCCATCGCGCTTGCGGCGTCCCGCGCCGGGGAGGGCGGAGGGGAGCGGTGGGTGTCCGTCACGGTGTTTCCTCGGCAGTGTCTTGGCACCGCTGTTTTTTTAGTGAAGCTTGAAAGTGGGGCAAGGGTAGCAAAGCCCGATAGTCAGTGCAGGTCATCCTCGGAAATAGAGAATTAACCTACAGATTCAGTCGCCGTTTAACCGTTCGGCTACGCCGATGCAGATCGCCATGATCAATTTCAGCTCCTTTTGTACGGTGCTCAATGACACGCCGAGCTTCTCGGCGATCTCCAGATAACTGTGCCCGTGCAGCCGGCTGAGGATGAAAATCTGCTGCTGACGATGGCTGAGTTCACTGAGGCTCACGTTCAAACGCTCCAGCAATTGTTCGGCATGGGCAGCATCCTCGGCACTGCTGGCGGGGGCGGCAACGCTTTCCACCACGTCCAGTGGCACGTCGTCGAGCATCGTGCGTGACTGAATGCGCCGCGCACGCAAATGGTCCAGCGCCAGGTTGCGTGCGGTCTGGAAAACGAAAGGTTCAAGGTGATCGATGGCCCGTTCACTGAGTGCCCGGGTCACTCGCAGGTAGGTCTCCTGCAAGAGGTCTTCGGCGGTGCTGTGATTGTTGACCATCCGCTCCAGCGTGCGCAGCAGAGAAACTCGCTGGGCGATGAAGACGTGATTGAAGCGAGATTGACTCACGGGAGGACCTGATCCATTTCGAGCGAATGATAATGCTTATCATCCGCTCGAGTGGTCAAGTGCTGATTTGTAGGCGAAGAGTTATTCGGCGTTGCACAGCGCCAGACAGTTATCGAGCATGCGGTTGGAGAAGCCCCATTCGTTGTCGTACCAGGCCAGTACCTTGAGCAGCTTGCCGCTGGACTTAGTGTGGTTGGCGTCGAAGATCGACGACAGCGGGTTGTGATTGAAGTCGCTGGAGACCAGCGGCAGGGTGTTGTAGCCGAGAATCTTCGAGTGCTGGCTGGCTTCTTTCAGCAGCGCGTTCACTTCATCGGCCGACGCTTCACGCTTGAGCTGCACGGTCAGGTCCACCAGCGACACGTTGATCACCGGAACACGCACCGCCATGCCGGTCAGTTTGCCGGCCAGTTCCGGTAGCACCAGGCCGACCGCTTCGGCGGCGCCGGTCTTGCTCGGGATCATGTTCTGGGTGGCCGAACGGGCGCGATACGGGTCGGTGTGGTAGACGTCGGTCAGGTTCTGGTCATTGGTGTAGGCGTGGATCGTGGTCATCAGGCCGCTTTCGATACCCAGCTCGCGGTGCAGCACCTGAGCCACCGGGGCCAGGCAGTTGGTGGTGCACGACGCGTTGGAAATGATCTGGTGCGATTGGCGCAGAATGTCGTGGTTAACCCCGTACACCACGGTGGCGTCGGCGCCTTTGGCCGGGGCCGAGATAATCACTTTGCGCGCGCCGGCCGTAATATGCGCGGCGGCTTTGGCACGGTCGGTGAACAGACCGGTGCATTCGAACACGACATCAATTTTTTCCGCGGCCCAAGGAAGGTCGGCCGGATTGCGAATGGCGCTGACTGCAATGCGGTCACCGTTGACGGTCAGGCTTTCCTGATCGTGCTGGACATCGGCGTCGAACGTGCCGTGAACGGTGTCGTACTTGAGCAGATGAGCGTTCATCGCGCTGTCGCCCAGGTCATTGATGGCAACGATCTGCAGGTCTTGGCGATAACCTTGGGTATACAGTGCACGCAGGACGTTGCGGCCAATTCGGCCAAAACCATTGATTGCGATTCGAAGAGTCATTTAACAGGGCCGCCGTCGTTTTGTTGTTGGAATTACAAGATTATTCGCATAAAAATAGAAAACAAGCCTTTTTAATGGCAATATTTTGTTCAATCTACAACGAGTGACCTGAATCAACTGGTCCGACCGATCAAGAAAACCGTCTGTCATCCCATCGACACCGGCTCTTGTTCAGCATAGACAATCAGGTCGCCACATCCGTTAGCCTGGAGTTCTACACATGCATCCCCGCGTAATTGAGGTCACCGAACGGCTTATCGCCCGCAGCCGTGCAACCCGTGAGGCTTACCTTGCGCTCATTCGCGATGCAGCCAGCGACGGTCCGATGCGCGGCAAGCTGCAATGCGCCAACTTCGCCCACGGCGTGGCCGGTTGCGGCACCGAAGACAAAAACAGTCTGCGGATGATGAACTCCGCCAACATTGCGATTGTTTCGTCATATAACGACATGCTCTCGGCGCATCAACCGTACGAAGTCTTTCCTGAACAGATCAAAAAAGCCCTTCGCGAAATCGGTTCCGTCGGCCAGTTCGCCGGCGGCACTCCAGCGATGTGCGATGGCGTGACCCAAGGCGAGCCAGGCATGGAATTGAGCCTGCCGAGTCGCGAAGTGATCGCACTTTCCACCGCCGTAGCGCTGTCCCACAACATGTTCGATGGCGCACTGATGCTCGGCATCTGCGACAAGATCGTGCCGGGCCTGATGATGGGCGCGCTGCGTTTCGGTCATCTGCCGACGATCTTCGTCCCGGGCGGGCCGATGGTCTCGGGCATTTCCAACAAGCAGAAAGCCGATGTGCGCCAGCGTTATGCCGAAGGCAAGGCCAGCCGCGAAGAACTGCTGGAATCGGAAATGAACTCCTACCACAGCCCCGGCACCTGCACGTTCTACGGAACTGCCAATACCAACCAGTTGCTGATGGAAGTCATGGGCCTGCATTTGCCGGGCGCGTCTTTCGTCAACCCGAACACCCCGTTGCGCGATGCCCTGACCCGCGAGGCGGCGCATCAGGTCACGCGCCTGACCAAGCAGAACGGCGACTTCATGCCGATCGGCGAAATCGTCGACGAGCGCTCGCTGGTCAACTCCATCGTGGCGCTGCACGCCACCGGCGGCTCGACCAACCACACCCTGCACATGCCCGCCATCGCCATGGCGGCCGGCATTCAACTGACCTGGCAGGACATGGCCGACCTCTCCGAAGTCGTGCCGACCCTGAGCCACGTCTACCCGAACGGCAAAGCCGACATCAACCACTTCCAGGCGGCGGGCGGCATGTCGTTCCTGATCCGCGAACTGCTGGAAGCCGGGCTGTTGCACGAAAACGTCAACACGGTGCTGGGCCACGGCTTGAGCCGTTACACCATGGAGCCGTTCCTCGAAAACGGCGAACTGGTCTGGCGCGAAGGCCCGATCGAAAGTCTCGACGAAACCATCCTTCGCCCAGTCGCGCGTGCGTTCTCGCCTGAGGGCGGCTTGCGGGTGATGGAAGGCAACCTCGGGCGTGGCGTGATGAAAGTCTCCGCCGTGGCCTTGGAAAACCAGATCGTCGAAGCGCCAGCCATGGTGTTCCAGGATCAGCAGGACCTGGCCGATGCGTTCAAGGCCGGTTTGCTGGAGAAGGATTTTGTCGCGGTGATGCGCTTCCAGGGCCCGCGCTCCAATGGCATGCCGGAGCTGCACAAGATGACGCCGTTCCTCGGCGTGCTGCAGGATCGCGGTTTCAAGGTCGCGCTGGTGACCGACGGGCGCATGTCCGGCGCGTCGGGGAAAATCCCGGCGGCGATTCATGTCAGTCCCGAAGCTTATGTCGGCGGCGCTCTTGCGCGGGTGCAAGAGGGCGATATCATCCGCGTCGATGGCGTCAAAGGCACCCTGGAGCTTAAGGTGGACGCCGAAGAATTTGCAGCGCGCACCCCGGCCAAGGGCCTGTTGGGCAATAACATTGGCAGCGGTCGCGAACTGTTTGGTTTCATGCGCATGGCCTTCAGCTCCGCAGAGCAGGGCGCCAGCGCCTTTACTTCTGCCCTGGAGACGCTTAATTGAAACTGGCTTTGGTCGGTGACATCGGAGGGACCAACGCACGTTTCGCGTTGTGGAAAAACCAGCAACTGGAAGCAATACAGGTGCTGGCGACGGCCGACCACGCCAGCCCGGAGGAGGCAATTGCCCTCTACCTGAGCGGGCTTGGCCTGGCGTTGGGCTCGATCGGCTCGGTGTGCCTGTCGGTGGCCGGCCCGGTGAGCGGTGACGAATTCAAGTTCACCAACAATCATTGGCGGCTCAGTCGCAAAGCTTTTTGCAAGACGCTGCAGGTCGATCAATTGTTGTTGGTCAATGATTTCTCGGCGATGGCGCTGGGCATGACCCGTTTGCAGCCGGACGAGTTTCGGGTGGTCTGCGAAGGCACGCCGGAACCATTGCGGCCTGCCGTGGTGATCGGTCCGGGCACGGGCCTGGGCGTCGGCACGTTGCTGGACCTGGGTGAAGGTCGTTTTGCCGCATTGCCAGGGGAGGGGGGTCACGTCGATCTTCCCCTGAGCAGCCCACGTGAAACTCAGTTGTGGCAGCACATCTTCAATGAGATCGGGCATGTCAGCGCTGAAACCGCGTTGAGCGGCAGCGGTTTGCCGCGGGTTTACCGGGCGATTTGTGCGGTGGACGGTCATGAGCCGGTGCTCGATACCCCGGAATCGATTACCGCTGCCGGTCTGGCGGGTGATCCGATTGCGCTGGAAGTGCTGGAGCAGTTCTGCTGCTGGCTCGGCCGTGTCGCCGGCAATAACGTGCTGACCACCGGTGGACGCGGTGGCGTGTACATCGTCGGCGGGGTGATTCCACGGTTTGCCGATTTCTTCGTCGAAAGCGGTTTCGCCCGCTGCTTCGCCGACAAGGGCTGCATGAGCGATTACTTCAAAGGCATCCCGGTGTGGCTGGTGACGGCGCCGTATTCCGGCCTGATGGGCGCGGGTGTGGCGCTCGATCAGGCCTGAAACCGAGTCGCCTTCATCGCGGGCAAGCCCGCTCCCACAAGGTTATGCGCACATTTTTAGAATGTAGGTAATCCTGTGGGAGCGTGGCTTGCCCGCGATGAGGCCAGAACAGGCAACAAATTTCCAAGGTTCATCAGGCATAATCCGCCCAATTCAAACAACAAGGACGCCGCCCCGTGAGCTCAGTCAACAAGTCGATTTTGTTGGTCGATGACGATCAAGAGATACGCGAGTTGCTGGACACCTACCTGACCCGCGCCGGTTTCCAGGTCCGTACCACGCCCGATGGTGCAGGCTTTCGCCAAGCGATGAACGAAGCGCCGAGCGATCTGGTGATTCTCGACGTGATGCTGCCTGACGAAGACGGTTTCAGCCTCTGCCGCTGGATCCGCCAGCACCCGCGTCAGGCTCAGGTGCCGATCATCATGCTCACCGCCAGCTCCGATGAAGCCGACCGTGTGATCGGCCTGGAACTGGGCGCTGACGACTACCTCGGCAAACCCTTCAGCCCCCGTGAATTGCAGGCGCGCATCAAGGCCTTGTTGCGCCGCGCCCAGTTCGGTCAGGAGCGTTCCGGCGGTGAAGTGCTGGCGTTCGACGACTGGCGACTGGACATGGTCAGCCACCGGCTGTTCCACATCGACGGCGAAGAAGTGATTCTCTCCGGCGCCGATTTTGCGCTGCTGAAACTGTTCCTCGATCACCCGCAGGAAATCCTCGACCGCGACACCATCGGCAACGCCACCCGTGGCCGCGATCTGATGCCGCTGGATCGCATCGTCGACATGGCCGTCAGCCGTTTGCGTCAGCGCCTGCGCGATACCGAAAAACCGCCGCGACTGATCCGCACTGTGCGAGGCAGCGGCTACCAACTGGCTGCCAACGTGGTTGCCAGCAATGGCCTCTGAGTGGCTGCGCAAGCTCGCCGCCCGCGTGCCGATGCCGCGATCTTTGCTCGGGCGCATGTTGCTGCTGACCCTGTTGGCGGTGCTGTTCGCGCAGACCTTGTCGAGCGTGATCTGGGTGTCGCAACTGCGTGCCACGCAGCTTGAAGGCCTGGTGACCAGCGCCCGTAGCCTGGCCCATTCGATGACGGCCAGCGTCAGTTACTTTCGTTCGCTGCCGGTGGCGTTTCGTCCCTTGGTGCTCGACCAATTGCGCAGCATGGGCGGCACCCGTTTCGTGGTGACCCTCAACGACAAGCCCCTGGGCATGGAAGTGCTGCCGATCACCCCGCGCAAGGAAGCCGTGCTCAAGGCGGTGGACCAGGTGTTGCGCGAGTCCCTCGGCCAAGACACGGATATCTCGGTGACCTTCGTCAGCCCCGAAGATCTGCGGATCTTCAACAGCGGGCTGAAACTCGATGAATTGCCGCGCTCCTGGGCGCATTACGCGCTCACGCTGGAGCCGGTGAACCCGCCGGTGCTGGTCACGCAAATTCAGATGGCGCCGGGCGAGTGGCTGTATATCGCCTCGCTCTTGCCCGAGCCCTACACCAGCCTTGAAGAGCAAGGCCTGCCAGCGCAGCAGGTCTGGTTCATCGTGCTCACCAGCGGTTTCCTGCTGTTGTTCATCGGCCTGTTGGTGCACTGGCAGAGTCGTCCGCTCAAGCGTCTGGCGCGGGCGGCGCGGGACATGTCCCTCGGTGCCGAAGTCGAACCGGTGGCCGAAGGCGGCGGCAGTGAAGTGGTTGAAGTGGGCCGCGCTTTCAATGCGATGCGCGAGCGCATCAGCCGTTACCTGACCGAGCGCAGCCAGTTGTTCAGCGCGATTTCCCATGACCTGCGCACGCCGATTACCCGGTTGCGGCTGCGGGTCGAATTGCTTGAAGACGAACAGCTGCAAGCCAAGTTCGGCCGCGATCTGGATGAGCTGGAACTGCTGGTCAAAGGTGCGCTGCAATGCGTGAAAGACACCGATATTCACGAAAACATCGAGCCGGTGGATCTGAACCATGTGCTCGACTGTCTGGTGGAGCCGTATCTGGCGCCCAACGGCAATGGTCGCGTGACCCAGCAGGGCCGGGCGCTGGCGGCGTACCCGGGCAAACCGCTGGCGCTCAAGCGCTGCATCGGCAACCTGATCGACAACGCGTTGAAGTATGGGCAGAACGCGCATTTGCATATTGATGACGACGAGAGCGCCTTCATCCTGCACGTCGATGACGAAGGGCCGGGCGTGCCGGAGCAACGGATGGAGCAGGTGTTCGAACCGCACTTCCGGTTGGCCGGGCAGCAGCAGGGTTATGGCTTGGGGTTGGGGATTGCCCGCAACATTGCCCATAGCCATGGCGGCGAGGTCAGCCTGCAAAACCTGCGTGAAGGCGGGTTGCGGGTGACGTTGCAGTTGCCTCGTTCGATCGATTGACGCAGCCCCTGTGGCGAGGGAGCTTGCTCCCGCTGGACTGCGCAGCAGTCCTTCTTTGAGGGGCCGCTTCGCGCCCCGGCGGGAGCAAGCTCCCTCGCCACAAATAATCACCTGTCACAAAATCTGTATGTCACAGCCTGGTGACATAACTCGCCCCCTTCGTTACAAGCCCGCCCCCGCCCGTTGTTTAGACTGCCCCCAGTCAAAACAACAAAAAAGGCACCCCATGGACACCTTCCAACCTGCCTTCAGCAGTTGGCTGAACGCACCTGCCCATCAGCAATGGCTCGCGGCCGAAGGCCTGCGCCTGCTGGCGTTTGCCAAGGCTTCAAAGCTTGCTGAAGGTTTCGGCAATCTCGATGAAAAGGGCCGTCTCCCGGCCAACGCCCACGCCGAAACCATGAACACCGCACGCATGACCCACAGCTTCGCCATGGCGCACATCCAGGGCTTGCCGGGTTTTGCCGAGCTGGTCGATCACGGTATCCAGGCGCTCAGCGGCCCATTGCGCGATGCCGAACACGGCGGCTGGTTTGCAGTTGCCCATCACCGCGATGGCAACACCGGCAAGGCGGCCTACCTGCACGCCTTCGTGGCGCTCGCGGCGAGTTCGGCGGTCGTCGCTCGGCGCCCCGGTGCACAAGCGTTGCTCGATGACGCGATCAACATTATCGACACGCATTTCTGGAGCGAGGAGGAGGGCGCGATGCGCGAATCCTTTGCTCGCGACTGGAGCGGTGAAGAAGCCTACCGCGGCGCCAACAGCAACATGCACGCCACCGAAGCCTTTCTCGCCCTGGCCGATGTCACCGACGACAACCGCTGGCTGTGCCGTGCTCAACGCATTGTTGAAAGAGTCATCCATGTCCACGCCGCTGCCAACGACTACCTGGTGGTCGAGCATTTCGATCGCGACTGGCAGCCGCTGCGCGAGTACAACCACGACAACCCGGCCGACGGTTTCCGCCCCTACGGCACCACGCCGGGCCACGGTTTCGAATGGGCGCGGCTGTTGCTGCACCTCGAAGCGGCACGCGTGCAAGCCGGCATGCTCACGCCGGGTTGGCTGGCCACTGACGCGCAAAAACTGTTCGACCACAACTGCCGTCACGGTTGGGATGTCGACGGTGCGCCGGGCATTGTCTACACCCTCGACTGGGACAATCGCGCGGTGGTTCGCCATCGCTTGCACTGGACCCATTGCGAAGCCAGCGCCGCCGCCAGCGCGCTGCTTAAACGCACTGGGGATACGCAATACGAAACCTGGTACCGACTGTTCTGGGAATTCTGTGACAGTCATTTCATCGACCGCTGCGATGGCAGTTGGCACCATGAACTCGACCCGCAAAACCGTCCGAGCGCCGATATTTGGGCCGGTAAACCGGATCTGTATCACGCCTGGCAGGCCGTCCTGATCCCGCGCCTGCCGCTGGCGCCGAGCATGGCCACAGCCTTGGGGCAGTTGTCCCAGAGCGCTCCTGTGTAACCATGTGGTGACATTCAAGCGTCCCTTCGTTACCTGCGAGGGGATAACTCCTGTTTAAAATCCTATGCAGCGCAAGCACCAGACTTGCATGCATAACAACAAGAAAGGTAATTCTAGATGAATGCGATTTCTCGCCTCGCTACTGTCATTTCTCTTGCCTCATTGCTTCCAATCTCTGCATTCCCTCTCAGTGCACTTGCCGCCGATTCCAAAGGTTCGGTAGAAGTCGTTCACTGGTGGACCTCCGGTGGCGAAAAAGCGGCCGTTGATGTCCTCAAGGCCCAAGTCGAAAAAGACGGTTTCACCTGGAAGGACGGCGCAGTCGCCGGTGGCGGCGGTGCTACGGCCATGACCGTACTGAAGAGCCGCGCCGTTGCCGGTAACCCGCCGGGCGTTGCACAGATCAAAGGCCCGGACATTCAGGAATGGGCGTCGACCGGTCTGCTCGACACCGACGTCTTGAAAGACGCGGCCAAAACCGAGAAGTGGGACAGCCTGCTCGACAAGAAAGTCTCCGATACCGTGAAGTACGAAGGTGACTACGTGGCCGTGCCGGTGAACATTCACCGCGTCAACTGGCTGTGGATCAACCCGGAAGTCTTCAAGAAAGCCGGCATCGAGAAAGCGCCAACCACCCTTGAAGAATTCTACGCAGCCGGTGACAAGCTCAAGGCAGCGGGCTTCATTGCGCTTGCCCACGGCGGCCAGCCTTGGCAGGACAGCACCGTGTTCGAAGCGGTGGTCCTGTCGGTCATGGGCGTCGACGGCTACAAGAAAGCCCTGGTCGACCTGGACAACGCTGCACTGACCGGTCCTGAAATGGTCAAGGCGCTGACCGAACTGAAGAAAGTCGCGACCTACATGGACGCCGACGGCAAAGGCCAGGACTGGAACCTGGAAGCGGCCAAGGTCATCAACGGCAAGGCCGGCATGCAGATCATGGGTGACTGGGCCAAGAGCGAGTGGACAGCGGCCAAGAAAGTCGCGGGCAAGGACTACGAGTGCGTAGCTTTCCCGGGCACCGACAAGGCCTTCACCTACAACATCGACTCCCTGGCCGTGTTCAAGCAGAAAGACGCGGGCACTGCTGCGGCTCAGCAGGACATTGCCAAGGTCGTGCTGGGTGAGAACTTCCAGAAAGTCTTCAGCATCAACAAAGGCTCGATCCCGGTTCGAATCGACATGCTGAACGACATGGGCAAGTACGGTTTCGACTCCTGCGCCCAGACTGCGGCCAAGGATTTCCTGGTGGACGCCAAGTCCGGAGGCCTGCAGCCGAGCATGGCGCACAACATGGCGACCACGCTGGCGGTACAGGGCGCGTTCTTTGATGTCGTAACCAACTTCATCAACGACCCGAAAGCCGATCCTGCGACTGCCGCCAAGCAATTGGGCACCGCGGTCAAAGCTGCCAAGTAATGCTTGGCCCCTGTAGGAGCCGGCTTGCTGGCGATAGCGGACTGTCAGTCAGCGGATTTATTAACTGACACACCGCATTCGCCAGCAAGCCGGCTCCTACAAGGGACGCATTCCAACGTAATTTTTCTCTCGTACTGGATCTTCCCATGAGTTCTGTTGCTGTGTTCAGCAAGGCCTCGCCGTTAGATGCACTGCAGCGCTGGCTCCCGAAACTGGTGCTGGCGCCCAGCATGTTCATCGTCCTGGTGGGCTTCTATGGCTATATCCTGTGGACCTTCGTCCTGTCGTTCACCACATCGACCTTCCTGCCGACTTACAAATGGGCGGGCCTGGCGCAGTACCAGCGGCTGTTCGACAACGACCGTTGGTGGGTAGCGAGCAAGAACCTGGCGGTGTTCGGCGGCATGTTCATCGGCATCACGCTGGTGATCGGTGTGCTGCTGGCGGTGTTTCTTGACCAGCGCATTCGTCGCGAAGGTTTCATCCGCACCATTTACCTGTACCCGATGGCGCTCTCGATGATCGTCACCGGTACCGCCTGGAAATGGCTGCTTAACCCGGGCATGGGCCTGGACAAATTGCTGCGTGACTGGGGTTGGGAAGGCTTTCGCCTGGACTGGCTAATCGACCCGGATCGCGTCGTGTATTGCCTTGTGATTGCGGCGGTATGGCAAGCCTCGGGCTTCATCATGGCGATGTTCCTCGCCGGCCTGCGTGGCGTTGATCAATCGATCATCCGTGCGGCCCAGATCGATGGCGCGAGCATGCCGCGCATTTACCTGAAAGTGGTGTTGCCGAGCCTGCGCCCAGTGTTCTTCAGCGCGGTCATGATCCTGGCCCACATCGCGATCAAGAGTTTCGACCTGGTGGCGGCAATGACTGCCGGTGGCCCGGGTTATTCCTCCGACCTGCCTGCGATGTTCATGTATTCCTTCACCTTCAGTCGCGGCCAGATGGGCATGGGCTCGGCGAGTGCGATTCTGATGCTCGGTGCGATTCTCGCAATCATCGTGCCTTACCTGTACTCCGAGCTGAGGACCAAGCGTCATGACTAATTTCGCTGCCAAACCATCCATCAGCCTGAGTCGCATCGCCATCTACGGCGTGCTGATCCTGGCGGTATTCCTTTACCTGATACCGCTGGTGGTCATGCTGTTGACCAGTTTCAAGACACCCGAAGACATCAACTCCGGCAACCTGCTGAGCTGGCCGACCGTGGTCAGCGGCATTGGCTGGGTCAAGGCCTGGGGCACGGTTGACGGGTACTTCTGGAACTCGATCAAGATCACCGTCCCGGCGGTGCTGATCTCCACCGCCATCGGTGCACTGAACGGCTATGTGCTGTCGATGTGGCGTTTCCGTGGCTCGCAACTGTTCTTCGGTCTGCTGCTGTTCGGTTGCTTCCTGCCGTTCCAGACCGTCCTGCTGCCGGCCTCGTTCACCCTCGGCAAGATGGGCCTGGCCAGCACCACCACGGGCCTGGTGTTCGTGCACGTGGTCTACGGCCTGGCGTTCACCACGCTGTTCTTCCGTAACTACTACGTCAGCGTTCCCGATGCGCTGGTGAAGGCGGCGCGGCTCGATGGCGCGGGTTTCTTCACCATCTTCCGCTTGATCATCCTGCCGATGTCCACCCCGATCATCATGGTCTGCCTGATCTGGCAGTTCACTCAGATCTGGAACGACTTCCTGTTCGGCGTGGTGTTTTCCAGCGGTGATTCGCAACCCATTACGGTGGCGTTGAACAACTTGGTCAACACCAGTACCGGGGCCAAGGAATACAACGTTGATATGGCGGCGGCGATGATCGCCGGGCTGCCGACCCTGCTGGTCTATGTGGTCGCAGGCAAGTATTTCGTGCGCGGGCTGACGGCCGGCGCAGTCAAGGGGTAATCATGGCTACGCTCGAACTTCGCAATGTAAACAAGACCTATGGCCCAGGCCTGCCGGACACCCTCAAGAACATCGAACTGTCGATCAAGGACGGTGAGTTCCTGATCCTGGTCGGACCTTCGGGTTGCGGCAAATCGACCCTGATGAATTGCATCGCCGGCCTTGAGACCATCACCGGCGGCGCGATCATGATCGGTGATCAGGACGTTAGCGGCATGAGCCCGAAAGACCGTGACATCGCCATGGTGTTCCAGTCCTACGCGCTGTACCCGACCATGAGCGTGCGCGAGAACATCGCTTTCGGCTTGAAGATCCGCAAAATGCCCGCCGCCGACATCGAAGCGGAAGTGGCGCGGGTATCCAAGCTGCTGCAGATCGAACACCTGCTCAACCGCAAGCCCGGTCAGCTCTCCGGTGGCCAGCAACAGCGCGTCGCCATGGGCCGTGCCCTGGCGCGTCGGCCGAAGATTTACCTGTTCGACGAACCGCTGTCCAACCTCGACGCCAAGCTGCGCGTCGAGATGCGCACCGAAATGAAACTGATGCACCAGCGCCTGAAAACCACCACGGTCTACGTGACCCACGACCAGATCGAAGCGATGACCCTGGGCGACAAAGTGGCGGTGATGAAGGACGGGATCATCCAGCAATTCGGTACGCCGAAGGACATCTACAACAATCCGGCCAACCTGTTCGTGGCGAGTTTCATCGGCTCGCCGCCGATGAACTTCATCCCCCTGCGTTTGCAGCGCAAGGACGGTCGTCTGGTGGCGCTGCTCGACAGCGGCCAGGCCCGCTGCGAATTGCCGATGGGTATGCAGGACGCAGGGCTCGAAGATCGCGAAGTGATCCTCGGCCTGCGCCCGGAACAGATCGTGCTGGCGGGCAGCGAGCCGAACGGTTTGCCGACCATTCGCGCCGAAGTCCAGGTCACCGAACCGACCGGTCCCGACACCCTGGTGTTCGTCAATCTCAACGACACCAAAGTCTGCTGCCGCCTGGCGCCGGACGTCGCGCCGAACGTGGGCGAGACCCTGACCCTGCAATTCGATCCATCGAAAGTGCTGTTGTTCGATGCCAAGACCGGTGAGCGCCTGGGGGTTGCCGGTCAACCAAAAGCCGAGAGCCACAGCGCCAACGTCGCCCAATTCAAAGGCCGCTGAAGATCAAGTGTGGGAATGGGATTGTGTGGGAGCGGGCTTGCCCGCGATGGCATCAACTCGGTTAGACGTTAAACCGAGTCGTCTGCATCGCAGTCAAGCCAGCTCCCACAAAAGCTCGCTCCACAGGGGGAATACGCGGTGGATAGCCTGTTATCCGCCGCACCTGATGTAACCGCGTTAAATAAAAACAGTTAATAACAATAAAACGAGGATGTAGGGATGAAGAAGAACAACAACGCTCAGCTTATCTGCCAGTTGTCCGCGGTTGCGGCCATGATGCTGGCCGGTAGTGTGCACGCGGCTGACGCGTTCAGCGCCGATTCCGAATGGATGACCGGCGATTGGGGTGGCGAGCGGACCAAGCTGATTGAGCAAGGTATCGACATCAAGATGGACTACGTCGGTGAAGTCGGTGGCAACCTTCACGGTGGCTACAACAACGACAAGACCGCGCGTTACGCCGACCAGTTTGGCCTGGGCGTGGCGCTGGATCTGCAAAAGCTGTGGGGCTGGGATAACACCCAGGCCAAGGTCCAGTTCACCAACCGTAACGGTGAAAACATCTCCAATGACCGTGTCGGCGATCCGCGTGCCGGCACCTTGAGTTCCTCCCAGGAAGTCTACGGCCGTGGCCACATGGTCCGTCTGACCCAGTTGTGGATCAAACACCAGTTCCTCGACGGCAAACTGGACGTCAAGGCCGGTTACTTTGGCGAAGGCGAAGACTTCAACACCTTCCCGTGCGAATTCCAGAACCTGGCGTTCTGCGGTTCCCAAGTGGGCAACTGGGCGACCAACATCTGGTACAACTGGCCGATCAGCCAGGCCGCGATCCGCGTGAAGTACAACATCTCGCCTGAGTGGTATGCGCAGATCGGCGCGTACAACCAGAACCCGTCGCAACTGGAGCACGGTAACGGCTTCAAGCTCAGCGGCAGTGGTACCAAGGGCACCGTGTTGCCGGTCGAATTGGTCTGGCTGCCTAACCCTAATAACCTGCCGGGCGAATACCGTGTCGGTTACTACAAAAGCACGGCCAATGCCGATGACGTCCGCGAAGATGCCAACGGCAATGATGCGGCCACCAGCGGCAACGCCTATCGCAGTCACGATAGCAAATCCGGCTATTGGTTCGTGGCGCAACAACAACTCACCAGCCACAACGGTGACAAATCTCGCGGCCTGAACATTGCTGCCAACGCCACCTTCCACGACAAGGACACCAACTTCGTCGACAACTACCAGTCGCTGATGCTGGTGTACAAAGGCCCGTTCGATGCACGTCCGAAGGATGACTTCGGTATCGGTGCCGCCCGTATCCATGTCAACGATGACGTGAAGAAAAACTCGGAGTTGGTCAACGCCTCCAACAATGTCACTGACTATCAGGACCCGCTGTTCGCGCCGCTGCGTAACACTGAATACAACTACGAGATCAACTACGGCTTCCACGTCACCAACTGGCTGACCGTGCGTCCCAACCTGCAATACATCACTCACCCGGGCGGTGTGGATGAAGTCGACAACGCGCTGGTGGCCGGCCTGAAAATTCAGTCGGTGTTCTAACGCTGTTGCGATAAGCTCCTCTCTATGTGCGCATTTTTGCGGACAGCCTTGGCTGTCCGCTTTTTTTTGTGTGGGTCGATGAGGACCTGTGGCGAGGGAGCTTGTCGGATCGCCGCACCGTCCCGCTGGGCTGCGAAGCGGCCCCACAATCAGCCATCCAAGTGTTACAGGTAAATCGCGTGCATCGGGTTTACGACTGCTTCGCAGCCGAGCGGGAGCAAGCTCCCTCGCCACAGTAAGTTCGCTAGTAAGGCGTATGAGTACACCCATGATTTTCAGGACCGCGGCACATGCATGAGCATCCGCTACAACGCTTCTTCAAATCCTTGCGCGAACGTCCGGTGTTTGCATGGGAGCGCTATCAGAAGCGCGACGTGCTGGTGATCGACCATCCGCTATGTCAGGCGGTGTTCAGTCGTCAGGGCGCGCAATTGCTGCACTTCCAGCCCAAGGGCCAGAAACCCTGGCTCTGGTGCGCGGCGAAGTGGCCGCAAGTCGGTGCGATTCGTGGTGGCGTGCCGGTGTGCTGGCCGTGGTATGGCCGTCATCCGAGCGAAAACGCCTGGCCTTCCCATGGCTGGGCACGGTTGATCGACTGGAAGCTGCTCGACAGCAGCTATGACGACGAGGGCGTGCGCCTGCATTGGCAACTTCAGCTCTGCGACTGGCAAGTGGACCTGCACGCCCACTTGGGCGAACGCATGGAATTACGCCTGAGTACCGAGCATCAGGACAGCCTGCCGTGCCAATTGAGCCAGGCGTTGCATGCCTATTGGCGTATTGGTGATGTCGGTGAGATAGCGCTGTCTGGGCTCGATGGTGTCCACGGTTACGACCAGTTGAACCGCCAGGTTTGCCAGCAGGAAGGCGAACTGAGAGTCGACGGCGGGTGTCAGCGGGTGTTCCAGCATGAGGGTGAATTGCAGCTCAAGGACCATGCCTGGCAGCGGGAATTGTGCATCGACACTGGTGACCATGCGGACACGGTGGTCTGGCATCCGGGTTCACGGCCGTTGCTGGGGGTGAGCTGGAACGAGATATCCGAATTTGTGTGTGTCGAGGCGGCGAGTGGCGGAACGGACAGTTTGAGCCTGGCGCCGGGGCAGAAGGCGCATTTGAGTTTGCAGGCGCGGGTTGGGGTTTAGCCCAAAGTCGGCGGTGTTGTAGCGGGCCTCATCGCGAGCAGGCTCGCTCCCACAGTGGATCGGTTTTGGACACAAATAATGCAGTCACAGAAGATCTAGTGTGGGAGCGAGCTTGCTCGCGATGAGGCCGGATCAGGCAATGAAGATGTTGACCTAGTTGAACTCATCCCCAACCGGATACCGACTGGCATTCAGGCTCTCTTTGATCTTGCGCAAATGCGGCTGGAAATCCACGCCCCGGCGCAAGGTCATGCCGGTGGCCAGCACATCCAGCACAGTCAGCTGGATGATCCGCGACGTCATCGGCATATAGATGTCGGTGTCTTCCGGCAACGGAATGTTCAGGCTCAAGGTACTGGCCTTGGCCAATGGCGAACCCTCGGCCGTCAGGCCCAATACCGAAGCACCGTTTTCCCGGGCAATACGCGCCACTTCCACCAGTTCGCGGGTGCGGCCGGTGTAGGAAATGATCACGAACAACTCGCCGGTATGTGCCACCGACGCAATCATGCGCTGCATCAGCACGTCGGCATGGGCGGTGACCGCCAGGTTGAAGCGGAAGAACTTGTGCTGCGCATCCAGCGCCACCGGGGCCGAGGCGCCAAGGCCGAAGAAGTGGATCTGCCGGGCCTGGATCAACAGGTCGACGGCGCGGCTGATCAGGTTCGGGTCCAGTGCCTGCAAGGCACTGTCCAGCGACGCGATGGCGCTGCCGAAAATCTTCTTGGTATACGCCTCGGGATTGTCATCAGCCTCGACCGCACGGCTGACATACGCCGCGCCGCTGGCCAGGCTCTGGGCCAGTTGAAGCTTGAGCTCCGGGTAGCCACTGACGCCGAACGAACGGCAGAAACGGTTGACCGTCGGCTCGCTGACCTTCGAGGCCTGGGCGAGGGCGGCAATGCTGAACCGGGTGGCCTGCTGTGGGTTTTGCAGGATCACTTCGGCGACTTTGCGTTCCGCCTTGTTCAGGTCTTCAAGGCGATTCTGGATCTGTTCCAGTAAATTTCGCACGCGGTCCATTTCATGTTCCTTAGGTCAGCAGCGCAAATAAGCGTTCGGCTATGCAAATTGGGCCTTTGATACGGCCCGTAACGGTGGCCTATCCTACTGATGGCTCCGACCGACCACCACTCGGAATCTGTATTTTGCGAAAATGTTGTGGTTATTACTACATTTTCCCTTGAGTGATGCCTTGAAAAAAGGTATTTGTAGCTTAACTTGATAAAAGAACAAACATCATGCCTTCGATTACGGTTGAACCGTGCACCTTTGCCTTGTTCGGCGCCCTCGGCGACCTGGCCCTGCGCAAACTGTTTCCTGCCCTTTATCAACTCGATGGCGCAGGCCTGCTGCACGAGGATACGCGGATTATCGCGCTGGCCCGTGAGCCTGGCAGCGAGCAGGAACACTTGGCGTTCATCGCCTCCGAACTGCGCCGTTATGTAGGTGCCAAAGAGCTGGACGAAGCTGTGGTCGAACGCTTCCTGGCCCGTTTGAGCTACCTGCATGTCGACTTCCTCAAGGCTGACGATTACGTCGCCTTGGCCGAAATGGCCGGCAGCGCCCAACGTGTGATTGCCTACTTCGCCACACCGGCTGCCGTTTATGGCGCGATCTGCGAGAACCTGTCGAAGGTCGGCCTGACCGAAAACACCCGCGTGGTGCTGGAAAAACCCATCGGGTCTGACCTGGAGTCCTCGCGCAAGGTCAACGACGCCGTGGCGCAGTTCTTCCCGGAGAACCGCACCTACCGCATCGACCACTACCTGGGCAAAGAGACCGTCCAGAACCTGATCGCCCTGCGTTTCGCCAACAGCCTGTTCGAAACCCAGTGGAACCAGAATTACATCTCCCACGTGGAAATCACCGTGGCCGAGAAGGTCGGGATCGAAGGCCGCTGGGGTTACTTCGACAAGGCCGGTCAGCTGCGGGACATGATCCAGAATCACCTGCTGCAACTGCTCTGCCTGATCGCCATGGACCCGCCGGCCGACCTGTCCGCCGACAGCATCCGTGACGAGAAAGTCAAAGTGCTCAAGGCCCTGGCGCCGATCAGCCCGGAAGGCCTGACCACGCAAGTGGTGCGCGGCCAGTACATCGCCGGGTACAGCGAAGGCAAATCGGTTCCCGGTTACCTGGAAGAGCCCAACTCCAACACCCAGAGCGACACCGAAACCTTCGTCGCCCTGCGTGCGGACATCCGCAACTGGCGCTGGGCCGGCGTGCCGTTTTACCTGCGTACCGGCAAGCGCATGCCGCAGAAGCTGTCGCAGATCGTCATCCACTTCAAGGAACCGTCGCACTACATCTTCGCCCCCGAGCAGCGCCTGCAAATCAGCAACAAGCTGATTATCCGCCTGCAACCGGACGAAGGCATTTCCTTGCGTGTGATGACCAAAGAACAAGGCCTGGACAAGGGCATGCAGCTGCGCAGCGGTCCGTTGCAGCTGAATTTTTCCGACACTTATCGCAGCGCACGGATTCCCGATGCCTACGAGCGTTTGTTGCTGGAAGTGATGCGCGGCAATCAGAACCTGTTTGTCCGTAAAGATGAAATCGAAGCCGCGTGGAAGTGGTGTGACCAGTTGATCGCCGGGTGGAAAAAATCCGGTGATGCGCCCAAGCCGTATGCGGCTGGGTCCTGGGGACCGATGAGCTCCATTGCTCTGATCACGCGGGATGGGAGGTCGTGGTATGGCGATATCTAATTTGCAACTGCCTCAGGGCGTCAGCGCCCATGAGTTCAAGAGCCCGGTGCTGCTGGCCGATGGTCTGGCGCTGAATGTGGCCAAGCAACTGAGTGACGCCATCGACGCTCGCGGCACTGCGACGCTGGTGGTGTCCGGTGGCCGCAGCCCGGTGGCGTTTTTCCAGAACCTGGCGAAGCAGAAACTGGACTGGTCCAAGGTCGTGGTTACCCTGGCCGACGAGCGCTGGGTGCCGGTCGAGCATGCCGACAGCAATGCCGGTCTGCTCAAGCGTTACCTGTTGCAAGGCCCGGCGGCCAAGGCTCAGTTTCTGAGCCTGTACAGCGCCACCGCGAACCTTGAACTGGCGGCCGAGCAGGCCGACCGTTTGCTCGCCGAGTTGCCGCCGATCGACGTGCTCATCCTCGGCATGGGCGATGACGGCCACACCGCTTCACTGTTCCCCAACAGCCCGAACCTGGCCGATGCCTTGAAGGTCGACGGCACCCGTCGTTGCTACCCGATGCTGGCGCCGACCGTGCCGCATCAGCGCCTGACCATGAGTCGTGCGCTGCTGGCTTCGGCCAAGACCACCGTTCTATCGATTTCCGGTCAGTCCAAACTGACCACTCTGAGTGCCGCATTGGCCGGTGACGATGTCGCCGCCATGCCGATTCGCGCGTTTCTGCAACCTACGTTAGAGATTTACTGGTGCCCATGAGCCAAGGATCAGCCGCTATGACAATCACATCCCCGACCGTTTCCATGGCGGACAAAGTTGCCCTGATCGACAGCCTCTGCGCCAAGGCGCGGATCCTGCCGGTGATCACCATCGCTCGCGAACAGGACGTCCTGCCCCTGGCCGACGCCCTGGCCGCCGGTGGCCTGACTGCCCTGGAAGTGACGCTGCGTTCGCAGTTCGGCCTCAGGGCGATCCAGATTCTGCGTGAGCAGCGTCCGGAGCTGGTGACCGGTGCGGGTACTGTGCTGGATCGCACGATGCTCGCCGCTGCCGAAGCGGCCGGCTCGCAGTTCATCGTCACCCCCGGCATCACCCGCGACCTGCTCGAAGCCAGCGTCGACAGCCCGATCCCGCTGTTGCCAGGCATCAGCAACGCTTCCGGCATCATGGAAGGCTATGGTCTGGGCTATCGCCGCTTCAAGCTGTTCCCGGCGGAAGTCAGCGGCGGCGTCGCGGCCATCAAGGCCCTGGGCGGCCCGTTCGGTGAAGTGAAATTCTGCCCGACTGGCGGCGTCAGCCCGGCCAACATCAAGAGCTACATGGCGTTGAAAAACGTGATGTGCGTGGGCGGTAGCTGGATGCTGGATCCCGAGTGGATCAAGAACGGCGACTGGGCCCGCATTCAGGAATGCACCGCCGAGGCATTGGCGCTGCTGGACTGATCGGCTTTTACCAAACACTTCGTTGTGTGTTCTACGGCTTTACGGTGCGCTTGGTCGGTGCACCGTTTTTTTTTGCCCGCAAAAAAACTGTGGGAGCTAGCCTGCTAGCGATAGCGATCTGACATTCACTTCTGGGTGTCAGTCATGCCGCTATCGCTAGCAGGCTAGCTCCCACAAGGGACATCAAGCGATACATAGTTACCGCCTCTCGCCGCCCATCCAGCGTTAACCTGCGTTCATCTTATGGAAGAGAGAACGTCATGGACGACAACACCTTCGTTGCACCCCCACCGCCGATTTACCTGCTGTCTCCCGAGCAAATTGCCGGCCCGTTTTTCCGCAATCCGAAACTGATCCGGCGCAACATCAGCGAAAGCGCCGATGGCATTCCCCTGGTGTTGCGACTGGCCATTGTCGATGCCATGACGGGTGAGCCGGTGCCCGGGGCCTTGGTCGATATCTGGCACTGCAATGCGCGTGGTGCCTATTCGGGCTGGAGCAAGATCAACCCGGACCAGGAAGTCGATGTCGGTGACATCGGCTCGGTCCCGCGCACTGACGACGACACCTACCTGCGTGGCGGGCAATTCACCGACAAGAAGGGTGTGGTGCGGTTTACCACCATCTACCCGGGGTTCTATGCCGGCCGTACCTTGCACATCCATGTCGCCGTGCGCATCACGTCCGGCAACAATTTTCTCGAGGAGCGGCATGTTGCGTGGGTCGGTCAGCTCTACTTTCCCGAACCCGCCTCACGTTCGGTGCTCAACGCCAGGGAGTACAGCGGTCGATCGGTCTCGCCGTTGAGCAACAATGAAGACACTTATTACCGGGATCAGGGCGGCGAGGCCTCGACATTGACGGTCCACACCCTCGGTCGAGACTCGAACGAGGATGGCTTTTTCGGGCATACGACCATCGGTATCGACACGTTCGCCGCTTCGACGCAAATCAAGCCGGAGGACTTCGACAAATACACGGTATGACGTCAGCGCAACTCGCTTAGCGCCCGGGCCAGCAGATCCATGTCGGCAGCGGTGGTGGTGAGCCCCGGTGTAATGCGAATGCAGGGCCCGCTCGCCGCGCCGCTGCGGACCACAGTGAACAGGTTGTAGTCGCTGAGCAGGCGCTCGACCATCGCCTGTTGATCGGTATGCCGGGTAAAGCGCATCGAGGTAATGCCGCAATACAGTCGCGGGTCATCGGGTGTCATGACCTCGATCCCCGGTAGCTCGCGAACCGCGTTGACCCACCGGTTGCGCAGGTAGTTGAGCCGTGTGCTCTTGGCAGCGGCGCCGCCCATGGCGAGATGCTCCTCGAACACCAGCGGCAGCGTCAGCAGGGCCGGGATGTTCGGCGTGCTGTAGGGCGTGCGGGCGCGAATATCGTTGACCGGGAAGTGCATCTCGCCCATGTCCGGGTCGATGTCGGCCAGGCGCTCGGGGGCAATGTAGATAAAACCCAGCGTCAGGGGCGCGCCGATCCATTTGTGCAGATTGAAACCGGCGAAAGAAACGCCCAGTTCATCCAGGTTGAACTCGATCTGGCCGAGGGCATGGGCGCCATCGAGGATCACGTCGATACCATGTTCTTTGGCGGCGGCAGCAATGGCCTGTACGGGCATGACCAGTCCGGTGCGATGGGTGACATGGGTCAGGGCCATCAGTTTGAGCTTTGGATAACGCGCGAAGGTGTCGCGATAGGTGGCCAGTAAGCTGTCAAAAGTGGCGGGGTGCGCGTGGTCGATTTCAATCACTTCCACGCCGCGATGCCGGGCCAGCCAACGCATCGCGCCTTTGACCGTGTCGTACTCCAGATCGCAAATCAGCACCTGATCGCCCGGCTGAAGGCGATTGTAATTGCGGATCAACGATTGCAGGCCGTCCGAGGCGTTGCGGGTGAGGGCCACGGTGTCGACTGGAACGTCGATCAGGCTGGCGAGGTGCGCCCGGATCTCGATACTTTCGATCTGTTCGAAACGCTGGCGGACATGCACCGAGTTGCTGCGGTTGATCAGCTCGATGTTGCGCTGGTACTCCTCGACCACGGTGCGCGACATGCGCCCGAAGTACCCGTTTTCCAGGTTGATGGGCCCGGGTTCGACCGCGTAGCGGTCGGCAAAGGTCTTCCAGAAGTGTTCATCACGGGCGCGACGGGTGTTATCGGGCATGAGCTACTCGGTTTTTTTGATTGCAATGTCAGTGGCGCGGGGCAGGTTTGCCGTGTTTGGCGCGCAGCGGTTCGAGCAGGTCCGACAGACCGTTGTGGTCGATCTCCTGCATCAGGGCCAGCAATCCGCCCAGCTCGCCATGGGGGAAACCTTCCCGGGCGAACCAGTTCAGGTATTGGCCGGGCAGGTCGGCAATGATGCGACCCTTATATTTGCCGAAGGGCATTTCACGGGTGATCAACAGTTCGAGCTTTTCGGGGTTCATCTATCGGTCGTCTTCATTCATCAGGCTGGAAAAATACAGGCATTCTGCATGCAGGCCAATTGACAGTTCATGCAAAAAAAGCGGATACAGATTTTGTCGCTAAAGCTAACTTATTGAAAAATAAGGGATAAATTATCAGTTCGAATCTGGCATGCAGGGTGCAATAACTATTGCATCTTTCATCAACCCGCAAGGAATTGAAAAATGACCGACATGAATAAAGAAGCGATCTCTGTACTCAACGACCTGATTGAAACCAGCAAAGACGGTCAGGAAGGGTTCAAGACTTGCGCTGAAGACATCAAACACCCTGAACTCAAAACCCTTTTCGTGCAACGCTCCGCCGACTGCGCCACCGCCGCTGCTGAACTTCAGAGCGCCGTGCGTTCGATGGGTGGTGATCCGGAAACGTCCACCAGTGTCAGCGGTGACCTGCACCGTCGTTGGGTCGACGTTAAAGCGATGTTCACCGGCAAGGATGAAGAAGCCGTGCTGAACGAAGCTGAACGCGGTGAAGACCATGCGCTGAAGGCTTACAAAGAAGCCATCGAAAAAATCAACAAGCACAACCTGGTGGGCATTCGTGACCTGGTTGAACGTCAGTACCACGGCGTGCAACGCAACCACGACCAGGTAAAAGCCCTGCGTAACCAGGCGCGCGCTCGCTCTTAAGCGCTCGTAGCCTGTCAAAAACGCCAGCCAGTCTGGCGTTTTTTTGTGTCTGGGATTTATCGCTGGACGGGATATAGATAGCTCGCTAATAATTTGTTTTCCAAGTGACTTCAGTGAACCCGACTATCGTTAAAAACGTCCTTTCAAGAGTCTTCTACGTGCCTATCACTTTGCAGGCTTTGTTTGCGCCTGACCGCCGCGCCCTACAGTTCGCAATCAAAACCTTGATCGGTGGTGGCCTGGCCCTGTGGCTGGCGTTGCGTTGGGGTCTTGAGCAACCCGCCTGGGCGCTCATGACGGCGTTCATCGTCGCTCAACCGTTGTCCGGGATGGTGGTGCAGAAAGGGCTGGCGCGGCTGCTCGGCACGCTGGTCGGAACGATTATGTCGGTGGTGTTCATGGGGCTGTTCGCCCAGACGCCCTGGCTGTTTTTATTGGCATTGGCGTTGTGGCTCGGGCTGTGTACGGCGAGTTCGACCTTGCTGCGCAGTGCCTGGTCCTATTCATTTGTGCTGGCCGGTTACACGGTGGCGATTATCGCGTTGCCGGCCATCACTCATCCGCTGACGGTGTTCGACCAAGCCGTGGCGCGCTGCACGGAAATCTGTCTGGGCATCTTGTGCGCCACGGCGGCCAGCGCGTTGCTGTGGCCGATGCGCGTCGAGCGACAACTGGCGGATCAGGCACGAGCCGCCTGGAACAGCGGGATGAACGCTGCACGTGCAACGCTGGCGGGCGATGCTCAGGCACGCAAGGGTTTGCTGGAAATCCTCGGGCGAATCGTCGCAGTCGATGCCCAGCGCGAACATGCCTGGTTTGAAGGTGGCCTGGGTCGGCAACGGGCACGAGCCATCAGCGGCTTGAGCCAGAAGCTCTTGATGCTGCTGCGCATCGCCCGTTCGGTGCGCCGTCAGTGGAAGCAGCTGGAACCACAGGAAGCCGAGCAACTGTTGCCGTGGATGACCGAGGTTCAGGTTGCGCTCAGCGGCGACGATACCGCGACCTTGCAAGCGTTGCGGCCGAGGTTGCTCGATGCCTCCCATGACCCGCACATCAGCTCCGCGCAGAGTTACTGCCTGGCCCGTTTCACCTTGCTGCTCGATACCGCGATGGCGGCCAACGCGGCGTTGAACGCGGTGGAGGAGGGCCGCGAAACGGTCGATCCGCCACGCACCCTGACGCCGCACCGCGACCTGTCATTGGCGCTGGTGTTCGGCGCGCGCAGTGCCCTGGCGTTTCTGGTGGTGTCGTGCTTCTGGCTGGCGACGGCCTGGCCCGCCGCGTCGGGCGCTTTGGTGCTGACGTGCGTGGTGTGCAGCCTGTTCGCCAGTCGCGAGAACGGTGCGCAGATCGGTATGAGTTTCATGCGGGGCATTTTTCTGGCGATTCCGACGGCGTTTTTCGTCGGGCAGATTCTGTTGCCGCAATGGAGCGGATTTGCCTTGCTCTGCATGGGCATGGGCGTGCCGTTGTTTTTCGGTGCGCTGGGCATGGCCAAGCCGCAGATTGGCGCCACGGCCACTTCATTCTGTCTGCATTTCATCGTGCTGGTGTCGCCGCTGAACGCGATGAAATTCGACGTCGCCACGTTCTTCAACAGCGCCCAGGCGATGGTGGTCGGTGTTGGCGCGGCGGTTCTGGCGTTTCATTTACTGATCCTGCGTAACCCGGCGTGGCATGGCCGCCGCTTGCTGGCGGCGACGCTCGACGATTTGGTGCGGCTGACCCGCCGCAATCTGCGGGGTGCCGAAAGCTGGTTTGGCGGACGTATGGCCGACCGCTTGCTGCAACTGGCGCGGCACTATCCCGAGTTACCGGAACCGGCGCGCAGTCGCTGGGATGACGGCTTGCTCGGCCTCGATATCGGCGATGAATTGTTGCATCTGCGGTTGAGCCTGGCGGTGGCGCAAGTGCCGGTCAGCGCACCTCAACGGCGTTATCTCGAGCAGCTGGAAAAAGTCCTTGAGCAGGGCCCTGCGGGCAACCGCGCCGATGCGCTGGAACAACCCAGCGAAGCTTTCTTGAAGACCTTGTACGCGTTGCCGCCCAGCGACGCGGTGAAACTGGCTCAGGGCGCCGTGCTGCAATTGCAAAGCAGTTGGCGCGCCTGGTGCCGTCAACAGGAGCAAAGCCATGGGTTTGCGTGAGTGGTCGGTGGGCGGTGTGCTGCTCAGTCCGTTTCTGATTTATGTGCTGCTGGCACTGCTGGTCACCGCAGCCTTGCGCATGCTTTTGCGCCTGACACCGGTCGGCCGCTGGATCTGGCACGAAGCATTATTTGATTGCGCCTTGTACGTTTGTGTATTGACCGTGATCACCGTCGTCCTCGGACCTTTGTAAGGAGTTGAAAATGCGTACTCCAGTACGTGTCGCGGTAACCCTGTGCCTGGTGGCGGTGGCGATCTTTGCCGGCTTTCATTTGTGGCAGTACTACATGCTCACGCCCTGGACCCGGGATGCGCGGATCCGCGCCGATGTGGTGGTCATCGCCCCGGACGTCTCGGGGTGGGTGCGTGAGCTCAAAGTGTTCGACAACCAGCAAGTCAAGGCCGGCGATCTGTTGCTGAGCATCGATCGTGATCGTTTCGAAGCTGCATTGGAGAAGGCCCAGGCAGTGGTGCAGACCCGCCAACAACAACTCAATCTGCGCGAACGCGAAGCCAGTCGCCGCGCCAGCCTCGGGCCGCAAGCCATCAGTGCCGAGCTGCGCGAGAACGCGCAAATCAACGCCGGCATCGCCCGGGGTGAATTGCGTGAAGCTCAGGCGGAAGCCAAGGTTGCCGAGCTCAATCTGGCGCGCAGCCAGGTTCATGCGCCTCGCAGCGGCCACATCACCAACCTGCGCCTGGCCCAAGGCAACTACGTGAATGCCGGGCAACCGGTGATGGCGTTGATCGATGATTCGACCTTTTATGTGCAGGCGTATTTCGAAGAAACCAAGTTGCCGCGGATTCGGGTTGGTGATCCAGTGAAGATCTGGCTGATGAGCGCGGGCGAAGCGCTGGACGGGCATGTGGAAAGCATCAGTCGCGGGATTACCGATCGCAATACCACGCCGGACGGGCAGCTGTTGGCGGAGGTAGAACCGACGTTTAACTGGGTAAGGCTGGCGCAGCGGATTCCGGTGCGGATCAAGATCGATCAGTTGCCGCAGGGGATGAATATGAGTTCGGGGATGACGGCGAGTGTGCAGGTCAGTGAACGCTAAGTACGCTGCGCCGCAATCATTGTGGCGAGGGGGCAAGCCACCTCGCCACAGGAAGCCCAACCTGCCTACAACAGGTGAGCAGTGAATCAGCCGATGCTGATCGCCGGCAGGGTAGTCAACGTCACGGTCTGCTGCTTGCGGGGCGCAAGGATCTCGGCTTCGCCATCCACTACCAATTCATCGCGCTGGTTAAACACGCGAGTGGCAATCCGTACACGAAACTTCGGCAGTTTCTCGAGGATCTCCAAACGCACGGTCAGGGTGTCGCCAATCTTCACCGGCTTCTGAAAGCTCATCTGCTGACCGATGTAAATAGTCCCCGGCCCAGGCAACTCGCACGCCACGGCCGCGCTGATCAACGCACCGCTGAACATGCCGTGAGCGATACGCTCTTTGAACATGGTGCCAGCGGCGTATTCGGCGTCCAGGTGCACCGGGTTGTGATCACCCGACATCGCGGCGAACAGCTGAATGTCGCGCTCTTCGACTGTCTTGCTGTAGCTGGCGGTCTGGCCGACTTCGAGGGCTTCGTAAGGGGTGTTGGTAACCTGGGTCATCTGTTTCAATTCCTGTCACGAATAAATAAATTCACAAAAAAAACTATTCCGATCTGGGTGGCCGACGGTGGCTCAGCGCCTGGGCGATCCAGCTCAACACGTCATTGATCACTTCATCGCGGTTGCTCTCGTTGAACAGTTCATGCCGTGCCTGCGGGTAAATAGTCAGTTGCAGGTTCTGGCTGCCGGCCGCGCGTAGCGCTTGGGCCAGATCGTTCAGACGTTTGCCTTCGCTCACCGGATCACATTCACCGCCAATCACCAGCAGCGGCAGGCCCGGATCAATCTGAGCGAGATTGGACGCTTTGCTGATTTGCTGCAAGCCGCCAAGCAAATCGATCCACAGCTGATTGGTACACCTGAAGCCGCAGAGCGGGTCGTTGGCGTACAGATCGACTTCCGTCGGATCGCGGCTGAGCCAGTCGAAGCGCGTGCGCACCGGTTTGAATTTCTTGTTGAACGAGCCAAACGACAGCCATTCGATCAGCGCACTGCGGCCCTTGGGACCCTGACGCAGTTTTTCGACACGGGCAATCTGACGCGCCGCGCGATAGAGCGCGATGGGCTGGAAGTTCGAACCACTGAGCACCGCGCCGTGCAGGCTGGCGCTGTGATGCAGCAGATAGGCCTGGGCGATGTAGCTGCCCATGCTGTGGCCGAGCAGCACGATCGGCACGCCGGGATGTTGCTGGCCGATGTGCTGGTTGAGGCTGGCCAGGTCGCCGACCACTTTGCACCAGCCATCGTCATCGGCGAAATGGCCGAGTGTCCCGTTTTCGGCAGTTTTGCCATGTCCACGCAGGTCCGGCGCGTAGACGCCGTAACCCTGCGCGCAGAGTTTTTCCGCCAGGCGGGCGTAGCGACCACTGTGTTCGGCCATGCCATGGGCCAGTAGGATCACGGCTTTCAAATGCGGATCGGGCAGCCACTGGTTGACGTAGAGGCGGCTGCGGTCACTCGCGGTCAGCCAGAAAGTGTCGTGGATCATGGCGATTCCTTTGCATGGATGGGTCACAGGCACGATGCATTGTATAGCGCATCCTTTCGCTCCCGTCTGATCAGGCCACGCCGCTGCAGCAAGATTCACACGGTCAATGACGCCCATTGGCATATTTGCCTGATTCGCCATAACTGCTAGTGTCCGTGAAGCCCCGCCTTTCGCTCCTTGTTTTTGAAGCGGAGAAAAGCGGCCCGGATAGGCTCAGGTAAAGAGGACAAGAACAATGCAACCTGATTTCTGGAATGACAAACGCCCGGCCGGCGTGCCCCTGGATATTGACCTTGGGGCCTATAAGTCGGTGCTTGAGGTGTTCGAGCGTTCCTGCAAGAAATTCGCTGATCGCCCCGCCTTCAGCAACATGGGCGTGACCCTGACCTACGCCGAACTGGAACGCTACAGCCTGGCGTTCGCCGGTTACCTGCAAGCCCACACCGATCTGGTGCCGGGGGATCGCATCGCGGTGCAGATGCCCAACGTCCTGCATTACCCGATTGCCGTGTTCGGTGCCTTGCGCGCCGGGCTGATCGTGGTCAACACCAACCCGCTGTACACCGCGCGGGAGATGCGTCATCAGTTCAAGGACTCCGGCGCCCGGGCGCTGGTGTACCTGAACATGTTCGGGGCCAAGGTCCAGGAAGTGCTGCCCGACACCGACATCCAGTACCTGATCGAAGCGAAGATGGGCGACCTGATGCCTGCCGCCAAGGGTTGGCTGGTCAACACGATGGTGAGCAAGGTCAAGAAAATGGTCCCGGACTATTCCTTGCCCCAGGCCATTTCCTTCAAGAGCGCCCTGCGTCTGGGCCGGGGCCTGGGCATCAAGCCGCTGAACGTCAGCCTCGACGACATCGCGGTGTTGCAATACACCGGCGGCACCACCGGCCTGGCCAAGGGCGCGATGCTGACCCACGGCAACCTGGTGGCGAACATGCAACAGGCGCGGGCGTGCCTTGGGCAGTTCGGCAGCGACGGTCAGCCATTGCTGCGCGAAGGTCAGGAAGTGATGATCGCGCCGCTGCCGCTGTACCACATCTATGCCTTCACGGCGAACTGCATGTGCATGATGGTGACCGGCAATCACAACGTGCTGATCACCAACCCTCGCGACATCGGCGGCTTCATCAAGGAGCTGAAGAAATGGCGGTTCTCGGCGTTGCTGGGGCTCAATACGCTGTTCGTGGCGCTGATGGACCATCCAGACTTCAAGACCCTGGATTTCTCCAGCCTCAAACTCACCAACTCCGGCGGCACCGCGCTGGTCAAGGCCACCGCCGAGCGCTGGGAACAGATCACCGGTTGCCGCATCACCGAAGGCTACGGCCTGACCGAAACCTCACCGGTGGCGTGCACCAACCCCTACGGCGACAAATCACGGATCGGCACGGTCGGCCTGCCGGTGCCGGGCACCACGCTGAAAGTGATCAACGATGAAGGCGTCGAGCAGGCGCTGGGCGAGCGTGGCGAACTGTGCATCAAGGGCCCGCAGATCATGAAGGGCTACTGGCAGAAACCGGAGGCCACCGCCGAGGTGCTGGATGCCGAGGGCTGGTTCAAGTCCGGCGATATCGCGGTGATCGACCCGGACGGTTTTGTGCGCATCGTCGATCGCAAGAAAGACATGATCATCGTCTCGGGCTTCAACGTGTACCCGAATGAGATCGAAGACATCGTGATGGCTCACCCGAAAGTCGCCAACTGCGCGGTGATCGGTGTGCCGGACGAGCGTTCGGGGGAGGCGGTGAAGCTGTTTGTGGTGGCCCGTGAGTCGGGGGTCAGCCTTGAGGAGCTGAAGGCGTACTGCAAGGAAAACTTCACGGCGTACAAAGTGCCCAAGCACATTGTCTTGCGGGAGTCGTTGCCGATGACACCAGTCGGGAAAATTCTGCGACGGGAACTGCGTGATATTGCATAGGCGTTGAATGGCCGCGCTTGCGCGGATCGCGGGCAAGCCACGCTCCCACAAGGTCATCGCTGATCCTGTGGGAGCGGGCTTGCCCGCGATGCTTTTAAGGGAAGCCCCAAAATACGGGGCTTTCAGGGTGGTATAGAATCTTTGCTCTAAAATGACCGCTAGCAATTCTTGAGTCACAATTGTGACCGTGGAGGCCGCTTTTGGCTCTAGTCGACCCTTGGCAAAGCTGCTACTCTCGGCGCGCTTTGTGACGTCTCGGGCTTATGAAAGCGCTAGATTCACCGACAAACACACACCAATAATAATCGCATCAAATGCGGTGCTGAATTCGCGTTGCTGAGGAGTGGGCTTCCATGAACGAAGACTTTTGGAAGGATAAGTACCCTGCCGGGATTGCTGCCGAGATCAATCCAGACGAGTATCCGAATATTCAGGCAGTGTTGAAACGTTCCTGCCAGCGCTTCGCCGACAAACCGGCATTCAGCAACCTGGGCAAGACAATCACCTACGGTGAACTGTACGAATTGTCCGGTGCCTTTGCCGCTTACCTGCAACAGCATACCGACTTGCAGCCGGGCGATCGAATCGCCGTGCAGCTGCCCAACGTGTTGCAGTACCCGGTCGCCGTGTTCGGTGCCATTCGCGCCGGGCTGATCGTGGTCAACACCAACCCGCTGTATACCGCGCGGGAAATGGAACATCAATTTAACGATTCCGGTGCCAAAGCCCTGGTCTGCCTGGCCAACATGGCGCATCTGGCGGAAATCGTCGTGCCGAAAACCGGCGTCAAGCACGTGATCGTCACCGAAGTGGCCGACCTGCTGCCACCGCTCAAGCGCCTGCTGGTCAACAGCGTTATCAAGTACGTGAAGAAGATGGTCCCGGCGTATCACTTGCCCAAGGCGATCAAGTTCAACGACGTGCTGAGCAAGGGCCACGGCCAGCCAGTGGCTGAAGCCAACCCGGCCAGCAGTGACGTTGCCGTCCTGCAATACACCGGCGGCACCACCGGCGTGGCCAAGGGCGCGATGCTGACCCATCGCAATCTCGTGGCGAACATGCTGCAGTGCAAGGCGCTGATGGGTTCCAACCTCAACGAAGGCTGCGAGATCCTGATCACACCGCTGCCGCTGTACCACATCTATGCGTTCACCTTTCATTGCATGGCGATGATGCTGATCGGCAACCACAACATCCTGATCAGCAACCCGCGCGATTTGACGGCGATGGTCAAGGAACTGTCGAAGTGGAAGTTCAGCGGGTTCGTCGGCCTCAACACCCTGTTCGTTGCGCTGTGCAACAACGAAGCGTTCCGCAAGCTGGATTTCTCGGCGTTGAAAGTCACCCTGTCCGGCGGCATGGCCCTGCAACTGGCGGCAGCCGAGCGCTGGAAAGCGGTCACCGGTTGCGCCATCTGCGAAGGTTACGGCATGACCGAAACCAGCCCGGTGGCCACCGTGAACCCGATTCAGCACATCCAGATCGGCACCATCGGTATTCCGGTTCCATCGACCGTGTGCAAAGTCATCGACGATGCAGGCGTTGAGCAGCCGCTGGGCGAAATCGGCGAACTGTGTGTGAAAGGTCCGCAAGTGATGAAGGGCTACTGGCAGCGTCAGGACGCCACCGATGAAATGCTCGACAGCGAAGGCTGGTTGAAGACCGGTGACATCGCGCTGATCCAGCCGGACGGCTACATGCGCATCGTCGATCGCAAGAAAGACATGATCCTGGTGTCCGGTTTCAACGTTTACCCGAACGAACTGGAAGATGTACTGGCGACCCTGCCGGGCGTGCTGCAATGCGCGGCCATCGGTGTACCGGACGAGAAGTCGGGCGAGGCGATCAAGATCTTCATCGTCGCCAAACCGGGCGTGACGTTGACCAAGGAGCAGGTGATGGAGCACATGCGTGCCAACGTCACCGGTTATAAGGTCCCGCGCTCCGTGGAGTTCCGCGATGCGCTGCCGACCACCAACGTCGGCAAGATCCTGCGCCGCGAATTGCGCGACGAAGAGCTGAAGAAGCTCAACGCCAAGAAAGTCGGCGCGTAACCCACAAAAAGCCCCGCAGATGCGGGGCTTTTTTTATAGCGCTATCAGGACCGCTTTTGTGGCGAGGGAGCTTGCTCCCGCTCGACTGCGAAGCAGTCGCAAACCCGGCGTGTGCGGTGCATCTGACGAAACGGGGTTGCAGGTTTCAGGGTTGCTTCGCAGCCCAGCGGGAGCAAGCTCCCTCGCCACAGGGGATGTGTTATTTACAGGCGAAACGGCGCGAAATTGACGTTGGTACCCGCCGGGCGCATGTCTTGCAGGTACGAGTCCTTGTCCGCGCTCAGTTCCAGGCTCAAAGCGGCTTTGCGCTTGCCTTCGTTGCGCACCACCAGGCCTTCAAGCTTCTCGCGCAGGAACACCGTCGGCACTTTCAGGTGCAGCAGTTCGTCGGTTTCCGGCGTGTGCATCAGCAGGTGAACCCATTCGTACTGACCAATGGCCAGGCGCGCCACCGGTATATCGAACCACCAGATGTTGCGGTTGCGGTTCAGTTCGGTGAAATGGCAGTTGTTGACGCCAAGCACAGCACCGCCGAGTTCCAGGTTTCTGCGGGCAATGGCCTGCTTTTTATCGAGTTTCATAACATTCCTACGGGATTGGATCTTCAGCGCCATGGCCTGAATACGTTGCGCATTCTCGGGGGTTGGTCGGCAAACATAAAGCCCAACCTGCACTGAACGATGAAATGTCACCGTGAAAATAAATGAAACTCCGTGCAAATGCCCCCGGTCAATCTTTGTGTAACGACTTTTTCCGTTGAATTGTTCACAGGAGAAACACCATGAGCAGCACTGGCGATAAAGCAAAAGGCTTGGCCAACGAAGCCGTCGGCAACGTCAAGCAAGGCGTCGGCAAGGCCACCGGTAACGACAAAATGCGCGCCGAAGGCGTCGTGCAGGAAAGGAAAGGCGAGGCCCAGCAAGCGGTCGGCAAAGCCAAGGACGCGATCAAGAAAGGCGTCGACAAGGCGTGATTCGGCCTTTGATGAGCAACAGGAACGGCCATCCACGGATGGCCGTTTTTGTGTCAGCCTGAACTTGCACACGGAAATTGTTTCAAAGTCGCCAAGTAGGCTACTTTGATGTAGAAAACGGCCCCTGAGTCGCCTCGACTTCAACCCATTTTTGCGGCGAAAGGAGACGCTAATGTTTTTCCCACACATGAAAGGCCTGCGCCTGCACCGTGTCATGGTGCGCACGGTCACCGAGTTCGTCGACGATGAGATGTCGACCTATGCCTCGGCATTGGCCTATCAAATGCTGTTTTCGCTGTTTCCCTTCATTCTTTTTCTCATCGCACTGATCGGTTTCCTGCACCTGCCGGACTTCTTCTCCTGGTTGCGCCTGCAATCCGAGCTGGTCCTGCCGCCCCAGGCGCTGGAACAGGTGAACCCGGTGATCGACCAACTCCAGCAGTCCAAGGGTGGCTTGCTGTCGATTGGTATCGTGATTGCCCTGTGGACCGCGTCCGCCGGCGTGCGGCTGATGATGAGTGCGATGAACGCCGCCTACGACGTGGTTGAAGGCCGGCCCGCGTGGAAGCGTTTTCCGCTGTCGATCATCTACACCGTTGGCATCGCCGGCATGCTGTTGATTGCCGCTGCGCTGATGGTGCTCGGGCCGCAAGTGATGGGCTGGATTGCCGCGCAAGTCGGCATGGAAGACTTCATCGTGACCCTGTGGACCATTGTGCGCTGGCCCGTGGTGGTGATTTTGCTGATGGTGGCCGTGGCGCTGATTTATTACGTCATGCCCGACGTCAAACAGGAGTTTCGTTTTATCACCCCAGGCTCGGTGCTGGCGGTGGTGGTGTGGATCCTCGCTTCCGTGGGCTTTGGCCTGTACGTCAAGGAGTTCGCCAACTACAACGCCATGTATGGCAGTATCGGCGCGATCATCGTGCTGTTGCTCTATTTCTATATTTCCGCCGCGGTGTTGTTGCTCGGCGCGGAGATGAATGCGGTGATCGAGCACATGTCGACCGAGGGCAAGAATGATGGCGAAAAAGTCCCCGGCGAACTCGACCACGAACCCAAGCAGCATGTTTCGGGACTGGGTCGGGATCACTCGATCAAGCCTGCTACTGACGAAGTCACCAAATGATCCGTGAAATCCTGAAAATGGGCGATGAACGCCTGCTGCGCATTGCCCCGCCGGTCCCTGCGGAAATGTTCGACAGCCCTGAACTGTGGCAACTGATCGACGACATGTTCCAGACCATGGAAAGCGTCGGCGGCGTTGGCCTGGCCGCGCCGCAGATCGGTGTCGATCTGCAACTGGTGATCTTTGGGTTCGAGCACAGCGAACGGTATCCGGACGCTGAAGCAGTGCCGCAGACCATCCTGATCAACCCGCTGATCACGCCGTTGAGCCCGCTGATGGAAGAGGGCTTTGAAGGGTGCCTGTCAGTGCCCGGCTTGCGCGGCGCGGTGGATCGTTATCAACATATTCGCTACGAAGGGTTCGACCCCAAGGGCCAGCCGATTGTACGGATTGCCGAGGGATTCCATGCGCGAGTGGTGCAGCATGAGTGCGATCACCTGATCGGCCGGTTGTATCCGTCGCGGATTAGCGACTTCAGCAAATTCGGGTTTACCGAAGTGATGTTCCCGGACCTCGACCCGAACGCCGACGACTAAGCTTTGGAAACCGTAAGACCTTGTGGGAGCGGGCTCCACTGGTTTTAAATGCTTCACTTTGCAGGTTTGACGAACCGCAACGTCAGTCGATCCGACTTTAATCGGTGGCCGGGCCTGCCAACGGTTCCAGGCCCATGGCGATCATCGGTTTGCTGCGCGCGTAACGGCTCAAGCGTTCGGTCATGGCGTAAGGCATTTGTGGATCGAAGGAAAACCCTCGGCGTTCGTAAAAGCCTCGCAAGTCCGGGTGGCAGAATAGCCAGACCGGTTGGTCGAGCCCGCTCACCGCTGCGGCCATCAACGCCGCCGCGATGCCTTGTTCGCGACAGGCCGGATCGACAAACAACCCCGTCAACCAATGCCCGCCCGCCACCGGCCGCAAACACAGCGCGCCAATGATCTCCTCGCGTCTGGCGACCCACAGCTGAGCGTCGCGAACCGCTTTCATCGGCGATTGGTGGGCGCGATAAAACTTGTTCATCAACGGCCATAACGGCTCGACGAGCAGGGAGTACTGGGTGTCGGGCATGGGTTTGATCTGTCAGTGCGCAAAGCGGGCGATTATAAAAGAACGCGCGGCCAGGGATAGGTGTATACCTGATCTCACATCCCGTATGAGTGGAGTACGTATCATGGCCAAAGGCATGGATTCAAAAAAAGCGGCAAAGAAGAAACCGGCGAAAACCGCCGATGAAAAGCGCGCAGACAAGAAGGCCAAGAAGGTGGATGTGTTCGGTCATTGAGGTCCAGTTACCTTCTGTTCCCCCTGTAGCAGCCTCGTTTCACTCGACAGCTGCTACAGGTGATTGTCGAAATAACCAAATAATCTGCAAGATTTCCCTGCGCCATTGCACAGAGGGGGACTGGTCCCCGATCTGAGCAACGCCATGCCCCATTACTTCGATGCCGCCCACCGAGAAGAAATCGAAACCCTGCGCCAACGCCTCACCGCTCGCACCGAGTGGCCGACCTGGCTGTTGCTGGCCGGCGTGTATGTCGGTTGGTTCGGCATTGTCCTGAACAGTGATCGGCTGGGGGTGTGGTGGAGCACGTTGTTGCTGATTCCGCTGGTGGTGCTCTGGTTGTCGGTGCAGCACGAATTGCTTCACGGGCATCCGACCCGTTGGACTTTGCTGAACAAACTCCTCGGCTACGCACCGTTTGCCGTCTGGTATCCCTACACCCTGTATCGCGACAGCCATTTGCTGCATCACCGCGACGAAGACCTGACCCTGCCCGGCCGTGACCCGGAAAGCCGTTACCTGACGGCCGAGCAGTGGCAGGGCAGTTCGCTCTTCGAACAAAGCCTGCACTGGCTGAACAAAACCGTGCTCGGGCGCTTCATGCTCGGCGCGCCGCTGGCCTTGCTGGCGCTGGCGAAGGAAGAGTTTCAGCGGCTGATCCACGGTGAGCGACAGGCGTGGCTGATGTGGCTGACCCACGGCGCGCTGACTCTGCTGATGCTGGTGTTTATCGCGCGCTACAGTGTGTTGCCGGTCTGGCATTACCTGTTGCTGATCAGCGTGCCGGCGCTGTCGATTGCCATGATTCGCTCCTACTATGAACACCGTCCGCACGCCGAACCCGAGCAACGCACCGTGCTGAACGAGGCGGCCTGGCCGTGGCGCTGGCTGTTCCTGAACCTCAATTTTCACTTGGTGCATCACGACTTGCCGGGCCTGCCGTGGTACGACTTGCCACGCGCCTACCAGGCGCGCCGCGAGCAATGGGTGGCGCGCAGCGGCGGGTTTCTGGTGCAGGGTTATGGGCAGTTGTGGCGGGAGAATGGAGTGAAGGCCATTGATAGCCCAAGGCACCCATTCCATTGATTTTTCATGATCGACACCTGACTCCTGTGGGAGCGAGCCCTTGTGGCGAGGGGGCTTGCCCCCGTTGGGCTGCGAAGCGGCCCCCAGCGTCCGTTCAGGCAAACCGAGTTGTACGGTTTTGCGACTGCTTCGCAGCCGAACGGGGGCAAGCCCCCTCGCCACAAGTTTCTTGCTCGACTGAAGATTTTCTTAAGTGAACAGCATTACGGTCCCCCAGGGGGATTTCGTTGTCGGGGAGATTTTTGATGACTGAACACATCGCCGAACTCCTGATGTACATCGCCCCCGAGCCGATCCGCGCGGCAAACGAGCGTTGGCTCTCGCGCATCCTCGAACACCTTGGCCATGCCCGCTTGAGTGCCGATGGCCTGTCGCTGCCCGAACTCTGGTTATCGCCGGATCTGCTGCTGACCCAAACCTGCGGCTACCCGCTGATGAACGCATTGCGCGGCAAGGTCCGGGTCATCGGACGGCCCCGTTATGAACTCCCCGACAGCAACGGCGGCAACCATTGCAGTCTGCTGCTGAGCCGCGCCGATGATCCACGGCGGACCTTGCCTGAGTTGCGCGGCAGTCGTGGGGTAATCAATGGCGAAGACTCCAACAGCGGCATGAACCTGTTGCGGCACCGCCTGGCGCCGCTGCATCGCGACGGGCAGTTTTTTTCCAGTGTCGCCCTCAGCGGCAGCCATCGCGAGAGTCTGCGCTGGCTGCGCGAAGGGCTGGCAGACCTGGCGGCCATCGACAGCGTGACCTTCGCCTACCTGGCGCGACATGCCGACAAAGAAGTCGCCGGCCTGCGCGTCGTGGCCCGAAGCGCGTTCAGTCCGACCTTGCCGTACATCACGGCCGCGACGCTGACCGATGAACAAGTTGAGGCGCTTCGGCAGGTGATGAACACCTCGTTGCATGAGTTGCCCGACGTCGCGCAAATCCTTGGTCTGGAAGAAGTGCTGCCGGCCACCGAGACCGACTATCAAGTGATTCTCGACTATGAGCAGGAGGCTGAAGCGTTGGGGTATGGGCGGTTGCGATGAGGCATAAAAGTTGTGTCGACAATGACATCAATCGCGGGCAAGCCACGCTCCCACAGGGTGTCGGTGAACCCTGTGGGAGCGTGGCTTGCCCGCGAAAGCGATAGATCAGGCACTCATCATCTAAATTCTTTAAAGGAATATAAAAATACTTTTTAAGTATTATTAAAGAATAAGGCCCCTTGCTAGGATCGCGTTACCGGATCACCGGACATTCAGCGACCCCTAACCCTTGGAGCCTCTATGTCCGGCGCCGACGTGTCTCATCGCAACAACGTGGGCGGATTGTTCCGCGCCCATTACCCCTGGCTTTGCGCACGTCTGCGCCGACACCTGGGCACCCACACCAGTGTCGAAGACATCGCCGCCGAAACCTTCGTGCACCTGCTCGAATCGCCAGTGCTGACACCCATCCGCGAGCCTCGCGCCTTGCTCACCACCATCGCCCGTCGCCTGGTTTATCAGCTCTGGCGTCGCCGCGATCTGGAGCGCCAACACCTGGAACACCTGCAGCAGACCGACCTTGTCGGTGGGCGGTCGCCTGAGGATTTGCTGCAGTTATCCCAAACCCTGAACAGTCTGGACCGCACCCTTGATCGCTTACCGGGCAAAGTCCGGGCGACGTTCCTGATGTCCCGCGTCGACGGTCTGACGTACCCGCAAATTGCCGCCGAGCTGGGCATTTCCCAGCGCTCGGTCAGCGTCTACATGACCCGCACCCACGCCTTGTGCGCCCAGCACAGTGCCAACCAACCCTTGACCCAGAGGTCCGCATGAGATCGATCAAAACCCTGCTCGGCAGTTCGCTGCTGGCCCTGAGCCTGGTGGCTTTCCAGGTTCCGGCAGCCGAAAAAAACGCGCCAATTCACTTTGGTGACATCACCTGGGAGAGTGGAAGTCTGATCACCGAAATCCTGCGGCTGATTGTCGAGAAGGGGTACGGCTACCCGACCGATACTTTGCCGGGCAGCACCGTCAGCCTCGAAGCGGCATTGGCCAAAAACGACATTCAGGTGATCGGCGAAGAGTGGGCCGGGCGCAGCCCGGCGTGGGTCAAGGCGTCCGCCGAGGGCAAGGTGTTCGGTTTGGGCGACACGGTCAAAGGCGCCACCGAAGGTTGGTGGGTGCCCGAGTACGTGATCAAGGGCGACCCGGAGCGCGGCATCAAGCCGTTGGCCCCGGAGCTGAAGTCCGTCGCCGACCTGGCCCGATACAAGGATGTGTTCCGCGACCCGGAAGACCCGAGCCGCGGTCGTTTCCTCAACAGCCCGACCGGCTGGACATCGGAAATCGTCAACAGCCAGAAGCTCAAGGCCTATGACCTGACCGCCAGCTACGTCAACTTCCGTACCGGCTCCGGCGCGGCGCTGGATTCTGAGGTCGCTTCATCGATCCGCCGCGGCAAACCGGTGCTGTTTTACTACTGGTCGCCAACACCGCTGCTCGGGCGCTTCAAACTGGTAAAGCTCGACGAGCCGCCGTTCGATGCCGAAGCCTGGAAGACCCTGGCTGATGCCAAAAACCCAAATCCGAAAGGCACGCGCTCGATGCCGGCGAGCCTGGCGATTGGTGTGTCTGCGCCGTTCAAGGCGCAATACCCGGACCTGGTGGCGTTCTTTGAAAAGGTCGATTTTCCGATCGATCTACTGAACCAGACGCTGGGGCAGATGAGCGAAAAACGCCAGCAACCGCGTCAGGTGGCCGAGGCGTTCTTGCGCGATCAGCCGCAGATCTGGAAAGCCTGGGTGCCGGGGGAGGTGGCCACCAAGGTGAGTGCGAGTTTGTAGTTTTCCCTGATGTTTTTGCAGCGATTGAGCTGCCGCCATCGCGGGCTTGCCCGCGATGATCTAGAGGCTTACACCCATTCAGCAATAAACGCCAAACACCCTCGCTGAACCGATTTTGTCCTCAATACTGGCCGACTAGTGGCCTTGCGTCCCTGAAGTGGGTGTCTAAGCTGACTCGTAGCTAACCATGTCGCTCGCCATATGAAAGATGGCGCAGCAAGAGTGCCCAACCCAAGGCGCCGACACGGAGCAAAAACGGAGCTGGCCGGTAAAGGGAGTTACTTATGAAAACGTTAGGGCTGGCCCGGTCCCGGGCTATCAAGAGAAGGATGTCTTGATAAGAGCGTTGCTGCATGGACCCTCCGATTGAACATCATTGATCACCTGACACTTCCTCCCATGGAGGAACGCGTGTGCCTGTTCCATAGAGCGATGTGGTGGATTCCGTTGAAAGACCAAAGAACTTTCATCAATCAAAGAACGCGCTGAAGGTGATACGACCATGTTTAACCTACATCACAAGGCTGACCTGCTGGAAATCCAACGATTCAGCTGTGCGTTGACGGAGGCCAACGCCAAGTTGGCAGCGGTCAGTCGATCAATGGCGATGATCGAGTTCACTCCGGACGGCATCGTGCTTGATGCCAACGACAACTTTTGCAGTGTCATGGGTTACAGCACTGACGAAGTGCGCGGCAAACATCACCGGATCTTTTGCGAAGAAACTTTTTATCGCAGCGAGGCTTACGCGAAGTTGTGGCGCGACCTGGCCCGTGGCGAACCGGTGAGCGGGACTTTCTTGCGCTTGAACAAGCGCGGTCAGGAAGTTTGGCTCGAAGCCAGCTATATGCCGGTGCTCGACGCTGATCGCCAGGTTAAAAGCGTGATCAAAGTCGCCTCGGACATCTCCACGCGCATCAATCAGGAGCATGAAAACGAAAGCCTGCTGGCTGCCATTGGTCGTTCCATGGCCGTGATCGAATTCACCCCCGAGGGCAAAGTCATCACGGCCAACGAAAACTTCCTGAAGACGATGCATTACTCGCTCCACGAAGTGGTGGGGCAGCACCACAGTCTCTTTTGCCACCGCGCCGAAGCCGAGTCGCCGGCCTACAAAGCGTTTTGGGCGTCACTCAATCGCGGCGAATATCACTCGCATCGTTTCGAACGCAAAGACAAACACGGCCATACCGTGTTTCTCGAAGCCTCCTACAACCCCTTGTTCGACGCCAAGGGCCGGCTCTACAAAGTGGTGAAGTTTGCCAGCGACATCACCCAGCAAGTCACTACCTTGCAAGCCGCTGCGGAGTCGGCGCACAGCACGTCCGTGCAAAACGATGCCTGTGCACAGAAAGGTTCTCAGGTGGTGCAGCAAACGGTGCAGATCATCCAGGACATTTCCCGGGACCTGAACGAAGCCGCGCTCAGTATCGATGCGGTCAGCAAACAGTCCGACATCATCGGCACCATCGTCCAGACCATTCGTGGCATTGCCGACCAGACCAACTTGCTGGCGCTCAACGCAGCCATCGAAGCTGCCCGGGCGGGGGAGCATGGGCGAGGGTTTGCGGTCGTCGCTGATGAAGTGCGCAGCCTCGCGGCACGCACGAGCCAAGCGACGCTGGAGATTGTCGACGTGGTGCGCAAGAACCACGATCTGTCGTTGAGCGCGGTGTCGAGCATGCAGTCGAGCTTGAGCCGAACCGGACTTGGGGTGGAACTGGCGAACGAGGCGGGGGAAGTGATCCTGGAGATTCAGCAAGGGTCGCGGCATGTGGTCGATGCGATCAGCCAGTTCAGCGAGACGTTGCAAATAAACTAATTGAACGTAAACCGCCCCTCAACGAAGTTTGTTCGTCCAGGGGCGGGTGAAGGTGCGAGTTCGGCGGTTTTAGCTCGTTTTTGTTGGTGGCGTGTTTCCTAGATTAAAACGGCCTTTGATCTCTGCTGTTTTCTTAGGATCGCCCTCCCATACAGCAGTGAATTCAAACACTCCTTTAGCTCTTTTATTTTTCGAATCGTATTCGGTTATTTGGATGTGCCCTGCAGTCCCGATCCAGGAGTTTTCTTCTCGGTCAGGGTTATAGTGGCCACCATAAGCAGGGCGGTCAGGGTCGTTGTTGTTAGGGAAATCGTATCTCTTGGCGGTTATTGAACCTGATCTATCCCTAATATAGATTGCGACTGAACGAAGGGAGGGAGGCACCTGTCCGACGACCTCAAATTGGCTGCCGGTGATGGTGGATTCAGGAACGTGTGTAGTGATTTTATGCTCAGTTCCATCCGTGTTTTCAACGATAGTTGCTTCAAAAACGTAATCGTCCAGGCTCATGATTGGTTACCCTTCCTTCGGTATTTGGATCCAAAATGTTGTGAATTAAATTCCTGAATTTCGCTTAGACAAGCGCATATGCGAATGCGAAAGCAATTCACGAACTAGCTTTCAGATCAGGAGTAGGAATGATTTATCGGATCAACAGAGACGACTACTGTCAGAAATTACAGGTTGGGACGATTAGATGAAAAAAATCGACGGATGGTTGTCTTTCGGTAGATAGGGAGAGGGCCCGCTCCAAGGGCCCTTCTTGTAGTTGAGCGCCGTTAAAGCGAAGCGAGGAACTTGTCGACCACCTGGCTGCTGCCTTTTTCACTGCTGGCGTTTTCTTTCTCGGCCTGCGCCAGTTTGATCTTGTCCTCCATGCGCTCGGCCATCTCTTTAGCAATCGCCTGTTGTTTCTCCGGCGGCATTTGCTCCACTTCTTCTTTCGTCAAACCCATCTCTTCCAGAATGGCGTCTTGCATGCGCTCTTCCGGGGTTTTGCTCATGTATTCCTTGAAGGCATCCGTGGCTAATTGAGTCTCGGCTGGAAGTGTGGCGGACGAGGCTTGCAGCCCCACACGGGTTTTCGCGAACGCTTCATCGACGTTGTCGCTGATTCGGCTCGCCTCACTGACTTGCTGCGTGGCGTTTTGAGTGGCCGATTGCTGTATCTGCGCGGCTTTCGCCTGAACGTTGATTTGCAACGTTTGCAGCATCGCACCCTGAAGTCCGGCAGCGGCTTCGGCGGTAGAATCTTCGCCGGGCTTCTTGGGGAGCGGCACCGTTAACGTTTGTTGTTTGGCGCTGACCAACATGATGAGTAGACCTTGTAGGTATTTGTAGTGCAGTGATTTGAGCAAATAGTATGCCTGTAATAAAAAATCACTATAAATCAGTCAGTTAATGCGTATTTTTCGGATGGATGATGTGAGGTTTGCGGTTAACCTTTGCCGCCTGGCGGCAAACAGGGCGGGCATCAAGGCAAGCCGTTGCAGCCGTACTTGAGGAAGCCCGGACGTTGGGCCAGTCGTTGGAAATATTCGTCGATGGCCGGGTAATCGGGCCGCTCCATCGGCGTCATCAGCCAGCGGTTGACGGACAGCCCGATGACAATGTCGGCCAGGGTGAAGCGTGGCCCGGCGACGTAAGCTTTGGTCGCTGCGAGCTGGTGCTCGAGGATGCCCATCTTCTGGTTCCAGGTGCGTACACCGGCAGCGATGTGATGCGGATCCTGGAACTCCGGATCTTTGCGCACCAATGCCGTGAATGCGTAGCTCCATGAGGCATTGAGTTCAGTGGCTTGCCAATCCATCCACTGCTCGACCCGAGCGCGCGCGGCCGGTTCGTGGGGTAGCAGATCGGTGTTCTGGTGTTTGCCGGCCAGATAACGGCAGATGGTGTTGGACTCCCACAGCACACCGGCGTCGTCGATGATCACGGGCACCAGCGCGTTGGGATTGAGTCGGAGAAACTCCGGCGTGTGGGTGGACGCATAACCGCCCCCCCAGTCCTCACGTTCGTAGGTCACGCCCAGTTCCTCACAGGTCCACAGGACCTTTCTGACGTTGATGGATGACGCTTTACCCAAAATCTTCAGTGCATGTTCCATTGAGCTACTCCGTTAGCGATTCGACGCTTCAGGAATCTGACAGACATCGCGCGGTTTTCAAACCGGATCCGGCAGTGCCGAGGCGGGCAAACCAAACGTGCGATCAAACAGCCAGTTGAACGCGAAGGTGTAGCACGGGATGAAAATGATCAGCGCCAAGTCCAGCAGGAAAGCTTGCACCAGGCTGATGTTCATCCACCAGGCGATCAGCGGGATGAGAAACACTATCAAGGTTAGTTGAAATCCCACGGCATGGGCGATGCGCCGTTTAACGGTGCGTGTGCGTGAAGGCTGACGACTTTCCCAGCGCTCGAACAGCGTGGTGTAGATGAAATTCCAGGTCACCGCGATCGTGGTGATGATCACCGCCAATGGCCCGGTGTTGCCCGGTGATGTGCCGGATAACAACGCGAGCCCCAGCGCCGAAAACGACATGCCGATGATTTCGTACAGCGACACGTAAACCAGTTTGCGTTTAACGCCTTGCATGTTGATTTGCCTCTTTCTTCCGAACTTGAAGCCAGCAGCACTGGCGAAGGCGACGAAAGATAGCTTCAATAGGGCTGACAGAAAAAGTTAGAAGCTTTCAGTTTTATTGATAGGACGAGGAATGAATTTCAACAGCGACAGCATCGAATTGTTCTTGGCCGTGATCGAGCGCGGTTCGTTTTCGGCGGCGGCGCGTGCGCTGGGTAAAGTGCCGTCGGCGGTGAGCATGGGTATTGCCAACCTGGAAGCCGAGCTCGGTTATCTGCTGTTCGATCGCAGCCATCGCGAACCGGTGCCGACGGCGATGGCCAGTGCGTTGGTGCCGCACGTGCGATTGATCGCAGAGCAGCTCAAGCAGTTGCAGGTGCATGCAATCGAATTGTCGTTGGGACTGGAAAGCAAGTTGTCGATTGGCGTCGTGGCGGACCTCGACAAGCGCCGTTTGCTGGCCGCGATCAAGGTCATCGCCGAGCGTCATCCGCTCCTGGAAATCGAAGTGCTCAGCGCGCCCCAGGACGATGTGCTGGCGATGCTCCACAGCGGTCGCGTCAGCGTTTGCCTGGCGTTCGCGGGGTTGAGCATGAACGTGCTGGAGCGATTCCAGTTCGTCGGCACCGAGAGCGTGATCGCCACACTGGCGGCGGACAATCCGCTGTTTCAAGGCGAGGAATTGTTTCTGGAGGATCTGGTTCAGGTGCGGCAAATCATCGTTGCCAGTCGCGACCTGCCGATCAGCGAAACCCGGCCCTTGGTGGGCGAATCCTATTGGCGCACCGACACCCTCGCCATGGCGCTGGAAATGGTCGAAGCCGGGTTGGGCTGGGGTAATTTCCCGTTATCCGTGGTGCAGCCGTTGCTCGATGCGGGAAGACTCAAGCGCCTGAGTTTCCGCAACATCGAAAACGGTTTGGTGCTGCCGGTGCACGCGGTGTGGCTCAAGAGCCAGCCGTTGCAGAAAGGCGCGATGGCGTTTGTCGAACTGATGGGGCGCTGAGGCAATCCCTTGTGGGAGTGAGCCTGCTCGCGATGAGGTCCTGACAGTCAACATTGATGGAGCCTGACCCACCGCCATCGCGAGCAGGCTCGCTCCCACATGGGTTAGGTGCTCTCGCGTACCTTCAACTCAAATCCCATGTCCTGCACCGGTTTGGCCACGGTGTTGCCCGCCAGCAAGGTCAGCATCAACTCCGCCGAACGCCGGCCAATCGCCTCACGCGGGGTGCTGATGCTGCTCAGGCGCGGCACCATGTGCGCCGAGGCGGGCAGGTCGTTGAAACCGAGGATCGCCACATGTTCGGGGATTTTAATCCCGCAGCGCATGGCTTCAAGCAGGGCGCCCTGGGCCAGGTCGTCGTTGCCGAAGAAAATGGCATCGACATCAGGATGACTGGCGAGCAGTTGCAGGAACAGTTCGCCGCCCAGGCCGACGGAGGAGGCGCGCGGCGTCAGCACTTCCAGGTCCGGGTCATACAAACCGGCCTTTTGCAGGGCTTTGCGAAAGCCTTCACCGCGCAGCAAGGTACGTTGATCCAGCTGCGCGCCGATGTAGGCCAGGCGCTTGCGCCCACGGGACAGCAAATGTTGAGCCGCCGTTTCACCCGCCGCAAGTTGCGAAAAACCCACGCAATTGAGCCCGGCGGCACTGTCCAGTTCCATCATGTACACGCATGGAATGTTGCTCGCCTCGATCATCCGGCGCGAGCTTTCGGTGCGGTCGAAACCGGTCAGCAGCAAACCGCGAGGCTGATACGCCATGTAATTGCGCAGCAGGTTTTCTTCTTCATCGCGCGAGTAATGGAAGTTGCCGATGAGCACTTCGAAGCCCTTGGGGCGCAAAACCTGATGAATGGCTTCCAGCGTATCGATGAACAGCAAGTTGGACAGCGACGGCACCAGAACCACCACCGAATGGCTTTGGGCCGAGGCTAACGCGCGGGCGGCAGGGTTGACCACGTAGTTCAGTTCAAGGGCCGCTTTCTGCACTTTTTCCACCAGTTCGGTGGCCACCGTGCTGACGCCGCGCAAGGCGCGGGAGGCGGTGATCGGGCTGACACCAGCCAAGCGTGCAACTTCGTTCAGGGTAGGGCGGCCAGTGGTGCGCGTATTTTTATCGTTTTTAGGGGAGATCATCGGACGGCTTGCCAAACAAAATTCGAGGCACTAAGGTAGCGCTGTCTCGATGCAGCTGCAAATGCGTGAGCGGGGTTTGCCTGATCCCCGCTTTTTGGCATTGGGAACGAACATGCTGCAACCCACAAAAATGACAAGAAGGCGTCGGCAACTTCTGCTTTTGATCCAGTGTCATATCTGGCAAAGGTAGCGCTGTCTGCGCGCTGAGGTGTTACATGAATCATTCCATCACCGCCCTGGTCATCATGGGCGTTGCCGGTTGCGGCAAGACTTGCGTCAGCGAGGCCTTGTGCCAACTCAGCGGCGCGACCGCCATTGAAGGCGACACTTTCCACCCTGCCGCCAATATCGAAAAGATGAGCGCGGGTATCCCCCTGAACGACGAAGACCGTGCCGGCTGGCTCGACAGCCTGTGCGATGAGTTGCGCCGCGTCGACGCTCAAGGCCAGCGCCCGGTGCTGACCTGCTCGGCCCTCAAACACAGTTACCGCGAACGTCTGCGCAGCGCCTTGCCGGGCCTGGGCTTCGTGTTCCTTGAGCTGACCCCTGAAGTTGCCGCTGATCGTGTCTCCCATCGGCCGGGCCACTTCATGCCTTCGACGTTGATCGACAGCCAGTTCGCCACGCTTGAATCGCCTGTAGGCGAGCCTTTGACCCTGGCGCTGGACGCTTCGAATCACAGCGTCGAGCAATTGGCGAAGCAAGCGCATGTCTGGTGGCAGGCCCATGGCCTGAAACAGGCCGTATGAGTTTTGCCGGAAGAGATAGCGCTGTCCTTATGGCTTGCGAATTACCCGCTTTAATAACAACAACAACCAGGAGACACCCCTAATGTTTGGCATGTCCCACGAGACGTTCCTGCTGCTCGATGCAGTGGTCACGGTGATCGGGCTTATCGTCCTGATCACCAAGTTCAAGTTCCACCCCTTCATTGCCCTGATCATCGCCGCAGCCTTCCTCGGGCTGACCTCCGGCATGCCGATCGGCACCATCATCAAGGCGTTCCAGGACGGCTTCGGTGGGGTGCTCGGTTTCGTCGGGATCATCCTGGCGCTGGGCACGATGCTCGGCAAAATGATGGCCGAGTCGGGCGGGGCGGATCAGATTGCCCAGACGCTGATTCGGGCGTTCGGCAAGGACAAGGTGCAGTGGGCGATGATGTTCGCCGCGTTCCTGGTCGGCATTCCGCTGTTCTTCGAAATCGGTTTCGTGCTGCTGATCCCGCTGGTGTTCATCGTCGCCCGGCGTACCGGCGTGTCGATCATCAAGATCGGCATCCCGCTGCTGGCCGGCCTTTCCGCTGTGCACGGCCTGGTTCCGCCGCACCCGGGTCCGTTGCTGGCCATTGGCGTGTTCGGTGCCGACATCGGTAAAACCATTCTCTATGGCCTGATCGTTGCGCTGCCGACCGCTATTATTGCCGGCCCGATCTACGGCACTTTCATCGCCAAATACATCCCCGGCCATCCAAACCAGGAACTGGTGGATCAACTGGCTCGCGAGCCGGATTCCGCCGAGCTGCCGAGCTTCAGCATCACCCTGATCACCGTGCTGCTGCCGGTGTTCCTGATGTTGCTCAAGACCTTTGCCGACGTGGTGCTGCCGGAAGGCAATTTCGCACGCTCCTTCATGGACCTGGTCGGTCACCCGATCTCGGCGCTGTTGCTGGCCTTGCTGCTGTCGCTGTACACCTTCGGCCACCGTCAGGGCATGGGATCGAACAAGATTCTGAAGTTGCTCGACGCCAGCCTTGCGCCGACCGCCGCGATCATTCTGATCATCGGTGCCGGTGGTGGCTTCAAGCAGATGCTGGTGACCAGCGGTGTGGGTGACGTGATCGGCCACATGGCAGTGAACGCGCAGATTTCGCCGATCCTGCTGGCCTGGCTGGTGGCGGCGGTGATTCGCGTGGCCACCGGTTCTGCAACCGTGGCGACCATTACGGGCGCGGGCATCGTGGTGCCGGTGGTGGGGATGATTCCGGGTGTGAACCGTGAGCTGCTGGTGCTGGCCACCGGTGCCGGTTCGTTGATCCTGTCTCACGTCAACGACGCGGGTTTCTGGCTGGTGAAGCAGTACTTCAACATGACCGTGGCTGAAACCTTCAAGACCTGGACCGCGATGGAAACCATCCTGTCCATCGTTGCGCTGGGCTTTATCCTGCTGCTGTCGATGTTCGTTTAAGCAACACCGCAACGCTTTTGTAGGAGCCGGCTTGCTGGCGATGCAGACGACTCGGTTTAACTTCTAACCGAGTCGATGCCATCGCCAGCAAGCCGGCTCCTACAGGTTCGGTATCAGGCGTTGGTTTTGGTGACTAACCCATCCGCCCGGAACATCCCGCGAATCCCGCGCACCGCCTGACGAATCCGGTCCTGGTTTTCGATCAGCGCAAAGCGCACATGATCATCCCCATACTCACCAAATCCAACACCCGGCGAGACGCAAACCTTGGCCTCGGCCAGCAGCTTCTTGGCGAACTCCAGCGAGCCCAAATGCGCATACGCCTCGGGAATCTTCGCCCAGACGTACATCGACGCTTTCGGGTTCTCGACCATCCAACCCAGTTCATGCAGGCCTTTGACCAGCACGTTGCGACGCTGCCGATATTGCTCGGCAATGTCTTTGACGCACTGCTGATCGCCTTCCAACGCTGCAATCGCTGCGACTTGCAGCGGGGTGAACGTGCCGTAGTCGTGGTAACTCTTGATCCGCGCGAGGGCGTTGACCAGTTCGGCATTGCCGACCATGAAACCGATGCGCCAGCCCGCCATGTTGTAGCTCTTGGACAGGGTGAAAAATTCCACCGCGATGTCCTTGGCGCCCGGCACCTGCATGATCGACGGGGCTTTCCAGCCGTCGTAGACGATGTCGGCGTAGGCCAGGTCGTGCACCACCAAAACGTCGTACTGCTTGGCGAGGGCGATCACCCGCTCGAAGAAATCCAGTTCCACGCATTGGGCGGTGGGGTTCGACGGGAAGCCGAGGATCATCATCTTCGGTTTCGGGATCGAGCCGCGAATCGCGCTTTCCAGTTCGGCGAAGAAGTCCACACCAGGGATCAGCGGCACCGAACGCACCTGGGCGCCGGCAATCACCGCGCCGTAGATGTGAATCGGATAGCTCGGGTTTGGCACCAGCACGGTGTCGCCCTGGTCGAGGGTGGCCAGCATCAGATGCGCCAGGCCTTCCTTGGAGCCGATGGTGACAATGGCTTCGGTTTCCGGGTCGATGTCGACCGCGTAGCGATCCTTGTACCAATTGGAAATGGCCCGGCGCAGACGCGGAATACCCTTGGATGTCGAGTAGCCGTGGGTGTCTTCGCGCTGGGCGACGGTGACCAGTTTTTCGACGATGTGCGGCGGAGTCGGGCCGTCAGGGTTGCCCATGCTGAAGTCGATGATGTCTTCGCCACGACGACGGGCGGCCATCTTCAGCTCGGCAGTGATATTGAATACGTAAGGGGGGAGTCGATCTATGCGCGCAAAGCGGCGCGGCGAACCTGGGTTGGCCATTGTTGCCTCGGTAACGTGAGCGCCCGGAACCGTCCGAGCGACGCTGGCCACTGCGGTGGCCTGTGGCGGAATGTAAGGGCTGTTGTGGCACACTGTCCAGCGACTCTGTAAACAAATTTGTCCGAAGGAAACCGGTTGATGGAATTTACCAGCGGCTTTCTGCTGAGCCTTTCGCTGTGCCTGGATATCGGCGTGGCCAATATCGCGATGATCACCCTGGCGATGCAACGCGGGTATTTTCAAGGCTTTGCGCTTGGGTTGGGGACCTGCGTCGGCGACCTGATCTACGCGGTGCTGGCGTTGGCGGGCATGACCGTTTTGCTGCAATACGAAACCGTGCGTTGGGTGCTGTGGATCGGCGGTTCAGCGTTGCTGGTGTACTTCGCGGCGAAGATGATTTATTCGGCGATCCACCATGAAGCGGTGCTGGCGCAGTCCGCCGAGGTGGGGCAGAACTCTCACCGCAAAGAGTTTTTCCGCGGGATCTTCCTCGCCATGTCGTCACCCAGCGCCATTCTCTGGTTTGCGGCCGTGGGCGGCACGTTGATCGCGCGCTCCGGTGGCGGTGATGCCGTCAGCTCGACGCTGTTTCTCGGCGGGTTTCTGTGCGCCGGGGTGCTCTGGTGCGTCGCGTTGTGCTTCGCCGCTAGCCACGGCGGCAAGTTGCTGGGCGACAAACTGCTGCGTTACTCCTACATGGCATCGGCGGCGATCTTCTGCTATTTCGCGGTGTACGTGATTCTATCGGGCTATAACGAGTTTGTTGGTGCGGGCGCCGTCGAGCCGTTGCGCGCCCTGTAATTGGGCGAATCGGGTTTGGCTTCTATACTCCCAGCCGAACCCACTTTTTTCGTCTCAGGAGTTGAGTCATGGATGAGCAAACAGGCGTAAAACCGGCCGAGCCACGCTTCGAAAACGGGCACTTCTTGCTCATTGCCGGGCTTGGCGGACGATTTACCCAGCAAACCACTAAAGGTATTCCCGATCTCTGGGAGAAACTCATCCCCGAGATTGGCCAGATTCCCGGTCAGAAAAGCGAAGTGACCTACGGAATCTGCTGCAATCCGGATGGCAAAGGTGGTTTCGAATACATTGCAGGCGTCGAAATCAGCAAACTCGACGACCTACCCGATAAGTATCGCTGGGTCGAAGTTCAACCCCAGCATTACGCGGTGTTCGAGCACAAAGGCTCGCTGGACCATTTACCCGAGACCTTCCAGTACATCTGGAAAACCTGGCTGCCTCAGTCTGGCCATCAAGCGGCGGACGCTCCGGAGTTCGAACGCTACAGCGAAGACTTCAACCCGAAGCTCAACACCGGCGTGCTGGAAATCTGGCTACCGCTCAAACCGTAATGAACCGAGCCCCGGACGGGCACTTCACAGTGCCCGTTCGTAGCGTTCGCTGACACCTCGCATCACCCCCGCACAACCTCCGTTCCGCTCGATCTATACGCCGTCTTAATACCGCTGCCCCCAATCAGTGTCCGTCCTTGATACCCCCTCACCTAACCTGCACGGCGCAGATAAGAGCGCGTATCCAGTGCGTTTTATGCTCTGGCGCGCGCTACCGGGACCCGATTGCGGGTGCCTTCGTTTAGTCAGGGGGAGCTGTCTTGTTAACACTCGAGTTCATCTACGTCGCCAGCGGCCTGTGTGCCGCCCTGTTGTTCGCCTACCTGGGTTACGCCCTTATTCGTGCTGAAAAGTTCTGATGGCCGCAGTCATTGCGGCACAGGCGTTTTTATTCGCCCGTCAGGGCGGTCTTGAGAAAGGAAACCGGCAATGTACGACCTGATTTTCATGGGGGTTAGCGTGGTGTTTTTTGCTGCGACAGCCATGGTCATCGTCGCCATGGGCAAGATTTGAACGGAGCATCGACATGTTGAGCACTATGCTGGAATTTGCGGTGATTCTCGGGTTGATGACCGGGCTCGCCGTCTTGATGGGGAAGTGGCTGACGCGGGTTTTCACCGGGCAAAAGCATGCCTTGGCCGAGCGCGCCACGTATCGTTTGCTGGGGATCGATTCGACCGAAACCATGGGCTGGGCGCGTTACGGCTCGGCCCTGTTGCTGTCGAACGCGGCAATGATGTTGCTGGGTTACATCGTGTTGCGCCTGCAAGGTTTCATGCCACTCAACCCCTTGGGGCTGAGCGCACAAACACCGGATCTGGCGTTCAACACCGCGGCGTCGTTTATCACCAACACCAACTGGCAGGCGTATTCAGGTGAAACCAGCCTGTCCAACTTCAGCCAGATGGCGGTCATTACCTTCCTGATGTTCGTCGGCGCAACAGCGGGCGTTGTGGCGGCGGCGGGTTTCATTCGCGGCCTCAGTCGGTCGAATTCCGCTGATATCGGCAACTACTGGGTGGACTTCACCCGCACGCTGTACCGGGTGATGTTGCCGCTGTGTTTCGCCATGGCGCTGGTGTATGTCTGGCAAGGCATGCCCCAAACCCTGAGCTCCCAGGCCCTGGCCACTACCCTGGAAGGCGCGCAGCAGCAGTTGATCGTCGGCGCGGTGGCGAGCTTTGAATCCATCAAGCACATCGGCACCAACGGCGGTGGCTTCTTCAGCATGAACGCCGCGCATCCTTTCGAAAACCCGACCCCGCTGACAAACATGCTGCACATCCTCAGCATGTTGCTGATCCCGTCAGCGTTGACATACACCTTCGGCAGCATGCTGATGCGTCGGCGTCAGGGCTGGGTATTCTTCGGCACGTTCCTGGTGATGTTCGTCGGTTTTCTGAGCATCGTTTACACCGCTGAACAAAGTGGTAACCCGCTGCTGACCCGAGTGGGCGCGGACCAGGTGCTGTCGGCCACCCAGAGTGGCGGCAACATGGAAGGCAAGGAACTGCGTTTCGGGATTGCCGACACCAGCCTGTTCGTGACCACCACCACCGGTGCCACCACCGGCTCGGTGAATGCCATGCATGACTCGCTGACGCCCATGGGCGGTTTCGTACCGCTGGCGCAGATGATGCTCAACTGCGTGTTCGGCGGCGACGGCGTGGGCTTTATCAACCTGATCCAGTACGCCCTGCTGACAGTGTTTCTGGTGGGCATGATGATCGGGCGCAGCCCCGAATTCCTCGGCAAGAAGATCGAGGCTCGGGAGATCAAGCTGGTCATGCTCTCGGTACTGGCGCACCCGATCTGCATTCTCGGCTTCACCGCCCTGGCGGCACTCTGGCCGGACACCCTGAACAGTCTCAACAACCAGGGGCCCCATGGCTTCAGTGAGGTGTTGTATGCCTACACCTCGGGGACTGCCAACAACGGTTCGGCGTTCGCCGGATTGAATGCCAATACGCCGTTCTTCAACACCACCATCGGTCTTGCCATGTTGCTCGGACGCTTCTTCACCATGCTGCCGATGCTCGCGGTCGCGGGTTCTCTGGCGATGAAAAAGAACATCCCGGCCGGTGCCGGCACCATCCCGACCGCCACACCGCTGTTCATGTTCCTCGTGGTGTTCGTGGTGCTGGTGGTGGGCGGCCTGACTTTCCTGCCGGCGCTCGCGCTCGGCCCGCTGGTTGAGCAACTGCAGTTGCTGACCGGCCAGACCTACAAGTGAGGGGGCTGTGATGACTCAAATTCAACCACAAACCAAAGTGCAGTTTCTGTTTGTCGGCCTGTTGCGTCCGGTGCTGATGTCGGCGGCGTTCTTCATGCTGCTGACCGGTCTTGCCTATCCGTTGTTCACCACCCTGGTGGCCAATGTGCTGTTCCCGTTTCAAGCCCAGGGAAGTCTGGTTGAACGGGACGGTCTGGTGATCGGTTCGGCGGTGATCGGCCAGCATTTCACCCGGCCCGAGTATTTCCAGGGGCGCGCAAGCATGACGCTTGGCGCCGATCCACTGGACCCGAGCAAGAGCGTGGCGCAGCCGTACAACGCCGGTTCCAGTGGCGCCAGCAACCTTGGCCCTACCAGCCAGAAGTTGATCGACACCGTGGCCCTGCGCGTCGAAGCCTACCGCCAACAGAATGGCCTGGCAGCCGATGCACAGGTGCCGGTGGATGCCGTCACCTCGTCGGCTTCAGGCCTGGACCCGCACATTTCGGTGGCCAACGCACAGATTCAGGCGGCGCGCGTCGCACGCCTGCGCCACCTGCCCGAAGCCGAGCTGTTGAAACGGGTGAATACCCACACCGAGCAACGCACCTTCGGCCTGCTCGGCGAACCTCGGGTCAATGTGCTGCAACTCAACCTCGCGCTGGATGCTTTGAAACCTGCGCATCAGCCACCCCTTGCGGCCAGTGAGTAAGAGAAACAACCATGAGTAAGCAAGCTCGTTTGCCTTTGTTTGACCGTGGGTTGTTGCTCACGGCGTGCCTGGATGCGTTCAAGAAGTTGCTGCCCCAGGCGCAGTGGAAGAACCCGGTGATGTTTGTGGTGTACCTGGGCAGTATTCTCACCACGCTGTTGTGGGTTCAATCACTGGTCGGCAAGGGAGAAGCCCCCAGTGGTTTCATTCTCAGCATCACGTTGTGGCTGTGGTTCACCGTGCTGTTCGCCAACTTTGCCGAAGCCCTGGCCGAGGGCCGCAGCCGGGCGCAAGCAGCCAGCCTGCGTGGGATGAAGCGCCAGACCCTGGCCAAGCTTTTGAAACAACCCCGGCATGGCTCCGCCTGGATGCCGATGCCCTCCGGCGAACTGCTGAAGGACAATGTGGTGTTGATCGAGGCGGGCGATCTGGTGCCCCTCGATGGGGTGGTGATCGAAGGCGTGGCGTCGGTGGATGAAAGCGCGATTACTGGCGAATCGGCACCGGTGATTCGTGAGGCGGGCGGCGACTTTTCATCGGTCACCGGCGGCACCAAAGTGCTTTCGGACTGGCTGGTGGTGCGTATCAGCGTCAATCCCGGCGAGTCGTTTCTGGATCGCATGATTTCCATGGTCGAATCCGCGAAACGCCAGAAAACCCCCAACGAAGTGGCACTGACCATTTTGTTGGTGGGCCTGACGTTTCTGTTTCTGCTGGTGATCGTGACCCTGGGCCCGTACTCGATGTTTGCGGTGGGCATGAGCGGCGGCGACGTGGTCAGCGCAACGGTTCTGGTGGCGCTGCTGGTCTGCCTGATTCCTACGACCATTGGCGGTCTGTTGTCGGCGATCGGTGTGGCGGGCATGAGCCGGATGATGTCGGCCAACGTCATTGCCACTTCTGGGCGAGCCGTGGAAGCGGCGGGTGACGTGGATGTCTTGCTGCTGGACAAGACCGGCACCATTACCTTGGGTAATCGCCAGGCCAGCGGTTTCCTGCCGGCACCCGGGGTCAAGGAATCGGAACTGGCGGACGCTGCGCAATTGGCCTCGCTGGCCGACGAAACACCGGAAGGACGCAGCATTGTGGTGCTCGCCAAGCAGAAGTTCGACCTGCGGGCGCGGGACCTCAATGCCCTGGGGGCGAGCTTCGTGCATTTCACCGCGCAAACCCGCATGAGCGGCGTCGATCTGGCCGGTGGCCGGCGCATCCGCAAGGGCGCAGCAGATGCCATTCGCCAGCACGTCGAGGCGCTGGGCGGCAGCTTTCCGCCGGGATTGCAGATTAAGGTCGATGAAGTCTCGCGCCGGGGCAGTACGCCACTGGTCGTGTGCGATGGTGAAAAGGCATTGGGTGTGGTCGAGCTCAAGGACATCGTCAAGGGTGGCATCAAGGAGCGTTTTGCCGAGCTGCGGCGCATGGGCATCAAGACGGTCATGATCACCGGCGACAACCGCCTGACGGCGGCAGCGATTGCCGTGGAAGCCGGAGTTGACGACTTTCTTGCCGAGGCCCGGCCGGAAGACAAACTGCAACTGATCCGCGACTACCAGGCCCAGGGCAAGCTCGTGGCGATGACCGGCGACGGCACCAATGATGCGCCGGCACTGGCCCAGGCGGACGTGGCGGTGGCCATGAACAGTGGGACTCAGGCCGCCAAGGAAGCGGGCAACATGGTCGATCTGGACAGCAACCCGACCAAGTTGATCGAGGTGGTTGAAGTCGGCAAACAGATGCTCATGACGCGCGGCGCGTTGACCACCTTCAGCGTAGCCAACGATGTGGCCAAGTATTTTGCTATCGTACCGGCCGCATTCGTCGCGACCTATCCGCAACTGGGCGCCCTGAACGTGATGCACCTGAGCAGCCCGAATTCGGCGATTCTCAGCGCGGTGATATTCAATGCCCTGATCATCGTGTTTCTGATCCCGCTGGCGCTCAAGGGCGTGACCTACCGAGCCATCGGCGCGGCGGCGTTGCTCAATCGCAACCTGCTGATCTATGGCCTGGGTGGCGTGCTGGTGCCGTTCGCGGGGATCAAGGTGATCGACATGCTGTTGGCCGGGCTTGGCTTGGTTTGAAAGGACTGACGGTCCGGCGCCCTCTGTGGCGCCGGACCGTTCAAAAGGATTGCCATGCTCGAAACTGATACGTCCACCGCTTCACGTGACGGCCGTCCTGATCCCGACGCGCTGCTGGAGAAGCTTCAACAAGACGAACAGGCTGCCCTGCGCGGGAAACTGCGCATCTATTTCGGTTCCAATGCCGGGGTAGGGAAAACCTGCGCCATGCTCACCGCGGCCCAGCGCGAAGTGGCCCAGGGCCGTGACCTGGTGGCTGGCGTGATAGAAACCCATGGCCGCCGGGAAACCGCTGAACTGCTCAACGGTCTGGAACTGCTGCCGCGCTACAACGTGATGCATCGCGAGCGTGCCCTCAGCGAGTTCGATCTGGATGCCGCGCTGGCGCGGCGTCCGGAGGTGCTGCTGGTGGATGAATTGGCCCACAGCAATGTGCCCGGTTCACGTCACCCCAAGCGCTGGCAGGATGTCGAAGAACTGCTGCGCGCCGGCATCGACATCTGGACCACCCTGAACGTCCAGCACCTGGAAAGTCTCAACGATATTGTCAGCGGGATCATCGGCACCCGGGTGCGTGAGACCGTGCCCGATCATCTGTTCGACGCTGCCCATGAAGTGGTGGTGATCGACCTGCCACCCGATGACCTGCTGCGCCGGCTCAAGGAAGGCAAGGTCTACCTGCCACCTCAGGCTGAGCGCGCGTCCCGGCATTTCTTTCGCAAGGGCAACTTGCTGGCCTTGCGCGAGCTGGCGCTGCGGCGCACCGCCGATCGTGTCGATGCACAGATGCGCGACTATCGCCGCGAGCGGTCCATCAACACCCTTTGGCCCGCGCGCGAGCGTTTACTGGTGGGCGTGGCAGGCTACCCTTCGGATGAGCGACTGGTGCGGGAAGCAGCGCGCTTGGCACAAAAGCTCGAGGCGGACTGGATTGTCGTCCATGTGCCTTCGGCGCAGCGGCGTGGAGCGGGGGCGAGCCGTTATGCCGCCGCCATGAAGACCCTGGCGCTGGCCGCCGAATTCGGCGCCGACACCGCCACCTTGTCGGGCATGGACGTCGCCGAGGCCTTGGTGGCGTTTGCCCGTGAGCACAACGCCAACCGCCTGGTGCTGGGGCACTACCCGCGCAAGGTCTGGCAGTTCTGGCACCAGTCGGTCAGTGACCGCATCAGCCGTCGGCATCCCGAGATCGATCAGATTGTCATCGCTCATGGTTCGCTGCCCGTCGTGGTTGCGGTGGCGGTCAATACTGATGCCGCGCTGCCGCCCAGCAGGGCGCCGGCATATCTGTGGGCCAGCCTGGCCTGTTTCGCCGCCACGGCAGTGGCAGCCTTGCTGTTACAGGTGTTCGATCTGGCCAACGTGGTCATGCTGTTTTTGCTCACGGTGGTGCTGGTCGCCTTGCGCTATGGGCGAGGGCCGGGTGTCTGGGCGGCGATGCTGGCGGTGCTGTGTTTTGATTTCTTCTTCGTCCAGCCACGCTGGTCGTTTACGGTCAACGACACCCAGTACTTTTTTACCTTCGCCCTGATGCTGGGGATTGCGTTGATCACCGGCCAGCTCACGGCACGCTTGCGCCATGAGGCTCGAACGGCGGCCGGACGTGAGCGGCGTGCGACTTCGCTGGCGAGGCTGGCTCGCGACTTGTCGGCGGCGCTGACGGTGGAGCAGATCACGGAGGTGGCGCTAATCACCTTCAGCGGCGTATTTGAAGCGCGGGTCGGGCTGACACTGCCGGACGCCGCAGACAGTGTCCGTGTTCGTGGCGCGGGTGCATTCCCGATTGATGAAAGCATTGCCCAATGGGTTTACGACCATGGGCAACCCGCTGGACAGGGCACCCATACGCTGGCGGCCGCGCAAGGCCGCTATTTGCCGTTGAAGGCCCCGATGCGCGTGCGCGGGGTGTTGGTGCTGGAGCTGGCTGAACCGGAACGGTTGAACGAGCCTGAAGAGCAGCGTTTGCTCGAGGCCTGCATGAGCCAACTGGCAATCGCGCTGGAAAGGGTGCATTTCGTCGAAGTGGCGCAAAGCACGTTGGTACAGATGGAGGGTGAGCGCATGCGCAATACGCTGCTGGCCGCGATCTCTCATGACCTGCGCACGCCGCTGACCACCATTATCGGTGCGGCCGATGCAGCGGCGCCCCATGCGCCGCCCGGACCGCTGACACCGTTGCTGGACGGTATCCGCGATCAGGCCAGCGCCATGCAGCGGTTGATCGAAAACCTGTTGGACATGGCCCGGATGCAGGAGCGCGGTGTGCGCCTGAACCGACAATGGCACTCGCTGGAGGAAATCGTCGGCAGCGCCTTGCGTCAACTGCGCGAGCCGTTGGCGCGGCATGTGGTGCGCACCGCGCTGTCGCCGCTGTTGCCGTTGGTGGAAGTCGATGCGCTGTTGATCGAACGCGTGCTGGTCAACCTGCTGGACAACGCTGCCAAGTACACCCCGGCCGGAACGCTGGTGCAGGTTACGGCCCGGCAAGAGCAGGACAGCATTGTGCTGGAGGTGATCGACGACGGTCCCGGTTGTCCTCAGGGCAGCACGCCTCAGAGTTTGTTCGAGCCGTTCACCCGGGGTCAGCAGGAGTCGGCCGTGGCCGGCATCGGCCTTGGGCTGGCGTTGGTCAAACGGATTGTCCAGGCCCATGGCGCAACGATCGAGGCGCAACCCCAGGCCACCTCGGGCATTCGCTTTGTCATCACACTACCGGCGGGTCACCCGCCTTCCATGGAATCGCTATGACCAGTGCACGCATCCTCATTGTCGAGGACGAGGCCAATATCCGCCGCTTCATCGGTATCGCGCTGCAGGACGAAGGTTTTCAGGTGTTCGAGGCCGACAACGTCAAACGCGCCCTGATCCACGCCGCCAGCCGTCAACCGGATCTGGTGATTGTCGATCTGGGCTTGCCCGACGGTGACGGCAAACAATTGATCAGTGAGTTGCGAGGTTGGATGACTGTGCCGATTCTGGTGCTGTCGGCCCGTGATCGTGAAGAGGAAAAAGTGGCGGCGCTGGATGCGGGCGCCGACGATTATCTGGTCAAACCCTTCGGCGTGCCCGAGCTGCTGGCGCGTATCCGCGCCCAGTTGCGTCGGCATGTGCAAAACGGGACCGCCGCCGTCACCAGCAAGGTGACGTTCGGCATGATCGACGTGGACCTGGCCACGCACGAGGTCCGGCGCGAGGACCAATCGGTGCATCTGACACCCATCGAGTATCGCTTGCTGTGCGCGCTGATTCGCGGGCAAGGCCGGGTCATGACTCATCGCCAGCTATTGCTGGAAGTGTGGGGGCTGGATTACGTCGATCGTGCGCACTACCTGCGGGTGCACATGGCGCACTTGCGGCAAAAACTGGAGGCCGATGCGGCGCAGCCGCAGCATTTCATCACCGAATTGCAGGTAGGTTATCGCCTGGTGGGGCTGTAAGGCACGGCAGGCGCAGGTTGCAGCGCCTGGCCGTGGGTCGCTCACTTGTCTTTCTTGATCCGGCGCTCGTGCAGGAAATCGATGTACAGCGTGATGAAGCCGAACGAGGAAATGCTGAATAACACGAGAAGGCCGATTTGAGTCGTGCTCATGATCAAAGTCCTGTGGGTGGGACGAGGAGCGCTCAACCTGCCTTGGCCGGGCGTCGTCAATCGTCGAGGCACAGATAAATAGTACGAACCCGGAGCATTGGGTAGCACTTATATGAAAGCTTTACGGAGCCGTCCTTGAACCCTATGCACTTCATACGAGAGGTGGATAGGGAGCGTTCGAAAGGAAGCAAGTATTGCTAGAATCGGCGAGCGTTATCCTGTCATCTCACTCGCCCCAAGGTCGCTGCGATCCACAATGAACTCGTCGAACCCTGTTATCCGAAACGTCCTGCCTGCTGATCTGGACCGCTGCTACGCCATCGAAACCGTTGCCTACGAAGGTGACGAAGCAGCCACCCGGGAAAAAATTGCCACACGCATCGCCACCTGGCCCGACGGTTTTATCGTCGCCGAAGTGGACGGCGTTGTAGCCGGTTTCATCAACGCCGGTGCGGCGTTTGAAGTGGAAATGTCAGACGAAGCGTTCAAGGAGCTGATCGGCCACGACCCGGCCGGGCCGCACATCGTGATCATGTCAGTGGTGGTGCACCCGGATTATCAGGGGCAGGGGCTGGCGAAGCGTTTGATGGGCGAATTCATCGAACGCATGCGCGCGATGGGCAAGGCCAGCATCCACCTGATGTGCAAGGAGCGGCATATTGCGCTGTATGCCGGATTCGGCTTTGCCTACATCAAGCCGTCAGCTTCGGACCACGGCGGCATGGCGTGGCATGAGATGGTGTTGGAGTTGTAACCAACCTCTACCCAGCACCGAAGATCCAATGTGGGAGCGGGCTTGCTCGCGAAGACGGAGTGTCAGTCACGAATGATGTCGTCTGACACTCCGCCTTCGCGAGCAAGCCCGCTCCCACATTGATTTGTGTCGTGTCAGTAAAGACTGTCCCGCACCCGCGCCGGCGCTTCCCGGTCATACGTTTCGGCATCGAACTGCCCATCGTTCAACCGCTTGTGAAACGCTCCCGCGGTCGGCAGTGCCGAGCGATCCAGATGCTTCTCGGGGTTCCACAAGTCCGACCGCACCATCGCTTTCGAGCAATGGAAGTACGCCGCGTCCACCGTCACCAGCATCACCGTGCGCGCCGGTTTGCCGTTCACCGCGAAGCTCTCCAGCAACGCCGGTTCCGCACTGATGTGCGCCGTGCCGTTGACCCGCAACGTCTCGCCGATCCCGGGAATGATGAACAGCAGCGACACCCGCGAATCGAGCACCACATTGCGCAGCGTGTCGATGCGGTTGTTGCCCGGACGATCCGGGATCGCCAGGGTCTTCGGGTCGATGATCCGCACAAACCCCGGCGAATCACCCCGGGGCGAACCATCCAGGCCGTCGGGGCCGACCGAGCTGATGATGACCAGCGGCGAGGCGCGGACCATCGCCTGATAGTCCTCATTCAGAAAGGCAATCTGCTTGCGCACGGCGCGGTCGTGGGGTTGGCCGTAGATCGCTTCCAGTGCTTCGATACTGTCGAGCATAACCACCTCAGAAAATCAGACTCATGCGCCGTTCATAACCGATCCGGCCCTTGTACGCCTCGCCGCTGTCGACCCAGCCGAATTTTGCATAGAGCGCGATGGCGGCCTCGTTGTCTGCATCTACCGACAATTCCAGTGCCTTGATCTCCGGAAACGCCTGCCGAGCCGCGTCGGGCAGGGCTTGCAGGCAGGCTTTCCCATAACCTTTGCCCTGAGCGCGGTGATCGACCTGCAACGCATGCAGGGTCGCACTGTGTTCGTCGGCCCAGTCTGGCAACACGGGCGGGCGTTTGAGCAGCAGGAAGGCCACGGGAACCTCCTTGGCCAGCAGCGCAAATCCCTTGACGCCGGGGCCGGGTTTGGACAGCAAGGTGTGCAACGCACCGTGGATGTCGCCGGAGAACTTAATCTGTTCTTTATGCACTTCGATGGCCTCGACCTGCTGGCGCTGGCGCGCGTTCAGGCTTTCGTAAGGCACGAGTCGGGTTGTCACTGGAGTGTCCTTTTTCCAACGTAAATGTGTGTCGGATTCTAACGAGTTTGCGTTCATGGATTATTTTTATTTCGACTGTCGATCTGGCGGTGCGCCAGACGACTAAGGGTGTCTTCACAACAAAAAACACGGAGAACCACCATGAATGCTACCCACGAAATCCAGGCCCTGATCGACACCTATCGTGAGGCGGTCATCGCCAAAAATGTCGAGAAACTCATGCCGTTGTATGCCGACGACATCGTCTCCTACGACGCGGTCAAAGCTCTGCAATTCCGGGGCAAGGCGGCTTACCGCGCGCATTGGGAGGAGTGCATGGAAATGTGCCAGGGCGCGCACACGTTCGACTTCGACCACATGAACATCGTCGCGGACGAGCACATCGCCTTCGCCCATTGGCTGGCCCATTGCGGCGGCACCAACGAACAAGGTGAAACCCAGGCCTGCTGGATGCGTGTGACCGCCTGCTATCGGCGCGATGCCGGGCAATGGCGCATCGTCCACGAACACTGGTCGGCCCCGTTCGACATGACCAGCGGCACGACGCTGTTCAACCTTGAGCCCTGATCGTCGGGCTGTTTATCGGGAAGCAGCGCCAAAATGCCAATCAGCAGCCATAGTTGATCAGTTCGATCCGGGAGAGCCCACATGAAGTATCTATGCCTGGTCTACAGCAACGAACAGGCGTTGCACTCGCTGCCCGACAGCCCCCATGACGCCGAGTGCATGGCCTACGCCGAGGCGATTCAGGGCAGTGGCCGGATGATCGCGGCCGAGGCGCTGGAGTCGGTGCAGACCGCGACCACCGTGCGCATGCGCAACGGCAAGCTGTCGATCACCGATGGCCCGTTCGCCGAAACCAAGGAGCAACTGGCCGGCTTCTACCTGGTCGACGCCAAAGACCTCAACGAAGCGATCCAGGTCGCCGGCAATATCCCGGCGGCTCGGGTCGGCAGCGTCGAGGTGCGTCCCGTTCGCCAGTTGAATCCCTGAATAACAATCACAAGACAGGAGATCTGCATGAGTCCGCAACCCTATAAGCATCAGCCTGCCGAATTCGAGTTGTCCATCAGTCGTCTGATCGACGCGCCGCGCCGCAAGCTCTTCCGCGCCTGGACCGAGCCGGCCCTACTCGTTCAGTGGTGGGGGCCGCATGGCATGACCACGCCCGAGTGCGAAATGGACCTGTGGTTCGGGGGCCAGTTTCGCACCCTGATGCGCGCGCCGGACGGGACTGAGTATCCGACCATGGGGGTCTTCCTCGAGATTGTCGCGCCTGAGCGACTGGTGTTCACCGACGCGTTCATTCCTGGCTGGATTCCTTCGGGCAAACCCTTCATGTCAGCCGAAGTGACCCTCGAAGACAGGGACGGAAAAACCCTCTACACCGCCCGGGCCATGCACTGGTCCGAAGAAGACCGCCAGGCCCATGAGGCCATGGGTTTTTACGATGGCTGGGGACAAAGCCTCGATCGATTGGTGACGCTGGTGACTGATGGCATGCCGGACTGATGACTGACGCTTCGGTCACGGCTCGGGTCGAGCAGGTCTATCGCGAGGATTCGCGGCGGATTCTGGCGACGCTGATCCGCTTGCTCGGCGATTTCGACCTCGCCGAAGAGGCTCTGCACGAAGCGTTTTTCGTCGCGGTCGAGCGTTGGCAGCGTGACGGAGTGCCGGACAACCCGCGCACCTGGCTGGTGTCCACCGGGCGCTTCAAGGCCATTGATGTGTTGCGTCGGCGCGCGCGTTTTGCCGCGTCCCGGCCGATGTTGATTGCTCAACTGGAGGAGCTGGAGCAGGCCGACTGGAGTGATGAAGACGTGGAAGATGATCGCTTGCGCCTGATCTTCACCTGTTGCCACCCGGCCCTCGCGTCGGATGCCCAGGTGCCGTTGACCCTGCGCGAAGTGTGCGACCTGACCACGGAAGAAATCGCCCGCGCCTTTCTCTCGGCACCGGCAACCATCGCCCAGCGCATCGTGCGCGCCAAAGCGAAAATACGTGACGCCAAAATCCCTTATCAAGTGCCGACACTGGCGGAACTGCCCGAGCGTCTCGACAGTGTGCTCAGGGTGATTTACCTGGTGTTCAACGAAGGTTACTCGGCCTCTGTCGGCGCCGAACTGACCCGCGAGGACCTGACACGCGAAGCGATCCGGCTCGGGCGGTTGTTGATGGAGTTGCTGCCGGAATCGGAAGTGATGGGGCTGCTGGCGTTGATGTTGTTGCATGAATCACGCCGCCCGGCCCGGACGTCGGCGAGCGGTGAGTTGATTGTGCTGGATGAACAGGATCGCTCGCTGTGGGATGCCGGGATGATTGCCGAGGGTTGCGCGCTGGTGGAAGCGGCGCTGACCACCGGAACCTTCGGGCCTTATTGCCTGCAAGCCGCGATTGCGGCGGTGCACGCCGAAGCGCCCACGGCGGGGGAGACTGACTGGCAGCAGATTGTGGGGTTGTATGACGTGCTGTTGGCGGCGGTGCCTTCACCGGTCATTGAGTTGAACCGTGCAGCGGCGATCTCCAGGCGGGATGGGCCGTTGGCGGGGTTGGTGTTGGTGGACGGGATTCTGGATCGGGGTGATTTGCTGGACTACCACCTGGCACATTCGGCGCGGGCGGAGTTTTGTCGGCAGTTGGGAAGGAGTGAAGAGGCGCGGGCGGCCTATGAACGGGCGCTGGAATTGACGCAGCAGGTGCCGGAGCGGCGGTTTATTGAGGCGCGGATCAAGGCGTTGAAGTGATGTGAATGTGCGGACCTCTTCGCGAGCAAGCCCGCTCCCACAGGGTTGGCGCAGAACCTGTGGGAGCGTGGCTTGCCCGCGAAAAGGGCCGAAGGACCTTCACTCCAGCATCTTGCCGAGCAGCCAACTCCCCGCCGGCCCCGGCGGATGCAGCCGCGACCACAAGGCATCGACAAACACCGGTTTCGGCCAGCCCCGAACGTCCAACTCCTGCAATGTCCCGGGGCCAAACCGCTCCACCAACCATCGCGGCAACGGTGCCCAGCCAAACCCGCCCTGGGCCATTTCCAGCAGCATCAGATAGCTCGGCGCCGACCAGACGCGGCCCTTCGCACGGCTTTCATACGGATTGACGATCGTCGCCAGACGCAACTCCCGATGTTGTTGCAACACGTCTTGATCGACGTGGCCCAGCGCCGCCAACGGATGCTCGCGGGACACAAACAGGGCAATCTCCGTCCGCTCCTCCACGGTCGAGCTGACCAGGTCCGGCGGGTAACTGTCCTGCTTTTCGGCGAAGGCCACATGCGCCCGACCGCTTTGCACCAGCGCCACCAGGTCATCGCATTCAGCGATCAGGCATTCGAGTTCAAGGTCCGGATAACGCTGATCGAACGCACTCAGCGCCGCTTCGAAACGGTCGGACTGATAGGTGTCGGAAATCGCCACTGTCAGCTTCGGCTCAACCCCTTGGGACAGTTGGCTTGCAGTCATTTCCAGGCGGCTGGTGGCGGCCAGTATCTCCTCGGCCCGCTGCAGCATCACGTGCCCGGCCGGGGTCAGGCTCGGCTTGCGGCTGCTGCGGTCGAACAGGACCAGGTTCAAATCGATTTCAAGGCTCGCGACCGCTGCACTGACGGTCGACTGACTGCGCCCCAGTTTGCGCGCTGCCGCGGAAAACGAACCTTGCGTCGCCGCCTGGACAAACGCTTGCAACACTTCCTGAGAAGCCATGAACTATCGCCTTGATCGATGGTTATTGGTTATGAAGTATCGGCGTGAGGCCGGATCATGGCAACCACAGTCACTCAGGGAGTCCTGATCATGAGCGTCAACAAATCCATTACTGAACGTATTTTCCAGGCCATCTGTTTCGAAGTGCTGGCCATCCTGATCTGTACGCCGCTACTGGCTTGGATCATGGACAAACCGATGATTGAAATGGGCGCTGTCACCGTTGTGATTGCCGCGCTTGCTCTGGGTTGGAACGTGGTCTTCAACGGGCTGTTCGACCGATTGCTCAAACACTACGGCATCGTGCACAACGCCTGGGTACGGGTTGTCCATGCCCTGTTGTTCGAAGGCGGGCTGGTCGCGATGGGAGTGCCGCTGATTGCCTGGTGGCTGAACGTCAGCCTGTGGCAGGCGTTCCTGCTGGATATTGGCGTGTTGCTGTTTTTCCTGCCGTACACCTACGTTTATCACTGGGCGTATGACGTGGTGCGCGAGCGCATCCTGATGCCTCGCGCAGTCAGTTGATCGCTGTTGTTTTTGTGGCGAGGGGGCAAGCCCCCTCGCCACAGGTTTCAGTTACAAAAACATCCCGCCCGACGCTTCAACGCGCTGGCCGTTGATCCACTGGCTACCCGGTGCCAGCAGCAATGCAATCGCAGCCCCGATGTCATCCGGCTGACCCACACGACCCAACGCGGTATTGCTGGCGACGTAGCTGTTCACGTCGCTGTTATCACGCACCGTGCCACCACCAAAATCAGTCTCGATGGCGCCCGGCGCCAAGGTGTTCACGGAAATGCCGCGGGCACCGAGTTCCTTGGCCTGGTAGCGGGTCAGCACTTCCATCGCGCCTTTCATCGCCGCGTAAGCGCCGTAACCCGGCAGGCTGAAGCGGGTCAGACCGCTGGACACGTTGAGGATGCGCCCCCCGTCCGCCATCAGCGGCAGCAGGTTCTGGGTGAGGAAAAATGGCCCTTTCAGGTGGATGTTCATCAGCAAGTCGAACTGGGCGACGGTGGTGTCGACGAAGTTCGCGGTCAGGCCGATGCCGGCATTGTTGAGCAAAAAGTCGAAGTGCTGGCGATCAAAACGGCTGTGCAACACGTCGGCGACCTGGGTGGCGAACGCTTCGAAATGTTCGCTTTGGCTCACATCGAGTTGCAGCATCACCGCCCGAGCGCCGAGGCGTTCGATGTCGGCGACCAGTGCCTGCGCCTCATCGGCCTTGCTGTTGTAAGTGCCGATAATGTCGACGCCTTGGGCAGCCAGATGCAGGGCTGCGTTTTTGCCGAGGCCGCGGCTGGCGCCAGTGATCAGTGCGATTTTAGTGTTCATGGGACTTCCTCAAGGGGGGGGAGTGACGGTGTGGAGGAAGTTTATTTATCCGGCGTATGGTGATAAACAGACTGAAACTGGAATCACTGGTCGGTTAAACCGAACAATAGAGGGGCCGCCCATGAACAAGCTGGAACTGCTGCGCACCTTCGTTCGTGTCAGCGAGATGTCGAGTTTTACCTTGGCGGGCGAAAGTCTGGGCGTGCCCCGGTCGACCGTTTCGGAGCACGTTCAGGCGTTGGAAGCGTTGTTGGGGACGCGCTTGTTGCAACGCACTACGCGCCGGGTTCAGGCAACGCAGGACGGCCTGGTGCTGTACGAGCGCAGCAGGGATTTGTTGTCGCACATGGATGAAATTGAAGGGCTGTTTCGTCAGGATGCGGCGTCGCTCACCGGGCGGATTCGCTTTGACATGCCGAACTTTTTGGGCCGTCAGATGGTGCTGCCGCGCTTGCCGGAATTCATGGCGCTGCACCCCAACCTGGAACTGGAAGTCAGCACCACTGATCGCCGGGTTGATTTGCAGAGGGAAGGCTTTGATTGCGTCGTCAGGGTCGGTGTGCAGCCGGATCAATCGGTAGTTGCGCGTCACGTGTGTGATTTTGCGATGGTCAATTGCGCCAGTCCCGCCTACTTGCAGCGCTTTGGCGTGCCGGAAAGTCTTGAGGATCTGGCACACCATCGACTGGTCCATTACGTCGGCGTACTGGGTTCGCGCTCGGAGGGTTTTTTGTACGAGGTGGACGGCATGTTGCATCGATTGCCGATGGCGGGCAGCGTCACGGTGAACAGCACTGACGCCTATGAAGCGGCGTGCCTGGGGGGATTTGGTCTGATTCAGGCACCGGTCAAGGGCATGCAGTCGCATTTGGATAGCGGTGATCTGATGGCGGTGTTGCCGCAGTTCAGCGCACCGTCGATGGAGGTCTCGTTGCTCTACGCCCGGCAACGGCATTTGCCGCTGCGGGTGAGGGCGTTCATGGACTGGCTGGCGAACGTCATCCAGTCCACAACTTAACGCGTTCCGTGTAGGAGCCGGCTTGCTGGCGATTCAGGCAACGCGGTGTGTCTGGTTCACCGTGTTGTCTGAATCGCCAGCAAGCCGGCTCCTACAGGGGCGGGTTATGTGTCAGACGTGGAAATAGCCTACGCAGCTATCAAACGGCAGGCGTTTGAGTTCGATCTTGTTCAGGTCCAGCACTTCACGCAGGGCTTTGGTTTCGCCCGGGAAGTTGCGGTAAGCGACTTCGTCCAGGACCACGATCGCGCCTTTTGGCATGTACGGCAGGAAGGTTTCCAGCGCGACTTTGGTCGATTCGTACAGGTCGGTGTCGAGGATTAGCATGGCCACGACCAGGTCTGGACGGGTCTTGACCCACTCAGGCACGGTCTTGACGATGTCGCCCTTGACCAGTTCGCAACGCGGGATGCGGTTAACCGGGCGCAGCAGGTCGTTGGCGTCGATCATGTCCTGGATCAGCGACTGGTCGGTGTCGGAGAACATGGTCTCGTTGACGTCGGCCGGGTCTTCTTTCTTGTCGATGCTCTGGAAGCCTTCGAAGGTGTCGAAGCCCACGATCGAACGGTTGATCGCGTAGGGCTCGAGAATCATCGACAAGTGCATGTACAGCATCAGCGAGTTGCCCTTGTACACGCCGCACTCGATGATCGCGCCCGGTACTTCAGCGACTTTCTTGAACAGTTCCATGCGCGACAGCGCAGCGGTCACGCCGATGCGGTTGGCGAAGACGAACGGGGCGTCGGCCACGTACTCGGCATCGACCCGTTTCAGAACGTTGGCACGGGTTTCGTTGTACTGGGCCTCGGCAGGCGTGATGCGACGCTTGGTCATTGCTGGATTCCTTGGAAATTCGAGAAGTCGTGGGCGTGGAAATAGTCTTTGAAACCGGCGCCGACATCAGGGCAGGCGCTGTCGACGTTGATCGCGCCGCGCTTGTGCTTGAGGTCGTCGAGGTGCATCAGGCGGAAGTCCACGCTGAAGCGGGTCTGGTTGGTGTGGTTGGCGACCGTGCCGTGCAGGTGCGAGCCGGAGAAGATCAGCATTTCACCGGTATTGCCGGCAATGCGCACTTCCGACGCGGTGTTGATCGCTTCCATCGGCACCGGGTGCACGCGGACTTCCTCTTTGAGGTTGTCCTTGGCCTTATGCCGCTGGTTGCTGATCCAGTCGTTGAGGCTCCATTCGCTGGAGGTGTTCTTCACCGGCACGTCGAAGTAACCGGCGTTGATCATCATGGTCTGGTCGGGGCTGATGGTGTGCACCGGCATCCAGGTGTTGATCTGGCAATCGACGCTGCCGTACCACGTGTCGCGATGCGGTTTGTAGGCATAGCTGACACCGGCGTGCAGGTAGTCATAGTTCGGCACCACGCGAATGCGCGGCACGTCGAAAATGTATTCGTGCGGGTCGACGCCGATCTCGTCGATAAACGACAGGATCAGGTCCTTGGCGCGCTGGCTGTTGGTGAATTGGCCTTTGAGGCGAGTCACCAGTACCACGAATTCTTCCACCGGCATCAGCGTGTGCAGGGCCTTGTGGTTGGTCTCACCGTCGAAGGCGGCGGTGATGCTTTCCTGGGCGAACGCGCACAGCTCTTTGGCGGCGCGCAGCTGGGTGTTCAGGAAGATGTCGCCGGCGTAGATGGCTTCTTTGAAGTCAGCTTTGTGTTGAAGCTGATTGATGTACAGATTCACGATTCCACTCCTGAATGCATCGAGTCTCTTAAGAGTCGGCCACACGTTAGCAAACTGAAGTGCAATCCGGCGGGTGGTGGATCAATAAAAAGGCAAACGCCTGAATTTGCGACGAAATGCCTTCTACAGGCGATAAAAAACCCTGTAGCAGCTGGCGAAGCCTGCGTTCGGCTGCGCAGCAGTCGTGAATCCGGCACACGCGTTCCGTCTGATGTACCGCGTGTTCCGATTTTACGACTGCTGCGCAGCCGAACGCAGGCTTCGCCAGCTGCTACAAGGGGTATGTGTTGGGACTAGAAGAGTTTGGTGAACAGCCAGTACAGGCTGCCCGACAACAGGATCGCCGCCGGCAGGGTCAGCACCCAGGCCATCAGCAGGTTGCGGATGGTCTTCATCTGCAAGCCGCCGCCGTTGGCGACCATGCTCCCGGCCACGCCCGAGGACAACACGTGAGTGGTCGACACCGGCAAGCCGAACATGTCCGCCGCACCGATGGTCAGCATGGCCACGGTTTCCGCCGAGGCGCCCTGGGCATAGGTCAGGTGGGTCTTGCCGATCTTTTCGCCGACCGTCACCACGATGCGCTTCCAGCCGACCATGGTGCCCAGCCCGAGCGCAATCGCCACGGCGATCTTCACCCACAGCGGAATGAAGCGCGTCGAGTTGTCGATCTGTTGCTTGAACAGTTGCAGCTTGCCGGTGGTGTCGGCGTCGAAGTGGCCGACTTTGTTCTTGTCCATCAGGCGAATGGTTTCGCTGGTCAGGTACATGTCGTTACGCACGTTGCCCACGGCCTCGGCGGGTACTTTGGACAGCGAGCCGTAACCCTTGACCTGCGCGCCGATACTGCCCGTGAGGGCGGCGAGGGCCGGGATCAGTTGCGGCGTGGCTTCCTTGCTGCGCACGTACTCGGAGAGCACCGGACGCGGATCGGCCGGAGCCGGCATCGGCGCGCTTTTCACCAGCGCTTGCTGGGTGACTTCGGCGACGGCGGCGAACTGCAGCGCCTGGTCGGCCGGCATGGTGCGGTTCAGCGCATAGGCCATCGGCAGCGTGCCGACCAGAATCAGCATGATCAGGCCCATGCCTTTCTGCCCGTCGTTGGAACCGTGGGCGAACGAGACGCCGGTGCAGGTCACAATCAACATGCCGCGAATCCACCACGGCGGTGGCGTGTTGCCAACCGGCGCCTTGTACAGCGCGCGATTCTTGACGAACGCACGCAAGGCCAGCAGCAACAACGCGGCAAAACCGAAACCGACCAGCGGCGACAACAGCAGCGCGTAACCGATCTTGGTGGCCTGCGCCCAGTCCACACCGCTGGTGCCGTCATGGCCGTGCATCAGGGCGTTGGCCACGCCGACGCCGATGATCGAACCGATCAAGGTGTGCGACGACGAGGCCGGCAAGCCCAGCCACCAGGTGCCGAGGTTCCACAGGATCGCCGCGATCAACAAGGCGAAGATCATCGCGAAACCAGCGGAGGAACCGACTTGCAGAATCAACTCAACCGGCAGCAGGGCGATGATGCCGAACGCCACTGCGCCACTCGACAGCAGCACCCCGAGGAAGTTGAAGAACCCGGACCAGGCCACCGCAAAGTTCGGCGGCATCGAGTTGGTATAAATCACCGTGGCCACGGCGTTGGCGGTGTCGTGGAAACCGTTGACGAATTCAAAACCCAGTGCGATCAACAGCGCCACGCCCAACAGCAGAAACGGTGTCCAGGTGGTGACCACCGTGCCGAGTTCGTTCATGTCGTGCATCAGGCTGTAAGCGGTGAATAACAGCCCGCTGGCCAGCACCCCGAAAAACACCACGAGGGTGAACAGGCTGGGTTTTTTATCGAATTGGGGCCTGGCGCTACGGGCGGGAGCCTGGGTTTTGGCGGTGTAGGACGGCGTAGCCATGACGGACAATCCTGAAGAAGGAAGGAGTGTCCGTCATGATCGTTGCCAAATGTTACAGAGAGACTGCCTTGGATCAGGGTTTGGGGTTTTTGCATTCCCGTTAATCAGAATTCACCCCGGGTTTGAGGCCGGGCACGACTGTGGCGAGGGAGCTTGCTCCCGCTCGGCTGCGAAGCAGTCGCAAAACCTGCTGGCAGGGTGTGGCTGGAAGAATGCCGTGGCCGCTGCGCGACCCAACGGGAGCAAGCTCCCTCGCCACAGGGGTTTGATGGCGTTTTGAAGATCAATAATCCTGGCGCTTACGAAACGCCCAACGCCCCGCAATCACGGTGAACGTCGCGACCAGCGCCACCAGAATCCAGAACCCCTCTGGATCCCCCGACAATGGCACCCCACCCACGTTCATGCCAAAAAAACCGGCAATGATGTTGATCGGCAGCGCCAGCACCGTCACCACCGTCAGGGTGAACAGCGTGCGGTTGCTCTGCTCGTTCAGGTTGGCCGCGATCTCTTCTTGCAACAGCTTGATCCGCTCACCCAGCGCCGTGAGGTCGTTGATGATCAGCGCAAACTCCTCGGTGGACTTGCGCAGTTCCTTCACGTCCTCCTTTTGCAACCATTGCGGCGGCCGGTTGAGCAATCGCAACAACGAACCCGGCTCCAGCGCCAGCAACCGTTGCAGGCGCACCAGCACCCGGCGATTGGCACCCAGTTCTGCGCGGTTGGTCGACAGGCGCGAGGACAGCAATTCATCTTCGATCTGATCGACACTGAGGCTGGTCTTGCGCACGATCTGGGTCAGCACTTCGCCCTGGTCGCGCAGCAAATGCACCAGCAATTCCAGCGGTGAACGGAAGCACTCGCCGGCCTTCACCGACGACCGCAGCTTGTCCACCGAGTGCAGCGGTTGCAGGCGGGCGCTGATGATCAGCCGACTGCGGGCACAGACCCAGAGCGTCGACACATCCGACGACACCATGCTGCTGAGGTTGAACACCACATCGTTGACCACGGCCAGCAACGCCGAATCCACATGTTCAATGCGCGTGGATCGAGACCCTTCGTGCAACGCCTCGAAAAATTCGTCCGGCAATTCCAGATGGCTTTTCATCCAGCGCTCGCACGCGGCATGCGCGAGGTTCAGGTGAAGCCACAGAAATTCATCGCTGTCGTCCGGTTGTTGCAGGCATTGCAACGCCTTGGCCGAGTCGATCTCCCGACCACGCTCACCGGGGCGAAAACTGAAACCGTAGAGCAGACCGAACAGGTCCGGGTCGCGATGGCTTTGGTCGATGCTGTGGTTCATGAGGGCTCGCAAGAGGGGCAATCGCTCTATGTAGCAGCTGTCGAGCCCCAGCGAGGCTGCGTCCGGCTGCGCAGCAGTCGTGAAATCAGACGATGCGGTGTCCCAGGAAGACCGCGCAATCAGGTTTTACGACTGCTTCGCAGCCGAACGCAGCCTCGCAGGCTCGGCAGCTGCTACGGGGCAGCAGGGTTACGGCTGGGTTCACTTGAGCCGCATCATCGCAAGCCGGGATGACGATTTTGTGACGATGAAGTGACCGCAAACGATTGCGTTGCCGGTGGTCGGATACATCTCAAGAACCGCTCTGGCACGCCGATCACGCTTAGGTTAAGTTGCGCGCCCTCGGCCAGCCGCCGACGTCGCAGACAGGGAAGTCCGGACACCTTTCACGCTTGGTTACGGCGTGTCTCACCCCCTGTCATGAGTATTACTCGATGCTGCAAAAATCCCTGAGAGCACAAATCCTCGCGTTGCTGAGCGGCAGTCTGTTGGCGATGTTGCTGATCGCGCTGGCCTGCTTTCACTTTCTGTCCAGCGGTGTTCAGAGCTACGCGAACCTGATCGAAGGCCCGTTGCACACCTCGCAGTTGATCGACGAAGCCAACCTGCAATTCAAGGTGCAGGTTCAGGAATGGAAAAACGTCCTGCTGCGTGGCAAGCAACCGGCCGACCTGGACAAATACTGGAAGCAGTTCGAAGACCGTCAGCGCGATGTGCAGGGCATTCTCGGTGAGCTGGCCGGGCAAAAAGGTATCGAGCCGCAACTGAAAACCCGTATCGAACGCCTGCGTGACGAACACCGTCTGCTGGGCGCCGCCTATCAGAAGGGCCGTGATGCCTATGTGGCGGCCGGTGCCGACCCAACGGCTGGCGACGCTGCAGTCAAAGGTGTCGACCGTGCCGCCAGCGAACAGATGACCGAGTTGGTCAGCGAATTGCGCAAGCAGGGAGCCGAACAATCGAAGCAGATCAGCGCCGACGCCGATCGCACGGTGTTGCTGGGGATCATTGTGATGCTCGCCTCGGGTCTGTTGATCGGCCTGTTGAGCCTGTGGCTGGTCAATCGCTACCTGGTTGAACCGATCCGCAAACTGATCGACTACGTCGCGCAACTCAGCCAGGGCAAGTTTGCCGACCGCGTGGCCAGTACCCGGCAGGATGAGTTGGGCAAGTTGGCAGTCGCGGCCAACACTTTGCGTGATTTCCTCGCCGAAACGTTCAGCCGTTTGCAGCGCAGCGCCAAGGACCTGGACAGCGCCAGCGGTGAATTGAATTCGATCGCCGGCCTCATGGCCAGTGGCACCAACGAGCAGTTCAACCGCACCGATCAGGTGGCCACGGCGATGAACGAAATGTCGGCCACCGCCCAGGAAGTCGCCCGTCACGCCGCCGATGCGGCACGTGCCGCCGACGATGCCGACCAGTCCGCCCAGCACGGCGAAAAAGTCATGCAGGGCACCATTCACACCATCACCCGGATGCGTGGCGAAATTGCCAATACCGCCACGGTCATTCGCCAGCTGGAAACCGACAGCGGACGCATTGGCAAGGTGCTGGAAGTGATTCGCGGCATCGCCGAACAAACCAACCTGCTGGCGCTCAACGCGGCAATTGAAGCGGCCCGTGCCGGTGAAGCCGGACGCGGTTTTGCGGTGGTCGCCGATGAAGTGCGCAGCCTGGCCCAGCGCACGGCGGCGTCGATCATCGAGATCAACCAGATCATCCAGACCGTGCAAACCGGTGCGGTGGACGCGGCTCAGGCGATTGAAAGCGGCCAGTCGCGCAGTGAAGAAAGCGTCGAGCAAGTGACCCAGGCCGGCGCCATGCTGGAGCGGATCACCCACGCCGTGGAAGCCATCCGCGACATGAACCGCCAGATCGCCACCGCCGCCGAAGAGCAGACCTCGGTGGCCGAGGACATCTCGCGCAACCTGACTGAAATCACCAGCATCGCCAGCACCAACCTGGATAACGTGCAGCGCACCGAAGCGGCCGGCCGTAATTTGCATGGGTTGTCGGGGCAGTTGAATGAAGTGACGGCGCGTCTGAGCGCGTAATGGAAATGGCTGTGTAGCGCTTTGCTTGCGGAGTCGCTACACCGTCGATCCCAAGTCCGGTCCATGGGACTGCGCAAGCTTCACTGTCTGAAGCCGATAGGCAAAAAAAAGCCGCACGATCCGAAGATCGTGCGGCTTTGTTTTAGACGGGAATCAGGTGTCTTGTTTGTCGCTCAGGACTTTGCCGGTGGTGGCATCGAAGTCCACGTCGAATTCTTTGCCGTCAGCGGTTTTCAGTTCCACTTCGTACTCGTAGTTGTTGAAGTGGTTGTCCAGATCCGTGTCGGTGATGGTCGCACCCGGATGCAGTTTCAGTGCAGCCTGGTTCATTTCTTCCAGTGGCTTGATCTTGCCGCTCTTGACCAGCTCAGGGATCTGGTCGACACGAACGTCAGCCTGAGCCAAGCCAGCGGTGAGGGTCAGGGCAGCAGCAGTGAACAGGGCAGTCAGGGTTTTCATGGGGTTCTTTCCTTGGGGTGATCTGTTTAAGTAAGTCCAGATTAACTGTGGCAACTTAATTCACCCTTAATTCCAAAGACCGTGTCGTTTGGAAGGTTTCGCGGGCAAGTCGGATTGCCCGCGAAGAAGTCGACGCGGTGTCGTGCCTGCTACCGATCAGTAGCCGTTGTTCTGCAGCAACTGCGCGACTGTCCCGGCCGCTGGGCGCTTGTAGAACTTCAGCAGTTCGCTGGCGCGGTTGGTGAAGATGCCATCGACGCCGGCGTCCATGACTTTCTGGTAATCAACCGCTTCGTCGATGGTGTAGACGTGCACCAGCAGGCCTTGATCGTGGGTGTACTGGTTCATCCACGGTTTCACCAGGTCCGAATAGCTCTGATCGCCCCCCTTGGTCAACGCAGCCGAAGGACCGGTGCCGATCGCACCCTGGGCCTTGGCGTACTCGACCCATTGCTGGAATTCGGCTTTGTCTTTCGGTTCCTGTTTGGCGTAGTAAGTGGCCTTGTCCTTGTCGCCGGACTCGGCAAACGTCACTTTGGATTTCGGCTCGATGCTGCCTTCGCCGACCCACAGCAGCAGGATCTTCGGCACTTGCGGCATTTCCTTCTCAAGCAGTTCGAGGCTGCTCTTCTCGAAGGTTTGCAGCACGACCTTGCCTTTGCCCTGGCCGACCGCCAGATTGCTTTTCGCCAGTTTGGAACCGGCCGGGCTCAGCCAGCCGCGATCCTGCAATTTATCCTTGAGGTCGCGCTCGAGGCCGGGGAATTGCTTTGGCTCTTTGGTCTCGATGTACAGGCCGGGCTTGTGCAGTGGATTGCCCTGGGCGATGTCGATGATTTCGTCGAGGGTCAGGATCTTCAAGTCGACGTAGGAAGGACGTGCGCGATCCGGGTACGCGGCGTTGAACCAGCTGCCGGCATCCAGGGTTTTCAGTTCGGCGAGGGTGAACGCGTTGGCCGGGCTGTCCTTGCGATCAGGGAATTTGGTGGCGACGTCGGTGGTGCGTTGCAGGTTGTTGTCGTGCAGGGCGAACAGCACGCCATCCTTGCTGCGTTGCAGGTCCAGTTCCAAGTAGTCGGCGCCCAGGTCACGGGCCAGTTTATAAGACGCGGCGGTGGATTCCGGTGCATCGTAGGACGCGCCACGGTGGGCGATCACCGCCGGGTGCGGGATGCCCAAACGGGTTGCCAGTGCAGTCGGGCTGGGCTCGTTGGCGGCCTGTGCCTGGCCGAAGCCCAGCAGCATGCTCAGCAGCAGGGCGCTTTTGGTGAAGGTAACAGGCATGGTCGAGGTCCTTTCGCGTTGAGTTTTCAAAGACGTCTCTTTTAACAACTGAGCGCCGCCAGCGCTATCGCCAGACCGACATAAACATGTTTAAAGCAGATTTTTTCAGCGCTTTTGTGCAGTTCTTTGCAGTACTCTTGGCCCCGGCGTTTCCCCGGCAGAGGGAAATCCGATTGTTTGTCCTTGCGTGTAAACCATCGTTCACCGGTCGTTAACGACCTTTTGTGAGGTTTATATGCGCATCACTTCCGAGCTTATCTGCCAGGCCGCCGACCAACTCAAAGGCTTCGTCGGCCTCAATCGCAAGACCGGCCACTACATTGTGCGTTTCAGCGAAGACTCGTTTGGCATGGACGTGGCTGATGACGGGATTATTCCCACCAGTGAATTTGTCTGGGCATCGGGACCGGATCAGGCCATGACGCTCAAGCGTGAGTTGATTCAATTGTTGCTGGACCAGAATATCGATGACCGGATCAACGTGACCGAGCCGTTGCGGGTGTACATGAATCGGCCGGAAGTGCCGGAGATTGCGGCGGTGCGGAGTCTGGTTCGGGGCTGAGTTTTGTAGTGACAGGGCTGGCCTCATCGCTAGCAGGCTAGCTCCCACAGGTGGATATGTGTCGTACACAAATCCAATGTGGGAGCTAGCCTGCTAGCGATGAGGCCGAAAGAACACCTCATTGCTTTACTGCTTGAACCCATACGCCCGCTCAACCTTGCACACCCGCGTATGACACGCCGAATACCACGTCGACCGCCCCCGCTCACGAATCTCACTGTGCTCGGGATGATGTTTCCACGCCAGAATCGCCGCCTCGCTGGCCCAGTACGACACCGTAATCCCCACCCCCTCTTCGCCCCGAGCCGATTCAACACCGAGAAACCCCGGTTGCTCGCGGGCCAGTTCCACCATGCGTTCGGCGGCCTCGGCGTAGCCTTGATCGCCGTCGGTGCGCAGAGAGGTAAAAATCACCGCGTAGTACGGCGCTGATGGCGTATCGGCAATCATGCTTGTTGCCTTTTGCAGGCTTCGACCAACGCCCGAGCCAGCGGCGGTAGCGTGCCGATGAGCGCGGCGCGTTCGGGTTGGAACAGGGTGGCGACGAAAAACGGATGACCCTGGAGCTCCACCGCCCGCAAGTCGCCGGTCGAGTCATGGCCAACGGCGCACAACTGTTGGGTCAGCAGCTCACGCTCGAACGCTGGATTCACGCCATAGCGGCAGCGATATCCCTCAACGATCTCAGCGCTTTCGTACACATTGGCGATCAACGAGCCTTCGACCAGATGAATGCTGTCCGTTGCTTCCACCAATGAACAGGTCAGCGGCGTGAGTAACGCGCGCGCAGCATCGGGATGGGTTTCGCCGTGTTCGGCGTCCTCCCAGCCCAATACGTTTCGAGCGAACTCAAGCACCGCATGTTGAAAACCGCCGCAGGTGCCGAGGAACGGTCGCTGCTGTTCACGGGCAAAACGAATCGCCCGTAACGCGCCGTCCATGTCGCGGTAAGGGCTGGCGGGCACGCACCAGAAACCGTCGTAGTATTGCAAAGGGGTGGCGGTGTTTATGTGGTCGGTGGCCAGCCACTGAAAGTGCACATCCACGTTCAGCTGTTCGGCAGCCATGCCGAGTGCCACGGGGATGGCCTGGTGGGCGGTGACCTGTGGGTCGTAGTCACCGATCAGGGCAATGCGGATTGCGGTGGTTTCCATGAGTGATCTCGACGCTTGTTGATTCCCGGCACCCACTATAGATTGGCGTTCACGCATTCAATATTGGCGTTATTCCAAGTGATCAATGCAGCAACGCACTATCGACTCGACTACCCAGACCTGGCGCTGATTCTCGCCTTGGTGCGCGGCGGCTCTCTGGCTCGGGCGTCGGCGCTGTTGAAGGTCGACGTTTCGACGGTGTTTCGCGCCGTTCGCCGACTGGAAGCCGCGCTGGGCCAGCAACTGTTCGAAAAAAGCCGTGCCGGTTACCTGCCGACCACGCTCGCCCAGACCCTGGCCGAGCAAGCCGAGCGCGCGGAACAAGCGCTGGACGCGGCGCGCATTGGTGTGGAGCAGGGCGGTGAAGTCATCAGCGGCACGGTGCGGCTGACCTGCACCGACTCTGTTCTGCAAGGGTTGCTGCTGCCGGCGCTGGCGCAGTTCATGCCGTCCTACCCGGCGCTGACCCTCGAACTGAGCACCTCCAACGACTTCGCCAACCTCAGCCGCCGGGATGCCGACATCGCCTTGCGACTGACTCGCACACCGCCCGAGCATCTGGTCGGCCGACGTCTGGCGGATATTTCCTATCGTGTCTGTGCCAGTGCGGCATACCTGAAATCGGTCGATCCTGAAGACCTGGCTTCACTGACCTGGATCGCGCCGGATGACTTTCTACCCGACCATCCCACCGTTGCGTGGCGGCGCCAGCAATTGCCCGGCGTCACGCCCGGTTATCGCTGTAACAGTATGTTGTCGGTGACCGAGTTGGTGCGTGCCGGGCTGGGCGTCGCGGCGTTACCGGACTTCTTGATCGGTGACGAACTGCAACCGCTGACCGGCCCGTTGAACGGCTACGACACCGCGCTGTGGTTGCTGACCCGTCCGGACTGCCGCGCGTTGCGTTCGGTGGTGACGTTGTTCGATGAGTTGGGGCGGGCGCTTCGATTGCCGTGACCGGGTGCTAATCCTTCGGATGATCTTTCACTAAATGCTGATGCATTTCCGAGGTGAGGTTTTCGATGCGTTCGGTCAGGGTCTTGGTCATTTCTGTGAGCCGGGTGTTTTGTTCGAGCAGTTCAAGCAGTTGCGTGGTGGTCTGTGCCGCTTGTGCCTGACGTTCGCTGTTGGCCACGGCGAGGGATTCCCGGTGCAGGGCGTCGGCATCGGACTGGGCTTTGTCCCGCGCCGCCTGACGGGTCTGGGCCAGCAGAATCAGGGGCGCGGCGTAAGCCGATTGCAGGCTGAACGCCAGGTTGAGCAGGATGAACGGGTAAACGTCGAAGTGGGTCACGCCAAAGACATTGAGGCAGACCCAGAGCACCACAATCAGCGTCTGGGCGCCCAAAAAGGTCGGTGTACCGAAAAAACGCGCAAAGGCTTCGGCACGCAGGGCAAACTTGTCGTTGCCGAACGTTGGCGCCAAGTGAGCGTGGGGGCGGTGAAAGCGCAGGTGATCGACTGCAGCGGAGGGTTTGGTTTCGTGGGTCGGGGTGGTCATGATGCTCTCTGCCTGGCGCTGGGACTGACGCTCACTATAGCCCCAGCGCCAGTTTCATCCTGAAACACATTGCCGCGTTTTATTCAGCGCGTCCCGTGATCGATCCTTCCGGCAGAGATTGTCATTTATGGCAGCTCGATTCAGCGCTGATAACAGGCCAGGAACATGTCCAGCGCCGACTCCACCACGGTGCGTTGCATCTCGCCTGACAGCGCGGGTAGCCCCATGGAAATCTGCGGCCAGAACGCAAAGGATTTGAGCATTCCCTGGATCTGCTGGGCGGCGAATTCGGGGTCGACCGGTTTCAATCGACCGTCCGCCTGGGCGGCGCGAATCCACACGGTCAGGCCCTCTTCACGCTCACCCATTCGGGCCACCATGTTCTGCGCGCGCTCAGGAGAATGAATGGTGGCGGCGATGGCCACCCGTGCCAGGTCGAGGAAATTGTCATCGCCCAGCATCTGCATTTTTGCCTGCAACATCCGGCGCATTTGCTCGCGCAGGGGCAGGTCAGGGCGGTAGGGCGTTTCCTGTTCGGCCGTCACCCGGGCCCACAGTTGATTGAGGATTTCGGCGAACAATTCTTCCTTGCTGGGGAAGTGGTTGTACACCGTGCGCTTCGACACGCCAGCAGTGGCGGCGATCCTGTCCATGCTGGTGATGTCGAAACCGTTGGCACGGAATTCGGCAATCGCCGCCTGGATGATCGCTTCGCGTTTTCGGTCGGTGAGGCGCTGTGGAGCTGTCATAAGTACGTTTCGGCAGTGGCCAGAGAAGAATTACACTCGGCAGTTTACTTGTGATCGGCTTTGATGCAACCTAGAAACTACACTGTGCAGTGTAATGTTTCGTTAATCCTGCACAGTGAACAATAGAATCTTCGGCTGATGCGTGCGTGCTTTGGCCAATTATCGTCCCACCGTGAAATACCGCTTTGCGGTTTTCTGGAGTTCCTCAGTCATGGCCAACTCAGTTTCCCCCGTGGACAATGCCTCCACGCCTGAAGCCTCCCGTCAGGCACAAGGGCTGTTCCAAAATCATGTGCCTGTGCAACGTGAAGGCTTGCGAAAAATGCTGCGCATCATGTGGAACATGATTTTCCACAAACCGCGCAACACTCGCCCGACGGCGCCCGTCCCGGTGCAAGCCCTGACCCAGGCCGCGTTGATTGCGGCCCCCAACCACAGCGTCTACCGCCTCGGCCACTCCACCGTACTGCTGAAACTGCGGGACAAATTCTGGATCACCGACCCGGTCTTCGCCGAGCGCGCTTCACCCGTGCAGTGGGCCGGCCCCAAGCGTTTTCACCAGCCACCAATCAGCCTCGAAGAACTGCCGCCGATTGAAGCGGTGATCCTGTCCCACGACCACTACGACCACCTCGATTATCAAACGGTGCTCAAACTCGCGGATAAGGCCAACTACTTCCTGACCCCACTGGGCGTGGGCGACACCCTGATAAAGTGGGGCGTCGATGCCAGCAAAGTGCGCCAACTCGATTGGTGGCAGGGCACGGAAGTGCATGGCATCCAGTTTATCGCCACACCGTCCCAGCACTTTTCCGGGCGCGGCCTGTTCGATGGCAACAGCACGCTCTGGGCCTCGTGGGTGATGATCGATGGCGACACGCGGATCTTCTTCAGCGGCGACAGCGGTTATTTCGATGGCTTCAAACGCATCGGCGAACAGCACGGCCCGTTCGACCTGACCCTCATGGAAACGGGCGCCTACAACGTCGAGTGGCCGCACATTCACATGCAGCCTGAGGAAACCCTGCAAGCGCACATCGACCTCAAAGGGCGCTGGTTATTGCCGATTCACAACGGCACCTTCGATTTGTCGATGCACGCCTGGTTCGAGCCCTTCGACCGGATTCTCGCATTGGCCTGGGAACGCAATGTGTCGATCACCACGCCGCAAATGGGCGAGGCGTTCAACGTCATGTATCCGCAGCGGGGAAGAACCTGGTGGTCCAGGCTGGAAGATGAACGCGATCTGGTCGTCACTCAGAACGCCTGATCCTCTGCCGTCGGGCCGCTCGCCATGGAGCGGCCCGCGATCTTCGCCACCGTCAGGTCGCGAACATTCCCGTCGAGAATTTCATCCATTTCCCCCGCTGACAGCCCAAGCCTTTGCGCCGCTTCCACCTTGCCCAACTGACCGGTGTCGAGCAGCATGCCTATCTTCATGAGGTATTCGGCCTTGGCCCTCATCTCACCCACATCGGCAGCACCCGAAGACGGATCACCGCGCCTGTCGCATTCATTGATTCCATTCATCTGCTGACTCCTCACTCAACCATCGCGTAGTCCGCCCGACCCACCGGATCAGGCGTCGACCCTTTCACATTCATCCCCCGACCCGGCGCAAATCCCGGGAAGAACACCAGGCCTTCGGATTCAAACCGATACGCCAACGCCAGCCGGGTGACATCCAGCACATCGCGTTCAGCCTCAAATCGCACAATGGCGTCCACGGAGACACCGGACTCCTCCGAGAGCTCTTCCACGCTCCAACCCAGCATCACTCGGGCCTGGGCACAGTGGGCCGGGGTGAATTGGAAAAGGGTGATACGTTCCAGGGTGATTTTCATCGCAAGAGAGGCCATGGTGTTCTCCGGGCTCGAGAGTGCTAATCCAAAAAGTACTGTGATTTTGTACAGTTGTTTTGCGCCCGGATCAAACTCATTTTTTGATTTTTGCTATTTCGCCCCCTCCATCCAGACGGACGGTGCCTGTCCCAAAACGCGGCGAAACATCGTCGAGAATGCCGCCGGGCTGTCATAACCGAAATCCAGCGCAATGCGCGTTACCGGCGTACCCGCCGCCAACCGCGCCAGGGCCAGCACCACGCAGGCCCGCTGGCGCCATTGGCTGAAACTGAGGCCAGTCTGCTGGCGGAACAGCCGATTGAACGTGCGCAGGCTGATGTGCAAATGATCGGCCCATTGCTGTGGCGATTGATGCGCGTCGGGCCGCTGCAAAAAGCCTTGGCACAACCCCAGCAACCGCACGTCGACCGGTAACGGAATGTGCAACGGCAAGTGAGCACTGCGCGCCAGTTCATGCAGCAGCAAGTCGATCAGCGCGCCATCGCGCCCGGCCTCGTCATACGCCAGCGGGATCTCCACCGCTTCCATCAACAAGTGCCGCATCAACGGCGACACACTGATCACCTGGCAACGAGCCCCCAGATCAACCGTGCCTGGTTCGATGTACAAACTGCGCGTGCTCACCCCCAGCATCAGCACTTCATGCGCCACTCCCGCCGGAATCCACACCGCCCGCTGCGGCGGCACCACCCAGTTGCCGTCATGCGTGCTGACCTGCATCACCCCCGTGGCGCCGTACAGGAGTTGTGCCCGCCTATGCGTATGACGGGGCAACACATGACCGTGGGAATAATCCGTACCGACCGCCACCACCGAGCGGGGCGTGTCGTCCAGCAGATTGATCGAAACATTGCGCATTGAGCGGCTTCCAGCAGTTGGCGTAAACGCGAACATTATTGGCTGACTTGCTGAAGCAGGCCAAGACGCATCGCTCTATTGTCGACCGCTCTCAATCAACGGACGACGCGTGATGTTTTATCTCTTATTGGCATTTTTCGGCTGCATGACGGGTGTCACCGCGGTGTTGTTCGGTTTTGGTGGCGGCTTCGTCGTGGTGCCATTGCTCTACCGCCTGCTCACTGCCAGCCACGGTGTCGACGACCCTATCGGCCAATCGGCGATGCACATTGCAGTGGCCACTTCGACTGGTGTGATGGTCGTCAATGCGTTGATCGCCACCCGAAAACATCACCGCGCTGGTCATCTCATTCACCATTACCTGTGGCCGTTGAGCGGATTCATCGGCCTGGGCGCAATCGTCGGAGCAGGCGCCGCGATGTGGGTGAGTGGTGAATTGATTCGTTATGCGTTCATCGCGTACCTGGGCGTAACCATCGTCGACTGCCTGTTCCGACGCGGTTTTCTAACAGCGTCCGACACCGCAATCCCACGGCGATTGGGGAGGGCGGAAGTGTCGGGTGGTGGCGCAGGAATCGGCGCGGTCGCGACGTTTCTCGGCGTGGGCGGCAGCGTCATGACTGTGCCGTTGTTGCGGCGTTGCGGGCTGAGCATGAGTCAGGCGACGTCCATGGCCAATCCGTTAAGCCTGCCGGTGGCGCTGGCCGGGACGCTGACTTACATGGCGATGGCGGGGTTCAGTGAGTTTGATCTGGGAGCTTGGTTTATCGGGTATGTGGATCTGCTGGCGTTTGCGGTGTTGACGATGGGATCGTTGGTGGGGATTCGATTGGCCACGCCTTGGATCGGGCGGATACCGGATCGGGTGCATGCGCGGGTGTATGTGGGTTTGCTGGTGTTGGTGATGGTCAGCATGTGCCTGAATTGAACGCCGTCACTTCGCCTCCAACCCCGGCGCTTCCCGAATAATGAAGTGATCCAGGTTCTCGATATTCGCACTGAACACCCCGAACGTCTGCTCGGGGTTTTTCTTGCTCGGCACCTGCTTCAACTCCGGCGTCACGCCATAAAAGAAGCAATACAACTCCGCCTCGCTGTCGATGGCATGTTTGATCTCTTCCAGAAACGCTTTGCGCTTGCGGTAGTTCTCGATCAGCTTCTTGCTCAGGTAAACGTTGACCGAATACGGCTTCTTCTTCGCCTCATCCGCCTGCTTGAACCAGACCTTCTGTTCAAAATCGATGCGAAAGCTCTGGGTGTAATCCTTGATCTCCTTGATCTTGCCCCAGTAAATCAGCCCCTTGTTGTCCGTCAGGTATTCGATCCTCTTGAAGAACGACCCATAAGGCGCCGTGTGCTCGCCAATCTTCAGCGGCATGCGCTTGAGCAGGTCCTTGTCCTCGAAGTTCGACACGAAGCACTCCACCGGATGGGCGAAGACACTGGTCTTGTCCGGCGCAGCTTCATGGCTCGGGTGTTCTGTGTTGCTAGCCACAGTGGTTGGCTTCGGATCGTCCCGCACCACATCCGCCGCCACCGCCGCGTTCGACGGCTTACGCACATACTCACGCCGAGTCAGCAACAACTCCGACGGGAAATGCTCCTCGCGACTGTCATCCGTTTCCGCACCCTCTGCGTCCACACCTGACGCCGACGCCTTGAGACTGGCATAAGGACAATCCGCCGCATGCCGGGTGCTGGGCGTGTTCTTGAAATGCGGGGTGCGTACGTAATTCACGTTTTTGGCGTTGAACGTCGTCAACACATTCGCCGCATCGAACGCCGCCCTGCATGCGTCATTGGGGCATTGGAAGTGCTCCTTGGCGGAATCGAACTCCATGGTTTCGTCGAAATTCAAATCGCGCACGTCATAGATCGACAGCTTGTCGTCGAGGCTGAGGCAGTAGGCGAGATCGAATTTCATGGAGGGCTCGGGTCCTTGAGTGGGGAAGGGTATTAATAGCGGGAGGCGGGGCGGGTTGCACTGACTGTTTTCAATACAGCGCAAAATCTGCGGCAACCCACCAAACCTGTGAGAGCGAGCCTGCTCGCGATTCCCAACATCACCACAGTAACCAAGCCAGGCGCGAACCTGTGGCGAGGGGGTTTACCCTCGTTGGGTCGCGAAGCGGCCCCAAAACCAGCAGACGCGGTATGTCAGAAATAAAGAGCTATTCGCTTGGCGACTGCTCCGCAGCCGAACGGGGGTAAACCCCCTCGCCACAGATTTCGTTTGGCTCATTTACTCGGCTTCCAGCCGCTCCACCTTCTTGTAAAGCGAAGCAGTGAACTCATCCCGGTCACCGGAATGGTGACAACGTCGATGACAATTCGGACACAGCGCGACAGCATTGCTCGGACGATCCGAACCTTCCTGCGCTAAATGCTTAACGTGATGGACCTCAAGAAACGGCCTGCCATCCTTTTCAAACGGAGCAGGTTCGCCACAACCTTCGCATCTACCGTTAGCCTGCTGGCGAACCCAAGCTCTCACCCAGGGATCGCGAACAAAAGACTTTCCGCTGGACTGAGTCTGTTCTGGTCTCTCAATCCCTTTCGGCACGTCTTTAATCGGTTGTTTTTCAAGTTTGGCAGATCGCTGTTCCAGCGTTGCCTCGTCCGCCGTTGGGGCAAAATCCTCAGGGGTCAACGTACTTGGAGCGTTGAGCGCTTTTCGAATGCTTCGCGCCACATTCGCGCCGACATTCTTGGCGGGTTTGTAGCCCGCAATGCGATCTCGACCCAACTCCTCCAGCACGGTAGAGATGTTCTGCATCCGAAACTCAACCGACCCTTTGGTCCGACCGGCTAAGGCTCCCTCACGCAGGATGCGGTTCTCCTCAGTCTTAACGACTTTCTGACCACTCTGCTCGCGGGACAACATGCTGAGATAGGCGTCTACCGCAGCCTGAATCTCAATGTCAGTCCAATCGCTGTTGCTCTTTTCCGTGTCCATAAAATCGCCGAGGGCTGAAAACCCTCGGACGATACTGAGTGGCCATTACGACTGTCTACGAAAATTCCTACAGAAAAGACCGACGCTTCTTTCAGTTGATCCTACAAAGGCTAGCCAACCGAATGTTTTGAAGACTGAAACGCCTCCAACACCTTCCGCGACCAAGGCTTAACCACCGGTACCCGCCGCCGCGTGCGATTGAGCAACAGGTATGGCATGTCCCGCAGCCGAATCCAGCCATCATCCTGCCAATGCAGCAGACTCAACGACATCTCTGGCCAATCCAACAAGCTGAGCATTGGCCGATCCGTATTCTTCGACTGCCCCGCATCACGCAAGGCTGGCACCACTTGATGAGTTAGCCACTCTCGCAACAACCGATTCCCCGGTGCGTAGTGATAGACCAGCAGCGCATAGACGCCGGACTCGCTGAGCATCAGTCGCTTTTCTGGCTGTCCGTGGTAGTCGATTAGCAATGTGTGCCGCTGATCTTCATCCAGTTTGCTGACCACTCGATCGTTCAGATGGATACCCATCAAGCGACCTAGATCGCGGGCGCAGAACCAGGGTTGGTTTTCCAGAAGGAGGGCGTGAAGTTCGAGGTTTTGGCGAATGAAGACGGTGGGGATGTATGGATCAGACATGATCGGCCTCCTGGAACGGAAGCAAATTGTCTGCGGTGCAGATGTAGGTCATTTCCTTCAATAGGAAGGGAAAACGCTTAGGCATATCCATTACCTCTACTTGATAGCTTTCTTAGGGCTAAGGCGCCGGGAGTTAAGAAACCCCAAGTAGAAGGCCGGACATATTTCCCTTACGGGTCTTGTATTAGCCCACTCCCGGCATAGCAGAGGTTTTTTCACGCCCACGAGAAACCCGTAGGCACAAAAAAGCCGCATCTTTCGGGAGCGGTCAGGCCGCTACTTGAGGCGTTTCTTAGGCGCCGGAGGAGGGAGGGTAGGTGGTTGGAAATGCTGGGTCAAGTCGAGGAGCAGTCGGAACCTGTGAGCAGATTTTGCTTAAAGCTTGAACGACTCCATTTCGACCCTATTTTAGTAGAACTCCAAATGAATAGCCGCGCTGAGCGCGGCTAATACAATCCGGCTTTCAAAGTTGGGCAAAAATACTAATCATATCTGGATCTCCTCGGTTATAACCTGATCGAGGAGTTTGGAAACGAGTCCCAGAGACCTTTAAATCAGAGATTTTTCTCATATCGCAGAGAACCCACTTGTGACCGGAAGTCACATGACCTCCGTGTGTTTGAAAGCAACGAAGTACTTCTTTTCCAGTGCGGGAGATGCCAAAGGCATGAGGCTCAACGACACGAGGAATGCCGCTGTATATGAATGTCAAAACTTGAAAGTTACTGATGGCATCAATAATTGTCTGCTTCATATCAATTTCTCAGAGTGTGATTATAGAGCGGGACAGTTGCCTGTCCCGCACGGTTAGGCTTTTACAAAGAAGCAGAAAGGACGCCCGTCTTTGCGAAAGACGTCTTTTCCGCTACGCCAGTGCTTAAAGCTCATACAGAAAACAGCTCTGTATCCTGGCGGTGCTACCGGATATCCGTTCATAACGAATTCTCCGACGCGAGGCCGTTGTAACCGTCCGAAAGATGTCTATAATCACGTCGCGCATTTTCCTAATGCATCGTGATTTGAGTTCCTTCAGTCACGGCCCGCACCCTCGGGCTTCTGTTCAATGGTGCGGTCAAGACCCGCAGCAATCGTTGGCGCGATTGCTGCGGGTTTCTTGTTTCTGCCTTCTGAATTACAGTTTTTTGACGTTTTTATGGCCCTGCTGTCATTGGAGCAGCAGGGCCATATAAATCAATCCCAGCTAAGCGCCCCACCAGTCTGATACTCAATAACTCTCGTCTCAAAGAAATTCTTCTCTTTCTTCAAGTCCATAATCTCGCTCATCCAAGGGAACGGGTTAGTCGTCCCTGGATACTCTTCCTTCAACCCAATCTGCGACAGACGACGGTTAGCGATGAACTTGAGGTAGTCCTCCATCATCGCCGCATTCATCCCCAACACCCCGCGAGGCATGGTGTCGCGAGCGTATTCGATCTCCAGCTGAGTGCCCTGCAGAATCATCTGCGAGGCTTCTTCCTTCATCTCGGCATCCCACAAGTGCGGGTTTTCGATTTTGATCTGGTTGATCACGTCGATGCCGAAGTTCAGGTGCATGGATTCGTCGCGCAGGATGTATTGGAACTGCTCGGCGACGCCGGTCATTTTGTTGCGGCGGCCCATGGAGAGGATTTGGGTGAAGCCGCAGTAGAAGAAGATGCCTTCCAGAACGCAGTAGTATGCGATCAGGTTGCGCAGCAGCTCTTTGTCGGTTTCGACGGTGCCGGTTTCGAACTTCGGATCGGAGATCGAGCGGGTGTATTTGAGGCCCCAGGTGGCTTTTTTCGCGACCGATGGGATCTCGTGGTACATGTTGAAGATCTCGCCTTCATCCATGGCCAACGATTCGATGCAGTACTGGTAGGCGTGGGTGTGGATCGCCTCTTCGAACGCCTGGCGCAGGATGTACTGGCGGCATTCAGGGTTGGTGATCAGGCGGTACACGGCCAGGACCAGGTTGTTGGCAACCAGGGAGTCGGCGGTGGAGAAGAAGCCGAGGTTGCGCATCACGATGCGGCGCTCGTCGTCGGTCAGGCCTTCCGGGTCTTTCCAGAGGGCGATGTCGGCGGTCATGTTGACTTCTTGCGGCATCCAGTGGTTTGCGCAGCCGTCCAGGTATTTCTGCCAGGCCCAGTCGTACTTGAACGGTACGAGTTGGTTGAGGTCGGCGCGGCAGTTGATCATGCGCTTTTCGTCGACGGCGACACGGGCGGAGGCGCCTTCGAGTTCGGCGAGGCCTTCGGCGATGTCGAGGTTGTCCAGGGCTGCTTTGGCACGGGCGATAGCGGCAGAGTCGGTCGCGGTAACGGCGCGAGCTTCTTGAGCGGCGACACCACCAGCGGTGTCGAGTCGGTCCATGTTGGCTTCAGTCGCGTGGCCGGCGTTGGCGCCTTTTACCACGGTCTCGCCGCTGTCTTCTTTGTCGAATTCGTCCCAGCTCAGCATGACGTGTCGTCTCCTGCGTGAGGGCCAGATGCCCGTGTGAAAACTGATTGGTTGTTTTTCACACGGCCGTACTGGCCGCGTTGGATAGCGTTTTTTGCAGCGGTACACGCAGGCAAATAAACATAATTTTGTACGGGGTTCCGAGAGCCTCTGAGGGGCGCAGAAATCGGTAAGGACTTCGGCGTGGGCTTCAGACTGGCTTTTCGTCCCTGTAAGGGAATATTGCAGGCCCGTTTAAGCCGGCATTATAGGGAAATTTTTACGGTCGTGGTGGGGCGAATCCGCGCATGGAGAGGTCGAGAAGGCGGGTTTTTCGGTCGGAGCGAGGGTTTACAGGGCTTTGGCTGGAGATCGCGGGTGAAGATTTTTTTTCTTAAATTTTGAAGCACTACTTTTTTGTTCAAAAAATAGGCAGAAAAAGCGGTTTTTCACTACATGTTGTGTTTTGAATCGGTTTTCGGTGGTTCAAGACACAACTAAGCCCGACCGAAGCCGGGCTGTAAAGTCACGCTGGATGATCAGCTCAGGCGTGCTGCACCGACGTGATCGGCGCCATCGGCAGCGACTTTGGCCGAACCGGTGTGATCGAAGCCGTCAGCGGCGACTTTGGCGGCGCTTGTGTGATCAAAGCCATCCGAAGCCAGCTTGCTGGCACCGACGTGATCAGCACCATCGGCGGCGAAGGAAGCCGAACCGGTATGGTCGTAGCCGTCAGAAGCGACAGCCGCTTGTGTGGTGTAGGCAGCCGAGCCCGTGCGGTCGAAACCGTCAGCAGCGAAGGTGTTGGCAGCCAGGACGGAGAGGGTCAGGGCGAGGATCAGTTTGGTTTTCATGGTAGTGGCTCCAGGTTCGTTGGCGTTTTGTGCCTTGGGTATGGAATGAATGCTACGCCAACTATTTTGATTAAAAAGAGCAAATAAATGCTCAAATTAATCGTTTAAATCGATATATGCGGTTCGGCGCTGCATCTGCCTTGAAAGAGCGGGGCGGATGGGTCGAACCGTTAAGAGGTCGGTGGGTGGATCAGCCGTTGGTGCAGCCGTTACCCATGATGCTGTAGCGCAGGATGTGGCGTTGACCTTGGGAGTCGTCGTATTCCATTTTCACCGGAACAACTTCGCACACATTAGGGACTTCACTCATGGAGATAACTTTGGCGACGTCCAGGTGAGTCGAGTAAGTGTATTCCTCGATGGCTGGTTTTTGCTGTGCGACATCAGTCGGGACCTCGTCTGCCATGGCGGTTGCGCACAGGCTGCTGAGGGCCAGAACTAATAAAGCTTTCATTTCAGATTTACCTTTTAGAGGTCGAATGGGGTCACGCAACCTTTTTGGGGTTGCGTGTGGAGCTTGATTAAAGAGTCTTGGATTAACGGCCTTCGTGGGGGCTGCAACTTGGTTAATCACGTTGCCTTGTTGGCGAGGCGGATTTTAGGCGTGGGGGGTGCATTCATATAGGTGGGGTTTTGATAAACACCTTTGACAGATTTCGTAACAATCCTTGAGAGAAGCAGCTAGCGACGCACGGCCTGTAGCAGCTGGCGAAGCCTGCGTTCGGCTGCGCAGCAGTCGTAAATCCTGCTAAACGCTTTTTTCCTGACATATCGCAATTTCTGATTTTACGACTGCTGCGCAGCCGAACGCAGGCTTCGCCAGCTGCTACAAGTCGGTTTATGGCTGGGCTCTGGAATTACCTGGAAGACGCGGGGAAGTTGGGCTCGCGGGATATTCAAGACATTTTGTAGGGGCTTGTTACTACCATCGTCGAATGGTTCTATAGGCCCGGCCCGGCTACAACTGGGGTCATACAAAAACAACTATTCCACCGAGGTAAGAAAGATGAGTGCGGCTTCTCTGTATCCCGTTCGTCCCGAGGTTCTGGCCAATACGCTGACTGACGAGGCAACCTACAAAGCCATGTACCAGCAGTCGGTCGTCAACCCGGACGGCTTCTGGCGCGAGCAAGCCAAGCGCCTCGACTGGATCAAGCCTTTCACCACGGTGAAGCAGACCTCCTTCGACGATCACCATGTCGACATCAAATGGTTCGCCGACGGCACGCTGAACGTTTCCTACAACTGCCTCGACCGTCATCTGGCCGAGCGCGGCGATCAAGTCGCGATCATTTGGGAAGGGGATGACCCTGCCGAAAGTCGCAACATCACCTACCGCGAGCTGCACGAACAAGTCTGCAAGTTCGCCAACGCCTTGCGCGGCCAGGATGTACACCGCGGCGACGTGGTGACTATCTATATGCCGATGATCCCCGAAGCCGTGGTCGCCATGCTGGCCTGCACCCGGATCGGCGCGATTCACTCGGTGGTGTTCGGTGGTTTCTCGCCGGAAGCCCTGGCCGGTCGCATCATCGACTGCAAATCCAAAGTGGTGATAACCGCTGACGAAGGCATTCGTGCCGGCAAGAAAATCCCGCTCAAGACCAACGTCGACGACGCGCTGACCAATCCGGAAACCAGCAGCATCCAGAAGGTCATCGTGTGCAAACGCACCGGTGGCAACATCAAGTGGAACCAGCACCGCGACATCTGGTACGAAGACCTGATGAAAGTGGCGGGCAGTGTCTGCGCGCCGAAAGAGATGGGCGCCGAAGAAGCGCTGTTCATCCTTTACACCTCCGGTTCCACCGGTAAGCCCAAGGGCGTTCAGCACACCACCAGCGGTTACCTGCTGTACGCCGCCATGACCCACGAGCGCGTGTTCGACTACCGCCCGGGCGAAATCTACTGGTGCACCGCCGACGTCGGCTGGGTCACCGGCCACAGCTATATCGTCTACGGCCCATTGGCCAATGGCGCGACCACGCTGCTGTTCGAAGGCGTGCCGAACTATCCGGACATCACCCGGGTGGCGAAGATCGTCGACAAGCACAAGGTCAACATCCTCTACACCGCGCCCACCGCGATCCGCGCGATGATGGCGTCGGGTCAAGCCGCTGTTGAAGGTGCTGATGGCAGCAGTTTGCGCCTGCTCGGTTCGGTGGGTGAGCCGATCAACCCGGAAGCCTGGGACTGGTACTACAAGAATGTGGGCAAGTCCCGTTGCCCGATCGTCGACACCTGGTGGCAGACCGAAACCGGCGGCAACATGATGAGCCCGCTGCCGGGCGCTCACGCCCTCAAGCCGGGTTCGGCGGCACGTCCGTTCTTCGGTGTGGTGCCAGCGTTGGTCGACAACCTGGGCAACATCATCGAAGGCGTGGCCGAGGGCAACCTGGTGATTCTCGATTCGTGGCCAGGCCAGGCGCGCACGCTGTACGGCGACCATGACCGCTTCGTCGACACCTACTTCAAGACCTTCCGTGGCATGTATTTCACCGGTGACGGCGCACGTCGCGATGAAGACGGTTACTACTGGATCACCGGGCGCGTGGACGACGTGCTCAACGTGTCCGGCCACCGCATGGGCACCGCCGAGATCGAAAGCGCGATGGTTGCTCACCCGAAAGTTGCCGAAGCTGCCGTGGTCGGTGTGCCGCACGACATCAAGGGCCAGGGCATTTATGTCTACGTCACGTTGATCGGTGGCGAAGAGCCGAGCGAGCAACTGCGCCTTGAGCTGAAGAACTGGGTGCGTAAAGAGATCGGCCCGATTGCTTCGCCGGACGTGATCCAGTGGGCACCGGGGCTGCCGAAAACCCGTTCGGGCAAGATCATGCGCCGGATTCTGCGCAAGATTGCGACCGCCGAATACGATGGGTTGGGTGATATCTCCACCTTGGCGGATCCGGGTGTGGTGCAGCATTTGATTGATGAGCACAAGATCATGAACGTCGCTTAACCTGGCGTTCCTGAGTCATCGAAGCCCCGCCCGGTGTTGAGCCTGGTGGGGCTTTTTGCTGTCTGGGTTTTTGTGTTGGCCGGCCGGGCCTCATCGCTAGCAGGCTAGCTCCCACAAGGATCTCCAGTGGATTCACAATTTGAACCGAGCGCAGTTCCCTCTGTGGGAGCTAGCCTGCTAGCGATGGCGATCTGTCAGGCACTCAATAAACAACGCCCAATAATTATCGGCTTCACTTGTAGGCGCTTTCCCACTGTTACCCGCCACCCTTCAAGTAACTGAATGTGTAACCGCGCGCTCCGAGACGGGGCATTGGGAAACGCCAGCCCCCACTCTCGGGCCTCTCCAGCCCATTCAAAAAATAAGACACAACGCTGCGCTTGCCGGATTAGAAGGGTTTGCCAATAATAGGCCCGCAATTTGCAGCAGTGATCGGTTCACTGTCTTTTGCTCTTGCATGAATTTGCAGGGCTGTCAACGCGCTCAAACGGCTTTCTCAGTGCATCTGTAATTAGTTGTCGCATTGAAGAAATATCGGCTTCGGGCCTGTCGTTAGAATGCCGATCACTCGCTCGTTGTGGCTCGCGTTGAAAAAAGCGCGTGATTCCTACGACGCAGCATCGCTTTCCGGTTCCACTCATTCGCATATTGGGCTGTCGCTCACTCTGCCGTTTTAGCCCTTTACCGATGGAGTCCCAAGATGAAGAAACTCGTGCTGCTTGGCGCCCTGGCACTGTCCGTGCTGTCCCTGCCGACTTTCGCTGATGAAAAACCTCTGAAAATCGGTATCGAAGCGGCTTACCCTCCGTTCGCGTCCAAAGCGCCGGACGGCAGCATCGTTGGTTTCGACTACGACATCGGCAATGCCCTGTGCGAAGAGATGAAGGTCAAGTGCACGTGGGTCGAGCAAGAGTTCGACGGTCTGATCCCGGCGCTCAAAGTGCGCAAGATCGACGCGATCCTGTCGTCCATGTCGATCACTGAAGACCGCAAGAAATCCGTGGACTTCACCAACAAGTACTACAACACCCCGGCGCGCCTGGTCATGAAGGCCGGCACTCAAGTCAGCGAAGGCCTGACCGAGCTGAAGGGCAAGAATATTGGCGTGCAACGTGGTTCGATCCACGAGCGTTTCGCCCGTGAAGTCCTGGCCCCGCTGGGTGCCGAGATCAAGCCTTACGGTTCGCAGAACGAAATCTACCTCGACGTGGCTGCTGGTCGCCTCGACGGCACCGTGGCAGACGCTACGCTGCTGGATGACGGTTTCCTGAAAACCGACGCCGGCAAAGGTTTCGCCTTCGTTGGCCCGGCCTTCACCGACGTCAAATACTTCGGCGACGGCGTGGGTATCGCGGTTCGCAAGGGCGACGCGCTGAAAGACAAGATCAACACCGCGATCGCTGCCATTCGCGAGAACGGCAAGTACAAGCAAATCCAGGACAAATACTTCGCCTTCGACATCTACGGCAAGTAACACGTCCCGGCGACAAGTCCGAAATGGCGCAAGCAACAGGATCTCTGAGGTTTGCGCCATTTTTTCATCCCAACATTCGAGGACCTGAATCATGTTGAAAGGCTACGGGGCTGTCATCCTCGATGGCGCATGGCTGACGCTTCAGCTCGCCTTGTCCTCCATGGTCCTGGCCATCTTTCTGGGCCTGATCGGCGTTGCATTGCGTCTGTCGCCGGTTCGCTGGCTGGCCTGGCTGGGCGACCTGTATTCCACGGTGATCCGCGGTATTCCCGATCTGGTACTGATCCTGCTGATTTTCTACGGTGGTCAGGACCTGCTCAACCGCGTCGCGCCGATGCTCGGCTTTGACGACTACATCGACCTGAACCCGCTGGCCGCCGGTATCGGCACCCTGGGCTTCATCTTCGGTGCGTACCTGTCGGAAACCTTCCGCGGCGCCTTCATGGCGATCCCCAAGGGGCAAGCCGAAGCCGGCATGGCCTACGGCATGAGCAGTTTCCAGGTGTTCTTCCGGGTATTGGTGCCGCAGATGATCCGTCTGGCGATTCCGGGCTTCACCAACAACTGGCTGGTACTGACCAAGGCCACTGCGCTGATTTCGGTGGTGGGTCTGCAAGACATGATGTTCAAGGCCAAGCAGGCGGCAGACGCCACCCGCGAGCCTTTTACCTTCTTCCTCGCAGTGGCGGCGATGTACCTGGTGATTACCAGTGTCTCGTTGCTGGCATTGCGTCACCTTGAGAAGCGCTACTCGGTAGGCGTAAGGGCGGCTGATCTATGATCTTCGACTACAACGTCATTTGGGAGGCCTTGCCGCTGTACTTCGGCGGCCTGTTGACCACCCTCAAATTGCTCGCGCTGTCGCTGTTTTTCGGCTTGCTGTGCGCTTTGCCGCTGGGCTTGATGCGCGTCTCCAAGAATGCCGTCGTCAACATGACGGCCTGGCTTTACACCTACGTGATCCGCGGCACGCCGATGCTGGTGCAGCTGTTCTTGATCTACTACGGTCTGGCGCAGTTCGAAGCGGTACGTGAAAGCTTCTTGTGGCCGTGGCTGTCCAGCGCGACGTTCTGTGCGTGCCTGGCCTTTGCGATCAACACCAGCGCCTACACCGCTGAAATCATCGCCGGCAGCCTGCGCGCCACGCCGAACGGCGAGATCGAAGCGGCCAAGGCCATGGGCATGTCGCGCTACAAGATGTACAAGCGCATCCTGCTGCCATCGGCCCTGCGCCGGGCGCTGCCGCAGTACAGCAACGAAGTGATCATGATGTTGCAGACCACCAGTCTGGCGTCCATCGTGACCCTGATCGACATCACCGGTGCCGCGCGCACGGTCAACGCCCAGTTCTACTTGCCGTTCGAGGCGTACATCACGGCCGGCGTGTTCTACCTGTGCCTGACCTTCATTCTGGTGAAGCTGTTCAAACTGGCCGAGCGCCGCTGGCTGGGCTATCTGGCCCCGCGGAAGCACTGATATGGAACGCATCGATCATTCATTGCCGTGGAACCATCTGGGCAGCGAACGCCAGATTTCGGTGTTCCGCTTTGGTAGTGGCGAGCGCAAGGCCTACATCCAGGCCAGCCTCCACGCCGATGAATTGCCGGGAATGCGGACGGCCTGGGAGCTGAAAAAGCGCCTGGCCAAACTCGAAGCCCAAGGCTTGCTCAACGGCGTGATCGAACTGGTGCCGGTGGCCAATCCACTGGGCCTCGGTCAATTGCTCCAAGGCAGCCATCAAGGTCGTTTCGAAGCGGGCAGTGGCAAGAACTTCAACCGGGATTTCGTCGAGCTGAGCGCGCCAGTGGCCGCTGAGCTTGAAGGGCGCCTGGGCGATGATCCTCACGCCAATATCCGCTTGATCCGTCAGGCCATGAGCGATGCGCTGGCCGCGTTGCCGCCGGCCACGAGCCAGTTGCAAGGCATGCAGCGCATCTTGCTCAGCCACGCTTGCACCGCTGATGTCGTGCTGGATTTGCATTGCGATGCCGAAGCGGCGCTGCACATGTACGCCTTGCCGCAACACTGGCCGCAATGGCGTTCGCTGGCCGCGCACCTGAATGTGAAAGTGGGGCTGCTGGCGGAAGATTCCGGCGGCAGTTCCTTTGACGAGGCGTGCTCGCTGCCGTGGCTGCGTTTGTCGCGTCAGTTTCCTGATGCGCAGATTCCACTGGCGTGCCTGGCGACTACCATTGAACTGGGTGGTCAGGCCGACACCGGTCGCGCGGACGCCGAGGCTTACGCCGAAGGCATTCTGGCGTTCCTCGCCGAGCAAGGCTTGATCAGCGGCGAATGGCCCAAGCCTGCGCAAGAGGCGTGCGAAGGCATGCCGTTCGAAGGCACCGAATTGCTGTTCGCGCCGCATCCGGGCGTGATCAGCTTTTTGCGTAAACCCGGTGAGTGGATCGAAGCCGGCGACGAGATTTTCGAAGTGATCGATCCGTTAGCGGATCGGGTCAGCACGGTGTGTGCTGGTACGTCCGGGGTGCTGTTTGCCATTGAACGGCTGCGTTATGCCCAACCCGGTTTCTGGCTGGCCAAGGTGGCGGGGCGCGAAGCGCTGCGTCACGGGCGCTTGCTCAACGACTGACTGACTGTTTTTGTGAGAACCGACCGCATGTACAAACTTGAAGTCCAAGACCTGCATAAACGCTATGGCAGTCACGAAGTGCTCAAGGGCGTGTCCCTGAAAGCGGCGGCTGGCGATGTGATCAGCATCATCGGCTCCAGTGGCTCCGGCAAAAGTACTTTCCTGCGCTGCATTAACCTGCTCGAGCAGCCGCACGCGGGCAAGATTCTGCTCAACAACGAAGAGCTGAAACTGGTAGCCAACAAGGACGGCGCACTGAAGGCGGCCGACCCGAAACAGCTGCAACGCATGCGTTCGCGCCTGTCGATGGTGTTCCAGCATTTCAACCTGTGGTCGCACATGACCGCGCTGGAAAACATCATGGAAGCGCCGGTTCACGTGCTGGGCATGTCCAAGGCCGAGGCTCGTGAAAAAGCCGAGCACTACCTGAACAAGGTGGGCGTGGCCCATCGTAAAGACGCTTACCCGGGCCACATGTCCGGCGGCGAGCAGCAGCGCGTGGCGATTGCCCGTGCGTTGGCGATGGAGCCTGAGGTGATGCTGTTCGACGAACCGACGTCGGCCCTCGACCCGGAACTGGTTGGCGACGTACTGAAGGTGATGCAGGCCCTGGCGCTGGAAGGCCGGACCATGGTCGTGGTGACGCACGAAATGGGCTTCGCCCGTGAAGTGTCGAACCAGCTGGTGTTCCTGCACAAAGGCGTCGTTGAAGAAAGCGGCAACCCGCGTGAAGTGCTGGTCAATCCACAGTCTGAACGTCTGCAACAATTCCTCTCGGGCAGCTTGAAGTAAACCGAACTCCCGTTGCGCACCGGGATAGTGCATGCTTCGCAACCTAGAAGCTGACCCCGATTACTGTGGGAGCTGGCCTGCCAGCGATAGCTCTGGGCCAGTTTGCATCTCTGGCACAGACACGCCGCCATCGCTGGCAGGCCAGCTCTCACAGTTTGATCTCCATCGGTTTTGAGATATGCGTTCATTTACGGGCTAGCATTGGCCCATGCCTTCATCACTGTTTTCGTTTCGGATTGCCCTCCATGACTGCCCATCGAATTGGTTTCCTGATTTGGCCCAGCACTAAAGCACTGACGCTTGCGCTGGCTGAGGAGGCCTTGCGTGTTGCCCAGCGTGTGCATCCGGATGTTGTCTACGAATTGTCGTTTTTGCAGGCCGAGCCACCGACCGAAGGCGCCTGGCAATTGCCGGGTGAGCCGTGGGCCGGCAAGCTCGAAAACTTCCAGAAACTGTTTCTGCTCGCCGATGAGCCGCCGACCACCCTCGCGCCGGCGCTCAGCAGTTCGCTGAAACAACTGGTGCGCGCCGGTTGCGTGATCGGCGGTTTGTCCGCCGGTGTCTACCCATTGGCGCAATTGGGTTTGCTCGACGGTTATCGCGCTGCCGTGCATTGGCGCTGGCAGGACGATTTCGCCGAACGTTTCCCCAAAGTCATCGCCACCAGCCACCTGTTCGATTGGGATCGCGATCGATTGACCGCGTGTGGCGGCCTGTCGGTTCTCGATCTGTTGCTGGCGGTGTTGGCTCGTGATCACGGCGCCGAACTGGCAGGTGCTGTCTCCGAAGAACTGGTGGTCGAGCGTATCCGCGAGGGCGGTGAACGCCAGCGCATTCCACTGCAGAACCGCCTCGGTTCCAGTCATCCGAAGCTCACCCAGGCGGTGTTGCTGATGGAAGCCAACATCGAAGAACCGCTGACCACCGACGAAATCGCCCAACACGTGTGCGTGTCCCGTCGACAGCTGGAGCGGATCTTCAAGCAATACCTCAACCGCGTGCCGAGCCAGTACTACCTGGAACTGCGCCTGAACAAGGCCCGGCAGATGTTGATGCAAACCAGCAAGTCGATCATCCAGATCGGCCTGTCGTGTGGCTTCTCTTCGGGGCCGCACTTCTCCAGCGCCTATCGCAACTTCTTCGGCGCCACGCCGCGGGAAGATCGCAACCAGCGGCGCAGCAGCAGTCCATTCGAGTTGTCGTCGGTGCCGTCCGAGCGCGGCTGATTTACTCGTCGATCTCGGAACCCTCTGAGGTGGACACCTGCATTTCACCTCGGTTGATGACCTCGTCCACGCCAAAATCCGCACGGGTCAGTTCAAAGTAGCGGACCAGTCGCGCAAGGCTTTCCTCCGAAAACGGATTGCCTCTCAAGGTGATGTTTTCAGCCACCTCCACTGGCAATTCCAGCAGGTCGCTCGGCACCTCGGTAATCGCATTCATGCTCAGGTCGACCCAGTCCAGATCCGTCAGATGAAGCAGGCCATCGGGTATTTCAGTGATGCCGGCGTCGTTGAGCAGCACGGTCGACAGTTCGGGCATTTGGCTTAGATCCGGCGTGCGCCCCAGCGGGTTGAAGCCCAGGTCGAGGTAATCCAGCTGCTCCATTCCCGCCAATGCACTTGCCGTCTCTGCCGACAAGCTGACCCGGCAATCGGGAAGCGACAGCGTGCGCAGTCGCCCCATATTGAAGACCGAATCGGGAATGTCACCGAGGTCACACTCGCGCAGCCTCAGGCTCTTGAGGTTGGCAAAGGATTCGAGGAAACGCCCCAGTCGTGTAGCGCCCTGGGCACTGTGCACCTCCAGCGCGGAAACATGGCTGAAGTCTGCACTCAGGGTCGGCAGTTCTCCATTGATGACCGGACGAACCCTGAGTTCGAACGTCGGCTCAAGTGTGTCGTTGAAATCATCCAGTTCAGACTCACGCTGCCAACACTTCTCAAGTGCCTGCTTGAATTCGTCTCGGTTGGCGTGCTCGGCAGCGAGTTGGTCGGCGCTGAACGCTTCGCCTGTCACGGGGTGCCGGTCCGGAACATCGGCAGTCCAGGCAGACAAATCATTTTTCAGTTGGGTGAGCTCTTCTTCAAGGCGCGTCAGATAGGTGCGGCCATCCTCCAGGCTTCCCGGCAATTCGTAGACGAACTCGCTTGCCTGCTCGACTTCCATGCTGGGGTACAGCGCCTTGACCCGATCAACATCGGCCTCGGGGGCAAAGACACCCATGTCGTAGGCGGTCTCGAAGTGGTGTTGTTTGATCAATTCTCGGGCGCTGTTCGAAAGCGGGTTGTGTGTGAGGTGCAGGCCGCGCTTGTCGTACAGCGAACTCTCGAATAACCCGGCAGGCAACTCGCTGATGCGGTTGTTCATCAACAAGAGGGTTTCAAGCTTCGGGTGTTGTAGAAGGCTGGCCGGAATCCCTGTCAGGCGGGTATCGCTCAGGTCCAGGTGCTCCAGCTCGATCATCGTGTCGATACGCGGCAGGGTTTCAAACGTATTTTTGTACAGGTCCAGCATGGCCAGTTTGTTCAATGACGTCAGTTTCGACCAAGCGGCGGCGTCGACCGTGATGCCGCAATCGCTTAACACCAAGGCGTGAAGGTCTGGCATTCGACTGATGGGGTCGGGGAGGGTGGCCAGGGAAAAGCGGCGCAACTCCAGGCGGCGCAGCCCGCTGAAACCCTGTAGAAACACGGGAATGCCTTGCGCGCTGCGGGTACCTTCCAGGGACAGCAGCGATACATGGCTGAAGTCGGCATTCAGTGACGGCAAGTCACCGAGGATCGGCTCTGCAAACCTGAGCACATATTGGGTCACCCCCTCCGGTGTGTCGAAATCCCGGTCGGACTGTCGCCGCCAGCTGCGCTGGATTTCCTGGGCCAGCAAACGGCGATTGTTTCGCTCGGCGTGTTGCTCCAGCTCGCTGAGCGGGCGCCCGGTTTCAGGATGGGCAGTGGGTGAGTCACTGACCCAGACGCGCAGGTCCTGATGCAGTCGGGCCAATTCCCTCCTCAAACGTGAAAGTTCCACGCGAGCGCCATCGGGATGAAGTTGCAGTCCCTGAACAATGGACTGCATTTCTTCCGGAGGCAGGTTGGGGTAAACCTCGCGAACCCGGTCGTTGAGCGTCGGTGTCTCGCGGTTGATTCGACTGTAGCCCTCGGCACCACCGGGCAGGCGCATGGTGGTCGGGTCATAGAACGGTTTTCGATGGGGATTTTTGGCGAACAGCCTGCGTAAACCCGGTTGCTCCAGCGCGTGTTCGGCGATGCGCTGTTTAAGTGCCCGGGCGTCTGCGATCGAAGGGTTCAGCTTGTTGCGTTGCGCATCCGGCAGTGCCTGGAACAGGGCCTGATAAAAATCACCCGGCGTCGAACCATCGTCTTGGTGAACCTGGTAAGTCCCGTCTTCAGCACGAACCAGTGTTTTTTGAATGGGCGCATCGGCCTGGCCAATGCTGTCGCGCAACGTCCCCTCGGCCGAGTAGTCCCGCACTTCGATACGCAACTCGGCTGGCAAATCGGGCAGTGAGTTCAGGCTTTGCAAGGCCAGTCGGTGGGTGTCGGTGGTGTCCAGCGCTTCGGAATAAAAGCCTTCACTGGCCCGGCTCGCGCGCACGGCTTCCATGGCTTTGAGCGCAGCATCCTTGTGTCGCTGGGGTGTGCGGCCGGAGTGCAACTGTTTCAGTTCGGTGCCGGACGCATTGCTCACCAGTTCCTCGGCGATATCGGTGGGTAGTCCCTTTACGTCATCGAGCAGCCGCTGGACGTGCAGGTCATCGGTTTTTTCCAGTGCGCGATAGCGTAGATCGAACAGCGATTTGCGGAAATTGCGGGCGAGTTCGGCGGTCCGCTGTCTGAAGGCTGATGTTTGGGCTTGCGGGGTCGGCATCGGCGTGTCGACAGGCCAGGCGTCGTAGCCGCTCAGCAGTTGATGTTGCAGGGTCACGTCGGCTTTTCGATAGTGCTCGGGTTGCTCACTGCCGATCTGCTCGATAAAGGTGTCGATGTCCTGGTTGATCTTGAAGCGCTTGATCGTGTCGGTCAGCAGCGAAGGCGGACGGTAATGTTCGGCATGCATCTCGCGCACGGCGTTGTCGTGAAAACCGCTGACCCGCAGGACCTGCTCGCGCTCGGCGTTGCTGAACGACTCGACATCCTGGCCGAGACGACGCATGACCGTTTCCCGATCCCACTCCAGCGGTTGCTCCAGCTCGGTGTGCCAGGCGCCGTGGTTGTTGTGCAGTAAAGAAGGCTGATAAGCATCGGCGCGGGTTGGGTGCTCGATCTGAAACGCGCCGGATGTGCCGTCGGGTTTCACGGCATACAGTTTTCCTTCCAGGGGCAGCAGCGTCTTTGTCCCATGGCGATAGAGTCCAAGCTGATCGGGTTTTGCGCCTTCGGGCAGGCTCTGTGCGTGTTCGTAAGGGGTCAGATCCGGCTTCCAGTAGCGGATTTTTCCTTTCGGCGTTGTGACGGGTTTCAGCGAGTCGACCAACGTGACCGTTTCGCGTGAAAGCAAACGGCTGAAGGCGCCGGCAGCGATCGCACCCCCCACCGCGAATGTGCCCACCTCAACCACTGTTTCAGCGAGTGCGATCAGATGCCCGACGGCCTCTTTTTTCAGGCCTTCGGCCAACTCCACAATGCCTTCGAACGTTTCATCGAGTAACTGGTAGGCCATGTAACCCAGCATCACTTCGCCGAGAAGCGGGACGAACGGCAATGCCACGAACGTCGCGATTTCAAGGAGTATCGATGCCACTTTGCTGAAGGCGTCCCACGATGCCCATCGTGCGTTTCGGTCGGCAGAGGCGGTGGAGACGGCCAGCGTGCTGGCATCGTTGAGGATTTTGTTCAGTTGTCGCTGATAGAGATGATTCCACAGGTCAGCGTTGAACGGCGTCATCGAAAACCGCAGGTTGGGCCTGTCGATGGGCGTTTCACGCCAGCTCGGCAGTGGGTCGCCACGCGTGTGCTGATGCCAGGTCACGCGCTGCAGACGAAGGTTGAGATCAGCAAAAAAATGGCCCCTTTCCTTGTGCTCGACAAAGCGGCTGAAGAACGCCTGGTAGGCCGGGGCGCGCAGCTTGCGGGTCAGTTCGGTCATGAACGCCAGAGTGTTCGGGTATTCCTTGAGTGGATGCTCTGGATCGTCGGGAATGTAGGCAATGATCCGTGTTCCCTTACGGGCGCGCTCCAGGCTCGGCGCGAAAATGACAATCCCGGTCAGGGAGGAAGACATGATAGTCAGGTCATGGCCGTACAGCGGTTGGCCATTAAGGCGCGCCCCGGAACGTCCTTCCACAAGACGCAGGATCGAGTGATAGGCGTCATCTGGAATGTCCTTGCGGATATGGGCCATTTGCAGCGCCGCTTTGAGTGCCGTTTTGTGCGAGCTGATCACCTTCGCTTTCAACACCGCGCCAGCCACCGGGTTGGTCAGCCCCAGGTTGTCTTTGAGGTACTTGTTGTACCGGGCGCCGATGTCCAGTTCCCGGCACAGCCGCACAAAGGCTGCGACGGTCAGTTTCTGTTTGACCGCGGGCAGCGTATCGAACTGCCCTGCGGGCGATGGTTCGGTAATGAATGTCGAGGCGGGCTCGTAAGCCTCAGCCGCCATTTCCGATTCCTGAAAGTTATGCAGGACGGCGTCGAGCAGCGACACGGTCCAGGTGCGTGCGGCGCCCGTCTTGATTCCGAACCAGGGCACGGTTTGCGGGATGTACAGGCGCAGGAAAGTGGTGTTGACGTCCAGTTCCAGATCAAATCGGCTGTTCAAGGCTTCGCTTAGGAGAGGTTCGGCGAAGGCGCGTGCGCTTTGCAGTTTCGACAGCGTTGAGTCCAGGCGATTTCGCTGGGTCCAGTGTTCCTGGCTGAGCCTTTTCAGCGACTGGTGTTGGAGGGATGTCGCTGTGGCGTGCCAGTACGGCGTGGCAAGCGAGGCGGTTTTGAGGGCGTCGCGTGTGGTGGCCGATGCTTCCAATACCCAGGTCGGCAGATTGTTGAACAGGTGATGGTAGTGATCGTCCGGCTGCGTGGCGAATTCATTGCCGGTGGCATTAGAGGGGCGATCGTTTTCGTGTCGACTCATGCGCTATTCCCTTAGCGTTTGGATGAGTCGCCAGCAAAACAGACGATGACGGGTCTGGTGCGGTACATATTTACCGCACCACTCGACAAGCCTGCCTTTAACCTGTGCCGGCAGTTTAAACTGCGCCTTTGCGACCCTATATGTCGCATTGCCGTAAACCCGGGAAAAACCGGGGTTTGCGCTATAAGAAGTTGTCGCTTGGCGGCAAGGCCGGGCTTAAAACTGTCCTTACAATCCCCCCATCGCTCGCCAGTTTCCGGCGAGTGTTCCTCTTCAGGAGACTCCGATGTCCGTTGAGCACGCTGCGGTAGAACGCGCCGATTTCGACCAGGTAATGGTTCCCAACTACGCGCCTGCCGCATTCATTCCTGTGCGTGGTGCCGGTTCCCGTGTCTGGGACCAGTCTGGCCGCGAGCTGATCGACTTCGCCGGCGGGATTGCCGTTAACGTATTGGGCCATGCGCACCCGGCGCTGGTCGGTGCCTTGACCGAGCAGGCGAACAAGCTGTGGCACGTGTCCAACGTGTTCACCAATGAGCCGGCCTTGCGCCTGGCGCATAAGCTGATCAACGCCACCTTTGCCGAGCGTGCTTTCTTCTGCAACTCCGGCGCCGAAGCCAACGAGGCCGCTTTCAAGCTGGCCCGTCGCGTCGGTTTTGATCGGTTCGGCAGCGAGAAGTACGAAATCATCGCCGCGCTCAACAGCTTCCACGGCCGTACTCTGTTCACCGTGAACGTCGGTGGCCAGTCGAAGTATTCCGATGGCTTCGGTCCGAAGATCACCGGTATCACCCACGTGCCGTACAACGATCTGGCCGCTTTGAAAGCCGCCATTTCCGACAAGACCTGCGCCGTGGTCCTGGAGCCGATCCAGGGCGAGAGCGGTGTGATCCCGGCTGAACTTGAGTACCTGCAAGGCGCCCGTGATCTGTGCACCGCGCACAACGCGCTGCTGATCTTCGACGAAGTGCAGACTGGCATGGGTCGTACCGGCCATCTGTTCGCCTATCAGCATTACGGCGTGGTCCCGGACATCCTGACCAGCGCCAAGAGCCTGGGCGGTGGTTTCCCGATCGCGGCGATGCTGACCACCGAAGACCTGGCCAAACACCTGGTCGTTGGCACTCACGGCACTACTTACGGCGGCAACCCGCTGGCGTGCGCGGTCGCGGAAGCGGTGATCGACGTGGTCAACACCCCTGAAGTGCTGGCCGGCGTAAAGGCCAAGCACAACAAGTTCAAGGCGCGCCTGGAGCAGATCGGCGAGAAATACGCCATCTTCACCAAGGTCCGCGGTATGGGCCTGTTGATTGGTTGCGTGCTGAGCGATGCCTGGAAAGGCAAGGCCAAAGACATCTTCAACGCCGCCGAACGTGAAGGCCTGATGATTCTGCAAGCCGGCCCGGACGTGGTGCGTTTCGCGCCAAGCCTGGTGGTTGAAGACGCCGATATCGACGAGGGCCTGGACCGCTTCGAACGCGCCGTGGCCAAGCTGACGCAAGCCTGATAGACCCTTCGGCGCCTGGCATTTCAGGCGTCGATCCAAATTTTTGTTTCGGGCTGGATCAAAAGTGTGGGAGCTAGCCTGCTAGCGATGAGGGCCTGATAGCCAACATCATTGTTGCCTGACAGGACGATATCGCTAGCAGGCTAGCTCCCACAGTTGACTCTGAGTTGTTTCAGGGTGGCCCGGGATTTTTTCTTCTGTAAGTTCTGAGATTAAGGAGTGACACCATGCTGGTGATGCGCCCCGCGCAAATGGCTGATCTGGGCGAGGTACAGCGTCTGGCTGCGGACAGCCCGATTGGTGTCACTTCCTTGCCGGATGACGTTGAACGCCTGAGCGACAAGATCGCCGCAAGCGAAGCCTCGTTTTCCGCTGAAGTCAGCTTCAACGGTGAAGAAAGCTATTTCTTCGTCCTCGAAGACTCGGTGACCGGAAAATTGGTCGGTTGCTCTGCAATCGTTGCCTCCGCCGGTTACTCCGAGCCGTTCTACAGCTTCCGTAATGAAACCTTCGTGCACGCCTCCCGCGAGCTGAAGATTCATAACAAGATTCACGTGCTCTCGCAGTGCCATGACCTGACCGGCAACAGCTTGCTTACCAGTTTCTACGTGCAGCGCGAGCTGGTGGGTTCGCCGTGGGCCGAGCTCAATTCCCGTGGTCGTCTGCTGTTCGTCGCCAGCCATCCGGAGCGTTTTGCCGATTCCGTGGTGACCGAGATCGTCGGTTACAGCGACGAAAATGGCGATTCACCGTTCTGGGACGCGATCGGTCGCAACTTCTTCGACCTCAATTACGCCGCAGCCGAGCGTCTGTGCGGTCTGAAGAGCCGGACCTTCCTCGCCGAGCTGATGCCGCATTACCCGATCTACGTGCCTTTGCTGCCGGACACCGCTCAAGAAGCAATGGGCCAGGTGCACCCACGCGCACAGATCACCTTCGACATCCTGATGCGCGAAGGCTTCGAGACCGATCACTACATCGACATTTTCGACGGCGGCCCGACGTTACATGCCCGCGTTTCCGGGATTCGTTCGATTGCCCAGAGCCGTGTGGTACCGGTGAAAATTGGCGAGGCGGTCAAAGGCGTCGGACGTCAGTACCTGGTGGCCAACGCCCAGTTGCAGGATTACCGCGCGGTATTGCTCGAACTCGATTACGCGCCGGGCAAACCCGTGACCCTGGATCTGGAAGCGGCCGAAGCCCTGGGCGTCGGTGAAGGTGCGAGCGTGCGCCTGGTGGCGGTTTAACGACTGCTTGAGTGTTTAGAAAGCAGCGAAGTTTCGCGGGTGGCGCAAGCGGCCCGTTTGAGGAGATAGCATGATCGTTCGTCCTGTACGCAGCAGCGATTTACCCGCTCTGATCGACCTGGCCCGCAGCACCGGCACCGGCCTGACCACCTTGCCGGCCAACGAAGAACGTCTGGCCCATCGGGTCGGCTGGGCCGAGAAGACCTTTCGCGGTGAAGCCGGGCGGGGCGATGCAGACTACCTGTTCGTGCTCGAAGACGACGACGGCCGCGTGGTGGGCATTTCCGCCATCGCCGGCGCTGTCGGCCTGCGTGAGCCCTGGTACAACTTCCGGGTCGGCCTGACGGTCAGCGCCTCGCAAGAGCTGAACATCTACCGCGAGATTCCGACGCTGTTCCTGGCCAACGACCTGACCGGCAACTCTGAATTGTGCTCGCTGTTCCTCCACGCCGATTACCGCACGGGCCTCAACGGCCGCATGCTGGCCAAGGCGCGGATGCTGTTCATCGCCGAGTTCTCGCAGCTGTTTGGCAACAAGATCATTGCCGAGATGCGCGGCGTGTCCGACGAAGCCGGGCGCTCGCCATTCTGGGAGAGCCTGGGCCGTCACTTCTTCAAGATGGAATTCAGCCAGGCCGATTACCTGACCGGCGTGGGCAACAAGGCGTTCATCGCCGAATTGATGCCGAAATTCCCGCTGTACACCTGCTTCCTGTCGCCAGACGCGCGCAACGTCATCGGTCAGGTTCACCCGGACACCGAGCCGGCGCTGGCCATGCTCAAGAGCGAAGGTTTCAGCTACCAAGGCTACGTCGACATCTTCGACGCCGGCCCTGCGGTCGAGTGCGAAACCGGCAAGATCCGCGCAGTGCGCGACAGCCAGGCACTGGTGTTGGCCATCGGCACACCAGGTGATGACGCTACACCGTTCCTGATTCACAACCGCAAGCGCGAAGACTGCCGGATCACTGCCGCGCCAGCACGTTTCGCCGCCGGTACGTTGGTCGTCGATCCGCTGACCGCCAAACGTCTTCAACTCAACGCCGGCGATCAAGTGCGCGCCGTTCCGTTGTCTGCTGCCAGGGAGTCGAAATAATGAATTCGCTATACATCGCAGGTGAATGGCTGGCCGGTCAGGGCGAAGCTTTCCAGTCGCTGAACCCGGTGACCCAGCAAGTGCTGTGGACCGGCGAGGGCGCGACCGCCGCTCAGGTTGAGTCGGCCGTGCAGGCTGCTCGTCAGGCGTTTCCGGGCTGGGCCCGTCGCACCCTGGACGAGCGCATTACCGTGCTTGAAGCCTTTGCCGCCGCGCTGAAAAACCACGCTGACGAACTGGCCCGCACCATTGGTGAGGAAACCGGTAAACCGTTGTGGGAATCGGCGACCGAAGTGACCAGCATGGTCAACAAGATTGCGATCTCGGTGCAGAGCTACCGCGAGCGTACCGGCGAGAAGAGCGGCCCGCTGGGCGACGCCACCGCCGTGCTGCGCCACAAGCCACACGGCGTGGTGGCGGTGTTCGGGCCTTACAACTTCCCGGGCCACTTGCCGAATGGGCACATCGTTCCGGCGCTGCTGGCGGGTAACAGCGTGCTGTTCAAACCCAGCGAACTGACCCCGAAAGTCGCCGAGCTGACGGTTAAATGCTGGATCGAAGCAGGCCTGCCGGCAGGCGTGCTGAACCTGCTGCAAGGCGCTCGCGAAACCGGTATCGCCCTGGCGGCAAATCCGGGCATCGACGGCTTGTTCTTCACCGGTTCGAGCCGCACCGGCAATCACCTGCACCAGCAATTCGCCGGTCGTCCGGACAAGATCCTCGCGTTGGAGATGGGCGGTAACAACCCGCTGGTGGTGGATCAGGTTGCGGACCTCGATGCTGCCGTTTACACCATCATCCAGTCGGCATTCATTTCCGCCGGCCAACGTTGCACCTGTGCCCGTCGCTTGCTGGTGCCGCAGGGCGCCTGGGGCGATACCTTGCTGGCGCGTCTGGTGGCGGTCAGCTCGACGATTGAAGTCGGTGCGTTTGATCAGCAACCGGCACCGTTCATGGGGTCGGTGATTTCCCTCGGTGCTGCGAAAGCGCTGATGGATGCGCAAGAACACCTGCTGGCCAATGGCGCCGTGGCACTCCTGGAAATGACTCAACCTCAGGCGCAAGCCGCGTTGCTGACACCGGGCATCCTGGACGTGACGGCTGTCGCCGATCGTCCTGACGAGGAGCTGTTCGGCCCGCTGCTGCAAGTGATCCGCTACGCTGATTTTGAAGCGGCGATTGCTGAAGCCAACGACACGGACTATGGCCTCGCGGCTGGCTTGCTGTCGGATTCCGAAGCGCGTTATCAGCAGTTCTGGCTGGAAAGCCGTGCCGGTATCGTCAACTGGAACAAGCAGCTGACCGGCGCCGCGAGCAGCGCGCCATTCGGCGGTGTCGGCGCCTCGGGCAACCACCGCGCCAGCGCCTACTACGCCGCAGATTACTGCGCGTACCCGGTGGCGTCGCTCGAAACCCCGAGCCTGGTGTTGCCTGCATCGCTTACGCCTGGCGTGAAGATGGCGTGATGCCCATCGCCAGCAGGCTGGCTCCCACAGGTTCGGTGGTGTCCACACATTTTGTGTACGACCCAATCACTGTGGGAGCCAGCCTGCTGGCGATGGCCGCGACGCGGCCTTACTGAATAGTTACTGAAGCCATAACAACAGATTCTCGTGGAGCCTCGCTGATGAAATCCTATGAAGTCAACTTTGACGGTCTAGTGGGGCCGACCCATAACTACGGCGGTTTGTCCTACGGCAACGTCGCGTCCCAGAGCAACAGCCAGCAGTCTTCGAACCCGAAGGAAGCTGCGCTGCAAGGCCTGGCGAAAATGAAAGCGCTGATGGAAATGGGCTTTCAGCAAGGCGTTCTGGCACCCCAGGAACGTCCAGACGTAGCCGCCCTGCGCCGCCTGGGCTTCAGCGGCACCGACGCTCAAGTGATCGAGAAAGCAGCTAAAGACGCGATGCCATTGCTGGTCGCCAGTTGCTCGGCGTCGAGCATGTGGGTGGCCAACGCCGCCACGGTCAGCCCGAGTGCCGACACCGCCGACGGTCGCGTGCATTTCACCGCCGCCAACCTCAACTGCAAATACCACCGCAGCATCGAACACCCGACCACCAGCCGCGTGCTGGGCGCGATGTTCGCTGATCAGAAGCACTTCGCTCACCACGCCGCCTTGCCGGCGGTGGCGCAGTTCGGCGACGAAGGCGCGGCGAACCACACCCGTTTCTGCCGTGAATACGGTGAAGCCGGCGTCGAGTTCTTCGTGTTCGGTCGCAGTGCGTTCGACACCCGCTACCCGGCACCCCAGAAGTACCCGGCGCGCCAGACCCTCGAAGCCTCGCAAGCCGTTGCTCGCCTGCACGGCTTGAGCGATGACGGCGTGGTCTACGCCCAGCAGAACCCTTCGGTGATCGATCAGGGCGTGTTCCACAACGACGTGATTGCGGTGGGTAACGGCGAGGTGCTGTTCTATCACGAGGACGCGTTCCTCGACACCGAGCAGATGCTCGCTGAATTGCAGGGCAAACTCGCAAAAGTCGGTGGGAAATTCCAGTCAATCTGCGTACCGCGTTCAGCCGTCACCGTCGAAGACGCCGTCCGCTCCTACCTGTTCAATAGCCAACTGCTGACTCGTCCCGACGGTTCGATGCTGTTGATCGTGCCGGAAGAATGCCGTGGCAACGAACGCGTCTGGCAATACCTGCAAGGTTTGACCAGCTCCGGCGGCCTGATCCGCGAAGTGAAGGTTTTCGATCTGAAACAAAGTATGCAGAACGGCGGTGGCCCGGCTTGCCTGCGGTTACGTGTCGCACTGAATGAAACCGAACTGGCGGCGGTCAACCCAGGGGTTATCATGACGGCACCGTTGTACGGCACGTTGACCGAATGGGTCGACAAGCACTACCGCGACCGCATGGCCGAAACCGACCTGGCGGACCCGCAATTGCTGCTTGAGTGCCGGACGGCACTGGATGAACTGACGCAAATCCTTAAACTGGGCGCGGTTTATCCTTTCCAGATCAATTGAACGTCGAGAGCGTAAAAAACATGAGCGATACCCTGCAGCTGATCCTTGAAGACACCGACGGCACGCAACTGGAAACTTCCTGCACCCGCGTCGCGGTCCTGTGGCAAGGCAAAGAGCTGTGGATCCAGCAGGACGGCCGCGGCCAACTGCTGATCGGCGTGGACGTTGAAGAAGGTGACGCTGAATACGCAAACCTGCTGCTGCGCCCATTGGCGACTAATCTGGTAAGTCTGCAACTGGAAATGGAACCGGCTGAAGTCGGCGACGAAGACCACGTGCACGGCCCGGATTGCGCACACGACCACTAAGGAAACCGCTCTATGCTCGCCCTCGGCAAACTGCTTGAACTGACCCTCGCCGGCCGCGAACCGGCGGAGAAGACTCAACTGACTGTCGAAGGCGTGCGCATGCGCTGGTTGAGCGAAGGCGCGCTGGAAGTCCGGCCGCCTGAAGCTCGCGACAATGGCCTGGACCTGCTCCTGTCGGCAGGCATCCATGGCAACGAAACAGCGCCGATCGAGCTGCTCGATCGCCTGTTGCATGACATCGCCCGCGGCGACTTGAAACCGCGCGCACGTATTCTGTTCCTGTTCGGCAACCCGGAAGCAATTCGCAAAGGCGATCGCTTCATCGAGCAGGACGTCAATCGGCTGTTCAACGGCCGTCACGAACAAACCAGCGGCTCCGAAGCCCTGCGCGCCTGTGAACTGGAGCGGCTGGCGGCGAGTTTTTTCAGCCTGCCGGACCGTAGCCGTCTGCATTACGACCTGCACACCGCGATTCGTGGCTCGAAAATCGAGCAGTTCGCGTTGTATCCCTGGAAAGAAGGGCGCCAGCATTCACGCCTCGAGCTGGCCCGTTTGCGTGCTGCCGGTATGGAAGCGGTGCTGCTGCAAAACAAGCCGTCGATCGTGTTCAGCTCCTACACCTACGACAAACTCGGTGCCGAGTCTTTTACCCTTGAACTGGGCAAGGCGCGGCCGTTTGGGCAGAACGACGGAGTGAACGTCTCGCTGCTTGAGACCCGCCTCCAGCAGATCATCGAAGGCAACGAGCCTTCGGTGACCGACGAAGGCCTGGACGGTTTGCAGTTGTTCAGCGTGGCGCGCGAAATCATCAAGCACAGCGATAGCTTCCGCCTGAACCTGCCGGCGGACATCGAGAACTTTTCGGAATTGGACGTGGGTTACGTGCTGGCCGAGGACATCGCCCAGACCCGCTGGATCATCGAAGAGAAGGGCGCCCGGATTATTTTCCCGAACCCCAAGGTCAAGAACGGCCTGCGTGCCGGCATCCTGATCGTGCCGACTACCGACGAAAACCTCGCCTGAATTCACCGCAAAACCAATGTGGGAGCTAGCCTGCTAGCGATTGCAATGTGTCAGTCACCCTAGTTGTCGACTGATACTCCGCTATCGCCAGCAGGCTAGCTCCCACAGTTATGTCCGGTGTTTAGACGGCTACCGCGCGTGGCTCACTGCGACGCAACGCACGCATCTTGTGCAGCGTATCCGCACAGGTCTTCGCCGCTTCCTGGCCTTTATGCACGAAATGCTCGAAGAAGAACTTCTGATGCTCTTCGCCGGCATGGAAGTGGTGCGGGGTTAAAACCACCGAGAACACCGGCACTTCGGTCTCCAGCTGAACCTGCATCAGGCCGCTGATCACCGACTGGGCGACGAATTCGTGACGGTAGATGCCGCCGTCGACCACCAGGCCTGCCGCGACGATGCCGGCATAACGGCCGGACTTGGCCAGCAGCTTGGCGTGCAGTGGAATTTCAAAGGCGCCGCCGACTTCGAAGAAATCGATCTCCGATTCCTGATAACCCTGAGCAATCATTTCGGCAACGAAGCCTTTACGGCTCTGGTCGACAATTTCCTTGTGCCAGCAGGCCTGGATGAACGCAACGCGCTCGCCCTGATGGTTTTTGCTTTTGCTATCGATTGCGGTGGGTTGCATGTTCTGACTCCTGTTTATGTAAAAAACAGGGCATATGAATCGAATGGGATTTAAGGGTACGCACGCTCGCACGAATGCCCGCGGACGGCCCTTTGGCGCCAATCCCGTTCTCTCTTCATCCGGACTATGACCGTCGGCCCCGGGATCACACCGGGTCTGCTGACCTTGCCGCCAGACACCGCCGAAACCGTGTCTGTCACCAAGCGCTCGCGGGCTATGCACATTGCGCACAATTACCGCCGGTGGGGAGTTGCACCCCGCCCTGAGAACGTTTTGCCGCCAGATTGTTTGGCGGCGAAGCGTTTTTAACACATATTTCCGAGCCGTGCATTGCTGCTATCTGATGATTGCTATCGACTTTTTCGCTCGCTTGACGGGTCTTTTCATTCACGTGGGGTTGATTAATCGTTGTCATGACCGCAGTAATTCCTACCTGAAAGGGATTTTCCCCTGCTTACCGAGGCCCGATTCATGAGCGTTATCGATCTACGCAGCGACACCGTCACCCAACCGACCGCCGGGATGCTCGACGCGATGGCCACTGCGGCCACCGGTGACGACGTCTATGGCGAAGATCCGACGGTCAATCGTCTGGAAGCGGAATTGGCAAAACGGTTGGGTTTTTCCGCTGCGTTGTTCGTGCCGACGGGCACCATGAGCAACTTGCTGGGCCTGATGGCTCATTGCGAACGGGGTGACGAGTACATCGTCGGCCAGCAGGCGCACACGTATAAGTACGAAGGTGGCGGCGCGGCGGTGCTCGGCTCGATCCAGCCGCAGCCGCTGGAAGTGCAGGCCGACGGCTCGCTGGATCTGACGCATGTCGCCGCCGCAATCAAACCGGACGACTTCCATTTCGCCCGCACGCGGTTGTTGGCGCTGGAAAACACCATGCAGGGCAAAGTCCTGCCGCTGGAGTATCTCGCCCGGGCACGCAGTTTTACTCGTGAACATGGGTTACAGCTGCACCTGGACGGCGCTCGCCTCTACAACGCGGCCGTCAAGTTGGGTGTTGATGCCCGCGAGATCACACAGCACTTCGATTCGGTCTCGGTCTGTCTGTCCAAAGGCCTGGGCGCGCCGATCGGTTCGGTGTTGTGCGGCTCGGCGGAGTTGATCGGCAAGGCGCGTCGCCTGCGCAAAATGGTCGGTGGTGGCATGCGCCAGGCCGGTCTTCTGGCGGCGGCGGGGCTCTACGCACTGGACAACAACGTTCAGCGTCTGGCCGACGATCACGCCAATGCGCAATTTCTGGCTGACGAACTGCAAAAGGTTGGTTACGAAGTCGAACCGGTGCAGACCAACATGGTTTACGTGAACATGGGCGACAAGGCCGAGGCGATCAAGGCCTTCGCGGCCCAGCGTGGCATTAAGCTGAGCGCTGCCGGACGCCTGCGAATGGTCACGCACATGGACGTCAGTCGCGCTCAAATCGAGCAAGTTGTGGCGACATTCGTCGACTTTTCTCGCAACTGATCGACTTGGCGGTCCAATTGACCGTTTCTATCGTATAAACACGCTGTACCCCGCGCGCTGGGCCGATATAATGCGGCCCTTTGCCGTCGCTTCGTCTGTTGACGTTTCGCACAGGCCTTTGGCCGCAGCCTCCGTGGAAGAACCTAATGAAAAGCGCAGAAATCCGTGAAGCCTTCCTTCGCTTCTTCGAAGAGCAAGGCCACACCCGTGTAGCCTCCAGCTCTTTGATTCCGGGCAACGACCCAACCCTGCTGTTCACTAACGCGGGGATGAACCAGTTCAAGGACTGCTTCCTGGGCCAGGAAAAGCGCGCGTACACCCGCGCCGTCTCCAGCCAGAAATGCGTGCGCGCCGGCGGCAAGCACAACGACCTGGAAAACGTCGGTTATACCGCCCGTCACCACACCTTCTTTGAAATGCTGGGTAACTTCAGCTTCGGTGATTACTTCAAGCGCGACGCGATCACCTACGCCTGGAACTTCCTGACCTCCGAGCAGTGGCTGAACCTGCCGAAGGAAAAGCTCTGGGTCACTGTCTACGCCAGCGATGACGAGGCCTACGACATCTGGACCAAGGAAATCGGCGTTCCGGCCGAGCGCATGGTCCGCATCGGCGACAACAAAGGCGCGCCATACGCTTCCGATAACTTCTGGACCATGGGCGATACCGGCCCGTGCGGTCCGTGCACCGAGATTTTCTACGATCACGGCGCCGACATCTGGGGCGGCCCGCCCGGCTCGCCGGAAGAGGACGGCGACCGTTACATCGAGATCTGGAACAACGTGTTCATGCAGTTCAACCGCACCGCCGATGGCGTGTTGCACCCGCTGCCAGCACCGTCGGTCGACACCGGCATGGGCCTGGAGCGGATCAGTGCCGTGCTGCAGCACGTTCACTCGAACTATGAAATCGACCTGTTCCAGAGCCTGCTGAGCGCATCCGCCAAGGCTATCGGCTGCACCAACGACGCTCAGGCTTCCCTGAAAGTCGTGGCTGACCACATTCGTTCGTGCGGTTTCCTGATTGCCGACGGCGTGCTGCCGTCCAACGAAGGCCGTGGTTATGTGCTGCGCCGGATCATCCGTCGCGCCTGCCGTCACGGCAACAAACTGGGCGCCAAGGGCAGCTTTTTCTACCAGATCGTTGCGGCGCTGGTTGCCGAGATGGGTGAAGCCTTCCCTGAGCTGAAAGCCCAACAGGCGCACATCGAACGCGTACTGAAAGCCGAAGAAGAGCAGTTCGCCAAGACCCTGGAGCAGGGCCTGAAAATCCTCGAGCAGGATCTGGCCGAACTCAAAGGTGACGTGGTGCCGGGCGACGTGGTGTTCAAGCTCTACGACACCTACGGCTTCCCGATGGACCTGACGGGCGACATCGCTCGCGAGCGCAGCTTGACCATCGACGAAGAAGGCTTCGAACGCGAAATGGAAGCCCAGCGCGTCCGTGCCCGTTCCGCCAGTTCCTTCGGCATGGACTACAACAGCCTGGTCAAGGTTGATGTGGCCACCGAATTCACCGGTTACAAAGCCACCAGCGGTTCGGCGAAAGTCGTCGCTCTCTATAAAGATGGCCAGTCCGTGGACGTCTTGAGTGAAGGGCAGGAAGGCGTGGTCGTGCTGAACCAGACCCCGTTTTACGCTGAGTCCGGCGGCCAGATCGGCGACTGCGGTTACATTCAGGCGGGCAGCAGCCGCTTTGATGTGCGCGACACCACCAAGACCGGCGGCGCGTTCCTGCACCACGGTGTGCTGGCATCGGGTAGCCTGATCGTTGGCGCACCGGTGGAAACCCACGTTGAAGCCGACGTGCGTCACGCCACTTCGCTGAACCACTCGGCCACTCACTTGCTGCATGCGGCGTTGCGCAAAGTGCTGGGCGATCACGTTCAGCAGAAAGGCTCGTTGGTCGACAGTCAGCGCCTGCGCTTTGACTTCAGCCACTTCGAAGCCATCAAGCCTGAGCAACTGAAGGCTCTGGAAGACATCGTCAACGCCGAGATTCGCAAGAACTCCGCCGTTGAAACCGAAGAAACCGACATCGAGACCGCCAAGAAAAAAGGCGCCATGGCGCTGTTTGGCGAGAAGTACGGCGACAACGTGCGCGTGCTGAGCATGGGCGGTGATTTCTCCGTCGAGCTGTGCGGTGGCATCCACGCCAACCGTACCGGCGACATCGGCCTGCTGAAAATCATCAGCGAAGGCGGTGTTGCTTCGGGCGTGCGTCGTATCGAGGCAGTCACCGGTGCTGCGGCACTGGCTTACTTGAACGCTGCAGAAGAACAACTCAAGGAAGCGGCCAGCCTGGTCAAGGGCAGCCGCGACAACCTGATCGACAAGCTGTCGGCTGTGCTGGAGCGCAACCGTCTGCTGGAGAAGCAACTCGAGCAGTTGCAGGCCAAGGCGGCCAGCGCGGCGGGCGACGATCTGTCGGCTTCTGCCCTGGACGTCAAAGGCGTGAAAGTGCTGGCCGTGCGTTTGGACGGTCAGGACGCCAAGGCGCTACTGGCGCTTGTCGATCAGCTGAAAAACAAACTCGGCCGCGCAGTGATCCTGCTCGGCAGTGTCCATGAGGAAAAGGTCGTTCTGGTTGCAGGCGTAACCAAAGACCTGACTGGCCAACTCAAAGCCGGTGATTTGATGAAGCAAGCCGCTGCGGCAGTGGGCGGGAAGGGCGGTGGTCGTCCAGACATGGCGCAAGGCGGTGGTACTGACGCTGGCGCACTGGACGCGGCACTGGCCCTGACTGTTCCATTTGTAGAGCAGGGTTTATAAGGCAGGGTGTCCGGCCTGCAGTCTAGTGGCGGGCCGGAACGCTGTTTGAGTGATTATTTGGGCGCCCTTCATGGGCAGAGGCGGCTTTGAAATGGCTTTGATCGTACAGAAATTTGGAGGCACCTCGGTCGGCACTGTCGAGAGAATCGAGCAGGTCGCCGACAAGGTTAAGAAATTCCGCGATGCCGGCGATGACCTGGTGGTTGTCCTGTCGGCCATGAGCGGCGAAACCAACCGTCTGATCGATCTGGCCAAGCAAATCAGTGGTGATGGCCAACCGGTTCCGCGTGAGCTGGATGTGATCGTCTCCACGGGCGAGCAGGTGACGATTGCACTGTTGGCCATGGCGCTGATCAAGCGCGGCGTGCCTGCGGTGTCTTACACCGGCAACCAGGTGCGGATTCTGACGGACAGCGCGCACAATAAAGCGCGTATCTTGCAGATTGATGACCAGAAGATTCGCGGTGATCTGAAGGCAGGTCGTGTGGTGGTTGTCGCCGGTTTCCAGGGCGTCGACGAGCACGGCAACATCACCACCCTCGGTCGTGGCGGTTCCGACACCACCGGCGTGGCGCTGGCGGCAGCCTTGAAGGCTGACGAATGCCAGATCTACACCGATGTCGATGGTGTCTATACCACCGACCCGCGTGTGGTTTCCGTGGCCCAGCGCCTGGACAAGATTACCTTCGAAGAGATGCTGGAAATGGCCAGCCTCGGTTCCAAGGTGTTGCAGATCCGTGCGGTGGAATTCGCCGGCAAGTACAACGTTCCGCTGCGCGTACTGCACAGCTTCAAGGAGGGTCCGGGCACCCTCATTACTATTGATGAAGAGGAAACCATGGAGCAGCCGATCATTTCCGGCATCGCTTTCAACCGCGATGAAGCCAAGCTGACCATCCGTGGCGTGCCAGACACCCCGGGCGTTGCATTCAAGATTCTCGGTCCGATCAGTGCCGCGAATATCGAAGTCGACATGATCGTGCAGAACGTTGCGCACGATAACACCACCGACTTCACCTTCACCGTGCACCGCAATGACTTCCAGGCCGCACAAACCGTGCTGGAAAACACCGCTCGCGAGATCGGTGCCCGTGAAGTGGTTGGTGACATCAAGATCGCCAAGGTCTCGATCGTCGGCGTCGGCATGCGTTCTCACGCAGGCGTGGCCAGCCGCATGTTCGAATCCCTGGCGAAAGAAAGCATCAACATCCAGATGATCTCGACGTCGGAAATCAAAGTCTCCGTTGTGATCGAAGAGAAGTATCTGGAATTGGCTGTGCGCGCTCTGCACACGGCTTTCGAACTGGACGCACCGGCCCGAACGGGCGAGTGATGCGTTTGCCAAAGGGCGCGGTCTGACCGCGCCCTTTGTCTTTTTTGAATAGCGCGACCCAAGAACTGTTCTTTTGCTCGCGCTGGTCAATACTCAGGCATGTAGGGCTGCGATCGTTTCCGGTTGTAGGTCGAGTGCCTTTTTTTTGCAGACTGTTGTCCCTGAAATGAAATGCGTGAGGAGAAAGGTATGCTGATTCTGACTCGTCGGTGCGCAGAAAGCCTGATTATTGGTGATGGCGAAATCACCGTGACCGTGCTCGGCGTCAAAGGAAATCAAGTGCGTATTGGCGTTAACGCACCCAAAGAGGTTGCGGTTCACCGTGAGGAAATCTACTTGCGGATCAAGAAAGAGAAGGACGACGAACCAAGCCATTAATTTTTATCGTTTTTTATGTTTGCAAACGGGGAAGAAGCTGGTTAATATACGCCCCGTGTTGCGGAGAGCTGGCCGAGTGGCCGAAGGCGCTCCCCTGCTAAGGGAGTACACCTCAAAAGGGTGTCGGGGGTTCGAATCCCCCGTTCTCCGCCATTATTTGCGTAGTACGTTGTAATCTGGCTTTTTCGGTAAGTGTTTGAAATTACTAGAAAAAGTGCTTTACATAGAGATTAGACGGCCTATAATGCGCGGCAACAAATGCACTCGTAGCTCAGCTGGATAGAGTACTCGGCTACGAACCGAGCGGTCACAGGTTCGAATCCTGTCGAGTGCACCATTTAAGAGTTGTTTGCAGCAATGCGAATGACTTGGCTCCAACCAGTTGTGATCTGGTATAAAAACACAAATGCACTCGTAGCTCAGCTGGATAGAGTACTCGGCTACGAACCGAGCGGTCACAGGTTCGAATCCTGTCGAGTGCACCAAACACCAAAAAGCCCGCGTTTAACGCGGGCTTTTTGCCGTCCAGGATTTGGCTTTTCCCTTGGTGCATCCTTTCTCATCGAACTCGACGTTTGCACTGCGGCCTCGCTTGATGTCGTAGCGGTAGCTCGTTGCGGAATTCCTGATACTGATCTTGTCCGGCTTGCCCAGGGCGCTCTCGACGTCCTGTTGTGTCATGCCGGCGACTATCCGTTGATGGATGATTGCTTCGCGCCGTTCCTTGGCGGATATCAGGTTTCCGCACTTGTCCTCAGATTGGCCGACAACGGTTGGCTCCTTCCTTCTGATTTTCATCGTGGGTGTTTCCCGAGTGCCAGCCTCGGGCATGAGCGCTATGGCGTTGCCGGGCGTGAAAGTGCGCACATCCTGCAGAGAGAGGCTTTCACCGTCCGCGCAACTCAAAGTCGTGAAGGTGAGGCGACCGTCGGGTGCTTCGCAACGGTGAAGGGTGGTTGCCTGCAACCGGGGCGAAAGGCAGAGCAGGGCAAGCAGTAAAAAATAAACGGTAATCGATGGCATCAAACGTCCTCCATGACGGTCCATGTCAGGGTAGCCGCTACATTTTTCGATGAGGGTGTGTTTTCTTTTCAGAATGAGTCGTCGCAGTTGGAGAGATCAGGACTGCACTCAGCTTTGTCTTGCAACCGCTTGTTTCAGCCATGATTTTTTAACGTTTAAAACCGTCGGGCGGTGTATCATTGCGCCCGTCAGCCCCGCCGGGGCTTGTGGAATACCTCCATGGACTTACCCAGTAGTTACTCAGTATCCCGTTTTTCCAATCATGAATTGACTGATTGATCCTTCCGGCGTGCCCCGCTGCTGGGAGTGGAGTTCGCCTATGTCTGAAGTTGAAGTAAAGAAAACGCAGGAAAGCTTGCAAGACCGCCTCGCTCAAGTCGTTGAGCTGCTGCAGCGCCAGCGGGTGGTCGAAGACCTGACTCATCGCCAGGAAGGTCCGCATCACGACCGGGTCGAGAACCTGGTTCACCGGCAAAACCTCGTCGAGCTGCAACGCAAGCTTGATGATCTGCACTCCGCCGACGTTGCCTACATCCTTGAAGCCTTGCCGCTGGACGATCGTCTGACGCTCTGGCAATTGGTCAAGGCTGATCGCGACGGCGACATTCTCCTCGAAGTATCCGACTCGGTTCGTGAAACCCTGATCGCCGACATGGACGATCACGAACTCCTGGCTGCGGCCAAGGACATGGACGCCGACGAACTTGCTGACCTGGCTTCCGAGCTGCCGCGAGACGTCGTCCACGAGTTGATGGAAACCCTCGATGGTCAACAGCGTGAGCGCGTCCGCTCCGCGTTGTCCTATGACGAGGAGCAAGTCGGTGCGCTGATGGACTTCGAGATGGTGACCATCCGTGAGGATGTCAGCCTCGAAGTCGTTCTGCGTTACCTGCGGCGTCTCAAGGAGCTGCCGGGCCACACCGACAAACTGTTTGTGGTCGACTACGATGGCGTGCTCAAGGGCGTGCTGCCGATCAAGCGTTTGCTGGTCAATGATCCGGAAAAACAGGTGTCGGAAGTCATGGCCAGCGACCCGGTGAGTTTTCACCCGGACGAGGACGCTTACGACGCCGCTCAGGCGTTCGAACGTTACGACTTGATCTCGGCGCCTGTGGTCGACAAGAACGGCAAGCTGATTGGCCGTCTGACCATCGATGAAATGGTCGACCTGATCCGTGAAGAGAGCGAAAACGAAGTGCTCAACATGGCGGGTCTGCGCGAAGAAGAAGATATCTTCGCCTCCGTCTGGAAATCCCTGCGTAACCGTTGGGCTTGGCTGGCGGTCAATCTGATCACCGCGTTTATCGCATCCCGGGTGATCGGCCTGTTCGAAGGCTCCATTGAAAAACTGGTGGCGCTGGCGGCATTGATGCCGATTGTGGCTGGTATCGGTGGCAACTCGGGCAACCAGACCATCACCATGATCGTTCGAGCCATGGCACTGGACCAGGTGAGCACCGGCAATACCTCGCGATTGATGCGCAAGGAGCTGGCCGTCGGTTTGATCAATGGCCTGGTCTGGGGTGGCGTGATTGGCGTCGTGGCCTATCTACTTTATGGCAGTTGGTCCCTCGGCGTGGTGATGACCGCCGCCATGACGCTTAACTTGTTGCTGGCGGCGTTGATGGGGGTCTTGATCCCGATGACCCTGGCGCGGCTTGGGCGCGACCCTGCGATGGGTGCGAGCGTGATGATTACCGCCATGACTGACAGCGGCGGGTTTTTCATCTTCCTCGGGCTGGCGACTATTTTCCTGCTTTGACTTGCCTGCTTTAAGAAACCCGCCCAATCGGCGGGTTTTTTATCGCCGAATTTCAGGCAAAAAAAAGCCAGCTATTATGCTGGCTTGGGCTTTCGGGTCGAATCAGGATGCGTCTGCGGCCATTTCGGCGTCATGGGCAATCAGCGAAACAAGAGCATTTTGCTGACGGTGGGAGAGTTGGCGGAAGCGTTGCAGCAGTTCGCGTTCGTGCAATGACAGCTCCGGGCTGTCCAGGCGCATGCTCAATTCTTCGCCCAGTGCACCTTCCTGAATAAGACTCTGCTCAAGGCGCGCAATGATTTCGGAGTTCATGCTGCGATGATGATTGCGAGCCACCTCGGCAATGCGTTCACGCATTCCGTCTGGCAGACGTACGACGAACTTGTCAGCCGTACGGCTGGAATAAATTGCCTGTTTCAATGGGCGCATATATTTAACCGGTTAGTTCAGGGGAGCGGTTCTCGGGATTGGCCGCAGGATGTCTGATAGGACAAGCTCTCTGGCCAAATGTTCAACCTGAATTGATAGAGGCTCGCATCATGCCTCAAAGCAGCCAGATCATTGGCGTCAATTCTGTGACAAATATTGAGCTGGGTAAAGGCGTTATGCCAGCATCCTTATCAAAAATGTGGACTGGTTAGAAAACTTTGGCCCATGCCCGTATCGCAGACCGCGTCCTTTGCCCCGTCAGGTGATGCCCGAAGACGCCTGAAGGTGCATGCTACGCGGATTCGATCCTTGGTCCTTGCCTTATACAGGATAGTGGCAAATGGCCGATTTACTAGTGGCAGACCCGCAAAGGGGGATGATTCAGGATGGATGGCAGGTTGATTTACTTGATGGGGCCTTCCGGATCCGGCAAGGACAGCCTCATCGAAGCGGCTCGGCGACCTATACGCTCGATAAATGGCGAAGTTGTACGTCGGGTCATTACGCGTTCGGCTGAATCCGTAGGCGAAGACGCCATCGGAATCTCTCGCAAGGCGTTCGCGCAACGCCGCGCCAACGGTGACTTCGCGCTGTCTTGGCACGCCAATGGCCTGGATTACGGCATTCCGGTCCAGATCGACCATTGGCTGAGGGACGGCTGTCTTGTGTTGGTCAACGGCTCTCGCGGCCACCTGGCCGAAGCGCTACAACGCTATCCCACGCTGCTGCCGGTGCTGTTGACGGTCAAGGATGAGGTGTTGCGCGAGCGCCTGATGAGGCGTGGTCGTGAGAGTACTGAGGAAATTGAAGCGAGATTGCGCCGCAACGGGCTGTTTGCGGCGGAGGATTCTCTCGGTGACACGCAGATCTATCGACTCGACAACTCTGGGGAGCTTACGGACACCGTCGCCAATCTTCTGAAATTGCTGAACGTCAGCGCAAAACCGGATCGAACTTGATCTTGCGTCCGACAATCAGCGCGAGCACGAACAATGCGCCGAATACACCGCAGGCAACCAGGGGCAGGGTGGCGAGCGCATCCGGAACCCATGACAAATGAAGAACGCCGCTCAGTAAGGCGAGGATCAAACATCCTGCGGCTGATTTGGACATGCTGTGCTCCTGATAGGGTGATTCAAAATACCAAGCGTTCCGAAGACTGCGACACCAGCGGGTAAGTGTGCTGGCTCACATCCTTGCCAACAAAGCCGCGCTGATCGTTCATGACCGCCAATTGCGGGGCTTTTTGCAGCTGGAGGTAATGGGGCATCCGTTGCGCAACCTGCACAGCGCCGTTCTCCTCGGGGGCAAAGTGGACACCCAGCAAGACGGTAAGGGCGATTGCATTCGAGAGTAAAAGGACGCTGTTCATGAGGCTGACCTCGGTTGTTCGTAAGAACAGCTGAAGCAGCCCGCGTGCCAAGAGTCTAACGGCTATTAAATCCTTTAAAAACAAAGAATTAACTTATTGCTCAAAGAGGCGGTCGTTGCAAATTGCAATGATGGCATTTTGAGAGGATGCAATTTGCACGGTAAATTAGGCCACGATGACAAAGGGCTGCTGCCTACACTTAAAAAGCCCTACGGACGACATGACAAAAGCAGGCCTGCCCGTTAACATGCACGCCGTCCCTCGCACCGCATTCCTTGCGGGCGATCTGTGTCTCAGTAGCTCAATTGGATAGAGCATCCCCCTCCTAAGGGGAAGGTTGGCAGTTCGAACCTGCCCTGGGACACCATCTGATTTTCAGCATCGCGCTGTGACAAAGCCCCGCCGGAGAAATCCTCCAGCGGGGCTTTTTTGTGCCCGGTCAACCCGACGACCTACATGGCAAGTCCGTCATTGCTGTGCCTTACTCCTCGTACCACTCAGGGAGCGAAGCCATGCGACACAGAGGCGCACATTTCTGGTTATGGACCAACACCCGGCTACCGCTCCACACCCATGAAGAAGTGCTCAGCGATGGTGTGCAGGTCGAGGTGCAGGCGCGGATCGGCCAAGAGGGCATGACCCAGGTGTTTATCGGTATTTATGCCGACAGTGGCTGGGCAATTTGCGAGGAATTTCACGACAGGACGGTGGGTGAGTATTACTGCATCGCATTGAAGTGGGGCGCTCAGCGGGCGAGAGAATTGGTTGCGGACACTCAGGCGTTTGTCGCGCCACACCGGGTGCAGTTCACGTTAACACCAGTGATCACCGATGAACCGACGCTGGCGCTGCGGCGCATGGAAATGACCGAACGTGAGCGTTTGAAAATCCGCTCCGAAGACGCCTGGTCGGAGTACCTGGCAGCCAAAGCCGCGATGCTTGAGCTGATGCGCGCAACCAAAGTCGACCCCGGGGTGTGGGCGGACCACAAAGAGCGCCTGCGGCAGGCGATTGATCGGCGCATCAGTGTGCAACGCGCCTATCTGTGCTGAGTCATTTGCCGATCGACAGGCTCGACGAGCGCCGCAGTTCTTCGATGGTCTCGATCAAGTCATCGTAGGACACCGGTTTGCCGATGTGCTGGTCGAAGCCCGATTGCCGGGATTTCTGAATATCGCTGTGGGCACCGTAGCCTGTCAGCGCAATGGCCGGCACATCCCTGAGCAGCGGGAGTTGCCGCAAGGCGCTCATCAGCTCGTGACCGTTCATGACCGGCATGCCCAAGTCCGAAATGATGAGGTCGAAGTGCGTGCCTTTTGCGGCGTCCAGAGCGGCCACCGGACGGTCGAAGGCAATCACTTGCGCGTCCTCCATTTCCAGCAGCAACTTCAAGGTTTCCAGTACTTCGGCAGAGTCGTCGACCAGCAGGATGGTCAAACCGCTCAGCCGTCCGGCACCTTCGACCTGCGTAGCGGTTTGAGCGTCATGTTCAGTCTTGGCCATCGGCAAGTAGACACTGAACGTGCACCCTGCGCCCAATCCGGGTGAGCTCACTTTAACCGAGCCCCGTTGCGCTTCTGTCAGTTGGCGGACCAGCGACAGGCCAATCCCCAGCCCTTCACGGTTATGCGTGGCATGTTGTTTCTCTGCCTGCCCGAACAGATCGAACACGTGCTCAAGGTTCTCGGCGGCGATCCCGGTGCCGTTATCTATGATGTCCAGTCGCACTCTGTTGCCATCCTGGCTGGCGACCAGTTGCACCAGCCCAGTGGGTGGGGTGAATTTCAGTGCGTTGTTCACCAGGTTCCAGATGATCTGTTCCAGGCGTGTCGGATCGGCATGCACCATCAAAGGCTGCGAAGGCACATGCAACTCGACCGTGGTTTCGTGCCGCTCGTTGAGGACGACGCTGTGGATATCGCGCAGCACGCTGACCAGGTCCACGGTAACCGGTTGCAGTCTGAGCTTGCCAGTACGGACCCGCGCGACATCCAGCAGATCATCGATGATCCGGGCCTGGCTGTTGACCGCATCGCAGATCGTGTTGACGGCCTTGGCGGCGGGCGCCAGCGTCTTGGTCGCCGGCAGGCGCCGCAGCAGTTCCGCGTTGAGCTGGATCAGGTTCAGCGGGTGCTTGAGCTCATGGGACATGACCGCGAAGAACTCGTCCTTGAGGTAGTTAGTGTTGCGGGTCTCGGCCAGCGCCAGGCTTTGCTCTTCGTGTTGACGTTTGTGCCCGGTCAGGTCCCGGGCGATTTTAACGTAGCCCTGCAGGTTGCCGCCGCTGAGCAGGGTCATCTCGCCGCTGCAGAAAAACCGGCTGCCATCCTTGCGCAGGTGCCAGCGTTCGTCATCGCAGCGGCCATGAGTGCGAACCGCCAGCAGTTCGTTTTCAGGCTCCCCGGAGGCGCGGTCTGCGTCAGAGAAAATAAAGTCGTAGTACGCCCCTTCGGCTTCGGACTTGCTGTAACCGAAAATCAGCTCGGCGCCTTTGTTCCAGCTGGTGATCACCCCTTGCTCATCAAGGGTGATGATCGCGTAATCGCGGGTGCTTTCAGCCACCAGGCGCATGCGTTCTTCGCCCAGGCGCAGGTCTTCTTCGGCGGCGCGGCGCTTGGTGATGTCGATGAAGGTCAGCACCGTGCCATCGATGTGGTCTTCGCTGGAGCGGTAGGGCAGCAGGCGGGCTATGTACCAGCGTTTGTCGGTGCTGCTGACTTCGTGCTCGATCATGTTCAATGACTCGAAGACCAGCGCTGCATCACGGGCCAGGTCGTCGTAGTGCAGACGGTGGGTGATGTCGAGCAAGGAGCGCCCGGTATCTACCGGCAACATGCTGAAGATGTCCGTGGCGCGCGGGGTGAACCATTTGATGCGCATGCTGCGGTCGACGAACACCGTGGCGATGTCGGTGGAGGCAATCAGGTTGGTCAGGTAGTCGTTGATCTTGTCGGTTTCTTCAACTTTGGTTTTCAGCTCGTAGTTGACCGTCAGCAACTCTTCGTTGATCGACTGCAGTTCTTCCTTGCTGGTCTCCAGCTCTTCGGTGGCCGAGCGCAGTTCTTCGTTGATCGCCTGCATTTCTTCGTTGGAAGCCTTGAGCTCTTCGCTGGAGACTTCCGATTGTTCAATGGTGTCCTGCAAGTGCAACTTGGTGCGTTGCAGTTCGCGTTCAAGGTTGGACAGCACCTGGCTTTCGGTTTGCAGCAGGGTGGTGGTGGCCTGTTCGGAAGGATCGACTTCGGCCTCTTCGAAAATCACCAGGACGAATTCACCGTCCGACGCTTCGTCCTTATAAGGCTGCGCCATCAGGTCGACCTTGTAGCGCCGAGTGTCGCGGGTGATCGACACCGCGCGGGATTTCACTACCAAACCGCTCTGCTGGACCTGAAACAGTGTGGTACGGATTTCCAGGCGCAATTCCGGAAGGATCAGTGTCAGCAGATTGCGCGACAACTCACCGCCCACATGGCGCAGGAAACGCCCGGCGCTTTCGCTCATGTGCAGGATGTCGGCGTTGGCATCGACAATCATGCTCGGTGGTGCGGCGCGTTCGAGGGCGCGCTGATGAATATCGCCAAAGGACAACTTGCGCTGCACCGCGCTTTGCGGTGCCTCACGGGAAACGTCGGTGCGCACGTAACCGCCACGCGGCATGGTCGGAGTGCGTCGGCTATTGGCGGTGCCGGTCTTGGCGCGGAAGATCCGGTTGCGCTTGTCCACCGGGGCGAACAGCTCGTGGCAAGCGTCCGCGCTCTCGGAAGAACCCAGGAACAGAAAACCGCCCGGGCGTAGTGCAAAGTGGAACATCTGCAGGATTTCACGCTGCACTTCGCGATCCAGATAGATCAACAGGTTGCGACAGACGATCAGGTCGATTTGCGAGAAGGGCGGGTCGGACAACAGGCTGTGTTTGGCAAACAGGACCTTCTCGCGAATCTCCTTGCGAATCCGGTAGTGGTCGTCTTCCTTGATGAAGTAATGCCGCAGGCGCGTCGGCGGTACATCGGTCACGATCGCTTGCGGGTACAGACCGGCTCGGCCGATGCTGATGGCACGCTCGTCGATGTCGGTGGCGAAGAGTTGCAGCGAGGCTTTGCTGGCGTCCAGTTGCAGTTGATCGTTGAGCAGCATCGCCAGGCTGTAGGCTTCCTCGCCCGTGGAGCAGCCGGCCGACCAGACGCGGATTTCTTCTTTTTCGGGCTGCGCTGACACGGCGGCACTGACCAGTTGCGGCAGCACGTCCCGTTCCAGGGCTTCGAAAGCCTCGCGATCGCGGAAGAAGTTGGTCACGCCAATCAACATGTCACCGAGCAGGGCCTTGGTTTCTTCGGGATTACTTTGCAGATAGCGGAAATAGGCCCCCAGGTCTGGCTGGGTCGTGACCTGCATCCGACGCTCTATCCGCCGCAACACGGTCGCGTGTTTGTAGTGTTTGAAGTCATGGCCGGTGCCGGTGCGCAACTGGATCAGAATATCGTGCAACATCTGTTCGGCGAGCACCGCGTCACGCTCGGACACGGAGGCGAAGACTTGCAGTTCCGGATCGTTTGCGGTGGGCAGGCTGATTTCCTGCGAGTTGTGCCACAGCTCCAGCAGTTTTTGCGGCATTTCCACCACCGGCAACACCAGATCGACATTGCCGGTCTCGATGGCGGCGCGAGGCATGCCGTCGAACTCGGCATCTTCCGGCGCCTGGGCCATGGTGATGCCACCGTGTTCCTTGATGCGCGACAGCCCGACCGCGCCATCGGAGCCACTGCCCGACAGCACCAGGCAGAAGGCGCGCTCGCGGTGGACTTCGGCCAGGTCGCGGAAGAACAGATCGATCGAGGCGTGTCGCACTTCGCGCGGGTCGTTGCTGCTGACCTCAAGCGCGCCGTCATTCATGGTCAGCCGCTGAGCCGGAGAGATGACGTAGACGTGGTTTTTCTCGATCGGCACGGTCTCGGTGACTTGCAGGACCGGCATCCGGGTCGATTCCTGGATGATCTTGTCTGCGATGCTCTGGTGATCGGGCGACAGGTGAAGAATGATCACGAAGGCCATGCCGTTGTCGTGCGGCATGTTCTCGAAAAACAATTTGATGGCTTGCAGCCCACCCGCCGACGCGCCAATGCCGACAACCGGAAAGTCCAGGGAGCTGGGGCTCAGGGCCTTGCGCTCAGGATCTGTGGCCGAGTGCTGGGGTGTGCTGGTCATTTCTTCTGCCTTTGCCGGCGACTACGGTTTATCGAGATCTGCGGTTATAAAAACGCGTCAATAAAGCAGGATAAGCCCGTTTTTCAATAACACCTTCAAATATTTAGAGACACTTGATTGGCAGGAGTTCTCAAGGGAACGGCACTCCTGGCCGATAACCCGAACGGTCATGGTCTTCTTCTCAAATTGCCTGGAAATCTTCGATGCTGTCGTATCACCAAAAGAGTTTTCTGATCGTCGATGATTTCTCGGATTTCCGCAGTTCCGTCAGGTCCATGCTGCGTGAACTGGGGGTCAAGGACGTCGACACTGCGGACACCGGGGAGCAGGCGCTGCGTATGTGTTCGCAGAAGGCCTACGATTTCATCCTGCAGGATTTCCACCTCGGCGACGGCAAGAAGAACGGCCAGCAAGTCCTCGAAGACTTGATGATCGAGAAGCTGATCAGCCATGAAAGCGTGTTCGTCATGGTCACTGCCGAAACCAGCCAGGCTATGGTGCTCAGTGCGCTGGAACACGAACCTGACGCTTATCTGACCAAGCCATTCAACCGTTCCGGCCTGGCCCAGCGCCTGGAGCGTCTGGAACAGCGCAAGAACCTGCTCAAGCCGATCCTGCAAGCGCTCGATCGTGGCAAACCGCTCGAAGTGCTCAACGCCTGTATCGAGCTGTGCAAGAAGGACATCCGTTATTCGCCGCTGTGCCTGCGTTACCGCGCGGACGCCTTGCGCGACCTGAATCAGAACGAGGCGCTGGAGCGCCTCTACGACAGCATCATTGCCGATCGCCCGTTACCGTGGGCGTTTGCCGGGTTGGGCAAGTTGCTGTTCAAGCGCGGCCAGGTCAGCCAGGCCAAAGGCATCTACGAAAAAGCCCTGAAAGTGTTTCCGATGATGCCGGCGCTGTATGACGGCATGGCCGACGTGTTGGTGGTCGAAGGGGATACCAAGGGCGCGCAGAAAGTATTGGAAGAAGCCATTCGCCTGTCGCCGCTGGCGGTGCGCCGGCAAGCGCTGCTGGGCAAACTGGCGATGGCCAACGAAGATTTCGACACGGCCTCCAAGGCTTATCGTCAGGCCGTGTCCCAAGGCGCGCAGTCACGCTTCAAGGATGCCGAAAGCAACCTGGGCCTGGCCCACGCCTTGATCAGCAAAGGTAGCGAGAAAGGCCTGGATACCCGCACCCGACTGGAGATCAACACGACCCTCAGTCTGGTGGCCAAGGAAAATCCTTCTGATCCTGGCTTGCAGATCCGTGCGCGCCTGATGAAAGCCACCAGCCTGTTGCTCAACGACGCCGAAACCGCCGAGAAGCTCACCGAGCAGGCGATGATGCGCCTCGATGGCATGGAGCAGTTCATGAGCGCCGAAGCGGCGCTGCTGGTGGCCAAGCAGCTGCAAATGCTCGGCCAGGCGAGCGCCGGCGCGTCGATGTTGAAAAACTGTGCGGAAATTTATGGTGACGATCCGGTGGTGATGCAAGGGATCGCCAAACTGACCGATGACCCGACGATTCTCAGTCAGAGCAATGCGGCTTCCGAACTCAACCGTCAAGGCGTGCAGGTGTACAAGACCGGCAACCTGGCGGAAGCCCGGGCGGTGTTTCGCAAGGCCCTGCATATGCAACCGAAGAACATCAGTATCGCGCTGAACATGGCGCAGTCGCTGCTGCACGGCACGGACACCAGCGTGCCGTCGGCCGAGCTCGATGAATGCCGGGCCTGCCTGAAACTGGTCGGCATGATGCCCGACACCGACGCGCGGTATCCGCGCTACCAGAAACTGAAAATCAAGGCGTTCAGCGGATGAGCCAAGACAACTCTGCACTGGATTTTTCGACGGTGATTGCCTCCACCGTGCACGACATGAAGAACTCGTTGGCCATGTTGATGCAGGCCCATAGCCAATGGCTGGCCCGCCTGCCCGATCCCGAGCGGCACAGCCCGGAGCAGGGCGTCATCGAGTACGAATTCGCGCACCTCAACGGCATGCTCGTGCAGTTGCTGGGTCTGTACAAGCTGGGCGTCAATCAACTGCCATTGCAGCCGGCGTACCATGAGCTGGATGATTTCCTCGAAGCGCAACTGGCTTGCCATCAAGAGGTGTTCGCCAGTCGCGGCATCGTCGCGACCTATGAAGTCGACCCGTTGAGCCCCCTGGGTTTCTTCGACCGGGAGCTGGTGGCCTCGGTGCTGGCCAACTGCATCAACAACGCCATTCGTTACGCCCGCCAATCGTTGCTGATCAGCGTCGTCGATGAGGCCGGCGAATTGGTGCTGACCGTCAACGATGATGGCGACGGCTATCCAGCCGAGATGATCGAGCTTCAAGCGGACTATGTGCAGGGCATCAACTACAGCAGTAGCAGCACCGGCCTGGGCCTGTACTTCGCCGGGCGGATTGCCGCGCTGCACCAGCGCAATGGCGTGGGTGGGCGCACCCGGATCAGCAACGGCGGCCCGTTGGGCGGCGGGGTATTCAGCCTCTATTTGCCGTGACGTTTCTTTTTGTGTGGCGCTGCTTGATATTCCGAACAGGCGGAGCCTATTTTGTACGGGTCGCCGTTCGCGGCTCGCACAATTACAAAGGATTGCGTCATGACAACCGATGGCCAGCGTTCACTCGCACAGCGATTGACGGGCATTGATGAGATTGAATGTGTCACGCCGGATTTGAACGGCGTGCCCCGTGGCAAGGTAATGACCGCCGAGGGGTTTCTCGAAGGACGGCGTTTGCAGATGGCGCGGGGTGTGCTGCTGCAATGCATCATGGGCGGATATCCGCCAGCACGTTTTTACGGCAGCGATGATGGCGACCTGGCGCTGGTGCCTGACCCGGCGCACATCCACCGCCTGCCCTGGAGCCAGCAACCCCGGGCACTGGCCATTTGCGACGCCGATGAACTGACCGGCGAAAGCTCGAAGCTGTCGACCCGTGGCCAACTCAAAGCGGTCATCGCCCGTTACGCGGCGCTGGGCCTGGTGCCGGTGGTGGCGACCGAGCTGGAATTCTTCGTGTTCGCGCCCAATCCCGACCCGACGCAACCGTTCCAGCCGCCGCTGGGCCTGGACGGTCGTCGCGAGGAGGGGCATTCGGCGTTCAGTGTCAGTTCAAATAACGGTCTGCGGCCGTTCTTCAGTGAAGTCTATGCCTGCATGGCGGCCCTGGGCTTGCCGCGTGACACCTTCATGCACGAGATGGGCGTCAGCCAGTTCGAGATCAACTTGCTGCACGGTGATCCGTTGCTGCTGGCCGACCAGACATTCCTATTCAAACACCTGCTCAAAGAAGTCGCGCTCAAGCACGGCCTGACCGTGGTGTGCATGGCCAAGCCGCTGGCGCACACGCCGGGCAGTTCGATGCACATTCACCAGAGCATCGTCGAGATCGGCAGCGGACGGAATGTGTTCAGCGACAAGGCCGGTCAGCCGACGGCGACCTTCCGGCATTTCATTGGGGGGCAGCAGGCCGGTATGGCGGATTTCACCGCGCTGTTCGCGCCTAACGTGAATTCCTATCAGCGCTTGTGCCATCCGTTTGCTTCGCCCAACAATGCCTGCTGGTCCCACGACAATCGTGCCGCGGGATTGCGCATTCCTGCCAGTTCGCCGGCCGCTCGTCGGGTCGAGAACCGCTTGCCGGGGGCCGATGCGAATCCGTATCTGGCGATCGCCGCGAGTCTCGCCGCCGGTTTGTATGGCATTGAAAACGAACTGGAGCCAAGCGCGGCGATCCAGGGTGAGTTCGAGGTGCCGGATAATCTTTCATTGCCGTGTACCTTGCATGCCGCTCTTGAGCGTCTGAAACGTAGCCAATTGGCGAAGGAACTGTTCGGCGAGGAGTTCATCGAAGGCTACGTCGCTTCGAAGACCTTGGAGTTGACTAGCTTCTTTGATGAAATTACGCCCTGGGAGCGCCGTGTCCTGGCCGCCCAGGCCTGACGACCTGTCGTCTTCGGGCTATCTTTTCGGATAGCCCGTTCTTACCGCAAGGAGCCGCTCGGAACGCCGATGCGCCAAATCTGGAAACCTTTTCGAGCGCTATATTTTGCCTCGCTGATGATGTTGATCGGCTCAGGCTTGCTGAGTACGTACCTGGGCCTGCGCCTGGCGGCGGATAACGTCGACAGCTTGTGGGTCGGTGCGTTGATGGCGGCCAACTATTTCGGCCTGGTGCTGGGCGGCAAGATCGGTCACCGACTGATCGCCCGGGTCGGGCACATTCGCGCCTATTCAGCGTGCGCCGGGATTGTCGGCGCGGCGGTGCTCGGTCACGGCCTGATCGACTGGCTGCCGGCGTGGATATTCCTGCGGGTGATCGTCGGCCTCGGCATGATGTGCCAGTACATGGTGATCGAAAGCTGGCTCAATGAGCAGGCCGAAGCGTCCCAGCGCGGCACGGTGTTCAGCGGCTACATGATCGCTTCCTACCTGGGGCTGGTGCTCGGTCAGCTGATTCTGGTCATGCACCCGGCCCTGGGCCTGGAACTGCTGATGCTGGTCGCCTTGTGTTTCGCGCTGTGCCTGGTGCCGGTGGCCCTGACCCGGCGGATTCACCCGGCGCCGCTGCATCCGGCGCCGATGGAGCCGCGGTTCTTCATCAAGCGGGTGCCGCAGTCGTTGAGTACGGTGCTGGGAGCAGGGCTGATTATTGGCTCCTTCTACGGTCTGGCGCCGTTGTATGCCTCGCAGCAAGGGTTGTCGACGGAGCAGGTCGGTCTATTCATGGGTAGCTGCATTTTTGCCGGGCTGTTGGTGCAGTGGCCATTGGGCTGGCTGTCCGACCGTTATGACCGGGCGTTGTTGATCCGCTGTTTTGCGGTGGTCCTGGCCCTGACCGCGTTGCCGCTGGCGATCATGCAGCAGGTCCCGCTGGAGGTTCTGTTTGTCGCCGGGTTCTTCTGCTCGCTGGTGATGTTCTGCCTGTATCCGCTGGCGGTGGCCTTCTCCAATGACCACGTCGAAGGTGATCGTCGCGTGTCCCTGACTGCGATGTTGCTGGTGACTTACGGCGTGGGCGCCAGTATCGGGCCGTTGGTGGCCGGGGTCCTGATGAAGCTGTTTGGCAGCCACATGCTGTATGCCTTCTTCAGCTTCTTCGCGTTGGTGCTGGTGTGGCGGATCCGCCCGAAAGCGGTCACCAACCTGCATCAGGTCGAAGATGCACCGCTGCATCACGTGGCCATGCCGGACAGCATGTCGAGTTCGCCACTGGTGGCGTGCCTTGACCCGCGGGTTGATGAGCAGGTGGTGCAGGATCAGATGCAAAACCCGATCAGCCCAGAACCTGCGCCTGAACCAGAGCCGGATCCCGAGATCGATCCACCACCAGAAGACCCGGACACGGGTCGCGAGCAAAGCTTTACCGAGGCCCGGCCTTAAACCGGCGCATAAAAAAACGGGCAGTCACCGCAAGGGACTGCCCGTTTTTTGTTGAAGCGCCGTATTACATGTCGTCTTTGTCGAAGCGGCGCGCTTCACGCTGAAGCTGATAGACGAATCGTTCAACCTGGCGCTGCACCAGTCCGCTCATGTTGTGGAAGCGGATGCCGGCGAAGGTGGTGGAGATTCTTTCTTCGAAGTGCAGGTACCGCAGTTCCACCGGCGCGGTCATGCTGCCGAAGGGCAGGTCGGCAATAAAGCGGTCGTAGACCTGACCCAGTTGCAGCCGGGGGGTGATGTCACCTTCAAAGCGCAGCTTGCAGCCCGTGGCAGAGATGTCGAGCAGCTTGCCTCTGATCGGGAACTTGAGCTTTTCACCGCCCAGTTCGACATCGACCAGTTGCGCCAGCTTCAGCGCAGCCCGGAAGGCATTGCGGCGCTGGTGGTAGACCACTTCATCGGGAAGAGTGCCGCGGTAGCAGCGACCGCCACCGGACTCATCGATGGTCAGCGTGCCGTTGCTTTCCCACGCAATGCGCACGCCCTCGTGGAAGCCTTCAACCCGAAATGATTCGCCTGCCAGCAGATAGCGTTCGCCATCGCGAGGCACCATTTCGTCCAGGGCAATGCGGTTGCCGTCACGGTCGACGTCCACCAGATAGCTCTGGAAGCGCTGGCTGCGTTCGTGGAACGTGATGATCAGCGGGTCATGGCTTTCTTGCAGCTGCCGCAGGTTACCGGCGATCTCCATCGGCGTGGATAGCACCTTGGGTGGCTGCGGAGCATCTTCCGCGTTTAAGGCATTGAACACGGTTCATCATTCTCCAGACAAAATATGACTGCGACTTGCTAGCATACTGCCAGCATGTGAGGCGTCTTGATAGAGCGTGCTCATTAACAGGCTCAAGCCTGACTAAGCGGGCGCGGCTTCGCTAGCATGGAGGTTGATCCGCGGGCATCGTAAAGCGCTGGCGGTTCGCCGCCGGTGAGGATTTTCAGCTGATTGGCCGTGGCGGCCTGCTGGACCAGGATCGACTGGCCATTGTTGACGTTGGCCGCCTGGCATTGAGCCAGCAGATCGGTCAGTTTCTCGCTCTGTTCCAGCAATTGATCGCCGATGCTCGACTGGCTGGCAAGTTGCTCCAGGCCACTGCGATCGGTCGGCAGATTCAGGCTGGCGAGGATTTCACTGCGCTTGCGGCCATGCTGTTCAAGCAGAATGATCATTGCCTGTTTCTGCGCCAGAATATCTTCGAGCAGCGGCATGTCGCGACCGTGCAAGGCGAGGGACTCGGTTTGCAGTAACTCCAGCAAGTATTGCGCTGGAGCAAAGTCGTCGGTGATCAGTTGCAGTAAATTAGTGTCGTGCATGGCTGGCCTTGGGGTTTAAGCGTCCAAAAGCCTGGCGCAGGCCGTGGCCTAGCGCTGGGCTTCGAAGTTGAGCAGTTTGCTGGCTACACGGTTGCTGTCGACTTTATAGCTGCCATCGGCAATCGCTGCTTTCAACTCGGCCACGCGGGCGTTATCGACGGCAGGCTGATCGCGCAGCTTGTCAGTGACCTTCTGCAACTGTTGAGCCTCATTGCTGAGGTGTACCGATTCCCCGCTTTTGGCGGTACTGGCCTGTTCGGCCGGGGTATTCAGCGGCGCGGATTTGCCGGTTTCGGCGGTTTCCTTCGCGGTGCTGGTACGCGTACTACCGGTAAGTGACGAGGAGCTGTTCAAACGGCTGAAATCGATGACCATGATAAAAAACCTCTGGGTATTTGGACGCTTGCCATGTTTTCGGCTCTCCCTGCGAAAACTTTAGGCCCATTTATCAATGAGCTTGCATGCGCCAGCGCTTGTCCTGCCTGCGGCACAGTTTAGGGAACCGCCGGGCGGCGCGCCATCTTTCACCAGCAGATCGTACTACATGGCCACTTCCACCTGGCCCGGCGCGGTGACTTGCGCCTTGATGACCCGTTGGGAGTTGAGGTTTTTCACACGAATCTGTTCACGCAGGCCGCCGTTGGACAGGGCTTCGCCTGGCATACGCACGCTGAGCGTACCACTGCGGGCGGTAATCACCACTTGGTCGCCCTTGCTGATGACTTCCGCCTGTTCGAGATGGACCAGCGTCAGGACCTGATTGGCGACCGTTGGTCGGGTAAGTTTCTGTCCTACGGCTTGTTCCAGGGAGGTGAAATAACCCTGGTTGATCAGGCTGATGTCCCGCTCGCGCAACATGACGTCGCCGGGCTCGATGACCCCGGCGCGTTTGAGCGGTCGGGTGGTGGTGACAACGTCCCGAAACAGGCGGACTTGAGCGGGTACGAAGACTGTCCAGGGGGATGTGCTGTCGCAGCGGACCTTGACCGTGACCCGCCCAATCGGGGTCGCTGGGCTCTCCAGGGTGGCTGTCAATTCCTTGTCGCACATGGGCATGCGCAGTCGCGGATCGAGCTGGTTGACCTCGATTTCGTAGCGTCCTTCCGTTTGACTGGTGGCCAAATAGTCTTCTACGGTGAATTCAAGAAAGCCCTGAGTGACGCCGATAAGCATGTCAGGCAAGGTAACCGCGTCAGCAAGGGCAGGGCTGCCAGCGTTGAACAGGCAAACGGCCGACATCGCGCAAAGCAATTTGCGGGTCATTGATGTCAGGCGTCGGAAAAATGTCGGTTCTGTGTTCATAAGAGTTAAAAAGCAAGCGCCGTGCCGTTTAGCAATGAACGTGCGTCGCAACACACTTAAGCGTTGGTGTAGGAGTCTGTGCATGGCTGGTGTAATGGATGCAGTAAACCAGCGCACGCAATTGGTTGGGCAAAATCGCCTTGAGCTGTTGTTGTTCCGTCTCGACGGCCAGCAGCTGTATGGGATCAACGTGTTCAAGGTTCGGGAAGTGCTGCAATGCCCCAAACTGACCCTGATGCCCAAGTCCAGTCCTGTCGTGTGCGGTGTGGCAAGTATCCGGGGGGCGACCATTCCGATTCTTGATCTGGCAATGGCGACCGGCTCCGGCGCACTTAAAGATCAAAGCAACCCGTTCGTGATCATCACGGAGTACAACACCAAGACCCAGGGTTTCCTGGTGCGCTCGGTGGAGCGCATCGTCAACATGAACTGGGAGGAGATTCATCCGCCACCCAAGGGCACGGGACGCGATCATTACCTGACAGCTGTGACTCGGGTCGACAATCAGTTAGTCGAAATCATCGACGTCGAGAAAGTGCTGGCGGAAGTGGCGCCGACACCGGAAGCGATTTCGGTCGGCGTGGTGGATGTCGAAACCCAGCACAAGGCGCTGTCCTTGCGGGTATTGACGGTCGATGACTCGTCGGTGGCGCGCAAGCAGGTGACTCGTTGCCTGCAAACGGTCGGCGTCGAAGTGGTGGCATTGAACGACGGCCGGCAAGCGCTGGATTACTTGCGCAAGCTGGTTGATGAGGGCAAGAAGCCGGAAGAAGAGTTCCTGATGATGATTTCCGACATCGAGATGCCGGAAATGGACGGGTACACCCTGACGGCCGAGATCCGCAACGACCCGCGCATGCAAAAGCTTCATATCATCCTGCATACTTCGTTGTCGGGTGTATTCAATCAGGCAATGGTCAAGAAGGTCGGCGCGGATGACTTCCTTGCCAAATTCCGTCCTGATGACCTGGCATCCCGGGTAGTCGACCGGATCAAAGCAGCAGATATCAGCTAGGGGCCTTCTGCCCCTGGTGGTTAACACGATTTAAGAGGCGGCATCTTTGTCTACGGGTAATTTGGATTTCGAACAGTTCCGGGTATTCCTGGAAAAAGCCTGTGGCATTTTGCTCGGTGAAAACAAGCAGTACCTGGTCTCGAGCCGTCTCAACAAACTGATGGAGCAGCAAGGCATCAAGTCCCTGGGTGAGCTGGTTCAGCGCATCCAGACCCAGCCGCGCAGCGGTTTGCGCGAGATGGTGGTGGATGCCATGACCACCAACGAAACCCTGTGGTTTCGTGACACCTATCCGTTTGAAGTCTTGAAGAACAAGGTGTTGCCCGAAGCGATCAAGGCGGCCCCCGGCCAGCGCCTGCGGATCTGGTCGGCGGCGTGCTCGTCGGGTCAGGAACCGTATTCGCTGTCGATGTCCATCGATGAGTTCGAGCGCGTCAACATGGGCCAGTTGAAGATGGGCGCGCAAATCGTCGCGACCGACTTGTCCGGCACCATGCTGACCAACTGCAAGACCGGCGAGTACGACAGCCTGGCCATCGGCCGTGGCCTGTCGCCCGAGCGCCTTCAGCGTTACTTCGACCCCAAAGGGCCGGGACGCTGGGCCATCAAGGCACCGATCAAGAGCCGCGTGGAATTTCGCTCGTTCAACCTGCTGGACAGCTACGCAGCCTTGGGCAAGTTCGACATCGTGTTCTGCCGCAACGTGCTGATCTACTTCTCCGCCGAGGTGAAGAAAGACATCCTGTTGCGCATTCACAGCACGCTCAAGCCGGGCGGTTATCTGTTCCTCGGCGCCTCCGAAGCGCTGAACGGTTTGCCGGATCATTACCAGATGGTCCAGTGCAGCCCGGGGATCATTTACCAGGCGAAGTGATTCGTTGGCAGCATTAAAAAAACGGGAGTCCTCAGGGACTCCCGTTTTTTTTGCCGGATGATTTCCCGAACCCACCACTAGAACCCTGTGGGAGTGAGCCCTGTGGCGAGGGGGCTTGCCCCCGTTGTGTCGCGAAGCGGCCCCGGCATTTCAAAGTTAAATCGCATTTACGACTGCTTCGCAGCCGAACGGGGGCAAGCCCCCTCGCCACAGGGCTCACTCCTACAGGAGGCCGGTGCTGTTCTTTGTAGGGTGATAAGCGGCAGAAAAGCGGCAGGCGGCGGAAATCGGTTGCCGCTTTTCTGGCATTGCCGCCTTGCCACTGCCGGCAAAGCCCCGGTTTCCGGGCTTTTTTGAATTGGCACGCCGCTTGCTATGTCTCTGATACGAAAAATCAGGTCACCCGAAGGTTTCCCGACATGAGCATCAGCTTCGATAAAGCGCTCGGTATCCACGAACAAGCCCTGGGCTTCCGCGCGCAGCGTGCCGAGGTCCTGGCCAACAACATCGCCAACGCCGACACCCCGAACTACAAGGCTCGGGATCTGGAGTTCTCCAAAGTGCTCGCCGCACAGAACGAGAAAACCAAGGGTGGCACGTTTGCCTTGAACATGACCAACAACCGCCATATCGAGGCCGAAGGCCTGGGCAATGGCGACGAGTCGCTGATGTATCGCACGCCCATGCAGCCGTCGATCGACCAGAACACCGTGGACGCCCAACTGGAACAGTCGAACTACGCGGAAAACGCCGTCGGCTTCCAGGCCAGCTTCACCCTGCTCAACAGCAAATTCAAAGGGCTGATGTCAGCCCTGCGCGGAGAGTAATTCATGTCTCTATCCAGTGTTTTCAACATTGCCGGTAGCGGCATGAGTGCGCAGACCACGCGCTTGAACACCGTGGCCTCGAACATCGCCAACGCCGAAACCGTCTCGTCGAGCATCGACCAGACCTATCGCGCCCGTCACCCGGTGTTCGCCACCATGTTCCAGGGCGGCCAGAGCGGCGGCAGCGATTCGCTGTTCCAGAACCAGGACGCCGCCGGTCAAGGCGTGCAAGTGCTGGGCGTGGTCGAAGACCAGAGCAACCTTGATGCGCGTTACGAGCCGAATCATCCGGCCGCCGATGCCAAGGGCTACGTCTACTACCCGAACGTCAACGTCGTCGAAGAAATGGCCGACATGATTTCCGCCAGTCGCTCGTTCCAGACCAACGCCGAAATGATGAACACCGCCAAAACCATGATGCAGAAGGTCCTGACCCTCGGTCAGTGATAAGGGGCGACTCAGATGAGTGTTACCGATACCACCAGCGGCGTGAACATCAAGGATGTCTTGGCCAATTCTTCGGTCAAGACCAACACCAGCGCCGACGGCCTGACCTCGGCGACCAACAGCGCCACCGGCAAGAAGGCGTTGGGCAAGGATGCGTTCCTGCAATTGCTGGTCACCCAGCTGAAAAACCAGAACCCGCTCGAGCCCCAGGACAACGGTGACTTCGTCGCTCAGCTGGCTCAGTTCAGTAGCCTGGAAGGCATCACCACGCTGAACGATACGGTCAGCGGCATTGCCGGCAACTACAACTCGTCGCAAGCGCTGCAAGCGTCTTCGCTGGTGGGCCGCTCGGTGGTCGCGCAGACCGACACAGCGGTCGTCGATACCTCCAAGAGCTTCAACGGCACGGCCGTGGTTCCGGCATCGGTGGATCCGGTGACGATCAAGATCACCGACGCTGATGGCAAATTGATTCGCACCATCGACCTGGGCAGCCAGAAGGCCGGCAACGCCAGCTTCATCTGGGACGGCAAGAACGATGCAGGCGAAGTGGCCAAGGCTGGCAAGTACAAATTTGCCGCCACCGCGACTTACGACAGCAAGGCGACCTCGCTGGTGACTTACCTGCCGGCAACCGTCAACAGTGTGACCATCAGCCAGACCGGCGGTGAGTTGATGCTGAACCTGGCAGGCCTGGGCAGTGTTGCCCTGTCCAAAGTACAAACCATTGGTATATAGAGCCGACTAACACGGCACAAAGGAGTGGAATATGTCTTTCAATATCGGCCTTAGCGGTCTCTATGCAGCCAACAAACAACTGGACGTGACCGGCAACAACATCGCCAACGTCGCGACCACCGGTTTCAAATCGTCCCGTGCAGAATTCGAAGACGTGTACTCGGCCACGCGCCTGGGTACCGGCAGCAAGACCATCGGCAACGGCGTGCGTCTGGCCAACGTTTCCCAGCAGTTCGGCCAGGGCGACGTGAACAACACCGGTAACGTGTTGGACATGGGTATCCAGGGCAACGGTTTCTTCATCCTCAGCGACAACGGCTCCCTGAGCTACACCCGTGCCGGCGCGTTCAAGACTGACGCCGAAAACTACGTGGTCGACAACAACGGTAACCGCCTGCAGGGTTATGGTGTTGATGCCAACGGCAAGATCATCAACGGTGTGCTGACCGACCTGAAAATCGACACCTCAAGCCTGGCGCCACATGCCACGACCCGTATCGATCAGACGCTGAACCTGAACTCGTCGGACCCACTGCCGACAGTGACGCCGTTCAACGTCAAAGACACCAATAGCTACAACAAAACCATTTCCACCCCTGTGTACGACACCCAAGGTAACGAGCACAGGATGGATCAGTACTACGTAAAAAATGCGGCATCCAACTCCTGGACCGTTTACACCTACATGGACGGTCGTAGCCCAACGGACCCGACTGCAGTTCCTCAGGTGCCAATCACTGCCGACATCACCTTCAACCCTGATGGCAGCATCAAGACGCTGACGGCCGGTGCAGGCTGGACTAAAGTCGGCAACACCCTGACCATGACAGGCTGGAAGCCGGGCGTGTTGGTTAACCCAAATTCCAACCCGCCAACCTGGGCCCTGAACGGCTCGGACGCAGCCGCCGGCGGTATTGCGTTCGACATGACCAAAACCACCTCCTACGCTTCGCCAACCGCCCGTACTGCGCAGTACCAGGACGGTTATGCCACCGGCCAGATTGCCAGCCTGACCATCGACGAAAGCGGTGTCATGACCGCCAACTTCAGCAACCAGCAAACCAAGGCTATCGGCCAGGTAGCGGTCGCCAGCTTCGCCAACGAGCAAGGCTTGCAGCCAATCGGCGGTACCCGCTGGAAAGAAACCTTCGCTTCGGGTGTGGCGGGTGTCGATGCACCGAAAACCGGAACGCTGGGTGCGGTGGTGTCCAACTCCCTGGAAGAGTCCAACGTCAACCTGACCAACGAACTGGTTGATTTGATCAAGGCGCAGAGCAACTACCAGGCGAACGCCAAGACCATCTCCACCCAGAGCACCATCATGCAGACCATCATTCAGATGACCTGATGCTGGTTCGCGCTGAATAAAGAACCCCTCGAAAGAGGGGTTTTTTTATGGCCGGGATTTGTCCCTGGCGTAGATATCTTGGTTATCAGTGCTGGTCTCATCGCGAGCAGGCTCACTCCTACAAAGGATCTTCAGTGCGGCATCTATCCAATGTAAGAGCGAGCCTGCTCGCGATGGCGTCAGCCCGGCTACCACTTTCCTACAGGCAAAAGAAAACCCCCGACCAATCCAGAGGACTGATCGGGGGTTATCCAGGTAAGCGCCTTTCAGCGCTCACTGGCTCAGCTTATTGGCAAGCTTCGCAATCCGGCTCGTCGATGGCGCAAGCCTTCGGCACTGGAGCAGGGCCGGCAGGTGCTGCCAGGACCGAATCTTCACCGTGGTTGCCGCCGCTGGAAACAGCGTTCAGCTTGCCGGTGTTGATGGTCGACTTCTCGGTGCTGGTCGCGGCCAGGGCACGGAGGTAGTAAGTGGTTTTCAGACCACGGTACCAGGCCATGCGGTAGGTCACGTCCAGCTTCTTGCCCGAAGCGCCGGCGATGTAAAGGTTCAGCGACTGAGCCTGGTCGATCCACTTCTGACGACGGCTTGCCGCGTCAACGATCCACTTGGTGTCCACTTCGAACGCGGTCGCGTAGAGCTCTTTGAGTTCTTGCGGGATGCGCTCGATCTGTTGCACCGAACCGTCGTAGTACTTCAGGTCGTTGATCATGACCGAGTCCCACAGACCGCGAGCCTTCAGGTCGCGAACCAGGTACGGGTTGATCACGGTGAATTCGCCCGACAGGTTCGATTTCACGTAGAGGTTCTGGTAGGTCGGTTCGATCGACTGCGAGACGCCAGTGATGTTGGCGATGGTCGCGGTCGGTGCGATGGCCATGATGTTGGAGTTACGAATGCCTTTCTGTACACGGGCGCGAACCGGTGCCCAGTCCAGGGATTCGTTCAGGTCAACGTCGATGTACTTCTGGCCACGTTGCTCGATCAGGATCTGTTGCGAATCCAGCGGCAGGATGCCTTTGGACCACAGCGAACCCTGGAACGTCTCGTAGGCGCCGCGCTCATCGGCCAGGTCGCAGGAAGCCTGGATCGCGTAGTAGCTGACCGCTTCCATCGACTTGTCGGCGAACTCGACGGCCGCGTCGGAACCGTAAGGAATGTGCTGCAGGTACAAAGCGTCCTGGAAGCCCATGATGCCCAGGCCGACCGGACGGTGCTTGAAGTTGGAGTTCTTCGCTTGTGGCACCGAGTAGTAGTTGATGTCGATTACGTTATCGAGCATGCGAACGGCGGTGTTCACGGTGCGTTCCAGCTTGGCGGTGTCCAGCTTGCCGTTGACGATGTGGTTCGGCAGGTTGATCGAGCCCAGGTTGCAAACGGCGATCTCGTCCTTGTTGGTGTTCAAGGTGATCTCGGTGCACAGGTTCGAGCTATGGACCACGCCCACGTGCTGCTGCGGGCTGCGCAGGTTGCACGGGTCTTTGAAGGTCAGCCATGGGTGGCCGGTTTCAAACAGCATGGACAGCATTTTGCGCCACAGGTCTTTGGCCTGGATGGTCTTGAACAGCTTGATCTTGCCTGGGTACTGGGACAGCGCTTCGTAGTACTCGTAACGCTCTTCGAAGGCCTTGCCGGTCAGGTCATGCAGGTCTGGAACTTCGGACGGCGAGAACAGGGTCCACGGGCCGTCATCGAAGACGCGCTTCATGAACAGGTCAGGGATCCAGTTGGCGGTGTTCATGTCGTGGGTACGACGGCGATCATCACCGGTGTTCTTACGGAGTTCGATGAACTCTTCGATGTCCATGTGCCAGGTTTCCAGGTAGGCACAGACAGCGCCTTTGCGCTTGCCACCCTGGTTGACGGCTACGGCGGTGTCGTTCACCACTTTCAGGAACGGTACGACGCCCTGGGATTTGCCGTTGGTGCCCTTGATGTACGAGCCCAATGCACGAACAGGGGTCCAGTCGTTGCCCAGGCCGCCGGCGAATTTCGACAACATGGCGTTGTCGTGGATCGCGTGGTAGATGCCCGACAGGTCATCCGGCACGGTGGTCAGGTAGCAGCTGGACAGCTGTGGACGCAGGGTACCGGCGTTGAACAGGGTCGGAGTCGACGACATGTAGTCGAAGGACGACAACAGGTTGTAGAACTCGATCGCACGGTCTTCCTTGTTCTTCTCTTCGATCGCCAGGCCCATGGCCACGCGCATGAAGAAGATCTGCGGCAGTTCGAAGCGGATACCGTCCTTGTGGATGAAGTACCGGTCGTACAGGGTTTGCAGGCCCAGGTAGGTGAACTGCTGATCGCGCTCGTGGTTGATCGCCTTGCCGAGTTTTTCCAGGTCAAAGGTGGCCAGGACCGGGTTCAGCAATTCGAATTCGATACCCTTGGCGATGTACGAAGGCAGGGCCTTGGCGTACAGGTCGACCATCTCGTGGTGGGTCGCGCTTTCGGCGACTTCAAGGAAGCTCAGGCCTTCGGCACGCAGGGTGTCCATCAGCAGGCGGGCGGTCACGAACGAGTAGTTCGGCTCACGCTCGACCAGGGTACGGGCGGTCATCACCAGTGCGGTGTTGACGTCGGTCAGGGCCACGCCGTCGTACAGGTTTTTCAGGGTTTCGCGCTGGATCAGGTCGCCGTCGACTTCTGCAAGGCCTTCGCACGCTTCGGTAACGATGGTGTTCAGGCGGCCCATGTCCAGAGGAGCAAAGGTGCCATCGGCGCGGGTGATGCGGATCGACGGATGAGCGTTGACGGCTTCTTCGGCCGGGGCGTGGGCAGCGCGTTCTTTCGAACGACCGTCACGGTAGATCACGTAGTCGCGGGCCACTTTCTGCTCGCCGGCACGCATCAGGGCCAGTTCGACCTGGTCCTGGATTTCTTCGATGTGGATGGTGCCGCCCGAAGGCATGCGACGCTTGAAGGTCGCGGTGACTTGTTCGGTCAGACGGGCAACGGTGTCATGGATTCGCGACGAAGCGGCAGCGGTGCCGCCCTCAACTGCGAGAAACGCTTTGGTGATCGCGACGGTGATCTTGTCATCGGTATAAGGAACGACAGTGCCGTTACGCTTGATCACGCGCAGTTGGCCAGGCGCGGTGGCGGACAGATCCGAAGTCGAATCAGCGGCCTGCGGCAAGGTGCCCTGCGGGTTCTCGCGAGTTGTGTCGGTTTGCATGGGGGAGTGTCTCCACATTCTCTATGTTTGTTTGAGCACCTTCATGGTGCCCACCGTTCTGTCCTGAAGCACTACAACCGACGGGGCGTCGGGCATAACAACTTCGGGACAGTAGGAAAAGGCTAATGATGCCGCTTCCTTGCCGAAGTCTTTGGTCGCGAGCCAGGGCTCGAAACCGGATTCCATTCAGGGTGACAGTAATGACTGCAACACCCGTACCGTTCCGGCTGTTCTGGCCTCAAAAAACGGTGCCATCCGCAGGTGCGGTTTGGGCTTTCAAAAACACGCTTGGTTCAACCGGAATCAGCAATAAAGCGCTTGAGTTTCTGGTCTGAAATGTGGTTGGGCTATTTAAGCAAAAACCCTACATGTAGGGTTTTTTTTGCGCCGGGCTACAAGATAATGCGTTTTGGAGGGTGTTGCAACGTACTACCTGTGGATAAACCTGTGCGTAAATTGTGTGTGAAACAGGGAACAGGCGTGTAGGCCGCGACCTAGCTGGAGCGGACCGTTTTTCACTGGTTTTCAGCGACTGAAAACAGTCATTCGGATTTTTAAGGGCGCGAACCCTATCACAAAAATCCGGGTTGTCCGAACGCATTTGCCGGCTTGTGTTCTCGGCGTTCGGCGTTTATACAATCGGCCAGTGTGTACGCATTCTTATCCTCCCCAATCATTACAAAAAGACGGGCGGATCCTTCCTTATAAGTGTTGTTGGCAAGCAGAGGTCACCGTGGAGCAAGAAGCCTGGCAGGTATTGATTGTGGAGGACGACCAGCGTCTGGCCGAACTGACCCGCGATTACCTGGAAGCCAATGGCCTGCGCGTATCGATCGAGGGCAATGGTGCCCTGGCCGCGGCCCGCATCATCAATGAAAAGCCGGACCTGGTGATCCTCGACCTGATGCTGCCGGGCGAAGATGGCCTGAGCATCTGCCGCAAGGTCCGCGACAAGTATGACGGTCCGATCCTGATGCTCACCGCCCGCACCGACGATACCGATCAAATTCTTGGTCTGGACCTGGGCGCCGACGATTACGTGTGCAAACCGGTGCGCCCGCGTCTGCTGCTGGCGCGCATCCAGGCGCTGTTGCGCCGCAGTGAAGCCCCTGAAGTGGCCCCGGAAAAACAACGGCGTCTGCAATTCGGCCCGCTGGTGGTGGACAACGCCTTGCGCGAGGCCTGGCTAAATGACAGCGGCATCGAACTGACCAGCGCCGAATTCGATCTGCTGTGGCTGCTGGTGGCCAACGCCGGGCGCATCCTGTCCCGGGAAGAGATTTTCACCGCCCTGCGCGGCATCGGCTATGACGGCCAGGATCGCTCCATCGACGTGCGCATCTCGCGCATCCGCCCGAAAATAGGCGACGACCCGGAGCATCCGCGACTCATTAAAACCATCCGCAGCAAAGGGTATCTGTTCGTCCCGGAAGCCTGCACCCCGTGAACTCGATCTTCCTGCGTATCTACGGCGGCATGTGCGCGGCGTTGATTCTGGTCGCGGTGCTCGGCGTACTGGCCTTGCACCTGCTCAATCAGGTGCGCAGCGAGCAATACCGCGAACGCCTGGCCCACGGCACCTTTTCGTTGATGGCCGACAATCTGAGCCCGATGAACGAAACCGAACGCCACCGCGCCTTGCTGGTGTGGGAGCGTTTGCTCGGGATTCCGTTGGCGCTGAAGACCTTTGCCCAGACCGACCTCGACCTGACGCAACGCACCCGCGTGCTGCGCGGCCAGGCCCTGGTGGAACAGACCGGCCCGCATGCGGCGAAGGTGTATCGACTGGTCAGCGACAAGGAACAGTTGGTTCTGACGGGTGAAGTCCAGCAGATCAGCGAGCAACTGGCGCGAGCGACTATTTACCTGCTGGCCGACGAACTGGTGCGCGTGCCGGTGGCGGAACAGCCCAAGCGCCTGGCGCAATTGAAACAAGAAAAGGGCTTCGGTTTCGACTTGCGCCTGGTCACCGTCGACCAGGCAGACATGGACGAAGACCAGAGCCGCCGGATCTCCGAAGGCGACACGGTGATGGCATTGGGCAAGGGCGGTGACTCGATCCGGGTGTTTGCCGGCATGGTCGGCACGCCGTGGGTCCTGGAAATCGGCCCGCTGTACCAGATGAATCCTTATCCGCCGGAATGGCTGGTGCTGATTGCGGCCCTTGGTTTGAGCCTGATCGGTTTGATCGTCTATTTATTGGTGCGCCAACTTGAGCGCCGCTTGCGTGGCCTCGAAGCTGCTGCCACGCGCATTGCCAAGGGCAGCCTGGAAACCCGCGTGCCGGCGCGCGGCGCGGACTCGGTGGGGCGACTGGCCTCGGCGTTCAACGGCATGGCCGAGCACTTGCAACAGTTGCTGGCGATCCAGCGTGAACTGGTGCGCGCGGTGTCTCACGAATTGCGCACCCCGGTGGCGCGCCTGCGTTTTGGCCTGGAGATGATCGGCTCGGCCACCACGCCACAGGCTCTGGAGAAATACCGCGAAGGCATGGATCACGACATCGAGGACCTCGACAAGCTGGTGGACGAAATGCTGACCTACGCGCGTTTGGAGCAGGGCTCGCCAGCGCTGAATTTCCAGCGGATCGATCTGGATGCGTTGATCAATCAAGTGATCGAGGAATTGGCGCCGTTACGCGCCGACGTCACCGTGCTGCGCGGGTTGTGTTTGTCCGCCGCCGATTGCGACGATGCCTGGGTCGAGGCCGAGCCGCGCTATTTACACCGGGCGATCCAGAACCTGGTGAGCAACGCCATGCGCCATGCTTCGTCGCGGGTGACCGTCAGCTATCAGGTGGGGCAGCAGCGTTGCCGGGTAGACATCGAAGACGACGGGCCGGGTGTGCCAGAGTCGGCGTGGGAGAAAATCTTCACGCCGTTCCTGCGCCTTGATGACAGCCGCACCCGGGCCTCGGGTGGGCATGGCTTGGGACTTTCCATCGTGCGACGGATCATCCATTGGCATGACGGGCGGGCGTTGATCAGCAAGAGCAAGAGTCTGGGCGGGGCGTGTTTCAGTCTGAGTTGGCCGAGGAATCAGGAGAAGCGCTGAGAGGTGTGGTGAATGTTCCATCGCCTTCGCGGGCAAGTCGGATCGCCGCACCGCTCGCTCCTACAGCGTTCGCGTAGGCCCCCGTAGGAGCGAGGCTTGCCCGCGTAGAGGCCCGACCCGGCACTAAAGATCTCAGGCCTTGATACTGACCAGACTCAACAACTGTCCATCCACCACCCCAAACTGCGCATCCAGCTCCGTACCATTGCGCCATTCGCTGGACAGGTCCGTCAGCAAACGCAGCCGCACTTCACCCGCCTCGGTCCATTCCAGCACCTCGGCATGTTCAAAATAAAACCGCTGCCGAACAATCGGATACAGCGCCTTGAACAGACTCTCCTTCACCGAAAACGTCAGCGTGACCAGCATCGCTAACTGGTCACGATGACCTGCGGCCATGCGCTGCAACTCCGGCGGGGTGAGGATTTCCCCGGCCAGGCGCTCGGCCCGTTCAGGGTTGAGCAGGTTTTCCAGGTCCATCCCCAATCCACGCCAGTGGGTCTTGTTCGCGACAATCGCCGCGGCCCGGCCGGTGCTGTGGGTAATTGAGCCGCTGATATGCGCAGGCCACACCGGCGCCCGGTCTTCACCGATGGCCGGGCTGAAACTCAGCCCTTCCAGCCGCTGCAACGCCGCTCGGGCGCAGACCCGACCGGCCAGAAACTCGGCCTGACGCTTGGCGACCGAGCGCTGGATGCTCGCCGGTGGCTCGATGGCGCTGCGCCGGAAATCATCGCTGGCCAGTTGCGAGGTATCGAAGTGCGTACTCAACAGCACCGTGTCAGGCAGCACAAACGGCAGCGGCCAATGGGCATCGAGCGGGGTGCAGCAGGCGGGTAGGGCGGGGGTGGAGTTCATGTCGGGCATTTTGCCGGGTTGCCTTGTGGCTGGGTAGTAGCAGTGGTTTTTTGTGGTGAGGGGGCTTGCCCCCGTTCGGCTGCGCAGCAGTCGTAAACCCAGCGAACGCGGTGTATCTGACGAAACGCGATTGCAGGGTTTGGGGCGGCTTCGCCACCCAACGGGGGCAAGCCCCCTCGCCACAGGGATCAACCAAAAATCTTCTTGAAAAACGCCTGCATATCCGCCCAGGATTTTTCATCCGCCGCCTTGCTGTACCCGATATCCGGCCCACCATGGTCGCCATGGCCCAACCGATCCGCGTCTGGATTGCTGAACCCGTGCTTGGCGCCCTCAAGGCTGACGAATTGATAGTCGGCCCCGGCCTTGTCCATCTCAGCCTTGAAAGCCGCGACGTTATCCGCCGTGACCATGCTGTCCAGAGCGCCATGCTCCACCAGGATTTTCGCTTTCACGCTGCCCGGCGTTGCAGGCGTTGTGGTCGCCAGCGCGCCGTGGAAACTCACCACGCCCGCCAGCGGTACGCCTTGACGCGCTGCACTGAGCACCACGGCACCACCGAAGCAGTAACCGATGGCGGCGACTTTATCCGGATTGGTCTGTGGCTGTTTCTTCAGCAAATCGAGCCCGGCCTGGAAGCGAGCGCTGGACGCCGCACTGTCTCTCAACGCCGCTTGCATGAAGGCCATGGCGTCCTTCGGATGTTCAGTGTTCTTGCCATCGCCATACATATCAATGGCCAGCGCGCTGTAACCCAGGCCGGCCAAATCACGGGCGCGGCGCTTGGTGTAGTCGTTGAGGCCCCACCATTCATGCACCACCACCACGCCCGGACGTTGGCCTTTAATAGCATCGTCGTAAGCGTAATAGCCGATCAGCTTTGTGCCGTCGGGGCTCTGATAGGGGATTTCCTGGGTCTTGATCGCGGCGTGGCCGAGCCCGCTCAAGGCCAGTAATACGAGGGCGAGGAAAGCGCGCATGGTCGGATCTCCTGCATAAAAGTCATCAAAACAGTCGGGTGGAGTTGATTCAGCTTAGGTTCAGAGTGCGTTCAGGGGGAGTTCAGGGGTGGGTGCGTAACCTTGCCCCGTACCCAAAAAGCAAATAGCGCATGAGGAAATTCCCCAATGACTCACTTCAAAAAACTGCTTCTGGCTTTCACCGTCATGGGCGCGAGCACTGCGGCGTTCGCTTCCGACGATAATTTCGCCAGCCTTACTCTTGGACAGACCAGCGACAAGGTCAAAAAGTCCCACGCCCTGAACGACAACCTCAACAGCCCGAACGCTGACGGCGTGATCGGCAAGGACACCACCTGGGGTGTGCGTCTGGGCCAGCAAAACGACCAGGGCCGCTACTACGCCACTTACGACAACGTGTCGGGCTCGCACAATGGCATTAAACTGCGTCAGGAAAACCTGTTGGGCAGCTACGATCTGTTCTACCCGGTGGGCGCCAGCACCAAATTGTTCGGCGGTGCAACGGCCGGTCTGACCAAAATGACCCAGGAGTCCCCAGGTTTCAGCCGCGACAGCAACATTGGTTACGCCATTGGCGGCCAGGTTGGCGTGTTGCAGCAAGTGTCGCAAAACACCTCGGTCGAGATGGGTTACCGTTACCTGCGCAGCAACGCCAGCACCGAGATGAGCGAGCGCGGTGGCAATAAACAGGGTTCGCTGGACCTGACCAGCAGCGCCCAGACCTACCTGTCGGCGAACTACGCTTTCTGATAAAGAGATGCGCGATGCCGGTCAGTTAAACGCAATCCCTGTGGGGGCGGCGGTGCGGCGATCCGACTTGCCCGCGATAGCGGCGGCACATTCACTATTAATGTGTCAGCCAGATCGCTATCGCGGGCAAGTCGGATCGCCGCACCGCCGCTCCCACAGGGTTCTGCGGTGTGACTGAGAACTGTGCTGCTGGAGATAACGATTTGTCTAGGAGAGCGTTATGAAACTGCTGGTCGTCGAAGATGAAGCGCTGTTGCGCCATCACCTGCAAACCCGCCTGACGGACAGCGGCCACGTGGTCGAGTCCGTGGCCAACGCCGAGGAGGCGCTGTACCAGGCCGAGCAGTTCAACCACGACTTGGCGGTGATCGACCTCGGCCTGCCGGGCATGAGCGGGCTCGACCTGATCCGTCATCTGCGCTCGCGCGGCAAAACCTTCCCGATCCTGATTCTCACCGCGCGCGGCAACTGGCAGGACAAGGTCGAAGGCCTCGCCGCCGGCGCCGACGATTACGTGGTCAAGCCGTTCCAGTTCGAAGAACTCGACGCGCGCCTGAATGCCTTGCTGCGCCGCTCCAGCGGTTTCACCCAGTCGACCATCGTCGCCGGGCCGCTGCTGCTGGACCTCAATCGCAAACAGGCGTCCCTGGATGAACAACCGCTGGCGCTGACCGCCTACGAGTACCGAATCCTCGAGTACCTGATGCGGCATCACCAGCAAGTGGTGGCCAAGGACCGCTTGATGGAGCAGCTGTACCCGGACGACGACGAGCGCGATCCGAACGTCATCGAAGTGCTGGTTGGCCGTCTGCGCCGCAAACTCGAAGGCCCGGCCGGTTTTAAACCGATCGACACCGTGCGTGGCCTCGGCTACCTGTTCAATGAGCGCTGCAGTTGATTCGTTCTCTTCGTGTCCGCTTGATGCTTGCCGCCACCACCCTGGCGGTGCTGTTCATGCTGGCGTTGCTGCCGGCGATGCAGGGCGCGTTCAGCCTGGCGTTGCAGGATTCCATCGAGCAACGCCTGGCCTCGGACGTAAACACGTTGATTTCCGCCGCGCGGGTGGAAAACAACGCCCTGCAGATGCCGGCGCAGTTGCCCGATGAGCGCTTCAACCTGACTGACAGCCGCCTGCTCGGCTACATCTATGACCGTGAAGGTCATTTGGTCTGGCGCTCGAAGGCCACCGGCGAAGAGAAGATCAACTACAAACCGCGTTACGACGGACGCGGCAATGAGTTCGCGCGCATTAGCGAGGCCGACGGTCAGGAATTCTTCGTCTACGACGTCGAAGTCAAACTGCTCAGCGGTAAAAGCGCGGCGTTCAGCATCGTCGCCCTGCAACCGGTGCGCGAATACGAAGTGACCCTCGAAGGCTTGCGCGAAAACCTCTACCTCGGTTTCGGCGCCGCGTTGCTGGTGTTGCTGGCGCTGCTATGGATCGGTCTGACCTGGGGCTTGCAGGCCTTGCGCCGGCTCAGTCAGGAACTCGACGAAATCGAAAGCGGCGCCCGCGAAAGCCTCAGCGAACAACACCCGCGCGAACTGCTGCGCCTGACCGGCTCCCTTAACCGCTTGCTGCACAGCGAGCGCGAACAGCGCAGCCGCTACCGCGACTCCCTCGACGACCTGGCCCACAGCCTGAAAACCCCGCTGACCGTACTGCAAGGCGTCAGCGAAGACATGGCCCTGCGCCCGGAAAACCGCGATCAGGCCTGGGTGTTGCAAACCCAGATCGAACGCATGAGCCAGCAGATCGGCTATCAACTGCAACGCGCCAGCCTGCGCAAAAGCGGCCTGGTACGCCACCAGGTGCGTCTGCAACCGGTGCTGCAAAGCCTGTGCGACACGCTGGACAAGGTCTACCGCGACAAACGCGTGCGCGTTGCTTTCGATTTGCCGGATCAGTGTTATGTGCCGATCGAACAGGGCGCCTTGCTGGAAATGATGGGCAACCTGCTGGAAAACGCCTATCGCTTGTGCCTGAGCGAAGTGCGCATCAGCGTGCGCGAAACCCTCGCCGGGGTTGAGTTATGCGTTGAAGATGACGGGCCGGGCGTACCGCCGGATCAGCGCGCGCGGATTCTGCAAAGGGGCGAACGCCTGGATCGCCAGCACCCGGGGCAGGGGATCGGGTTGGCGGTGGTCAAGGACATTATCGAGAGCTACAGCGCGAAGCTGACGCTGGGAGATTCGCCGATGGGCGGGGCGGCGTTCCGGATCCATTTTCCGGTGGTTTGATCTGAATCTATTGGCGTTCTTTCGGGCCTCATCGCGGGCAAGCCCGCTCCCACAGTGGGCTATGTCGTCCACAAATTTTGTGTTCAAAACCGAAACCTGTGGGAGCGGGCTTGTCCGCGATGATGCCAGTCCATTCACATACAAAATGGGCTGGTGAGGCCAATAAACAGCGCTGTTTAAAAGACATCTCCAGACACTCACTCAGGCTACACATCCTTGCGCCGCTGCCTACGACTACGCCAGAATCCGCCGGCTTGTGCGCCTGGGGACTGGGTTCTATCGTTTGCGGGTCGCTGACGAATCAGCGATCGGGTTTAGCGATCCGATCCCATCACAGACGCAAAAGCGCCCAAGAGTTGATTGCAGTTTTCAGTGCCTGCAATTCGCGTAATGGTGGCTGTGCGTGGGAGACCTTCGAGGTCTACCCGGGGTTTCTGTGTCCCGGATCGCTAACCTGCGTACAGCCGCCACCTTTACTTGTTTAGCGATAAGTCGTGGTGGCTCAACCAATCACGGAGCCTCACATGTTTAAAATTACGCCCAACCCACCAGAAGCCGACGACGTTTCCCCCTACGAATCCATCGATTCCAAAAAACTCAACGAAGCCGCCGACCGCGCCCTCGATTACTACCTCAAACCGGTCATCCCCAAAGACACGCCGCGCAAACCCAGCACGATTTACTTCGTGGCCCCAGATACCGATGACGAAACCCTGCTGGTCAACGCCTGTGAGACGTTGGCGTCAGCGAGTGTGATGTTGAGTGATTTCGCGGGACAGCTGGACGGCCCGCAGCGTCACACCCTGCTCGGCATCCAACACTCCGTCATGTTGGGTGAGCTGGCGGTGAATCGGATGCTGGACAGGCTTGATCCGCCTTAGTCGTTCGGTCAGGTAGACCGCGTCATCGTTCATCGCGAGCAGGCTCGCTCCCACATTTGATCTCGGGTATCCACAAATACTGTGGTTACCGAAGATCCCTTGTGGGAGCGAGCCTGCTCGCGATGGGGCCAGTCAACTCAACCCAAAAATCAGTTCTCTTGCGCGCGATAGGCGCCCGGCGTCAACCCGGTCCACTTCTTGAATGCCCGGTGAAACGCCGAAGGCTCGGAAAACCCTAGCTGCTCGGCAATCTGCTGCAACGACAAATCCGCTCGCCCCAGATGATAAATCGCAATGTCCCGCCGCAACTGATCCTTCAATTCCTGAAAACTCGACCCTTCTTCCCGCAAGTGCCGGCGTAATGTCTGGGGGCTGATGTGCAGGTGCGCGGCCACTGCTTCCAGGTCCGGCCAGCGTGCACTGTCGCGGCTGAGCAAGCGGCGCAGCTGACTGCTCAAACTGTCGCCATCATCCGGGCGCGACAGCAGGTCGGCGGGGGAATGTTGGAGGAAATGCTTGAGGGTGCGTTCGTCCTGCAACAACGGCATGTGCAAGTAGCGGCTGTGGAACAGCAGGCTGCTCTGCGCGGTGGAAAACACCATGGGGCAGGGGAACAGCAAGTCGTATTCGGCGCCGTGCTCGGGCCTTGGGTAACTGAACGTCGCCTGCTCCAGCCGAATGCGCTGGCCGATCAGCCAGCTGCCGAGGCGATGCCACACCATCAATTGGCTTTCGGTGAGGAAATGGTCCGGGTCCTGGAACTTCGAGTCATCGAGGCTCAGGCGGATCATTTCGTCTTCGCGGGTCAGGGTGAGGCGCGGACCCTCGGGGAATAGGCTATAAAACAATAAGCCGCGATGCAGAGCTTTTTCGAGGTTGCGGCAGTGGATCACGGCGTGGCACATCATCGCGAAGGTGCCGGTTTTACTCGGCGTCGGCCCGAAACCGAGGTACTCGTCGTCGAGGGCCAGCCACAACCCCTGGATCAATCGCGTGAACTGCTCTGGCGCAATCCGCGCCCGCGGTTCATCCAGCAACTCGGGGCTGATGCCGAGTTGTTGCAGCAGATTTGAATAGTCATAACCCAACCGGCGCGCGCCGCCGAGGACGGCACGGGCGAAATGACTGGCGATGGTGCGTTCACGCATGGCAGGGCAGTTCCGTCCCATTGAACGACGGATGGTAGTCGCCAGCCCTGATGATGAACAGGCGGATATCCGCCAAATTGTAGGACGAGGTCTGGTCGATGGGCGGAAATCCGCCACATTGTTGTAACCGGTCGGTGACAAGGTTGAACCTGTAACCCTTGATGTCAAAAGGCTTGCAGGCTTTTTGACGAAGGTGGCACGAGCCTTGCGATACAACGAGCAGATGCCTGCCGCTGCGCAGCTCGACAAAACAAATCCCTCCAGTGCAGGAGGGTTCGCAATTGAAGTGTCTTGGGCAACAGATGGATGTTGTCACGCGGCACTCTTGAGGAACTTTGCAATGACGACTCGTCAGCCACTGTACAAATCCCTGTATTTCCAGGTGATCGTTGCTATTGCCATCGGCATCCTGCTCGGTCACTTCTACCCGCAGACCGGTGTGGCCCTCAAGCCGCTGGGTGACGGGTTCATCAAACTGATCAAAATGATCATCGCCCCCATCATTTTCTGCACCGTCGTCAGCGGTATCGCGGGCATGCAGAACATGAAGTCGGTCGGCAAGACCGGCGGTTACGCGCTGCTCTACTTCGAAATCGTTTCGACCATCGCTTTGCTGGTCGGTCTGTTGGTAGTCAACATCGTCCAGCCGGGCAACGGCATGCACATCGACGTGACCACGCTGGATGCCTCCAAAGTCGCTCAATATGTAGCGGCCGGTGCTGATCAAAGCGTCGTCGGCTTCCTGCTGAACGTGATCCCGTCCACCATCGTTGGTGCGTTCGCCACGGGCGATATCCTGCAAGTGCTGATGTTCTCGGTGATCTTCGGTTTCGCCCTGCATCGCCTGGGTGCCTACGGCAAGCCGATCCTGGATTTCATCGATCGCTTCGCCCACGTGATGTTCAACATCATCAACATGATCATGAAGCTCGCGCCCATCGGTGCCTTCGGTGCCATGGCGTTCACCATCGGTGCCTACGGTGTCGGTTCGCTGGTGCAACTGGGTCAATTGATGGCCTGCTTCTACATCACGTGCCTGCTGTTCGTCCTGGTGGTGCTGGGCGGTATCGCTCGCGCTCACGGCTTCAGCGTCCTGAAAATGATTCGCTACATCCGTGAAGAACTGCTGATCGTGCTGGGGACTTCTTCCTCGGAATCGGTACTGCCACGCATGCTGATCAAGATGGAGCGTCTGGGCGCGAAGAAATCCGTGGTGGGTCTGGTGATCCCGACCGGTTACTCGTTCAACCTCGACGGTACTGCGATCTACCTGACCATGGCGGCCGTGTTCATTGCCCAGGCAACTGACACTCACATGGACATTACCCACCAGATCACCCTGCTGGTGGTGCTGCTGCTGTCCTCCAAAGGTGCCGCCGGTGTGACCGGTAGTGGCTTCATCGTGTTGGCGGCTACCTTGTCCGCCGTTGGCCACCTGCCGGTTGCCGGCCTGGCGCTGATCCTCGGTATCGACCGCTTCATGTCCGAAGCCCGTGCCCTGACCAACCTGGTCGGCAACGCCGTTGCCACCATCGTTGTGGCCAAGTGGGTCAAGGAGCTGGACACCGACGTGCTGCAAGCCGAGCTGGCCTCGGGCGGTCGCGGTATCTCCGACGAGCGTGAAGAAGACGACCTGGGTGTGGCCGAAGGCCCAACCCCTAGCAACGTCAAGTAAGACTCGCTGAAATGAAAAACCCGCTTCGGCGGGTTTTTTCATGCCCGGGATTTGAGCGTAACGGTCACAGCTACTGACACTTCAGGTGATTGCTGCAATGCCATCGGCTGCCTAGGCTCAAGACATCGTTCACGGAGGTCGCTCATGCCCGGTCCACTGGCATCACTCAAGGTTCTGGATTTCTCGACACTGCTGCCGGGGCCGTTTGCCTCGTTGTTGCTGGCGGACATGGGCGCGCAAGTCTTGCGCATCGAATCGCCGACCCGCATGGATTTGCTGCGGGTGTTGCCGCCGCACGATCACGGGGTATCGGCCAGCCACGCCTACCTCAATCGCAACAAGCGCAGCCTGGCGCTGGACCTCAAGCAGCCCGAGGCGCTGGAGGTGATCAAGCAATTGCTGGCGGACCACGACATCGTGCTGGAACAGTTCCGTCCCGGCGTGATGGAACGCCTGGGCCTGGGTTATGAAGCGTTGAAGGCGATCAATCCTCGACTGATCTACGTGTCGATTACCGGTTACGGCCAGACCGGCCCCTACAAGGACCGCGCCGGCCATGACATCAACTACCTGGCGCTGGCGGGGCTGGCCAGCTACACCGGCCGCACCGAAAGCGGCCCGCTGCCGTTGGGCATGCAGGTGGCGGATATCGCCGGGGGCTCGCTGCACGGCGTCATCGGGTTGCTGGCGGCGGTGATCGCTCGCCAGCAAAGCGGGGTGGGCCAGCATCTGGATGTCAGCATGACCGACTGCGCCTTCAGCCTCAACGCCATGGCCGGCGCCGGGTACCTGGCCTGTGGCGTCGAGCCGGGCAGAGAGGACCAGATGCTCAATGGCGGCAGCTTCTACGACTATTACCGTTCCCGGGACGGGCGCTGGTTATCGGTGGGCAGTCTGGAACCGGCGTTCATGCAACAGCTGTGTATGGCGCTGGGGCGGCCAGAACTGGCGGCCAAGGGGCTGTCGCCCAAACCCGCCGAGCAGCAGGCGCTGAAGGATGAGTTGAAGGCCGAATTCGAGAAGCATGACTTTGCGCAGCTGTGCGAGTTGTTTGCCGGGGTTGATGCGTGTGTCGAACCGGTTTTGAGCCTGAGCGAGGCGGTGCGGCATCCGCAGTTGCAGGCGCGGGAGTTGGTGACAGACGTGCCGCGGGGGGATGGTTCAACTCAGGCGCAGATGGCCTGCCCGTTGAAGTTTTCCGAGGGGTTGGCGAAGCCGCGGCATATTGGTGCGGCGCTGGGGCAGCATACGGATCAGGTGTTGGGGGAGTTGGGGTTGAGTGCTGAGCGGATCGAGGAATTGCGGCGTGCCAAAGTGATTCTCTAGTGCCTGTCAGGCTGCCATCGCCAGCAGGCTGGCTCCCACAATGGATCTGTGGCGTATCGATGATCCCTTGTGGGAGCCAGCCTGCTGGCGATGAGGCCGGCACAATCACCACACATCTGACTATTCGACCCGCATCTCGCCACTGAACACCAACGTGCTCCGGCATCTGCGGCACAAATACCGCCGCCCTTGCCGTACCAGGCCATGGCGCTGGGCCGAAAACGGGAAATCGCTGTCGACGCACGGGCATTTGTAGATGTAGCGCGTCACGCTGCGGCGTTTGACGTCGTAGGTGTGGCAGCGATTGGGCGGCAGCTCGTATACGCCGCGCATGATCAATTGCCACTCTTCACCGTGCGGCTGAATGCGGTCACCGAACAGTTGATGGGCGATCAAGTGTGCGACCTCGTGGGCCACGGTCTGCTTGAGGAAGTCTTCAGTGTTTTCCCGGTACAGCTGCGGATTGAAGCGCAGCAGGTTCTCATGCAAATGCGCGACACCGGCTTTTTGACCGCGCAGCTTGAGGCTCACCACGGGGCGTTTGAAAGTTCGTTTGAAAAAGGATTCGGCCAGTTGGTAACAGTCTTCGACGCGGGTATTGAGTTGCTCGGGCATGCTTGATGGATCTCCAGAGGCGTCGAGTATGCCGCAAGCCTGGGGCCTTGCGAATCGCCGAGGCGCCGAATGGTCGTTACCCCTCATACATTAGAAGGCCGCCTTGCGGCGGCCTGTGTTGGCAGATCTTGTTTTTGGGTGATGTGTCGCTAATTGGTGTAGACCGGCCCCACGCCGAGTCCCCAGACAATTACTGTAAACGCCATGATGGCGACCAGCACCACCAGGCCTACGGCAAGTACCGAACTGGAAAACAGGAAGCCCTCGTCTGATGGAATGTTCATGAAAGTGGGTAGCCCCACATACAGCAAGTACACCGTGTAGCAGATGGCCGCTGTGCCGACGATCATCCCCAGCCACATATGTGGGTACAGCGCCGCCAGACCGCCGATGAACAGCGGGGTCGCGGTGTAGGTCGCAAATGCAACGCAGCGGGCGAGGCTTGGATTGGCGTCATAGGTACGGGCCATCCAGTGGATGAATGCGCCCATGACCGCGACGCCGCCGAGCATCGCCAGGTACGACATGATCGTCATCCATAGCGCGCTTTCCTGGGTCAACATGACCGGCGCTCGATTGCCGATGACCCAACCGACCTGAGTGGTTCCGATAAACGCCGACACAGCGGGAATTGCCGCCAGAATCAGCGTGTGAGTCAGGTACATGTGGCTGATGCTTTCCTCTTGGTCGCCACGGATTTCTTTCCATTCCTGGTCGGGGTGGGTGAAGAGCCCCACTACGTGATGGATCATGCCAGTCACTCCTCTTGTTTTTACCGTCGCCCCCCAGTGGAGCGCCTACAGGCCAAAGTGGCCAAGTAAGTAATAGGTCTGAATATGTATGCGACCTTATGTCGCAGTATAGAAAGGTCTTAACGGCACAGGTGCGAGGGCGTTAGAGCAAATCGCGCTGTAAACACTGCTGTTAATCGCCGTAGGGTCTTGCGCAACCATTGTGGCGAGGGAGCTTGCTCCCGCTCGACTGCGCAGCAGTCGCAAAAACGGCCGACGGGGTTTGACTGACACGATGGTGCAGGATGGTTTTGGGGCCGCTGCGCGACCCAGCGGGAGCAAGCTCCCTCGCCACAGGGGTATGCTCAGCTCAGATAAAGTGCTGTCGCCAGGTACTTCGCCGCCGCAGGGTTTTTGCGTAAAATGCCGGCCTTTCGTCACACCTCACGGATCTCGCGTCATGGGCACTCTTACGGTCAACCAGAACAAACTGCAAAAGCGCCTTCGCCGTCAGGCGGGTGAGGCTGTTGCCGATTTCAACATGATTGAAGACGGCGACAAGGTCATGGTCTGCCTGTCCGGTGGCAAGGACAGCTACACCCTGCTCGACGTGCTCTTGCACTTGCAGAAGGTTGCTCCGATCCAGTTCGAGATCGTGGCCGTGAACATGGACCAGAAACAGCCCGGCTTCCCTGAGCACGTGCTGCCGGCCTATCTGAAAGCGCTGGGCATCGAGTACCACATCGTCGAGAAAGACACCTACTCGGTGGTCAAGGAACTGATCCCGGAAGGCAAGACCACCTGCTCGCTGTGCTCGCGCCTGCGTCGCGGCACGCTCTACACCTTTGCCGACGAAATCGGCGCGACCAAAATGGCCCTTGGTCACCACCGCGACGACATCGTCGAGACGTTCTTCCTCAACATGTTCTTCAATGGTTCGCTCAAGGCCATGCCGCCAAAGCTGCGCGCCGACGACGGCCGCAACGTGGTGATCCGGCCGCTGGCCTACTGCAACGAGAAAGACATTCAGGCCTACTCGGACTTCAAGCAATTCCCGATCATCCCGTGCAACCTTTGCGGTTCTCAGGAAAACCTTCAGCGTCAGGTGGTCAAGGACATGCTGCAAGAGTGGGAGCGCAAGACCCCTGGCCGTACCGAAAGCATTTTCCGCAGCTTGCAGAACGTGCAACCGTCGCAACTGGCGGACCGCAACCTGTTCGACTTCACCAGCCTCAAGATCGATGAAACCGCCATGTCGCGGTTCGTCAACGTCGTCAACCTCTAAAAAAAATCACTGTGGGAGCCAGCCTGCTGGCGATAGCGGTGGGTCAGACACCTCATTGTTGACTGACCCACCGCGATCGCCAGCAGGCTGGCTCCCACATGGGTCTATTCACTTACTCCTCAGGAGAGGGCATGCGCGATTACAAGTGGCTGCACGAATACTGTCTGAACCGCTTCGGTTCAGCAGCTGAACTGGAAGCCCATCTGCCCGTTCCCAAGACCCCGGCGCAATTGCGCAAGATCAGCGACGACCGCTACCTCTCGACCATGGCCCTGCGCGTGTTCCGCGCCGGGCTCAAGCACAGCCTGGTGGACGCCAAGTGGCCGTCGTTCGAAGAAGTGTTCTTCAAGTTCGACCCGGAAAAGGTGGTGCTGATGAGCGCCGAACACCTTGAGCGTCTGATGCAGGACGCGCGGATCATCCGTCACCTGGGCAAGCTCAAGAGCGTGCCGCGCAATGCGCAGTTCGTGCTGGACGTGGCGCATGAGAAGGGCAGCTTCGGCGCATTGATCGCCGATTGGCCGGTGACGGACATCGTCGGGCTGTGGACGTACCTGAAAAAACGCGGCCATCAATTGGGCGGGTTGTCGGCGCCGCGTTTCTTGCGCATGGTCGGCAAGGACACGTTCGTACCGAGTTACGACGTGGTCGCGGGGCTGAACGCGCAGAAGATCGTCGACAAGGTGCCGACCAGCCAGCGAGACCTGGCGTTGGTGCAGGATGTGTTCAACCAGTGGCATGAACAGAGTGGCGGGCGGGCGATGAGCCAGATTTCGATGATGCTGGCCTATACCGTCAACCATTAAGACCGAGTCGGTCGAGCGCGACCCCGGCCAATCGCCAGCAGGCTCGCTCCCACATTATTGGATTGTGTCGTTCACAAACCCCCTGTGGGAGCTAGCCTGCTAGCGATTGCAATCTGTCAGGCAACGGAAATCTCGCCTTCACCCGCCAACTTGCGATTCAACTGAAACCGCCACCGCACATACAACAGCGCCGAACAGAACACCGCCAGGCTCGCGCCCATTTCCAGCAAACCAAACAGCTGCCGGTTGGGGTCATACGCGGCCAGTGCGCCCTTGATGAAATACAGATTCACCACAAAACACATCCACGAATGCCCGCGCGCGCTGCCGATGACCATCCCCGGCGCCAGCAATAGCAGGGGCACCAGTTCAATCAGCAAAATCACCCACGGCCGGGCGCCGTGCAGGTCGGCAAACACCAGGTAGTAGGCGCACAGCAGCCCCACCAGCCCGAAAAAGCACAGCAGGCTGATCGCGCGCATCGCCCGGACCCGCGGTTCGAGCCATTCGATCGAGGGCAGAATCTTCGGCTTTTTCGTCACGTCAGTTCCCCAGCTTTTGCGCAGTCTTCGCCAAGCGCAGGCCCAAGGCTCGGCACAGCGCCACTTCGTGTTCATTCAAACCCTGTTTGCCATCGGCCCCAGCGTGATGGCTGGCACCGTAAGGCGTGCCGCCGCCACGGGTTTCCAGCAGGGCCGATTCGCTATACGGCAGGCCTGTGATCAGCATGCCGTGGTGCAGCAACGGCAACATCATCGACAGCAGCGTGGTTTCCTGACCGCCGTGCAGGCTCGCGGTGGAGGTGAACACTCCGGCCGGTTTGCCCACCAGCGCACCCGTCAGCCAAAGATTGCTGGTGCCGTCGAGGAAGTACTTGAGCGGCGCGGCCATGTTGCCGAAACGGGTCGGACTGCCCATGGCCAAGCCCGCGCAGTTCTTCAAGTCGTCGAGGCTGGCGTACAGCGCGCCCTCGTCGGGGATGTCCGGCGACACGGCTTCGCACTCGGTGGAAATCGGCGGCACCGTGCGCAGGCGCGCTTCCATCCCGGCCTGCTCGACACCACGGGCAATCTGCCGGGCCATTTCATTGGTCGAGCCGCTACGGCTGTAATACAGAACCAGAATGTACGGCGCGCTCACGGCAGTAACTCCAGCACGTTCTCCGGCGGACGGCCGATGATGGCTTTGTCGCCGACTTCCAGAATCGGTCGCTCCATGAGTTTCGGGTTGGCGGCGATGGCGGCGATCAATTGCGCCTCGCTCAGGCTGCTGTCGGCCAGATTGAGAGTCTTGTACTCGTCCTCACCGGTGCGCAGCAGTTGCCGGGCGCTGATGCCCAGTTTGGTCAGCAGGCTCTGGATTTGCGCGGCGTCCAGCGGCGTTTCCAGGTAGCGGACCACGGTCGGCGTCAGGCTACGGGCTTCCAGCAGTTCGAGCGCACCGCGGGATTTCGAGCAGCGCGGGTTGTGATAAAGCGTCAGATCGGTCATGTGCGGGTCGCATCTTGCGTAAGGTGACGGCTATTCTAACTGTGCAGCGCGTAATCCAGAACCTCGGGAGGCGATGGGTCGCAGGCGCATTCAATTTTGAACAAGGATTACGACATGACAAGACGACTGGCAGCAGCATTGGCGATCATCGGTGCGTTGATGCTGGGGGGCTGTGGCAACGACTATGGTATCGACCAGAACGGCCAGAAAGTCGCCGCCGAACGTCTGGACAACCAATGGGTGGTGCTCAATTACTGGGCCGAATGGTGTGGCCCGTGCCGCACCGAGATCCCGGAGTTGAATGGGTTGGCCGATCAGCTGAAGGACAAGAAGATTGGTGTGTTCGGGGTCAATTTTGACAATGTGCAGGGGGAAGAGCTGAAAAGCGCCAGTGAGAAGCTGGGGATCAAGTTCACCGTGCTGGCGTCGGACCCGGCGGATCTTTTCGAGTTGCCTCGCAGCGAAGCGTTGCCGGTGACCTACATCATCGATAACAAGGGCAAGGTGCGCGAGCAGTTGATGGGCGAGCAGACCGCGGCGGGGGTGATGGCCAAGCTTGAGGCGTTGCAAGCGCTCAAGTGACGGGACACAGCTCTTGTGGCTAGGTCGCTTCTATGGTGAGGGGCTTTGTGGTTCGGGGCTTTTGTGGCGAGGGGATTTATCCCCGTTGGGTTGCGCAGCGACCCCAAAAAAGGGACCGCTGCGCAGTCCAACGGGGATAAATCCCCTCGCCACAAAAGCTCCCTCGCCACAGGTATTCACTTGGCTACAGGCCAGGGTTATCAACCCTCTTCAAGCCACCAACGCAACGGCTTGCCTTCCGCCGGCCAGAAGCGCATCTGCTCGATCGGCGAAACGTCCCAGCGCTGCACGTTTTCCAGGGCTTGCATGAAGCGCTTTTCTTGCTCCATCACAGCTGGCGCACACATTTTGCGGGTGCTGCCGATCTTGCCGAAGCTCAGCTTGTCGCCTTCCAGCGTGTACGGCGCAAACCAGTGGTTGCAGCCGCCATTGCCGTAGGCCCGACCGTCTTCACCGAGGGTGATGGTCAGGTGGCTGTAATCCATCAGCGGACGTTCGCCGATCCATTCCAGGATGTAGCTGCGGTTTTGTTGCAATTTCACCGGCTCGGCGGCGCAGCCCAGCAGGCTGGCACCGACCAAGGCGGTCAGGGCGAGGCGTTTCATCACGCGGGCTCCTGGCATTTCGGGCACAGGTGCTTCTCGTCAACGGTGGTCCAGCCCAGCTCGGCAATCCGCGCAGTGGCGGCAGGTTTTTCAGCCTTGTTGCCCAGTTTGGCGTCGACCGCAAACTCAAAGCTCAGCTCTTTGGCGCAGCTGTCGCAGTTGACTTTCCAGGTGTGGATCGCCAACTCGCCGAACACCGGACCACTGGCCACCGCGACCCATTGGCCGGGCGGATTGATCAAGTGGCGAACCGTTTCCACGGTCAGGCGCATGGACAGGTCCTTGGCACCTTTGAGGGTCACGACCAGCACGTCGTTATTACGAATCGAGCCGCCGTTGCCGGTGACTTGATAACGCCCTGGCACAAGGGCGCGGCATTCGGTGAGGGTGTGTTGCGGGTTCATCAGGCTGTAGCGGAAATCGTGTTCGACCATGGGTCCTCCAAATATGCGCGGTATGCTATCACGGGCCTGCACGCAGCATGGCGCAGGCAGATGACCTTCGATCTGGTTCAAATGACCGGCCGACTCATGGCACACTGCCGCTTTTGCATCTCTAAGGAACGGACATGGCGTTAATCGAATGTTATGAGTGCAAGCAAAGCATCAGCTCTACGGCGCCTGCTTGCATTCATTGCGGTGCACCGGCGGGAACGGTGCAAGCGGCCACTTCGACGGCAACGCCCGCACAGGCACCCCTTTCTTTCGGGCGTTTGCCGGTCGATGAGAAAGTGGCCAGGGTGACCCCGGCCGCGTTCGGACGTAAGCGAAAAGCCGCAGTCGAAGCCGAGGTGGCGGCACCGATGCCAGCCTCCAACGGCGTGCGGCCGGTGGAACTGTGGCTGAAGCTGATGATTTTCTTTCTGCCGCCGTTTTTTGTCTGGTTCCTGCTGCGTCGCGGGCATTCGCTGGGGCAACGCTTGCTGGGGTTCGGCTGGCTGGGCCTGATGATCCTCTTGTCCAAGGCCTGATCGGCTCAGCCTTCGACCTGATTCTGCGGCGCGCCAGCGGCCCAGGCCGCGATGTTCTGCAGGGTGGTCGTGGCAATCGCGTCCAGGGCTTCGCGGGTGAGGAAGGCCTGGTGCGCGGTGATGATCACGTTCGGAAAAGTCAGCAGCCGCGCCAGCACATCGTCCTGCAGCGGCAGGTCGGAGCGGTCCTCGAAGAACAGCTGCGCTTCCTCTTCATAGACATCCAGCCCCAGATACCCCAATTGGCCGTCCTTCAGTGCATCAATCAGCGCCGGTGTGTCCACCAGGCCGCCGCGTCCGGTGTTGATCAACATCGCGCCGGGCTGCAGGTGAGCCAGTGATTCACGGTTGATCAAGTGTTTGCTCTGCTCATTGAGCGGGCAGTGCAGGCTGATGATCTGCGACTCGGCCAGCAATTGCGGCAAGCTCAGGTAGCGGGCGCCGAGGGCTTCGACCTGCGGATTGGGGTAGGGGTCGTAGGCCAACAACCGGCAACCGAAACCGTTCATGATTTTCGCGAAGGTCGCGCCGATCTGCCCGGTACCGACCACGCCGACCGTCTTGCCTACCAAGTCGAAACCGGTCAGGCCGTGCAGGCTGAAATCCCCTTCGCGGGTGCGGTTGTAGGCCCGATGCAGGTGCCGGTTGAGCGCCAGAATCAGCGCCACCGCGTGTTCGGCCACCGCGTGCGGCGAGTAGGCCGGAACCCGCACAATCGATAGCCCCAACAGCTTCGCCGCCGCCAGGTCGACATGGTTGTAACCGGCCGAGCGCAGGGCAATCAAGCGTGTGCCGCCCGCTGCCAGGCGTTCCAGCACCGGAGCGCTCAAGTCGTCATTGATGAACGCGCAGACCACCTTGTGATGCTCCGCCAGCGCCACCGTATCGACGCTCAGCCGCGCCGATTGAAAGTGCAACTCGATACCGGCGGGCAGCTCGGTGCCGAGAAAACTGTCCCGGTCGTAGGTCTGGCTGCTGAAAAGAATCGTGCGCATACGGTCCTCCTGATATTTTTCGAGTCCTGTGTGGCGGTGCACCGTTCCATTGTGGGATGACTGTGGCGAGGGGGCTTGCCCCCGTTGGGCCGCGAAGCGGCCCCAAAATCGCTGATGTATCAAAGATTTTGTGAGTGCTACGCACTCAAACGGGGGCAAGCCCCCTCGCCACAGGTTGTTCCCACAGTGGAACCGCGCCTCGCCGAACAGAGTCCGGTGAGCTTAGCGCCGATGCTGGTCGGCGCCATTGCGCTGCATCAAGCGTTTATCCGGGCATGGGCGGCCAGGCGGTTGATCGCCCGGTCGAGTTCTTCCAGGGCGCCGGGGGCTTTGGGGTCCTGTTGCTTGAGCAGGGTTTCGCTGCGCTGGCAGGCAGCACGCAATTGCGGGACGCCGCAGTAACGGGTCGCGCCGTGCAGACGGTGGACGCGCTCGATCAAGGCGTTGTTGTCATTGGTTTCCCGGGCCAGGCGAATCGCTTCGCGATCAGCTTCCAGGGAGGCTAGCAACATCGCCAGCATGTCCGCGGCCAGATCGGCCTTGCCGGCGGCCAGGCGCAAGCCTTCGTCGTGGTCGAGCACCTGCAGTTCATGAGTGCCGCCATGGCTGTCGCTGGAGCGCTCCGGCCCGTGATTGCGCAACGCCAAGCCGGTCCACTTCAATACCACCTGCGCCAGTTGCCGCTCGCTGATCGGTTTGGTCAGGTAGTCGTCCATGCCGCTTTGCAGCAGCGCGCGTTTTTCGTTGGCCATGGCGTGGGCGGTGAGGGCGACGATCGGCAGCGGCGTGCAATGCCGCTCGCTTTCCCACTGACGAATCGCCTCGGTGCTTTGACGCCCGTCCATGCCGGGCATTTGCACGTCCATCAACACCAGGTCAAACGTCTCGCTTTGCACTGCTTTGACTGCCGCGTAACCGCTTTCCACCGCGAGCACCTTGGCGCCCATGTCTTCGAGCAGGGTTTGCACCAGCAGCAAGTTGGCCGGGTTGTCGTCGACGCACAGCACCTTCGGCGCGCGGCTCGATACCGGTTCGCCGGGTTCGCTGCGCTGCTGGCGCGGGTTGACCAGATCGGACAACGCCCGACGCAACTTGCGGGTGCAGGCCGGCTTGGCTTGAAGCTGACTGTGCGGGTTGGGCACCGAGAGGTGGAACAGCGTCTGTTCGGTGGTCGGGCACAGCACCAGCACTTTGCAGCCCAGGTGTTCGAGGTCCCAGATGTGCTGGTTGAGGCGCTCCGGTGGCATGTCGTTGCTGGTGATGCCGAGCACCGCCAGATCGATCGCCTGATCGGTCTGATGCGCGCCGGTCACGCCATTGGCCAGGCTTTCCAGGGTATTGAACGGCGTCACGACCAGGCCGCAATCTTCCAGCTGATGCTGCAAGGCCTGACGGGCCAGTTCATGGTTTTCCAGCACCGCCACGCGGCGCCCGAGCAGCGGTGGGCCGGGCAGGTCTTCGGCATCGTCGCGGGTCTTGGGTAGACTGAGACTGATCCAGAACTCCGAGCCTTCGCCCGGCGTACTGTCGACACCGATCTCGCCGCCCATCTGCTCAATCAGGCGTTTGGAAATCACCAGCCCAAGGCCGGTGCCCCCAGGCTGGCGGGACAGCGAGTTATCAGCCTGGCTGAACGCCTGGAACAGGGCGCGCACGTCCTGGTTCGACAAGCCGATGCCGGTGTCCTGAATGCTGATGCGCAGTTGCACGCTGTCTTCGTGTTCTTCTTCCAGCATGGCCCGGGCGACGATGGTGCCTTCGCGGGTGAACTTGATCGCGTTGCTCACCAGGTTGGTGAGGATCTGCTTGAGTCGCAGCGGATCGCCCACCAGCGACAACGGCGTGTCGCGATAAACCAGACTCACCAGCTCAAGCTGTTTGGCATGGGCGGCCGGGGCGAGGATGGTCAGGGTGTCTTGCAGCAGGTCGCGCAGGTTGAACGGAATATTGTCGAGCACCAGTTTGCCGGCCTCGATTTTCGAGAAGTCGAGGATCTCGTTGATGATCCCCAACAGGCTGTCGGCGGACTTTTCGATGGTGCCCAGATAGTCGAGCTGACGTGGTGTCAGTTCGCTTTTTTGCAGCAGGTGCGTGAAGCCGAGAATGCCATTGAGCGGGGTGCGGATTTCATGGCTCATGTTGGCCAGGAACTCGGATTTGATCCGGCTCGCTTCCAGGGCTTCCTTGCGCGCCAGGTCCAGTTCGATGTTCTGGATCTCGATGGTCTCCAGGTTCTGGCGCACGTCTTCGGTGGCCTGGTCGACACTGTTCTGCAACTCTTCCTGAGCGTTTTGCAACGTGCCGGCCATGCGGTTGATGCCGGACGCGAGCTCATCCAGTTCCTGACTGCCGAGGGGCGGCAGGCGGGTTTCCAGATGGCCGTCCTTGAGTTGGGCCACCGCCAGTTTGATCTGGCTGATCGGCCGATTGATGGTCCGGCCCATGCGCAAGGCAAGCAGCGCCGCACCCGCCAGGCCCGCGCCGATCAGCAGCAGGCTGGCGAACAGGCTGCGGTAACCGCGCAGCAGCATGCCGCTGTGGGACAGTTCGAGTTCGACCCAGCCCAGCAGGCGGTCGGCTTCATCAGGTATCAGGTCGCCAGCGAGGTTGCGGTGCTTGCCGAATACCGGCAGCAGATAACGCGTCGCATCGTTGCCACTGCGGCGCAGCATCTGCGAGCCGCTGCCCATCGGCGCGGGGTTGAGCATGGTCGGGCCGGCGTGGGCCACGGGCGTGCGGTCGGGAGCGAGGAAGGTCACGGCGCGTACGTCCGGCGTTTCCAGAGACTGGGTGGCGATGCGCTCCAGCAACTCGTTGTCTTTGTGACCCATGGCCGGGGCGACCAAGGGCGCGAGCTGTTCGGCGATCATCTCACCGCGCTGCATCAGTTGGGTTTGCAGGTCGGATTGCTGCATCCAGGTGAAATAGCCGCCCAGGACAAGCGCCATCAGGCTGGTCGGCAACAGGGTCAGCAACAGCACGCGGCCTTTTATTCCCAGTTTCTTGAGCACGCATCTCTCCTGCATCCAGCTATTGATTGACCTGCACGTGCGTCCGGCACGCGCCACCGGGCCAGTGTAGCGATTTGCAGGCAGGCAATCTTCGTAAAATTGATGTCGTCATTCGTCGGCCGGATCGCCACTTTTGCGTCACGGGCAAACCTTGTGTTGCCCATCGTCAGGCAATCTTGAATAATCGCCAACTGAGAATTATTTGCAGATAGTCATGACTCCCATCTCTGTTGGCCATCCCCGCATCCTGTCCATTGAAGACGATCTCGTGCTCGGCGCTTATGTGCACGAGCATTTGGGCCGTTGCGGTTTTCAGGTGACCTGGTGTCAGAACGGGCAAGAAGGCCTGGACATTGCGCGTGAGCAGCCCTTCGACGTGGTGCTGATGGACATTTTGCTGCCAGGGCTGAACGGGTTGAACGTACTGACGCAATTGCGCCAGAGCCATTCGACCCCGGTGGTGCTGATGTCGGCGCTGGGCGCTGAGGCGGATCGCATCAGCGGTTTTCGCCTGGGGGCCGATGATTACCTGCCCAAACCCTTCAGCATGGCCGAATTGCGCGTGCGCATCGAGGCGATCCTGCGCCGGGTGGCACTCGACCGTCGGCCGGAGCTGGCAGTGGCGGCGTCCTCGGTCGACAGCCTGCGTTTCGACGACGAACTCAGTGAGGTTTTCTATGGCGAACACGCCGCCGGCCTGACCCGCAGCGAGTATCGATTGCTGGACACGCTGAATCGCAATGGCGATGAAGTGCTGAGCAAAGCTTTCCTTTATCAGCACGTGTTGCAACGCGGTTTTGCCGCCCATGACCGCAGCCTCGACATGCACATCAGTCAGATCCGCCGCAAACTCAAAGGCATCGGCTACACCGAGCGGGAAGTGCGTACTGTCTGGGGCAAGGGTTACGTGTTGAGTGCCGGCGATGAAATGGTCTGACCTGCCGGGCCGGCACTCGCTGTTCTGGAAGCTGGCGTGTCTGCTGATGGCGTTCTGTCTGCTGATGATCTGGCTGAGCTGGTCGTGGGGTCGCTACATGGAGCAGCGAAACCAGTTTCTGTCGAACGAGGCCCGAGGCACGCTGACGGGGTATGCCGCCGAGGCCGAACAGGCGTGGCGCCAAGGGCAGAGCGCGGGCGTCGATGCCTGGCTGCAAGGTGTGAAACAGCGTGAAACCGGCTGGGTTGGCGTCATCGGCGGCGATTTGCAATCCCTGAGCAGCCAGCCGCTCACGGACAAGGAAATCGAGCACCTGACTTTCCTGCGCGGCCTGGATTGGCCCATTCACAAGAAACGCCTGCCGTGGCTGCGCGTGCCATTTCCCGGTGATCCGACCGCTGGCAATCTGGTCATCGAACTGCCCCAGCGCTTCATGCCTGGCCAATACCGGGTGTTCTGGCGCGTGATCACCAACGGCGTGATCCCCGGCCTGTTCACCTTTTTATTGTGCGTCGGTCTTTATCGATTGCTGGTCGTGCCGTTGAACCAATTGCGCGAACAGGCCAATGCCTGGCGTGCCGACCAGTTGAACGTGCGCTTGTCGAGCAGCACCACCAATCGTTCGGATGAACTTGGCGAACTGGGCAGGGCGTTCGATCACATGTCCGAGCGTTTGCAAAGTACCGTCGCCCTGCAGCAGCAATTGCTGCGCGACTTGTCCCACGAACTGCGCACTCCGCTGAGCCGTTTGCGAGTCGCCAGCGAAAGCGAACAGGGGCTGGTGCAATTGCGCGAGCGCATCGGTCGAGAAGTCGATGGCATGCAGCGGCTGGTAGAAGACACCCTGCAACTGGCCTGGCTCGACACCGAGCGCACACCGTTGCCCGACGAAGCGATCCAGGTCCAGGCGCTGTGGGAAATGCTCACGGAAAACGCCTGCTATGAAAGCGGCTGGCCAGCAAGCCAGTTGCAGTGCCTGGTGGATTCGTCGTGCTGGGTTCGCGGCAATCTCAACACCCTGGCGCAGGCGCTGGAGAACATTCTGCGCAATGCCATTCGTCATTCGCCGGGTGGCGGCATTGTTCGTTTCGGCGGGCAACGTGAGGGCGACTTCTGGCATTTGTGGCTGGAGGATGAGGGCGGCGGAGTGGCTGAGGCGGATCTGGAGCGTATCTTCTGCCCGTTCATTCGACTCGACGGCTCGCGGCCGGGGGATGGCGGATTCGGGTTGGGGTTGAGCATTGCGAGGAATGCGGTGAAACGTCAGGGCGGGTGTCTTTGGGCTGAGAACACCGGGGTGGGGTTGCGGCTGAATATTCGGTTGGTGGCTGAGATGGATGGCGTCAGTGATGACGCCATCGCGAGCAAGCTCGCTCCCACAGTGGATGTGTGTCGACCACAAATCGTCTGATCAACCCCAATCCCTGTGGGAGCGAGCCTGCTCGCGATGAGGTCCGTCGGGTCACCATCACGAAAAAGTCTCACCGCTGGTGAGACTGCTTTCCTGGCGCCAACAATCGTCGGATCTATAAGACCTGTAGAGCTGAAGTGAAAGTCGCACCACCGGTGCGACAATTCCTGATCGAACAACCTGATCATTCTCTCCCAGTGCAAAAAACCTTGCTAAAGCTGCAATGTTCCCGTCGGCAAAAGTGTCAGCGCTGCTGACACGAACCCGTCCCTTGGCGCGGCCATTGTTCAGTCAGAGTTTTTGAGCGGCTGCCCAGATCTATTTCGCGCAGACAGCTTAACGTTGAAACAGCCCCTTATTCCCATAAGCCATAAGCACCGCACTTTGCGTGATATGGCCTGCGAACGTTTGCCGGTATGATAGGCGCCCCCGCAGTCTGGATTGCGAATACGCCATGACCTTGCAGTACCCAACCATCGCCGATTGCGTCGGCAACACTCCGCTGGTCCGTTTGCAGCGCCTGCCTGGCGTCACCAGCAATACCCTTTTGCTCAAGCTCGAGGGGAATAACCCGGCGGGTTCGGTCAAGGACCGGCCGGCGCTGTCGATGATTACCCGCGCTGAATTGCGTGGGCAGATCCACGCCGGCGATACGCTGATCGAAGCGACTTCGGGTAACACCGGTATCGCCCTGGCCATGGCTGCCGCGATCAAGGGTTACAAGATGATCCTGATCATGCCCGACAACTCCAGCGCCGAACGTAAAGCCGCGATGACGGCCTATGGCGCGGAGTTGATTCTGGTCACCCAGGAAGAAGGCATGGAAGGCGCACGCGACCTCGCTCAGCGAATGGAAGCCGAAGGCCGTGGCAAGGTGCTGGATCAGTTCGCCAACGGCGATAATCCCGAGGCGCACTACACCACCACCGGCCCGGAAATCTGGCGCCAGACCGAGGGCACCCTCACTCATTTCGTCAGTTCGATGGGCACCACCGGCACCATCATGGGTGTCTCGCGCTACTTGAAAGAGCAGAGCGATAGCGTGCAGATCATCGGCCTGCAACCGATGGAAGGCTCGGCGATTCCGGGCATCCGTCGCTGGCCGCAGGAATACCTGCCGAAAATCTACCAGGCCGAGCGCGTCGACCGGATCGTCGACATGGCGCAAAGCGAAGCCGAAGACGTGACCCGTCGTCTGGCCCGCGAAGAAGGCATCTTCTGCGGCGTGTCCTCGGGCGGTGCGGTGGCAGCCATGCTGCGCCTGTCCCAGGAAGTTGAAAACGCGGTGATCGTCGCGATCATTTGCGACCGTGGCGACCGTTACTTGTCGACCGGCATTTTCGACGCGCCCAACTGATGGCCAAGCAAGAGAGAGGCCTGCGCTTCCAACCCACCGGTGGCAGCAAGGCCCCGCAAATTCCGACCGGCAAAAAGCAGCGCTTGAGCATCGAGCGCCTGGCCAATGACGGTCGCGGAATCGCGTTTTTCGAAGGTCGCACCTGGTTCGTCATCGGCGCATTGGCCGGTGAAGAAATCGAGGCGCGCGTGTTGGGCGCCCACGGCAAAGTGGTCGAGGCGCGCACCGAACGGGTGTTCCAGGCCAGCGAATTGCGTCGTCCGGCACCGTGTCCGCATGCCGGTCGTTGCGGCGGTTGCAGCGTGCAACATCTGCCGCACACCGAACAACTCGCCCTGAAACAGCGCATGCTCGCCGAGCAACTGTCCAAGGTTGCCGGTGTCGAACCCCAAGAGTGGGCAGCGCCGTTGAGCGGTCCGGAGTTCGGTTACCGCCGTCGCGCCCGAGTGGCGGTGCGTTGGGACATGAAGGCGAAAAAACTCGAAGTCGGTTTCCGCGCGGCGGGCAGTCAGGACATCGTGGCCATCAACGAATGCCCGGTGCTGGTCCAGCCCTTGCAGCCGATCATGACCCGCTTGCCGGAAATGCTTCGACGCTTGAGCAAACCTCAGGCACTCGGCCATGTGGAATTGTTCGCCGGATCGTCATTGGCGGTTTTGCTGCGGCACATGGCGCCGTTGTCCGACGCCGACATGACGATCCTCAAGGATTTCTGCGCGTTCCATGAGGCCCAGTTGTGGCTGCACGGAGAAGGTGAACCGCAACCGGTCGAGGCTGATCAGTCGTTGGGGTATCGCCTTGAGCAGTGGGATCTGAACCTGGCGTATCGGCCGGGTGATTTCATCCAGGTCAATGCCGGGGTCAACGAAGCGATGATTGCCCAGGCGCTGGACTGGTTGAAGCCGACGTCGGAAGAGCGGGTTCTCGATCTATTCTGTGGGTTAGGCAACTTTGCCTTACCGCTGGCCAAAACCGTTCGCGAAGTGGTGGCGATCGAAGGTGTGCAAGCGATGGTCGAGCGGGCCGCCGAAAATGCGGCTAGCAATAATCTGCATAACGCCCATTTTTTTCAGGCCGATTTATCCCAGCCTTTGACCGATGCCGAATGGGCGCGCGAAGGCTTTTGTGCGGTACTCTTGGACCCACCGCGTGACGGTGCTTTCGAGGTCGTGCGCAAGCTGGCGTCCCTGGGCGCCAAACGGTTGGTGTACGTATCGTGCAACCCGGCAACGCTGGCGCGCGATACGGTCGAATTGATCAAGCAGGGCTACCGGTTAAAACGTGCCGGGATTCTCGATATGTTTCCTCAGACGGCACATGTCGAGGCCATGGCGTTATTTGAAGCGAGCTAGGATGGCTCGTCTGGTCCGACTGGCCGCCCGTGCAGCTCTTGCAGTAGCCCCGTGAGGGCAATCGGGCAATGAAGGTCAGCGATTTGACGCATTGAATCTGCGTCGTAGGGAAGGTAAGCAAGATGGTACAGGTGAGAGCACACCAGCCGATCAACACCGACGGCAGTATCAATCTCGAGGCTTGGCTCGATCATGCGGTCAGTGTCGATCTGGCACTGGATCGCGAAGCCTTGAAGGACGCGTGCGAGTTTGCTCGCACGTCTGAACAACAAGCCAATGCGGCGAAGAATCTATGGTCCGAAGGGACCTCGAGTTTCCGCACAGGCCTTGAGATCGCCGAGATTCTCGCCGACCTCAAACTGGATCAGGATTCGTTGGTTGCGGCGGTCTTGTACCGCGGCGTGCGCGAAGGCCAGATCGAACTGCCGGCGGTCAGCCAGCGCTTCGGTCCGGTGGTCGCCAAACTCATCGACGGCGTGTTGCGCATGGCGGCGATCAGCGCCAGCCTGAGCCCCCGTCAATCGCTGGTGCTGGGCACCCAGGGCCAGGTCGAAAACCTGCGCAAAATGCTGGTGGCCATGGTCGACGACGTTCGCGTCGCGCTGATCAAACTGGCTGAACGCACCTGCGCGATCCGTGCGGTGAAAACCGCCGACGACGAAAAGCGTAATCGCGTTGCCCGTGAAGTCTTCGACATTTACGCGCCGCTGGCTCACCGTCTCGGTATCGGTCATATCAAATGGGAACTGGAGGATTTGTCCTTCCGTTACCTTGAGCCCGATCAGTACAAGCAGATCGCCAAGTTGCTCCACGAGCGGCGTCTGGATCGCGAGCGCTTCATCGCCGACGTGATGACCCAGCTCAAAGACGAATTGCAGGCCACCGGCGTCGATGCCGACATCAGCGGCCGGGCCAAACACATCTATTCGATCTGGCGCAAAATGCAGCGCAAGGGTCTGGAGTTCAGCCAGATCTACGACGTACGCGCCGTACGCGTGCTGGTGCCGGAAATGCGCGACTGCTACACCGCGCTGGGTATCGTCCACACGTTGTGGCGGCACATCCCGAAGGAATTCGACGACTACATCGCCAACCCGAAAGAGAACGGCTACCGCTCGCTGCACACCGCGGTGATCGGCCCCGAGGGCAAGGTGCTGGAAGTGCAGATCCGCACCCACGCCATGCACGAAGAAGCCGAGCTGGGCGTATGCGCGCACTGGAAGTACAAGGGCACCGACGTCAAGTCCGGCTCCAATCACTACGAAGAGAAAATCTCCTGGCTGCGTCAGGTGCTCGAGTGGCATGAAGAACTGGGCGATATCGGCGGCCTGGCCGAACAACTGCGGGTCGACATTGAGCCGGACCGGGTCTACATCTTCACCCCGGACGGTCATGCCATCGACTTGCCGAAGGGCGCGACGCCGCTGGACTTCGCTTACCGCGTGCACACCGAAATCGGTCACAATTGCCGTGGCGCGAAGATCAACGGGCGCATCGTACCGCTCAACTACAGCCTGCAAACCGGTGAACAGGTCGAGATCATCACCAGCAAGCACGGCACGCCGAGCCGCGACTGGCTGAACCCGAACCTGGGTTACATCACCACCTCGCGGGCGCGGGCGAAGATCGTTCACTGGTTCAAGTTGCAGGCCCGTGATCAGAACGTCGCGGCCGGTAAAACCTTGCTCGAACGTGAACTCAGTCGTCTTGGCTTGCCAGCGGTGGACTTCGACAAGCTGGCCGACAAGGCCAACATGAAGACCGCCGAGGACATGTACGCCGCGTTAGGCGCCGGCGATATGCGCCTGGCGCAACTGGTGAACCTGGCGCAACAACTGGTCGAGCCGGAACGCGGCAACGAGCAGCTGGAACTGATCCCGCGCAAAGCCACCGGCTACAAACCGGGCAAGCGCGGCGACATTCAGATCCAGGGCGTCGGCAACCTGATGACGCAAATGGCGGGTTGCTGTCAGCCGTTGCCGGGGGATGCCATTGTCGGCTACATCACCCAGGGCCGTGGCGTGAGCATTCACCGTCAGGACTGTGCCTCGGTGCTGCAACTGGGCGGACGCGAGCCAGAGCGGATCATCCAGGTCAGCTGGGGCCCGGTGCCGGTGCTCACCTACCCGGTGGACATCATCATCCGCGCCTACGACCGTTCCGGCTTGCTGCGCGACGTGTCGCAGGTGCTGCTGAACGAGCGGATCAACGTGCTGGCGGTCAACACCCGCTCGAACAAAGAGGACAACACCGCGCTGATGTCCCTGACCATCGAGATTCCGGGGCTGGATGCGCTGGGGCGGTTGCTGGGACGGATTTCCCAGTTGCCGAACATCATCGAAACCCGGCGTAACCGTACACCGTGAAGATGTCCACGTGTGGGAGCTGGCCTGCCAGCGATGCAGGCACCTCGGTCTTTCAGTAGAGTCGAGGTGAAGCCATCGCTGGCAGGCCAGCTCCCACAAGTTTTGTGCTGAGAGATAAATGATGTACAGCCTTGAAGACTTGCTGCACCTGATGAGCCGTCTGCGCGACCCGCAGTTCGGCTGTCCGTGGGATATCAAGCAAACCTACGCCACCATCGTCCCGCACACCCTTGAAGAAGCCTACGAAGTCGCTGACGCGATTGAACGCGGTGACTTCGATCACTTGCAGGGTGAGTTGGGCGATTTGCTGTTCCAGGTGGTTTATTACAGCCAGCTGGCCCGGGAAGAAGGGCGCTTCGAATTCGCCGGTGTGATCGACAGCATCACCCGCAAGCTGATCCGTCGTCATCCTCATGTGTTTCCGAGCGGCGATCTGTACGCGCCGCTGGATGTTCCGCGTCTGAGTGAAGAACAGGTCAAGCAGCGCTGGGAAGAGATCAAGGCTGAAGAACGCGCCGAGAAATCATCCGCGCCCGAACAGCTGTCCTTGCTCGACGATGTGCCTGCCGCGCTGCCAGCTTTGTCCCGCTCAGCGAAGTTGCAAAAGCGTGCGGGGCAGGTCGGTTTCGACTGGCCGGACGCGTTGCCGGTGCTGGACAAGGTACGCGAAGAACTCGATGAAGTGCTCGAAGCGATGGCTGAAAATGACTCGGCAGCGATTGCCGATGAGGTCGGTGATTTGCTGTTTTCCGTGGTCAATCTGGCGCGTCATTTGAAGGTCGATCCGGAAACTGCACTGCGTGGCGCCAACAGCAAGTTCGAAAGACGCTTCCGTTTTATCGAACAGGCATTGCACGATACCCACCGTCCCATGGAAGATTGCACCCTCGAAGAGTTGGACGCCTTATGGGGCGAAGCCAAACGTCAGGAAAAGAATTTGCCCAGCTGCGGTTGAGCAGTGGCCTAAGTGAGAAATAAGCACCATGAGCATTTCCCTTCGCGACCAGTTGCTCAAAGCAGGGCTGGTCAACCAAAAGCAGGCCAAACAGGTCGGCAAAGAGAAGCAGAAGCAGCAACGCCTGGTCCATAAAGGCCAGATTGAACTCGATGACTCGCAGCAGCGTGCCGCCCAGGAAGCCAAGGCCGAGAAGGTCAAGCGCGACCAGGAGCTGAACCGTCAGCAACAAGAGAAAGTCGAGGCCAAGGCCCGCGCGGCGCAGATCAAGCAGTTGATCGAAGTCTCGCGCCTGCCGAAGCTGACCACCGAGGACTACTACAACTTCGTTGACGACAAGAAGGTCAAGCGCATCTCCGTCAACACACTGATGCGCAACCAGCTGAGCAATGGCTTCCTGGCGATCGTGCACCATGCCGGCGGCTATGAAGTGATCCCGCGTGAGGCGGCCCTGAAGATCCAGGAGCGCGATCCTCAACGCATCGTGCAGCTGAACGTCAAGACTGAAGAAGTCGCTGCCGAAGATGATCCCTACGCGGCCTATCAGATCCCTGATGATCTGATGTGGTAAGCCTTTAACGGCTTCAACAAAGACAAACCCCGCTCATGGCGGGGTTTGTCGTTTTCAATGCTGTCATTGCTTATGCGGATCGGAGCGCTTGTTGCTGCTCCAGTTTTTCCAGTTCGGCCTTGTAGCTGTGGGCGTCGGTTTCGGAATGAAACATCCCCACCAGCATGTCTTGTTGATGTACATCCCAGATACGGATACCGGCGGCTATGCCTTCATGGGATTTATGTGAATCGTCGCGTTCAGTTACTTTTACAGTCATCTGCTAGCTCCAATCTCTGTTATCTGCAGCAAGGCGTGTGCAGGACTCCGTTATATGTTTGGTTAGCCTGCTAAGTAAACGATTGAGTTCGGTAACGACTTTTTGCGAAATCGGCAAAAGTCCTGCAGCCCGCCAAACACGCGGCATTCGGTCGCAGGGCGTTGAGTTGCATGACAAAAGCTTCATGTTCGTGACAACCAAAACCGCAGGCTGCGCACGACTTGTAGCAGCTGGCGAAGCCTGCGTTCGGCGACGAAGTCGTCGCAAATTCGGAATATACGATTTACCTGACACACCGCGGTGGCTGATTTCTCGACGACTTCGTCGCCGAACGCAGGCTTCGCCAGCTGCTACTGGGGAGCGGCGGTGAGGTCATTTTCAAGGCGCACAAAAAAACGCCCCGAACCAGTCGGGGCGTTTTTGTGTGCTGCGAGACGGCGGGGTATTACTTGCCGGCCCAGCGCTTCAGTACCAGGGTGGCGTTGGTGCCACCGAAGCCGAAGCTGTTGCTCATCACGGTGTTGATGGTGGCGTCTTCGCGCGTCTTGGTCAGGATCGGCATGTCTGCCACTTCCGGGTCCAGTTCGTCGATGTTGGCGGAGCCCGCCATGAAGTTGCCCTCCATCATCAGCATGCAGTAGATCGCTTCGTGAACGCCGGCGGCGCCCAGGGAGTGACCCGACAGGCTCTTGGTGGAGCTGATGGCCGGGGCCTTGTCGCCGAACACTTCACGCACACCTTTCATTTCCGCAACGTCGCCGACCGGAGTCGAAGTGCCGTGGGTGTTCAGGTAGTCGATCGGCGTATCAACGGTGGACATGGCCATCTGCATGCAGCGGATGGCGCCTTCGCCGCTTGGGGCGACCATGTCGTAGCCGTCGGAGGTCGCGCCGTAGCCAACGATTTCCGCGTAGATCTTCGCGCCGCGGGCCAGAGCGTGTTCCAGCTCTTCGACCACGACCATGCCGCCACCGCCGGCGATGACGAAACCGTCACGCTTGGCGTCGTAGGCACGGGAAGCTTTTTCCGGGGTTTCGTTGTACTGGCTGGACAGTGCGCCCATGGCGTCGAACAGGAACGACTGGCTCCAATGCTCTTCTTCACCGCCGCCGGCGAACACGATGTCCTGCTTGCCCATCTGGATCTGTTCCATGGCGGTACCGATGCAGTGAGCACTGGTGGCGCAGGCAGACGCGATGGAGTAGTTCAGGCCCTTGATCTTGAACGGCGTGGCCAGGCAAGCGGAAACGGTGCTGCTCATGGTCCGCGTTACACGGTACGGACCAACACGCTTCACGCCTTTCTCACGCAGGATGTCCAGCGCTTCCATCTGGTTCAGCGTGGAGGCGCCACCGGAACCGGCGATCAGGCCGGTACGCGGGTTGGAGACTTGCTCATCGGTCAGGCCGGAGTCTGCGATGGCGTCTTTCATGGCCAGGTAGGCGTAAGCCGCCGCGTGGCCGACGAAGCGATAGATCTTGCGATCGATCAGCTCTTCGAGGGGAAGGTCAATGGAGCCGGAAACCTGGCTACGCAGACCCATTTCGGCATATTCCGGGTTGAACCGGATGCCAGGGCGGCTTGCACGCAGGTTAGCGGAGACGGTCTCTTTGTCATTGCCCAGGCACGAAACGATGCCCAGACCAGTGATAACGACGCGGCGCATGCGGATAACCCTTAGAAGTTTTCAGTGGAGGTGAACACGCCGACCCGGAGGCCTTCGGCGGTGTAGATTTCGCGGCCGTCGACACTGACCGAACCATCGGCGATGGCCAGGTTCAGCTTGCCCTTCAGCACGCGCTTGATCTGAATGTTATAGGTGACTTTCTTGGCGGTCGGGAGGACCTGGCCAAAGAATTTCACTTCGCCCGAACCCAGGGCGCGACCGCGGCCCGGCAGACCTTGCCAGCCAAGGAAAAAGCCGACCAGTTGCCACATGGCGTCGAGGCCCAGGCAGCCTGGCATCACCGGATCACCTTCGAAGTGGCAGGCGAAAAACCACAGGTCCGGAGTGATATCCAGCTCGGCGACCAATTCACCTTTGCCGTACTTGCCACCCTCGGCGCTGATATGGGTGATGCGATCCACCATCAACATGTTCGGGGCGGGCAGTTGTGCGTTACCTGGGCCGAACAGCTCACCGCGACTGCAGCGCAGCAGGTCTTCCCGAGTAAAGGCGTTTTGTTGGGTCATGCGAGCTCCTCAATAGTCCCATGCGGCAGGGTGGGGCAAATCTTCCCGGCCGACCGAGGCGTTCATGCCTCGAGTCAGCAGCCTACTCATAGACTATTGCGTTGTGGTGAAAGTCACAGCACCAAGGACATGAATGTACACTTGTGCACTGAAATTATTATTCAAGCCCCTTTTCGGGCCTGTTCGGGTGCCTAAGACTGCCGCACTTTCGCCTTTCACGCCAGTCACAGATGGTCGAAAGGCCTGCACTACTGCACCCAGCGCTGCAGAATTTGCTGCAGATCAGTGCGTTTGAAGGGCTTGGCCAGGTAATCGTTCATTCCTGCCGATAAACACGCTTCACGGTCGCCCTGCAACGCATTGGCGGTCAGGGCGATGATCGGCAAGTCCGCGCAGCCGGGCAGCAGGCGGATCTGGCGGGTCGCTTCATAGCCGTCGATGATCGGCAGTCGGCAATCCATCAGAATCGCTTCGAAAATCAGGCTCTCGGCACTTCGCACCGCCTGCGCGCCATCGATCGCGACGCTGACAGTAAAGCCCAGACTGCGCAACATTGCTTCGATGACCGTCTGGTTGACCGGGTTGTCCTCCACCAGCAGCACATTGCGCCCTTCACCATGGCCGTCGCCAGCCGGTGTGCGTGGCTTCAATTCCGGCAGCGTCTGCTTATATAGGGCCAGAGGAATTTCCAGGGTGAACACCGAGCCCAGGCCTTCTTCGCTCTGGGCGCGCAAGGTGCCGCCCATGCGTTCGGCCAAGGTGCGGGCAATCGGCAACCCCAAACCGGTGCCGCCGTAACGCCTTGAAATAGAACTGTCGGCCTGCTGGAACGCATTGAACATCAATTCCAGGCTTTCGGCCGAGATGCCAATCCCGCTGTCGCGCACGGTGCAGGTGAACCACAGCAGTTCGTGATCCAGGGACTGCCATTGCGGTTCGATACTGACGCGGCCTTGCTCGGTGAACTTCAGTGCATTGCCAACCAGGTTGACCAGAATCTGCCGGATCCGCGTCGGGTCGCCCTGAACCTGCAAGGCGCGCATGTCCTCGGGAATCGCCAGGGCCAGATCGAGCCCGCGTTGCGCCGCGCTGTGCTGGAACGACTGGGCGCAGCTGCTGATCAGGTCCGCGAGGTTGAACGGAATGTGTTCAAGCTCCAGTTCCGAACGCTCGATGCGCGAGAAGTCGAGAATGTCGTTGATGACTTTGAGCAGGTGTTCGGTCGACTCCGAAGCCAGCGCCGCATATTCGATCTGCTCCTCGGTCATGTCGGTGGTTTCCAGCAGTTGCAGCATGCCCAGTACGCCATTCATCGGCGTGCGCAGTTCGTGGCTCATCATCGCCAGGAAGTCGGATTTGGCGTTGTTGGCCTTTTCCGCTTCTTCGCGGGTCTGGATCAACTGCGCCATGGCCTGCTGCTGCTCACGGCTGGCCTGCTCGAGGCCCTGCGCGAGGTTGTTGATGTGCTGCGACAACGCGCCCAACTCAGTGTCATCGACGATCGGCAGCGGCGTTTTGTAATCACCCTCCTGAATCGCCTTCACGGCGTGGCCGATGTCGCGGATCGGCTGCGACAGACTGCCGGCCAGGCGCCGGGCCACCAGAAAGGTAAACAGCAGCGCGAACAAGGCGAGAATCCCGGCCTTGAACAGGATTTCCTGCTGACGCTGGCTGAAGGCGTCGTTGGACAAGCCGACGATCACCCGGCCCAGATAGTCCTCAGGCGGGGCCGTGTTGGCGGCGTTGCTGCCCTGGAAAAAATCATTGTTCAGCGCGATCCGTTGCAGCCGCACCGGCGCCTGGAACACTTCGACCTGGTGCGAGCGGGCATGGGTTTCCGACGGTTGCTCGACGTACACCAGAATCCGGTTGGCGCTGTCCTGGACTTCGAGAAAGCGCACGTTGGGCGTGGCCAGCGTGGCCTTGAGCAAACTTTCGAGGACCTCGTTGTTGCCCGAGATCACCCCGTATTCCGTGGCGGGGGCCAGTTGGTTGGCGATCAGCTGGCCGGTGTGGTTGAGCTCCTGACGCAGGTCCTGGATCCGCACGAAGGTGAAGAAACTGATCAGCAGCAACGTCAGCAATAGGGCGGGGCCGAGGCTGATGATCTGCGTGCGGGTGTTGATGTCCCAACCGCGACGGAAGGTCATGGGCGGCTTTCTCCTTCGGCCAACTGTGTTGCGACAGATGCATCATTCATCTGTTCAATACCTAATGAACGAGCCACTTGCGGATTACTCAAGACTTTAAAGTGTTGCGGATAGAGCATCCGCGGCCAATTCGTCGTCGGTCGGTCGAGCAATTCGTCGAGCACCGCCAGCCAATCACTTTGATCGCTGTAAGTGCTGGCCAGGCTGCCGGCCTTGACGAAGGCTGCGTTGGGACCGACCAGCGCCAGTTGCCGCGCATAGCTGCTCAGCAATAGGTTTTTCGCGGTTTTCGGGTTGTACAAATCGGGATCGTCCAGGCCCAGCAGCACGTCGCTGTTTTTCAGCAATGACTGCAAGGGGCGGCTGTCATTGGTGTTGTCCCAACGCTCCGTGACCAGTTCAAACCCCAGGGGTTGGGCGGCCCGATGCAGTTCTTCCAGGAGGAATTCGCTGTGACTGTCGTATAGCACGCCAACCCGGCGTGCCTGGGGCAGGACAAGTCGGGTCAGGCGCAGTTGCCGATCCAGCGGCGGATCACTCCATAGCAGGCTGAGCTGCGGCGGCAGATTCGTGCCAAAGCGTTGCCGGGCTTGCAGGCGGCTGATTCGCAGCACCAGCGTCGACGGGCCCTGAGCCTCTTGCAGGCGCCAGTCGAGGCTCGGCAGATCGAGCAGAATCAAACGGGTGGCCGCCGGCAGTTCGCCGGGCGCCGGAAGGCTCGCCAGTGGCTGGAAGCGCACATTATCGGTGGGGCGCAGTTCGCTCAGTGCCTGCGCGAAGGATTGCACGCCGGGGCTGTCTTCGGCGCCGGTCAGCAGAATGTCGGCGGCCTGAATCGGCAGGCTGCCGAGCGGGCCGGCAAGCACCAGGCACAACCCTGCCAGCAGGCGGCCAAGGGTTGGCGACTTCCGCGACAGGCGATGCAGCATTTAAAACGTCAGCTCCGCGCTGAAGTAGAGCACCCGACGCTCATCGTAGTTGTTGTCGACGAAAGTGGTGGGTTGATGGTCGAGGCGCTGCTGGAGCACGCCGGCCAGTTCCAGATTGGCCTTGCCCAGACCGATGCGTTTGGCGATGCGCGTATCGACGCGTTCGAAGCGGTAACCGTTGAGGGCGTCGTCCCCGTAATAGAAGAGGGCACTGTTCCAGCCGTGGCCCCAGTTGCGCAGCCAGCCGGCGGAACCGCTGTTGCGCGCCGTGAGTCGCTCATCCTGCGGATTGCTCGCCTCGGCATCGACGTAGGCGTAAGTCAGGCGCAGCCGGTCGGCGCTGCTCAGGCGCCAGTCCAGCTGGGTTTCCGCGCCCTTGAAGCGCGAGCTGTTGGAATTGCTGGCGATGTACTGATTGTTACGCAGGGGTTCGCTGATCATGCCGCTGATTTCGTCGTAAAACAGCTTCACATCGACCGTCAGCCCAAGCTCTGCAAAGTAGCCGTTGTAGCCCAGCTCGCGCGAGCGCATGCGTTCTTGTTCGAGGTCGCCGGGGCCGCGAGTCTTGACGAAATACCGGGCGCTGGTCTGGCCGTAGGCACTGGGTCGCAGATTGGTCACCTGGTAACTCCAGTTGACGTTGTTCTCGAACATGTCCGGCGAGCGGATGGCTTCCGAATACACGGCGCGCAGGCCATGACGCGGGTTGATCAGGTAATTGACCGCCACCCGCGGGGTCAGCGAGCTGCCGGTCAATTGCGTGTCTTCGAACATGGCGCCGCCCTGCAGCAACCAGTGCTCGGTGGCGCGCCACTCGAGTTGGCCGAATGCCCGCCAGGTGGTGTCGTCGAGCGTGCCATTGAAGTAAGTCTCGGAATCTGCCCGGTCGTAACGATAGTTCATGCCGCTGACCAGCCGCAGACTGTCGGACAGGCTGAGGGTATCTTGCAGTTCGAGGTCGTAGCGCGATTCCCGGGCGCTCTGGTCGATGTCGCCACAGAGGGTTTGCCGGGCACCGTTGCGCCATTGCGCCAGCACTTGATTGCCCAGCGCTTGTTCCGCCGCCGTGCCGGCCGGTGCGCCAGGGCCGGTAAAACGCTCGATGTTGCGCGCCAGGCGTTCGGTGTAGTTCGGGTTGAGCTGCCAGAGTTCGGTCAGTTCCGGACTGAACGAAACCTCCGCATCACAGGCGCGCCAAGTCTGCTGGCGGTCCCAGTGCTGGGCCGAGCCCTGGATATAAAGGCTGTGATCAGGATTGATGTCCAGGTTCCAGCGCAACGAACCGGCGTAGTCCTTGGCAACGACGTCGGAATTGTTCCCGGCAGCGGTAATCCCGGAGAACACCGGGCGGTAGGTATAAGGCCGCTGGTTGGTTCCGTCCTTGGCGTTCAACTGCCAGTCGATGCTCTGGTTTTCACTCAGTGTCTGGCTGACGGCAAGGTTGAAGCGGTTCAAGCGGCGACTGTCGCGATAATCGGCTCCGTTGCGGTCGGTGTCGAAGCCGTCGTCCTGCTGGCCGGACAGCGACAGGCGCAGGTCGCCGCCATCCCAGCCCACACCCTGGCTGGCATAAAAGTCGTCGATGCCGCGCTGGCCACGGGTGACTTTCATCCGCGTGCCGTGGCTGTCGGCCGGGTTGCGCGTGATGATGTTGACCACCGCCATCAGCGCATTGGCGCCATAGCTGACCGTGTTGGGGCCGCGGAAAACTTCGATGCGCTCGATGTCTTCCATGGCCACCGGAATATCACTCCAGTCCACCGTGGCCAAGCCGGCGCGGTACACCGAACGGCCGTCGATCAGCACCTGCATGCGCCGCGCTTCCGTGGCGTTGGTGCCGTGGTAGTTCACCGCCGCCTGATTACCGCTGATATTGCCGACCATCATGCCCGGCACCAGGCGCAGCAACTCGCTGATGTCCCGTGCGCCACTCGCGTTGATCAGTTCGCTGTCAATCACCGTCATGCTTCCCGGGACAGCGGCCGGCGACTGCTTCAGGCGGGTGGCCGTGAGCACTTGCGGCAGCGGTTCGTTGTCGAGGAACAAGTCGTCGGCCAGCAATGGCGAGCTGAAAAGCATGGCCAGAACCAGCGGCGAGCGGGGTGAAGGAGAGCCAAACGACACGAAACGTCCTTGATAACGATTAGTTGGCGCGCATGTTAACCGAGCTGATCGACTTTTCCATTCACGATGCCGGCATTTTCCTAGGATTTATTGGTCTTCTTCCTACAAGTACCGGTAATTGATACGGGGGCTGGCCGCCACTGGGACGCTCCGTATAATGCCGACATCGCCACTGGTATGGATTAACGGATTGCATATGACTGAACAGCGCCCAATCGCGGTCCTGGGAGGCGGAAGTTTTGGTACCGCCGTGGCTAATCTGTTGGCCGAGAACGGGCATCAGGTCCGGCAGTGGATGCGTGACCCCGAGCAGGCTGAGTCCATGCGGGTCAATCGCGAGAACCCGCGTTACCTCAAAGGCATCAAGATACTTCCCCAAGTAGAACCGGTGACTGATTTGCAAGCGACCCTGGACGCTTGCGACCTGTGCTTCGTCGCGCTGCCGTCCAGCGCGCTGCGCTCGGTATTGGTCCCGCACGCCGAACGGTTGAGCGGTAAATTGCTGGTCAGCCTGACCAAAGGCATCGAAGCCCACACGTTCAAGCTGATGAGCGAGATCCTCGAAGAAATCGCCCCGCAAGCGCGCATCGGCGTGCTGTCCGGGCCGAACCTGGCCCGTGAAATCGCCGAACACGCGCTGACCGCCACCGTGGTCGCCAGCGAAGACGAAGAACTCTGCCAGCGGGTTCAGGAAGCGCTGCATGGCCGCACCTTCCGGGTGTACGCCAGCGCCGACCGTTTCGGCGTGGAGTTGGGCGGGGCGCTGAAAAATGTGTACGCGATCATCGCCGGCATGGCGGTGGCGCTGGGCATGGGTGAAAACACCAAGAGCATGCTGATCACCCGGGCGTTGGCGGAAATGACCCGCTTCGCGGTGAATCAGGGCGCGAACCCGATGACGTTCCTGGGGTTGGCGGGCGTGGGCGACTTGATCGTCACGTGTTCGTCGCCGAAAAGCCGCAATTACCAGGTCGGGTTTGCCCTCGGCCAGGGGTTGAGCCTGGAAGATGCGGTGACCCGTCTGGGCGAAGTCGCCGAAGGCGTGAACACGCTCAAAGTGCTCAAGGCCAAGGCCCAGGAAGTGGGCGTCTATATGCCGCTGGTCGCCGGGTTGCACGCGATCCTGTTCGAAGGGCGCACGCTCAATCAAGTGATTGAACTGTTGATGCGCGGCGAACCCAAAACCGATGTGGACTTCATATCCACCAGCGGTTTCAACTGATCACGCTTTCGAGATAAAGCAGGGAGTTGCACATGAACGATCCGAAAACAGAGGCCACCTACGAGTCCATTCTGCTGCGGGTGTTATGGATGATCGTCTTCTTGCTGGCCTGGCAAGTGGCGCAGTTCATCCTGGGCGCGGTGGTGCTGGTGCAACTGATCTATCGTTTGATTTATGGCGCCCCGAGCGCCAGCCTGATGAACTTCGGCGACAGCCTGAGCCAGTTCCTGGCGCAGATCGGTCGTTTCGGCACCTTTCACAGCGACCAGAAACCCTGGCCGTTTGCCGACTGGCCGACGCCGCGTACACCGGAAGGCGAAGCGCCGCACGTTGTGCCGCCAGCGCCACATCCGGCCCGAGATGAGGAGCCGAAACTATGAAACTCTGGGTATTGCGCCATGGTGAAGCCGAGCCTTACGGCAGTCGTCCTGATTCCGAGCGGGCATTGACCACCCACGGTCGTCAAGAAGTGCTGCGCACCGCTGCCGAACTGATCGGTCAGCCGATTACGGCCATCTACGCCAGCCCGTTTCTGAGAGCGCAGCAGACGGCGCAGCTGGTGCGTGAAGCGCTGGGTTTTCAACCGGATATTCGCACCGTCGAATGGCTGACCCCCGATAACCGCCCGCAAGCGGTGGCCGAGCAGTTGGTGTCTGTCGATCACGCGCTGCTGGTCAGTCATAACCCACTGGTGGGTAACCTCTTGGGTTACCTGCAGAACGGTCATGTGCAAGATCCGGAAACGGTGAAAACCGCCGGCCTTGCAGAACTCGAAGGTGACTTGCCGCTGGCTGGCGCAATGAAGCTCAAAGGCATCAAACATCCCTAGTATTTGTTGGAACCGGTCCCTTGTGGGAGCGTGGCTTGCCCGCGATGGCATCAACTCGGTCTGACAGATAAACCGAGGTGGTCGAGCGCGACCCCGGCGCATCGCGGGCAAGCCCGGCTCCCACAGGTGCGGGGGGAGTCCTGTTTTTTTGTGTGAAATAGTCAACCAAGCAACCGCTTGGTTGACTACGCTTGCTCCAGACCAAAAATAAAGGAGCGAGTCGCATGTCTGCTGCTTTTCGTTTGCCGCTGGACGTCTTTTACGAGCGTGAAGCCCGTCATCCCCGCCAGCGGTTTCTGGTCCAGCCTACCGGAGGAGGACAAGTCGAGACCCTGACCTGGGCCGACGTCGGCCACCAGGCTCGCTGTGCCGCGCACTGGCTGCGGGCCCGCGAATTGCCCCAAGGCAGCCACATTGCCCTGATCTCGAAAAATTGCGCCCACTGGATCATCGCCGACCTGGCGATCTGGATGGCCGGGCACGTTTCGGTGCCGTTGTACCCGAACCTCACCGCCGAATCCGTGGCGCAAGTGCTCAAACACTCCGAAGCGGCGCTGGCGTTCATCGGCAAGCTCGATGACTGGCCAAACATGGCACGTGGGGTCAGCCCCGATCTCCCTACTATCAGCCTGCCCTTGCATCCACCCGGCACTTTCGATTTCAGCTGGGCCGACTTGCAACGCAGCTCGCCGATCCAGGACGACCCCAAACCCGCCGCCGATCAGTTGGCGACCATCATCTACACCTCTGGCACCACCGGGCTGCCCAAAGGCGTGATGCACAGCTTCGGCAATCTGGGGTTTGCCACCACGCGCGGCACTCAGCTGTTTGGCCTCAACGAGTCGGACCGATTGCTGTCCTACCTGCCGCTGTGCCACGTCGCCGAGCGGATGTTCGTCGAGCTGGCGTCGATCTACACCGGGCAAACCGTGTTCTTTGCCGAAAGCCTCGACACCTTCCTCACGGATCTGCAGCGCGCGCGGCCGACCGCATTGTTCGGCGTACCGCGGATCTGGACCAAATTCCAGATGGGCGTGTACAGCAAGATTCCGGCAAAACGCCTCGACTTCCTGCTCGGCCTGCCCTTCATCGGCAAGCGGGTCGGGCACAAAGTGCTCGCCGGGTTGGGGCTGGATGCGTTACGCGTGGCGTTGTCCGGTGCCGCGCCCGTGCCGCAGACCCTGTTGCTGTGGTACCGCAAGCTGGGGCTGGATGTGCTGGAGGTCTACGGCATGACCGAAAGCTGCGGTTACTCCCACATCGGCAGGCTCGGCGAGAACAAACCCGGCTGGATCGGCAAACCTTGCCCGGAGGTTGAAGTGCGGATCGCCGACTCCGGCGAAGTCATGGTGCGCAGCGGTGCGACCATGCTTGGCTATTTCAAGGAGCCCGAGAAAACCGCAGAAACCATCACTGAGGACGGCTTCCTGCGCACCGGCGACAAGGGCGAGGAAGACAGCGAAGGCAACCTGCGCCTGACCGGGCGGCTGAAGGAAATCTTCAAGACCAGCAAAGGCAAATACGTCGCCCCGGCGCCGATCGAAAATCGACTGGCGGTGCATTCGCGGATCGAACAGGTGTGCGTGGTCGGCGATGGCTTGAGTGCGCCGCTGGGGTTGTGCGTGCTGTCGGCGGTCGGTCAGCAGGACGCCGGCGGAACGGCGCGGGCAGGGTTGCATTCAAGCCTGGAAAAACTGCTGGAGGAGGTCAATGGCGTGCTCGACAAACATGAACGCTTGCGTCGGCTGGTGGTGGTCAAGGACAGTTGGGCCGTGGAAAACGGGTTCCTGACGCCGACCCTGAAGATCAAGCGCACCGTGATCGAAGCGGCTTACGGCGCTCGCTTCGAAGAATGGAGCGAGCGCAGCGAGACGGTGCTGTGGCAGGATTGAGCCACAAATAAAACCAACAAAGGAAAGCAAGATGAGTCTGTGGCGTACCATTCCCAACGTCGAGCAGTTGAACGCAATCCAGAAAAACACCATCGGCGAAGTGCTGGATATTCGCTTCGAAGCCTTTGATGACGAGTCCCTGACCGCGAGCATGGTCATCGACCACCGCACCCACCAGCCTTACGGTTTGCTGCACGGCGGCGCCTCGGTGGTGCTGGCCGAGACGGTCGGTTCCATGGCCAGTTACCTGTGCATTGATGCCAGCAAATTCTATTGCGTGGGTCTGGAAATCAACGCCAATCACTTGCGCGGACTGCGCAGCGGGCGGGTGACGGCAGTGGCCAAGCCGATTCACATTGGGCGCACGACCCATGTCTGGGATATCCGTTTGAGCAGTGACGAGGGCAAGGCCAGTTGCGTGTCGCGGTTGACCATGGCGGTCGTGCCGTTGGGCGAGAATCCACCAGCCCGCTAATCCCCTGTAGCAGCTGTCGAGCCCCAGCGAGGCTGCGTTCGGCTGCGCAGCAGTCGTAAATCCATTCACCGCGGACTTTCAGGAAGATCGCGGTCGCAAGGTTTACGACTGCTTCGCAGCCGAACGCAGCCTCGCTGGAGCTCGACAGCTGCTACATAGATCTTCAGCAGGTTTAAACCTTGCGCCATGCCCCTGACCGGACTGTCATCACTCCTGGCACTTACAGTCATTGCCGCCGCCTCGCGTCTTACGGACAATCAACCCTTGTTTTCGCTCATGGATTTGCCGGTATGTCGCAACAGATATTTTTCGCCCACGCCAATGGCTTTCCTTCGGGCACCTACGGCAAGTTGTTCGCGGCGCTGGCGCCCGAGTATCAGGTGACGCATCTGGAACAGCACGCCCACGATCCGCGTTTTCCAGCGGACGACAATTGGCGCAACCTGGTGGATGAGCTCATCCATCACCTCAAACAGCAACCGGAACCGGTCTGGGGCGTCGGCCATTCCTTCGGCGGCGTGCTGCACCTGCACGCGGCGTTGCGTTGCCCTGAACTGTATCGGGGTGTGGTGATGCTCGATTCACCGGTGCTGACCCGTGCCGATCAATGGGTGATCCGTGCGGCCAAGCGTTTCGGTTTCATCGACCGCCTGACCCCCGCCGGCCGCACATTGGGACGCCGGGAAGAGTTCACCGATCTGGAAGCGGCGCGGCTCTATTTCGCTGGTAAAACCCTGTTCCGCAGCTTCGATCCGGAATGCTTCGACGCTTACCTGCAACACGGTTTGCAAAAAGTCGGCGACAAGCTGCGCCTGCGTTTCGACCCGGCCACGGAAATCAGCATCTACCGTGGCGTCCCGCACACCAGTCCAGGCCAGGCACGGCAGCTGAAAGTGCCGCTGGCGGTGGTTCGCGGGCACAAGAGCCGGGTGGTGATGCGTCACCATGCAAGCTCCGTCGGGCGTATGCCGCTGGGTGAGTCCCTGACCATGCCCGGTGGCCACATGTTTCCCCTCGAACGTCCGCAAGACACCGCCACGCTGCTGAAAAACCTGTTCAGCCGCTGGGAAGGTCGTCGCCAGCAGGATTGCGCATGAGCCACGTCGTCGAAGAAGTTCGCCTGAGCCTGCCGCACATCGAGCTGGCCGCGCACCTGTTCGGTCCCGAAGATGGCCTGCCGGTGATCGCCCTGCACGGCTGGCTGGACAATGCCAACAGCTTCGCCCGGCTGGCGCCGAAGCTCAAAGGCCTGCGCATCATCGCCCTGGACATGGCCGGTCACGGTCACTCCGGGCATCGCCCGACCGGTGCCGGTTACGCGATGTGGGACTACGCCCACGACGTGTTGCAAGTCGCTGAGCAGTTGGGCCTGAAGCGTTTTGCACTGATGGGGCACTCGATGGGCGCGATCGCTTCGTTGATTATTGCCGGGTCGATGCCGGAGCGCGTCACGCATCTGGCGTTGATCGACGGCATCATTCCTCCTACAGACAAAGGCGAAAATGCCGCCGAACGCATGGGCATGGCCCTGCAAGCGCAACTGGATCTGCGGGAAAAACGCAAACCGGTCTACAACACCCTGGACCGTGCCATCGAGGCACGCATGAAAGGCCTGGTGGCGGTCAGTCGCGAAGCCGCTGAGCTATTGGCCCAACGCGGACTCATGCCAGTGCCGGGCGGTTATACCTGGCGTACCGACAACCGCCTGACGCTGCCATCGCCGCTGCGTCTTACAACCGAGCAGGCAATGGCCTTCGTCCAGCGGGTCAGTTGTCCTGCGTTATTGGTGGTTGCAGCTGACGGCATGCTCGCCAAACATCCCGAGTTGCTGGAGCGTCTACCCTTTAGCCGTGAACAGCTGCCTGGCGGCCATCATTTGCATCTGAATGACGAACCCGGCGCCGACCTTGTCGCAGACTGTTTCAATCGGTTCTTCGCCGTTCCTTGACTTGCGCCGGGCAACTGTCGAGGCTGGGCGGGTTGAAATGGGAGACAACCATGATAGATCTCTACACCGCTGCGACCCCGAATGGCCACAAGGTCTCTATCGTGCTCGAGGAACTCGGCCTGCCCTACACGGTGCACGCCTTGAGTTTCGACAAAAAGGAACAGAAGTCACCGGACTTCCTCAAGATCAATCCCAATGGCCGTATTCCGGCGATTGTCGACCGCGCCAACGGCGATTTTGCCGTGTTCGAATCCGGCGCCATCCTGATTTACCTCGCTGAGCTGAGCGGCAAACTGCTGCCCCAGGATCCGAAGGGGCGCTCGGTCGTCCTGCAATGGCTGATGTTCCAGATGGGTGGAATCGGGCCTATGCAGGGCCAGGCCAACGTGTTTTTCCGCTACTTTCCGGAAAAACTCCAGGGCGCCATCGACCGCTATCAACATGAGACACGGCGCCTCTATGAGGTGCTCGATACACGCCTGCAAGCCGTGGAGTTTCTGGCGGGCGAGTACAGCATTGCCGACATTGCCACCTATCCATGGGTGCGTGGCCATGAGTGGTCCGGTGTCGAGGTTGACGGCTTGCCGGCCTTGCAGCGCTGGATGGCAACCATGGAAGCGCGTCCGGCGGTCCAGCGTGGTTTGCTGGTGCCCGAGCGCATCGATGATGCCAGTGTCGTCAAGGGTGCCCAGGCCATGCTGATCCGATGAGTCTATCCATGCGTTCATTCAGTGTGTTGGCGCTGTGTTGTTTCAGTCCCTTGTTATTTGCCGCCGATGTCCCGGGCAGTCAGGACTTGCCAATCGTGCCGCGCATGGCCGATGCGCAGATCGTCGACTATCGCCCCGGCGTTGAGCTTGAGCGGATTTATCCGCTGGGTTCGATCCGTAAGATCAGCGGCCAGTTGCGCTTCGATGGTCAGGTCAGCGCCCGGGGAACGGCGACATCGGTGACCTATGAATTGCCGCCGGAACATTCGTCAACCGACGCCTTTACCGCGGCGCGTGAAGCGTTGCAGGAGCAGGGCGCCGGCTTGCTGTTCTGGTGTCAGGCGCGTGATTGCGGTGAAAGCAGCCTCTGGGCCAATGATGTCTTTGGCAACGCGAAGTTGTACGGTGCCGACGATCAACAGGCGTACTTGTTGTTGCGTCTCGCGGCACCCCGGGACAATACGTTGGTGGCGCTTTACAGCATCACTCGCGGCAATCGCAAAGCCTACCTGCACGTCGAGCAGTTCGACGCTGCTGCCCCGCTGGGGGAATTGCTGCCGACGTCGGCGACCTTGCTGCGAGAGCTGAAAAGTACCGGTGAACTCGATTTCCCCAAGTTGAGCGCCGATCCTGATGCCAGCTGGCTGCGCCTGATTTCTCGCGGTTTGAACCTCGACACCACCTTGCGGGTCAGTGTCTCCGGGCCAAATGCCGAAGCCTGGCGCCAGGCGCTGATCGGGCAGGGCGTGCGGGCGGCGCGAATGGAAGCCGGCAGCGCCGAAAGCCCTGGCCTGCACATCGAACTGTTGCGATAAGCTTCATCAGGCAAACGCGGCTGTCGCGTTTGCCTGCTCTTTGTTGACTGATTTTTTCGAGAACCTACATGCTCAATAACGATCGGCTGTTGGTGCAGATCCTGCTCCTGGTGCTGTTTGGCGCGAGCCTCTGGGTGATGGCGCCGTTCTGGTCGGCCTTGTTCTGGGGCGCGGTGCTGGCGTTCGCCAGTTGGCCGTTGATGCGGTTGTTGACCCGCTGGCTCAATGGCCGGGAATCCCTGGCCGCGCTGGTGCTGACACTGGGCTGGATGTTGCTGGTAGCCGTGCCACTGGTCTGGCTCGGGTTCAACCTGGCGGATCACGTGCGTGATGCCACGGCGTTCATCAAGGATGTGCAGATGGACGGTTTGCCCGAAGCACCGACCTGGCTGGGCGGCGTTCCTTTGGTGGGCGAGCGGTTGGTGGTGATCTGGAACAGCATCGATCAGCAAGGCGCGGCGATGATGGTGGCGGTCAAACCTTACCTGGGTCAGGTCGGCAACTGGCTGCTGGCACGCAGTGCGCAGATTGGCGGCGGGATTCTCGAGCTAACGTTGAGCATTGTGTTCGTGTTCTTTTTCTATCGCGACGGGCCGCGTCTGGCGGCGTTTGTCCATGGGCTGCTGGAGCGCCTGATTGGCGATCGCGCCGGGTACTACATCGAACTCGTGGCCGGGACGGTGCAGCGGGTGGTGAACGGGGTGATCGGTACAGCGGCGGCGCAGGCGGTCCTGGCGTTGATCGGGTTCCTGATTGCCGGAGTGCCCGGGGCGCTGGTGCTGGGCATCGTGACGTTCATGCTCAGCCTGATTCCGATGGGGCCACCGTTGGTGTGGATTCCGGCCACGGCGTGGCTGGCCTGGAAAGGCGAGTACGGAATGGCGGTGTTCCTCGGGTGCTGGGGCACGTTCATCATCAGCGGCGTCGACAACGTGCTGAAGCCGTACCTGATCAGCCGGGGCGGGAATCTGCCGTTGGTGATCGTGTTGCTCGGCGTGTTTGGCGGGTTGATTGCGTTTGGGTTTATCGGCTTGTTTATCGGGCCGACGTTGCTGGCGGTTGCGTACAGTCTGTTGACGGACTGGAGCAAGAGTCATGCGCGGGTAGAAGACCGCCGGCCCTAAGATTTTCGGCGGGACTGAGGGCCTCTTCGCGGGCAAGCCTCGCTCCTACAGGTCAGATGCCGGCCACTATTCCGTGTGCAACATCAAACCTGTAGGCGCGAGGCTTGCCCGCGAAGCTTTTGACTCAGGTCGCGACGTTCAGGTATTTGCCCACAGTCGCCACGTTATCGAGCGAATACTGCTTGCTCAGGTTGGCGATCATTTTGTTCAGTGCTTCATTGACGTTGAATTGAGCGGTGGAGCTGTCGCGGGCTTTCTCGCGACCGGCTTGCAGCGCCGCGTTCAGTTCATCGCTGCTGCCCCCACCGCTGCTGTCACTGTCCAACACCTTGAGCAACGCAGCTGTGGTGTCGGTGCTGGTCGATGAGGTGCTGTTGCTAGCCTGCAGCGCGCTGCTCAGTTCGGAGGCGGTCACGCTGCCATCGCTGTCCGTATCCAGCTGGCTGAACAATTCTTCGCTGGACACCTGCTGTGGTGGCGGTGGCGGCGGGGTCAGGCTGGCGGCGAGTTCGTCCTTGCTGACGGTGCCGTCCTGGTTCTTGTCCTGGGCCGAGAAGATTTCTTTACTGTCGGCACTGCTGCCAGCGTTGTTCAGACCGTTGCTCAATTCGTCGCTGCTGATGGCGCCGTCACCGTCGGCGTCCAGGGCGCTGATGAGCGCGTCGGCCAGTTCGGTGTTGGGCGCCTGGTCATGCGGCGGTGGCGGCGGCGGTGCCATTGCTGCCATTTCCTCGCTGCTCAAGCTGCCGCTGTCGTCGCTGTCCAGATCGCCGAAATGCTTGCTCAAACTGACCAGCAGGCCGTCGTCGGTTTTCTGCGACAGGGCGCTTTCAAGTTCGCCCTGATCCACCGCGCCGTCGCTGTTGCTGTCGAGCTTGGCGAACAGTTCTTTCTGGAATTGCTGGCTGCGGGCGTTGTTGGTTGAGGTGCTGCTGGTGCTGGTATAGCTCGTGTAGTTGCTGACGCTACCAATCATTGGACTCACTCCCTGGAATGGAAAGCCGGCGGGTGCACCGGCTTATGCAGCGTCAAGGGGCAAGATGTCGTGGGTGTGTGAGGTTTGTACCGAGTGGTACACACAAGTCTCAGGCCAGACCTCACTCCTAGGGATTTGTGTATGGCTCAGGTGCGGGGCAGGCGGATGACGGCGGTGAGACCGCCGCCGGGTGTTTCTACCAGGCTCAACTGCCCACCCAGCCGTTCCGCCGCCTCGCGAGCGATGGTCATACCGAGCCCGACGCCGCCCGAATTGCGATTACGCGAACCCTCCAGCCGAAAGAACGGCTCGAACACCGCTTCACGTTTGTCCGCCGCAATACCCGGGCCGTGGTCGATGACGCGGATCACCAGTTGCTCACGGTTGTCTTCGAGGGTGATCCTCGCATGCCCGGCATAGCGCAGGGCGTTGTCCAGCAGATTATTGATGCAAGAGCGCAAAGCCATCGGCTGCACTTGCAGCGGCGCGCAGTGGCCGCTGGCCTGGACGTCGGCCCCCTGGTCCTGGGCGTTTTCGCTCAAGGATTCCACCAGCGCCTGCACGTCCATCCATTGCCCGGCTTCGCTGGTGCGCTGTTCGTGCAAATAGGTGAGGGTGGCATCGAGCATGCTGATCATGTCGTCCAGGTCCTGGCGCATCTGACCTTGCAGCTTGTCGTCCTCGATCTGCTCCAGTCGCAGCTTGAGGCGAGACAGCGGCGTGCGCAGGTCGTGGGACACTGCGCCGAGCATCCTTGAGCGCTGCTGCACCTGCTCGATAATGCGTTTCTGCATCAGGTTGAAAGTGTGGGCCGCCTGCCGTGCTTCCCGTGGGCCGGATTCATCCAGCGGCGGACTGTCGAGGTTTTCGCTCAAGCGCGCGGCGGCGTCACTCAAGCGCTGGATCGGTCGAGTCAGCAGTTTGGCGCCGTACCAGGCCGCAATGATCAGCGAGACAAACTGGAACGTCAGCGGCACCAAGGGGCCGCCAAACCACGGCCGTGGAGGCCGGTTTTCGAAACGCGGGTCCATCGGCGGGCGCTGTCCGTCCATGCCTTCGGAAAACGCCGGCGGCGGTGGAGGCGGGGGAGGACCGTAATGGTGAAACCAGGCAAACGCCAAAAGGTGCGCCAGGATGATCGCCAGCAGCAGCACGCCAAACAGGCGGCCGAACAGCGTATCGAAGCGCGCCCGCATCAGCCGATGTCTCTTGCGTCGAACAGATAACCCTCACCGCGAACGGTCTTGATCAACTGCGGGGCTTTCGGGTCATCGCCGAGCTTCTGGCGCAGGCGCGAGACCAGCAGGTCGATGCTGCGATCAAACGCTTCGATCGAACGACCACGGGCAGCGTCCAGCAGTTGTTCACGGCTGAGCACCCGGCGCGGACGTTCGATGAACACCCACAGCAGGCGGAATTCGGCGTTGGACAGCGGCACAACAAGGCCATCGGCAGCGATCAATTGCCGTAGTACGCTGTTCAGGCGCCAGTTGTCGAAGCGAATATTCGCACGCTGTTCGGTGCGATCGTCGCGCACTCGACGCAGAATGGTTTGAATCCGCGCCACCAGTTCCCGTGGTTCGAAGGGCTTGGCCATGTAGTCGTCGGCGCCCAGTTCCAGGCCGATGATGCGGTCGGTGGGTTCGCAGCGTGCGGTGAGCATCAGGATCGGAATGTCCGATTCGGCGCGCAGCCAGCGGCACAGCGACAACCCGTCCTCGCCGGGCAGCATCAGGTCGAGCACCACCACGTCGAAATGCTCCGCCTGCAGCGCCAGGCGCATGGCGGCGCCGTCGGTGACGCCGCTGGCGTGAATGTTGAACCGGGCCAGGTAGTCGATCATCAGTTCGCGGATCGGGATGTCATCGTCGACGATCAGGGCGCGAATGCTCCAGCGTTTGTCGTCAGCGGGTGCTTTTTGATCGTCGTTCAGAGGTGCTGGGGTGCTGTGCATGGGTGCATTCATCTGCCAGGTAGGCTGCCAACCACAAAGATGGGCTGCGAGGTTGTGGTTCCAGCATAGGCGTCCGGCCCGGAGGCGGGAAGTGCTGTAAGGACGTGTTGCGGCTGCCGAGGGTAGCGAGGAAGGGTGTAGTGGGCGTGTCGTGTGTGTATCGAACTCGACACAATCACCGCAGGGGCTAGTCTTGCTGGAGTCTTCGGGACGATTTACCGATCATCGGGTCCCGCAGTGGCGCTGGTTCCGCTACAATGCGCGCCGATTTCGTCCTGCCTGAGAGCCCGCACATGTCCGTCTGCCAGACTCCTATCATCGTCGCCCTGGATTTCCCCACCCGTGACGCCGCACTGAAGCTGGCCGACCAGTTGGACCCTAAGCTGTGCCGGGTCAAAGTCGGTAAGGAACTGTTCACCAGCTGCGCCTCGGAAATCGTCGGCACCTTGCGTGACAAGGGTTTCGAAGTGTTCCTGGACCTCAAGTTCCACGACATCCCGAACACCACCGCCATGGCGGTAAAAGCCGCGGCGGAAATGGGCGTGTGGATGGTCAATGTGCACTGCTCCGGCGGTCTGCGCATGATGGCCGCTTGCCGTGAAGTGCTCGATCAGCGTACCGGCCCCAAACCGCTGTTGATCGGAGTGACCGTGCTGACCAGCATGGAACGTGAAGATCTGGCGGGTATCGGCCTGGACATCGAGCCGCAGGAGCAGGTGCTGCGTCTGGCCGCGTTGGCGGAAAAAGCCGGGATGGACGGTCTGGTGTGCTCGGCCCTGGAAGCCCAGGCCCTGAAATCGGCGCACCCGTCGCTGCAACTGGTGACCCCGGGGATTCGCCCGGCGGGCAGTGCCCAGGACGATCAGCGCCGTATCCTGACACCGCGTCAGGCGCTGGATGCCGGTTCTGATTACCTGGTGATTGGTCGTCCAATCAGCCAGGCGGCGGATCCGGCCAAGGCGTTGGCTACCGTAGTCGCCGAACTCGCCTGACCAAACGCTGAAGATCCAAATGTGGGAGCGGGCTTGCTCGCGAAGGCGGTGTATCAGTCAATATCAATGTCGACTGACACTCCTCTTCGCGAGCAAGCCCGCTCCCACATTGGTTTGTTGCGCATTGAAATGTCGGGTTAAACCTTTAGAACCAACTTCCCGAAATTTTCACCGCTGAACAACTTCATCAGCGTCTCCGGGAACGTCTCCAGCCCTTCAACAATGTCTTCCTTGCTCTTGAGCTGCCCCTTGGCCATCCAGCCGGCCATTTCCTGCCCGGCGGCGGCGAACTGCGCGGCGTAGTCCATCACCACGAAGCCCTCCATTCGCGCGCGGTTGACCAGCAACGACAGGTAGTTGGCCGGGCCTTTGACCGCTTCTTTGTTGTTGTACTGGCTGATGGCGCCACAAATCACCACCCGCGCTTTCATGGCCAGGCGACCCAGCACCGCGTCGAGAATATCGCCGCCGACGTTATCGAAATACACGTCGACACCTTTTGGACACTCACGCTTCAGGCCGGCATGCACGTCTTCGTTCTTGTAGTCGATGACGCCGTCAAACCCCAGTTCGTCGATCAGGAACTTGCACTTGTCCGCGCCGCCCGCGATGCCGATCACGCGGCAGCCTTTGATCTTGGCGATCTGCCCGGCAATGCTGCCCACAGCACCGGCGGCGCCGGACAGCACCACAGTGTCACCTTCCTTCGGTGCGCCGACATCGAGCAGTGCGAAGTAGGCGGTCATCCCGGTCATGCCCAGCGCGGACAGGTAACGGGGCAGCGGTGCCAGTTTCGGATCGACTTTATAGAAGCCGCGTGGCTCGCCAAGGAAATAATCCTGCACGCCCAAGGCACCGTTGACGTAATCCCCTACCGCAAACCCAGGATTGTTCGAGGCAACGACTTTGCCTACACCCAATGCGCGCATGACTTCGCCGATACCGACCGGCGGAATGTAGGACTTGCCCTCGTTCATCCAGCCACGCATGGCCGGGTCCAGGGACAGGTATTCGTTTTTGACCAGGATCTGATCCGCAGCCGGTTCGCCGAGTGGCACTTCTTGATAGGTAAAGGTCTCGCGGGTAGCCGCGCCCACCGGACGTTTGGCGAGCAGGAACTGGCGATTGGTCTGGGTAGTCATGACAAGCACTCAAGATGAATGAAGCTTTGTTGATAGACCTTCATGATCGATGCCGCAAGTTTGGCTGATGCGGCGAATGCACGTCGATCCAGTGCAGTGATAGTCAGTGCCGCAGTTCTATCACTGCCACTCATGGTCACTCAACCGGGCTTCTGATAGTGCTGCCGTGTCACACGCCCCTGTGGCTAGACTGGGAATACGCGATCCCCCGCATTCTTCTCTTTGAGGGCATAACAATGAGCATGACGTTTTCCGGCCAGGTCGCTGTGGTGACCGGCGCTGCCAACGGTATTGGCCGCGCGACCGCCCAGGCATTCGCCGCGGAAGGGTTGAAAGTGGTGGTGGCCGACATGGACACGGCCGGGGGCGAAGGCACTGTTGCACTGATTCGTACAGCGGGTGGCGAAGCGACCTTCGTGCGTTGCAACGTCACGCTGGAAAGCGATGTAAAAAATCTGATGGACGAGGTGGTGAATACCTACGGCCGTCTGGACTACGCCTTCAACAATGCCGGCATCGAGATCGAGAAAGGCAAACTGGCTGAAGGCACCCTTGATGAGTTCGACGCGATCATGGGCGTCAACGTCAAAGGCGTCTGGCTGTGCATGAAGTACCAGTTGCCCTTGCTGCTGGCCCAGGGCGGCGGCGCAATCGTCAACACCGCTTCGGTGGCGGGCCTTGGTGCGGCGCCGAAGATGAGCATTTACGCGGCGTCGAAACACGCGGTGATCGGCCTGACCAAGTCGGCGGCGATCGAATACGCCAAGAAAAAGATTCGCGTGAACGCGGTCTGTCCGGCGGTGATCGACACCGACATGTTCCGTCGTGCCTATGAGGCGGACCCGAAGAAGGGCGAGTTCGCCAGCGCCATGCACCCGGTCGGCCGCATCGGCAAGGTCGAGGAAATCGCCAGCGCCGTGCTGTATCTGTGCAGCGACGGCGCGGCGTTTACCACCGGTCACTCGCTGGCAGTGGACGGTGGTGTCACGGCGTTCTGACCCTTCAAGACCTGCCTCGTAGGAATAAGCCCGCATACGTGCGGGCTTTTTCATGGTGCCGTGAAGGGCGGCGGCCAATGTGTTTCAAATGGTTAGAACCGAGGGTTTTGGCGGCGTTGTCGCACATCCGATCCAGCAGACCTGTGATTAACTGTTTCCCGCAAATGGACAGGAGTTTGCTTGCTCATGGAATTGAGAATCGATCGACAGGCATTGGTGCCAGTCGTACAGCAAATCGTCGACGCGTTGGCCGTCTGGCTCCGTCAGAGCGAGGCGCAGCCAGGGACGCGTTTACCTTCTGCGCGGCACATCGCGCGGGTCAATCTGCTCAGTCAGTCCAGCGTCGTGGAAGCCTGTGAGCGGCTGGTGACTCAAGGTGTGCTGGCGTCGCGTCATGGCGCCGGTTTCATTGTCGCCACGCCAGCGCTGGTCGCCCAAGGGCAACAGGATTACCTCTGGTTCGAAGGGGCGGAACTGAAACAGGGCGGCTTCTCGGGCGAACTTAAGCTGGGCAGTGGCGGGTTGCCGGAGAGCTGGCGCGAAACTGACGACCTGAGCTACGCGATTCGTCAGGTCAGCCGTACCGACATGGCCGGATTGTTCAACTACAGCACCTCCCGAGGCCTGCCTGCCTTGCGTCTGCAAATTCTCAAACGCCTTGGACGCCTCGGTATCGAAGTGGACGAAAATCGTATTCTGACCACTGCAGGTGCCAGTCAGGGGCTCGACCTGATCGTGCGCACCTTGCTCAAGCCGGGTGATTGCGTGGTGGTGGAAAGTCCGGGGTATCCACTGTTGTTTGACCTGCTCAGGCTGCACGGCGTGACGATGATCGAGGTGCCGCGTACCCCGCGCGGGCCCGACACGGCGCAACTGGAAGCACTCTTGATAAAGCACCGGCCCCGCGCGCTATTCATCAATAGTTTCTACCACAACCCGACGGGCAGCTGCCTGACGCCTGCGGTGGCGCAGCAGGTTTTGCAATTGACCAAGACCCATGGCGTGTTGGTGATTGAAGATGACGTCTATGCGGATTTGCACTACGGCCCCGGCACGCGCCTCGCTGCATTGGGGGGCGATGACAACGTGATCTACATCGGCAGCTACTCAAAAACCCTCAGCAGTTCATTGCGGGTCGGCTTTGTCGTGGCCAGTGAAGGGGTCATATCGCGATTGGCCGAGGTCAAGATGATCAGCAGCATGGGCGCCTCAAGGTTCTGCGAGTCGGTGCTGACTTGCCTGTTGGCCAGCGGCGCGTACCGCAAACTGGTGCAGCGTCAGCGCCAGCGTTTGAACACGGACAGAGAGGCGGCCTTGCAAGTGCTCGAAGACGCCGAGTGGGAGGTTTTCGGCAAGCCGGCTGGCGGCCTGTTCATCTGGGCTCGATCGGGGATGTGCGACTACGCTCAGGTGCGCAAGCAGGCCCGGCGTTTCGGTGTGCTGCTGTCTTCTGCCACAGCCTTCAGTCCTGACGGCCAGGCGAATGATTGGCAGCGCATCAACGTTGCTTATGCCTGTGATCCTCGTGCCCGGGCATTTTTTCAGGCAACCGCTGCGAATCGACCTAAAACGTTCTGAAAACGACGTGGGCGTAGCTTTTTGCCATTATTCCGACGCCAGAGACTTGTGCTGGCCCATGCCCATTGCGAATCTGCGTCAACAGACTATGTCAGGGGACTAAGTGCAATGATTTCGGCCGTGCAAGGACGTTTTGCCAACCTCGGTATGGCAAAAAAAATGGGTGTCGGGTTTGTCTTGGTGTTGCTGCTGACGGCCCTGGTGGCAGCCATCGGCGTTTGGTCCCTGCAAACCATCAGTCATCGCTTCGACGGCCTCAAGCAGATGTCGTCGCTCAACAGCGGTTTGCTCAAGGTGCGACTGCTTGAGCAGGAATACGCCTTGCACGGCAATCCGAAAACCGTCGATGCCCTGCACCAGGGCGTGGATGGCCTGATCGCCCTGGCGAAGCAGCTCAAGGCTGCGTCAGCGGCCAACGTGCCGGTGATGAACGACGTCGAGCAGTCCCTGTTGGCCTATCGCAAGGCCTTCGACGAATTCGTCTCGCTGAGTCAGGCCAAGGACCTGGCCCTGGAAATGGCCAGTTGGTCGGTGTCCAGCGTGGCCAATAACCTGGATGTCCTGCAAGCCGGACTTGCCGATGATGGCGCCTATACCTTGAAGGAGTCCGAAGGCAAGGACGGTGGGCAGTTCATCGAGCAGGCCAATCAGGTCAGCCAGGTGTCGCGGCTGATGCTGCAGGCAATGAACGAAGCGCGTGTGCGTCTGGACCAGAGCCGCAAGGGTGACGACAGCGCAGGCCAGGGCAAGATCGAGCAGGCCGATCAGGCGCAGGTTCAAGCCGAACAGTTGAAAACCACGGTCAAGGATGAGGGCTATCAGACTGTCCTCAATGAAGTGGCGGGCCACATCAACAGTTTCAGCGAGAAACTGACTGAGTACACCGGCCTGTTGGCCCAGGAAAAAACCGTCTATGAGCAACTGCACCAGCGTGCTGCCCAAGTGGTGGAACGGGTCGATCAGGCCTATGTCGCCGAAGACCAGTCGATGCAGTCCGAGCTGAAAAAGAATTCGATGCTGATCATTGGTTCCTCGGCCCTGGCGTTGCTGGTCGGGTTGATCGCGGCGTGGGTGATTACCCGGTTGATCGTGGCGCCGCTGCGCAGTGTGATTCGTGTCGCGCAGCAGATCGCCGCGGGTGATTTGAGTGCGACGGTCGAAGTGACGCGCCGTGACGAGATCGGCCAGTTGATGCAGGCCATGCAACAGATGGGTGCGGGGCTGAGCACCATCGTCAGCGGTTTGCAGGCCGGTATCGAGCAGTTGGCGAGTTCGGCGCAATCGCTGTCGGCGGTGACTGAGCAGACCAATCTGGAGGTCAGCAGCCAGAAGGAAGAAACCGAGCAGGTCGCCACGGCGATGAATCAGATGACGGCGACGGTGCACGATGTGGCGCGTAACGCGGAGGAAGCTGCTCAGGCTGCGCAAACGGCAGACGGTAAGGTGGAAAGTGGTCAGCAGGTGGTGCGTCAGAGCATGGCGCGGATCGAACAGCTGGCGGACTCGGCGACGTCGGCCAGTTCGAGCATCGAAAGCCTGAGTGCGGAAATCCAGAACATCGGCACGGTGCTCAGTGTGATCAAGAGCGTCGCTGAGCAAACCAACCTGTTGGCGCTCAATGCGGCCATTGAGGCGGCACGGGCCGGCGAGCAGGGCAGGGGATTTGCGGTCGTGGCGGATGAGGTTCGGGCGTTGGCCAAGCGCACACAGCAATCGACCGAGGAGATTGAGCGTCTGGTGAGCGCCTTGCGTTCGGCGGCGCAGTCGTCGGTGCAGCAGATTCAGAACAGTGGTGAGCTGGTGAAGCTGGCGGTGAGTGACGCGTTGCAGACTGAGAGTGCGCTGGGAAGTATCGCGGCGGCGGTGTCGTTGATTCAGCAGATGAACCAGCAGATTGCGGCGGCGGCCGAGGAGCAGAGTTCGGTGGCCGAGGAGATTAATCGCAGTGTGACGAGTATTCGGGCGAGTGCGGATCAGTCTTCGTTGGCGATGCGGGGGAATGCGGCGTCGAGCATTGAGCTGGCGCAGTTGGGGGTTGAGTTGAAGGGGATGGTCGGGCATTTCCGGCTCTGATCTGTCTCCCTGCGTATGTGCACAGATCTACTGTAGGAGCGAGGCTTGCCCGCGAAGGCGGCCTGATAGCCGACCTATCTCTTTCAGGTGTACATATCCATTTCTGCGGTAACGGCGACTTATGGTTTCGCCCTTACGGCGAGTCCCTTTTGGCAAACGCCCCAAAAGGAACCAAAAGGTCTCGCCCCAAGCGTCCGGCCCCTCGCCTGGGCTCGGCGTTCCTTCGTTCCGGTATCCATCCGGGGACACTGCCCTCCGGTCTGCTTCGCGACGACCTACATGCAGCGTGTTCGACTGCGTCGAACGGCGCTGCGCGCCACTCCCCGGATGAACACCTCCACTCAGCCTCCCGACGGGGCGGGTGGATCAAGATCAAGAGCTGAAGGCGAGCTAACGCTCGGCCTGATGAGTGGTGAGAAGCGGGTGTACGCTGGGCCCTTGTAGGAGCGAGGCTTGCCCGCGATGGCGGCCTGACAGCCGACCAGCATTTTGCTGATACACCCACTCCAATTGTGGGAGCTGGCCTGCCAGCGAAGGCGGCCTGACAGCTAACCAATCCTCCCCGGCAGTACTCACTCACCAAACCCGACCCCAAAAAAAAGCCACCTCGCGGTGGCTTCTTTGCTTCTTCTGATCAGTCGTAGATCACTTTCTTCTTCCAGTCCGCATCCGCCTCGACGTCTTTGAGGCCTGCGTTCAATTGGTTCGCTTCGCTTTCAACTGCCGCGATTTTGTCCATCACCATGGCGTTGGCACGGGCCAGGAGTTTTTCCAGGTATTCGAGCTGTTCGGCGTAGACCTGCGGTTCCTGCTGTTTACGCAGGTATTGCACGCCGCGTTCGAAGGCGAGGCGGGCCTGGCCTGGCTGGTTTTGTTGCAGGCATTGTTGGCCGAGGTTGTTGAAGAACTCGATGTGCAGCAGGACCAGAATGTGGCGAACTTCGCGGATCCAGCGCTTGGCTTCGTTGGTTGGCAGGAAGCCGTCCTGTGCGGCGCGAGTGATCTGGCCGTGCAGGGCTTCGAGCAGGAAACGCACGTCCTTGGCCTTGGCTTCGGTCTGAATCGGTGCCGGCGGATTGTTGACCGGGATCGATTCGCCTTGTGCGGCCAGGGCTTCGAGTTCGGTAATCCGGGCCCTCAGGTTGGAACTGGTTTTTTCCAGGTTGAGCAAACGCTTGCAGACATTGAGTTCCAGGCGGGTCAGCAGCAGCTTGAGCCCGGGTGTCATCAGCTGACCGGGGAATGTCTCGGTGATTTCGCCGCAGCGACGCAGGCGGTCGTTGAGTTCAACCTTGGTACGGGCCTTTTCCAGCTTGTTGTTTTCCACCACATGGTTCATGTAGCCAATGGCGATCAATAGTGCGATCCCGGCTACGACTAGCAGGGTGATCATGAGTGGTGTCACCGGTAAGACCTCTTTATAGGGTTCGCGATCGAGTGTAGTGGCTTGGCATTTGGGCGCATAGGACCGCTCGACGAGTTGAATCGGTTGTGGCTATCTTTGTATCGGCCGGGGTTCGACTTATATAAATGCTGGCAACTATGGTTCAGATTGCCATCATCTTCGGCGGCGGACTATAACGTCTTGGTCGTTGCCCGAATATAGTCGCCAAAGGTCAGGAGGCGCAAAAGCCTGAATCGCGCCTGAAAGCGGGGCGAAGTCATTGATTTAAATAAATTTATATCTGGGGGTTGACGACCCCTCAATCCATCCATAGAATGCGCGCCACTTACAGCGTAAAGCACACAGCGAAACGCGGTAGGGAGTGAATGTTGTACGTGTGTCCCCTTCGTCTAGTGGCCTAGGACACCGCCCTTTCACGGCGGTAACAGGGGTTCGAGTCCCCTAGGGGACGCCAATGCGGGAATAGCTCAGTTGGTAGAGCACGACCTTGCCAAGGTCGGGGTCGCGAGTTCGAGTCTCGTTTCCCGCTCCAATTTTAAACAGCGTTGCTTTCGGGCAGGGCTGAGTGAAACCAGAACCGATATCTTAGGATGCGGATTTGGGCACTGAAATACACACCATGTGTTTCAGTTAGCGTGTCCCCTTCGTCTAGTGGCCTAGGACACCGCCCTTTCACGGCGGTAACAGGGGTTCGAGTCCCCTAGGGGACGCCATTTGCGGGAATAGCTCAGTTGGTAGAGCACGACCTTGCCAAGGTCGGGGTCGCGAGTTCGAGTCTCGTTTCCCGCTCCATATTTAACGAAAGCGCCGCTCAGCAATGAGCGGCGTTTTTGTTTGTGCGTCATCCATAAAAAAAGGACCTCAAGGTCCTTTTTCTGTTTGTGCTGGAATCAACACGGCTAACGCGTCGGACCCGCCATAACAGCGGGTCCGAAAGGCGATCAGAGCTTCGGCAACTGCCCGATGCGTCCCATCATTTCCGTCACGATCTGCAGGTCCAGCAGGAACTGGTCGACGGTCTTGAACTCGTTATCGGTGTGCCCGGTGTATTTAAGCTCGGGCCGGGCCAGGCCGAATTGCACGCCATTAGGCAGTTCATGGACCGAGGTGGCGCCGGCAGAGGTGCCGTACTTGTGGTCCATGCCAAGGTTTTCGCTGGCCACGGCGAGCAAGGCCTTGACCCATTCACCTTCAGGATTGCGGTACATCGGCTCGGCGATCGAGTAGTCGAAGGCCACTGCAACGTCGGTCTTCTTGCTCCAGGCGCCCAGCTTGTCGGCGATTTCGGCCTTGAGGTTTTCCGGGGACTTACCCTTTGGCACCCGCAGGTTGACCGCGAGCTTGAAGGTTTTGTCATCCATGGCGACGTAAGTCAGGGACGCGGTCAGCGGCCCCATGAACGCATCGGAAAACCCGACGCCCAATTTGCTACCCAGGAAATCCAGGCCCCAGTTGTCCGCAGCATAACGGGCGGCGTCGGTGATGTGGTTGTGCTTGAGCGCGACCTTGCCGTCCAGGCTGTTGATGAACTCCAGCATCCTGGCCACCGGATTGACGCCGGACTCGGGCTCGGAGGAGTGGGCAGAAACACCGGTGACCGTCAGCTTCACGTCCTTGCCATCGACCTTGGCCGTGACATCGAAGTTGCCGCCATTGGTTTTGGCGTAATCGGCGCCGGCCTTCTGCAGGCTGGCAGCCAATTCAGCAGGTTTCTCAGTCAAAAGGGTGACAACCGATGTCGACGGAATCTGGTTGGTGGCCATGCCGCCGGTCATCGAGATGATTTCGGCGCCCGTGCCCTCGGCCTTGCGCTTGGCAAAGTTCGCCATCACGGTGCCATAGCCTTTCTCCGCAATCACCACCGGGTACCCGCCATCCAGCGCCAGGTTGTAGTTGGGTGTCGGGTTGTGTTCGAAGTAATAAGGGATGGCGTCGCCGGTGGTTTCTTCGGTGGTATCGACCAGCAGTTTGAAATTGCGCGCCAGCGGCAGCTTCTCTTCCTTGATGACCTTCATCGCATAAAGCGCTACCACGATACCGTTCTTGTCATCCTCGGTGCCCCGGCCATACATGCGGTCGCCGATCAGGGTGACTTTGAACGGATCGAGTTTGGTGCCGTCTTTCAGGACCCAGTTCTCCGGCGTCACCGGCACTACGTCGGCATGCGCATGAATGCCCACGACTTCATCGCTGCTGCCTTCTAGGGAGATTTCATAGACGCGGTTGTCGATGTTGCGGAAGTTCAGGTTGAACGCCTGGGCCAGGCCCTTGATCTTCTCGGCGATCTTGATGAATTCGGGATTGTCATGCTGGTCAACGCCCTCGACGCGGAAGGTCGGGATGGCCACCAGCTCGCGCAGGGTCTCAGTGGCAGCGCTGCCGTATTTCACCCGTGCGTAGAGGCCAAGCAGGCGATGGATTTCGTTCTGCTGGTCTGGCGTAAGGGTCTTGTTGTCGAGGAAGGCACCGATGGCGGGGCCGAGGTCCGCGGTTTTGCCGAGATCGCTCTTGGCCAGGCCTCCCAGGAATTGCCTGAAATCCGTTACCGATGCGTCACTGAACGTCTTGAGGATCGCCGCACTCTGTTGCGGGGTGATGTTGGCCTGCGCTGTCAGGGTGAACGACGACAGGCTGGCCAGTATCAGGGTTGACGCAGCCAGGTGCTTGAGTGAGAAATTCATTGCTGTGGGCATTCCTTTGCAGGCAGTGGGTGAGAAGTTTCTGATCGATGAGACAGAAACGTTTCCAAGCTAACACTGTAACGGAGTGTTACGGGAGTCCCTGATGTGGGATCTGTCGCACAGAAATGCAAAAGCGGCGCAGAAACGAAAAAGGCCCGCCAGTCAGACTGAGCGGGTCTTTTGCGTTTCAGGCGCTTTCACATCGAGAGAATCAAACGCCCGGCGAACAGGATCAGAATCACCCCCATGGTGCGTTCGAACCAATGCCCCATGCGCATGAACAACAATCGCACCCGGGCGCTGGAAAAGAACAGCGCGACGATCACGAACCACAGCGCGTTCACAAAACACATCCAGGCCCCATACAGCGCCTGGATCTTCAAGGGTGTCGTGGCGCTGATGAGCGTGGTGAAAATCGCCAGGAAAAATAGCGTCGCCTTGGGATTGGTCGCGTTGGTCAGAAAACCGGTGGTGAACGCCTTCAGCAGCGTTTGCTCGACGACCGGCTCTTCGGCGACTTTGTCACCCTCAAGCGCGGACTTGGGTTTACTGCGCAGCAGGCTGACACCGAGGTACAAGATGTAAGCGCCGCCCACCACCTTGGCTACCGTCAGTAACCAGGGCGTCGTGTGCATCAACGCGCCGACCCCGAGCAGGGTGTAAAGCACATGCACGGAAATTCCCGCACCGATGCCTAGCGCCGTGCAGATCCCGACCAACCGGCCGAAACGCACACTTTGACGGATGGTGACAGCGAAGTCCGGTCCAGGTGCGACCACAGCCAGAAAGTGAATAGTCGCCAGCGCCAGGAACTCGCCCAGGTAATTCGAAAGCATTTCAACTCCAGAAAGTAAGGGGTGAAGCATTGCCGCGATAGCCGACAAAGAACGAAAGGCTCAATCGCGGATCCGCCACGCCCGGCGTCACCGAGTGCATGCAGCGCGAATTGAACATGATGAAATCACCCGGCTCAGGACGAATCTCCAAGGTTGGTGTTCCGAGCAGGGCCGGGTCGACGCCGTAGCTGTCGCCACGCATCTCGTCGAATTGATCCGGAGAAATATCGTGGTCCCACATCTGCAAGGCGCCACCCTCAGTGGGCATGTTCAGGTAAACATTGCAGGCGAACTGCGCTTCCAGGCTTCTGGCCTGGTAACTGTCGGGGGCATCCTTGGCGAAAATGTCGTGATGGGCCAGGAAGCACACCCCTGGTTTCACCACGCGAGACAGCCCGACATACATCTTGCGGCCGTAGAGATTTTCCAGGTGCGCACCCGCCGGCCAGGACTCATCGAGCATGCAGCGCAGGGTGTCGACCGGGGAAGAATAGGGCGCGCAACGTTTGCGCAACTCCGCGATGTTGCGCGAGGCATGCTCGAAATAATCTTCGATCAGCAGTGGCTGGTTTTCCGCCTCATAAAACGCCATGCCGATGCGACCGATGCTCGGCGCATTGATATAGCCTTCGAAACCCGGGGCGAGGATCTTGTCGCCAATCTGAATCGCCAGCGGCTGGGGCAACAGGCCTTTGACGCGGATGGCGAGGACTTCTTCATTGGCCAGTTTTTGTATGCACGTCTCATCGAGACGCTCGACGTCAAGCATCATGTCTTAGGTCCATCTATCAGATAGTCAACAGAACCCGCGAATGCGGGCTCCCCCGGGCGTCAAGCGATGCCGGGGGCGGCATCGCCCGAAAGCTCAATCCACGCTGTAGTGGACTGACAGCATTCCCTTTTTCAGTGAAAGGGAAGTGATCGTGACCGTGCCCAAATCCTTCAGGCTACGTACATGGGTGCCGCCGCAGCCGTAGGCGGGCAGCTCACCGAAACCAATTTCCCGGGCGCCTTCGCGCATTGATGTCAGACGTGGCAGATCCTGGGCAACCCATTGCTCGATGGCGTGCTGAATCATCTCGGCATCCACCTCTTTTGCCGACTCCACCGGTTTGAATTGCACGCGTCCTTCGCCGGGCCAGTGATGAGCCTTGACCGGCATCCAGCCCAGTGCCTGGACAAAATGGCCGATGAGGTGGCCGGCCGAATGCATGCGCGAATTGAACCGGCGGCGTTGCTCGTCAATCCGGATCTGGGTCATGCCGATTTTTACTGGCTGGTCGACAAAGTGAATGATCCGGTCCGGGTCCTGGACCACGCGCAGCACCTGGCTTTCGCCGATCCAGCCGGTATCGCAAGGCTGACCGCCACCTTGGGGGTGAAACAACGTCGCGCGCAGCACCACCGCAAACTCGTTTTCCTGGGGCGTGCAATCCAGGACTTCCACATTGGCCTTGAGGTCATCACTATGGAAAAAGAGGCGAAGCGTCATATTCCATGTCCTCATTAAAGTTTCTCTTTTTATTATATGAAGCGTGGAATTGCGTGATAATCCGTTCAAACATCAAAGGACTGTTGCGCTGTGAGCATAAATCTACCGCTACCGTTGCTGGGTGAAATGGCGATCTTCGTCAAGGTTGTCGAGACTGGCAGCTTTTCCGAAGCGGCTCGCCAGTTGGGTTCTTCACCCTCGGCGGTGAGTCGCAGTATTTCGCGTCTGGAAAAAGCGTTGGCCACGCGTCTGCTGCAGCGAACCACACGCAAGCTGCGCTTGAGCGACGGTGGCGAAGAGGTGTTCAAACGCTGCCAGGAAATGGTCAGTGCGGCCAAGTCCGTGATGGAAATCAGCGGGCAGTTCACCCATGAAGCGGAAGGATTGGTGCGAGTCAGTGTTCCCAAGGCGGTCGGTCGATTTGTGATTCACCCGCATATGCCGGAATTTCTGCGCCGTTATCCCAAAGTGGATGTAGAGCTTTTGCTTGAAGATCGGCAGGTGGACCTGATCGACGACAACGTTGATCTGGCGATTCGCATTACCGATCGACCACCCGCCGGGTTGGTCGGGCGGCAGTTGCTGACCATCGACCATTTGCTCTGCGCTACACCGCAATACCTCGCCGAACACGGCACGCCGACGCACCCCCACGACTTGCTCAACCACAGCTGCATCTATCTGGGTGAAACCCCGAGCGATGCGCGCTGGAAATTCAAGAAAGGCAGCAAGGCTGTGACGGTCGGTGTACGCGGTCGGTATGCGGCGAATCACACCGGGGTGCGGTTGGGGGCGGTGTTGCAGCACATCGGGATTGGCAGCCTGCCGTATTTTACGGCGCGTTATGCGCTGGAGCAGGGGTTGATTGTGCAGGTGTTGCCGGACTGGACGTTCCTCGCGTCATACCACGGCGGCGCTTGGTTGCTGCATTCGCCGACGCGCTATTTGCCGCCGAAATTGCGGGTGTTTATTGATTATCTGGTGGAGTGCCTGGAGAAGGAGCCGACCCTGAGCAAGCCGGGGAAGCTGGGTAAGGTCGCAGCAGAGTATGAGTTGCCCGAGAGTGATGGGTTGCTCTGAACGCCCAGACACCACATTACTCGGCAATGCCATAAAAAAGGCCCGCATGAATAACCATGCGGGCCTTTTGCATTTCAGATCAGGGATCAGTGCTTGCTGTCGTCGTTCGACATCGCCAGCAGCTGTTTTTCCTGATTCCAGTCGAAGGGTTCGTCGTTCTGTTCGGCTTCGAAACGACGCTCTTCCAGTGCCTGGTACAATTCGATTTCATCATCGGGCATGTAATGCAGGCAGTCACCGGCGAAGTACCACAACAGGTCGCGCGGGACCAGGTGGGCGATTTGCGGATAACGGGTGATCACCTGGCACAGAATGTCCTGGCCCAGGTATTGGCTTTCGATCGGGTCGACCGGCAGCAATGCACGCAGTTCGTCGAAGCGCTCCAGGAACAAGGCATGGCTTTCTTCGGGAACCTGTTCGGCCTCACCTACGGCGACCAGGATGCTGCGCAGGTGGTCGAGCAAGACAAGATGATCGGCAACGACGTTGGACACGAGATAAGTCCTCAAGAGCAAAACGGGCGCGGGAGTATAAAGCCCCCACGCCCCTTTTTACAGGATCAGCGGACCTTTCCGTCGGCCAGCGCCAGTTCGTCTTTGTCGAAATCATCGACGTCGATCACCTTGCGCCGCGCCATTTCGGCTTCACGCAGGGTCTGCGCTTCCACCGCTTGCAACACCCCAGCCTCCAACGCTGCATCGATGACGTGTTCGCCGGCAGCCGGTTTGACCTGACCACTTTTGAGCGCCACGTGCAGTTTTTTCTGCAACGGCTGCGCCGCGTTCAACAGATTGCAGGCATGTTGCAGGGCACCGACCGCGTCGTCCGCCGATTGCGGACGGTAGCAACCACCGAGCAATTCTTCGAGGGTTGGATCGCCCTTGGCGCGGCCAATCACCGCGGCGACTTCGGCGCCGAGTTTGTCCGATGGCCCTTTGTGACGACGGCCGAACGGGAACACGATCACCCGCAACAGGCAACCGAGCACCTTGTTCGGGAAGTTGCTCAGCAGTTCATCCAGCGCACGTTCCGACTGGCCGAGGCTTTCTTCCATGGCCCAGGTAAACAACGGCGCCATGTGTTCCGGCGAATCAAGGTCGTGGTAACGCTTGAGCGCGGCGGAGGCGAGGTACATGTTGCTGAGCACATCCCCAAGACGCGCCGACAGGCGTTCGCGACGTTTCAGTTCACCGCCCAGCAGCATCATGCTGAGGTCGGCGAGCATGGCGAACGCGGCGGCCTGACGGTTAAGCGCACGGAAATAACCCTGACTGAGCTTGTCACCCGGCGAGTGTTCCAGATGCCCGAAGCCGAGGTTCAACACCAGCGTGCTGGCGGCGTTGCTCACGGCGAAACCGATGTGCTTGAGCAGCAAGCCATCGAATTCGGTGAGTGCCTGATCCTTGTCTTCACGGCCAGCGAGGGCCATTTCTTTCAGCACGAACGGATGGCAGCGAATGGCGCCCTGACCGAAGATCATCAGGTTGCGCGAGAGAATGTTCGCGCCTTCCACGGTGATGAAGATGGGCGCGCCGTTCCAACTGCGGCCGAGGTAGTTGTTCGGCCCCATGATGATCGCCTTGCCGCCGTGAACATCCATGGCGTGGCTGATGCACTCGCGGCCGCGTTCGGTGAGGTGGTACTTGAGAATTGCTGACAGTACTGACGGTTTCTCGCCCAGGTCCACCGCGTTAGCGGTCAGCATTCGGGCGGCGTCCATCATCCAGGCGTTGCCGCCGATACGCGCCATGGCTTCTTGAATACCTTCGAACGCCGACAGTGGAACGTTGAACTGCTCACGAACCTGCGCGTACTGACCGGTTACCAGACTGGTGAACTTGGCCGCGCCGGTGCCGACTGCCGGCAGGGAAATCGAACGCCCGACCGACAGGCAGTTCATCAGCATCATCCAGCCCTTGCCGAGCATTTCCTGGCCGCCGATGAGGAAGTCCAGCGGCACGAAGACGTCCTTGCCGGAGTTCGGGCCATTCATGAAGGCGGCACCCAGCGGCAGGTGACGGCGACCGATTTCAACACCGGCGGTGTCGGTCGGGATCAGCGCCAGGCTGATGCCCATGTCTTCCTTGTCACCTAGCAAATGGTCCGGGTCATAGGCTTTGAAGGCCAGGCCGAGGAGGGTAGCTACCGGGCCCAGCGTGATGTAACGCTTTTCCCAGTTGAGGCGCAGACCGAGGGTTTCCTTGCCTTCCCATTCACCTTTACAGATCACCCCGGTGTCGGGCATGGCACCGGCGTCGGAGCCCGCCAGCGGACCAGTCAGTGCGAAGCACGGGATGTCGTCGCCCCGGGCCAGCCGTGGCAGGTAATGGTTGCGTTGTTCGTCGGTGCCGTAATGCAGCAGCAGTTCTGCCGGGCCCAGGGAGTTAGGGACCATCACGGTGGAGGCGAGGTCGCCACTGCGGGTCGCCAGTTTCATCGCCACCTGAGAGTGGGCATAGGCCGAGAAGCCCTTGCCGCCAAACTCCTTGGGAATGATCAGCGCAAAGAAGCCGTTTTCCTTGATGTGAGTCCAGGCTTCGGGAGGCAGGTCCATGTCTTGCCCGATCTGCCAGTCGGTGACCATGGCGCAGAGTTCTTCGGTCGGGCCGTCGATAAAGGCCTGTTCCTCTTCACTCAATTGCACTTTTGGATAGGACAGCAGTTTGTTCCAGTCCGGGCGACCGCTGAACAGTTCGCCGTCCCACCACACGGTCCCGGCGTCGATCGCATCGCGTTCGGTTTGCGACATCGGCGGCAGGGTTTTCTGGAACCAGCTGAACAGCGGCGCGCTCAAGAATTTGCGACGCAGGTCGGGCAGCAACAACGGCGCCGCGACGGCTGCGATCAACACCCAGAAAATCAGCAGCAGCCAGCCTGGCGCGCGGCTGAAGGCACCCATCGCGACGATATAGACAGCGACGATGCACAGGGCGGGCAGGGGGGCGATGCGACGGTGGGCTAAATAAGCTATCCCGACAACCAGAACCAGTATCCACAACAGCAGCATATTTAATCCTCCGTGAACCAGGGCAAAACCAACCTTCAGAGCTTAGACGGCATCCGTAAAACAGGGTGGTCGGAGCGAGGTGATTGAATTCGTGGGAAACCATCGATGCGTTTTGTAGGTTGGGTTGGCAACACGCCCGGGAAATCGTTCGTTTCCTACGCGGCTATGCGCCCATGTTTGGCCGAAACGTCGTTATCTCTGTGCTGAAGGTATCGCTAGACTCGTGGCTTCCCCAGGAGATTGTTCTCATGCACGAGTATCTGAGTCCCGGCCGCTTCATCGATAGTGACCACCCCTCGGTGGTGGAGTTCGCCGAAAAACATCGGGGCGCCAGTCGCGATCCGCTTGAGCAGGCGATCAAGCTCTATTACGCGGTGCGCGAAGCCGTGCGTTACAACCCCTACACCTTCAGTCGCGACCCGGATACGTTGTGCGGCAGTTATGCACTGGCAGCCGGAGAGAGTTATTGCGTGCCCAAGGCCACGCTTCTGGCCGGAGCAGCCCGACATTGCGGGATCCCTGCGCGGATCGGTCTGGCGGACGTGCGCAATCACCTGTCGACGCCGCGTTTGCTCGAATTGCTCAAGAGCGATGTGTTCGCCATGCACGGTTATACGGAGCTGTATCTGAACGGTCGCTGGGTCAAGGCGACGCCGGCCTTCAACCAGAAACTCTGCGAACTGTTCAATGTGGCGCCGCTGGAGTTCGACGGCATCCACGACAGTGTTTTTCATCCCTTCAACCGCGACGGCGAGCAGCTGATGGAGTATCTGGTGGACCACGGCCAGTTCACCGACGTGCCTGAAGCGTTCTTTTTCGAGCACCTGGAAAAGTGCTACCCGCATCTGTTCAGCGACACTTTGCCAGCATTGCTGGGTGACATGCAGAGTGATTTGAGCCGCGCCTGATCCGGCGTATGCTGCCTGCGCATTCATCCATAAAGAGGCGGTCATGCTGAAGATCTGGGGTCGGAAAAATTCGTCGAATGTCAGAAAGCCATTGTGGGCCGCCGAGGAGCTGGGCCTGGCCTATGAAGCCATCGATGCGGGCGGGGCCTTTGGTGTAGTCGATACGCCGGAGTACCGTGCGATGAATCCCAATGGCCGGGTGCCGGTGATTGAAGACGACGGCTTCGTACTCTGGGAATCGAACGCCATCGTGCGCTACCTGATGGCCAGCCACGCCAATGGCACGGCCTGGTACCCGACGGATCTGAAGGCCCGCGCCGCTGCCGATAAGTGGATGGACTGGGCCACCTCCAGTTTTGCCGGCCCGTTCCGCACGGTGTTCTGGGGCGTGTTACGTACACCTGAAGACAAGCAGGACTGGCCCGCCATCAACGCCGCGATCAAGGAGTGCGATGACCTGCTGACGATGGCCGATCAGGCGCTGGCGCCCCAACCATACCTGTCCGGCGATGAGATCGGCATGGGCGACATCCCCCTCGGCAGTTTCATTTATGCCTGGTTCGAGATGCCGATCGAGCGCGCACCGCAGCCGCATCTTGAGGCCTGGTATGCACGACTGAAACAGCGTCCGGCGTATAAAAAAGCCGTTATGACCGCGTTGACTTAATACTCACTATCGACACACTTGACTGTACTTGTGTGGCGGCGACAAGCACCATTGCGCTCGTGCGCCGCGGTTGCATTGCTCGCCGCCCGCCCATGGTTATCCCTTTCTTCCCTTCTTGGTGCGTAAATCCGATATGAGTTCCGCTCTGTCCATCCGGCAGCTAACCAAAACCTACGGCAACGGTTTCCAGGCCCTGAGTGGTATCGATCTGGACGTCGCCGAAGGTGACTTTTTCGCCTTGCTTGGCCCTAACGGTGCCGGCAAATCCACGACCATCGGCATTCTCTCGACCCTGGTGAACAAGACCAGCGGCACCGTGAATATCTTCGGTCACGACCTGGACAAGAATCCTGCGCAGCTCAAGCGCTCCATCGGCGTGGTGCCCCAGGAATTCAACTTCAACCAGTTCGAAAAAACCGTCGACATCGTCGTGACCCAGGCCGGTTACTACGGCATCCCGCCGAAGATCGCCAAGGAACGCGCCGAACAGTATCTGACCCAGCTCGGGTTGTGGGACAAGCGCGATGTGCCGTCGCGTTCGCTGTCCGGTGGCATGAAACGTCGCCTGATGATCGCCCGCGCATTGGTTCACGAACCCCGCCTGCTGATCCTCGATGAGCCGACCGCGGGTGTGGACATCGAACTGCGTCGCTCGATGTGGACCTTCCTCACCGAGCTGAACCAGAAAGGCATCACCATCATCCTCACCACCCACTACCTGGAAGAGGCTGAGCAGTTGTGCCGCAACATCGGCATCATCGACCACGGCACGATTGTCGAGAACACCAGCATGAAACAGCTGCTCGGCCAGTTGCATGTGGAAACCTTCCTGCTCGACCTCAAGAACACGCTGAACGTCGCGCCGCAGTTGCTCGGTTACCCGACCAAGCTGCTCGACAGCCATACCCTCGAAGTCCAGGTCGACAAGGCCATGGGCATCACCGCGCTGTTCACTCAATTGGCGCAGCAGAACATCGAAGTGCTGAGCCTGCGTAACAAAACCAATCGCCTCGAGGAGTTGTTCGTGTCCCTGGTGGAGAAAAATCTGTCGAAGGTGGCGGTATGAGTTCCGAGCTGCAACCCAACCTCGTTGCCCTCAACACCATCGTCTACCGCGAGGTGAAGCGCTTTACCCGGATCTGGCCGCAGACCTTGCTGCCGCCGGCCATCACCATGGTCCTGTACTTCGTGATCTTCGGTAACCTGATCGGTCGGCAGATCGGTGATATGGGTGGCTTCACCTATATGGAATACATCGTGCCGGGCCTGATCATGATGTCGGTGATCACCAACTCCTACGGCAACGTGGTGTCGAGTTTCTTCGGCAGCAAGTTCCAGCGCTCCATAGAAGAATTGATGGTGTCGCCGGTTTCACCCCATACGATTCTGATCGGCTACACCCTGGGCGGCGTGTTGCGTGGGTTGATGGTCGGCGTCATCGTGACCCTGCTGTCGCTGTTCTTCACCCATTTGCAGGTGCATCACCTGGGCGTCACCATTCTGGTGGTGGTGCTGACGGCGACGATCTTCTCGCTACTGGGCTTCATCAACGCCGTGTTTGCGCGCAACTTCGATGATATTTCGATCATCCCGACCTTCGTGCTGACACCGCTGACGTACCTGGGCGGGGTGTTCTACTCGATCAGCTTGCTGCCCCCGTTCTGGCAGACCGTATCCCTGGCCAACCCGGTGTTGCACATGGTCAACGCTTTCCGTTACGGCATTCTCGGCGTTTCGGACATCAAGATCAGCGTGGCGATTACTTTCATGCTGGTGGCGACAGTTGTGTTGTACGTCGGTTGTGCGCGGTTGCTGGTCAGTGGGCGCGGGATGCGTACCTGAGAAAGACCGCGTCGTCCGCGAAGGCGTCTGCCCAGACACCACAAAAAAAACGGCCTCCAAAAATGGAGGCCGTTTTGCATCTACTTCATCCGGCGTTGCTTGCGCCGCTTCCACTGCCGTCCAACCCACCAACGCCAATACATCATCACCAGGCAATAGGCGAGGGCGCCCAGCACCAGCCCCGTCACCACTGAACCCAGCAAAAACGGCTGCCACAAGGTGGAAAGCTCACCACTGATCCACTCCCAGGTCAGCTCGTCCGGCAAATGCCTGGCCGGCACGTCCATCAACCACGCCCCCGTCTGATAGGTGCAGAAGAATACCGCCGGCATGGTAATCGGGTTGGTCAGCCAGACCAGGCTGACGGCAATGGGCATGTTGCCCCGCACCATGATCGCCAGAATGGCAGCGACCAGCATTTGCAACGGAATGGGCAGGAAGGCCGCGAACAGACCCACTGCCATGGCCCGTGCGACGGAATGACGGTTGAGGTGCCAGAGGTTCGGGTCATGCAGCAGGGTGCCGAGAAAGCGTAAGGATTTGTGTTCCCTGATGCTGGTCGGGTCTGGCATGTAACGTTTGAATAAGCGCCGGGGCATAAGGCTTCTCGGTCGGTTAAGGCGGCAAGTATGTCTGGATTCTATGAACCGCCCATTCAGACTTTGTGACAATTAATAACCGTGCGCGTGCGTTCGGGCAGCTATGCCTAGGGTGGGACTCTCAAGGACGGGCGTATGCGCACAGGGATGATGGCGCTGGCGTTGGGTCTGCTGGCCCTGCGTTTTTTACCGGTTTTACCGCCGGTCTGGTTATGGATGTTGCTGCCGGTCGTGGGTTTGATGCTGCTGCCGTTTCGGACTTACCCGTTGGCGTTCTTCCTGTTCGGCTTCAGTTGGGCGTGCGCAAGTGCGCAGTGGGCGCTGGATGATCGCCTGCCGCTGACGCTCGATGGCGAGACTCGTTGGGTCGAAGGCCGGGTGACGGGCCTGCCGCAGAACGCCGAAGGGGTGGTGCGCTTCGAGTTGACCGACAGTCAATCCCGAAGCACCCGGCTGCCCCGGCATCTGCGCCTCGCCTGGTATGACGGACCACCCGTCAACAGCGGCGAACGGTGGCGGCTGGCGGTCAAGTTGAAGCGTCCTGCCGGGCTGCTCAATCCGCATGCCTTTGACTACGACGCCTGGCTGCTGGCACAACGCATCGGCGCTACCGGGACGGTCAAGGATGGCCAGAGGCTGGCCGCCGCCCAATGGGCCTGGCGCGACAGCATTCGCCAGCGGTTGCAGGCCGTCGATGCCCAAGGCCGGACAGGGGCGCTGACCGCATTGGTGTTGGGCGACGGCGGCGGGCTGAGTCGCGAGGACTGGCAAGTGCTGCAAGACACCGGCACCGTGCATCTGCTGGTGATTTCCGGGCAGCACATCGGACTGCTGGCGGGACTGGTGTATCTGCTGATCGCCGGGTTGGCGCGCTATGGTCTGTGGCCAGGCCGTTTGCCCTGGCTGCCATGGGCCTGCGGACTGGCGTTTGCCGCCGCGCTGGGTTACGGGTTGCTGGCCGGTTTCGAGGTGCCGGTGCGCCGGGCCTGTGTGATGATCGGTCTGGTGTTGTTGTGGCGGCTGCGGTTTCGACACCTTGGCGCCTGGTGGCCACTGTTGCTGGCGCTCAACGGCGTTTTAGTGCTCGACCCGCTGGCGAGCCTGCAACCGGGGTTCTGGTTGTCCTTCGCCGCAGTGGCGGTGTTGATCTTCACCTTCGGTGGGCGGCTGGGGCCCTGGCGCTGGTGGCAAACCTGGACCCGTGCGCAATGGCTGATTGCGATCGGATTGTGCCCATTGCTGTTGATACTCGGCTTGCCGATCAGCCTCAGCGGGCCAGTGGCCAATTTGCTGGCGGTGCCCTGGATCAGTCTGGTGGTATTGCCGCCAGCCTTGCTCGGGACGTTGGTACTGCCCGTCCCTTATATGGGCGAGGGGTTGCTGTGGCTGGCGGGCGGTCTGCTCGACCTATTGTTCAGGGGACTGGCATTGATGGCCGGGCGATTGCCCGCTTGGGTGCCGGTCGCGGTGCCGGTGTGGATTTGGGCGTTCGGTACGCTGGGGGCCTTTCTTCTATTGCTGCCTAAAGGTGTGCCGTTGCGTCCGTTGGGTTGGCCGCTGCTGCTGTTGCTGGCTTTTCCACCTCGTCCAATGCTTTCCGAAGGCGTCGCCGACGTCTGGCAGCTGGACGTCGGCCAGGGCCTGGCCATCCTGGTGCGCACCCGCCATCACACGTTGCTGTATGACACCGGACCGCGTTTCGGTGATGTCGACCTCGGCGAGCGGGTGGTGCTGCCGTCATTGCGCAAACTGGGCGTGTCCGGGATCGACCTGATGCTCATCAGTCACGCCGACGCCGATCATGCCGGCGGTGCACGCGCGGTCGCCAACGGATTGCCGGTGACGCGGGTCCTGAGCGGCGATCCCGAAGCGCTGCCAGCCGAATTGCGCGCCGAGGGCTGCGAAAGCGGCCGGCAATGGACTTGGGACGGTGTGAGTTTCCGGCTCTGGCAATGGACATCCGCCCGCGACAGCAATCAAAAATCCTGTGTCCTGCAGGTCGAAGCCAATGGCGAGCGACTGCTGTTGACCGGCGACATCGACACCGCTGCCGAACGGGCATTGCTCGACAGCCCGCTGGCCGTGCCGACCGATTGGCTGCAATCGCCGCACCACGGCAGCCGCAGTTCCTCTTCGATGGCACTGCTCACGGCGTTGCAACCCAGGGCTGTTCTGATTTCCCGGGGCCAGGGCAATTCCTTTGGTCACCCGCATCCCACGGTCATGGCGCGCTATCAAAAACGCGGCATGGCGATCTACGACTCCGCCACCCACGGTGCCATTCGTCTGCAACTGGGGCGCTTCAAGCCGCCGTGGACGATGCGTCTGGAACGGCGTTTCTGGCGCGATCCGCCACCGTCTGACCCATAACCGCGAGTTATGAAAGCCCGACCGGATGCGACATCACAGTCTTCGGTGCATCCGGCCCCTATGTTAGAGTGGCGCACTTTTTCGAGGGGACTGTCACTGTGTGGGAATTGGTCAAATCCGGCGGCTGGATGATGCTGCCGATCATTTTGAGTTCCATCGCGGCCATGGCGATCGTCGCCGAGCGTCTCTGGACCCTGCGAGCCAGCCGTGTGACCCCGGAGCATTTGCTCGGGCAGGTCTGGGTGTGGATCAAGGACAAGCAGCTCAATAAAGAAAAACTCAAGGAACTGCGCGCCAACTCACCGTTGGGCGAGATCCTGGCAGCGGGCCTTGCCAACTCCAAACATGGTCGCGAGATCATGAAAGAGTGCATCGAAGAAGCCGCCGCGCGGGTGATTCACGAGCTCGAACGCTACATCAATGCGCTGGGCACCATCGCCGCCATGGCCCCGTTGTTGGGGCTGTTGGGTACGGTGCTGGGCATGATCGATATTTTCAGCGCGTTCATGGGCACGGGCATGGGCACCAATGCCGCGGTGCTGGCGGGTGGTATCTCCAAGGCGCTGATCACCACGGCCGCCGGCCTGATGGTCGGTATCCCGGCAGTATTCTTTCACCGATTCCTGCAACGCCGGATCGATGAGCTGGTGGTGGGCATGGAGCAGGAAGCGATCAAACTGGTTGAAGTGGTACAGGGCGACCGTGATGTGGACCTGGCCGAGGGCAAAGCGTGAAATTCCGCCGCAAACCGCGGGAAACGGTCGACATCAACCTCGCGTCGCTGATCGACGTGGTGTTCATCTTGCTGCTGTTTTTCGTGGTCACCACCACGTTTACCCGTGAAACCCAGTTGCGCGTCGATCTGCCGGAAGCGGTCAGCGGTTCGCCTGCCGAAGACCAGCAAGTCAAACACCTGGACGTTGCCATCAGTGCCGAAGGCGCGTTCTCGGTGAACAATCAGGTATTGCCGAAGAACGACCTCGCGACGCTGATGGAGGCGCTGCAAAAAGAATCCAATGGCGACACCAACCTGCCGCTGTCCATCAGCGCGGATGGCAAGACCCAGCATCAGTCGGTCATCACGGCCATGGACGCCGCCGGCAAGCTGGGTTTCAGCCACTTGCGCATGACCACGGTCGAAGCGGCACCGCCCGCGCCCTGATGGCCATGTCCGATCGCTTGCTCGCCGCGTGGTACCAAGGTCATCCGGCCCTGAAGCTGTTGCAGCCACTGGAGTGGCTGTATCGGCGCGTGGTCATGAACAAGCGCAAGCGCTTTCTGGCGGGCGAGGGCGGGATCTATCAGCCGCCCGTGCCACTGATCGTGGTCGGCAATATCACCGTCGGTGGCACCGGCAAGACACCGCTGATTCTGTGGATGATCCAGCATTGCCAGCGCAGTGGTTTGCGTGTCGGGGTGGTCAGCCGTGGGTACGGCGCCAAACCGCCGCAATTGCCGTGGCGCGTCGAGGCCGATCAGAGCGCGGAGATTGCCGGCGACGAACCGCTGTTGATCGTCCAGCGCACAGGCGTGCCGTTGATGATCGACCCGGATCGCAGCAGCGCCGTCAAAGCGCTGCTGGCGAGTGAGCCACTGGATCTGATCCTCTCTGATGACGGCATGCAGCATTACCGGCTGGCCCGGGACTTGGAGCTGGTGTTGATCGACGCCGCCCGCGGCCTGGGCAACAAACGCTGCCTGCCGGCCGGTCCATTGCGTGAACCGGTTGATCGCCTGCAAAGCGTCGACGCCGTGTTGTACAACGGTGCCTCCGAGGACCGTGAAGACGGTTTTGCCTTCCAGCTGCAACCTACCGAACTGGTCAACCTGCACAGCGGTGAGCGTCGTCCCCTCGACCACTTCCCCGCAGGCCAAGCGTTGCACGCCGTGGCCGGGATCGGCAATCCGCAGCGTTTCTTCACGACTCTCGAAACGCTACACTGGCAGCCAGTGCCGCATGCGTTTGCCGACCACGCCGAATACAGCGTGCAGGCCTTGAATTTCACACCGTCATTACCATTGGTGATGACCGAAAAGGACGCGGTGAAGTGCCGTGCCTTCGCCGCCGCCGATTGGTGGTACCTGGCAGTCGATGCTGCGCCATCGCCGGCCTTCGTGGCCTGGTTCGATACGCAGCTGATGCGCCTGTTGCCGGCTCGTCTTCTGCCTTAACTCCGTTCTAATCCAGGGAATGCTCATGGACACCAAATTGCTCGATATCCTCGCTTGCCCGGTCACCAAAGGCCCGCTCAAGCTCAGCGCCGACAAGACCGAGCTGATCAGCAAGGGCGCCGGCCTGGCTTACCCTATTCGCGACGGCATTCCGGTGATGCTCGAAACCGAAGCCCGCACCCTGACCACCGACGAGCGTCTGGATAAATGACCACAGCCTTTACCGTTGTCATTCCATCGCGTTATGCCTCCACCCGTCTGCCGGGCAAACCGCTGCTGCTGATCGCCGGCAAGCCGATGATCCAGCACGTCTGGGAGCAGGCGAGCAAAAGCAGTGCCGAGCGTGTGGTGGTCGCCACTGACGACGCGCGCATCGTTGAGGCGTGCAAGGCGTTTGGCGCCGAAGTGGTGCTGACTCGCGAAGATCATAATTCCGGTACCGATCGCCTGGCCGAAGTCGCCGCGAAACTGGGCCTGGCTGCCGATGCCATCGTGGTCAACGTCCAGGGTGACGAACCGTTGATCCCGCCGAGCGTGATCGATCAGGTCGCCGCCAACCTGGCCGCCCATACCGAAGCGCGCATGGCCACCCTGGCCGAGCCGATTGAAGACGTTGAAACCCTTTTCAACCCTAATGTGGTCAAGGTCGTCAGCGACCTCAATGGCCTGGCGCTGACGTTCAGTCGCGCCACATTGCCGTGGGCGCGTGACGCATTCGCCAGAAGCCGCGAGCAACTGCCGGAAGGCGTGCCGTATCGCCGCCACATCGGCATTTATGCTTACCGCGCCGGGTTCCTGCATGACTTTGTCAGCTGGGGACCGTGCTGGCTGGAAAACACTGAATCCCTGGAACAGCTGCGTGCCCTGTGGCACGGCGTGCGGATTCACGTCGCCGATGCGCTGATCGCTCCGCCCACTGGCGTCGACACCGTCGAAGACCTCGAGCGCGTCCGTCGCCTGCTGGAGGCCTGATGCGCGTTCTGTTCGTGTGCCTGGGCAACATCTGTCGCTCCCCGACGGCCGAAGGTGTGCTGCGGCATAAATTGCGCGAGGCGGGGCTGGCCGATCACATCGAAGTCGCCTCCGCCGGCACCGGTGACTGGCATGTCGGCAAGGCGCCGGACAAACGCAGCCAGGCCGCGGCCAAACTGCGCGGTTACGACCTGTCCGCCCAACGCGCCCAGCAAGTGACCCGTGCCGATTTCTGCGCCTACGACCTGATTCTGGCGATGGACAACAGCAATCTGCGCCACCTCAAGGCCCTGCAACCGGCCAAGGGCAGGGCCGAGCTGGATCTGTTCCTGCGTCGCTACCAGTCGGAACTCGATGAAGTGCCGGATCCGTATTACGACGGCGACCAAGGCTTCGAGCAGGTGCTGGACCTGATCGAGCGCGCCAGTGATCAACTGGTGATCGAATTGAAGGGACGGTTATGAGTTTGCAGGTTCAACCCCAGGTTTCGCTCAAGCCGTTCAATACGTTTGGTGTCGACGTTCAGGCCCGGTTGTTTGCCGAGGCCCACAACGACGCCGATGTGCGTGAAGCCCTGGCGTATGCGTCGGCCCATGACGTGCCGTTGCTGGTGATCGGTGGCGGCAGCAACTTGCTGCTGACGGCTGATGTCCAGGCGCTGGTGCTGCGCATGACTACGCGCGGGATTCGGATCCTGAGCGATGACGGCAGCAAGGTCGAGATCGAAGCCGAGGCGGGCGAGCCTTGGCATCCGTTCGTGCAGCACACCCTGGCGCAGGGTTTGTCGGGCCTGGAGAACCTCAGCCTGATCCCCGGCACGGTCGGTGCGGCGCCGATGCAGAACATCGGTGCCTATGGCGTTGAGATCAAGGACGTGTTCGCCGGCCTGACCGCACTGGATCGCCAGACCGGCGAGCTGCGGGATTTCACCCTGGAAGAATGCAACTTCGCCTACCGTGACAGCCTGTTCAAACAGCAGCCGGGGCGCTGGTTGATCCTGCGCGTGCGTTTCACCCTGGACCGCGCCGCGCACCTGCACCTGGAATACGGCCCGGTTCGCCAGCGCCTGACCGAGCAGGGCATCGATCAGCCGACTGCCACCGACGTCAGCCAGGCGATCTGCAGCATTCGTAGCGAAAAACTCCCGGACCCGGCAGTACTCGGCAATGCCGGCAGCTTCTTCAAGAACCCTCTGGTGCCGGCCGCGCTGGTCGCACAGCTGAAAAGCCAATACCCGGACCTGGTGGCCTACGCGCAACCTGATGGGCAGATGAAACTGGCGGCCGGATGGTTGATCGAGCGGGCCGGCTGGAAAGGCTTTCGTGACGGCGATGCCGGCGTGCATAAATTGCAGGCGCTGGTTCTGGTCAACTATGGCGGCGCCACCGGCCTGCAATTGCTGCACCTGGCGCAGCACATACAGAAAGACATTTTGGAACGTTTCAACGTCGACCTGGAAATGGAGCCGAATCAGTATTGAAGCTACGCTTTAATGACTGATCTCAAAGCCCTGCACACCTTCAACTGTGCAGGGCTTTTTTGTTAATGCTGGGTTAACTTAGTCCCCTAACGATGCATTCATTTGCTCCATCAAAGGCCCGATGCAGACGTTCCCGTCCGCGTAAGAGAGCCTCATTAGCCTGAGCCGATCTGCGTGATGCCAACCGCCAACCTTAGGCGGCAGATTGCTCGACCCCATAACCACCAGAAATATGCGGGCGTGCCCATGATTACCCTGAAGCTCAATGGTCAAGACCATCAACTCGACGTCACCGAGGATATGCCGCTGCTCTGGGCAATCCGCGACGTGGCCGGTTACAACGGCACCAAATTCGGCTGTGGCATGGGCCTGTGTGGCGCCTGCACCATTCATATCGAAGGCGCTCCGGCGCGCAGTTGCATCACGCCGATCGGTTCAGTGGTCGGCCAGAACGTCACCACCATCGATAACCTGCACGCTGACCCGGTCGGGCAAGTTGTGCAGCAAGCCTGGCTGGACACTGCTGTGGCCCAATGCGGTTTCTGCCAGGGCGGGCAGATCATGTCGGCGACTGCGCTGCTCAAGACCAATCCGAACCCCAGCGACGCACAGATCGAAGAGGCGATGGTCGGCAATATTTGCCGTTGCGGCACCTACAACCGCATCAAGACCGCCATCCGCCAGGCATCCACACACCTGAAGGAGGCCAAGGCATGAGCCAGTTACCGAATGATTTTGCGTTGAGCAACCTCAGTCGCCGCGGCTTCCTTAAAGGTGTCGGCGCCACCAGTGCGCTGGTGCTGGTGGCCAGTTGGGGTTGGCAAGACGCTTTCGCCGAAGAAAAAGAGAAAAAATTTGGCGCCGACGGCATGCCCAATGGCTGGATCGATGATCCCAAGGTTTACATCAGCATTGCCGGTGACGGCATGGTGACGGTGGTTTGCAACCGTTCGGAAATGGGCCAGGGTGTGCGCACCAGCCTGACCATGGTGGTCGCCGATGAACTGGATGCCGACTGGGCCATGATGAAAGTGCAGCAGGCGCCGGGCGACGAAATTCGCTTCGGTAACCAGGACACCGACGGTTCGCGCAGCATGCGCCACTGGTACGAACCGATGCGCCGTTGCGGCGCGGCCGCGCGGACCATGCTTGAACAAGCGGCTGCCGCGCAGTGGAAAGTGCCGGTCAGCGAGTGCCATGCGCAACTGCATAAAGTGGTGCACCAACCGACCGGTCGTGAACTGGGCTATGGCGCCCTGGCCGCCGCGGCGGGTGCGCTGGCAGTGCCGGCCCGTGACAGTCTGCGGCTCAAGCAGCCGTCGGAATTTCGCTACATCGGCAAGGAAGGCACCAAGGCTATCGACGGTGCCGACATCGTCAATGGCCGCGCCATCTACGGTGCCGACGTGCATTTCGACGGCATGCTCTACGCCGTGATTGCGCGTCCGGCGGTCTATGGCGGCACGGTCAAATCCGTTGACTCCAGCGCCGCGCTGAAAGTCCCGGGCGTGATCAAGGTGATTCAGATCGAAGGCCGTCCGCTGCCATCCGAGTTCCAGCCGCTAGGTGGCGTGGCCGTGGTGGCCAGCAATACTTGGGCCGCGATCAAAGGCCGCGAAGCGCTGAAAATTGAGTGGGATGACGGCCCCAACGCCAGTTATGACTCGATCGCCTACCGCAAAGAGCTGGAAGCCGCGTCCCTCAAGCCCGGCAAGGTGGTGCGTAACACCGGCAACATAGACGACGCCATGAAAGGCGCCAATAGCACCCTCGAAGCCTCTTATTACCTGCCGCACCTGGCGCAGGCGCCGATGGAGCCAATGGTCGCCATCGCCCGGTTCAAGGACGGTGTGTGCGAGGCCTGGGGCCCTAGTCAGGCGCCGCAAGTCACCCGTGAACGGATCGGCGAACGCCTTGGCATTCCGTTTGATAACGTCACGTTCAATGTCACCTTGCTGGGCGGCGGTTTCGGTCGCAAGTCCAAGCCAGACTTCATCATCGAAGCGGCGATACTCGCCAAGGAATTCCCCGGCAAGGCCGTGCGGGTGCAATGGACCCGTGAAGACGACATCCACTGCTCCTACTTCCACACCGTGTCGGCCGAATACCTGAAGGCCAGCCTGGACAAGGACGGCCTGCCCTCCGGTTGGCTGCACCGCACCGTGGCCCCGAGCATCACCGCGCTGTTCGCTCCGGGCATGAACCACGAAGCCGCTTTCGAGCTGGGCATGGGTTTCACCAACATGGCCTACGCGATCCCCAATGTGCGCCTGGAAAACCCGGAAGCGGCGATTCATACCCGGGTTGGCTGGTATCGCTCGGTGTCGAACATTCCCCACGGGTTTGCGATTCAGAGCTTTGTCGACGAGCTGGCACACAAGGCCAAACAGGATCCACTCAAGTACCAGATCAAACTGCTCGGCCCGGATCGTCAGATCGATCCGCGTACCTTGAGTGAAGAGTGGAACTACGGCGAATCCCCCGAGCGTTATCCGATCGACACCGGGCGGATGCGTACCGTGCTGGAAACGGCCGCCAAGGCCGCCGGTTGGGGCCGTGAGTTGCCCAAGGGCCGAGGCCTGGGCCTGGCGGTGCATTACAGCTTCGTCACCTATGTGGCGGCAGTGATCGAGGTCGAAGTCAAAGACGACGGCACGTTGATCGTGCACAAGGCCGACATCGCCGTGGATTGCGGTCCGCAGATCAATCCTGAGCGGATTCGCGCTCAGTTCGAAGGCGCCTGCGTCATGGGCCTGGGCAATGCGGTGGTCGGGGAAATCAGCTTCAAGGACGGCAAGGTGCAGCAAGACAACTTCCACATGTACGAAGTGGCACGCATGTCACTGGCGCCGAAGGAAGTGGCGGTGCATCTGGTCACACCTCCGGGCAATGTGCCGTTGGGCGGGGTCGGTGAGCCAGGCGTACCGCCGATTGCGCCTGCGCTGTGCAACGCGATCTTCGCTGCCACTGGCCAGCGCATCCGCAACTTGCCGGTTCGTTATCAGCTGCAAGGTTGGCAGAAGGCGCAGGCCTGATGGACAGCGCGGATCTGAATGTCCTGCGCAGCGTGCTGGAATGGCGCCGCGCCGGTCAGCGGGTGGTGTTGTACAGCGTGGTCCAGACCTGGGGCACTGCGCCCCGGGCACCTGGCGCGATGCTGGCGTTGCGTGAAGATGGCGTGGTGATCGGCTCGGTGTCCGGTGGGTGTGTCGAGGATGATCTGATTGCCCGGCTGCACGATGGGCGGATTCCTCCTGACGGACCGCCGGTGCAGTTGATCACCTACGGCGTCACCCGTGAGGAGGCCGCACGGTTTGGTTTGCCGTGCGGCGGCACGTTGCGCCTGACCGAAGAGCGGGTCGGCGATCCAGGTTGGGTCGCCGAGTTGCTGGAACGCTGCGAGGCCCATGAAATCGTCGCGCGCTCACTGGATATTGCGAGCGGTGAAGTGGTTTTGCTGGCGGCGAACAAAAGCGATGTGCTGAGCTTTGACGGCCACACCCTTCGCGCCATCTACGGTCCGCGTTGGCGGCTGTTGCTGATCGGTGCGGGGCAACTGTCCCGGTATGTCGCCGAGATGGCGCGGCTGCTGGATTTCGAAGTGCTGATCTGCGATCCGCGCAGTGAGTTTGTCTACGGTTGGGAAGAGCAGCACGGCCGTTTCGTCTCGGGCATGCCGGATGAAGCGGTGCTGAACATCCAGACCGACGAACGCACGGCCATCGTCGCCCTGACCCATGATCCGCGCCTGGATGATATGGCGCTGCTGACCGCTCTGGATTCCAGGGCTTTTTATGTCGGTGCCCTCGGCTCGCGGGTCAACAGCCTGAAACGTCGGGAAAACCTCGCTCAGCTAGGCTTGTCATCACAGGCCATCGAGCGGTTGCACGGCCCGATCGGCTTGCACATAGGCAGCCACAGTCCCGCGGAAATCGCCTTGTCGCTGCTGGCCGAGATTGTGGCGATCAAGAACGGCGTCGAACTCAAGCAGAAGAAGCCGTTGCAGGAGGTTGTATGAGTGAACCCATCGGCGTCATCGTGCTGGCGGCGGGGCAGGGCAGTCGCTTCAGGCAGGTGGCGGGGGACGACAAGGATAAGTTACTGGCGGACTGTGCCGGTCGCGATGGCGCTGTGCATTCGGTGATCGAGCAGGTGCTGGTGAATTTGCCGGCCAGTCTTGGGAAGCGTGTGCTGGTGACTACCGAAGATCGTCCGCAAGTGATTCGCATGGCTCAGGCGTATGGCTTCGAGATTGTAGTGATCGAGTCGACCGGGATGGGTGACAGCATTGCGGCTGGGGTGGCGGCGTGTCCAGATCTCAATGGCTGGTTGATTGTGCTGGGGGATATGCCGTTTATCTTGCCGTCGAGTGTTGAGCGGGTGGTGGCGGGGATGGCGGACGATTGCGTCAGCGTGCCGATGCATGCGGGTGAGTATGGGCATCCGGTAGGGTTCGGTCGCAGTTTTGGGCCGGGGTTGATGGCGTTATCGGGTGATCATGGGGCCAAGCCGCTGTTTGCGCAGGGTCGGGTGATTGAAGTGGCGGTGGATGATGCCGGGGTGTTGTGGGATGTGGATGTGCCAGAGAAATTGATCTTCCAGTAGCCTCGACACAGAACCAATGTGGGAGCGAGCCTGCTCGCGATTGCGGTTTCACATTCAACAGTGATACAGGCTGATCCACCGTCATCGCGAGCAGGCTCGCTCCCACATTGATCGCGGTGAGACACGGACATAAAAAAAGCCCCGCCTGGATCACCAGGCGGGGCTTTTTAGTGGCCGATGGAATCAGACGAGTGGTTTAGGCTCGTGTTCTTTTTCCAGGGCTTGTTCGTGTTGCTCAACCGCTTCCTGTACGGAGCGCGGTGCTTCTTCGATGACCGACTCGGCAGCAGGTGCCGCTTCGATCACTTCAGCCGCAACCGGTGCAGGCTCGTCAGCGACAGGCGCTTCAACCGGAGCAGCAGCGGCAGCCAATTCGGCCTCCTTCTGCAGACGCTCGGCTTCACGCTTGCGACGACGCACTTCACGCGGGTCGTTCGGCGCACGGCCATTTTCGGTCAGGGCGCTGACAGGAGCCGCTTCAACGACCGGTGCAGCCACTTCGGCAACAACCGGAGCCGGTGCTTCAACGACTGGAGCAGGCTCGGCAGCCACAACCACTGGCTCGGAGGCCATGGCTTCGGCCACTTCGGCTTCAGCAACCGGTGCAGGCGCTTCAACAACTGCCGGCTCGGCAACCCAGTTGAACGCGGTTTGTTCTTCACGAACTTCGCGGACAGCTTCGGTTACGGTTTCGCTGGAAGTTTCGACCGCTGGTTCGGCAGCAAACACGGGTTCGGCCACTGGAGCGGCTTCAACAACCGGCTCAGCTTCACGAACCGGTGCCACTTCGATTTCCGGAGCAGCAGTGGCTTCGACCGGAGTCGTCGCTTCGACCACTGGCGCTTCGACCGGAGCCGATTCCAGGGTGGCGGCCGTTGCGCGTTCGGCTTGCTCGTTGGCTTGTGCTTCAGCGGGCGCGCTGATCACGGTGCTGGCAACGGCTGCGGTAACAGCCAGGCCGGCGGCCAGATCAGAAGTGCTTGGCGCTTCGTTGCTGTCGCCCGCTTCGCTGCCTTCGGCGGATTCGGATTCTTCCGAGCCTTCGATCACGTTGCCGTTGGCATCGCGTTGACGCTCGCGACGATTGCTGCGACGACGCTGGCCACGGGAGCGGCGGCGTGGACGATCGCCTTCGGCGCCTTCCTGACCGTCTTCCTGCAGTTGCTCTTCGTTGGTCACCAGTTCTTCTTCGGCGACGGCAGCAGCGGCTTGCTCGGCACGTGGTTGACGTTCTTCACGCGGTGGGCGTGGAGCGCGTTCTTCACGTGGCTGGCGAGCCGGACGTTCTTCAGCAGTCGCAGCGGTCGCAGCATCGGCCGGAGCGGTAGCGTCCAGAGGTTCGCGCAGTTCACGCACGCGTTCCTCACGCTCGCCACGTGGCTTGCGTTCTTCGCGAGGCGCGCGCGGTGCACGTTCTTCGCGAGGGGCGCGTGGTGTGCGCTCTTCACGTGGAGCACGTTCTTCGCGGGCGACTACCGGGGTTTCTTCCCGGGCTTCGCGTGGTTGACGCTCTTCGCGTGGCTCACGTGGTGCGCGTTCTTCACGCGGTGCACGTTCCTCACGAGGCTTGCGCTCTTCATCGCGGCGACCGTTACGGTTGCGGCTCTGCTGACGACCGTTGCGACGCTCTTCGTTGCGGGCCGGGCGCTCAGTGGTCGTTGGTTTCTCAACCACAACCGGAGCAGCAGGCTCTTCCTTGGTAGCAAACAGGCTGACCAGCGACTTCACCAGGCCTTTGAACAGGCTAGGCTCTGGCGCGGCGGCCGGTGCAGCAACAGGTGCGGCAGCGACGACTTCGGTCGGAACCGGAGCGTTGGCGCGGGCCGGAGCGGTCTTGACCGCAGCTTCCTGACGAACCAGGGTGCGGGTCGCGGCGGCTGGCTGGACTTCTTCGACTTCGGCAGCGGCTGCTGCGATTTCGTAGCTGGACTGGCCGACTGCGGCTTCCGGGCTGTCATCGCGCAGACGCTGAACTTCGAAGTGCGGCGTTTCGAGGTGATCGTTCGGCAGAATGACGATGCGGGCACGGGTGCGCAGTTCGATCTTGGTGATCGAGTTGCGTTTTTCGTTGAGCAGGAAGGCTGCGACCGGAATCGGCACTTGGGCGCGAACTTCGGCGGTGCGGTCTTTCAGGGCTTCTTCTTCGATCAGGCGCAGGATCGCCAGGGACAGCGATTCAACGTCACGGATGATGCCGGTGCCGTTGCAACGCGGGCAGACGATGCCGCTGCTTTCGCCCAGGGATGGACGCAGGCGCTGACGGGACATTTCCAGCAGGCCGAAGCGCGAGATGCGACCGACTTGCACGCGAGCGCGGTCGGCTTCCAGGCATTCGCGGACTTTTTCTTCCACGGCGCGCTGGTTCTTGGCAGGGGTCATGTCGATGAAGTCGATGACGATCAGGCCGCCGATGTCGCGCAAGCGCAACTGACGGGCGATTTCTTCGGCGGCTTCAAGGTTGGTCTGCAGGGCGGTTTCTTCGATGTCGCTGCCTTTGGTGGCGCGCGCCGAGTTGATGTCGATGGACACCAGGGCTTCGGTCGGATCGATAACGATGGAGCCGCCGGAAGGCAGTTCAACGACGCGCTGGAAAGCGGTCTCGATCTGGCTTTCGATCTGGAAGCGGTTGAACAGCGGAACGCTGTCTTCGTACAGCTTGATCTTGCTGGCGTACTGCGGCATCACCTGGCGAATGAAGGTCAGGGCTTCGTCCTGGGCTTCAACGCTGTCGATCAGCACTTCGCCGATGTCCTGGCGCAGGTAATCGCGGATGGCGCGGATGATCACGTTGCTTTCCTGATAGATCAGGAATGGCGCGGAGCGATCCAGCGAGGCTTCTTTGATGGCGGTCCAGAGTTGCAGCAGGTAATCGAGGTCCCACTGCATTTCTTCGCTGCTGCGGCCCAGGCCGGCAGTGCGAACGATCAGACCCATGTCAGCCGGGGCAACCAGGCCGTTCAGGGCTTCACGCAGTTCGTTGCGCTCTTCACCTTCGATGCGACGGGAGATACCGCCGGCACGCGGGTTGTTCGGCATCAGCACCAGGTAACGACCGGCCAGGCTGATGAAGGTGGTCAGGGCAGCGCCCTTGTTGCCACGTTCTTCTTTTTCGACCTGAACGATGACTTCCTGGCCTTCGCTCAGGACGTCCTTGATGTTGACGCGGCCTTCTGGGGCTTTCTTGAAGTATTCGCGGGAGATTTCTTTGAGGGGCAGGAAGCCGTGGCGCTCGGAGCCGAAATCGACAAAGGCAGCCTCAAGGCTTGGTTCGATGCGAGTAATCCGGCCTTTATAGATGTTGGCCTTCTTCTGCTCGCGTGCACCGGATTCGATGTCCAGGTCGTAGAGGCGTTGGCCATCTACCAGTGCAACACGCAACTCTTCGGGTTGAGTTGCGTTAATCAGCATTCTTTTCATGTAGTACCGTCGGTTTCCGGGCTGCCGGAAACGGCGTTCGGCACACACGACTTCTCATGGTCGGTGTCAGGTGCGTCGGGAGTGGTTGGCCATTCCCGTGTCCAGCGATGTCTGGCCAATTGGGCCGTTATCGCGACTTACGCGTCCTGCTTGCTGTGGCTACTTAAGCACTCAGTCAGGAGGAGGAATCAACCAGCGGCTGTGGACGAGATGAAGCGTCTTGATAAAGCCTATTGCTACACAGTCCAGCGGTTGTGCATCTCCACCCTACACGTATCCCTGATAATTCGGGTGCTGCCGCGCGCAGAATCCGCAGCGGGTTGGCATTTACCGTGAGCTCCGAAGGGGGAGGTCACGCATCATGGCTAATTTAGGCGTTGTTTCCGAAGCGTTCGCTCGGGGTCGTCTTTAGCTGACTGCACTTTGTGAACTGGCCATGAATATGGCTCGCAAGGCGAGTGAAAACTCTGCTTTACGGCTTGATTCAGGCCTCATGTCACCTGCGCTTGTTACAGCTGCAAACTCCACCGTTACGTAGCGAAAGCCCCGTAGGACGGCCTCGCGTCCTGGTGAATTGCGTTGGTCAGGGCCGGTTTTTGACCGTTAGTCCGCTGTCCAGGCCGCTTTTGGCGGCGTTCGCGACTATAGCAGCAATGATTAAGTGCTTCAATTCCATAAAAAATTGTTATCATCCGCGGCATGACGACTACTGCCCCTTCGACCCCAGCCGTACAACTGCTGGAGGTCTCGCCGGAATATGCCGGCCAACGTATTGATAACTTCCTTCTCGCTCGGCTCAAAGGCGTGCCCAAGACCTTGATTTACCGCATTTTGCGCAAGGGCGAAGTGCGAGTGAACAAAGGTCGGATCAAGCCCGAATACAAGCTGCAGGCGGGCGATATCGTGCGCGTGCCACCGGTTCGCGTGCCCGAACGCGACGAGCCGGTGCCGTTGGCTCAAGGCCTGCTGCAACGCCTCGAAGCCTCGATTGTGTTCGAGGACAAAGCGCTGATCGTGATCAACAAGCCCTGCGGTATTGCGGTTCATGGCGGCAGCGGTCTGACTTACGGGGTGATCGAAGCCTTTCGTCAGTTGCGTCCCGATTGCAAGGAACTCGAACTGGTTCACCGTCTCGACCGTGATACCTCCGGTCTGTTGATGATCGCCAAGAAGCGCAGCATGTTGCGCCACTTGCACACCGCCTTGCGCGGCGATGGCGTCGATAAACGCTATATGGCGCTGGTCCGTGGTAATTGGGCAGCCTCGATCAAGCAAGTCCGGGCGTCGCTGGGCAAGAGCAATCTGCGCTCCGGCGAGCGCATGGTCGAGGTCGACGAGGAGGAGGGCAAGGAGTCTGTGACCGTGTTCAAGGTCCTGCGCCGCTTCGGCGACTTTGCCACCCTGATCGAGGCCAAACCAATTACCGGCCGGACTCACCAGATTCGCGTCCACACCTTGCACGCCGGGCATTGCATCGCTGGCGACACCAAGTATGGCGACGAAGGTTTCAGCAAGGAAATCCGCGATTTGGGCGGCAAGCGCCTGTTTCTGCACGCCTACCTGCTGACTGTGCCGTTACCGGATGGTGGCGAGCTGAAATTGCAGGCGCCGGTGGACGAAATGTGGGCCAAGACCGTGGAGCGCCTGAGTGCACCCCTCTGATTACAAACTGCTGATTTTCGATTGGGATGGCACGCTCGCTGACTCCATTGGTCGGATTGTCGAGGCGATGCATGTTGCGTCCGAACGATCCGGGTTTCAGTTGCGCGATGATTTTGCCGTCAAAGGCATTATCGGTCTGGGCTTGCCTGAGGCTATTCGCACGTTGTACCCGGACATTGGCGATGCGGAGCTGGTAGGGTTTCGTCAGCACTACGCGGATCACTACATCGCCGCGGAAGCCGTGCCTTCGCCGCTGTTCGAAGGCGTGGTCGAGTCGATGGAGGCGTTTCGCGCCGAGGGTTATCACCTGGCTGTGGCCACGGGCAAGGCCCGTCGCGGGCTGGATCGGGTGCTGAAAGCTCACGGCTGGGAAGACTATTTCGATATCACGCGCGCCGCCGATGAAACCGCCAGCAAGCCCCATCCGCTGATGCTTGAACAAATTCTCGCGCATTGCGAGGTTCGTCCGGAACAGGCGCTGATGGTGGGTGATTCGTCCTTCGACCTGCAGATGGCGCGTAACGCTGGTATGGATTCGGTGGCCGTCAGTTATGGTGCGCAATCGATCGACGCGCTGAAGCTGTTCGAGCCGCGACTGGCCATTGATCGTTTTTCAGAATTGCATGCCTGGCTGGGTCAGCGGGCTTAACAGGTTTTTGCTGGGGTAGATGTCATGACCGACGAATGGAAAGCGCCCGCCAAGGCGAGCGCAGAGAACGGTGACGAAAAAAGCTGGAAGCTGCTGGAAAAGACCCTGCTGGCCAGTGTCCAGGAGCAGCGCCGGTCTCGTCGCTGGGGGATTTTCTTCAAGTTGCTGACCTTTGTGTACCTGTTTGGCGCGTTGATTCTGTTCACGCCGCTGATGGACATGGAAAAAAGCGCGACCCGCGGTTCCCACTACACGGCGTTGATCGACGTGACCGGCATGATCGCCGACAAGGAGCCGGCCAGCGCCGACAATATCGTTGGCAGTCTGCGGGCGGCCTTCGAGGATGAGAAGGTCAAGGGCGTGATCCTGCGCATCAACAGCCCGGGCGGCAGTCCGGTGCAGTCGGGTTACGTGTATGACGAAATCGTGCGTTTGCGCGGCTTGCACCCGGACACCAAGGTGTACGCGGTGATTTCCGACCTGGGCGCTTCCGGTGCTTATTACATCGCCAGCGCGGCGGATCAGATTTACGCCGACAAGGCGAGTCTGGTCGGCTCCATCGGTGTGACGGCGGCCGGTTATGGTTTTGTCGGCACCATGGAGAAGCTCGGCGTCGAGCGTCGGACCTACACATCCGGCGAGCACAAGTCGTTCCTCGACCCGTTCCAGCCGCAGAAGCCTGAGGAGACTCAGTTCTGGCAGGGCGTTCTGGATACCACGCACCAGCAGTTCATCAGCAGCGTGAAAAAGGGCCGTGGCGACCGTCTCAAGGACAAAGAGCATCCAGAGCTGTTCTCCGGGCTGGTCTGGAACGGCGAGCAGGCGTTGCCGCTGGGTCTGATCGATGGCCTGGGGAATGCCAGTTCGGTGGCGCGTGATGTGATTGGCGAGAAGGAACTGGTGGATTTCACCGTTCAGGAATCGCCGTTTGATCGCTTCTCGAAAAAGCTCGGTGCCAGCGTGGCTGAGCAATTGGCGATGTGGATGGGCTTCCAGGGGCCTTCGTTGCGCTGATTCCTTGACTGCGCCAGAAAGCCGGCCTCAGTGGCCGGTTTTTTGTGTTCAGGGTATTTGCACGCCTTCGGCCAGCAGCATGTCGATCAGGCGAATCAGCGGCAGGCCGATCAGACTGGTGGCGTCAGGGCCTTCGGTGCTTTGAAACAGGCTCACCCCCAAGCCTTCGGCCTTGAAGCTGCCAGCGCAGTCATAGGGCTGTTCGGCGTGCAGGTAGCGCTCGATGCGTGCCGGGTCGAGGGTGCGCATGTGCACAGTGAAAGGCACGCAATCGACCTGGCAGTCGCCGGTCTGGCTGTTGAGCAACGCCAGGCCCGTCAGGAAGGTCACGCTGGCACCGCTCGATGCCAGCAGTTGTTCGCGGGCTTTCTCGAAGGTGTGGGGTTTGCCGATGATCCGCTCGCCGAGGACGGCCACCTGGTCGGAGCCGATGATCAGATGAGCGGGGTGGCTGCCGGAAAGTGCCCGGGCTTTTTCTTCGGCGAGGCGTTTTACCAGTTCGATGGCGGACTCGCCCGGACGATGGCTTTCATCGATATCCGGCGAACTGCAGGTGAATGGCAACTGCAAGCGGGCCAGCAATTCCCGGCGATAAACCGAGCTTGAAGCGAGTAATAAAGGCAGCATGCGCATCTCCGGAAGACAGGCGCGAATTCTACCGAGGCTTCCAAGTGACGGACAGGGCTGAATTTCCTTTGACATGGCTGGGTGCATCCCTATAATGCTGCGCCTATGTTGAATGACCCGATTCCACCTCACGTTGACCCGCGCAAATTGGCTGACCGTGGCACCACCCTTCAAGGTGAACTGCTGCTGGCCGATTTGGAGAGACTCTGCGACCCGCTTTCCGATACTGTCGGTACGGTGCAGGCTAAATTCGTTTTTGAACGAGATGAACGTAAGTCTGTGGTTATCCACAGTTTTATCGACACCGAAGTCAAAATGGTTTGCCAGCGTTGTCTTGAGCTGGTCACCCTGCCGATCCATAGCGAATGCAGTTATGCTGTGGTGAAGGAGGGTGCGAATACCCAGTCGTTGCCGAAAGGTTATGACGTGCTGGAACTGGGCGAAGATCCATTGGATCTGCAGTCACTGATCGAGGAGGAGCTTCTGCTCGCCTTGCCCATTGTGCCTGCTCATCATCCGGAAGAATGCCAGCAGCCGGCGGGTCTCGATGAGCCCGAACCGAGCGAGGACGAGGTAACGCGGTCCAACCCGTTCAGTGTATTGGCGCAGTTAAAGCGTGACCCAAACGTTTAGGAGTTAATCAATTATGGCTGTTCAGCAGAACAAAAAATCCCGCTCTGCCCGTGACATGCGTCGTTCGCACGATGCCCTGACGGCAAGCACTCTGTCTGTAGAAAAAACCACCGGTGAAATTCACCTGCGTCACCACGTATCGCCAGAAGGCGTATACCGTGGCCGTAAAGTGATCGACAAGGGCGCTGACGAGTAATCACTTGTCTGCTCAAGTCATCGCGATTGACGCAATGGGCGGGGACTTCGGTCCCCGCAGCATTGTTCAGGCCAGCCTTGCTTGCCTGTCTGCTACGCCCTCGCTGCACCTGATCCTCGTCGGTCAACCCTCCCTTCTTGAAGAATTGCTCTCTGGCCAATCGGCTGTGGATCGCTCGCGCCTGTCGATTGCTCCAGCGTCCGAAGTCATCACCATGGACGAGAAGCCTGCCCAGGCCTTGCGTGGCAAGCCTGACTCGTCGATGCGTGTGGCGCTTGAACTGTTGCGTGATGGTAAGGTCCAGGCGTGTGTCAGTGCCGGCAATACCGGCGCGCTGATGGCGTTGTCGCGGTTTGTGCTCAAGACGTTGCCAGGCATCGATCGGCCGGCGATGGTGGCGGCGATTCCGACGCAGAAGGGTTATTGCCAGTTGCTCGACCTCGGCGCCAACGTAGATTGCAGCGCCGAGCATTTATTGCAGTTTGCGGTGATGGGCTCGGTGGCGGCAGAGACCCTCGGCATTGTTCGCCCACGGGTGGCCTTGCTGAACATCGGCACCGAAGACATCAAGGGCAATCAGCAGGTCAAGCTGGCGGCGACCTTGTTGCAAAGCGCTCGCGGCATCAACTACATCGGTTTTGTCGAAGGTGACGGTTTGTACCGTGGCGAGGCGGACGTGGTGGTGTGTGACGGCTTTGTCGGCAATATCCTGCTCAAGTCCAGCGAAGGCCTGGCGACCATGATTGCCGGGCGCATCGAAGCCTTGTTCAAGAAAAACCTCGCCTCGAAAATGGTCGGCGCTCTGGCGCTGCCGCTGATGAAGCGTTTGCAGGCCGATCTGGCGCCTGCGCGACATAACGGCGCAAGCTTCCTCGGTTTGCAGGGGATTGTGGTCAAAAGCCACGGTTCGGCCGGGGTTCAGGGTTTTCAGAGTGCCATTTCCCGAGCGCTGATCGAGATCCAGGAAAACCTTCCGGAACGCATTCACGGTCGTCTGGAGGATTTGTTGCTTTAGGCGTTTTCGTCGGACAATGCTTAAATGTGACCGCTCAGTTCAATTGGCCATCCAACTGTCAGTTTCTTGCGTCCCCCAAGCGGGACGTCAAATTCTCCGACGACAAGATCATTAGGGGCTTGTTACATGTCTGCTTCCCTCGCATTCGTCTTTCCAGGACAGGGTTCGCAGTCCCTCGGCATGCTGGCCGAGTTGGGCGCACAACACCCAGTTGTCCTCGAAACATTCAAAGAAGCTTCCGATGCTCTGGGTTACGACCTGTGGGCACTGACCCAGCAGGGGCCGGAAGAGCAACTCAATCAAACCGATAAAACCCAGCCGGCCATTCTGACCGCCTCGATCGCCTTGTGGCGTCTGTGGCTGGCTGAAGGCGGCGCGCGTCCGGCTTACGTTGCCGGTCACAGCCTGGGTGAGTACAGCGCGCTGGTCGCGGCAGGCAGTCTGAGCCTGGGCGCCGCCGTCAAGCTGGTGGAGCGCCGTGGTCAGTTGATGCAGGAAGCCGTTCCGGCCGGGCAGGGCGGCATGGCCGCAATACTCGGTCTGGAAGATGCTGACGTGTTGGCCGCCTGTGCCGAAGCGGCGCAAGGCGAAGTGGTCAGCGCGGTCAACTTCAACTCCCCGGGCCAGGTCGTGATCGCCGGTGCCAAGGCTGCGGTCGAACGCGCCATAGAAGGCTGCAAGGCCCGTGGTGCCAAGCGTGCCATGCCGTTGCCGGTCAGCGTGCCGTCCCACTGCGAGCTGATGCGTCCGGCAGCCGAGCGTTTCGCTGAGTCGATCGCTGCAATCGACTGGCAAGCGCCGCAAATTCCTGTCGTGCAGAACGTCAGCGCTACTGTGCCGGCCGATCTGGAAACCCTCAAGCGCGATCTGCTTGAGCAGCTCTACAAGCCTGTACGCTGGGTTGAATCGGTCCAGGCGCTGGCCGCCAAGGGCGCGACCCAGCTGGTCGAATGCGGCCCTGGCAAAGTGCTCGCAGGCCTGAACAAACGTTGCGCCGAAGGCGTATCGACATCCAACCTCAATACCCCAGACGCTTTCGCTGCTGCCCGTGCAGCGCTGGCCTGAATCAGGAGAAACTTGCATGAGTCTGCAAGGTAAAGTTGCACTGGTCACCGGTGCGAGCCGCGGTATCGGCCAGGCTATTGCCCTGGAACTGGGTCGTCAGGGCGCCATCGTTGTTGGCACTGCTACCTCTGCATCGGGTGCCGAGCGCATCGCTGCAACCCTGAAAGAAAATGGTATTCAAGGCACTGGCTTGGAACTCAACGTCACCAGCGACGAATCCGTTGCCGCTGTACTGGCGAGCATCACTTCGCAGTTCGGAGCGCCGGCGATTCTGGTCAACAATGCCGGCATCACCCGCGATAATCTGATGATGCGCATGAAAGATGACGAATGGCATGACGTCGTCGATACCAACCTGAACAGTCTGTTCCGCCTGTCCAAGGGCGTTTTGCGCGGTATGACCAAAGCCCGTTGGGGACGAATTATCAGTATTGGCTCGGTTGTGGGTGCCATGGGCAACGCAGGCCAAGTAAACTACGCAGCCGCCAAGGCCGGTCTGGAAGGTTTCAGCCGTGCACTGGCGCGTGAAGTCGGTTCGCGTTCGATTACGGTAAACTCGGTGGCCCCTGGGTTCATCGACACCGATATGACCCGCGAACTGCCCGAGGCGCAGCGTGAAGCCTTGCAGACGCAGATTCCGCTGGGCCGTCTGGGGCAAGCTCAAGAGATCGCGTCTGTGGTCGCTTTTCTTGCATCCGACGGTGCGGCTTACGTTACTGGGGCTACAATCCCGGTGAACGGCGGGATGTACATGAGTTAAATGTGACGGATTGCTTCAAAAAAATGTCATACGAGCTGTCTAAAATCCGTTATAAAGCTGCAATCTATTTATAGGCAGAGGGCTGTCGGGTTTGAGGAGTGAAGCTTTCAGTTGAAAAACTGAAAAGTCTTTCTATACACTTACCCACTGGCCAGCTGCCTGAATTTGTCCATTAGGAGTGAAAACAAGGTATGAGCACCATCGAAGAGCGCGTCAAGAAAATCGTTGCTGAGCAACTGGGCGTTAAAGAAGAAGAAGTGGTCAACACTGCTTCCTTCGTTGAAGACCTGGGTGCCGACTCCCTTGACACCGTTGAGCTGGTGATGGCTCTGGAAGAGGAATTCGAGACCGAAATCCCTGACGAAGAAGCTGAGAAGATCACTACTGTACAAGCCGCAATCGATTACGTTACTAACCACCAGGCTTAATAGCTTGTAATCGTTGCTTGCTGTCATGGAAAAACCGCACTGCCATCACGGCGTGCGGTTTTTTCTTTAGGCCTGATGCAAAGTCGTCATTTGAAAAAGGAGAGTGCTGTGTCGCGTAGACGCGTCGTAGTCACCGGTATGGGTATGTTGTCGCCACTGGGCACGGATGTGCCGAGCAGTTGGCAGGGCATTCTGGCTGGCCGCAGTGGCATTGGTCTGATCGAACACACCGACCTTTCTGCCTATTCCACCCGTTTTGGCGGCTCGGTAAAGGGCTTCAATGTTGAGGAATACCTCTCGGTCAAGGAAGCACGCAAGCTCGACCTGTTCATTCAGTACGGTCTGGCGGCCGGTTTTCAGGCTGTACGTAACGCAGGCCTTGAAGTCACCGACGCCAACCGTGAACGCATCGGCGTGGCCATGGGGTCGGGTATTGGCGGTCTGACCAACATCGAAGAAACCAGCCGCACCCTGCATGATTCCGGCCCACGACGGATTTCTCCGTTTTTCGTGCCTGGCTCGATCATCAATATGATTTCCGGTTTTCTGTCCATCCACTTGGGTGCACAGGGACCTAACTACGCCATCGCCACTGCCTGTACGACCGGTACGCACTGCATTGGCATGGCAGCCCGCAACATCATGTACGACGAAGCCGACGTGATGATTGCCGGCGGCGCCGAGATGGCGGCTTGCGGTCTGGGCATGGGTGGCTTCGGTGCTTCCCGTGCGCTGTCGACCCGCAACGACGAGCCAACCCGTGCCAGCCGTCCATGGGACAAGGGTCGTGATGGCTTCGTCCTGTCCGACGGTGCCGGCGCTCTGGTTCTCGAAGAACTGGAACATGCCAAGGCACGTGGCGCGACCATCTACGCCGAGCTGATCGGTTTCGGTACCAGTGGCGATGCCTATCACATGACTTCGCCTCCGGCCGATGGCGCCGGTGCCGCCCGTTGCATCACCAATGCCTTGCGCGACGCGAAGATCAATGGCGACCAGGTCCAGTACATCAACGCCCACGGCACCTCGACCTCGGCCGGCGACCTCGCCGAAGCCTGTGCGATCAAATCGGTGTTCGGCGATCACGCCTACAAACTGGCCGTCAGTTCGACCAAGTCCATGACCGGTCACTTGCTGGGTGCAGCAGGCGCCGTCGAGGCGATCTTCAGCGTGCTGGCAATCAACAGCCAGGTGGCGCCACCGACCATCAATCTCGATGAGCCGGACGAAGGTTGCGATCTCGATTTCGTGCCGCACACCGCGCGCAACATGGATATCGATGTGGTGCTGTCCAACTCCTTCGGATTTGGCGGTACCAACGGCTCGCTGGTGTTCCGCCGGTTCGCTGACTGATGGACAGCTGGGTCGAAGGTCAGCCGGCTGACGCTTTGTCGCTGAAAGATCGCGGCCTGGCTTACGGTGATGGTCTGTTCGAGACTATTGCCGTGCGTGGCGGGCAGCCGTTGCTGCTGGATCGACATCTGGTGCGTCTGGCCGATGGTTGTTCACGCCTGGCGATCAATGCTGATCACGAACTGATCCGCAGTGAGCTGCTGGCCTATGCCCGCGCACTGGGTGAGGGCGTGCTCAAGCTCATCATCACCCGCGGCGACGGTCTGCGCGGCTACGCTCCCGACCCCTCGGCTCAGGCCCGACGCATTCTGCAAGGCAATCCTCCCGCTGCTTATCCGGCCGTACATGGCGAACAGGGCGTTCGCCTGTTCCCGTGTGCGACACGACTGTCCAGGCAGCCACTGCTTGCCGGCCTCAAACACCTGAACCGTCTGGAGCAGGTCATCGCCCGTTCCGAATGGCAGGATGCCGAGCATGCCGAAGGCTTGATGCTCGACAGGACGAGTCGGGTGATCGAAGGCGTATTCAGTAATCTTTTCCTGGTGCGCGATGGCGTGTTAATCACGGCTGACTTGAAGCGCTGCGGCGTGGCTGGCGTGATGCGCGCCGAATTATTGTTTCAAGCCGAGTCATTGGGGATCCCCACGCAAATCACCGACATCAGCCTCGATCAGCTGCAATGGGCCGATGAAGTCTTTGTCTGCAACAGCGTGTATGGCGTTTGGCCGGTGCGCGCCTATGCTGCGCTGAGCTGGTCGGTTGGGCCGCTCACCCGTAAACTCCAAACCATTGCCCGTGCGCTACTGGATGCTTGATACGTGAGACGTAAATTCTTGCTACTGCTGGAAACCGGATTGGTTCTGGCAGGGTTGTGTCTGGGCGCCTCCGCCTGGAAGATTCATACGGCGCTAAATCAGCCGCTGAACATCACCCAGGAAGAACTGCTGGAAGTGCCTAAAGGCACTACGCCAACCCGCACTTTCTATCGACTCGAAGCCGATGGTGTCATCAAGGACGCTTTCTGGCTGCGTGTGTATTGGCGTTTCAACCTGGCCGGACAACCCTTGCACAAGGGCGAATACCGCATGCAGCCTGGCATGACTGTCGAAGGGCTGATCGACCTGTGGAAGCGTGGGGACATCGTTCAGTACAGCCTGACCCTGGTTGAAGGCTGGAATTTTCATCAGGTCCGGGCGGCATTGGCCAAGGATGAAAAACTCGAGCAGACCCTGACCGGTTTGAGCGATAGCGAAGTGATGACCAAACTGGGCCACACCGGGGTCTTTCCCGAGGGCCGGTTCTTCCCCGACACCTACCGCTTCGTGCGCGGCATGACCGATGTCGAACTGCTGAAAAAATCCTATGACCGCCTCGATGAAGTTCTGGCCAAGGAGTGGGAACAGCGCGCCGCTGACGTGCCCTATACCGAACCCTATCAGGCGCTGATCATGGCCTCGCTGGTGGAAAAGGAAACCGGTGTGCCACAGGAGCGCGGGCAGATCGCTGGCGTGTTTGTGCGGCGGATGGCGATGGGCATGTTGCTGCAGACCGATCCGACGGTGATCTACGGTCTGGGTGATCGCTACAGCGGCAAGTTGACCCGTGCCCACCTCAAGGAAGCCACGCCGTACAACACCTACATGATTTCGGGCCTGCCACCGACCCCGATTGCCATGGTCGGCCGCGAAGCGATCCATGCCGCGTTGAACCCGGTGGCGGGCAACAGCCTCTACTTCGTCGCTCGCGGTGATGGCAGCCACGTGTTCTCCGATGATCTGGATGCCCACAATAATGCGGTTCGCGAGTTCCAGCTCAAGCGTCGTGCCGATTACCGGTCCAGCCCGGCACCGGTATCCGCGCCAGAAACCCCGAGTGCCGACACGCCGGATGCCGAAGTGGCGATTCCGGCCGCTTCGCCCAATCCCGATCCCGACGCTTTGCCAGAAGTAGCGCCACAAGGCGCGCCGCAAGAACCCTCCGCTGTACCTGCTCCGAAGCCCGTGCCCGAGCCGGACGCACCGGCTCCGCAAAGCCCGCAATGACTCTGATTAAGGACTGCCCGTGACTGGCTTGTTTATTACCCTGGAAGGCCCGGAAGGCGCCGGCAAGAGCACCAACCGCGAATACCTGGCCGAGCGCCTGCGCGCCGCCGGTATCGAGGTGGTGTTGACCCGCGAGCCGGGTGGTACGCCCTTGGCCGAGCGGATCCGCGAAGTGCTGTTGGCGCCGGTTGATGAAGTCATGAACCCCGACACCGAGCTGCTGTTGGTGTTCGCCGCACGCGCCCAGCATCTGGCCGAGGTGATTCGCCCGGCGCTGGCCCGTGGCGCGGTGGTCTTGTGTGATCGTTTTACCGATTCGACCTACGCCTATCAGGGCGGCGGTCGCGGATTGTCGCTGGAGCGTATCGCGGCCCTGGAAACCTTTGTGCAGGGCGATTTGCGCCCGGACCTGACGCTGATCTTTGATCTGCCGGTGGAGGTGGGTCTGGCCCGCGCCAGCGCTCGCGGTCGCCTGGATCGTTTCGAACTCGAAGGCCGAACCTTTTTCGATGCCGTGCGCAGTGCGTTCCTCGAACGCGCTGAAGCTGACCCTGCGCGTTATGTGCGGGTCGATGCCGCTCAGCCGCTGGCGCAGGTTCAGCAGTCGCTGGACGCCTTGCTGCCACGCCTGATGGAGTTGGCCCGTGGCTGACGCCTATCCGTGGCAGGACAGCCTCTGGCAGCAATTGGCCGGTCGCAAGCAACATGCGCACGCCTATCTGCTGCATGGCCCGGCCGGGATCGGCAAGCGGGCGCTGGCGGAACGGTTGATGGCCAGTTTGCTGTGCCAGCGTCCGACCGCGCAGGATGCCTGCGGTGAGTGCAAATCCTGCCTGCTGCTCAAGGCCGGCAGCCACCCCGACAACTACATCCTGGAACCCGAAGAGGCCGACAAGGCGATCAAAGTCGATCAGGTGCGGGATCTGGTCAGCTTCGTGGTCCAGACCGCCCAAATGGGCGGGCGCAAGGTGGTGTTGATCGAGCCGGTCGAGTCGATGAACATCAACGCCGCGAACGCCTTGCTCAAAAGTCTTGAGGAACCGTCCGGCGACACCGTTTTGCTGTTGGTCAGCCATCAGACCAGCCGTTTGTTGCCGACCATCAAGAGCCGCTGCGTGCAACAGGCCTGCCCGCTGCCGAGCGAAGCGATGAGTCTTGCCTGGCTGGCCACGGCCCTGCCGGACAGCTCGGAAGAGGAGCGTGTCGAACTGCTGACCCTAGCGGCCGGCTCTCCGCTGGCGGCGGTCAAGTTGCAGGCCCAGGGCGTGCGCGAACAGCGAGCGCTGGTGGTCGAAGGCGTGAAGAAGCTGCTCAAGCAGCAGCAATCGCCGACGCAGTTGGCCGAAGAATGGAAAACCGTCCCGCAGTTGCTGTTGTTCGACTGGTTCTGCGACTGGTCGAGTCTGATCCTGCGCTATCAGTTGACCCAGGATGAAACAGGGTTGGGATTGGCGGACATGCGCAAGGTCATTCAATACCTGGCGCAGAAAACCGCTCAGGATAAGGTTTTGAGTATCCAGGACTGGATTCTCGCCCAGCGTCAGAAGGTCATGAGCAAAGCCAACCTCAATCCGGCCTTGTTGCTGGAGGCGCTGCTGGTGCAATGGGCATCCTTGCCTACCCAGAAGTGATCGTCTGTGCCTAGACTCTGATCATCAGCAATGGAGGTCAGCATGAATGAAGCCGTCAACCCGGGGCCGCGCAACGGCATTTTGTCCCTGACCATCAAAGACAAGTCCGTGCTTTACGCGGCCTACATGCCGTTCATCAAGAACGGCGGCCTGTTTATCCCGACCAACAAGAGCTACAAGTTGGGCGATGAGGTGTTCATGCTGCTGAACCTGATGGACGAGGTCGATAAGATTCCGGTGGCCGGCAAGGTTGCCTGGATTACCCCCAAAGGTGCACAGGGCAATCGGGCTGCCGGGGTCGGCGTACAATTCAACGACGGCGACAACACTGCGCGCAGTCGAATCGAAACCCATCTGGCCGGAGCCCTGAAGTCCGACCGTCCCACTCATACGATGTAAGTTGCAGCCCTTTTATGCTCGTAGATTCCCATTGTCACCTCGATCGTCTTGACCTCGCCGCCCACGACGGCTCTCTGGATGCCGCACTTGATGCGGCCCGGCAGCGCGGGGTAGGGCACTTTTTATGTATCGGCGTCAGCGTCGAAAATGCCGCGGATGTCAAAGCCCTGGCCGAACGTTATGACGACGTCGACTGTTCAGTGGGCGTGCATCCTCTGGATGTACAGCCGGGTGCTGCGCCGGCGCTCGATTGGTTGCTTCGTGAGCTCAATCACCCCCGTGTCGTGGCCATCGGTGAAACCGGCCTGGATTATCACTACGAGCCAGAAGCGGCAGAGTTGCAGCAGGCATCGTTTCGCTTGCACCTGCAGGCCGCTCAGCAAACAGGCAAACCGGTGATCATCCACACCCGTGGCGCCCGTGCTGATACGTTGAGTTTGCTGCGCGAGGCTGCGTTGCCTCAGGCGGGCGTGCTGCATTGCTTCACTGAAGACTGGGACATGGCCAAGGCTGCGCTGGACATGGGCTATTACATTTCCCTGTCCGGCATTGTCACTTTTCGCAATGCCGATGCGCTGCGTGACGTCGCCAGCAAAGTGCCGGCTGATCGATTGCTGGTAGAAACCGACTCGCCGTACCTGGCTCCGATCCCTTATCGCGGCAAACCCAACCTGCCGCAGTACGTGCGCGAGGTTGCGGAATTTCTGGCAATGTTGCGTGGTGAGTCTTATGAGCGATTTGCCGAGCAGACCACTGAAAACTTCAAGCGCCTGTTTCCGCTGGCGCATGTGAAAGGCTAAATCGCAGGCAAAAAAAACCCGGGTTCTGGGGGGTGAATCCGGGTTAAGACCATTAGGAGTAAAACAAAGGCACGCGGTCCGTTGGTACCTATATCGACGCGACACTTGGGGGAGATGCCCCGTCGACAGTTCAAGTATTGATCAGTATTGCGCCGAGTCCAGTTTACCGGCCGCGGTTTTTAAACAATTTTGGAATACGGGCGCTTCGGAAGTGTTCTCATCAACAGGCGACCCTGTGTGAAATCATCAAGAAACACAGATATGGTCGGATGATCCGTGCATTTTGGCGCAAGTTAGGCATAATACGCGGCTTCGAATTTTGACCCCTACAGACCTTTTCTTATGCATAAAGAACCTCGTAAGGTCCGTGAGTTTCGTCGCCGCGAGCAAGAAATTCTCGATACCGCGCTCAAGCTGTTCCTCGACCAAGGTGAAGACAGTGTCACCGTCGAGATGATTGCTGATGCCGTCGGTATCGGCAAAGGCACGATCTACAAGCATTTCAAATCCAAGGCGGAGATCTATCTGCGCCTGATGCTCGACTACGAGCGTGATCTGAACGAGCTGTTGCATTCGGCTGATGTCGACAAGGACAAGGAAGCCCTGTCCCGGGCCTATTTCGAATTCCGCATGCGCGACCCGCAACGCTATCGCTTGTTCGATCGCCTGGAAGAGAAGGTGGTCAAGGGTAACCAGGTGCCGGAGATGGTCGAGGAGTTGCACAAGATCCGTGCCTCGAACTTCGAACGCCTGACCTTGCTGATCAAGGGCCGGATCAGCGAAGGCAAGCTCGAAGACGTGCCGCCTTACTTCCATTACTGCGCGTCCTGGGCGCTGGTGCACGGTGCCGTGGCGCTGTATCACTCGCCGTTCTGGAGCAATGTGCTGGAAGATCAGGAAGGTTTCTTCCAGTTCCTGATGGATATCGGTGTGCGCATGGGCAACAAGCGCAAGCGCGATACCGACACCCCGAGCAGCTGAACCATTCAGTTGCTTTATTGCGCCATGATTTCGCTATATGGCGCAGTACCTCAGGAATATACTCAGGCATGGGACTTGCTAAAACTTGATTTGTGAGTCAAGTTTTACGCGTTCAAATTCCTTTCGCCGGAGTGCTCCATGATCGTTGACCGTCAAGGCAGGCGTTTCCGCAATTTGCGGATCAGCCTGACCTCAGCCTGCAATTACGCGTGTACCTACTGCGTGCCCAACGGCAAGCGGCTGGTGGCTGCGCAGGATGAATTGTCGGCCGAGGCCATGGCACGCGGCGTGGCGTATCTGATCGAAGCAGCGGGCATCGAGCGCTTGCGCATCACCGGTGGCGAGCCGCTGGTCAGCCCCAAGCTCGAAGCCTTCATGACGGCTGTCGGCAAGATGGGCCTGGAAGACATCAGCCTGACCACCAATGGTCAATTGCTGGCGAAAAAGCTGCCGTTGCTGGTGGACGCCGGCATCCGTCGCATCAACGTTTCCCTCGATACCCTGGATGCCAGCGCGTTCCGCAGCATTGCCCGTGGCGGCGACCTGGCGACCGTGCTCGACGGCATGGATCAGGCCAAGGCCGCCGGCCTTAAAATCAAGGTCAACATGGTGCCCCTGCGCGGCCAGAACCTTGATCAGGTGATGCCGCTGCTCGATTACTGCCTGGAGCGTGGCTATGAATTGCGCTTCATCGAGCTGATGCGCATGGGTCACTTGGCCAGCGACAACAACGCCTTCCTGCAGCAGTTCGTCAGCCTTCAGCAGTTGCTGAGCCTGATCGGCGAGCGTTATGAGTATCTGCAGGCCGATGCGCCGGTCGATGCCACTGCGGTGCGTTACGAAATACCGGGGCTGGGGCACTTCGGCGTGATCGCCAATGAAAGTGTTCCTTTCTGCCGGACCTGCTCGCGCCTGCGGCTGTCGTCCACGGGGTGGCTGCATGGCTGTTTGTCGTCGAGCAATCGCCACTATGTCGGCGACCTTTTGGACAAGCCGCGTCATCAGGCATTGCCGGCGCTGCAGCGTCTCTTGGTGAAAGCCTTGGGGGACAAGCAGGAAGTGGCCTTCTCCGGCGGCGCGACCATCATGAAGATTATTGGCGGCTGATCGAACGCAATCGCGGCAAGCCCGCTCCCACAGGGTTTGCGCAAACCTTGTGGGAGCGTGGCTTGCCCGCGATTGCGTTCGATCAGACAACAAAGCTCTTGAGCTGGCGCGGAAGCTGCATCCAATGGCCATTCGCCGGTTTTCCGTCACCGGCCTCTGGAGGGTAGGATGCGTAGCCTGGTTTTGCTGCTGGCCGTTTTGGCGCTTGGTGGCTGCATGAATGTCAGCGATATGGCTGAAGGAACTCGCTACCACATGAGCGATGCAGGGCTGCTGGATCACAGCGACAGTCGTCGGGTGAATAACTTGCGCATTCAGCCGGACTCGTTCATCTACATCGCCCAAGGTGCCTTCGCGCCGCCGGGCAGCGCTTATCCGCGACCTAACGTGGTCGCTGAAGAAGCTTACAACGGTTTTATCGAATATTTCCCGATGGTCCGCCGCGCGCGTGCCCCCGAAGGCCTCGATCAGGCCATGGGTGAAGCCCGCGCCGCCGGTGCCCATTACCTGCTTTACACACGGTTCGCCAAGGCGGATGACCGAATTGGTAACTCGGACGAATGGCTCGATCAGGAATACGTGGATCGCCTGGGCATCGACAGCGGCGTGATTCAGATCATGTTGATCGAGACCAGCACCCAGTATTTGATTGATACTGCACGTATCAAGAGTCGTGGCGGTTTACTGACGTTCCACGATAACAAGCCACAAGACTTGATCGGCCCGCCGCTTGAGCAATATGCGCGCAGTCTGATTGGTCTCAGCGACCAGTAATTCAAGGAGAACGCCATGAGTGGCCCGCAAAAAGCCAACGACTTGTTGGGGCAAATCCCCAAAACCAAAGGCTTGCCGCCGGTCCATTTATGGAACCCTGATTTCTGTGGCGACATCGACATGCGCATCGCTCGCGACGGCACCTGGTACTACCTGGGGACGCCGATCGGGCGTAAGCCGATGGTCAAGCTGTTCTCCACCATCATTCGTCGAGATGGCGATGATTATTTCCTGATCACGCCGGTCGAGAAGGTCGGTATCAAGGTCGATGATGCGCCGTTCGTGGCGATTGCAGTGGACGTGGAAGGCGAGGGCGAAGCACAAGTCTTGCGCTTCACCACCAATGTCGACGAGACCACGGACGCCGGCACCGAACACCCGATCCGCGTGGTGATCGACCCGGTCACGCAAGAGCCAGCACCCTACGTGCATGTGCGCACCAACCTCGAAGCCCTGATCCATCGCAATGTGTTCTATCAATTGGTAGAACTGGCCGTGACCCGCGAGATCGACGGGCAACGCTGGCTTGGCGTTTGGAGCAGTGGTGAGTTCTTCCCCATCGGCCTCGAGCCTTAACGTTTAAAAAATGTGGGAGCGAGCCTGCTCGCGATGAGGCCATAACATTCAACATCAATGTTGCCTGTTGGTCCGTCATCGCGAGCAGGCTCGCTCCCACAGTGGTTTTACGCGTGGACACGGAAAATCAAATTGACACCCAATCGTATGATGATTAGCGTGGACCCCCATCGCGAACGGCTTTGTGCCGTTCCTGCATCGAGGTGCCCATGTCCAGCAGTTTTCATGCGTCGACCGTCGATTGGCTCGGTTGCTGGATAGCCGCAGGCCAGGTCAAGCCCGGCGAAACCATTAAGGTCGAAGCCGATCTGGGCGAGCAGTTGGGTGTCAGTCGCACGGTCATCCGCGAGGCCATCAAAACACTGGTCGCCAAAGGTATGCTCGAAGTCGGGCCGAAGGTCGGCACGCGGGTGTTGCCGGTGCGACGCTGGAACCTCTTCGACCCCCAAGTCGTGGGTTGGCTTTCGCGCAGTGGCTTGCCGGAAAATTTCGTCGACGACTTGCTCGATCTGCGCCGCACCATCGAACCGATGGCCGTTCGCTGGGCCTGCGAACGCGCGACGGTCGAACAGGTTCATGCGATCCAGCAGGCCTATAACGCGTTGGAACGGGCGGTGGACAGCGGCGTCGATTACAACCGCGCCGACCAGATCTTCCACGAGTGCATACTTGCCGCCAGCCACAACCAGTTCATTGAACAAATGGTCCCGGCCCTCGGGGCGCTGTTGGCGGTGTCGTTCGAAGTGTCCGCCGCCGACCCGGACGAATTGCGCCGCACGCTGCCGATTCACAAAGACATGGCCGACGCGATCGCCGCCCGGGATGCCGCGCGGGGTGTCTGGGCCTGCATGACCCTGATTGATAACGCGGACCTGGCGATCAAGCGCTTTTACCCAAAAGTCATGGCTGACAAAAAAGCCAGCTAAACACAGAGAGCCCATGTGGGAGCGAGCCTGCTCGCAATGACTGAGTTACATCCAATACAGATGTCACCCGACCCACCGCTATCGCGAGCAGGCTCGCTCCCACAAAAAAAGAAAAAACAGGAGGTTTCATGACGTGGCATGCGGTTACCGGACACCGTGCACAACTTGGCGAAGGCCCGTTCTGGGATGTGCCGACCCAGGCGCTGTATTGGGTGGACATCGCCGGCAAGCAAGCCCTGCGGCTGATCGGCGCCAACGTGCAGATCTGGGAAATGCCGGAGCACGTGTCCGCGTTCATCCCCTGCGAAAGCGGTGATGCGCTGGTGACGTTGAGCAGCGGCGTCTATCGGCTGGACCTTGATTCACCAGGGCTCGAACCGCGCCTGACCTTGCTCTGCGTCGCCGACCCGCAACCCGGCAATCGCGCCAACGAGGCCCGCTGCGATGCTCAAGGCCGGCTCTGGCTCGGCACCATGCAAAACAACATCGGCGAGAACGGCGAAGACCTGCCCATTGTGCGTCGCTCCGGCGGCCTGTTTCGCATCGACCGCGACGCGCGGGTCACGCCGCTGCTTCGCGGGCTGGGCATTCCCAACACGTTGCTGTGGAGCGAGGACGAGACCACGCTGTTTTTCGCCGACAGCATGGACAAAACCTTGTACCGCTATTTCGTCCACACCGATGGCAACTTGGACACGGCGTATGTCTGGTTCGGTCCCCATGATCGGGGCGGACCGGATGGCTCGGCGATGGATGCCGAGGGTTTCATCTGGAACGCCCGATGGGATGGCAGCTGCCTGATCAGGCTGAATCCGGATGGCTATGTCGACCGCGTGATCGAATTGCCGGTCAGCCGCCCTACTAGTTGCGTGTTCGGCGGCGAAGACTTGAAAACCCTGTACATCACCAGCGCCGCGAGCCCGCTCAACCACCCGCTGGACGGTGCGCTGCTGTCGATTCGCGTCGATGTACCCGGAAAACCCTGCACACGCTTCGCTGGATAAAATCCCAAAATATGGGATGTAAAATTATATATTGAGATTATTTGGTGGTCGGGTTTATAGTCGGCCATCAGTTACACGCACTCACACTTAAAAAAACAAAACAGGTGAAGTGATGCAGCAATTTTCCAAGAAGACTTTTGACCGGACATCGACAGATGCCCGGTTTTTGTCGTCCCTGCAAAAGGGGGCCTTGATCCATGGCTGAGCCTCTTTCCTTGCCCGCCGTGCCCGAGCCGCCCAAAGGCGAGCGCCTGAAGAACAAGGTCGTGCTGCTGACCGGCGCTGCTCAGGGCATCGGCGAGGCCATCGTCGCCACGTTCGCGTCGCAGCAGGCCAAACTGATCATCAGTGATATCCAGGTCGAGAAAGTCGAGAAAGTCGCAGCCCACTGGCGGGATAAAGGCTTTGATGTTCAGGCGATCAAGGCTGACGTTTCCCGGCAACAAGACCTGCACGCGATGGCCAGGTTGGCCGTCGAGCGTCATGGCAGGATCGACGTATTGGTCAACTGCGCCGGGATCAACGTGTTCCGTGATCCACTGGAAATGACCGAAGAAGACTGGCATCGCTGCTTCGCCATCGACCTCGACGGCGCGTGGTACGGCTGCAAAGCGGTGTTGCCGCAAATGATCGAGCAAGGCATCGGCAGCATCATCAACATCGCCTCGACCCATTCCACCCACATCATCCCGGGCTGCTTTCCGTACCCGGTGGCCAAGCACGGCTTGCTCGGGCTGACCCGCGCGTTGGGCATTGAATACGCACCAAAAGGCGTTCGCGTGAATGCGATCGCCCCCGGCTACATCGAAACCCAATTGAACGTCGATTACTGGAACGGTTTTGCCGACCCCCAGGCTGAACGTCAACGGGCCTTCGACCTGCACCCGCCGCGTCGTATCGGGCAACCGATGGAAGTGGCCATGACGGCCGTCTTCCTGGCCAGCGATGAAGCACCGTTCATCAATGCTTCGTGCATCACCATCGATGGTGGTCGCTCGGTCATGTACCACGACTGAGCAACATGGCTTTCAGACGCGGAACTCCGTTTGAAATCCAATCATCATACGATATGACTATTTGCAGTACCGGCTTTCAAAATAACGCTCAAAAAAAATAACAAGGAGTCAGCTTATGAATCGTCGTCGTGGGATCCGTTCCCTGTGCTGTGCCGCTTTGGCGGTCACTGCGGTCAGCCTGAGCAGCACGCTGCTGGCGGCCGAGGAAGTGAAAATCGGCTTTCTGGTCAAGCAGGCGGAAGAGCCCTGGTTCCAGACCGAATGGGCATTCGCCGAAAAGGCCGGGAAAGACAAGGGTTTCACTGTGATTAAGATCGCCGTGCCGGACGGCGAGAAAACCCTTTCGGCCATCGACAGTCTCGCTGCCAACGGCGCCAAGGGCTTCGTGATCTGCCCGCCGGACGTCTCCCTTGGCCCGGCCATCATGGCCAAGGCCAAGCTCAATGGTATGAAAGTCATCGCTGTCGATGACCGTTTCGTCGATGCCAATGGCAAGTTCATGGAAGACGTTCCGTACCTCGGCATGGCCGCATTCGAAGTTGGCCAGAAGCAGGGCGCAGCGATGGCCACCGAAGCGAAAAAACGCGGTTGGGACTGGAAAGACACCTATGCGGTGATCAACACCTTCAATGAGCTCGACACCGGCAAGAAGCGCACCGACGGTTCGGTCAAAGCGCTGGAAGATGCCGGGATGCCAAAAGACCACATTCTGTTCTCGGCCCTGAAAACCCTCGACGTACCGGGCAGCATGGACGCCACCAACTCGGCCCTGGTGAAACTGCCGGGCGCAGCGAAAAACCTGATCATCGGCGGCATGAACGACAACACCGTGCTGGGCGGCGTGCGCGCCACCGAGAGCGCCGGTTTCGCCGCGGCCAATGTGATCGGCATCGGCATCAACGGCACCGACGCCATTGGCGAGCTGAAGAAAGCCAACAGCGGTTTCTTCGGTTCGATGCTGCCAAGCCCGCACATTGAGGGCTACAACACCGCGAGCATGATGTTCGAGTGGGTCACCACCGGCAAAGAACCACCGAAGTACACCGCGATGGATGACGTGACGCTGATCACTCGCGAGAACTTCAAGCAGGAACTGGAAAAGATCGGCCTGTGGAACTGAGGGCCGGTTGATTTCATCGGCGGCCCTGGTGACGGGGTCGCCTGATCTGTGTGATGAGGTGGTTTTATGCACGCGCAATTACAGACACATGAGCACAGCGTCGGCGGCAGCCTGCGCTTCAACGGGATCGGCAAGACTTTTCCCGGGGTGAAGGCGCTGGATGGCATCAGCTTCGTCGCGCGTCCCGGGCAGGTTCACGCCTTGATGGGCGAGAACGGCGCCGGCAAATCGACCCTGCTGAAAATCCTCGGCGGTGCTTACACGCCGAGCAGCGGCGACCTGCAGATCGGCGAGCAGACGATGGTCTTCAAGTCCACCGCCGACAGCATTGGCAGTGGCGTCGCCGTGATCCATCAAGAGCTGCACCTGGTCCCGGAAATGACCGTGGCCGAGAACCTGTTCCTCGGTCATCTGCCGGCCAGTTTCGGCCTGATTAATCGAGGCGCACTGCGTCAGCAAGCGTTGGCCTGTCTCAAAGGCCTGGCCGATGAAATCGATCCGCAAGAGAAAGTAGGGCGCCTGTCCCTCGGTCAGCGACAGTTGGTGGAGATTGCCAAGGCGTTGTCCCGTGGCGCGCATGTGATTGCTTTCGATGAACCCACCAGCAGCCTCTCGGCGCGGGAAATCGATCGCTTGATGGCGATCATCGGACGCCTGCGCGACGAAGGCAAAGTGGTGCTCTACGTCTCTCACCGCATGGAAGAAGTGTTCCGCATCTGCAACGCGGTCACGGTGTTCAAGGACGGCCGCTACGTGCGCACCTTCGAGGACATGAGCGAGCTGACCCACGACCAGCTGGTGACGTGCATGGTCGGTCGCGACATTCAGGATATCTACGATTACCGCAGCCGCCAGCGGGGCGCCGTGGCGCTCAAGGTTGACGGTTTGCTCGGGCCGGGACTGCGTGAACCGGTGAGTTTCGAGGTGCACAAGGGCGAGATTCTCGGGCTGTTCGGCCTGGTGGGCGCGGGGCGTACCGAGCTGTTCCGGATGCTCAGCGGGCTGACGCGTAACACCGCAGGGCGCCTGGAGCTTCGCGGTCATGAGGTGAAACTGCGTTCCCCTCGTGATGCCATCGCCGCCGGTATTCTGCTGTGTCCCGAAGACCGCAAGAAGGAGGGCATCCTGCCGCTGGCCAGCGTCGCCGAGAACATCAACATCAGCGCGCGCGGTGCCCATTCCACGTTCGGTTGTCTGTTGCGCGGCCTGTGGGAGAAGGGCAACGCCGACAAGCAGATCAAGGCGCTGAAAGTGAAGACGCCCGGCGCCGAGCAGAAAATCATGTACCTGTCCGGCGGCAATCAGCAGAAGGCCATTCTCGGCCGCTGGCTGTCGATGCCGATGAAAGTCCTGTTGCTCGATGAACCCACTCGCGGCATCGACATCGGGGCGAAAGCCGAGATCTACCAGATCATCCATAACCTGGCCGCCAGCGGTATCGCGGTGATCGTGGTGTCCAGCGACCTGATGGAAGTGATGGGTATTTCCGACCGCATCCTGGTGCTCTGCGAAGGCGCGATGCGCGGCGAGTTGTCTCGCGCAGAGGCCAATGAATCCAACCTGCTGCAACTGGCTTTGCCGCGCCAACGCGCTGACGGCGTGGCGAACTGAGAGGTGACTATGACCATCCAAAACAACGCTCTGCCCACTGCGCGCAAACCTCTGGACCTGCGGCGCTTTCTCGATGACTGGGTGATGTTGCTGGCGGCCGTCGGGATCTTCGTGCTGTGCACGCTGCTGATCGACAACTTCCTGTCGCCGCTGAACATGCGCGGCCTGGGCCTGGCGATTTCGACGACCGGGATCGCCGCCTGCACCATGTTGTATTGCCTGGCGTCCGGGCATTTCGATTTGTCGGTGGGGTCGGTGATTGCCTGTGCCGGCGTGGTCGCGGCGGTGGTGATGCGCGACACCGACAGTGTTTTTCTCGGCGTGAGTGCCGCGCTGGTGATGGGGCTGATTGTCGGGCTGATCAACGGCATCGTCATCGCCAAGCTGCGGGTCAACGCGTTGATCACCACCTTGGCGACCATGCAGATCGTTCGTGGCCTGGCTTACATTTTTGCCAATGGCAAAGCGGTGGGTGTGTCGCAGGAGTCGTTTTTCGTCTTCGGTAACGGCCAGTTGTTCGGCGTGCCGGTGCCGATCCTGATCACCATCGTGTGCTTCCTGTTTTTCGGCTGGCTGCTGAATTACACCACCTACGGGCGCAACACCATGGCCATCGGCGGCAACCAGGAAGCGGCATTGCTGGCCGGTGTGAACGTTGACCGGACCAAGATCATTATCTTTGCCGTGCACGGTGTGATCGGTGCGCTGGCCGGGGTGATTCTGGCGTCGCGCATGACCTCCGGGCAGCCGATGATTGGCCAGGGGTTTGAGCTGACAGTGATTTCGGCGTGCGTGCTGGGCGGGGTGTCGTTGAGCGGGGGGATCGGCATGATCCGGCATGTGATCGCCGGGGTGTTGATTCTGGCGATTATCGAGAATGCGATGAACCTGAAGAACATCGACACCTTCTATCAGTACGTGATTCGCGGTTCGATCTTGCTGTTGGCCGTCGTCATCGACCGCCTCAAACAACGCTGAGATTTGCGCTGTTTGGCCTGACGTCTTCGCGGGCAAGCCTCGCTCCCACAGTTTTTTTGTCGTTCGCATAATCCGGGTACGACATAAAACTTGTGGGAGCGTGGCTTGTCCGCGATGGCGGTGTATCTGATTCACATCGCTATAGCGAACACCCACACCCTCCCGTCACCTCCCTTAAATAATCCTTGCTCGTGCCAGCCCGTTTCGGTTATCACTTTGTACATGATTAGACAGGTACGATTTGACAAGAAACAACGGGTGGTCGACGAACTCATCCGGCGCATCGAAAGCGGCCTCATGGAGGACGGCTTTCTGTTGCCGGGCGAGCATCAGTTGGCTCAAGAATTCAAAGTCAGCCGCGGCACGCTGCGCGAGGCCCTGGCCGAGTTGAAACGACGCAACTACATCGCGACCCAAAGCGGCGTGGGCTCCATCGTCACCTTCGACGGTGTGGTGCTCGATCAACGCAGTGGCTGGGCGCAAGCGCTGGCCGACAGCGGGGCGCTGATCAACACCGAAGTGCTGCGGCTGGAGGCCGTCACGCGTCCGGACCTGATGTCGCGCTTCGGCACCGATCAGTTCATCACCCTCGACCGGCGCCGCCGTTCCACCGACGGCAAGCTGGTTTCCCTCGAACGCTCATTGATGCCCGCCACCGGAGGACTGGAAAGCCTGCCGCGGGTCGGTCTGATCGACAATTCCCTGACCATCACCCTGGCCGCCTATGGCTACATCGGCGAGCGCGGCGATCAATGGATCGGCGCAGAACCCTTGAACGCCGAAGACGCCGAGCTGCTAGGGCGTCCGGTCGGCACCGTCTTCCTCAAAGCCTTGCGCACCACCTACGACCGGCAAAACCGTTTCATGGAACAGGTCGAAAGCCTGCTCGACCCGGTGCACTTTCGCCTGCACCTGCAATTTGGAGAATCGAAATGACCGCGCTCGACCGTGCGCTCGGCGCGTTCTATGGACTGGCCTTGGGCGATGCGCTGGGCATGCCGACGCAATCCCTGAGCCGTGCCGAGATCAAGGCGCGCTTCGGCCAGATCACCGACCTGCAAGACGCCGGCCCCGATCAACCGATCGCCGCCAACATGCCCAAGGGCTCGATTACCGACGACACCGAACAGGCGATTCTTGTCGGTCAGTTGTTGGTGGACGGTGAGGGCCGGATCGAACCGGCCGTGCTCGCTCAGCGGCTGATCGAATGGGAAGCCGGGATGCAGGCCAAGGGTTCGCAAGACCTGCTCGGCCCTTCGACCAAACGCGCAATCGAAATGATCCTCGCCGGCCACTCGCCGGAAGAAGCGGGGCGCTACGGCACCACCAACGGCGCGGCGATGCGCATCACTCCGGTCGGTATCGCCGCGGATGTCGCCCAGCCTGAACGTTTTATAAGCGCCGTGGTGCAGGCCTGCCAGGTCACCCACAACACCACGCTGGGAATTTCCAGTGCGGCGGCGGTGGCGGCGGTGGTCTCGGCCGGCATCAACGGCATGGACCTGGGCGAGGCGTTGAACCTCGGCCAGCAGATCGCCCAACAAGCTGAAAGCCATGGCCACTGGGTGGCGGGCGGACGGATTGCCTCGCGTATCAGCTGGGCGCGGACCATCAGCGTCGACAGTGACAAAGCGTTGCTGGCGGATTTGCTGTATGACGTGATCGGCACGTCGGTGGCTTCGCAGGAATCGGTGGTGGTCTCGTTTGCCCTGGCGCAACAAGTGGCCGTCGGTGAAATGAACGCCTTCGAAGCGCTGTGCATGGCCGCGAGCCTGGGCGGTGACACCGATACCATCGCGGCGATTCTCGGCGCGATGCTCGGGGCTTGTCTGGGGCTTGGGAGTTGGCCGGTTGCGATGATCGAACAGGTCAAAGCCGTTAATGATCTGGCGCTGGAGCCTTTGGTAAAAGGGCTTCTAGCATTGCGCTGACTGCGCTGGCCTCTTCGCGAGCAAGCCCGCTCCCACAAGGAAAGTGCAAGCCGCAAGGTACACGCCGTACCTGTGGGAGCGAGCCTGCTCGCGATGGGCGCACCGCCTATTTCAATTGATAACCCCGCAATGGATCGCACGGACTTGGCCAGGACTGCCGGGCTGTTGTTTTCGTCTTCCGTCATTGCCCACAACCACAACAAAGGCAACAGGAGCATTTTTCATGAGTTCATCGAACGCCGGGCAAAGCGCCGGGCAACTGGAAACCCGCGGCATCGAACCGGTGCCGGAAGCGGAGTGCAACGGTCACCCGCTGCAACTGTTCTGGGTCTGGTTCGCGGCCAACATTTCCATTCTCGGCCTGCCACTGGGCGCCACGTTGGTGGCGTTTCGCGGGTTGGCGATCTGGCAGGCGATCATCGTTGCGATCCTCGGCGCCGCCGGTTCTTTCGCGGTGGTCGGGATCATCTCCATCGCTGGTCGTCGTGGTCGGGCACCGAGCCTGACCCTCTCGCGCGCCATTTTCGGAGTGCGCGGCAACATCGGCCCGACCCTGGTCTCGCTGATGTCGCGGCTGGGATGGGAAACCGTCAACACCACCACCGCCGCCTTCGTGCTGCTGTCGCTGTGCTCGATCCTGTTCGGTTCGCCCGTTGAGGCCAAAAGCGCACCGGTGTTGACCCTGGTCTTCATCGCGATTTTCGTGCTGCTGACCTTGTCGGTGTCCGGCCTCGGTCACGCTACTTTGCTGGTGATCCAGAAGTGGGCGACTTATGTGTTCGGTGCCCTGAACATCTTGGTTGGTGGCTTCCTCTGCGCCACCATCGACTGGACCGCGGTATTCAACGCCACGCCTGCGCCATTGAGCGCGATGATCATCGGCGTCGGCACTATGGCTGCCGGCACCGGGATCGGTTGGGCCAACGCCGGCGCCGACATGTCGCGCTATCAGCACCGCAGCGTCAAAGCCGTGCGCCTGGTCGCGTCGGCGGCGTTCGGTGCGGGGATTCCGCTGGTGTTGTTGATCACCCTCGGCGGCCTGCTGTCGGTGGGCAACAACGACTTGGCGTCGGCCACCGACCCGATCATCGCGATCCGCGACATGCTGCCGACCTGGATGGCCGTGCCGTATCTGATCACCGCATTTGGTGGGCTGCTGCTGTCGAACAACCTCTCGGTGTACTCCGCCGGTTTGACCACGTTGACCCTCGGCTTGAAGGTCAAGCGCGTCTACGCGGTGGTGGTCGACATCGTCGCGATCTTCGCCGGTTCGATCTACTTCATGCTGATCGCCGACAGTTTCTACGGCCCGTTCATTACCTTCATTTCGCTGCTGGCGGTGCCGATCACGGCGTGGGTCGGGATCTTCGTCGTTGACCTGATTCACCGTCATTACTACAGCCCCAACGATTTGCTGGACGTCAGCCCGAGCAGTGCCTATTGGTACAACGGCGGTATCGAATGGCGCGCGTTTGGCGCGTGGGCGCTGGCGATCGTGCTGGGCTTCAGCTTCACCACCATTGGCACCACCGAACAAACCGTGTGGTTCCGCGGTTTCCTGTCCGACTCGTGGCTGGGCCATAACGGCCTGGGCTGGATCGTGACGTTCCTGGTGGCCGGCGGGATTTATTTTGTACTCGGTGGGGCCAGGGATCGTCGTGCCGCAATGACCGAGAACGCTCATGCCTAGATTGCTGCACACCGGCCAGGTCATCATCGACCTGGTCATGGCCGTGGATAAACTGCCTCAACCGGGTGGCGACGTGCTGGCGCAATCCGCCAGTTTCGAAGCCGGCGGAGGGTTTAACGTGATGGCCGCCGCTGCGCGTAACGGGCTGTCGGTGGTCTACCTCGGTCGTCATGGCACCGGTCGTTTCGGCGACCTGGCCCGTGAGGCGATGAAGACCGAAGGCATTCAGCTCGGCCTCGCACACAAGGCCGAACGGGATACGGGGT